>CAKOIN010000019.1:0-3782 GCA_934086955.1 uncultured Bacilli bacterium | reverse complement strand
CTTATATAAATTATTATAGCAATTTAAAAAGTAGATCACATTCTATTTTTGTGTCTACTTTTATTTTATCAGTTCAAAGAGAGTAGTCCTTCTTTTTTATTGTATTAATTCTTATATTAAAAAAGAAATAACTATTTACTAGCTATTTCTTTATATTTATTTTCAAGTACATATATATCTTTACTACTCATAAATAAAAGTACTGCATTAGTATCTTTATATGGAAGTAATTTATCTACTTCTTCAAGTGATATATATTCACCATTTTTAAGATCCTTTATTATATCCATACAAGATACACCATCATATCCAAGTTCTTTTCTATCTTCTCCAATATCAAGAACAAATGCTTTATCAGCAAGATTTAAAGCATCAGCAAACTCTTTATGAAAATATTGAACTCTTGATCTAGTATGAGCTTTAAATAGAGCAACGATCTCTCTATCAGGATACTTCTTACGAGCAGCTTCTATAGTAACTTTAATCTCAGTTGGATGATGAGCATAATCATCTATAATTATGTTATTTCTAAATTTTTCTTCAATAAATCTTCTTTTAGCATGTTCGATTATACTTACTTGTTTTCTAACTGTATCCTTAGGTAAATTTTCAAGATAACATACAGTAATAACACCAAGAACATTTAATAAAAGATGATCTCCCACAAAAGGGAATGTATATGTATCATATAACTCACCATTAATATAAACATCTGCTTTAGTAGTTTCTTCATCATGAGTAATATTTTTTACTACAACATCATTATCCTCATTAAAACCATAATACAATACTTTCTTATCAGTTTTAATTTTTCTGTTATTTTCATCATCACCACACATTATAACAGCTTTACGAGTTTTACTTACAAATTCATTAAATGCATCCATTACATCATCTAAATCTTTATAATAATCTGTATGATCTAGTTCAATGTTTGTTACGATAGTATAGTAAGGATTATAAGCTAAGAAATGTCTTTTATATTCACAAGCTTCAAGAGCAAAATATTCATTATCTTTTTTAGCAAATCCAGTTCCATCTCCGATAAGATAATTAACTCCAAATGGTTCTAAAACCGTCTTCAACATAGTAGTAGTTGTAGTTTTACCATGACAACCACATACTGCAACTAATTTAGTATTGTTAGTAATTTCAGCTATCATTTCTTGATAAGTAAATATCTTAAGTCCTAATTCATGTGCCTTTTTAACCTCAGGATGCTCATCATTAAAAGCATTTCCTTGAACAATAATCATATCCTTAGTAATCATATCTGGATTAAACTCATGAAAAGGAATACCTTTTTCAATAAGACCAGCTTCAGTAAAAAAATGATCTGGCTTATCACTACCTGTAACATTATATCCTAAATCGTGCATTATTTGAGCAAGAGCACTCATTCCGCTTCCTTTAATTCCTATAAAATAATATATCAATTTAATCACCAATATAATTATACTATAAATATATAATAAATTATACTTACTTTACACTTAATTACACTAGAAAAATAATACATTTTTTGATAAAATAATAAATAGGTGAAAAGAAATGAAAAGTAATAAAATTATAAAATATTTATTAATAACAATAGGAGTAGTAATTGGAATATTATTTATTGATCTTACAAGAACAGTAATATTTAAAACTGAACCACTAATAGTTATAAGTACCAAAAATGATAATAATGTTAAAGTAAGTAACAGTATTCTTTATAAAACCTATAATTGTAATGGTGAAATATATATAGAATCACTTACAAGCAAATTTGATTGTCCTAAAACTGAAAAATCAATATCAATAACACAAAATAACAAAGATGTATGTGTTGATGGAATAGATTACTTTTATGAAGATGAAGACTATAGATATTATTTCAGTTGTTTTAAAAGCAATTATATAACTATAACTATTAATGATAAAGAATATCCATTAAAATCAGCACTAAATAGTAAGATTATTACTATTAACGATTTAGAAGGAAAACTTCAATTTTATAAAGAAAGTAAAAAAGAAGATAAAACTAACAATACAATTAAATTAGTAGCTCAAAATAATAAATGCAGTACTAAAACTGAAAAGATATATACATATAATAAAACAGAATATTATTATGATTGTAGTAATAATAGTTATCTTTTAAATGTAAATAATGAAACAATTTCCATTAGTAAAGCATTACAAAGCGGAGTAGTAACTATTGATAAATTAAAAGAACTTGGATTAAATATAACTACTAAAGAAATTAAAAATGAAGCAACAGAAGTTAAAAAAGAGGAAAATGTAAAAATAGAACAAGATGATGAATCAAAAATAGACACACCAGCTGATAATAATGAAACAATAACAAATTTACCTGAGTTAGTTTTTATAAAAAATAATAATAGTTCTCAAACAATGGTAACAATATATCAAGATAATAATTATGAATACTATTATTACACACCAAATAATGGAGATTATAGTATTAAATATAATAATAAATATTACACAATAAAGACAGCATTAAATAAAAATATAATTACATTATCAAGTTTACAAGGTTTAGGATTAGACTATTATAAGAAAAAAATAACAAAATTTAATGATAAAATTAACGATAAAAAAATAGATACAGGTAGTAAAAATATTAAATTAATAGATAAATCACAAGGAAGTATGTGTGCTTCAGCAATAGATTATTTTTATGAGGATGCTCAATATAAATATTACTTTACTTGTATGAAAAGTGGAAGCATGTACTTACTTATAAATGGTAAAGAATATCCATTGAAAACTACTTTAAATAATAAAATAACTACAATAAAAGAATTAGAAGAAAATGGAATATATTTCTTAAAACAATCTAAAAATTTAGTTACAAAATAAAAAGCCATCATTGGCTTTTTTTAATTTATATATTTTCTATATTAATAATTTTATCATTATCGATTGTAAGTTTAAAAACATCTGGGTTCTTTGGATTACCATTGACTAAAATATTATTTTTGTATTTAATAAAGAATACTTTACCATCATAAGAAAAATCACATAAATTTGATAAAAAAGAGAGAAGAATAATACCGTGAGTAACTATTACTGTTTTATTATAACTATTATGAATTATATCATTAATAAAGTTATTCATTCTTTCATCAACTTCATTTAAAGATTCACCATTAAATATTTTATAATCTTTTTCATCAAATGACTTTTTATTAAAATTATCTGGTAGATCTGATATTGTTTTGATTCCCAAATTTCTTTCATTAATTTTTTCATTTAATTTAATACTTAGATTATTTTTTTCAGCAATGTACTTAGCAGTACCTATAGCTCTAGCAGAATCAGCAGAATAAATTTCATCTATGTTTACAAATTCAATATTATTTGATAATTCTTTTGCTTTATTCTCACCTTCAGTATTTAATATCATATTTCTATTATAATTATCCCAAGATATATTAGGATAATCATTATAATTATCAATATCAACAAAAGGGCCAGAATGTCTTATTAAATAAATTGTTTTCATATTTACTCCTTATATAAAATAAGAATAACATAAAAATAGTATTAATTAAAGTAAAAAGAAAAACAAAAAATTATAATAAAAAAAAGTTCTTGCTTCAAGAACTTCATATACTTAGTGGTGCGAGTGTCGTAGATATCTACAACTTTTTTATTAATCTTGGAGATAACTCCTCAACTCTTTTTATATCACCGTTTTCGTTAACATATATTGTCTTAAAACCTAGTGATTTAGGAACATCAATATCCAATCTTTTATCATCACCAACTAT
>CAKOIN010000018.1:0-3859 GCA_934086955.1 uncultured Bacilli bacterium | reverse complement strand
TGTACATAAGTTTTTTTATTATCATGAGCCTGCAAATTTTTCACATTTTCAAGAAATAATACACGAGGTTTATAAAATTTTTCTCCCAGTTGTTCAATTAAATCTATAATATTTAAAAATAAATTTCCTCTATCATCTTCAAACCCTTTACGTTCTCCAGCAATACTGAATGCTTGACAAGGAAAACCACCGTTCAAAATATCTATAGGTTCACTTAATATTTTATCATGTAATTTTTGATAATATTTTTGTTCTGTTTTATCTGTTACTTTTTCTGGATGAAGCACTAATTTTATATCACCTTCTAGTAATTGATGTGAAAAATTAGTTCTATATGTTTCACATGCATATTCATCTATTTCATTTGCCCAAAGCAATTTATATTTAGATTTTTTTGTCTTGGCATTTTTAAAACCCAAGCATATTCCACCAACACCAGCAAATAAACTTCCAACCTTATATTCAACCATATGCACCATTCTTTCTAGTTTTTATCTAATGTGATTTTTATATTCAAAAATCATAAAAAAAAGAAAGAAATCAATCTTTCCTTTTTTATATAATACTTATAATTTAGAATATAGTATTACATTTTAAAATAATTTCTTCAGCTTTCAACATCCCTTTGGGAGAAATTGTACATTTCTCATTATCATATTCTATATATTTTTCATTATGCATCTGTTTTAATAACTTCTTAAATGTAGTTTTATTAGAATATTCTACATTTTTTATAAGTTCATCAACCCCCATAGTATCATTAATATAAAGAATAATAAGAATTTTATCACAACATTTCATATTATTATCTAATATCCTAAATTTATCTTCAACACGCCAAAGCAAATCAATCTCTTTATTAATTATTGAATCTATATTTTTTTGACATTCGGTCATATCTTCTTTTGAGAAAATCCTATATAATTCTGCCAAAATCCATTTTGCACTTGATAATAATAAATTGGCATCCATTTTATTAGGAATAATATCGTTTTTATGAATTGCTCCTCTTTTATTTCTAATACAATACATAGAATATAATAGCCTAGGGATTATTACTCTAATATTTTCTTCTACATTTTGAACATTTTCCCATTTTATTAAAATTGCTTCATTGAAATTATTTAATTTATTTTTTAATGGCGTATAACTACCCGTTATCATATATTCAATAATTCTGTAAACAGTTTCATTAAATTGTCCCATTTCATTAATAAAATACTGCCAATTTCCTTTAGAATATTCCTTTAAGCCTTTACAATAAGAATCAAATAATCCGTTTGATAAATCAAGCGGAATTTCATTATCAAAAGTGTTCTTTATATTAGATGTATTCATATTAAACAGATTTGCAATATTCTATAAGCATATTTTGGGCTAAAGAAAATTTAGAAGCCATTAAAATGATTTTGTTACTTTCATATTTTAACCACTCGCAATTTTTATAGGATCTTGCAGCATTATTTGAAGAAATATTTAATTGTTTTAATACAGTAATGACATCTTTTTGCATTACATCTCCTAAATTGGCACTTTTTTTCCATAAAGCTAAAATTGTCCCTACTATTACTACATCAGGCAGTGCTCTTTTATTTGCAAACTGTCTTTTATAATTCTCCCAAGTTTTCATATCTAAGTGAATAAATGGTGTTTCCATTGTCGGATTAAGAGCATCTTTAATTAAATCCACTTCTATATCAATTTCTTTCGCAAATTTTTCAACCGGAGATAAAATAACCTTGCTCTCATTATCTTTATTTTCGCTTTTATTTATAGCATTCAAAGGTTGAGAGTCATTGCACTTAATACTACTTAATACACTTTGCCATAATGTTAAATTATTACTAGTTGCCACGACCTTATCATCTACATATAAAACCGTTTTAAAAATAGGCTCGTTTTCGTTCATTTCTATACACCTCCCTAACATTTTAAAATAAACGATTACAACTATATTATTACATAGTCAAAGCTTTTTGTCAACCCCTAAGGGTTATTTCTGCAACCTTTTTTGTTTACTTTTTTAAACAACAACGGTGATTTTTACATTTTTGTAATTTTAATATCTTAATACCCAATCATTTCTTTGTAGTGGTAACTGAACTTTTCACCCCCAGCATTTAAGTGATTAGATATAACCACCACATTAGGATCATTACCAAATGCTTCCAGTATTTCCTTAGTTCTATTAGCAGGCGTTATTGTCTCATCACTATCTCTAGTAATATAAACGGGTATGCCTAATTCTTTAAGTCTATTATACATATACTGTGATATTAGTAAATTATAATCTTTTTCATAAGTATTTTCTCCAACAGCACCGCTGTCAGAACCTCCATGTCCAGCATCAATAACCACTCCAGTTAGTTTATTAGTATTATTCATTTTATCACTCCTCATAATAATTTATGAAAAAGTAGCAAATTGGTTATATCAACAATTATATTATTTTTACTGCATATTCTAGTAATTTGTTAAATAAAAAACAATTTAGAACTAAATTCTAAACTGTTTCTGTTGGTATGACTCTATAGGCACATGCATTTTCAGCTCGATATTTATCAACAGATACTAATTTAGGACCCTCACGAGCCATATCAGCAGTACTGCCCCACGAATATGCATAGCCATTTCCTGCATATATTTCAACATGTCCATATATAGAACCGTTAAATGATGTAAACATAATATCTCCTGGTTGTAGTTGATCAAAATCAGTGGCAGTTATTTTTTGCCATCCTTTTTTTTCAGCCGTTACCATAACATTTTCTTGGAAATTTGGGTTAAACTCGCCATTTTGGTTTGCAATTGTATCAACAAATCCAGAAAGCCATAAAACATCTGAAACACCTGTTGCACAACATGTTAATTTAGATGGTATTTCCAATGTTCCTTCAAATCCCTTATTATACACAAGATTTTCACTAGACCATTTCCAACCAAATGTGTATTCATGAAGTAATTTTGCCATCTGAACTATCTTTGTACCTGTTGGAATATTAGCATTCTTAATTATTTGTGCTTTAGAATATAATTCCTGGGCACTAATGCCTACGTTACTCGGGTCAAATGTATAATCTATTGTATCTGATATTGAGAAGCTAGATTGTAGTGCTATTAATGCGTCTTCTGTGCCGTTTGCACTCATTTCAGAAGCTGTTGTAGCCTCTCCTGATATTTGACTATCAACATTTTCTAGCTGTTCTGCACATTCTATTATTCTAGAAGATGCTTTTTCACAATGATTACTATAAGTGCTAAAATTTTTTTCTAATGCGCTTTTAAAGCTTTCGAATGAAGGACATGAACTTATTGTTTGATTTATCACATTATTATAATGAGTTTTATTACCTTCTTTGAATGTTTCTATACTAACCCCCCCTGAATTTAATAGGCTTGTGTCTACGCTAACAGTCGCCATTATTTCACCTCCAATTTTATCTATATATTTACAATAGCAAAAAATAGCAAAAAAGTAAATAGTTGTTTACAATTTGATTTTTTTTATTACTTTTTACATTCTCCTAGAATTAACTAATGGCTTTAATACTCTTGCTTTTAAATTAGGTAATTCAGTTATGGGAATATCTTCTTTTTTCTTGGTAGTAAATTCTAATAAATATTCTTCTAGCATTCTTTCTTTTATACTATATAGTAATCCAAATAAGTATTCTTCAGTATAATGATACAAGTCATCGTAAGTTATATATCCATTATCTAGAGAATATTTAGTTATCATAGCAAGTAGTTCCATCATATAATTATCTTCGTTAGAATGACAATATCTATCAATAGTATCACTTAATTCTACTACTTTACTAGCTACTTCATAATTAGTAAATCCTATCTCTTCCTTACC
>CAKOIN010000017.1:0-4297 GCA_934086955.1 uncultured Bacilli bacterium | reverse complement strand
GATCTAATGCTAAAACTCAAAGTGCTACACTTGAAGCAATGCAAGAAAAACAAATTACGATAGATGGTAAAATATATAAAATGCCAAAAATATTCACTGTAATTGCTACACAAAACCCAATAGAACAAGAAGGAACATATTTATTAGCAGAAGCACAACTTGATAGATTTTTAATTAAAGAAAAGGTAAATTATCCAACTATTGATGAAGAAGTAGAAATTATGAGTCGTATTGAAAATAATGTTTTTAATGAATTTAATGCAATTTTAAAACTAGAAGATTTAGAATTTTTACAAGAATTAACTAATAAAGTTTATATTGACGAATCTATTAAAAAATATATTGCTGAAATTATTTATGCTACAAGAAATCCTCAAAAATATATAAATAATAATTTAGTTGAATATATTGATTTAGGATCTAGTACTAGAGGAGCTATTGCTTTTTTAAAGGCATCTAAGGCACTAGCTTTAATAAATGGTAGAACTCATGTAATTCCTGAAGATATAAAATGGTTACGTTATAGTGTTTTAAGACATAGAATATCATTAAACTTTGCTGCTTTAGCTGATAATATTACTGTTGAAAACATAATAGATGCTATTTTTGAGGCGGTTCCTACACCATGAAACTAAATTATGTAAATAAAATAAAAGCAAATATATCTATCTACTCTAGTAAAAAAAGTACAAATTTACTTGATGGTACTTATAAATCTATATATAGAGGAAAAAGTATGAATTTTGAAAATCTACGAGAATATGTAATGAATGACGATATTAAAGATATAGATTGGAAAGCTTCCGCTAGAAGTGGAACTTTATATGTAAAACAATTTATTGCTGAAAAAAAGCATAATATTCTATTAGTTATGGATACAGGCTTAAAAATGAAAGCTGATACTAGTAAGCATCAGAAGAAAAAAGATGTTGCTTTATTTACAGCTGGTACTATTGGTTATTTGGCTATTAAAAATAGTGATTATGTAGGCATGATTCATAATAATTTATCAAAAATAGAATATCAACCTTTTAAATCAAATTTATATAATTTAGAAGAGTATTTATGTAATTACGATAAAAATTATTCTTCTGAAGGAAACGATATTAATAGTATTTTAGAGTTTGTATATAAAAACATTCATAAGAAAATGATCACCTTTATAATAACTGATATTGATGGGGTTAATAATATAAGAACTGATACTTTAAAAAAACTTAATCAGAAATCTGATGTCTTAGTCATTAATATTGATGATAATTATATGATTGGTGATGAAGTCTATGATATAGATGATGATAGATATATTTCTAAGTCATTTCTAAATGATCCAAAACTTCATGAAATGGAAAGAGAAATAAGAACATCTTTATTAAAAAAGAATAAATTAAAACTAAAAAAGAAAAATATTAGTTTTATATCTATAGATTCGATAGAAAATATAAATTTTAATATTATAAAATTATTGGAGGAACATAAAAATGCCGGTATCAACTAAATTAAATTCTATGTTTTCTTATTCATTTTTGCCTATAATTATAATTTTTCTTCTTTTGATAGTGCTATTCCTTATTAATAAATCGCTAAAGAAAAAAACAATAAAAGAGGATATAGTTATTCCTAGTCCTGAAAATATTGCTTTAATTAAAGAAAAATATTTAAAAGAGATTGATCAATTAAAAAAAGAATTTATTAATAATAATTTCTCTTTAAGAGTAGCTTATCAAAATTTAAGTAAAGTAATAAGAAATTTTGTTTTTGAAACCACACATATAAAGGTACAAAATTATACATTAGATGATATAAGAAAATTGAACATGCCTATTTTATATGAATTAATTAGTGAATATTATAATCCTGAATTTGCAAATATTTCTAATGGTAATTTTATTTATTCAATAGAAAAAGCAAGGGGGGTAGTAGAAAAATGGAATTAAAATATCCTTATATTTTGTTTTTTCTTATTATAATAAGTATATGCTTATTCTTCTTTTCAAATAAAAAAAATGCTAAATATGTGTCTGGTTCTAAAATAGCTAATACACATTATATAAAAGATTCCAATTATTATAAGGAAAAAATGAAAAAATATAATACTATCAAGAAAATTACATTAAGTCTATTTTTTATTTCTTTTATTACCTCTAGTATATTATTATCTCGTTTAACAAAAGTACAAACAGTTAAGACAAATCAACGAAATAGAGATATATATTTATGCATGGATGTATCATCATCAGTAGATGAATTGAATCTAGAATTGGTTGAAACTTTAAAAAATACTGTTAAAGAACTTCAAGGAGAACGATTCGGAATATCCATATTTAATACTTCATCAGTTACCTTAGTACCTTTGACAGATGACTATAATTATGTTATAGATACGTTAAATCAAATAAAGAAGTCACTTGATTCATCATCAAATTATTCATCAAAAGATTATTTATATCTTAGAAATTACTTATACAGTGGTACTTTAGAAGGAAATAAGGAAAGAGGAAGTTCTCTTATTGGAGATGGTTATGCTTCATGTGTTTATAACTTTTCTAAAAAAGATAAAA
Source organism: uncultured Bacilli bacterium (assembly GCA_934086955.1). Classification (GTDB taxonomy): domain Bacteria; phylum Bacillota_I; class Bacilli_A; order RF39; family UBA660; genus CAG-1000. Next base: position 1,736 of record CAKOIN010000017.1, on the reverse strand, counting down.
ATAGAACAAAAATCATTATTCTTTCAACAGATAATGATTTAGCAGGCAAACCTTTAGTTACATTGGATGAGGCTTCCCAAATAAGTAAGAATAATAATGTCATAACTTTCGGCATAGGTACCAAATTGATGAAAAGTAATGATAAGTCAGAATTTAAAAATGCTGTTTTAAAAACTGGTGGTAAGTTTTATGAACACTCTTATAATAATGTTCATAGTATTGTAAGTGACATAGAAAGTACATCAAAATCACTATTAAATAATAAAACAGAAGTGAAGAAGGTTGATATTCCTCAAATTCCATTTGTAATTTTACTTTTTTCTGTTTTGGGCATTTTAATAATAGAAAAGAAGGTGTTGTAATGAGTATTTCACCAATTATACCTTTATGGATTATGGGTATTATTTGCTTTTTATTAATTATTTTGGAAATGAAGAATAAAAGAAAAAATATTACTCATTATTTAATCATTATATTATTATTTGTTATTAATCTTAGAATAATGATTCCAACTAATAAATCTGATACTTTAAGCAGTAACCTTGATGTCTTATTTGTTATTGATAATACAATAAGTATGAACGCTCTTGACTATGCTAATAATACTACTAGATTAGACGTTGTAAAAAAAGATTGCAATTATATCATTGATAAATTATATGGTGCTAAGTTTTCGTTAATTACTTTTAATAATAGCAGTAGAATAGTAACCCCATTAACTACTGACACTGACATGACTAAAGAAGCAATTGATATGATGAGTTCAATTAATGAGTTATATGCTAAGGGTTCATCTCTTAATACTCCTATTGAAACTATAACTTCCTTATTAGAAAATTATCAAAACAATAATGAAAAAAGAGAAAAAATCTTGTTTTTTATTAGTGATGGTGAAATAACTGATTCATCAACATTAAATAGTTATAAGGGGGTCTCAAAATATATCGATAATGGAGCTGTAATGGGGTACGGTACAAAAAAAGGCGGATATATGAAATCTAATAGTAAATATTTAAAACAAGACGAGTATATTATGGATTACACTAATTATAAATCTAGCAAGGCATTATCAAAAATTGATGAGAATAATCTTAAACAAATAGCAAAAGATATAGGTATCAGTTATATTAATATGAGTAAGCAAAGTATGATTGATAGTAAGCTCAAAGAAATACAGACTAAAACTAAAACTAAATTTCAAATTAATCAAAAACATAGTTATAAGGAAACATATTATTATTTTATTATACCTTTATTTATTTTATTGTTTTTTGAATTAAGGAGAGTAAGGGGTGAGTATTTATGAAAAAGATGATAAAAATATTCTTTATAATAAATGCTCTTATACTTATAAGATTAATATCTTCCCTTATGATAAATAATATAATTAAAGAAGACTATAAAAAACAAGTATATGATTCTAAATTGATAAAAAGTTTATATATATTTAATTTTAATCAACCTTATATTGCTTATTATAATGAAGGAAATATTTTATATAACCTTGAGGAATATGAAAAAGCCAAAGAAAAATATGAACAAGCTTTAAGTAAAAGACCAGCTAAAGAAAAAGTATGTTTAATAAGAGTTAATCTTTCCTTAGCAATTATTAAAGCTATTGATACTAGTGACTATAAAACTGCTTTCAATCAATTAGAAGAAGCAAAGAATAACTTATATAATAATAATTGTGCTAATCCAATAGATGATAGTGGTTATAGTAAAAAAGCAGAGCA
>CAKOIN010000016.1:0-9797 GCA_934086955.1 uncultured Bacilli bacterium | reverse complement strand
CCCCAGTTGAGTATAGAACTCAACTAGGGTTCAAATAAATTCTATTTAATTGTCTACTTTTTGTTGACTAGTTCATTTTAAAAAGTTCTTTTTATTTACAAGTAAAATTATTATCACGAAGTTTACCTTTTACATCACCTTTATTAGTTTTGTCACCTATATAACTTGTAGATAAATCATAATATGTTGTTAAATCTTTAATATTTCTAGCATTTATATCTTCTGTTAACTCAATCTTACCATTATTAATAGTATAATCTACTTTAACATAAACACCTTTATCATAAGTACTCTTCTTTTCTTTTAATGTTTCTTCCATAAGATCAATACTTTCCATACCTTTATCAGTTAATTGATATCTTATATTAGAAACTACTCTCTTAAGTTCATTTTTATTATCAAATATTAATCTCATATCAATATTATAATTATAATTTTCAGTATTAGCGGTTTTATTACAATTAACTTCAGTATCAAGTAAATTACAACCAGATAATAATGATATAAATAATACTGATAAAACTATTTTCTTTATTTCCATAAGCTCGCCTTCTTCTTTAGAACATTAATTATACCTAATATTATAACAGATATAATTATAATAACAATTGATATACAAGCAACAACTAATTTAATTATTCTAGTTTTTGATATTTGTACTTTTTCATGAGGAACAATTGGTTCATCTTTTTTTATTTCTTCATTTTTAGATATATTAAATTTATACTCTTTAGTACTACCATCAATCGCAGTAACTTTAACTGTAATTACACTACCATTTTTTAAGCTTTCATTACCATTTATTACAACTGATGAATCTGCACTTTCAGTTTCATAATTAAATTCAAGAGATTTTTCATCCTCAATTGTTATATTGTATAAAACAACATTCTTATCAAAATTTATTTGATAATTATTTATTGTAAGTGATTTTAAATTATTATTTGGAATAACAGTATTATTTTTTACTATTCTAGTTACCTTAAGAGTATATGTTCTTACACTACCAGTTTCAGCAGTAACTTTAATAGTTATATTATTAATACCTTCTTTTAATTTATAATTACCAAGTCCAGTTACTTTAGACTTACTATCCTCTACTTCACCAGTTACATTAATATTTTCAACTTCATTTTTAACAGTAACAGCATATTCATTAACTTTTTTATCGAATTTAAATTCACCACTACTTATATTTAAATTCTTTAAATAATTATTACTGCTTCTATTATCTTCTCTAGTAACAATTATTTCATAAGTCTTTATACTCTCACTTTCACTCTTAACTTTTATTAATATTGTATTTTTACCATACTTTAAATTAACAGTTCTATTTCCAAATCCACTTACATAAGAAGATTTACTACTACTTAAAGTTGAACTTATATTTATTTTATCAGTAGTAGTCGGAACAGTCACCTTATATGATTTAGTATTTTTATTAAACTCTGGACTTAATTTATAATCACTAACAACTAAACTATCAAGTGTATTTGTCTTATCTCTTACATCAAGTCTATTAACACTTATTTTATATGTTCTTATATTTCCACTTTCACTAGTTACAACTATATTAATATTATTTATACCATAATTTAAATTATATGTTTTAAATCCAGTTACTTTAGAACTTGAATCAGTAAGAGAACCTTCAATAGTTATTTTATCTTTATCATAATCAAAACTATAACTTGTTTTATCACTATCAAAATCAGTAATATAGTTTCCTTCTTTTACTTTTAAACTTTTTAATGTATTAATATTAGATTTAACTCTTACACTAACACTTTTATCAGCAATATCAAGAGACTTAATATTACTGTTATCACCATCATCAGTTACAATAATATCATAAAGCTTAAGACTCATTTTATCATTAGTAGGCATCTCTATTTTAATAGTTCCTACTTCTACTTTACCAATACTAGGACTTATTGCTTCAAGAATAGCTCCTTTATTACTAATAGTATAACTTTTAACAGAACTACTATTATTTTTAAATTCAATAAATTTTCCATTGTTCACTGTATAAAATAATTGAATACCTTTTAATTTAAAATCTTTAGCATTAATATAAACAGTACAGGTAATTTCTTCAAGTGAAGTAGCAGTACTAGGACAACTAACATCAATAGTTGCACTTAATGCTTTTACACTAGTATTCACACTAATAAAACATATTATACTTAGTAAGCACAATAATATTTTTTTCATTCCCTTTTCCTCCTAAAATCCTAATTCTGGATTTAATATAAAGTTAGATATTTTAATAACATCAACTATATCTATTCTTTTATTATTATCAACATTACTAGCTCTATGTTGTAAATTAGAACTATCATATTTAGTATCTAAGATATAATTAGCACACATCATAGTATCAATGATATTAACTCTTCCATCTCCGTTAATATCACCATAAATAACAAAATAATAATTCTTAGTAGAAACATTATTATTAATCTTAATGTAACCACCAGTACCAATTATATCATTACTTTTTAAAATCTTATTATTTTTATCATAAAATTCATAACTAATTTCTGAATCAACAATAACATTACTAATTATATCACTTATTTTATTTTTATCACCTGTAATATTAATAACATCACCTATTAAACTATATTTATTAACTTCTATTTTCAGTTCAGGTATAACTTTTTCTGCTTTAGGAAAACTTATTAAATAAAGTGAATTAGTAGGAGAAAAAGTCCATATATTCTTATCAAATAAGTAGAAAACATTCTCATTAAATATATCAGTTACAATTTCATTATTACTAAAAGTATAACTTATATTATTAGTATTTGATATTATACCTATCATTTGTGTAGCATTAGTATTAGTTTTATTATTAGAAATATTAATATTAGCATTAGTACTAACATTAATAACAACATATCCAATAAGAGATCCTATATAAAGTTCATATTTTCCATTAATAGTTGTTTCATTTAAAAAAGTATTAGTTATATTAATTTCACTATTATCATCTGCCCATAAAAGACCAATCAAACCACCAGTTAAATCACCACAATCAATAGTAGCATTCACAAGTACATTATTTATATTAGCATCCATTTGAACACTACCAGCAAGTGCTCCTGTTGTTTTATCACTTTTAATAACAGAATTACTTATTTCTATATTATTTACATCAGAACCAATTATATAAGAAGCAAATATACCATTATAATTAAGTTCATCATTCATATTATTTATATTAAAATTGTCAAGTTTTAAATTACTTACACTAGCATTCTTTAAATTACCAAATAAACCTCCTACAAAAGAATTTAAATTACTTATTTTATGATTATTACCATTAAAATTACCACTAAAATTAAGCGGAACAAAACCTTTAGTATTATTATAAAATACACCACTAACATTAGTAGTAGAATATTCTAAATCAATATCATTCATAAGCATAAAATAATCATCAGAATTATTTAAATACTTTAAATCCTCTGCTTTAGTTATCAAATAAGGATTACTAGAAGTACCCATACCACTTAAAGTGTTTTCTTCTTCCTCTTTATCAATATATCCATTAGAATAAACACTAACTGTAAAATTCGTATTACTTAAAACTTCTTTTAATATTAAATTAAAATTAGAATAATTATTTATAAGATCTTTATTTTTAACAACAGTAAATTTATTTGTAATATCATTATTATAACTATCAACAACTTTTACTTCATAATTAGTACCAGAAACTATATTCTTACTAACAACATGATATTTCATATTATTACCAACTGTATTTTCAAATGTATCTCTAGTTTTAACATAATATTTTTCTTCTTTTGAACTATTATTAGTAAAGAAACTTACTGAATAACTAGCTCTATCAGGATTATCTATAGATACATATATAATATCTCTAGATGTACTAAAATCTTCTACATCAAAATAATTAACACCATAATGAAGCTTCTCTGTTCTAGCTGATGTTTTAGTAGTTATACCATCTCCCATTTTAACTGTTATACTAGGAGTATTATTTCCCATATATAACACCTTAACTCCAAGAACAGTTTCACTCATATTTCCTTTATAAAAAGTATATCTATCTATTGTATTATCAACATATTTATAAATATAATTACTATATATATTAGTCCAATTTTTTAACTCAGCATCATTAACACCAACTAAATATTTATAAACATCTGGATCATAATATGAAATATAAAAATAATCAGTATTATCTCCCCAAGAATTCATAGCAAGCCAAGAACCTTTTAAAGAATATCCATTATAATTAATAGTTCCATAATTATCATCCCAACCTATTATAGTAACAGCATGACTACTAGAAACATAATCTCTATAATTTTTACTACTATCATTATATAAAAGATTAGTTTCTTTATTATAAAAATCCATATATACTCCAGTAGCAATAGCTCCATAATTAACTAAATGATTTTTTATAGTCTTATTATATGTAGATAACTGACTTACTACAGTATTAACATCATAATTACTAAAAGCATTTCTTACATCAAAACCTGGTATCCAAGAAGCTTCTTTTATATCTGCAAAAGTATTATCACTATATAAATATTCTCTTAATGTTCTATTTTTATAAGTAGTAAAATAATCTCCAAAATAACTCTCAGTAACAGGACTATATCCATAATACCAATATTTAAGAGCATTAATAGTAGTATTTGCTTCTCCAAAACTACCAGTATCCCCTAAATATCTAGAGACATAATCCATTTGATTTTCACTAAGATTATATTCAGAATTCCCTTTTTTAAGTAAATGAGATTCAATAACATTATTAGTAGAAAAAGCCCAACATAAACTAAGATTTCCTTGATTATCCATAGAAGGAACATTTCTTTTACCAGAATCATTTCTTAAATCAAAAGAAGAAAGATTACTACTAAAACCTCTAATTCCTAAACTTCTATTAAATTGATTTCTAGATACATTTTCATATACAAGTAATTTTTCAAGTGGTACAACATTAACATTACTTTTATCTTCTAATTTTTTATATAAATCATATTCAGGATTATCAATAGTTAATGAATAAACAGAAAAAGTAAAAAAGAAAGTAAAAAGAATAATAAATATTTTTCTAAAATACTCTTTCATAAGACCACCTATTCTATAGAATATTTTACTATAAAATAAGAGTTAAAGTCAATGTAAAGAAACCGTAATATAAATAAACTAAAACAATAAAATTATGTTAAAATAAATAAGTACATTAAAGGAGTAAAAATATGAATGAAGATATAATTAATGATATTAAAGATGAACTAAATATTAAAGCAGAACAAGCTAAAACTGTTTTAAAATTATTAGAAGAAGGAAATACTATTCCTTTTATCGCAAGATATAGAAAAGAAGCAACAGGTGCTTTAGATGAAGAACAAATTAGAAAAATAAGTGAAGTATATGAATATCAAGTTAATTTATTAAAAAGAAAAGAAGATGTAATTAGACTTATAGATGAGAAAGGTCTTTTAACTGATGAAATAAAAAATAATATTATGAATGCTAAAAAATTAGTTGAAGTTGAAGATATTTATGCACCTTATAAAGAAAAGAAAAAGACAAAAGCAACAGAAGCTATTAAAAATGGCCTTGAACCACTAGCTAAAATTATAATGAGTTTCCCTACTACATTTAATGATGAATCAGTAAAGAAATTCTTAAATGATAATGTTAAAACTGTTGAAGATGCTATTACAGGTGCTAAATACATAATAGCTGAATGGATAAGCGATAATGCATATTATAGAAAATGGATAAGAAGCTATTTCTTTAAAAATGGTATTATTACTTCAAAACTAAAAAAGAAAGATTTAGATACAAATAAAACATATGAAATGTATTATGAATTTAGTGAAGCAGTTAAACATATAAAACCTCATAGAGTTTTAGCAATAAACAGAGGTGAAAATGAAAAAATATTGTCAGTAAATATAGAAGTAAATAATGAAGAAATATTATCTTATTTAGAATCTAAAATAATTAAAAAAGATTCACCTGTTAAACCAATAGTTATTGATGCTATAAAAGATAGTTATAAAAGACTTATATTTCCATCAATGGAAAGAGAAATTAGAAGTGAATTAACAAATCAAAGTGAAGATGCTTCAATTGAAGTATTCAAAGGTAATTTAGAAAATTTATTACTAATTGCTCCAATGAAAAATAAAAGAGTTTTAGGATTTGATCCAGCATTTAGAACAGGATGTAAATTAGCAGTAGTAGATGAAACTTCAAAAGTACTTAATATATCTGTTATATATCCACATGAACCACATAATAAATGGAATGAAGCAAAAGAAACAATAAAAGACTTAATTAATAAATATAAAATAGATATTATAGCAATTGGAAATGGAACAGCTTCAAGAGAAAGTGAAAAATTAGTAAGTGAAACATTAAAAGAAATTAATAATTGTAAATATGCAATAGTATCAGAAGCAGGAGCTAGTGTTTATTCAGCAAGTAAACTTGCTATTGATGAATTTCCTGATTTAACAGTCGAAAAAAGAAGTGCTGTTTCAATCGCAAGAAGACTTCAAGACCCACTAAATGAATTAGTTAAAATAGATCCTAAATCTATTGGTGTTGGACAATATCAGCATGATGTATCACAAAAGAAACTATCAGAAAGTTTAGACTTCACAGTTGAAAAATGTGTTAACAATGTAGGTGTTGATGTAAATACAGCTTCCCCTTCTATACTTAAATATATAAGTGGTCTTACAAAAACAGCAATAGATAAAATCATTAAATATAGAGAAACAAATGGAAAAATAAAATCAAGAGAAGAAATTAAAAAGAAAAAATTATTAAGTGATAAAGCTTATGAACAATCAATCGGATTTATGAGAATAGTTGATGGTACTAACCCACTTGATAAAACAAATATACATACAGAAAGTTATGATAAAGCAATAAAACTATTAAATTATTTAGAACTAAATACAGACGATTTAGGTACTGAAAAACTAATAAAAAAACTAGATAATATAAATGAACAAGAAGTATCTAAAATGCTTGATATTGACCTATATACACTTAATGACATAATAGATTCATTAAAAAGACCAAATAGAGATTACAGAGATGATTATCAAATGCCAATATTAAAAAGCGATATACTTACAATAGATAATCTAACTCCTGGAATGAAACTAGAAGGAACAGTAAGAAATGTAGTAGACTTCGGAGCATTCATAGATATAGGTCTTCATAACGATGGACTTGTTCATATTTCAAAAATAACTAATAAATACATTAAACATCCAAACGAAGTATTAAGTGTTGGAGATATAGTTACTTGTTATGTTATAGATATAAATAAAGAAAAAGAAAAAGTATCATTATCACTTATTAATCCAATAGAAAAGTAGGAAATCAAATTCCTACTTTTTAAATACATCAGTTAAATTTCTTTGTTCACCATAACTCTTATTCTTATAACCAATTGGCTTACTCTTATCAAAATCAGGAGGTACAATTGGTTTTTCTTTTCTAACAGTACCAAATGTATTATCATTTAAATTATTAAGTCTATATACATCAAGAGAATTATGAGGAGATAACTTTTCTACTTCTTTAGTCTTAATAGTTTCGTTTTTATCAGTTAAACTATTTTTAATAACCAAATATATAATACCTAACACTAACAATATAGCAACAATAACAACTAAAATTACATAACTATTCATATAACACCTCTAAACTAACTATAGCATATTTTAATAATAAATTAAATATTACTTTACTACAAATTTTAAAGTACTTGGTATATTAGTAATACTACTATCATTAAACTTAGAAGCGGTTTCTTCATCTTTAGCATAACCAGTAGTAGCAGCACTACCCCAAAACATGAGATTCATAGTTTCAATGTTAGACAAATCAAAACTACTTAAATCTAATTTTTCAATTTTGCTACTATAGAACATACTTTTCATATTAATAACTTTACTTGTATTAAAATTACTTATGTCAAGTTTATTTAATTTTCCATTAGAAAACATATTATTCATATCTATTACATTTCTTGTATCAAAATTAGATAGATTTAAATACATTGTATTAACATTATGAAACATATTAGACATATCTGTCACATTCGATGTATCAAAATTTTCTAGACCATTTATAACAGTAGCTTGACTGTTATAAAACATACTTTTCATATTAGTAACTTTTGAAGTATTAAAGTTATATACATTTAATATTGATGCTTTACTATTAGAGAACATAGACTGCATATCTGTTACATTACTTGTATCAAAATTTTCTAAACCATATATATTTTCAGCTTGAGTTCCATTAAATGTAGTTGACATATTATCTACTTTGCTAGTATCAAAATTAGTTAAATCAAGTACTACAGCTTTACTATTAGAAAACATATTATTCATACTTGTTACATTTGATGTATCAAAATTTTCTAAACCATATATATTTTTAGCATTAGAATTTCGAAAAACATGCCCCATATTTTCGATTTTGCTTGTATTAAAACTGCTTAAGTTTAATATTTCTACACTACTGCCCCAAAACATACAGTAAATCGAACCCAAATTCTTTGTATCAAAATCATCTAATCCAATAATCACAGTAGCACTACTATCTCTAAACATATAACTCATGTTTATAACATTTCGTGTATCAAAATTATTTAAATCTAATTTAGTTGCCTGACTATTATTAAACATATAAGCCATTGTCGTAACATTTTTTGTATTAAATGTTTCTAAACCTTTTATTTCTGTTGCTTGACTGTTATAGAACATAGTTCCCATATCAACAATATTTTTAGTATTAAATGAAGTTAAATCTATACTTGTTGCTTTACTATTACTAAACATATGACTTGCTGAAATAACAGGTTTATTGTTAATGTAAGTACATAATTTACTAGTTACTGGTTCAGTGCTATCTTTATCAGTTAAAATAACACCCCACCCTTCTTTTATTAGACTATTCCATATTAATTCATTTGATGTATTATAACCTGCGGTTTGCATATACCTATAAGTATACTGCCCGTTAACATATTCTGCTCCCTGTACGAGTTCTCCATCATATGTACAATAAATAGGTTCTGGTGATGGATCAATATATTCTTCTAAATCTATTTTTCCATTAAATGATTTATTTAAATTTTCACTTTGATCATATGGCCTATTTAAAAATGTTATTGTTACATTATAAACTTGTGTTACTCCTACTTCTATTTCAATATCTCTTCTTATATCTTTTGAAATACTTGTTTCTGTAGTTGGTACAGCTTTATAAAATGAATCACATGTTCCATATTCTTCTTGATTGGATTTACCATAGTTTTTATAACTTTTACATTTCATGTCTAAATGTAAATCATAATTATTTATTGTATTTATTAAGTCTTTCCATACTATATTATAGCTTACTGTTTTAGTACCTATATTTTCAACTGTGAAAACTCTTTCAATCTTATCTCCTGGGATTGCATTAGTAAGTGACATAGTAACATCATCAGTATATCTTAATTTTAATTCTGCAGTATCTAAAGTTATATATTTTCCATCACCATTAACATCAGTACTAAAATAAGCATATGAAAAACCTATAACACCTAATATTGTTAAAAGCATAATAGTTAAAATTGTTATCTTTGTTATATTATCTTTCATACTAATTATTATATCAATTTTTCATAAAAAAAACATCCATTTTGAACTGAACCCCAAAAGTTGGACAGTTTATAAATAGTTTCTAATTAGAGGATTGTAACCTGTAATTCACAGGAG
>CAKOIN010000015.1:0-13068 GCA_934086955.1 uncultured Bacilli bacterium | reverse complement strand
TTTTCGTTAACATATATTGTCTTAAAACCTAGTGATTTAGGAACATCAATATCCAATCTTTTATCATCACCAACTATTACACATTCACTTGGTTGGTATATTCCTTGAGCCTGTCTATAAGCTAATTCATTTGGTTTTATAATACTTTCACCATAATAGTCACTAAAATAATCATTGATTCCCATAGCAGTTAATCTATTTCTTTGTGATTCTTCAAAATAATTAGATAATAATACTAGTTCATATTGATTCATTGCAGCTAGCATTGATTTAATTTTTTCAGCATTTTTAGGAATTGCTTTTCTTAATTCCTGAAAGAATATTTCTAAAAAATGATTATCTAATTCACATCCTAATTTATCACCAAAAAATTTTAAGTATAGATTTCTATCATAGCTATTATATGTTTTTTCATACTCTTTAATATTTAACAAAAATTGCTTTGTCTTTTCTATGTCTTCAATGCCATATTTTTTAAGTGTATTTGCTACATAAGATGAAAAATCTACGCCAGTAATCAAAGTACCATCGATATCAAATATTATTCTTTTTATCATAAAACCGCCTAACTGTAAATAGATGATTATATTATACTATATAAATTAATCTTTGTATATTATTTTGTTTTGGCAAAATATTTAACCCCCTAGGTATTTTGACATTAATATCAAAATACTATGGTTTATTATATATAATAGAAAAATATAGTAAAACTATTAGGCCACAAATAAACGTTTGATATAATTTTGTTAGGAACATTTAATGGGAGTGTCGTCCTTCAGTCTTGAAAAAGGATGGAGGTAGATATCGATGAAAAAAAGAGTTTATGTGATTAAACTCCTAAGATACATCTATATCATTTTATCACTTCATACCTTATTGGTATTAGTCATAAAAAAATAGACACTCATCCGCTTAGATAGAGTGTCCAACTCAATTAATTGAGGCGACATTCACTTGCAACTTTAAATGTTCCTCTTTTTTATTTTATGCAAGTTTTCTTGCTAAATACATAATAACATAAAAAAAGAACTTTTTTTAAGTTCTCTATATATAAAGTTCGAATAGTTCGAACAGATTCGTCACTGGTGCAGGTGAAGGGACTTGAACCCCCATGGATTACTCCGCTAGATCCTAAGTCTAGTGCGTCTGCCAATTTCGCCACACCTGCACATTAGTGGTGGACCTCGTAGGACTCGAACCTACAACCGCCCGGTTATGAGCCGGATGCTCTAACCAATTGAGCTAGAGGTCCACTGCTTATTCATAATAACACATAATTTTTGGTTTTTCAATATCTTTTTGTTTATTTTTTGAAAAAATGTGATATATTATTTATAGATAATAGGAGATAAATAAAATATGATGCTACTAAATTATAAAAACAACTTTATAAAATATATTATTTATATGTCAGCAGTATTCATATCATTATTTGTGATTGTTAATGTGTATTCAAAATATGTGCCAGAAAAAGATGAAGATGTAGTGCCATCATTCATAACATATACAGATGAGTTAACTGAAATAAATGTCTCATATCCAAGATTTAAAGACGATAAATTAAATAAAATTGTATCAGAAAATATATATAGTTATGTAAAAGATTTTAAATCATATGATAAATTAAATAAAAATCTCAATATAGATTATGACTTATATTATTTTGATAATTATCTTAATATTGTATTTAATATAGAAAATACCTTAACAAAAATAAAAAATAAAAATATATTAATAGACTTAAAAAATAAAAAACTAGCATATATATCAAACTTATATGATAAAGACTACTTAACTAACGAAATAAACAATATAGTTTATTCTAAATATTCTAATGATATATATGAAAAAATAAAATTATCGAATATAGATAATCATACTTATGTAATAGATAACAATAAAATAGATATTTATTTTAATGATATATTAGATAAAGATATTAACTATGTACCAAAGATAACAATAAAATTAAGTGAATCAGTTATAGAATTAGAAGATGAAAATACCGTAGAAGTTTCTGATAAAAAATATATCGCATTTACTTTTGATGATGGACCTAGTAAATATACAGAAGAACTATTAAAAACTCTTGAACTTAATAACTCCTCCGCAACATTCTTTATGCTTGGAAATAGAATGAAATATAACGAAGATATCGTTTTATCAGTATATAATTCTAGTAGTGAAATAGGAACACATACTTATTCTCATAAAAGATTAACTGAACTTAGTGAAGATGAATTATACAATGAAGTAAATAGTTCACAAATAGTTTATAATAATATAACAAAAGATAATATAAAATACTTAAGGCCGCCTTATGGATCTTATAATGATAAAATAAAGAAACTTGGATATAATATTGTACTTTGGAATATAGATACAAAAGATTGGCTAGTTAAAGACAGTAAAAAGATATATAACTCAGTTATAAATAATGCTTGTGATGGGTGTATAGTTCTTATGCATGATATATATCCAGAAACAATAGAAGCAGTAAAAATGCTTATACCAGCACTAAATGAAATGAATTATGAAGTAGTTAGTATGAGTAATCTTATAAAAAATAAAAACTATAATTTAAGTGATAATGAAGCTATCAGTCATATAAATAATAACTAAATAGCTTCTTTTTTAATATTTTTTTAAAAAGAGTGTTCCATTTTAATAAATTTTATGTTATACTTTTGAAGTATGAACGAGATGGACCGCTAGCTCAGCTGGTAGAGCAATCGACTCTTAATCGATGGGTCTAGGGTTCGAATCCCTAGCGGTCCACCATAATTAATAAACAAAATGGCTTTACGGTCATTTTTTATTTTGTTATAATTACCATAGGTGAAAATATGATATATATATGTTTGGGAATATTTACTTTTGCTATAACAGTAATATTAATCAAAAAAATGAAAAAAAGTACTAAAAAGAAAATAATAACAATAATATTATCATTAATAACAGCTTCATTATTGATATTTGGGTGCATAAAAGAATCAAAAGATGATAACTGTTGTGAATGTAGAGATTGTAAAGACTGTAATATATGTTGTGATTGTAAATATCCTTACTATAATAAGAGATAAAAGCACTTATTAAATAATATTTTATAAATATAATATAGTAGGTGGTAATATGATTTTAAAAGAAATTAAAAAGACAAATAAAAAAATATTTAATAGTATAAAAAAGATATTTGAATAAATTAAAAGAGATTGACTAACAACATCAATCTCTTTTTAACTAAATAAAGCACTAAGCATAATAGTAAATACACTACCTACCATAGCTATTAATAATAACCATGCTACTATTTTCTTGGCTATATCATTCTTTTTTTTCTTTTTAGTTGCCATAATAAATACCTCATATAAATTATAATATATTTGTAATAAAAAATAAAGAAATAAATATAATTTAATATGAAAATAATAAAAAGTAGATTATTTAAAACGATGTTTTTTATTTTTTTGTTTGGAATTGTACTTGGAATTATAAGTTATATATTTATTGAAAAAGATATAGTTAATAATAATGTAATAAACTATATAAAACTAATAAGTAATAATGATTATAATTATTTTAATGGTTTAGTAAATAATATATATAATGATTTTAAATTATACTCATTAATATGGATATTTGGAATAATATTTATTTGTTCAGTATTTATACCTATATTAATCATTTTTAAAGGTATTTCAATTGGTTTTACTATATCAACAATAATTTATACTTTTAAAATAAAAGGTATCTTATATAGCTTAATTTTGATGTTTCCAAGTATATTAAAAGTAATAATTCTATTATTAATAAGTTATTATAGTATTAATTTTTCATATAAATGTTATAATGCATTCAAAGATGATAAATTAACTAATATAAAAAAATATATATCAAACTATTTTTATATTTATTTAATATTACTACTTATATTAATAATTATTTGTATAATAGAAACATATATTTGTTTCAATATACTTAAATTTGTAGTATAATTACATAAGGCGAAAGGGAGTATTAATATGAAAGTAGTAGTAGGAATGAGTGGAGGAGTAGATTCAGCAGTATCAGCATATCTATTAAAAAAAGAAGGATATGATGTTGTTGGACTATTTATGAAAAACTGGGATTCTAATATCAATAATGATAAAGAAGGAATCACAGATGGAGTTTGTCCACAAGAACTAGATTTCAGAGATGCTAAGGCTGTATGTGATGAATTATCTATACCACTTTACAGAGTAGATTTCATAAAAGAATATTGGGATGATGTATTTAAATACTTTTTAAATGAATTAGAAAAAGGAAGAACACCAAATCCAGATATTATGTGTAATAAATATATAAAGTTTGATTTATTCAAAAAAGAAGCTAAAAGATTAGGTGCTGATAAAATAGCTACTGGACACTATGCTAGAATAAAAGGCAACAGACTCTTAAGAGGTGTAGACAATAATAAAGATCAAACATATTTTTTAAGTCAAGTAACTCCTGAACAATTAAAAGATGTATTATTCCCAGTAGGTGATTTAACAAAAGATGAAGTAAGAAGAATAGCCCATGAAAACCACTTACCAGTTGCTGATAAAAAAGATTCAACAGGAATTTGTTTTATAGGCGAAAGACATTATCAACAATTTATATCAAATTATTTAAAGGGTAAAGAAGGAGATATTGTTGATGTAGAAACTGGTGTTGTTATAGGAAAACATAATGGTCTTATGAACTATACAATCGGTCAAAGAAGAAATGTAGGATTAAGTGGAGATGCACAAAGACACTATGTATGTGGTAAAGATTCTAAAAAGAACATTTTATATGTAGCATTTGGTAGTGATTCAAAATATTTGCTTTCAGATGAAGCTCTAATAGAAGATGTTAACTATATTTCAGATAAACATCCAACATTCGCAACAGCAAAATTCAGATATAGAAGTGAAGATGTACCAGTAACAATAGAATATCTAGAAAATAATCAAATAAAAGTAAAATATGTAGATGGAAAAGCTGTTACTCCAGGTCAAGCTTGTGTAGTATATTTAGGTGAACAATGTATAATGGGTGGTATTATTAAACAAGTATTTAAAGATGGTAAGGATATTTGGTATTTAAAATAAATGATGAGACAAACATATGAATTAATTAATCTTAAAAAATTAGAAAATAATATAAAAACAATAGTTAATTCATCAAAGGAATACAAATATCATATCGCAGTAGTTAAAGCAAACTGCTACGGATTAGGTATAAATTGTGTAAAAAGTATATTGTTAGGTGGTGCAAACTATCTAGCAGTTTCTTCTTTAGATGAAGCTCTAAAAGTAAGAAAAATTACAAATACTAGAATACTTGTTTTAGAACCAATAGATACAAAATACATAAATATTGCAAATAAAAATAATATAACACTAACTATAAGTTCACTAGAATATTTAAATAAAGTTAAAAATAAAAGTTTCACATGTCATCTAAAAATAAATACAGGAATGAACAGACTTGGAATTGGTACAAAAGAAGAATTAAACGAAATATATAAAATAATAAATAAATCAAATATAAAAATCGAAGGTATATATACCCATATCTATAAAAGTACAGATTCAACTTTAACAGAAAATCAATTTAAAAGATTTGAAAATATCACAAGTGATATAGATCTATCAAAAATAGAAATAGTTCATATACCAAATAGTGATACAATAACAAATTATAAGAAAAAAGATTATGTTAATGGATGTAGAATGGGAATAATAATGTATGGTTTTAATAATAAATTAAAATTAAATTCTGTTTTTACATTAAAATCAAAAATAATAGAAATTAAAGAAATTAAAAAAGATGAAACTGTTGGATATGATGGAAAATATAAAGCAGATAAAGATGAATATATAGGGATTGTTCCAATCGGATATGCTGATGGAATAATTAGAAAAAATACAGGTAGATTTGTTTATATAAACAATAATAGATATAAAATAGTTGGAAATATCTGTATGGATATGTTATTTGTTCTTATAGATAAAACAGTAAAAGTAAATGATACAGTAGAAATAATAAAAGATAATCAACATATTAATGAAATAGCAGAACACTTAGAGACAATTAATTATGAAGTAATGTGCGATGTAAGTTCAAGAGTTGACAGAAAATATATAGAAGAATAGTACAAATTCTTCTTTTATTATGTTAAAATATTTATAAGGAGAATAATAAAATGAACAAAGTAATTATAATAGGTTGTGGTAATGTAGGAATGAGTTATGCATTTTCATTACTTAATCAAAACACAAGTGTAAATGAATTAGTATTAATTGATATTAATAAAGAAAGAATTATAGGTGAAGCAGCAGACTTAAATCATTGTCTTGCTTTCTCACCTTCGAAAATAGATATTAGAGTTGGAGATTATAGCGATTGTAAGGATGCTAAACTTATAGTAATAGCTGCAGGTGCAAATCAAAATCCAGGGGAAACAAGAATGGATTTAATCAATAAAAATTCAAAAATATTTAAATCAATAATAACAGAAGTTATGAAAAATGGTTTCAAAGGATATTTTCTAGTAGCAACTAATCCACTTGATATAATGACATATATAACATATAAATATTCAAAAATGACACCAAACAAAGTAATTGGATCAGGTACAAGTTTAGACACTGCAAGATTAAGATACTTAGTCGGTGAAAAAGTTAATATAAATCCAAAAAGTATACATACATATGTAATCGGAGAACATGGTGACTCTGAATTTGTACTTTGGAGTTCTGCATTAATCGGAAGTGAAAAATTAGATAAATATTTAACAGATGAAGAAATGAATACAATTGAAGATGATGTAAGAAATGCTGCTTATGAAATTATAGAAAGAAAAGGAGCGACTTACTATGGAATAGCCATGTGTTTAACAAGAATAACAAATGCTATTTTAAACAATGAAAATACAATTATAACTGTCTCTAGTTATGATGAAAAAGATGATATATATTTTAGTACTCCAACAGTAATAAATAAAGATGGAGCAGTTAAAAAAATGGAAGTTGATTTAAACAAAACAGAACAAGAAAAACTGGATAATTCAATACAAGTAATAAAAAATGCAATTGAAAAAATAAAAGATTAATAAAAAGGAGAATTAAAAATGCAAGAAAACAATTTAGATAAACCAAAAAGTAATAAAACATTAATTATAATAATAGTACTTATGTCATTAATTATAATAGGTTTAATTGGATATATAGTATATAACCATACATCTAGTAAAGAAAGTAATATCAATAAAACACAATCAACTGCAAAGACAACAACAACTACTAAAGCTATAGAAGAAGATGAAAAAATAGAAACAAAAATAACTAAAAAAATAGCAAATGAACAACTTTTAGAAAGTATAGGTTCAGTGTATTATGCATTAAGTCTAACAAGTAATAAAGTAAATACAAATGTATTTGATAATGACTATGCTAAGTTATATCTTGCATATATGACAAGTATTAAAAAAGATGGATATATCTCTGAAGAATGTTATGACGGTGAAGAAACAACAGGCTGTGCAGCAATAGATTTAGAAAAGTTTAAAAGTCATTACTATAATCTATATGGTGAGAAATTCGAAAATAATAAATATGAAGAACTAAATAAAAAAGGATCATACATTGGATATAGAGATAGTAAATTCTTTGGTTCATTCCCAACTGACCTTCAAGATGAAATAATTTTAAAAGCAACAAATATAGTTGAAACAAAGAAAACAATAGAAGTTGATGTAGATGTTCTAAATATAAATGAAGATAATGATTTATTTAATAAGTATTACGAAGCAGATGTATTAGAATATGATAGTAAATTAGTAGTAGCTAAATATAAATTAACACTCGGTAAAAATGAAAATAAGACACATAAAATAATCTCTTTAATAAGAGTTAGCTAATCAAAAAAGATTGTATTTCAATATTAAGAAAACAATCTTTTTATTTGCAAACTTTTAATAAATATTTATAGACTTTACTAATTAAAACTGATAAACTAGTAATTAAGAAAAAGAGAGTTGTACTATACAATTTATTACATAAAAAAAGCTGCCTAAGCAGCTGAACACATATGTGAGCATTTAGGGTTGAACCTTTATTTTAACTCTCTATGTCATTCTAAATGGTATTAGAACAACTACATAATATCAAATATGTGGAGGAGTAGATATGAAGAAATCGAAAATAAGAGGTTATATATATGACCTTGAACATAAGAATAAGAATTTTTCATTTAACAAAATTATAAAAATATTAGATATAAGCAATGCTATATATATAGATATGATTAAAAAAACTAAGTTTGAGAAAATATCAGATTATAAAAAATCCAAGTATATGTTTAAAGAAATATCAGAAGAACTCGAAGAAATTAATGATTTATTAAGCAAAGAAAAAACTCTTATAGCTGTATGCTTATTAAGAAATGTTTTTGAAGAAATAATGTATATAATTGCAACTACTATAGAAAATGTTGAAATTGATATAGCAACTAAAGCAAACTATTTTTATAAAATAGTAGCAAACCATTGCGATGAACTATTATTTAGTTATGATTCTGAAGAAATAAAAGAAATATATAGTTACATGTCTAAAATTACACATGTAACAAATATAAAAGAAGCAGCAAGTTATTTACTTGGTAATAAGCAAATAAAAAAATATATTAACAATGAAATTAAATTTACAGAGCTAATAATTGAAAATATTTACTTAGAATTTATTAATAAAAAATTAAAAATTAACAATAATATGTGCAATAATATTATGATTGTTTCAAGTTATGTTGAATTAATAAATTTGATATATTTTGTAGCTAATTCAGCTGAAGAACACAAGAAAATAGAATTATATTTTTATGGAGATAAAAATCAAAAATATATAAATGAAAAGCAAGAACAAATGCTGCAAGATCTTAAGGAATTTCAAAAATCTAAATCAAAAATAGCTAAAACAATAAATGAGGTTTTTAAAGAATTAGACAAACAAATAATAGAAATGAATTATACAGAAATAGTTAAAAAAGTAATGGACATATAAATATAAATTTAGCTTAGCAAAATATTTATTTATAGCTGAATTCTAACTTTTATCAAAAATCAACAAGAATATTAGAAGTTTGAAATCTATTGGTATTCCTTTTTCTTTTTTTATCACTTCTTTTTAACTAAATATTTACTTTTGATATTGACAATTAAATGTAAAGTGTTATACAATTAGTATGTAGAGTAGAGGAGTGATTAACAAATGAAAGAATTAAATACTTTGTTAGGAGAATTAGGTATTTCAAAAGTAAAATTAGCCAAGTATTTAGGTGTTTCAAGACAAATGATATATAATTATCTTGAACTTGATTCATTAAGCAAATGGCCACAAGAAAAAAGAATAATGTTATTAAAATTATTAGATATAGAAGATGGTAGTGAAAAAACAATTAAAAATATAAAAATCACTAGTGAATATTTAGAGAATGTAGAAGCAAGATTAAATCAAAATGTAAAAGATTCAAGTAATCAAATATTTAATTATAAAAATCTTACTAAAGAAGAACAAGAATTATTAAATGATTTAGTATTTTTAATTAAAGAAAAATTCACAGAAGAAAAAAACAAAGATACATATTATACATTCTTATACTTATATCATGTATTACAATCACTTGATAATGTAAAAGAAATCAAATATATCTTTGCATATTTATCAAAGAAAACTGGATTTACACCACCACTTGAATTTAAGTTTGACGAGACTAAACAATTTATATTAGAGAGTATAATATTTACTGCATTTAACTTATATAATAATGGTGGAGCTTCTAAATCAAAATTAGTTGATTCTCATAATAGATTTGTTCAAGAAATCGAAAATGATAAAGAAGAAAAATTAAGTAGAACACAACAATTAAATACAGTTAAATTACAAGCATTAAGAGAGCTTGGATATACTGAAATTAATAAAGATAATGCCAGTGAAGTGTTAAATAGAATGGCTGAAATTCAATCACGTAAAATGTAATAAAATAAATAACTGCTTTTATAGCAGTTTTATTATGTGTGAAAATATGATAATATTAATCATAGAGTAGAGGAGAATATATACATTATGAATAATGATACAATATTATATATTATATTATTAATTTCAATAATTATAATGATTATAAATATTACAATTATAATTAAAGTATAATATTGCACTACAATCTAGACACAGTTTTAATAATAACAAAATTAATACAAATAATGGAAAAAGTATTTATATTAATAATAATATAAATATTAAATTCAGTTTAATTTCTATCTTAAAAAAATTCATTCATATTCATACAAGTTAACATAACATATATTATTTAAAGTAAAATATTGTAGTGTATTGTAATGAAAATTGATAGAAATTATGTATATGATTACCTATAATATTTATTAATAATTATTTAGTAATACACATTATTAATTTATGATATATATATATATTAACTTTAATTATAGATATTTTATATATAAATATATTTAATTATATTGATATATCATATTATATAATGTTATTAGATTTATTAGCTTTATAAATAATAATGAAGCTGTAATTTGCATCGAGAACATAAAAGATATATAATTCTCCACCTTAATTAAAAATTTGAAAATGATTAAGTATCATATTTTGCATCGAGATATTAAAAGATATATAATTCACTGTCTAAATGTAAAAATTATTTATATCTTAAAAACATATATTCCCCTACTTTTAATTTATTAAATGAATAGGGCTAATGCTGTAACAAAACAAGATAATATAATACCTATAAATATATATTTTGTTTTATTATAACTCATAGCTTCTTTTAACATATCATTTATAGATAAACTAATCATAAGTCCAGCAACAAATAATAATACAAAAGCAAGAAAAATATCATTAATATAGCTTTTAAATAATAAATAAGTAAGTAGGGCACCAAGTGGTTCAGTTAAACCAGATATTAATGTATATAAAACAGTCTTCTTCTTCCCTACACCACTATAATAAAGTGGAATAGATATAGCAATACCTTCTGGAATATTATGAAGCATAATAGCGACACATAGTTTTATTCCAATACTTATATTTGTATATGCACTAATAAATACTGCTATACCTTCTGGAAAATTGTGTAACATTAAAGAAATCATACTAAGTATCCCTATTTTATATAATGAAGACTTATTATTCTTTCTTTCAATCTTTTTATTAATTTTATTTATTGATAAATATCCTAATAAAAAAGTTAAAATACAAATAATAATTCCATAAAAATAGCCATATTTATTTAAGAGAACAGGTAATGATGAAGGTAATAGATCAAATATAGATATTAAAAACATTATACCTAATGAAAACGACAATGAAAAAGTAATAAACTCACCTATTCTTTTAATTTTAACAAATATTAATAAACTACCTATAACAGTAGATATACCTGCGATTAAAGAAAGTAATAAAGGCATATATATTTCATTCATATAAAATTATATTAATTTAAATGACAATTATTACCATATTTTAATGGTATTATTTTATATATAAATTCCATAATAATAACAGGTGGTGATCAAAAATGACTAATGCAAGAAGTAATTCTAGATGTAAATCTAATGCTCGTAGTAATAGTAGAGCAAGAAGTAATGCTCGTAACAATGCTAAAAGTAATAGTAAAGCTAGAAGTAATTCAAGATGTAAATAATAAAAGGATATTCAATAATGAATATCCTTTTATTATGTTTAATTGTTAGTATTTCTATTGTTTAATAATTTTAAAGTAATAGGACTATCACTCTCAACTGCATCAAATGAATCCATAGAATATGGTTTTGATATAAATGATGCTAATTGATAAGCTTGTATTCCATAATTAATGCTTTCAGTTTCTTTTCCAAATATATTATTAGGTAAATTAGGATTAGCTATGCTTTCATCTACTAAATTAAAAGCTTTTTCTATATATAAATGGAAAGTAGTTGTTCCAATATCATTATCATTTCTTGCTAGATCAAAGTAAAAATTAGAATAAGGATTTTTTAATTCTTCCAATAACATACCACATCTATCAAAATAGCCTTGATCTTGTTCTGAATTAATAATATCATAACATTTAACTATTATATCTTTATAAAAATAAGTACCTAGTTCATCCATTGGAAAACCATAAGTTTCTAATAATGATAACACCTTAATTCTAATCGCTTGTTTTTCATCAACATCAGTTAGTTTTCCATCTTTAAATCTTTTATACATACCTCTATCATCACAAACAGTAAAATTAGAAACATTAACATCAAACAAAAAGAAATCATCACTGTCTTTAATAAACAGTTCTCTAAAATCCTTTATTATATTTATTCCTCCCCTTCTCATTTGCAACAAAAAAGTCACAAATTAATTATATTCGTGACTCCAAGTATCTTGTGTAAGTTAATTTTTTAACCCGAGATAGCTCACATTTCTGTTTATATCTCCTCACTTAAGTGATATTATACTCTAAAAACTTTATTTGTCAAGTTTTATTCAGTTCTAAGTGCTCCTTTTGGCTTTTTTTACTTGCCATAGAAGGTATAATACCAGCAATTAAAGTAAAGTAACTGAAAAAATACCGAGCAAACCAGATATAAATCCTTCAATAAATGTTTCAGCATTTAACATATTACTACGGAAAGTCCCACAGTAAACTTAATAAAAATACTAATAAATATGATTTAATATTATCATTAAAAACAACTTTCATTATTTTCATTTCCATCTTTATTTGATTCTTTATTTATTATTATATAACCAATTATGGATAAAATTATTTCTATTATAAATGTTCCGTTCCCAAAACCATATAGTTTTATACCATCATATATAATTAATACAATAGAACCAATAATAAATAGACATCTTAATAATTTTGTTTTTCTCATGTTGTAAAATATATTTCCAATTATCGTTGTTATAAATAACATTATAATCCAAAACCATACTATTTTTGAATAATAATAACCTATTACATACTTTGAATATAAAT
>CAKOIN010000014.1:0-24067 GCA_934086955.1 uncultured Bacilli bacterium | reverse complement strand
ACCCCAGTTGAGTATAGAACTCAACTAGGGTTCAAATAAATTCTATTTAATTGTCTACTTTTTGTTGACTAGTTCAATTTAAATTGTTCTTTTTTTATGTATATTTTTATAAAACAAATTATATATTTAACTAGGGGTATTATGTTAAAAATAGGTGACTATGTAACGAGAAAAAAGTATGGAAATGATATTCTATTTAAAATAGATAAAATAGAAAATAACACAATATATCTTAAAGGTGTAGATGTAAGGCTTTATGCTGACTCAGAAAAAGATGATTTAATCTTATCAACAATAAGTAAAAAAAAAGAAGATTTTGAAGCAATAAGACAATTAAACATTAAAGATTTCTTTTATATTCCAGGAACTATATTACATTTAGATTCTGACCAAGAATATATAGATAAGTGCAATAAATATTATAAATCACAAAAAGTAATGGCATATTCATATAAATTTACCGAAAAAGATTTTAAAAATAATGTTAATAATTTGTTAAAAAAACATAATCCGAATATTTTAGTAATAACAGGTCATGATGCTTATTATAAAAAAAGAAAAAATAATGATAATTATAAAAATAGCAGATTTTTTATAGACACTGTTAAAGAAGTAAGAAAAATAAAAAACGAAAACGAATTATTAATAGTTGCAGGTGCTTGTCAAAGTGATTTTATATCATTAATAAAGTCAGGAGCAACTTTTGCATCAAGTCCGAATCATGTGAATATACATGCATTAGATCCTGCTATAATAGCATCTGGATTAGCATTAACAGATAAAAATGAAGAAATAGATTTGGAAGAATTAATTAATAAAACAAAATATAAAAGTGACGGAATAGGTGGAATAAAAACAAAAGGTATGATGATAACTGCATATCCAAGAAAGGAACAAAATGAATATAAATAAAATAAAAGAAGAAGTATTCAAATTAAAAAATGAAAAATTAAAAATTAAAGTAATAATGAGAAGAAATAAATTTGAATATTTTGAGGGAAAAATAAAAAGTTTTCATTCAAATATTTTTACAGTAGAAACTAATAAAGGATTAAAATCTTTTACTTATTCTGATATAGCAACCAAATCAGTAATTATAAGCAAAATTTAGTTTAAAATATTGAAAAGAACTTGCAAATATAATATAATTATATTATCTAATTATTAAGGAGGAAATCATGAAAATTACATATGTAAAAGTAAAATTAGAAAACAGAGACAGAGATAATAATTTAAGAGGAAAAGCAACAGTTACAATAGACGAAGCAATTGCAATTCATGATATTAAAATCTTAGAAGGCTTAGAAGGTAATTTATATTTAGGAATGCCTAGCCGTAAACTTCCAACTGGTAAACATGTTGATATAGTTCATCCTATTAATTCAGAAACTAGAGCTGAATTTGAAAGAGTTATTTACGAAGAATATGAAAAGGAATTAGAAAGAAAGAATAATCCAGAAAATACTGAGGAATAATTTAAATATTAAAGACTACCTAGTAGTCTTTTTTCATAGTTTAAAATCTTTAAACATATATTTAAATGGAGGAATAAACTATGGATAAAAAAGATATTACAGACACTTTCAATCATATAATAACAATAACTGAGAGAAAAACTATAATATTATCAGGAATAAAAAAATTAAATAGTTTTGATGATACAGAATTCTTTGTTGACAGCATTATGGGACCAATAATAATTAAAGGAGAAAATTTAGAATTATTAAAATTAGATACTTTTCAAGGCAATCTATCAATAAAAGGAAAAATATTCTCAGTAATGTACTTAGATGACAATAAAAAATTGAAAGCAGAAAGTATAATGTCAAGGTTATTTAAATAATGACACTAAAAGAACAAATATTATCATTTCTTTTTTCTTTTTTAGCTGGAATAATAATTCAAATAACATATAAATTTTCATATAAATATATTTATAATGTAAAGAAAATATATACTTTTTTAAATTCATTATTACTTTTCACAAATATAACACTTATATATTTTAAAATATTCTATTATAT
The DNA here is from genome assembly GCA_934086955.1 of uncultured Bacilli bacterium. Taxonomy (GTDB): domain Bacteria; phylum Bacillota_I; class Bacilli_A; order RF39; family UBA660; genus CAG-1000. The sequence goes on along the minus strand of CAKOIN010000014.1, from coordinate 22,043 downwards.
AAATGGAGGTATAATAAATATTTATTTTATAATGATTACAGTTTTAACATTCTTATATTTAAATAACAAAAAATTTACAAAAAAAATGTAAAAAAAAGTGTTATTAATTGTAATTACTATTTGATAAAGTTATAATTATAATAGAAAATGGGGTTAATATGAGAAAGGTGAGTCAAAAAACTAAGTTTAGAGTGACTTTTTTAACAATAGGGTTTATAATATCTATTGTGATTTTTGGGTCTACTTTAATTACATATTTATCTCAAATAAATAGTAATAAAACAGAAATAGCTAGTTTACAAGAAAAGTATAATGAAGAATTGGAATTAGAAGAAGATTACAAAGATCAAATAAATAAATTACAAGATCCAGAATATGTAGCTAGAAGAATAAGGGAAAAGCATCTTTATTCTGGTAAGAATGAAATAGTAATAAAAATTGAAGATTAGGAAAGGCTTGATATGGAAGAAGTATATAATTTTATCAGAAAAGAAATAGGTCTTTCAGTAGGAGATACAATAGTCGTAGGTGTTTCTGGGGGACCTGACTCAATGGCACTACTATATATATTAAATGAATTTAAAAATAAAATGGATTTAAATATAGTTTGTGCTCATGTTAATCATAATAAAAGAAAAGAAAGTGAACAAGAAAAAATAGATCTTGAAAATTATTGTAAACAAAATAATATAGTATTTGAATATGTTAAAATTACTAAATGGGGTGATGATAATTTTCATAACGAAGCAAGAAGTGTAAGATACAATTTCTTTGAAGAATTGGTTTTTAATTATCATGCAAAATATTTAATGACAGCTCATCAAGGAGACGATTTAATAGAAACAATTCTTATGAGAATAGTAAGAGGATCTACTTTAAAAGGTTATAGCGGGTTTAGTAGAATAGTAGATAAAGGTGCATATAAAATAGTTAGACCTTTAATTACAGTTACAAAAGATGAAATAATGAAATTTGATGAACAAAATAATATTAAATTTGCAATAGATCAATCAAATAATGAAGATCATTATACAAGAAATAGATATAGACATACTGTATTACCATTTTTAAAGCAAGAAGAACCAAACATACATAAAAAATTCTTGAAATTTAGTGAAACATTATTAAAAAATAGTAACTATATAGATTCAATTGCAAATAAAGAATTTAATAAAGTATTCCAAAATGGAAACTTAGATATTGATAGATTTAAAGCACTTGATAATGTAATACAAACAAAAATAATATATAATATATTAGAAAAAATATATGGAGATGACTTATTAATAATTGGTGATGCTCATGTTGATCTAATTTTTGATTTAATAACATCAAATAAATCTAATAGTATAGTACATCTACCAAATAATGTAATAGTAGTAAAATCATACAATGAGTTATCATTTAGCTATGATGATGATGTTAATGACGAATATGAAATACAAATTGATGAACTTGTAAATTTACCAAATGGAAAAATAATAGAAAAAGTAAATGAAACTAACGATACATCAAATTACACAATAAGATTAAACAGTTCTGAAATAAGTTTACCATTGTATGTTAGAAACAGAAGAGATGGTGATAAAATCAAATTAAAAGGACTAAATGCACACAAAAAAGTAAATGAAATATTCATAAATGAAAAAATAAAAATGAAAGATAGAAATACATGGCCGGTAGTACTTGATTCAAAAGATAATATAGTATGGCTTCCAGGACTAAAAAAGTCAAATCTTGACAAGAAAATTACCGAAGAGTATGATATAATATTGAGATATTATTAGAAGAAAGGAAAGAAGCAATGAATATAAAAAAGACTAAAAAAGGTATGAATTTGATGCCTTATGTAATACTAACAATAGTAGTATTGGGATCATATTTATTCTTAAATTCATTTAGTACAAAAGTAAATAAAATAGACTATAATGAGTTAACAAAAGAAATAGGAAATAATAATGTTAAAGAATTAACAGTAACTCCTAAAAATGCTGCAGGAGTATATATATTAACAGGAAAATTAAATAATTATGGAAAAGGTGAATCTTTTACAGTAACTATTCCTTATACAGATACGGTTATCTCATCAGTATATGAACTTGCTGAAAATAACAATTTAAAAGTACAAACAAATACAAATCCAGAAAATAGTACTTGGTTAAATGTAGTTGTAAATATAGTTCCAATTATAATATTTGGAGTACTTGCTTATGTAATGATAGCTAAATTAAGCAATAATGGAAAAGGTACATTTGATTTTAGTAAAAGTAGAGCTAAATTATCAGAAGATGGCGGAACTAAAACATTTAAAGATGTAGCTGGATTAAAAGAAGAAAAAGAAGAAGTTCAAGAATTAATAGATTTCTTAAAGAATCCAAAGAAATTCACTAAAATGGGAGCTAGAATTCCAAAAGGTGTATTACTAGTAGGTCCTCCTGGAACAGGTAAAACATTACTTGCAAAAGCAGTTGCAGGAGAAGCAAAAGTACCATTCTTCTATATAAGTGGTAGTGACTTTGTAGAATTATTTGTAGGTGTTGGAGCATCTCGTGTAAGAGATATGTTTAAACAAGCTAAACAAACTGCACCATGCTTAATATTTATAGATGAAATAGATGCAGTAGGTCGTGAAAGAGGAACTGGACTTGGCGGTGGACACGATGAAAGAGAACAAACATTAAATCAATTACTATCAGAAATGGATGGTTTTAGTGAAAATGAAGGAATCATAATTATAGCTGCAACAAATAGACCAGATGTATTAGATCCAGCATTATTAAGACCAGGAAGATTTGATAGACAAGTAACAGTTGGAAGACCAGATGTTAAAGAAAGAGAAGAAATTTTAAAAGTTCATGCTAAAAATAAAATACTTGCTCCAAGTGTAAAATTAAAACATATAGCTGAAAGAACACCAGGGTATTCAGGAGCAGATTTAGAAAACTTACTTAATGAAGCAGCATTACTTGCTGTAAGAAGAGATAAAGATGCAATTACAATGGATGAAATAGATGAAGCTAGTGATAGAGTTCTTATGGGTCCAGCAAAAACTAGTAGAAAAGTAACAGAATATGAAAAGAAAATAGTTTCATATCACGAAGCTGGACATGCAGTTTCTGGAATAGTTCTTCCAAATGGTGAAGAAGTACATAAGATAACAATTATTCCAAGAGGTATGGCAGGTGGATATACACAAATGCTTCCAAAAGAAGAAAGAACACTTGTATATACTAAAAAAGAACTAGAAGAACAAATTATAACTTTATTGTCAGGCCGTGTAAGTGAAGAAATATTCTTAAATGAAATATCAACAGGTGCAAGTGATGACTTAAAGAGAGCAACAAAAATAGCCAGAAGTATGGTTACAGAATATGGTATGAGTTCACTTGGTGCTGTTCAATTAGAACATAGAAGTGAAAGTGTATTCTTAGGTAGAGATTATAATCAAACTAAAAACTTCTCAGATCAAGTTGCACTAGAAATTGATAAAGAAGTAAGAAAAATAATTGACGAATGTTATGCTCAAGCAAAAGAAATACTTAAAAAGCATAAAAATTTAGTTGAAGTATTAGCAAAAGTTTTAGCAGAAAAGGAAACATTAACAAAAGAAGAAATAGAAGATATTGTAGAAGCTAATAGTGAAATTAAAATTAAAAAAGATGAAAAAATTTCTGATGAGGAAAGAGAAAATAAAGAAGTAAAAGAAGAAAACAAAGAAGAAACTTCTAAAAAAACTAAAAAGCAAACTAAAACAGAAGAGTAGAAATACTCTTCTTATTTTGGTATAATATTGCCGAGTAGGAAAACTATGCAGTGAAAAGAGGGATAAAATGATATTATTTATAGATACTCATGATGAACTAATAACAATTGCTTTAAAGACAAAAGATAATCTATATATTAAAACACAAGAAAGTGAATATTCTCATTCAATATATACAATGCCAATGATAGCAGCTATATTTGATGAAAATAATCTTGATATAAAAGATTTAGAAAAAATTATAGTAGTAAATGGTCCAGGAAGTTTTACGGGAATTAGAATTGGACTTAGTTCTGCTAAAACAATAGCATATGCTTTAAATATTAAAATAAATACTATTTCAAGTTTAATGGCATATTTAATAAGTAGTAATCTTAATGAAGACAAAATGGCTATCATAGAAGATAATAAAGGTTATTATATAGCTGCAACAGACAAAGATAATAATATAATACTAGAAGAACAATATGTAACTGAAAATAATTATAATTATGCAGTTGTAGAGCATAAATTAAATATAGAAAAAATAATAAATTATCTAAAGGATTCAGAAAGTGAAAATCCACATTTTATAAAAGCAAATTACATTAAAAAGATAGAGGTAGAAAAATGATAGAAAAAGAAATATTATCAGATACAGATTCAGTATATAACTATAAAAATGGAGATACAGTATTAGGCTATTTAGAAATCAGACTAGTAGATGGTGTTATTGATATAATGAATTTATTTGTAAATGAAGAAAATAGAAAACAAGGTATAGCAACAGCATTAATGGAAGAAATGTTTCAAAAAGAAAAATACAGCAGAATAATGTTAGAAGTAAATGAAAATAATATAGAGGCATTAAGATTATATAATAAATTAGGATTTAAAGAAATAAGTTTAAGAGACAGATATTATGGTGAAGACACAGCTATAATTATGGAGAAGGTGAAATAATGAAAGATGTTTATATCTTAGCAGTAGAATCTTCTTGTGATGAAACTAGTGTAAGTATTATTAAAAATGGTTTTGAAGATATAGCAACAATTATTAATACTCAAATAGATGTTCATACAAAATATGGAGGAGTAGTTCCAGAAGTAGCAAGCCGTTTACATTTAGAAAATATTACAATGGTAATAAATGAATGTATGGAAAAAGCTAATATGAAATTTGAGGATATTGATGCATTTGCTTGTACTTATGCTCCTGGTCTTTTAGGAAGTTTATTAGTAGGTGTTGAAGCAACAAAAGCATTATCATATATATATAAGAAACCTTTTATAGCTGTTAATCATATGATGGGACATATTTATGCTAATATGATAGGTAATCATTTAGAATATCCACTTTTATCATTAATAATATCTGGTGGACATACTGATTTAATTTTAATGAAAAGTGAAGATTCATTTGAGTATATAGGTCAAACACTAGATGATGCTATAGGCGAAGCATATGATAAAGTAGCAAGAATATTAAATTTGCCTTATCCAGGAGGACCTAATGTTGAAAAATATGCATTACAAGGAAATCCAACATATAAAATGCCTAATATTCTAAATGATGATTCATACAATTTTAGTTTTAGTGGCATAAAGAGTCATATAAATAATTTGGTTCACAATGAAAGACAAAGAGGAAATGAAGTTAATGAATATGATATAGCTTCATCATTCCAAACTTGTGTAACTAGTCATTTAGTTGATAAAACAAAAAAAGCTTTATTAAAATATAATTTAAAAACATTACTTATAAGTGGAGGAGTAGCAAGTAATACTTATATAAGAGAATCGTTAAAAGAAATGTGTGATAGTATAGGTGTAGAGATGCATATGCCACCTAAAAAGTATTGTACAGATAATGCTGCTATGATTGGTGCTGCAGCTTATATATTATATAAAAATAAAAAATTCGCACCATTAAGTATGAATGCTATGAGTCATATAAACTTACAATAAAAATAATCATCTTTAAATGATTATTTTTTTATTTTCTTATTAATTTCGCTTACATTTTCATGAATTGAAAGTAATACTAATGAAAATTCATATACAATTCTTAAAATTAAATTTCCGCCAATTAGTACTAATAAGAATAGAATAAAACTAGTTGAAATAAAACTAAAAGATGATAATGTAGTAAATATAGCAAAAACTAAATAAGATACCTTTAATATTGTAGTAATATACATTTTTTTGAATTTAACAAACTCATATAGTTTAGCCATAAATCCTTTGTAATTATTTTCATTCTTATCAGCGAAAACAGTGAAGTATAAACAAATACCAGCAACGATTGCAACAACTAATGAAATAATTGTCCACATACCTGCACTTTGTAAACTAGAAACTCCAGAATTACCAAAATAAGAATCAAAGTCACTACCATATGCATTTCCGTACATAAAGCACCTCCTTATCTATAAATATACTAACATATTATTAACAATTAATAAATATTAGAATTATTTCTTTTTAAAAACAAATAATTTGCTTAAAACATAATTAGCAACAGTTACAACAACTTGAACAACTAATTTCATAATTTTATCATTTAAATGTAATAGAGTGACAAATACAAACATAATACCCATATCCATAAGTAAAGTTGCTACTCTAGAACCATAAAAACTAGCTGCCTCTTTTAATTTATTTTCATTTTTACTTTTAAAAACAAATATTCTATTAGCAAAATAAGCAAAAGTTACAGCACATATCCAAGAAATAATATTAGCTGCTTGAAGCTGATACCAAATATCAGGACTTAAAAAAGTCAAAATACATAAATAATAACTTCCCAAACTCACAACAGTAGTAAGACCGCCAACTATTAAATAATTAATTATTTCTTCATATTTATTATAAAGTTTTAAACATTTTTTCCACAATTTTTTCATAAGTAATCTTCATCAAATCCAATCTCTTCCTTAGCAATGTATATTGGTCTATTTTTAGTTTCATTATATGTCTTGCCTAAGTATTCACCTAAAATCCCTAAGAATATTAATTGTAGACCGCCAAGGAAAAGCATCACACACATTAAAGAAGAATAACCAGGAGTATCAACTCCTTTAACTATAGCTTTAACAATAATAACAATTAAATAAATAAATGCAGCAAAGCTAGTTAATACTCCAGTATAGGTTGCAAATCTAAGCGGCTTTGTGCTAAATGCAACTATACCATCAAAAGCATAGTTAAATAATTTAACTTTATTCCATTTAGTAGTGCCACCTTTTCTTTCTTCTACTTTGTAAGAATCATAATAAGTTTTAAATCCTACATAACTAAATATTCCTTTTGAAAATCTATTTCTTTCATCTAATGATACAATAGAATTCACCATATTTCTTCTAAACATTCTAAAATCACTTGCACCATCAACTATATCCATATTAGAAAGTTTTCCCATAATATTATAAAAACATCTTTGAAAAAATCTCTTTTTATGTTGTTTTTGACACATACAAACTGAATCATAATCTGGATTTTCATTTAAAAAATTATACATTTTAACCATATAATTTGGATTTTGTTGTAAATCACAGTCAATTATACAAGCATAATCAGAAGTAGAGTGTAAAAGGCCGGCATAAATAGCTGCCTCTTTACCAAAATTTTTAGAAAAACTAACAATTTTTACATGCTCATCATCTTTTTCGTGTAGTTCTTTTAATTTTTTTAATGTTTTATCTTTACTTCCATCATCCACAAAAATAAAGTTGTGTTTAATATCCCCCAATGCTTCATTAACTTTTTCATAAAAGTTAACAACATTTTCTTCTTCATTATATGAAGGTACTATAACATCTAATTTCATTTTTTAACCTCTTTTAATAACCTAATTTTCCATCTAAACTTTCATCATTTTTAATAAGATCGCTTACTAAAATTTCTCTGTATTTATCTTTACTATCTCTAATAACCAATTTTTCGATTCCACTGTTGATAACAACTCTTTTACACATAGAGCAACTCATTGAATTTTCTACATATTCACCAGTTTTTGAATCTTTACCAACCATATAAAGTGTAGCACCAATCATTTCGCTTCTGCTTGCAGAAATAATAGCATTTTGTTCAGCATGCACACTTCTACATAATTCATATCTTTCACCTCTTGGAATATTTAGTTGTTCACGAATACAATATCCAAGATCATCACAATTCTTTCTACCTCTTGGAGCTCCATTATAACCAGTTGATATAATCTCATCATTTTTAACGATAACTGCTCCCCATTTTTTTCTTAAACAAGTGGCTCTTTCTAAAGTTGCCTCTGCTATATCTAAATAATAATTATTTTTATCAATTCTTTCCATACTAAAACCTCTTAAATATATTGTACCATAAAATACAAAATTCTTATATATAAATTATTTATTTAACAACAGTGGGTATGTTATACTTATATAGAATAGGACGGTAAATATGAAAGATTTTATAAAAGGAATAATAAAAAAAAGTAAAAAAGAAATATTTTTCGAATTGTTTGTATGTATAGTTTTAAGAGCAATATTATTAATAAACCCAATACTTTATAGTGAAACAGTAAATTATATTTCAGATTCAAAGTATGGAGAAGCAATAAATATACTAATTATATATATAATATCAATGAGTATTTATAAACTATTTGAATATATTAGACAAAGAACTTATTATTCTGTATACAGTAAACTTTATAAAGAATCAACATCAATCGGAATGCAATATACAAATAATAATTCAATATTCAGTTTATCAAGATTCACACCAGGAGAATATTTAAATATAATGGGAACTGATATTGATATAGTATGTAGTTTTATAACAAATGGTATATATAGAATTGTACAGTTATTAGAATTCTTAGTAATATATTATTATTTCTTTAATATAAACATAACATTATTTTTTATAACAATAGCTTTTTCAATAATAGTACTTACATTAATAATAATATTTGGAAATAAAATACAAGTTTTCAACAAAGAAAGAAAAGATAATTATGATAAAAAAACAAGTGCGATAAATGACTTTTTCAGTGGAATTAAAGAAATAAAAGGATTTAATCTAGGAAAAAGTATTAACAATAGAGCATCAAATGAAACAAATAAATATTTACAATCATATAAAAAATATTCAATATGTTATTATGCTATCAATATAATAACAGTTTATATATTTGAAATATTGAGATTATTTGTATTTATATATGGAGTTATTGAAATATCAAAGGGTAATATGGAATTGGGTGTACTATTAGTAATATATAGTTACTATCAAAAGATTATAGATAATTTCTCATTAGTTTCAACAATGAATTTAGAATATAAAAATGTTAAGATGTCTTTATCAAGAATAAATAAATTATTTGAGTATGCTAAAAGTGATAATGAAAATAAAATAGAGATAACTGAACCAAAAGGTAAAATAGATTTTAGTCATGTTTTATATGGATATAGACACGATCCAGTATTAAATGATTTTACAATTGAAGTAAAACCAAACACTATAACAGCAATTACAGGAAAAACAGGAAGTGGTAAAACTGGTGTATTTGATTTATTAATGAAGATGAATAGACAAATACAGGGTAGTATTATGATAGATGATTTAGATATATCTACAATAGATGATACTTCTTATTATAATGTTATATCAATAGCAAGAAAAAATCCTTTCTTTTTTAACAGTAGTATAAAAGATAATTTAACAATTATAGGTAAAGAAACAAGTGATATAGAAAAAATATGTAAAAGTTTAGGTATACATGAAACAATAATGTCATTAGAAAAGGGATATGATACAGTAATATCAAATAGTACCAAATTATTATCATCAAGTGATAAAAGACTTTTAGCAATTGCAAGAGTATTAATAAAAGATACTAAAATATTCTTGTTTGATGAAATTATTGAAGCATTAGATAAAGAAAATAGAGATACAATAATGAAAATATTAAAAGAAAAGAAAAAAGATCATACAATTATGATAATTTCAAGAGATAAAAAAATATTGAAACAAATGGATAATATAGTTTTAATAGAAGCAGGAAAAGTAGAAGGAATAGGTAATCATGAAGAATTATCAAAAGAAAGTTCCCTATATAAAGAAATAATATAAAATACCTTAATTGGTATTTTTTTATTGCTCCCATAATAAAATTTAATGAGGAAAATATGAGAACAAATATCAAGACAGGTCTTAGCAGTAAAGAAGTAATAAACAATAAAAATAAATATGGAAGTAATAAATTAACAACGAAAAAGAAAAATACATTTTTAAAGTTAGTTATTGAATCGTTGAGTGATCCAATAATTAAAATATTATTAATAGCTTTAGCAATAAAAATTATTTTTTTATTTCAAGATTCTAATATTTTTGAAACATTAGGTATTGCTGTTTCTGTTTTTTTAGCTACATTTATTTCTGCATTATCTGAATATGGTAGTGAAAAAGCTTTTGAAAAATTAAGTGAAGAAAACTCATTAATAAAAGTAAAAGTACTAAGAGATTCTAGGAAAATATTAATTAATATGGATGAAGTGGTAGTAGGAGATATTGTGTATCTAGAAAGTGGGGATAAGGTACCAGCAGATGGAGTAATTATTGATGGTGAATTATATATAGATGAAAGTTCTCTTACAGGGGAAACAAAAGAGAAGCATAAAAATACTAATAATAATGAAGTATATATGGGAAGTATTGTTTGTGGTAAAAAAGGAATAATGGAAGTTACACTCGTGGGAGATAAAACTTTTTATGGTAGAATTGCACAAGATATACAAGAAAACACAATAGAAAGTCCATTAAAATATAGACTTAGAGTACTTGCTAAACAAATAAGTAGATTAGGATATATATGTGCCTTTTTAATTCTTATCTCATATTTATTTAATTCTGTTGTAGTAGCAAATAATTTTGATATTAACAAGATATTAACATTTAAAACTATATTCCCACATCTTTTATATGGTTTAACATTAAGTGTAGCAGTTATAGTAATGGCTGTACCAGAAGGTTTACCAATGATGATTACACTTGTTCTATCATCTAATATGAAAAGATTATTAAAGAATAATGTACTTGTTAGAAAATTAGTAGGTATAGAAACAGCTGGTTCATTAAATATATTATTTACCGATAAAACTGGTACATTAACAGAAGGAAAATTAAAAGTACAAAGAATAGTTGATACAGAATTGAATGAATATAACACAATAGAGAAAATAGGTAACAATAAAAAATTAAATGAATTATTTTATCAATCTCTTGTTTACAATAACGAATCATTTTTCAATAATAATGTTGCAGAAGGAGGAAATACAACAGATAGAGCAATACTTAATTTTTGTAAAAAAGAAGATAAAACAAAATATAAAATTATAAATAAAGAAGAATTTGATAGTAAAAAGAAATATTCAGCGGTAACAACTAACTATAATAATAAAACAGTATTCATTAAAGGTGCTTATGAAATAATATTAAATAAATGCACAACATATTTAAAAAGTGATGGTACCAAAAGGGTGTTAATTGATAAAATTAAGATAAGTAAATATATAAAGGAAAAAACAGAACAGGGTGAAAGGGCACTTGCTCTTGCAATAAACACTGATGATGAGTTTAAAAATTTAACATTACTTGGTTTTGTATTTTTAAAAGATAATATTAGAAAAGAAGCATTTAGAGGAATTGAATTAATAAAATCAGCTGGTATTCAAGTATGCATGGTTACAGGAGATTCAAAAGAAACAGCAGTAGCAATAGCAAAAGATTTAAAAATAATTGAATCTGATAAAGATATAATATTAACAAGTGATGAATTTAATAATATGGATGATGAATCTATTAAAAAAATAATACCGAGATTAAAAGTTTTAAGTAGAAGTTTACCACAAGATAAAAATAAATTAGTAAGATTAAGTCAAGAAATGAACTTAATATGCGGAATGACGGGAGATGGAGTTAATGATGCACCTGCATTAAAGAAAGCAGATGTAGGATTTTCACTTGGTAGTGCAACAGAAGTAGCAAAAGAAACAAGTGACATAGTAATACTTGATAATAATATTTTATCTATATCAAAAGCTATACTTTATGGTAGAACAATATTTAAAAGTATAAGAAAATTTATAATATTTCAATTAACAGTTAATTTTTCAGCAGTATTTTTAAACATAATTGGACCTTTTATAGGAGTTTTAAATCCAGTAACTATAATACAAATACTATGGATAAATATGGTGATGGATACTCTTGCTGGTTTAGCATTCTCATATGAGCCAGCTTTAATTGAATATATGATGGAAAGTCCTAAAAAAAGAGATGAAAAAATAATAAATAAGTATATGATTAATCAAATATTATGTAATGGTATATATACTTCATTATTATGTACATGGTTTTTAAAGTCTCCTTTAATAGGTAAAATATATCAGACTGACATATCAGATAAATATATATTAACTGCATTTTTTGGACTGTTTATATTTATTACAATATTTAATGCATTTAATGCAAGAACATATAGAATAAATACATTTTCTAATTTGTTAAAAAATAAAGTATTCATAGCAATAGTATTTTTTATAGCAATAGTTCAAGTGATACTTATATATTTTGGAGGAACATTATTTAGAACAACAGGTCTATCTATTTATGAATTTGAAATAATGCTTATATTAGCTTTTTCAATAATACCATTTGATTTTATAAGAAAAATCATATTAAAAAAGAAAGGCATATCAAGAAAAGTATAATTATTTTCTTCTAATAAGTCGTGCCTCTCTGTCATATTCAGCTTTGTAAAGAGAAATTTCTTCACTTCTTTTATTAAAGTATGCAATCATATCTAAATAAGATTGATAATCAAAGTTCATAAAAATATCTTTAAAATAAAATTGATGTAATAAATATTGATCATATAAACTAGGATACTCTCTAAGTGGATTACATACTTTAGCATATTGATCTACACCAAGTCCATCATGTTTCATCGGTACATTTGAATATTTACTTTGCATATAAGTTCTTTCAATAAGTTTTCTAGTAACATCATTTATTTTAAGATTGTTTTCATCAACAAATTGAGTTAAATATTCTTCTTGTTGAACTCTATATACAAAAGGTATATTTAATTCTTTTGCTATAGCAGCAACAATTTGATTATATAAAACAGCAAACTCACTAACTATACTTTCACTTTTATATTGTCTAGTATATCTAGGATTTAAATCATTTTTAAGTTTCCAATATCCAAATTTTCTTTCATTTCTGGCTTCAAGTGCTTTAGAAAGCATAAATAATTCAAAAATAGAATTATTAAAATCACAAGATAAAATACCATTTAAAATATTATCTGCCTCTTTATAAGACATATTTCTACTTATAATGACTTCATTTTCTTTTAAATAATAATCTAATATTTCACCAGAGTCATTCAAAATAACTGTGAGTTTTATAGTATTTCTTGGTTTATAAGCTTTTAAAGTAAGCTGGTTTTCAACCTTAGGATTAAGAAGTCTTATTCCAGAACCTGCTACATAAGAAGTTTTAAAATTGTTCATTGCATCAAGATCTATGACACTACCAGGAACAATAGATCCGCCAGCATCTGCCACAAATAAATCAACTATATACTTATTACCATCTTTTCTAACAGCTAAAGCATCATCATATAAACTTGTGGTATGTGAATCAATAGCGATAACTGGATTATGATATGTTTTCCTATTTGGAACATATATTGTATCAGCTGAAGGTTTTAAAAATCCATATTTGTCATTAATATCTTGTAAACTTATTCCTCTTTTAATACCTTGTACAATCATATATGTCTGTCTTAAAAAAATACTGTTTTGACCTTTAAAAGAATTTAATTTTTTATAATATTTCATTTTATTTATTTTAGAATGATAAAATATTTTCATTAAAGTTAAATAATAATATATATCATCAGTACCATTTTTAAGAGATGACATAGCTTTATTAAAAGCTAAATCAAACAATTCAAATCCATTTTTAGTAAGGACATCTTTATTACTAGAAACAAACTTTTTAATAATATTACTGTCTTCATGATTTTTTATGAGTTCTTTTATTATGATAAGTAAAGAATTCACATCACTATTTTTATCAATAACAAGTTCATCTAAGGAATTGGAACAATCAAGTAATATATCATTATCATGATGAACAAGATAAGCTAATATTTTTTCTTTTGATGATTTAATACTACTTTTGATCTTTAGTATTTCTTTTTCACTAAAATTATTTCTATTTATAAGAATAGACAATAAACTAGTAAGTTTTTCTAAAAATATGGTGTAATTCTTATCACAAGAACAGTTATTTAAATAATCGTTAAGTCTAATCATTAAAATATTAATAAATTCTTTTTCATTAATAGACATGGTATGTAAAAAATATTGTATGCTTCCATCTGAAAAGTCGCCTTTATTAATAAATTTTTTAAAGTTATCTTTTTCTTTCATTAACTTTATAATAGCACTTCAAATTTTATAATACAAGAAAAATATGGTATAATTTATTTAAGGGTGAATATGGATGTATAAAAAAAAGAAATTGTTATTAAATATAGTTAATATATTATTCTTAGTTTTTTCATTAATAGAATTAATTAAGTATTTTAAAATAGATAATACTTTTTATGGAGTTATTTATTTATTAATAAATCTAGTAATAATATTTTTACTTTTACCAGTAACATACAATTATAAAAGACATTATTCAAAAGCTAGAATAAGTAAAATTATATTAATAATTATAATAGGTTTATTTAATTCATTTATATTAAATTTAATAGTATTAGATAGTATGAACTATATTGATTCATCAAAGGAATATATAAAATCTATATTCTTATTTAAAAATATATTTAAACCAATATTATATGGATTATTATGTTTATTTTTGATATTAGAAACTGGATTAAATAAAAGGATAAAAAAGGTTAAAAAAGATTGATAATTATATAAACTTATGCTAAAATAATGGTATTTCAAATAAGAAAAGTCGATAATGTTTGACAAAATGTAACAAATATGATATAATATGTGCATATTTACAAAGGGGGTAAATAATATGGATAAACAATTTGTTAGAGGACTTGAAAATTTAATCAATGCATTAAGAAATTATGATGCTAAATTAAGAAAACAACATGCTGAAAGTAGTAGTAAGGAAGATCAAGCTAAAATAGTAGTTAAGGTTAAGGATGTAGACAAGAGATACTATGAAGCAAGAGCTGACTATACTAAATATATTGCTAAGGAAACTACAGAAGAAGAAAGAATAGCAATAGAAAAGAAATATGCTGAAAAATACGAAATTAAATCAGGTAGAGTAGAAGAGTTACCAAAAGAATTAGAAAATAATGAACCTGAAGAAGAGGAAGAAGAAGTAACTGAAATTAAGAAACCTAAAAATGGTTTATTAAAGAAAGTTCTATCTTATGTTGGAATTGCTGCTTTAACTGGTGGTATCGTATATGGAACAGCAAGATGTTCAAAAGATAATGGTGCTGATATACTAGTTACTGATGGACAAGTTGGAGATACTGACTTAGATGAAGAACTAGAGCCAGGTGAACCAGGAACATTTAAAGATGCAAGTAATGATGAAGAAGTTAATGCCAGAATAGATTGGTACTTCAATAATTATTTTGATAAAGAATATGCTGATATGAATCAAATTCAAAAAGATTCAATTAATAAAGAAAATTTAGCTGACATTATAAAAGTCGTTAATGGAGAAATTCCAGAAGGATTTGAAATGAACGAGTTAGTCAACTATAATAATAGATTAACACAAATGTTCTCAACATATCTATCAACACTAGAAAGAACTGAAGCTGGAAATGTTGGATTTATACCATCACAATATTTATATGAAGATGGTTCACATGAACAAAAATGTGCTGCTGAGTTAGATGCTGTTATGGAACCATTAATTAAAGCAGTTAATGAACATGATAATGAAGCATTTAAAAAATATGCAGTTGAGTTCGGTGAATTAATGAGAGATCAATATTATATTCCAGATGCACAAGCTAATCATTACAATGTAAGAAGCATTGCATCATTCCCAAGTAGAATGCATTTATATGGTTTATCTTATGCTATGTATGCTGAAACTATTATGGAATATGGTATTGTTAATAATATAGATGTATGTATTCCATTCTGCTTCAATAGCGACGGAGTTGTTGAAGAAATACCATTATCAAAATTAATGGCAACATTAGATTTTGTACCAATGGGACAATGGGAATATGTATTAAAGAGAGCTGGAATGAGTCAACAAGAAATCGTTAACTATGGTAATACATTAGTTGAAGATACAATGTTCCAAGGATTCTTAAAAGATGCTAAGAATCATTATAATGAAAAATTAAGTCAACAAATGACTTTAACAAAAAATAGTTAAGAAATAATCAGGGGAGGAATTTATTATGTATAGTAACGAAAGAAGAAGCGGATTTAGTATCGCAGATTTATTAGTAAAAATTATATTTGCTGCATTATTTATATTCATACTAATTTGGTTATTTGAGAAAAAGGTTCCAAATATGACTCCTTTCTATAGCAATGTATTTAGAGAAAATATCAAATACATGCAAGAAGCTGGTGAAAGTTATTTTACAGATGATAAGATGCCTAAAAATGTTGGGGAATCAACTAAGATTAGTTTAGGTGAAATGTTTGATAAAAAATTATTATTACCATTTGTAGATGAAAATGGACACTCTTGTAATCAATATGATTCATATGTAAGTGTTACTAAAACTGATGCTGGATATGAACTAAAAACAAATCTAGTATGTAATAATGAAAGCAACTTTACAATTAAAATATTAGGATGTCATACATATTGTAAAGATAATTCTTGTAATAAGACTTGTAGAATTGAAAAATTAACAGAATATCAATTCAAGAAAACAGTAAAATCAACTAAAACAGTTTATGATTGTAGTAATTTACCAGGATCTAAGAGAAATGGTGCTTATTGCTATTTATCAAAATTAGTTGATAGTAAACCATCAAAAATTACTAGTACAACAACTAAAACAGTTTCAGAACCAGCTGTAAAAGTAGTAGTAAGCGGAACTAAACAATTATTAGAAACAATTAAAACTAAAAATAATGATAGTACACAAAGAGTATATGATGACAAAGTTTATATAACAACTGGTGGTGGAACAACTACTGAAAGACAATGTCATAATGTAGAAAAAGAAGAAGCATTCAGTTGTCCAAAAACAAAAACTGAGACAATAACTGAGAAATGTACAAAATATAAGACTGAAAAGAAATGTACAACAAAGACTACTAAACAACCATATAATTGTGCTCCATGTACAACTTATAGAGATTCTAATGGTAAATCTCATACAACATGTGCTACATGTTATAAAGATGTTAAAACTGAAACATGTAATAATGTTCAAGTACCATATGAATCAACTTGTACAAGACAAGAAACAATTACTTATACAGGAACATGTTATAGAACTGTTACTAAACAAGAATGTGAAAATGTAACAGTTACTAAACCTACAACTGGATATTGGACTTGTCCTTCAACTTCAACTGGACAAAGTGGTTCAGGAGCTAACTTAAAATGTTGGCATACAGTTAATGTATCTGGTGGATATAGTTACAGCTGTCCAAGCAAATCAAATTATAGCGAAGGTTCAGGAGCTAACTTAAAATGTTACTATGTAACTAATGCTTCTTATAAAGAAGAATGTAGAGATAAAACTTATACTTATAATAAATCAGATAGTATGTGTTATAAAAAAATTAAAGAAACTTCAACAAGTGAAGGTTGTGATAAAGGATACAAACTTGAAGGTAATAAGTGTAATAAATATACAACTAAAAAAGTAAAAGCTAATAGTAAGAAAGTAAGCTCAACATCATATAAATATATGTGGAGTAAAGAAGAATCTGTTAGTGGATGGACAAAAACTGGAAAAACAAGAACAGTAGATGGAAAAGAGATATGTGAATAATTAGAGAAAATATCTCTTTTTTCTTGTAATTTTTTAAGCATTATATTAAACTAAATATTAGAGGTGAAAGTAATGGAAAAGCATTGTCGTGAATGCGGAAAAAAGATTGCAAACTCACAAAACTTATGTGACAATTGCAGAGCAAAAAAAAATGGCAAAGATACATTAGCTAAATATCCATGGTGGATACTTGGATTAATATTACCACCAGTAGGATTAGTTCTATATTTAATATGGAGGAAGGATAGAAAAGAATCTGCTAAAAGTGTTATTGTTGGAACAATAATTTCAGCAGTAATTTGGTTATTTTTAGGTTTATCATTCCTAATTGATGGAAAAGAAAATCCAAAAGGAAATAATACAGTTAAAACACAAGATGTAAGTAAATCAGCTGATTCAATAAAGAATTGGTATGAAGCAGTATCAAGTGGTGACTATGTTGTTACTATAATAGCAAGTTCAACTTGTCCACATTGTAAAGCATATAAGCCAGTTATAACTGAATTATCAGAAAAAGAGAAATTTAAAATGTTCTTCTTTGAAGCAGATGAACTATCAGATAGTGATTACAAAATATTATCAGGAACATTCACATTAACAAATTATAAAGGATCTGTACCATATACATTTGTAGTACACAATAAAGAATTTATAAGCGATACAGTTGGATTTAAGGATGAAGAAACAACTAGAAGTTACTTAATATCAGCTGGAGTATTAGAAAACTAGGAAACTAGTTTTTTTCTTTATATTATAGTATAATTTATATAGGTGATTTAATGAAAAAAATACTAATGTCCATAATAACTATAAGTATTATTTTAATATTATCTAAATTTTATTTTTCGAATTATAAAATTGAATATAAAATAAATAATTATAATATAAAAGAAACTTATAAGGATAAAAGATATTATTTTGAAATAAATGGTAAAAACAACTATAACTTTGATGTATATTTGAAAAGAACATTTAGTAAACATAAAATTAAAAATATAAATGAAATAGAAAAAGATGATATAAGTTGTATTGTACCAATATCAGATGATTTGAAAACTTATCCATTATGTTATAAAAATGGCGAATATATTGATTATAACTTACTTGATATAGAAGAATTAGAAGAATATAAAAGTAATAGAATAATGATAGAAAAACCTAAAGATGACTTTATATATTATGATAATTTAAACAATAATGAGTTTGTAGCACTATGGAATTATAAAGGATATATAATAATGCATAACAATGCATATAAATATGTAGAAATGTTTAAAAAAGATAAATATGATAACACATTATCTTATATAATTGATAATACAATTTATATGGCAAATTATGATGAAGAACACGAATATACTAAACTAATTAAATTAAATGTTGAAAATTATAAACAAGAAACAATAGATTTAAAAAATACCATTGATTATGATTCATATATGGTAGGTCATATTAAAAATAAATTATATATCTTTGATAATAAACATACAGTTTTATATGAAATAAATTTAAAAAATAATAAAGTAAAAGTAATAGGAAATAATCAAATTGGATTCAAAAAATATGAAGATGGAGAATTTGTAAATTGTAGCAAAACAGAATATAAAATAAATAAAATCAAATATAATAAAACATCATCAATATATACATATACAATAAATACAGGTTTATATAAAAAAATAGAAGGAAGTAAACTAAATCAAAAAATAAATAATAATGATGTTAAAATAATAGGAGAATATCAAAATAACTTATATTACACATTAAATGATGAATTCTATAGATATAATCCTAAAGATGGTAGTGAGAAAATATTTTATAATTATGAACTTGCTTTCAACAGTGATAATATGATATATCTATATATTAAATAACCATTTTTTAAATAAAACATATAATAAATTAGGTGATATTTATATGTTAGAAAATTCAAGTAAAAAAGGATTAGAAAGTCCATTTTATACTTTATATGAAATACAAAAAGGAGATACTCTTTATAAAATATCAAAAGAATTTAATGTTAATACAAAATTATTATCAGAGTTAAATGGCTTAAATATAGATGATTATATTTACCCAGGGCAAACATTATTAATTCCCAAAAAAGATGTAAGCTATTACATTACAAAAGATGGAGATACATTATATACAGTAAGTAATATATTTAAAACAACTGAAAAAGATATAGTAGAACAAAATAGAACAATATATTTACTTGCAGGGCAAATGATATATTATAAGAAATAGACTTTTACAGTCTTTTTTTCTTTATGCAATTCACATTTTAATAATCTCGTGTTATAATTTAAGTATAATAGGAGTTGGTTAAGTTGATAGTAAAGAAGCCATATGCTTTTTTAATTAAAAATTTTAGGATTATTCATGCCTTGATTTTTATTATGCTTCTTTATATGGGTATAAAATCAATGGACATATATACATTTTTTAATATGTATGCAACTAGATTTGTTTATACCTATAGTGTAGACTTAGCAGCTAAGTATGTAAATTATTATATGTTTATAGCCGCGGTTGTAGCAATATTATTATCATTATTAGTATATTACATATTATCATTAAAAAATAAAGAAAGAAAATTATATATATTTACCTGTATATATTATATATTGTTATTTGTATATTTTATATTTATTTATAATACATTAGCTAATTTACAAAGTAATAGTTTAAGTATAGAACAAGTAAGATCACTCAGAGATATTTCATTAATTGTTTTAATCCCACAAGTAATACTTAATTTTATTCACTTAGGAAGAGCTTGTGGATTCAATATTAAACAATTTAATTTTAAAAAAGATTTAGAAGAATTAGAAATAGATACTTCAGACTATGAAGAAGTTGAAATAACTTTATCAAAAAACAATTATAAAATAGCTAGATTTTTTAGAAAAGCTCTTAGATTAACTAAATATTTTATATTAGAACATAAATTTGTTGTTACAATATTTGCATCTGTGATAGTATTAATAACAACATTAACAGTATTTATTAATATGAGAGTATATCAAGAAAGATATAGAGAAAAGCAAGAAATATTAGCAAGTACACTATGGTATACTGCTGAACAAGCATATATTACTGATAGTGATATGACTGGAAATAAGATACAAAAAGATAAATATTATGTATTAGTTAGAACTAAAATTGATAATAAATCTTCAAAAGCATATAAGTTAACTAGAGAAACATTTAGATTAGTAGTTAATAACGAAATGTTAATACCAAAATTTAGTTATAAAAATGAATTTTTAGATTTAGGAGAAGTTTTTACTCCGATGGATGTTTCTCCTGGTGAAACAAAAGAAATAATAATCGTATATGAAATAGATAAAAAAGATGTTAAAAAAGAATATGTATTTAGAATTAAAAATTATGAAACAATATCATTAGGGGATATAACATCTCCATACAAAGAAATTGTAATTAAACCTTATGATTTAAATAGTAAAAATGATACTGGAACTTATTATTTACCAGCAGAATTGAAATTTGAAAATACTGTTTTAGGAAATAGTAGTTCAATAGTAGGAGAATATCAAATATCATCTTCATTTAAAGAAAAATATCAATATTGTCCTAGTGAAGATAAGTGTTATGATGGAACTTATATAGTAAAACCTGAAAGTACAGGTAAGGGTAATGTAGCTGTATTAAAACTTAAAATAAGTGCTACTATTGATAAGGATATATTCTTTAGTAAATATTTAAAATATCCTAGTGACTTGATAAAATATTATGGGAAAATAAGATGTGAGTTTGGAAACATATCATATACTTATACTCCAACTATCATAAGTACTAAGTATCAAAAAGATACATATACTTATATTGAAGTACCAAAAGAGTTAGAAAATGCTTCAAAAATAGAATTAATCTTATCAATTCGTGGTATTAAATACACAATTGTCTTGAAATGATACATATAATTTGTTATAATTATATGTGCATGGAGCCATAGCCAAGTGGTAAGGCACAGGTCTGCAACACCTCCATCGTCGGTTCAAATCCGACTGGCTCCTCCAATAGAAAATTTGTTCTAACATTTTAGAACTTTATATAAAAATATCAATTTCAAATGAAGTTGATATTTTTTTGTTAAAAAAGTAAATATTATATAACAATAGCAAATACAGTTTATATGATAATAATATTTTAAAAAGAAGAGTTTTAGCTGAACTGATAAAATAAAAGTAGACACAAAAATAGAATGTGATCTACTTTTTAAATTGCTATAATAATTTATATAAGG
>CAKOIN010000013.1:0-25572 GCA_934086955.1 uncultured Bacilli bacterium | reverse complement strand
TATTATACCATATTATTGATAAAAATAGTAATACAATGGTATTGATATGTCAAATAAGATTAAAATGTATAAAAAAATAGATATTTCTATCTATTATTACTCATATTGGTAGCGAGGGAGGGACTCGAACCCCCGACATATCGGGTATGAACCGATCATTCTAGCCAGCTGAATTACCTCGCCATAAATCAAGTAAGCAATATAATAATATCATAAATATTGTTAATTGACAATACTTAACACAAAATTTCCTTAAAAAAATGCCTAAATTACCATTTCTTTATCAATTTTGGTATCTTTTTCATCATATTGCTTACTTTTAGTATATCCATTTTATGTAAACTCTACGAATTTAATTCAAAATTTATATTTTCATTTGTTAATTTTATAGGAATTAGACTATTAATTTCATAGTTTCCATTAAGTTTAACTGGTATATAATTACTTGTAAATCCATGAAAATATCCACCCTTATATTCTTCTATTAATACATCCTCTTCTTTATTAATAAACTTATTAAAGTATTCTTTTTCTAATTCATTAGATAAAGCTATTAATTTTCTAGCTCTTTCTTTAATGATACTTCTTTCTATATGATCTTTCATTTTAGATGCTACTGTGCCATTTCTGTCTGAATAAGGAAATACATGTATTTTAGAAAATCCTATTTCTTTACAAAATTCCATTGTTTCATTAAAGTCTTCATCAGTTTCTCCTGGAAAACCTACTATAACATCTGTTGATAAAGATATATCTTTTCTTAAACTTCTTATTTCATTAACTTTATTTTTAAAATATTCTTTGTCATATCTTCTATTCATTAATTTTAATATGTGATCTGATCCAGCTTGTAATGGGATATGTAAGTGTGAAACAAACTTATTATTATTTTTAATTATATCCATCATTTTTTCATCTAGTTCTACTATCTCTACTGATGAAAGTCTTATTCTTTTTAATTCTTCTATTTTACTTAATTCGTTTATTAAATCTGCAAGTCTTTTTCCTTCATCATTATATTGACCTGTGTGAATACCAGACAATACTATTTCTTTATGTCCTGATAAAGCTAAGTCTTGAGCTTCTATAATGCATTTATTAAACTCTTTGCTTCTTACCCTACCTCTTACATATGGAATAATACAATAACTACAGAAATTATTGCAACCATCTTCTATTTTAATAAAAGCTCTATGATGATGTTCATATTTCTTAATTTCCATATCCTCAAAATCTACACTTGCCATATCATAAAATTCTATTATTCTTTTATGAGTTTTTTCATATTCTTTTATATATTTTGTTATTTTACTTTTATTTTTATTTCCAATTATTATCTCTGCATTTATCAAGTTATCAATATTATCTTGTCTAAACTCGCAAAAACATCCACAAGCCACCACAATAGCTCCTGGATTATTTTTTCTTATATTATTGATTACTTGTTTACTTTTATTATCTGCTGTATTTGTAACAGTACATGTATTTACTATACAAATATCAGCTTTTTCTTCTACTTCTTTGTATCCATCATTTTGCATTATTGTTCTTATAAATTCACTTTCATAAGAATTAACTTTGCAACCTAATGTTTTTATTAAAAATGTTTTCATTATAACGATAATCTAAACTCTTTAAGTATCTTTAAGAACTCTTCTTCTTCTAAATAACTTATTGCTTGAGTTACCTCTTTCTCCTGTACTTCTATTTTATTTATTTTTGGACAACCCTTTTCATTATTTTCTTTCTTATATGATAATGTAATATTTGATGCATTCTTTAAAAGTTGTTCATAACTGATTATTGCTTTCTTTTCTTGTTCTTCTTCATATTTAGCAATTGCTGCTTGATTATCATTAAGACCTAATGACTGCATTCTATCTTTTGTTACTTTTTCAAGTTCTTCAGTAGAAATTACTGCATTAGATTCTTCACTGTCTTCATATTCATCAATTACTTTATCATATGTCATTACATTTGGTATATCTATTTGTTTAATTAATGGTTTATTTTCATCTATTATATCTTCTTTAGTGTCTGCTTTTAGACTTTCAAATAAATCATTTGATTCACTAGGTAAATCACTTTTTAAACTTTCAA
Source organism: uncultured Bacilli bacterium (assembly GCA_934086955.1). GTDB lineage: Bacteria > Bacillota_I > Bacilli_A > RF39 > UBA660 > CAG-1000. Next base: position 23,472 of record CAKOIN010000013.1, on the reverse strand, counting down.
ATATATCTTCTTTTTTATCTTCTTCTTTAATATTATTTTTTAATGCTGTTAAGTCTTCTAGGAAGTCTGGTGAGTCAATCTTTCTTTCTTCTCTCATTATTACTTCCATATAATCATTACGAGTTTTAACAAGTGCTAAAACTAATACCACTAATATAATTAACATTAATACTAAAAATATTAAAAAATAATCTCCTGTCATAAATGCTTCTAAAAAACTATCAAATTGTTCCATTATTACCACTATCCTTCTAAGTATTTTTTTATTGAAGCTATCATTAATGGAACTGTTTCGGTTCTTAAAACATCATCTCCAAGTGATGTTTTAGTGTAACCTTTTTCCACTAAAATATCTTCTTCAATATTTGATAAACCACCTTCCGGTCCAAATACTATATTCATTGTATCACTGCAATTATCAAGTGTTAATACATCTGTTAATCGTTTTACATTGTTTTTGTCAAGTGAACACAATATGTTTACATTTGCATCACTTTCTATGTCTTTGATTTCTGTTATCTTTTCAAGCTTTGGCTTTTCAAGTCTATAGCTTTGTTCTGCCGCTTCTTTAAGGATTTTGTTCCATCTAATAAGCTTTTTATCAAAGTCTTTCTTTGGTAATTTGTATTTACAATGACTATACATCACTACTACGAACTCCGTTATACCAAGTTCTGTTCCATGTTGAAGTATAAAGCTCATTTTTTCTTCACTTAGTAATGGAACATACACTTTAAAATTATTTTTTTCTTTATATTCTTTAAATATTTCTTTGATATTTGCACTCATTAAATCTTTATTAAGAGAACATATATAACTTTTATTTTCATATACAACAATTATTTCATCATTTTCTTTCATTCTCATAACTGTTTTAATATGATTTAAATCATTTTGATTTAATAATAAAGTATTATCTTTTTTAGATACTCCAAAATATTGTTGCATATATCCTCCTTATTTAAGTATTACAATTGTTTCACCATCATTATATATGTTTAATTTATATTCAAGTACTCTTTTATCACTTTTTAAATATTCATGTGTAGCGGCTTTTAAAATGCCTTCTCCATGACCGTGAACAATCCTAATCTTTTTACAATCTATTCTAAGTGAATTATCAATAAAATTTTTAACTAATGCTACTCCACCATATCTATCATAACCATGTATATCTATTGATGGTGTATTATATAGAAATGGATCAATCCTTTTATACATCTTAATTCCTTCTTTTTTCACTTATATTATAAGGTATAAATATTAATTTATCAATTAAAAAGTATCCATTTGGATACTTAATTATATTGTTTATTCAATTTATTTATTTAAAGCTTCAACTAAATCAGATTTTTTCATAGTTGATAATACTTCAATACCTTTATCTTTGCATAATGATTTTAACTCAGCAACTGTTAATTTAGTATAATCTACTGCTTCATTTACTTTCTTTTCAACTTTTGCAGCTACTTCTTTAACTTCTTTGCTTTCTTTAGTTACTTTTCCTTCTAAAGCATCTTTAGATAATTTAACTAATTTTGAAAATTCTTCTGGTGCAAAAATAGCAAGTTCACTAAGCATTTTTCTATTGATTTCGATATTAGCTTTCTTAAGACCATTAATGAATTTAGAATAAACTATATCATTTGCTCTACAAGCAGCATTAATTCTTGTAATCCATAATTTTCTAAAGTCGTTAGCTCTTTTCTTTCTATCATTATAACTATAAGCTCCACTATGGAATAATTGTTCTTGAGCAGTCTTATATAATCTATGTTTGCTTCCAAAATAACCTTTAGCTCTTTTTAATACTTTTCTTCTTCTATTTTTAGAAACGATTCCACCTTTAACTCTTGTCATCTGTTAGTCCTCCTTACTTTACTAGTCCTCTATATCTTTTTGCATCTCCGCTACTAAGTATAGATCCCTTTCTTGCTTTTCTATTGAAGTCAGTGTTTTTCTTACCACTGTTATGATTAGCTCCAACATGTCCAATTTTAGCTGAACCTGAATTTCTTACTATAATTTTTTTACTAATTCCACCGTGTGATTTCATCTTTGGCATAATTTACATCTTCCTTTCTATTTCTTTGGTGCTAGGAATAGTTGCATACTTCTTCCTTCTAATTTTGGCATTTGTTCAATATCTGCTACATCTTCAAGTCTTGTTGCAAATTTCATTATCACATCACGACCTAATTCAGGATGAGCAATTTGTCTTCCTTTAAATCTAACAGACACTTTAATTTTATGACCTTTTTCAATATAAGCTTTAGCATTTCTAAGTTTAGTTTCAAAATCACCAACATCAATTGAAACACTAAGTCTATATTCTTTAGTTTCAAGATTTTGTTCTCTTTGTCTTTTTTTGGCCTCTTTTTCTCTTTTTTGTTTCTCATAACGAAACTTGTTGTAATCGATAATTTTACAAACTGGATTCTTAGGATCATTATTTAAAAGTACCAAATCAAGTCCTGCATATTTTGATAATGTTAACGCATCATTGATATTTTTAACACCCATTTTTTCTCCGTTTGGTCCAATTACCATAACATTTTGAAAAGTTATTTGTTCATTAATTTGAACTTCATTATTCTGCTTAGCTATTGCTAACACCTCCATATTACATTTAAAAAAGTGAACCTGAGAAGTCCACTTTAAAAGATATTTATATTTTAATAAATAAGCTTTTGTACCAATGTATCTTTACATCTGGTGAAGAGTGGTTCTCTTTCTTTCTTTTTCAACAAGTATGATTATATAGTAATATTATGCTTTTGTCAACCATTTTATGCCTATAATACTAAAAAAAGCACCAAAAATGGTGCTTTGTTAACATTATCATTCGTTAAATTTTTACTTTTCGTTACTTTTTTATATCTATAAGCTTCACCTACCTTATGTATTCATTATATTTTATAATTGTGAAAACTTTGTGATAGATATATTAAAAGTATGTTAGTTTACATTAATATTGTATTCCCCATACAACTTCATGTTTAGCAGGTTTTCCACATACTACACATTTTTCATCTGTATAATCTTTTGTTTCAACTATACATCTAGATTTAGTACCTTTTATTTCTTTCATTTTAAGTTCGCATTCAGTATTTCCACACCAATGAGCATATACAAACCCTGGTTGTTTATTCATTATATCTTCTACATCTTTTAGTGTTTTTGCTGTATATGTTTTTTCTTCTTTACTCTTTAGTGCTTTATTATATAGAGATTTTTGAATGTCATCAAGTAATTCTATAACTTTATCAGTTACTTCTTCTAATTTTACATTTATTTTTTTATTTGTATCTCTTCTTACTAATGTAACTTCATTATTTGCTAGATCTCTTGGACCTATTTCTATTCTTACAGGTATTCCATTTACTTCTGCTTCTGCAAATTTAAATCCAGCACTCTTATCACTTAAATCAAGATATGAAGTAATGTTATTTGTTTTTAAGTTATTATTTATTTTATTTGCTACTTCTAATACATTATCTTCCATCTTAATTGGTACAATACATACTTGTCTTGGAGCAATCTTTGGTGGTAAAACTAAACCTTTATCATCTCCATGAACCATAATTAGTGCTCCAATCATTCTTGTTGTTGATCCCCAAGATGTTTGATAGCAATAATCAAATGTATTATCTTTTGTTACAAATTTAACATCATAAGCTTTTGCAAACTTTTGACCAAAGTAATGGCTTGTTGCTGATTGAAGGCAAATTCCATTTTGCATAAGTGATTCAACTGTTAAAGTATATTCAGCACCAGCAAATTTTTCTTTTTCTGTCTTTTTACCTACTACTACTGGTATAGCTAAATATTCTTCAAAGAATCTTTTATATACATTTAACATTTTTAAAGTTTCTTCTTCTGCTTCTTCTGCTGTTGCATGAACTGTATGTCCTTCTTGCCATAAAAATTCACGACTTCTTAAAAATGGTCTTGTTTCTTTTTCCCATCTTATTACATTACACCATTGGTTATATAATTTTGGTAAGTCTTTATATGTTTTAACTATATTCTTATAGTAATCGCAAAATAATGATTCACTTGTTGGTCTAAATGCTAATCTTTCTTCTAATTTATTGCTTCCACCTTGTGTTATCCAAGCAACTTCAGGAGCAAAACCTTCAACAAGTTCTCCTTCTTTTTTTAATAAGTTTTCTGGTATCATAACAGGTAAATAAACATTTTGATGTCCTAGTTCTTTAAACATTCCATCCATTACTGATTGTATTTTTTCCCATATAGCATAACCATTAGGTTCAAATATAATAAATCCTTTAACATTTGAATAGTCTGCTAAGTGAGCTGCTTTAACTACATCTGTATACCAAGATGCAAAATCTTCATTTCTTGATGTTATTTTTTCGTTTTTCATAAAATCCTCCTTTTTATAAATAAAAAAGAATGGTACATAAGGAGTCATAAATGACGGTACCATCCTTTAATTATCTTAATTATTTCTAACGGAATTATCCGAGATATGATTAGTATCCTTTTTAAGAAGATAGGAATTAATAAATATTATTTTCTAGTTTCCACTATCCTAGATTCACTGCAATAAGGAATTTATTAATATTTCTTCAAGATTTAAGTAAATTTTAGCACGATTAAATTAGATTGTCAATTATATATATTTTTATTAATTATTTTTAATTAATAAAAATACCTAACTTACTTTTGTAGTTATGCTACACAACAAGTGATGCCCAACCGCAGGGGTTTAGGTGCTTCACTAATAATATTTTATCATATTAAACTATAAATTATAAATATTTTATAAAAAGAAAAAGCACTATTTTTTAGTGCTTATATTACTTTTTACTTTTCTTTTCGTCTTCTAATTTCTTTTCAATTTCTTTAACTACTTTAAGAGCTTGTTTTCTTACTTCATCAGCAGCTTTTTCTACTACTGGTGTACTCTTTTCAATTGCATATTTATATAATTCTTCTGCTTTTCCTTTAATAATATTTGCTTGTTTTAATGCAATTTCTTTTGCTTTTTCTTTATCTAAATCAGCAAGTTCAGCTTGTAACTCTTCTGCTTTAAATAATAATTCATCTTTTACTTCATCGACATCAATTTCTTTTAATTTTTTTAGTAATTCATCTAACTTTTTCTTTAATACTTTTCTAGTATTTTCTCCTTTATCTGGAGCAAGTAAGATTCCAATACCAGCACCTAATGCTAAACCTCCAAGAAATTTTCCAAATCCACCTTTTTTATTACTCATCAATTTCATCCTCCTCATCATCATTAGACTTTTTAAATCTAATTATCTTTTTTATTTTGCTTGTTACAAAGTTTACTACTGTATCACTAATCATTGATACTTTATCTGTAGTATAGTCTATTATATTAAATACTCTATCAAGTGTTTTAACTTTTTTAGTAACATCATCTAATAGTTCATCTATTTTACTCATTGTAAATATTAATTTAATACCAATAACTATTCCTACAACTAATAATACAATTAGTAATAGATAAATTACTACAGGCAGTGCTTCATTTAGTGCTTCCATTATTAATCCTCCTTATCATCATACATTGAATCAATTAGGTTAAATAAGTCATGCTCTAATGTACTATCTGTCATCGTTTTGTCTGTAGATAATTCTGCTGTGTCATCAAAGTTTTCTAATTTAACTCTATCTTCAAGCTCTCCTACTGAAATATTACTATTAGTATTTGTTTCAGGAGAGGATTCAATCTTACTAATTAAATCTTCTATTTTATTTGATCTTTCTTCTAATTTATTAACATCACTATCTATCTTTTGTACTTCTTCTTTTATATCATTTGGAGTCAATTTGTTCATTTTATTTAGTGTATCTTCTAACTCATCTTCAAGAGTACCATAAGCTTTTCTTCTAACAGTATCATAAGTAGCAGCACTTGTACTAAGTGGTGTTTCTTTTACTTCTACTTTTTTAGAAGGTATTTCTTCCTTTTTATAATCTTTATCTAAGATACCATATATTGGAGAAATAACTGGGCTTGGTTTAAATACTTTTGGTTGTTCAACTACAACTGGTTCTTTTGGTTCAATCTTAGTAGTTCTTCTATCTCTTTCCCTATCAAGAACATTTCTTCTAGGTGGCATTTCTTCTTCATCATCGTCATCAAATTGAGTAAAATTAAATGTTCTTTCACTTCTAAATAAGTCTCTTTCGCTATTAAAAGATGGCTCAGATTTAGGTTCTTCTTTTACCTCTGGTTCTCTTCTTTCTTCTTGTCTAACTACTTTTATCTCTTCAACTCTTGGTTTTTCAACAACCTCTTTTTTTGTTGGCTTATCTATTTTAATTTCTGTACTTGGTTCTTCAATTACTTCTTCATCATAAAATATGTTTTTTAGTTTACTAAAAACGCCCATATTTTTACACTCTCCTATTCCTCTTCCATATATTCTAAAATATTTTTAGAACTATCTTTGTCTTTTGGTTCAGGTATTTTATAAATTGTTTCAGCACTATCAATATCATTATTTCCAATATTTTTTTCGATTACTAAATCATTATATTGTATAGAGTTTAATATAACGATTCCTCTTGATATTGCATATCTTAGGTTACTACCCTTTACCTCTACCTCTATTATAGCATAATTATAACACAACTCAACAAAAAAATTATCATTATTTTCTGTTATCTTTAAATAACCAGTTTTATCTTTATACTCAAATTCATAATACCTATAATCATTTATATCATGTGTTGATTGCATTCTATTTTTATAATAATAACTTACTATATCAATATTTAAATAATATCTTACATTATCATCACTTAATAATTCTTGATTATAACCATTATCTTTTGAAACTATAAATCCTGTTGGTAAATAATATTTATATCCTTTATTATTTATATTTGTTGTTTTTTCAGTTTCATTAATAGATATATTTATTATATCTTCATATGTTAAATTATTTAAATAATATGTTTGATTAGTACAAGCTGTTAGTAATAATGCACATATTATTGTAACAATCTTTTTATACATTTTTATTTCTCCTACTTTAAAATTATAGCAAATTATTTATTCTTTAACAACACTTATATAATTTATGTTTTTTCCAATACTCATAAATTTATCTTCATATTCTGTTGTTATATTACTTATATGATTAGTATCTTTTTCTATTACTTCATATCCGTATTGAACTAATGATTCGCATGAATAAAGAAATAAATCATCGTTATCAGTTTTCATTTCTATTCTTTTTTTATCTTTGAATACTAAATCATATTTTTGTAAGAATCTATCTGATGTTAATCTTCTTTTTGTATGTCTTTTTTTAGGCCATGGATCAGAAAAATTTAAATATATTTTATATATTTCTTTATCAAATATATTTTCTATTTCAAATGCATCATAACATATAAGTCTTAAATTATTTATTTCTAACTCTTCTAACTTTTTCACTGCTGAAACAAGTGGACTATCATATTTTTCTATTCCTATGTAATTTATATTTGGATTTTGAAGTGCTTTTTCTATTATAAATTTTCCCTTTCCTGTACCTATTTCTATTTCTATATTATTATCATTATTAAATAATTTATTCCATTTACCTTTATATTCTTCTGGATTAGTAATTATATAATTGCTTTTATTTATTATTTTATCTGCATCTTTTATATGTTTAAGTCTCATAATGCTTCCCTTTCTTTATGAATATATTATAATACAAAATAGGCTCAAAAACAAATAATCAACATATATTATACTAGGTGATGTTATGAATAATAGAGATATGTTCTATCAAAATCTAAATCAAGGTTATCAAGCTCCCGGTATGATGTATCCACCTAGTGGTTATAATTTAAATCAAGAATATCAAGCATATGGACCAAATGTTATTCCACCAAACTATAATAATCAGATGAATAATAACAATAATATAAATAATGATTTAGAAGATAGAGTTAGTAGATTAGAAAGACAAATAAAAACATTAGATTCAAGAATTCAAAAATTAGAATCTGTATCTAATGAAGTTAATGATAATATTTATATGATTTAGTAATTTAATCAATAAAAAAGACACTTTTTAAAAGTGTCTTTAATCTTTTCACTATGATAATATTACTGATGCAAATGTAAGTATTACCATTGATGATAAACCAATAAGAACTAATAACTTCATAGCCCATTTTAACCATGTAGTGTAGTTAACTTTAGCTAGTGCTAAGCCACCCATAATTGCACCACATGTTGGAGTAAATAAGTTAACAAGTCCATTTGCAGCAACAAATGTCATAATTGTTGTTTCAACACTATAACCAAGTTGATGTGCAAGTGGAGCCATAATTGGTGTAGATATTGTTGCTAAACCTGAACTAGATGGTACAAGTACTGATAATAATATATGTAGAATATAGTTACATGGTGTAAATAATGCTACAGGTGTTCCTTTTAATGCATCTGCAACATTGTAAATAATATAATTATCTAACATTGTTGTTTCCATTAATACTTTAACACCACGAGCCACTGCAATAATAAGTACAACAGATAAGATATCTCTTGCTCCTGCAATGAATTCATCTATAATTTGATTTGTTGTAAATTTATTAATGTATCCAATTAAGATACCAACAATTAAGAACCAAGCAGCTGATTCGTAGAAATACCACTCACCTAAAGGTACTCCAGTTAACCAATCAGTCCATCCTTTAAAGAATGTTATACCAAATTCTTCCCACGGAATAAATCCTACGATCATTACTATAAATGTTATAGCAAAAATCCATAAAGTAACTTTTTGTTTTCCTGTAAGAACTGCTTCTTTTGTAGCATCTTTTTCATTGAATTTTTCCATTTTCTTTTGTTCTTGTAATGATAAGAAAGTTGAACCTTTATCATTTTTAACTTTTCTTGCATATCTCATTACATAGAAAATTGAAATTCCAAGTGATACTAACCATAATACTGCACCAAGTGCAATTAAAATTCCTTGATTAACAGTTAATCCTTTTGGAAGTGCAGCTACTGCTGCTCCTGTTGCGAATGGGTTAATAGTTGAACCTAAAACACCACATCCTGCACCTAACAATACTGTTGCTGATGCAACAATTGTATCCATACCAGCAGCTACCATAGTAAATGCTAGAAGTGCATAGAAACCAACTGTTTCTTCCATCATTCCATAAGTTGTTCCACCTATTGAGAAGATAATCATTAGTATTGGAATTAATACTAATTCATTTCCTTTTAATTTTTTAACTAAGACCTTAATTCCATTTTCCAATGCCCCTGTTTTTGTTACAATTTGTAAGAATCCACCAAGAATTAGAATGAATACACATACATCTACTGCATTTTCAAATCCTTTTATAGGAGCAAGTAATACATCTGATAATTTAGCTGCAACTACTCCAGAACCATTAACGATTTTTCCAGCAGCATCAAATTTTGCTCCAGGTAACACTAATGTTACTAAGGCTACTATAATAGTAAGTAAAATGATGATAGTGAATGCGGACATTCTCTCTCTTTTTTTCTTTGTTTTAGCCATCTTTTTGCCTCCTTTTTGACTATTTGTTATTATTGTACCTGTTTCATTTAGAAGTGCTTCTCTTGCACATTCAAGAGAAGTGATAATACCTTTTCCTTCTTTATTAAATTCACAAAAATCTACACAAGATTCAACTTTTGGAAGCATGCTTCCTTTTGCAAATTCACCAGCTTTGATATATTTTTTTGCATCACTTATATCTAAATCTCGTAAACTTACTTGATCAATTGTATTATATTTAAGTGAAACTGTTTCTACTGTAGTTAATATAAGTAAAACATCAGCATTTAATTCTCTTGCTAGTAAACTACTAGATCTATCTTTATCAATTACTGCATCTACTCCTACATAGGTATTTTTTTCACGCACAACTGGGATTCCACCACCACCAGATGCTATAACAATATTACCTTGACTTAACAGGTCTTTAATTAAATCAAGTTCTATTATTTCAATAGGTTTAGGAGAAGGTACAACTCTCCTATAACCTCTTCCAGAATCTTCGACGAATGTATAACCTTTTTCTTTTTCTATTTTCTTAGCTTCAGATTCGGTATAAAACATTCCTACTGGTTTTTCTGGTTTATTAAAAGCAGGATCTTTTTTATCAACAAGAACTTGTGTCACTACTGATGCACAATTTCTATTGATATTTCTTGCTTTCAATTCGCATTGAATTGCTTGTTGTAAATGATATCCTATATATCCTTGACTCATTGCTCCACATTCTGGAAATGGTATTTCAGGAGTACCACTTTTACTTTCATGTGAAACTTCAAAAGCTAGGTTTATCATTCCAACTTGAGGTCCATTACCATGGCTTACTACTACATTATAACCTTCACTTACTAAATCAACTATTGATTTAGCTGTGTTTTTAACTAATTTTAATTGTTCTTCTGGTGTATTGCCAAGAGCATTTCCACCAAGTGCTACTACAATTGTTTTCATATTTTATCGCTTCTTTGTAGTGGCATTGACATACATCTAGGTCCACCTCTTCCTCTTGATAACTCTGCACTATGCATTTCTAGTACTTTAATTCCATTATCTCTTAATAATTCATTTGTAATATTATTTCTATCATAAACAATTACTACTCCTGGTGCTATACATAATGTATTACTTCCATCATTCCATTGTTCTCTTTCAGCTCCGATTTTATCTCCACCAGCACAAGGAATTAAAGTTATTTTTCTTTCTAAATATTCTTCTAATATTTTTTCAAGTGAAGCATTCTTTTCCTTTACATTAAGTCCGTCTTCACCATCGCTAGTTATTTCATAAACTCTAAGTGTCCCCATTATACCTGGGTGATAAGTAAATTTATCCTTATCTATTTGGGTGAATACTGTATCTAAATGCATAAATGCACGACATACTGGTATATCAAATGCTAATATTGTATTTATTTTAGCATCTTTATCTTCGAATATTTTATGAGCTAGTTCTTCTATTGCATCTGCACTTGTTCTTTGAGAAATACCTACTGCTAAAATATGTTCATTTAAATTAAGTATATCTCCACCTTCAATATGATAAGCACTGTATCTATCAAAGTATTTATCAACAAGTCCCTTATATTCTGGATGATATTCAAATATATATTCAGCATAAATAGTTTCTCTATTTCTAGTTACAGAGTACATTCTATTTAATGAAACTCCATTTCCAATTGAAGCAAATGGATCTCTTGTAAAATATAAGTTTGGCATTGGATCTACTACAAATGCAGTATCATCTTCAATAAAATCAACTAAACTTTTTCCTTTTTTAGCTTTTGATTTAATTACTTCGTTATTAACAATACCTTCCATTGTTTTTAAAACTAATAATCTATTATTTTCGATAGAACTTAAATATTCATAAACTAAACTACGATATTTAGGTGTTCTAATTCCAGCTTCATAAATAAATTGAGTAATAAATCTTTCTCTTATTTCTGGATTAGTATCTAAAACCTCAGTCATTAAGTCTTCTAAATATACAACTTCTACTCCATTATCTCTTAAAATTCTTACGAATTCATCATGCTCTTCTTGAGCTACTGGTAAATATGGAATATCATCAAATAAAAGTCTTTCTAAGCTATCAGGTGTAAGATTTAATAATTCACGGCCTGGTCTATGTACAAGAACTTTTTTTAATGTTCCAATTTCACTTTTAACATTTATTGGGTTCAATTTTAACCCTCCTTTCTATCCTATATAAATTATAACAAATCTATATTTTTTTGTAAATAAAAGAAAAAGAAAAAATCTCTTTCGAGATTTATTTATTCTTTTGTTAAATTAATATCATTTTATATCTGTTAATTTTTCTATTGTTTTTAATACATTTTCTATTTTTATATCATTACTTTTAATTTCATTTCTTAACTTTATTTCTACGAAACCTTCTTCCAGTTTTTTTCCTACTGTTATTCTTATTGGTATTCCAAATAAATCCATATCATTAAACTTTATACCCACTGTTTCTTTTCTATCATCTAATATTGTATCTATTCCATTTTGAGTTAATCTTTCATATAACATTTTGGAATATTTATAACTTTCTTTATCATTAACATTAATAACAACTATTGCTACTTTATATGGAGCAACAAGCATAGGCCATATAATACCTTTTTCATCATGATTTTTTTCTACTATTGCTGATATTAATCTATCTATTCCTATACCATAAGATCCCATATGTACATAATTAAATGTATTTGTTTCATCTAAATATTTTAAGTCATATATTTTACTATAATTTGTTTCTAATTTAAATATGTGTCCTATTTCTATACCATTTATCATTTCACATTTACTTCCACATTTTGGACAATATGAACTTTCATTAAATATTTTTAAATCTGCAAATCTATCTATTTTGAAATCTACTTTAGGATTAACATTTTTATAATGATAATCTTTTATATTAGACCCACAGATAACATTATGCATGTTTTTTACTTCCATATCTGCGATTATTGTCATTGTTGATTTTATTGGGCCTATATATCCTACTTCTGTTCCTATTCTTTCAAGTTCATAAGAAGATGGTATTTCTATATTTTTTGTTTTTAATATTGTTTCTAATTTATTTAGATTTAATTCATCATTGCCTTTTAAAAGTATCATTATGTATTTTGAATCTGCTTTCACTATTAATGATTTTAATATTTTATCATCATCTACATTAAAAAACTCTTTTAATTCTTTTACTGTTTTTATATTAGGTGTATGAACTTTTCTTATCATTTTTATATCAAAATTATTTTCTTTATTTGTTTTTGTTAAACAAGCTGCTTCTTCAATATTTGAACTATATGAACAACTTGTACATTTAACTATTTTATTATCACCAAAGTCACATTCTACTTGAAATTCTTCACTAGTTGTTCCTTTCATACTTTCAGGATCACTTTTAACAGTTATTGTATCTAAATTACATCTTTTAAATATATTCTTAAATGTTTGATACATCTTATCATAACTTACATCAAGACCACTCATATCAGTATCAAAACTATATGCATCTGCCATTAAAAATTCTTTTTTTCTTATAAGACCATATTCAGGATGAAATTCATCTCTAAACTTGTTGCTCATTTGAAATAAAGTAAAATGTAAGTCTTTATAGCTTTGTATTTTATTTCTTACTAAATATGCAAATAGTTCTTCATGTGTTGGACATAATGCATATTCTTTATTATTTCTATCTGTTAATGTAAACATTTCTTTACCAAATATTACATTTCTACCACTATTTTCAAAATATGAATAATCTACTAAGGATGGCATTAATACTTCTTCTGCATTAATTTTATCCATTTCATTTCTTATTATTTTTTTAATATTATTTACTACTTTTAATCCTAATGGTAAATAACTATAAACACCATTTTCGTTTTTAAATACCATACCACTTTTTATTAATAATTTTGCAGATATAGTATTTTCATCTTTAGGAAATTCTTTTCTTGTTATAAAAAAGCTATTAGACATTCTCATAAGTATTTCTCCTTAATATCCGCCATTATAGTATGACATGCCTTCATCTGCTATATAAGATATTATTTTTCTAGTCATTGCATCATTAGTGTCATATCTTACACATACAAGAGTGTTGTTCATACTCTTTTTATCAATAGGATTTTTTAGTTCAGTTTTGTTTTTAGAATCTCCTGCTATATATCCTTGATTTATTAATTCTTTTACTAATACACATGCACAATCTTGATCACAATGTCTATATTGATCATCTTCATAATATGTACTATTTACATATTGAGGTATTCTAATTAAATTATCTCTTCCCCAAGCTTTACTTGAAGATAGTATTTGTTCTATTTTAGCATCATATAATTGTTGTAATACTTTATTTCTTATTGTATTTATTGCTGGAATTAACATTACTGCAAGTAACATCATTATTGATATTGAAACCATTAATTCTACTAAGGTAAATCCTTTTTTATTCATATTTAACTACCTCTATTTTCTATTAAAGTATAACAAATTTTTTATTTAATAACAATATTTATGTTGAAATATTTTATTTAGTATTATATAATAATGTTTAGAATAGAGAGGGAATTATGAGGGAATTTGATTTTGAGAAAATGCCTATTGTTGAAATAGCTAATGAAATCATAATGGATGCCGTTAGAAGGAATGTTAGTGATATACATATGGATCCAACAAAAGATGCTATCAGAATTCGTATTCGTATTGATGGTATTTTATCAGATTACTCTATGATTCCTGGTCAATACAAAAGAAATTTAATATCTCGTATAAAAATGATGGCACAAATGAATATTATGGAAACAAGACTTCCACAAGATGGTGCTATTAAAACTAAAATTGGAGATAAGATGCTAGATCTTCGTGTTTCTTCTCTTCCAACTAATAATGGTGAAAAAGTCGTTATCCGTGTCCTTGATTATTCAAAGAGTTTACAAGGACTTGAAACATTAGGTTTCTCAGAGGATAGTTTAAGTAAAATTCATAAGATGATTGGAGTACCAAATGGTATTATACTTGTAACTGGTGCTACTGGTTCTGGTAAATCAACTACTGTTTACTCTATTCTTCAAAAAATGAATACAGAAGATGTTAACATTATAACAGTTGAAGACCCAATAGAAATGGATATAGCTGGTATTAATCAAGTACAAGCTCAAAGTGAAATTGGTCTTACATTTGCTAATGTTTTAAGAAGTATCTTAAGACAAGACCCAGATGTTATAATGATCGGAGAAATTCGTGACGATGAAACTGCTAGAATTGCTGTTAGAGCTTCAATTACTGGTCATAAAGTTTTATCTACAATACATACCAATAACTCATTAAATACTATTGAAAGACTTACAGATATGGATGTAGAAAGATATTTGCTTGGTTCTGCTCTTACTGGTATTATTTCTCAAAAACTAGCAAGAAAGTTATGTCCTCATTGTAAAGTTCTTAGAAATACTTCTGATTATGAAAAAAATGTATTTAAAAAAGTATTACATAAAAATGTTGATCAAATGTATGATGCTAATCCTGATGGTTGTGAACATTGTTTCAGAGGCTTTACTTCCAGAATTGCTATATTAGAAGTGCTTCTTATAAATGATGAAATTAGAGATGCAATCACAAATAATATGCATAAAGATGAACTTAGAAAATTAGTATATAAAAGTGATGTTATTACCCTACTTCAAGATGGACTTACAAAAGTTGTTGAAGGCGAAACATCATTTTCAGAAATACTTAAAGTTGTTGATCTTGATAATGATTTATCTAACTATGAAGACGATAATTTAGAAACAGGTATAAAAGATATAGAGAATCAAGAAGAAATGCATAATCATTATATGAATCAAGCTGATATACAAGAAATAGATGATTTTAATCCTGCTAATGATCATTATGTATCACTTGAACCAGTTACTACTAATAATAATGAAATAATTGATTATTCAGCACTTATCCCAACAGATAAAGAAAATCATAATAATGAAATACCTCACGATACAGTTAAACCTGGTGAGATTGAATATTTTAACTTTTAGAAACTTTAAATAAGTTTCTTTTTTTTGAATATAATTTTATAGGTGAAATTATGTTTCAAAATAAACAAAATACTAGAATTAAATATATGTTTTTAATATGCGGTTTAATATTTTTATTTGTTATTATTAAAGTATTTTATATACAAGTTATTGAATATAAGAAATTAAATACTCTTGCTAATGAACTATGGAGTCGTGATTTAACTGTACAAGCTGATAGGGGGAAAATACTTGATAGAAATGGTAAAGTAATAGTTGATAATGTCACTACTGTTGGATTATACTTAGTACCAAATCAAATTAATAATAAAGAAGAAGTAAGTAAAACATTAGCTTCAATATTAGATGTTAGTTATGAAGAAATGTATAAACATGTAAGTAAGAAGACATCTATTGAAAGAGTACATCCTGAAGGTAGAAATATTAGTCACGAAAAAGCTGATTTAATTAGTTCTTATAATTATGAAGGTGTTTATCTTTTAAAAGAAAGTAAAAGAGATTATAAATATGGTAGTATATTATCTCATGTTATAGGTTATACAGGAATTGATAATCAAGGGCTTAGTGGTATTGAACTTAAATATGATAAAATACTTACTGGTAAAAATGGGAATATTAAATATTATAGTGATGGTAAAGGAAAAAGATTAGCTTTACCTGAAACTTATGTTTCCCCTACTTCTGGTACTGATGTTAAGCTTACTGTTGACTTAGATATTCAATTGTCGCTTGAAAATGAACTTTTAAATGCTTATAAAAAATATAATGCTGAGGGAGCTATTGGTATTGTTATGAATCCAAAAACAGGTGAAGTTCTTGCGATAAGTAGTATTCCTTCTTTTGAGCCTGCTAATTATAAAAATTATAGTACTGAAATTATTAATAGAAATTTAGCTATATGGTCTAACTTTGAACCTGGTAGTACTTTTAAAATTGTAACATTAGCATCAGCAATAAATGAAGGAAAAGTCGATATATTTAAGGAACATTATTATGATAAAGGCAGTGTTAAAGTTGCTAATTCTACTCTTCACTGTTGGAAAAGAAAAGGACATGGAGATCAAACATTTATACAGGTTGTTGAAAACTCATGTAATCTCAGTGTCAGTACAAGAACATTTTTTTGGATAAAAATTTGATAACTCAAGTTTTTTTCTTTTGTTATCAATTTCTAATTCTCTGTATATTGTATCTGCATTAAAATTGAAATAAATAATTAGTCTTACATGTTTTCTATCACCATTTATTTTTTCAACTTCTACTCTTTCAACTAATATTCTCATTAAATTAGGTAGTTGACTTTGCAAATCAACTTTTGAAGTAAGGGTATTTCTAACTTCTGCTATCTTTTCCTTTAATTTTGTAAGTTCTGCATCAGGATTATTAAGTCTATCAATTTTTGCCTTTAAGGAATTAATTTCATTGTTAAACTTATCATTTCTTTTCTTAAACTCTAAATCATCAATCAATCCTTTAATACTCAAATCTAACAACTTATCCTTTTGCTTTTCTATTTTTATAATTTGATTGTTTATACTTTCAATATCATCAGAACTCTTATTACTGCTTATAAGATTCTCATATTCATTTATTACTTGATTTAAATATTCTTTTTTATTATCTATAAAATCACTAAATATTTGTACAAATATTTTATCTAGATAATCTTCTCGTAAGATTGGTGAAGCACAAGCACCAACACCTTCAGTCTTATATTTCTTACAAGACCAAGTAGGATTATTTGCTCTATTACTTCCACCAGCTCTTATAAAGACATTACCACAGTCCTTACAATATAATAAACAGCTATACTTTGCATTTTCTAATGATTTTTCGGAATTTAGAATGTGTCTTGCAGATGACTTCTTTCTCATCTCGTGAAGTTCATTTGCTTTATTCCATAACTCTTCAGATACAATTGCTGGAACTCTATCATCTTTTTCAATTATTTGTCTTTCTTTTGGAACTTTTTTCTTTTTATGTGTTTTATAATTTTCAACCTCAGTTAACCTAGCAGTATAATATCCTTTATATCTAGGATTAGTTAAAAATTTTGCCATTGTTGTTTGTGAATAAGGTTCGCCTTTTGAATTTAAATATCCCATTTTTGCTAAATCCTGTCCTATCTTTTTAAGTCCAACTTTCCCAGATGCATAAGTTTCAAAAAGATATGTAATTATTGGTGCTTCGGCTGGATTAATTTCATATCTTCCATCTTTTTTGAAATATCCAGTCAAATTACCACCAATAAGTTTTCTATCTTTAATCATTCTGTTAACACCAAATTTAACTCTTTCTGATAGTTTTCTAACTTCATCTTGAGCCAAACTTGACATTATTGTAAGTCTAAACTCCGAATCCTCTTGAATTGTATTAAGATTATCTGATAGAAAATATACAATAACTCCCTGCTTTAATAAATACTCTGTATATTTTATACTATCAACAGTATTTCTTGAGAATCTTGATATTTCTTTTGTAACCACCATATCTATTTTTCCTAGAGTAGCATCTTCAATCATTTTTAGGAATCTATCTCTATTTTTTACAGCAGTTCCACTAATTCCTTCATCTATATAACCACCACAGAATACCCAGTTTTTGTTTTCTGTTATCATTTCTTCAAAATAGTTTTGTTGATTTTCCAAACTATTTAACTGATCATCCTTATCTGTTGAAACACGAGCATAATATACTACTCTAAGTGGCATATCATAAATCGTTTTTCCTTTTCTTAAATCTTCTCTTGCTTTTTTTATATCCATTATTCCTCACTCTCCTCCCATGTTCTTAAAAAGCAAGATAACTAGGATGATGACATGCTACCATGACTTTTCCCTATTGTCAAACCATCATTAATCTTGTCTTTATATTCATTTTTTATTTTTGTCATTCTTCCAAGTATTGATTGTTCCATTAAACTAAAAACTTTTAAATCAATTACTTTACTCTCATATAATTCTCTATTTAAAATTAGTCGCCATTCTAATAATTTATATTCTAAAGGCAAATGTTTGGTACTACACTTTATTTCAATTTCATCTGTATTGTACATGTTATACCATCCTCATCAAACTATATGAGATAAAGATATAAATAATACTAAATAAAAAAACGACATTATTTATTCTTTTCCTTTCCTAGTTCTTGTTCTTGGTTGAATGTGCTTTTTAAATGAATTTCAATAACATTTTTTCCATTATCATTATTACTAATTTCAATATGATAAATTTTATTATCCAATTGACCTTTTATTAATGACTTCTCCATTTCACCAATGTCTTTATTCAAACTAATAACAGAAAATGTTCTATTATTTTTAGTTTTATATTCAAAATTAATAATGTTATCTTTTATAATATCTTTAACTTGTTCAATTGCCTTTAAAAGTTCTTGTTCTTCTGCTTCTCTTTGTTCTTTATAAAAATCCTTTGCACTCATATTTAATTCATCATCAACTTTTTTAAATCTACCACCTATTGGTGATTTTATTTGTTCTACTGTGAAATATGTATTGTCAAGTTGTTTTAATGAATTAACTTTTCTTTCAATCTCACCTTTTTCATAGCAAGAAAATTTGTTATACATAACAGTATCTCTAAAAATCGGATAACCTATTATAGGAAATATTATAGTTTTATAATGAAGCTGTTTTACTTCATCAGGTGTAAGTAAATCTCTTGCCATTAAAGAAGTTGATTTATTACCATTGTAGTCTAATAAACTAAGTGATTGACTTATAGAACTACTTGATATTGTTGTCTTACCTAGTCTTTTAGATATTTGTTCTGCTGTATCTTGTGTATTTGTTTTTAAATAAATTAGACCACAGTTATCCAATATTATTTGTGCTACTTCTTTACCATACACATTATCAAGTTGTGAAAAAGATTGAATGAAGAAGTGAAATCTCATTCCTCTACTTCTTGCAACTGATACTAATGCTTCAATATCTGCAAGAGGTGGACAATTTGCAAACTCATCAAGTAACCAATCAATTTGTATTGGTAACTTTTTATTTTCTTTACTATTAGCAAGTTTTACTAACTCCTTATATAATAGTCCTACAATAATTGTAACTAATGTAAAATACACTTTATCTTCATCTGGTACTATTATAAATAAGGCTGTTGCTTCTCTACCTAACAAATCAAAATCAAAGTCAGAATCAGATGTGACATTTGCTACATTAACATCATCAAATAAAGACATCTTTTCACCAAACACTGCTGTAATAGATTTATAAGTATTATCACTTGCATTAAGTATTGATGTTAAAGAATCCTTGCTTTTACTTCCATAATCTTTTCTATCTATATATGTTTTAAACTTATTAAAGTTTTTTTCTTGCATTGAACTATTTTGAAATTTACGGATAGATGTCATAGTAATCTGATTTCTTTTTATATTATTTTTCTTATATTCTTCTAAAAAGAATCCTATTAAACCTTCTAATAAATTTCTTGCACTATTATTCCAAAACGGATCTTTTTGTTGAGTTTTCTCCTGCATTATCATCGTAGCAAGTGAAGTTATTAATCTATTAGTTTCCGCAAGTGAAGTCATTGACAAATTATTGTATTTAACTTTATCTTTTTTACTTACAATAGACTTTTTTTCATATTCAATATACTTTTCATATTCCTTAATAATTGGTTCTAATATATTAAAATGATTAGACTTTTCTGGATGTCTAAAATCAAGCGTTAATACATTATATCCATTGTCCTTAAACATTTTAGAAGTTGTATTAAAAATTTCTCCTTTTGGATCAGTTATAAAAACACTCCTTTTATTCTTCGCAGTAGCAATAAAAGAACACATAGGAATAACAGCAGTAACTGATTTACCACTACCAGTTGATCCCAGATAAGTGTAGTGTGGTGTTTCTCTATCAAACCAAACATATTTAAAATCTTTACTAAACCATATAGGTACACCAGATTCTTTAATATTACTAATTTTTTCTTTTTTAAAATTTTTCTTAATTTCATTAAAAGTTGAGAATCTTGCCGATCCATATTCATTATTATTTTTTACTTTATGTTTTGATATAGCTGGTTCTATAAACATAAATCCTACTATAAACAAAAGTAAAAGAGCTAACACAATGATTAGCTCTATAGACATATATCCTCATCAATAAGCTCTTCAATATTATAAATATCATAATTGCATATCATTTCATCAACTTGATCTTCAATATCTAAAACTATTTCATCTAAACTTTTATTATCATAAAATTTCACTTTATCCTTATTAGAATTTTCTAGTGCTGTCCTTAAACTTCCAAGTATGTTTCCTTTAATGGCACTATATAAATTATTTATTTCTAAATTATCTAACTCATTATTTATTTCATCTAATGACATAATCTTCATTCACCTCTTTTTCTTTTCCTACTTTTAACAGTTCTTGCGATTTATTTAAAGAATCATTAAATATTTTTATTTCATTATCTAATAAATCACTATCATCAATTTTATATTTTGAATAATCATAATTACTTTTTCTTAAATACTCTAAAAAATCATTAAGAACAAGTGACTCATCTTTTAAGATTTTATTTTCTAAAAAATTATAATATTTTTTTATTTTTTTATAATGTCTAGTATTCTCATTAAAGACTAAATTGTTATATTTATAATTTTTATATTCATTAAGTGGAACAGGTGAAGATATAAATCTATCTCCAGCCCAAGAGCCAACACACTTTTTGTTTTGAAAATAATAATCTCCTCCACCTTGCTCATTACCACAAGCAGTTAATAATGCAAATGAATTTATTTTACAAGAGCCTATTTTCTTAGTATTTTTATCTATCCAAAAGTTTTGTATAGGTTGTTTGAACAAATCAACATATTCTTTCTTATCTAAATTATAAACATATCTAATGTTGTTATTGTTTTTACTCACAACATTTTTAAATCCTTCAACATAACTATATATAGTATGATTTATTCCTAATTCTTTACTTAATTTTTCAATTATATTAGCAGTATTGCTACTATCTGTTGATTCGGCATAATCACCAACATGAATAACTCTATCACCTTTCCATTCATCACTTAATAATCTTAAAATATCATTACAATAATCATTACTAACATAAGAATGTTCCATCAACTTATATCCATGTCTATTCCTATCACAAATTTCCTTTTTATCTATATTTACAAACTTATAATACTGTCCCATCTTGTACCTCTTTTTCTTTCTTTTTGCTAAGTTCCTGTTCTAGTTCTCTTTGTTCAAGTGAAACAATAAAATGATTAGAATTATATTCTCCATTTTGATATAATATAAATTCATTTTCTTTTTCTTCAAACATCCAACGACCATCATAGTCTGAATTATTCAAATCTATATTATTTTCATATTTAATAGCATATAAATCATTAAAAACTAAATCATTTTTTATACTTTCAATTTCTTCCTTAAACAATTTTTTAGCATATGATAAAGAAGGTGTTACACCTATTACATTATCAAATGATTCATCATTATAAACACAATTACTTGTGATAACATAAACAATGTTTTTTGATTTTTTTTCTATTTGTTTTATTTCATTATCTAACTTATTTAAAAAATGAACTCCATCACTGCTCATTCTATCTTCATCCCAATATAAATTATCTACATATTCTTTCAACTTTTTCCAACTATTCTTATCTATAATCATATATCATTCCTCCTTTATTTCTTTAATTCTTTTTAAAGATGTTTCATAAAAATTCTTATTAATTTCAAATCCTATATAATTTCTTTTTTCTTTGATACAGCAAACAGCTGTTGTACCACTTCCCATAAAACAATCTAAAACTAAATCGTTTTCATGAGAACTATTTCTAATTAACTTTCTTACAAGTTCCTCAGGTTTAATTGTAGGATGATTCCATCTTCTTTTATCCTTAATATTTATCGGATAATAAAATACTGTTTTAGCATCTTCGTAATTTTTCGGTGAACAATACCCACCTTTACGAAAATATAAACAGTATTCTTTATCACTTAAATATTTGTTATTAAATAATGGTAAAGCATTAGTCTTATTCCAAATAATAATATCCATTTTGCATTTTCTATCTAATACAAAATATTTTATATAAAATGGAATTTGCTCACCATTACAAAAAATATATATATTTATTTTTTTTAAAACTCTAATTATTTCTTCAAGAATATTATAGTCATATCCACCAGTCAAATTTGATTTATATAGTTCATCATTATAACTATTAATGCTTCTAGCTAAATCAGAATCATATTTAACATTATGATTGTTTATTTGATAAGGTGGATCTATAATAACCAAATCTATAATATTGTCAGGTATTTTTTTTATTCCTACCATACAATCTTCGTTATAGATTTTATTAAACATCTATTATCCCCTTTTTTCTATAATAAGAAGCAAATCTATACTTAAGCATTTCTTCATAATCTAAATGCAATACTTTACTTAATCTATATAAAAAGACACTACATGGTTCTTTAATAAGACCATTTTCTAATTTATTTAGTTCTGATATTGATATATCAGTTAATTCAGAAAGCACTTTTAAAGTTAGATTATGTTCTTTTCTTGCTTGTTTTAGAATCATTCCTAGTACAAGAATAATAATTACTCCTTTCTTCTTCTCTTGAATATTTACTTGATATTTTTAATCCACAATATAAAAAAAGTGATAGTCCTATAACTAACACTAAAAATAAAATAAAAATTAACCATTTCCATAATGGCATTTTAATCACCTCTTTCTTTAAAATAAAAAAAGATTAGTTTATTTTAAACTAATCTCACTAATAAATTGTAATTTAGCGAATAGTAACTTAATTTTCTTTTTTATTAAACATATGGCGTACTTTATCTATTCGATT
>CAKOIN010000012.1:0-39981 GCA_934086955.1 uncultured Bacilli bacterium | reverse complement strand
AATTCTTTCTTCATAACTTATTTTAGTCATACAAAAACCTCGTTTCTATTTTGTCCAAGAAACGGGGTTCATATCAGTAAGATACTAGAAATAGTATCTTTTTTATTATATAATATTAGTAGAATAGAGGTTAATGATATGAATAAAAAAGGTTTTACTTTAGTAGAATTGCTAGCAGTTATAGCAATCTTATCAATATTAGTAATAATAGTTCTTCCAAATGTACTTGAAATGTTTAATAGAGCGAAGAAAGAATTATTTTTAACGGAAGCTAAAACTGTATATAAAGAAGTAGCAAAAAAATATATTACTGAAAATATGAAAGGTAATAAAATTGATAAAGTATCTAACAATAAAAATAAATTAAGTATTGAATCTAATGATTTAAAATATGATATTAAATTAGATGCAAAAGGAAATGTAAAGAATTTCGTTGTTAGTAATGATAATTATTGTATAAGTGGTAAATTCACTGATTTAAATGAACTTACAATAGATAAAATATCAGAAGGTTCTTGTTCTGGTGATGATTTGCCTATTATTGCTGGTACACTTAGAAATGATTTCTTTGAGGTATCTGGGTTAACTGAAAGAAGTTTAGTACATTCAATTACTTTTTATAGTGATAATAGGAAAATTGAAGGCTCTGATTATTATAATGTTTCAAAAGAAAGTAATGATTCTATTAAAATGTATATTAAATCAAATAATGATAATTCAAAATTATATGATTTAACAATAGTTGGTGATGGAAAGATAGTTTTTCCTGAAAATTCCTCTAATTTATTTTCATTTTATTATAATTCTTGTGATAAACTTTCAAATCCAACTAAAACAAATAATTATTTAGAAGGTAGTAATCTTGTAAAAAATATGAATTTTGTAAATGATGATGTTGAAGTTAAAAAAGTAGCTATGTTATGTGATATTTACAGCAACCTTGAAGAAATTAATTTTAATAATTCAATTGATACAAGTAATGTAACAAATATGAGTGGTATGTTTGTTAATATTAATACTAAAACATTAGATTTAAGTGATTTTGATACAAGTAATGTAACAAATATGAGTGGTATGTTTTATGGTAGTCAAGCAACAACACTAGATTTAAGTAGTTTTGATACAAGTAATGTAACAAATATGAGTGGTATGTTTGCTGATATTAATACTAAAACATTAGATTTAAGTAGTTTTAATACAAGTAAAGTAACAAACATGAGTAGTATGTTTTCTAATAGTAAAGCAACAATATTAGATTTAAGTAATTTTAATACAAGAAATGTAACAAATATGAGTAGTATGTTTTCTAATAGTAAAGCAACAACATTAGATTTAAGTAGTTTTAATACAAGTAAAGTAACAAATATGAGTAGTATGTTTTCTTGGACTGAAGCAACTACAATAAATGTAAGTAGTTTTAATACAAGAAATGTAACAAATATGAGTAGTATGTTTTCTAATAGTAAAGCAATAACACTAGATTTAAGTAACTTTGATACAAGTAATGTAACTAATATGGGTTCTATGTTTTCTGGTAGTCGAGCAACAACACTAGATTTAAGTAACTTTGATACAAGTAATGTAGTAAGTATGTTTGGTATGTTTCAAGATAACCAAGCCACAACACTAGATTTAAGTAATTTTAATACTAGCAAGGTAAGTAATATGCGTTATGTATTTAAGGGTAGTCAAGCAATAGTTTTAGATTTAAGTAGTTTTAATACAAGTAATGTTACTGATATGAGTCATATGTTTCAAGATACTACTAATTTAAAAACTATATATGTAAGTAGTAATTATAATACAAATAAAGTTTATTCTAGCACTAGTATGTTTAGAGATTGCACTAATCTTGTAGGAGGCCAAGGTACAACTTATAATTCAACTAAAATAGATAAAACATATGCTAGAATAGATGGTGGAACAAGTAGTCCTGGATACTTTACATTAAAATAATAATTAATAGGTGTTAACTATAAAATGGTTAACACTTTTTGTATAACTTTTGTTTTGTTTATGTTATTATATCTGTATGAAGAAATTTATATCTGGAAGTATTAGTAAAATTATATATCAAAGTAATAGTGGTCCATATAAAGTTGGAGTTTTTAGAGTGAGAGAAACTAATGATAAAGATGTTAGTAGTTTTGTTAATAAACTTATCAGTTTTACTGGATCATTTAATGAAATAAATAGTGATGTTGATTATATATTCTATGGTTCACTTGTTAATCATCCTAAATATGGAGTTCAATATCAAGTTGAAACTTATGAAGTGAAACCGCCTAGTGATATTGATAGTTTAGTATTATATTTAAGTAGTGGTATGTTTTATGGAATAGGTGAGAAAACTGCTAAAAGAATTGTTGATAAGTTTGGGCTTAATACCATTGAAGTTATTAAAAATGATTATCCAAGTGTTGCGATTGTTAGTGGTATGACTATTACTAAAGCAAGAAGAATGCATGATAAGATTGTTGAAAATGAACTTAATCAAGAATTAATAATTAAACTTAATGGATATGGTTTTACTATGAAGGAATCTATAGATTTGACTACTACTTATGGTAAGTCACTTGCTGATATTATAGAAAATAATATATATATGTTAATAGGTGAAATTCCATTTGATAAACTTGATACTATATTTTTAATGAATCATAGTGAAATGAATGAAAATAGAATTATGGCATTAATACTTCATAATATTGAGCTTATGTGTTATGAAAGTGGAGATACTATTGTTAAAAGTGAAGAATTGTTTATTAGGCTTAAAAGGTGTTTTAAAGGTACTTTTACTAGTTCTTCTTTTTTGAGTTATTTACATAAATTATTAGATTTAAAGAAAATTGTTATTTTAAATGATTTTGTTGGTTTAAGAAATTTTTATGATACTGAAAATGAGATTATTAAAACTATATTTAATATTAATAAAATTAAAGAAACTTATAGAGATGAAAAAATAAATAAACTTATTAGTTCTTATGAAAAGAGAAACAATATTATTTTTAATGATGAACAAAAGAGTGCGATAAAAGGTTCAATTAAGAATAATTTTTATATTATAACTGGTGGTCCTGGTACTGGTAAAACTACTATTATTAAAGCTATTGTCGATATACTTAAAGATTTAACTAAACTTCAATATAATGATATTGCTTTACTTGCTCCGACTGGTAGAGCTAGTAAAAGGATTGCTGAAAGTGTAGGTGCTAATGCATCAACTATTCATAAATATTTAAAATGGAATAAAGAAACTGGTGCATTTACAGTTGATGAGTATAATAAAAGTAGTGAAAGAATTGTTATTGTTGATGAAGCTAGTATGATTGATATATTCTTATTTTTAAATCTACTTCATGGAATTAGAAATGATGTTAAATTAATATTAGTTGGAGATAAAAACCAATTACCTTCAATTGGGCCAGGAGACTTATTAAATGATTTACTTTCTTTTGATAATATTTGTAAAAGTAAATTGGAAACTATATATAGAGTAAGAGATGGTAGTTATATTATTGATCTTGCTAATGATATAAAAAACTATAAGGAATTTGATACATTTAGTAATGAATATAGTGATTTTAAATTTATAGAAAGTAATGATTCTAATATTAAATTATATTTAACTACTATGTGTGAAAAAACTATTGAAAGAGGAATTAGTATTGAAAATTTTCAAGTTCTTGCTCCTATGTATAAAGGTATAAATGGTATTGATTCTTTAAATGAACTTATGGCTAATATATTTAATAGTAAAAATGAAAAATATAAGATAGGTGATAAGTATTATCGAATAAATGATAAAGTTATACAGCTTGTTAATGATGTTGATAATAATGTATTTAATGGTGATATTGGATATATTAAAGATATTTATACTGAAGAAGGAAAAATGGTAGTTGAAATTAATTATATGGGTAATGTTGTTACATATAAGAGTGGAGACTATGATAAATTTAATTTGGCTTATGCAATTAGTATTCATAAATCACAGGGTAGTGAATATGATAATGTTGTTATAATACTAGCTCATAGCTTTAGTAGAATGTTTTATAATAAACTTATTTATACTGCTGTTACAAGAGCTAAAAAATCATTGGTAATTCTTGGTAGTATAAATTCATTTAATGAATCAGTTCAAACTACATATTCAACTAACAGAAATACATATTTAAAAATGTATAATAATAAATAATATTGTTAATAATAATATCGAGGAGAGTGATATTATTAAAACTATCGAGAAGATGATGTATATGGCAGGTGGTATGGGTATGATGTATTTATATAAAACTTATGAAAAAGATATAAATAAATTTACTAAGACAGTATCTAAGAAAATAAAAGATTTGAAATAGTTCTTTTGGACTATTTTTTTTCATATTTCCTGTGCTATAATTGTAATATATAAGGAGGAGTTATGTTAGAAAGATTTAAAAAAGATGAAAATAGAAAAGTTAATACTGAAAAAGTAAATGAACTTGTTAGAACAGGAAATAGAGTTTTAAATATTTTATATATTCTTTTTATTATTTTACTTGTTTATGTTCTTGGATTAATTTTAAAAGAATGGAAGATTTTAGGATTTATTGGTAAGATACTTTCAATAATATCACCATTATTTATTGGTTGGCTTATTGCTTGGTTATTACATCCTCTTGTTAATAAATTAAGAGATAAAGGTTTAAATAAAGTTCTTAGTGTTATTATTACTTATGCAATATTACTTATAATAATATATTTAATGTTTGCACTTACATTGCCATCACTTGGTGAACAAATTACTGAACTTGTATCATCTATACCTAAGATTGCTAATGATGCAAAAGAATGGATTAATAATATATTTGTTAAATTATCTGATTTAAGTTTAGAAAATTTAGATACTATTAAGAAATCTTTCTTCTTAAAAATAGAGAATTTTGCTGCTGATATACAAACTAATTTACCAGAAACTGCTGTTAATGTTGTTAGTGCTATTGCAAGTGGTGTAGGTAAAATTGCTCTTAGTTTAATATTAGGATTTTATATATTATTTGATTTTGATAAGTTTACTGATAGTTTTATTAAATTATTTCCAAAAGGTAGTAGAAAAGAAGTAAAGTATTTACTTGAAAAATTAGATGATTCTCTATATTCATTTGTGAGTGGTACATTATGGTTATCATTACTATTATTTGTTGTATCTGTTATAGGTTTCTCAATAATAGGATTAAAGGCACCAATATTAGTTGCATTTATATGTGTTGTTACTAATTTAATACCATATATTGGTCCATACATGGGAGCTGCAGTAGCAGGAGCAATTGGTTTTGCTCAAAGTAGTTTAATTGGTATTTTAACTCTTGTATTTATATTAATTACTCAAACTATTGATGGTAATGTACTTCAACCACTTGTTATGAGTAAAAAGATGAATTTAAGTCCAATAACTATTATTTTATCATTATTAATATTTGAATATTTATTTGGAATAATTGGTATGGTTATAGCTACACCAGTAGTGGCTTTACTTAAAATTATTTATGTATTCTTTGATGAAAAATATGATTTCTTTGGTTATAGAGAAAGAAATAATAGAGAAGATTAAAATAGTTCTATAAAGAACTATTTTTCATTGACTTTAATACCTTTATGATATAAAATTAAATCATAATAGGAGGAGTTATGAAGAAGGTTGTAATTAAGGAATTTGACAGAACATTATTAGGTATTGATCTTATGCTTTATTGTTTTTTTGTAGTAATTGGTTATATAATGCTACAAATACCTGAAATAAGTATATTAAAACCAATTGAATATGCATCACCACTTTTCTATATGTTTGCATTTATGTCATTAGTGGCATATTTTGTTAACAGAAGAAGCGATGATTATGAGTTTTTATTCTTTGGACTTATTAATGTAGTAGTAGGTACTTATGTACTTGTTAATGAGTATTTTACTGATAGTTGTTTTATCATTGGTAATGCTGTATTACTTTATGCAATTGCTAATGTATTAAATAAAGGTTATAACACTAAGAGATTAATGGATCAATGTGATGTTAATTTTTATGTTAAATTATCAATTACTGTGTTACTAACATTATTAAGTTTATTAGTTTTATCTGATTTATTTAATTCTGAAGCTGTTTCTGGTATGGTTCTTGGATATTATTTTATGGGATTTGGATTAATTAGTTTATTTGAACCATTATTAATGATAATTACTAAGAATCCACAAGTTGAAACATATTTAGTTTCTTTAAATGAAAATGAAAAAGCTAAAACAAAAGAAAAGAAAACTACAAAGAAAACAGCTATTAAAGAAATTAAAAAGAAAAAACCTGTTAAAAAGAGTAGTGAAAAAACTACTAGTAAAAAGGAAGAATAATTAAAGACTTTTTAGTCTTTTTTTATTTGGTATTTCATATAAATTATTGAGGTGAAAAACATGGATATAATTAAAGTATCAAGTAAAAGTATTTCTCAAAAGGTTGCTGGTAGTATTGCTAATTCTTTTAGAGAGGGTGCTAAGGAAGTAGAAATACAGACAGTAGGAGCAGGAGCAGTTAATCAAGCAATTAAAGCTATTTCGATTGCAAGAGGTTTTGTTGCTCCACTAGGACTTAATTTAATTTGTACCCCGGCATTTTATGATGTAATAATAGATGGAAAAGAAAAAACAGCAATTAAATTATTAGTAGAAAGTAAATAAGCAAGCAATTGCTTTTTATTTTTTTTTGTAATATAATTTATTTAGATTATAGGAGAATACATATGAAGATAGACAAAAAATATATCATAATTGGTGTTTGTATCTTAATAGGTGGTGTTTTAACAGCGGCTCTTGCTTTTATAGGTCCAGAGATTATAACAAATGGAAATATAAATCCTAATAATGTAGTAACTGGTAATTTAAGTTTAAAAGTAACAGATACAAGTGTAAGCATAGATAATATGGCTCCTATTAGAAGTAGTAGTTATGAAACATCAGCTTATAAAAAAGAGTTTACAATTAGTAGCAGTGAAAGCACATTAAATGGATGTATGAAACTATATTTAAATTTTACAAGTATATCTGATCAATTAAAGAGTGAATATTTAGTGTATAAATTAGAATCAAGCACAGGAAATGTAAGTGAAGGTTCATTTGATAAGATAGAAAATAATAAGTTATTAATATTTGATAGTGATTTTATAGAAGCTGGAAAGAATGTAACATATAACTTATACATATGGTTGAGATATGTTGAGGATCCAAGTATTAATTTAAAAGATTTACTTGGTACTAGTATGAATGCATATGTATCAGTAAGTGGAAGTGATACTAAGGAATCATCTAGTTGTATATTTGATGATACAAATAAGATTAGTTATGTTGTTACATTAATGAATGATGATGATAAAACAGTATTAGAAAGTAGAAAAGTAAAATCTGGTTCAAAACTAGGAACTATATCTGTAAATGGTAAATATTATACTAAGGTAAATGGAGAAGGAAATGAATATACAAGTGAATCTATTATAGATAATGACATTATGTTATATGTTATGATGGAACCAAATTCATTTAGTACAGATAGTTGGAAAACTATAATAAATGCTGTAAGAAATAATAATATAAGTAAGTATAATCTTGGAGATACGAAAGAGATAGATTTAGGTGATTATGGAACTCATACGGTAAGAGTAGCAAATACAACAACACCGACTGAATGTTCAACAGAAGGTTTCTCACAAACTGCTTGTGGATTTGTAATTGAATTTGCAGATATTATAACAACACATTATATGAATCCATCAGGGACATATAAAGGAAAAACTTATAATAATGGATGGAATGTTGGTGGATGGCCAGCAAGTAGTATGTATACATTTGTAAACAATGATATATTCAATACATTGCCAAGTGATTTAAGAAGTGTAATAATAGATACAATTGTTGTATCTAGTCATGGAAGCAGTGATACAGATAATTTTATATCAACAGATAAGCTATATTTATTATCTGGAAAAGAAATATATGAAGACTTTGCGGATGAGAAAGATACATCAAAAGATTTAACGAGACAACTAGATTATTACAAACAAGAAGGAGTTAATACAAGTAAATATGAAAAAGTAGCAAAAATGTATGGAAAAACTGCATTAGATTGGTGGTTTCGCTCTGCTGGTAGATATGATGGCTGTTTTTATTGTGCAAATAAAACTGGTAAGCTGTATAATAATATTTATGCTATTAGTAATATCGGTGTTTCGCCAGCATTTAGAATAGGATAGTTTATTATAAAATAAATATGTATTGGAAAGGAAAATTATGAAAGATACTTTAATGCAGTTAAAGGAAGTTCATAGTGGTTCAGTTTTAATAATACTTTGTGGTAGTAGTATAAGAGTGTATGATGAAGATGCTAATATAGTTGAATATGTTAGTCATGTTATTGGTAAAGAAAATGTTATAGTTCTTAAATTTAAATATTTAAATAAGCTAATGAAAAGACTTAGAGATCATCATATAAGTTATGTTGTTCTTGATTCTTCTAATAATTATAGTTTATATGAATATTATTATACTGAGTTAAATAATTATTCTAAATATTTAAAAAGAAGTAAGAATTATAATTTTATTCGTAAAGTATTTATTAAAATATATAATGCAATATTTGGTATAACAATTAATAATTAACTTTTTGGTTAATTATTTTTTTGTAAATGAGTATTAAAAATATAGAAATAGAATATTAAATAGTGTATAATTATTTTTATGAATAGAGGTGAGTTTAGGTGTTAGATACGATATTTACTTATGCTACTAAAATATTAGATTTACTAATATTATGGTTTATTATATATAAATTATTTAAGTATGCTAGAAATAATTTTAAACTAACATTGATATTAAAAGGTATTATAATTATTGCAGTATTGAAATTTGTAAGTGATAAAATACATTTGAATACTGTTGGTATAATTTTAGAATATGTTATTTCTTGGGGACCACTTGCGGTTATTATTATATTCCAACCTGAGATTAGAAATGTACTTGAAAGTATTGGTAGAAGTCAATTGCTTGGAAGACATAAAACATTAACAGTTGATGAAAGAGAAAAACTTGTATATGAAATCATTAATGCTGTTGAATATCTTAAAAAGAATAGAATAGGAGCATTAATTGTTCTTGAAAGAGATTATAGTTTAGCTCAATATATTGAACCAGCTAATAAGTTATATGCTGATATTAGTAGTGAATTATTAATATCAATATTCTTCCCAAATAATCCACTTCATGATGGTGGTGTTATTATTCAAGGTGATAAGATTACTTGTGCTGGTAGTGTTTTTCCAACAAGTTTAAACCCATCAATTTCTAAGAGACTTGGTACAAGACATAGAGCTGCACTTGGAATTAGTGAATCAAGTGATGCAATAGCTGTTGTAGTAAGTGAAGAAACTGGTAGAATTTCTATTGCTGTTGGTGGTACATTAAATTATAATTTGTCTTTAGATGATGCTAAAATATTATTATTAGAAGAGTTACAGCCTAAGAAAGAAACATTCTATGAAGCTGATATTGAAGCAGAAAGTGAGAGTGATAAAGATGAAAAAGCTACTAACTAGTATAGGAAAGATCTTTGGTAAGATATTTAAGTTCTTATATAAGATTATTGATGTTATTATTGTAGTTCCACTTTCAAAGTTCTTTTACTTTATTGCTGATAAGCTTGGAAGTAAGAATGGTAGTTTAGATAAATTTCTAAATAATCCAAATACATTGATATATTTATCATTGTTCTTTGCATTTTTAATCTTCTTTGCAGTTGATAATGGTGTTGTTAATTTAACTGGTAGTGAGTCTACTGTATTAACTAAAATACCTATAACTGTTGATTATAATGAAGAAGAATATGTGGTTGAAGGTATTCCTGAAACTGCTGATATTGTACTTATGGGTAAAAAGAGTGGTTTATATTTAGCTGAACAACTTGTTGATGAACATAAATTAACTCTTGATTTGAGTGGATATACTTCTGGTACTCATAAGGTTAAACTTAAATATAATAATCCAGTTAAGCTTGATTATAAATTAGATCCTTCTAAAATAACACTTGTTATTCATTCTAAGATAAGTGAATCTAGAACTATAACAGCTGATATATTAAATAAAGATAAATTAAATGAGACATTAGTAATTAGTTCTGTTAAACTTGATAGAGATACAGTAATAATTAAGTCTTATAAAGAAAAACTTGAAAAGGTTGCTAGTGTTAAAGCACTTGTTGATGTTAATGCACTTAATATTAATGATAAACCAGGTGAATATAAACTTGAAAATGTTAAATTAGTTGCTTATGATGAAATGGGTACTGAAATAACTAATATTGAAATTGTTCCTGGAACTGTAACTGCTACTGTAACTGTTACTTCACCAAGTAAGGTTGTTCCTGTTAAAGTTGTTCCTGTTGGAGATGTGGCTAGTGGAAGTGCTATTGGTTCTATATCATCTAATGTTTCAACTGTAACATTATATGGTGATGAAGAAACATTAAAATCAATTGATGAAATTAAAGTTAATATTAATGTAGATGGACTTAGTAAAGATAAGACATATCAAGAAACAATAGAGAAACCAAATGGAGTTAGAAGTATGTCTAATACAAATATTACAATCAAAGTTGTAATGGAAAAAGAAACTTCTAAGGAATTTAAAGATATTCCATTAACATTTGAAAATCTTGATACTAATAAATATAGAGCTCTTGCTTCAAGTGCAAGTGATACAAAAGTTAATGTTGTTGTTAAAGGTGTTAAAACTTTACTTGATAAGTTATCTAGTGATAATATTAGGGCTTATGTTGATCTAAGTGATTTAACAGAAGGTGAATATGAAGTTCCTGTTATGGTAACTGGTGATGATGTTAAATTAAGCTATTCATCTAGAACAACTAAGATTAAAGTAATTATTAATAAGAAATAGTGAAAACTATTTCTTTTATTTTTGTATAAAAAGTACTTTACAAATGAATAATTATATTGTATAATCTAAATCGTGAAGTGACCAAAGACAGTAAGTACAAACATAAATCTTACCGAGGAAACATTATAATGACGATTATATCGTTTCCTTGTCATGAGGAAACTTTTTTATTACATGAAAGGAGACTATATGGCAAGTAATAAGATTCTTAAACAAAAAGAAGCTACTGTAAATGAAATAACTGATAAGCTTAATAATTCTAAAACATTCTTGTTATTAAATTATCAAGGTTTAACAGTTGGTGAATTTGCAGAGTTAAGAAGAAGTTTAAGGGAAGTTAATTCTGATGTAAAAATTTATAAAAATACTCTTATGAATATTGCACTTAAGAATAAGAATATTGCTTTAAATGATTACATGGAAGGACCAAATGCTTATCTTTTCGCTGATTCAATTATTGAACCAATTAAGATTGTATGTAAGTTCGCTAAAGAACATCCTGCACTAGAAGTTAGAGTTGGATATATTGATAATCAACTTGCTGATACTAAGATCATTAGTGATTATGCAACTATTCCAAGTATGGAAGGATTACTTACAATGTTTGCTGGTGGTTTAATTGAACATGTAAGAAATTTAAGTATTGGATTAAATCTATATGCTGAAAAGTTAGAAGAGGGAGGAAATAATTAATATGGCAAAGATTGAAAACAAAGATATTATTGAAGCTTTAAAAGAAAAAACTATTCTTGAAGTTAAAGAATTAGTTGATATGATGAAAGAAGAATTTGGTGTTGATCCAAGTGCTGTAGCTGTTGCTGCTGCTCCTGCTGCTGTTGAAGAAGAAGCAGATTCAGGTGTTAAGAATGTAGTTCTTAAGAGTGCTGGAGCTCAAAAATTACAAGTTATTAAAGTAATTAGAGAAGCTACTGGATTAGGATTAAAAGAAGCTAAAGATATTGCTGATGCTGGTGGAAATGTTAAAGAAGGAGTTCCTGCTAGTGAAGCTGAAGAATTAAAAGCTAAATTAGAAGAAGCTGGAGCTACTGTAGAATTAGCTTAATTTTTGCAAGGCCTTGTTAAAAAAGGCTTTTTTGTGTATATAAGAGATATAGAAAATAAAGGAGAATTATGAGTCATTATTTTGAAAATGATATGAACTTAAAAAGTGAAATTAGAGAGTTAAGTTATAAATATAATTCTTCTTTTTTCATGTTTTATAGTGATAATGGAGTATTTAGTAAAAACGGTATTGATTTTGGAAGTAGGTTATTACTTGAAACTTATTTCGAAGAAAATCTAACTAATAAAAGAGTTCTTGATGTAGGATGTGGTTATGGTTTTCTTGGAATAATGATTGGTAATATTACTGATAGTTATGTTGAGATGGTTGATATTAATAAAAGAGCTGTTCATCTAACTAATATGAATATAAAAAGATATAAAGATTTTAAAGGTAAAACATATGTAAGTGACGGTTATAGTGCTGTTTTAGATAAATACGATATTATTATTACTAACCCACCTATAAGAGTAGGTAAAGATAAAGTTTTACAAATATTATTGGGAGCATTTGATCATTTAGAAAAAGATGGATTATTATATTATGTTATTCGTAAGGATCAAGGTGCTTTAAGTATTAAAAAAATTCTTGAAGAAAATGGTATTCAAGTTAATGTTATAAATAGAGATAAAGGATATTTTATTTTTAAAGCAAATAAATGTTAATAAGTTTACAATTTTAATAAATTATTATTGACTTATTGAAAAGTGTTGTGGTAAAATTTTATATTGCAGTACATTTGTTTTATTTTTAAAATTTGTGTTCTTTAAAAATTTAGGATTGGGGTGAAATAGTGGCATACAAAACAGTAAAATTTGGTGACCATAGAGAAAGAAGAAGTTTCTCAACAAAGCGTTCTACGCTAGAACTTTCTAACTTATTAGAAGTTCAAAAAGATTCGTTTGACTTATTTTTAAAGGAAGGAATAAAGGAAGTATTTGAAGATATTTTCCCAGTAGAAAGTTTTTCAGGTTCATTATCACTTGAATTTGGTGATTATTATTTTGATGAGCCTAAATATTCTGTTAAGGAAAGTCGTGAGAGAAAGGTTACTTATGCTGCTCCTTTAAAGGTAAAAGCTAGACTTTTTATCAATGAAACAGGAGAAGTTAAGGAACAAGAAGTATTTTTAGGTGATATGCCTTTAATGACTGATACTGCATCATTTATTATTAATGGAGCAGAAAGAGTTATTAACTCACAACTTGTTATGGGACCATCTTGCTACTACAAAAATGAAGTAGATAAGAGTGGTAGAAATATCATTTCAAGTGAAGTTAGACCTAATAAAGGTACTTGGTTAGAGTATGAACTTGATGCAAGAGGTATTTTATATGTAAGAATTGATAGAACAAGAAAAGTTCCAGTTACTACATTACTTAGAGCATTAGGTTTATCTAGCGATGAAGAAATACTTAATTTATTTGGACAAGATGAATATTTAATTAATACTTTAGAAAAAGATTCTACTAAGAATACTGATGAAGCATTAATTGAAATATATGAAAAGTTAAGACCAGGTGAACCAGCTACATTAGATTCAGCTAAGAACCAATTAATCGTAAGATTCTTTGATAAATTTAGATATGATTTAGGTAAAGTTGGTAGATATAAATTTAATAAGAAATTAAATGTTATTGATAGACTTTTAAATGTTAAAGTAGCACAAGACATTGTTGTTGATGGTGAAGTTAAAGTTAAAAAAGGTACTAAAATAACAAAAGAGTTACTTGAAGAATTAAAACCAGTATTTGAAGCTGGATATGGTGTTAAAGAAGTAACTATTAATGAAGAATTAGATACTTATAATAAAATACAAGAAATTCTTGTATATAGTCCAGAAGATGAAACTAAGATTGTTAAAGTTATAGGTAATGATCAAACTATTGATACTAAGAGACTTACTATTTCTGATGTATATGCTTCATTATCATATTATATTTGTTTATTATATGGTATTGGTAAGTTTGATGAAATAGATCACTTAGGAAATAGACGTGTAAGACAAGTAGGAGAATTAATTCAAAATCAATTTAGAATTGGTGTTGCTCGTATGGAAAGACAAATTAGAGATAAGATGTCTACACAAGAGATAGATGCTGTTACTCCTAAGTCATTAATTAATATAAGACCAATAACTGCTGCTTTAAAAGAATTCTTTGGTAGTAGTCAACTTTCTAAGTTCATGGAACAAATTAACCCATTATCAGAACTTAATGATAAGAGAAGACTTAGTGCATTAGGTCCAGGTGGTTTATCAAGAGATAGAGCTGGTATGGAAGTTCGTGATGTTAATCCATCTCACTACGGTAGAATTTGTCCAATTGAAACACCAGAAGGTCAAAATATCGGACTTATTACATCTCTTGCAAGTTATGCAAAGATTAATGAATATGGATTTATTATGACTCCATATAGAAAAGTAGTTGATTGTAAGATTACTGATGAAATTGTTTACATGACTGCTGATGAAGAAGAAGATTATTATATTAGTCAAGCAACAATTGATGTTGATAAAGATGGTTATATTATTGATGCTAATGTACCAGTAAGATTTAACCGTGATAATATGATTGTTGCAAAAGAAAAAGTAAATTATATAGATGTTTCACCATCTCAAATAGTATCTGTTACTACAAGTATGATTCCATTTATGGAACATGATGATGCTAACAGAACACTAATGGGTGCAAACATGCAAAGACAAGCTGTACCATTAATGATTACAGAAGCTCCTATTGTAGGAACTGGAGTTGAAGCTGCTATTGCTAGAGATTCTGGATGTTCTGTTGTATCAGATATTGATGGTGTAGTTGAATATGTTGATGCTAAGAAGATTATTGTAAAAGGTGCTACTGAAAAGCATACTTATGAACTTATTAGTTATCAAAGAAGTAACAATGAAACTTGTTATAATCAAAGACCAATTGTTCATAAAGGTGAACAAGTTCATAAAGGTGAAATTATTGCTGATGGACCTTCTACTGATATGGGAGAGATTGGTTTAGGTAAGAATTTAGTTGTAGCATTCATGACTTATAATGGTTATAACTATGAAGATGCTGTTATTCTAAATGAAAGAATCGTTCGTGATGATGTTTTAACTTCTGTTCATATTGAAATGAAAGAAATTGAATGTCGTGATACTAAACTTGGACCAGAAGAATTTACAAGAGATATTCCAAATATTAGTGAAGATGCAAGAAAGAATTTAGATGAAAATGGTATTGTAAGAATTGGTACTGAAGTTAAAGAAAACGATATTCTTGTTGGTAAGGTTACTCCTAAAGGAATGCAAGAATTATCAAGTGAAGAAAAATTATTACATGCAATCTTTGGTGAAAAGACTAGGGAAGTAAGAGATACATCACTTCGTGTTAGTCACGGATGTGCTGGTATTGTACATGATGTTCAAATATTTACTAAAGAAAACTCTGATGAACTTCCAGCTGGTGTTTCAAAGGTTGTAAGAGTATATATAGTTAAGAAGAGAAAGATTCAAGTCGGAGATAAGATGGCTGGTCGTCATGGTAACAAGGGTGTTTGTTCATTAATATTACCATCAGAAGATATGCCATATTTACCAGATGGTACTCCTGTTGATGTTATCTTAAACCCACTAGGTGTTCCTTCTCGTATGAACTTAGGACAAATTTTAGAGTTACACTTAGGTATGGCTGGTAAGAAACTTGGTGTACATTATGCGACTCCAATATTTGATAGTGCTACTGAAAAAGATATTCAAGAAGAAGTAGCTGAAGCTGGACTAGATTCTGATTATAAGACATGGTTATATGATGGAAAAACTGGTGAAAAGTTCGATAAGAGAGTATCTGTTGGTGTTATGTATATGATAAGACTTGTACATATGGTTGATGATAAGATTCATGCAAGAGCAACAGGACCATACAGTATGGTTACACAACAACCACTTGGTGGAAAAGCTCAATTTGGTGGTCAAAGATTTGGAGAAATGGAAGTTTGGGCATTATATGCTTATGGTGCTGCTCATATTTTACAAGAAGTTCTTACAATTAAATCTGATGATGTAGTTGGAAGAGTTAGAGTATATGAAGCACTTGTTAAAGGTAAACCAATTCCACAACCAGGTGTTCCAGAATCATTTAGAGTATTAATTAAAGAATTCCAAGCATTAGGTCTTGATATTCAAATAGTTAATAAAGATGGAACTTTAAAAGAAATTAAAGATTTAGAAAGCGAAGAAGATAAAGATGATGCTCCTGTTTCAATTGAGGAAATAGGTAAGCATGAAGAAGAAACTTCTGAATCTGATTATGAAGATGTAGAAGAAGACAAAGAAGATGACTTTGATAATGTTGAACCTAGTGATGAAGATTTAGAGTATGAAGAAGAGTATGGTCTTGATGATTTTCAAGATGATGCTTATGAAAGGGGTGAAGAATAATGATGGAAGTTAATGAATTTGATGGAATTCGTATTAGTATAGCTTCTCCCGAAAAAATAAGAGAATGGTCTTATGGTGAAGTTAAGAAACCTGAAACTATCAATTATAGAACTTTAAACCCTGAAAGAGATGGACTTTTCTGCGAAAAGATATTTGGTCCAACAAAAGATTTTGAATGTAGTTGTAAGAAATATAAAAGACTTAGATATAAGAATGTTATATGTGATAGATGTGGTGTAGAAGTAACTCGTTCTAAGGTTCGTAGAGAAAGAATGGGACATATTGAACTTGCTTGTCCTGTTAGCCACATTTGGTATGCAAAAGGAACTCCTCCTAAGATGGGACTTGTTCTTGATATTAGTCCAAGAGAACTTGAAGAAGTATTATACTTTGTAAGTTATATTGTTCTTGATCCAGGAATTGCTCCTCTTGCTAAAAAGCAAACATTATCTGATAAAGAATACAGAGCATATTATGAAAAATATGGTGATGGATTCAAAGTAGGTATGGGTGCTGAGGCTATCAAAGAACTACTTTCTGAAGTTGATTTAGAAAAAGAAGTAGAACAATTAAAGAAAGATGTTGAAAAAGCACAAGGACAAAAGAAGATTAGATTAGTTAAGAGACTTGACTGTTTAAATTCATTCCTTGAAAGTGGTAATAGACCTGAGTGGATGATACTAGATGTACTTCCAGTTATTCCACCAGATCTAAGACCTATGATTCAACTTCCAGGTGGTAGATTTGCTACTTCTGATTTAAATGATTTATATAGAAGAATTATTAATAGAAATAATCGTCTTAAGAAGTTATTAGAACTTGAAGCTCCAACTATCATTGTTCAAAATGAAAAGAGAATGCTTCAAGAAGCAGTAGATGCTTTAATAGA
Source organism: uncultured Bacilli bacterium (assembly GCA_934086955.1). Taxonomy (GTDB): domain Bacteria; phylum Bacillota_I; class Bacilli_A; order RF39; family UBA660; genus CAG-1000. The sequence goes on along the minus strand of CAKOIN010000012.1, from coordinate 22,641 downwards.
TAATGGTAGAAGAGGAAGAAGTGTATCTGGTGTAGGCAATAGACCACTTAAATCTTTATCTTCTATGTTAAAAGGTAAACAAGGTAGATTTAGACAAAACTTATTAGGTAAGAGAGTTGACTATAGTGGTCGTTCTGTTATCGTTGTAGGACCTAATCTTAAAATGTATCAATGTGGTGTACCAAAAGATATGGCTCTTGAATTATTTAAACCATATGTTATGCAACAACTTGTTGAAAGAGGTATAGCACATAATATTAAAGCAGCTAAGAAAATTATTGATGTTCAAGATGAAAAAGTATGGGATGTTGTTGAAGATGTTATAAGAGAGCATCCAGTATTATTAAACCGTGCTCCTACATTGCATAGACTTTCAATTCAAGCTTTTGAACCAGTACTTGTTGGTGGAAAAGCTCTTAGATTACACCCTCTAGTTTGTAGTGGATTTAATGCAGACTTCGATGGTGACCAAATGGCTATTCATATTCCAATTAGTGAAGAAGCTCAAGCTGAAGCTAGACTTCTTATGTTAGGTGCTAATAATATTCTTGATCCTAAGGATGGAAAACCAATTGTTACTCCATCACAAGATATGGTTTTAGGTAACTATTATTTAACTTTAGAATTACCTGGTGAACCAAATGAAGGTAAAGCATACAAAGATCCTAATGAAGCTTTAATGGCTTATGAAAGAAGAGAAATTACACTTCATACAAGAATTTGTATTCCAACTAAGGAATTCAAACATAAAGTATGGACTGATGAACAAAGAGATAAATATTTAGTAACAACTGCTGGTAAGATTTTATTCAATGAAATATTCCCAGATACTTATCCTTATGTTGAAGAAGGAAGCAAAGAAAATATTGAAGTTATGACTCCAGATAAATTCTTTATTGAAAAAGGTAAGAATTTACCAGAAGAAGTAGCTAAAATGCCTGTTGTTCCTGCTTTAATTAAAAAGGATTTAGGAAAAATAATTGCTCAAATATTTAAGAGATATAAAACAACTGAAACTTCTATATTCTTAGATAAATTAAAAGATATAGGATTTAAATATAGTACTAAGTCTGGTATAACTATTTCACTTTCTGATATTCCAGTTAACCATGAAAAGGAAACAATTATAGAGGAAACTAATGCTACAATTGAAAAGATTAATAAACAATTTAAGCGTGGTTTAATTACTGATGAAGAAAGACATAATAAGGTTATTAAATTATGGACTGATGCTACTACTAATGTACAAGGTAAACTTGGAGATATATTAAAACAAGATGTTGAAAATCCACTTTCAATGATTATTAACTCAGGTGCCAGAGGTTCTGCTAACCAATTAGGACAACTTGCTGGTATGAGAGGTATTATGGCTAAACCAGATGGTGGTCAAGTAGAAATTCCAATCCTTGCTTCATTCCGTGAAGGATTAGATGTGCAAGAATTCTTCTTATCAACACACGGTTCTAGAAAAGGTACAGCTGATACAGCACTTAAGACTGCAGATGCTGGATACTTAACAAGAAGATTAGTTGATGTTGTACAAGATATTATTGTTAAAGAAGAAGATTGTGGAACTATTCAAGGTATTGAAGTTGAAGCATTCACTGATGAAAAGAGTGGAAGTGTAATTGAAAGCTTTAGAGATAGAATTGTTGGTAGATATTCTAATCAAAAAGTATTAAATCCTGAAACTAAGGAAGTACTTATTGATAAGGGTGCTTTAATCACTGAAAGAATTGCTGACAAAATTGAAAAAGCTGGAATTACTAAGATGGAAATTAGAAGTGTTCTTACTTGTAAATGTCCAAATGGTATTTGTCAAAAATGTTATGGTCTTAACCTTGCAACTGGAAATGTTGTTGAAGTTGGTGAAGCTGCTGGTATTATGGCTGCTCAATCAATTGGTGAACCAGGTACACAATTAACAATGCGTACATTCCATACAGGTGGTGTTGCATCTGCTGCTGATATTACTCAAGGTCTTCCAAGAGTTGAAGAGCTATTTGAAGCTCGTATACCAAAAGCAAAAGCAACTATTGCTGAAATTAATGGTAAAATTACTAAGATTACTGATGATAAAAATAATAGATTTAAGATATATATTACAAATGATGTTGAAACTCGTGAACATGTTACTCAATACAATGCTAAATTAAGAGTTGAAAAGGGTGATATGGTAAATGCTGGAGATCCATTAACTGAAGGAAGTATTTCACCAAAAGAATTACTTGCTGTTACTGATCCAACAACTGTTCAAGGATATATCTTAAAAGAAATTCAAAAAGTTTATAAGAGTCAAGGTGTTGACGTTTCTGATAAACATGTTGAAACTGTTGTTAGAAGAATGATTACTAAGATTAAAGTTATTGATCCAGGAGATACTAACCTTATTGAAGGACTAGCAGTTCCATTAAGAGAATTTGCTGAAATAAATAAACCTGTTATTTTAGCAGGTGGAGTTCCAGCTACTGGTAAACCAGTTATGCTTGGTATTACTAAGGCATCTCTTGAAACTGATTCATTCTTATCTGCTGCTTCATTCCAAGAAACTACAAGAATCTTAACTGATGCTGCAACAAGAGGTAAATGCGATATGTTACATGGACTTAAGGAAAATGTTATTCTTGGTAAACTAATTCCTGCTGGAACTGGTGCTAAAGAATATAATAACATTGAAGTAATTTTAAAAAATGAATTATTAGATGATGATGCTGCTGAAGTTTTAGAAGAAAAATTTTTAACAGATGATAAAAATGAAGAAACAGTAGAAGCAATAAATGATAATAAAGAAAATGCTTAATGCATTTTCTTTTTTATTATGCGATAAATTATTAATGAATATTGTAATGTATTTTTGGATATTACCTGAATAAGTTAAAAGTATTTTACTTACTTTTTAATGTAAAAATATTCTATTTCTAAATTTATTTAGTTATAATTGAAGTATAAATGCATCTATGGTAAAATATGTTTAGTATGGAGGCAGTAGCAATGGTCTTTAAATGTAAGATGTGTGGTGGAGATATAGAAGTAGTTGAAGGTAGTAATATAGGTAAATGCTTATATTGTAAAAGTACTATGACTCTACCAAGTGTTGATAATGAAAAACTTTTAAATTTATATAATAGAGCTAATAATTTAAGACTATCAAATGAATTTGATAAAGCATATGGTGTATATGAAACTATACTTGAAATAGATGAAAATCAGTTAGAAGCTCATTGGGGACTAATACTTTGTAGATATGGTGTTGAATATGTAGATGATCCGAAAACTAAAAAGAAAATGATTACTTGTCATAGAACAAAGTATGAATCTGTTTTAACTGATCCTGATTATAAAATAATAATTAGTAAAGCTTATGGAGAAGCATTAAATATATATAAAGAAGAAGCAAAAACTATTAGTAATATTCAAAAGAAAGCACTTGAAATTTCTAATAACGAAGAAGATTATGATATCTTTATTTGTTATAAAGAAGGAGATATAAATGGTGATAGAACTCCCGATAGTGTTATTGCTCAAGATATATATAATAAATTAACTGATTTAAATTATAAAGTTTTCTTTGCTAGAATTACTCTTGCTGATAAACTTGGTGAAGAATATGAACCATATATCTTTTCAGCACTTAATAGTTCAAAAGTTATGTTAGTAGTAGGTACTAATGCTGAAAATTTAAATTCTGTATGGGTTAAAAATGAATGGAGTAGATATTTAGACTTAATAAAAAATAAAAAGAAAAAAGTATTGATTCCAGTTTATAGTAAGATGGATGCTTATGAATTACCAGAAGAATTCTCAATGTTACAAGCACTATGTATAGATAAAATTGGTTCTATGCAAGATTTAATTACAGCCGTAGGAAAAATCATTAATAAGAAATCTATTGATATTGATAGTGATATGTATCAGAAATTTAAACAAATGATGCTTGAAGAAGAAAGAGAAAAACAAGAAGAATTATCTAAAAGATATGATGTTATAGAAAAGAGAGATAAGTGTTCAACTCCATATATCGTAATTACTTTCGTATTATCGGCTTTGATGGCTATATGTATGTTTGTTTTAGTTGGTGGATACTGTTATTATGATTATCTTGGAGACATTTATAGTTTAATTGATGAGAGTAAAAAACTTATTTCATATCCATTATTAGTTAGTATAATTACTGCAATTGCATTTTTTCTAGGATTTGCTGGTAGAAAATCAAACAAAGCATCTAAATATATGTATATAGTTAATGTATTTTTAGAATTATTTTTCATTTTAAAACTTCATAATTTTGGTTATGCAGCTACATTTATTACATACATTATAATTTTACTTAATATAGCATTGTTATTTATGAAGCCTTCTTGGGGAATAAAAGAAGTACCACTTGTTGTTACTAAAGAAGAAAAAGAAGAAATATTAAAAAATAATAAAGAGTTTACTGAAAACTATATACCAAAAGATAAAAAAATATTAAATATATTCTTCTACATATTACCAATTATAATAGGAATAGTAAGTGTTATTATAAATACTTCACCACTTCCCAATCAATCAAATGATAGAGATACATCAATAGATCAAATTAAAGTAATTGTTGATCATATTAATATAAGAAGTAATAATGATGTTTACAGTTATGAAAAAGGAACTGTTAGAAAAGATGAAATATATGATATTCTTGATAGTAGAAAGGGTTCAAATGGATTATGTGAAATATGGTATAATATAGAAACAAGTTTTGAAGTTAATGGTTGGATATGTGGTAAATTTGATAATAAAGATTATGTTGAAGTATTAGAGAAAGAATAATATAGAAAAGGAAAGGTGAATATTATGGCTTTATTTGAAGTAATAAAGAAAGAGAAAGATGATGAAAATATTGTATGGAAGTATCCTAAAACTGATTTTAATACAAGTAGTCAACTAATTGTACATGAATCACAGGAAGCTATACTTTATAAGGATGGAAAAGCATTAGACTTATTTGGTTCAGGAAGATATACCCTTGAAACAAATAATATACCACTACTTAGAAATTTAATTAATTTACCTACAGGTGGTAAAAGTCCATTTCATTGTGAAGTATACTTTATAGATAAATCTATTAAATCATCAAGGTGGGGTACTAGTAGTAAAATAGAATTTTTAGAACCAACATATAAGTTTCCTATACAAATAGGTGCTTGTGGAGAAATGAGATTTAAAGTAGTTGATTCAAGAAAATTATTATTAAAATTAGTTGGTATTAAAGATAATTTTGATGGAGAAAATATTGATGAATTTTTTAGTTCATTTATACTTGTTAAAGTTAAATCTTATATTGCTAAAATTATTAATAAAAATGAAATAAGTATATTTGAAATTGATAGTCATTTAAATGAGTTTAGTGAAGAACTTAAAAATTTACTTTCTAATGATTTTGATGAATTTGGTATTGAACTTGAAAAATTCTTTGTAACTACTGTTATGAAACCTGAAGATGATAAGCAATATCTTGAATTTAAAGAACTATATTTTAAACAAGGAGTAGCTGTTGCTGAAGCTCAATTAAGACAAAAAGTAACATTAATTGATGAAGAAACTAAAGCTAAGAGTACAATAATTGATAGCGAAGCAAAAGCACATAAAAGAGAAACTGAAGGATATAGTTATCAAGATGAAAGACAATATAATGTTCTTGATAAAATGGCTTCTAATAATGCAGTTGGTCAATTCACTAATATGGGTGTTGGACTTGGTGTTATGAGTAGTGTTTCATCAAAAGTAAGTGATACAGTTAATAAAAATGTAGTTGGTGCATTTGCTAAAAATGATAATTCTACAATATGTAGTAACTGTGGATATGAGAATGCTAGTGGTGTTAAATTTTGTATTAAGTGTGGTAACAATATGAGTGGTAATATATGTAGTAGTTGTGGTAAGAAGTTACCAAATGAAGCAGCATTTTGTCCTTACTGTGGAAAGAAAGTAGGAGAGTAAAATGAAGAAAAAAATAATTTTAATAACTATTTTATTTGCAATAACATTAGGTTTGATATTATCACTTACTAATGAAAAATATTATGGTGATATTAAAGTAAAGTTTAATGATAATGATTATGTTCTTGAATATGTTAAAAAGAATAATATTAATTATGAAAAGATAGCCGATAGTGAAAAAAATAAGTATACAATAAATATTGAAAACTTTTCATATAATAATGTAAATGGTACTTTAGAAATAACTGACTATAAAGGAATTAGTGAAACTTTAATTATTCCATATGATTATGAGGGTATTAAAATAACATCTATAAGTGACTCTTTTAATAATGATAAAGTTAAGAGTATATATATTTCAGATAATATAACATATTTACCAATCGAAAAGTTTAAAAATGTTACTATTAATTGTTATAGAGGTAAGTTCTGTGAAGAACTAAAAAGTAATAATGAGTTAACTGTTAATATTCTAAATGATTCGGATAAAGTTGATTTTAGTTATGTAGAATTTCTGTTTGAATACAATGTTAAAAATGGTAATGTTGAATTGGTTTCTTACAAAGGTAAAGATAAGGATGTAGTTGTACCTGAAACTGTTGATGGTATGAAAGTAACTGCTGTTGATTTTAATGTTAGTTATAAAGAGAGTGTTTATTTACCTGATACAATAAATGAAATTTCTGATAATTTTATTACTTTATTTAATTATAATAATTATAAATATTGTTTGATTTCTGCAATAATATCATTTGTTTTATCTATTGTTATGATTATTATTGTTAAGGATAGAACACCAGAAGAATTAATTAGAAGCACTCCTATATATGTTGGAACATTTGTATTTTTAGGAATTAATTTTTATGCAAATTATAAGTTTAATCATATTGAAAATGCATCATATAATACTATTTTATCATTTACAATTATCTCTAATATAATATATATTATTATGTGTTTTGCTATAATGATTGCTAATAAGAGAAATCAGAAGATTGATATTGATACAAAAAATAATACTAAGTTCATTGATGAAATGATATCTAAAATTAATGATGTATCTAATTTAAAAAAAGACTATAAGAATAAATTAGTTGATAAACTTAAATATTCTGATCCAGTTAGTAATAAAATGGTAAAGAATATTGAAGATAATATTAGTTCATTAATTGATAATCTTAATGATAAAAGTAGTGATAAAGAAATTGATAATATTATTAAACTTATTGAAAGTAGAAACAGTAATATAAAAAGAAATAAATAATGTGCTAATGCACATTTTTCTTTATAATAATATTTATATTTGTTATAATAGAGAAGCAAGAAAGGATTGATTTAAATGTTTGAAAACTTAAGTGAAAGATTACAAAAAGTGGTTAGTAATATTAAATCAAAGGGAGTAATAAATGAAGATAATATTAGTGATATTACTCGTGAAATTAGACTTTGTTTATTAGAAGCAGATGTTAATGTTAAAATAGTTAGAGAATTTATAGATAATGTTAAAGAAAAAGCTCTTGGTGAAGAGGTTAGAAAAAGTATTAAACCAGGAGATATGTTTGTTAAAATTCTTAAAGATGAACTTGTTTCATTACTTGGAGGAGATAGTGCTCCATTAGTTGTTGATAAGAAGCCAACTGTATGTATGGTTGTTGGTCTTCAAGGTGGTGGTAAGACTACTACTATTGGTAAAATAGGAAATATGGTTCGTAAAAAACATCATAAAAAACCTATGTTTATTGCTTGTGATGTTTATAGACCAGCAGCTATTGATCAGTTAAAAGATATAGGAAAGCAATTAAATATTGAAGTTTATGAAGAAGGAAAAGGCAATCCTGTAGAAATATCTAAAAGAGGTATAGAATATGCTAAAAGTAAAGGATATGACTATATCTTAATAGATACAGCTGGTCGTCTTCAAATAGATGAATCTCTTATGGATGAACTTGTTAATATTGAAGAATCTGTACATCCAGATGAAGAATTACTTGTGATTGATGCTATGATGGGACAAGATGCTATTAATGTTATAACTGGATTTAATGATAAATTAAAACTTACTGGTTGTGTTTTAACTAAAATGGATGGTGATACTAAGGGTGGTGTTGCTTTATCATTAAGACATCTTACTAATATTCCAATTAAGTTAATAGGTGATTCAGAAAAACTGGATGGTATAAGTGAATTTTATCCAGAAAGAATAGCTGATAGAATTCTTGGTATGGGAGATTTACTTTCTATAATTGAAAGAACTGAAGAAGCTTTAGATCAAGATGAAATTATGAGTACTGCTAAAAGAATGCAAAAAGGTAAGTTTGATTTAGAAGATTTCTTAAGTACTACTAAACAAATTAAAAAGTTAGGTCCACTTGAAAATTTACTTAAGTTATTACCAGGAGCATCTAAAATGGGTCTTAATAATGTTAATATAGATCCTAAAATTATGTCTAGAACAGAAGCTATTGTTTTATCAATGACAGTTGAGGAAAGAAGAAATCCTGACATTATAAAAGCAAGTAGAAAGATTAGAATTGCTAAAGGATGTGGACAAAAAGTTGAAGATGTTAATCGTTTATTGAATCAATTTGAAGAAATGAAGAAAATGATGAAGCAAATGAAAAATATGAAATTTTAGAATAGGAAACTATTCTTTTTTTCTTTTTTATATGTTATACTTATTATGAAAATAAGGTGTTGGTTTTATGAATAATAGTTATGGAAATGTAAGAAAATCTGGAGGATTTGCTAAATTTATAATTATAGTTTTAATTGTTTATTTTGTTTATATATTCTTGTTAGGTTTTATTAAAAATCCTAGTGGAACTTCTATATTTAAGAGTAAAGATTTTACTATTTTGTCTAATGCTGATAATAAAGATTATATGGATGAATTAATAAAATATGGTAAAAAAGAAGGCATTAAGATTGCTGTTGTTTATGCTGATGATTTAGAAGCTATAGATATGCTTGAAGATACTAATAATTTTGATGCGGTATGGATGAGTAATTCTATTTGGCTATATATGCTTGAAAATGCTAAGGTTACTAATTCTAAATCAATTTATATTAATCCTATTGTTATGGGTGTTAAAAAAAGTAAAGCAACTGAATTAAATTTAATTAGGGATGATTTAAAGAATAGTGATATTGTTAAAGCTATAGGAGATAAAAAGTTAAATTATGTAATGTCATCTGTTACTAAAACTAATACAGGTATGACTTCATATTTAGGATTCTTAAATGCTTTATCAGGTAGTCCTGAAATATTAACAAGTTCTATGTTAAAGAATAGAAAATTAGTTAATAATTTAAAATCATTATTTTCTGGAGTTGAAAGAGTTTCTGGTAGTGATACTTTCTTAGAAGATATGTTTCTTAAGGATAGTAGTTATGAAGCTGTTATAGCTAGTGAATCTTCTTTAATAAGAATAAATAAATTCCTTGAAAATAGTAATAGGGAACCATTATATTTACTATATCCAGTTGATGGAGTAGCTATTAATGATTCACCATTTGCTTATGTTGATAGAAAACAAAATAAGATAGATAAGTTTTTAAAATTACAAGAATTTTTACTTTCAGATGCTTCTCAAAAGAGTATGGAAAGTTTAGGTAAGAGAACTTGGTATGGTGGAGTTAACAGTAATGCAAATAAACAAGTATTTAGAAGTGAATGGGGTATTAATACTAATAATTATTTAATACCACTTAAATATCCATCTAAGAAAGTTATGAATGAAGCAATTGCTTTATATATTGATGAACTTAGAAAGCCATCAGCTACTGCATTTTGTTTAGATTATTCTGGAAGTATGTATGGAACAGGTAAGAGTCAACTTTCTTCAGCTATGAGTTATATACTAAATAGTGAAGAAGCTTCAAAGGATTTATTACAATTTTCTAAAAATGATAAGATTTATGTAATTCCATTTGATTCTAAAAATAGGAATACTTGGTATACTGATAATGGTATTAATACTAGTGCATTAATTAATAATATTACGAAGGAAGAAGCTAATGGTGGAACTAATATATATAATTGTGTAGATCAAGCTTTAAAAGTACTTGAGAATGTTGATAAATCATATAATAAAACAGTTATACTTATGACTGATGGTGATTCAGTTACATCTACTTATGATAATTTAGCTCTTTATTATTCAAGTAATAATTTAAAAACACCTGTATATAGTATTATGTTTGGTAGTGCTAAAGAGGAACAATTACTTAGACTTGCTAATCTTACTAATGCTAAGGTGTTTGATGGTAGAACTAATTTAAAATCTGCCTTTAAAGAAGTAAGGAGTTATAATTAATATGAGATTGCAGAAAAGATACATGTTAAGTGCTATTCTTGCTGGAATCGCATTTATGATATTTTATTTAATACTTAACTTTTATTTATATATTTCTTTAATACTTTGTGCTTTTGTATATATAGGAGGTATCTTCTATTTTAAAGAAAAAGATGTTAGAGTATATGATGCAAGAGCTATAGCTAGATATCATTTTGAAATGTCAAAGTTAGATAGCTATAAGGAAAATATAAATGATGAAGCTATGAAAGAAAAACTTGGTAAAATAGTTGTTCTTTATAGTAAAATAGTTAAGTATTTAGAAGGTAGACCTAGAAATGCTACTAAAATATATAATTTCTTAGATTATTATTTACCTTTTACTACTGCTATTGTAAATAAATATATTACGATAGAGAAGAAAAAGGAAAAGTCATTTGTAGAAAATAAATTAATATTAAAGATGTCAGTTTATGTTAAAGAAATTGAATCTGAATGTAATAAACTTGTTAATTTAATTGCTAAAGCAAAAGATAAAGAATTAGATTTCGAAATGAAAGTATTTGAAAGAACTGCTGATATTGAAGATATTGATATTAAAGGAAGTGAAAAAAATGAATAATGAAGAAGATTATGGAAAGACAAAATTAAATTTTAAGGAGGGTGCTTTATCTAAAATAATTGGTATAGCAATATTAGTTGTTATAGTTATTGTAGTTATTGCAATAAAGAATAAAGATAGTTTTGTTGATAAAACAATTGATATTTATGGAGCTGTTGGTGGTGGTAAAGAAGATTTGCTTGCTGATGAAGAAATAAATAAGATATTTGCTAAGAAGTATGGATTTAAATTTATACAAGATTCTTGGAGTAATGGTAAAACTATAGTTTCTCCTCTTGTTAGAGAAGATAATTCAAAATATGATTTAGCTTTCTTTTCAGATCAAAGATATTATGATTATTTTAAAACTTCTCCAACTGGTAATGAAGCTCCAAGGGATAGAGTTATTGATGGAGATTTAGTACTTAATACACCAATTGTTATATATAGTTGGGATACAGTTGTTGATGCTTTAATAAAAGAAAAAATTGTTACAGTTAAAGATTCAGTTTATTATATTACTGATATGAATAAATTAATTAATTATATTCTTGAAGGTAAGAAGTGGAAAGATATAGGGCTTGATACTATATATGGAAGTATTAATATTGGTTCAACTGATCCAGTTACTTCTTCGCCAGGTGCTACATATTATGGACTTTTACTTTCAATTATGGCAGGTGGAGATGTTAATCAAGTTAGTATAACTGATGCTTTACCTAAACTTCGTGAGTTTTATTTAAAGAGTGGTTATATGAATAATACTCCTGCTGATTTATTCTCAATGTTTTTAAAAACTGGAATGGGTGCTAAACCTATGATAGTTGATTATGAAAAATCTGTTATTGATTTTGCTAATGCTAATCCTGATGGATGGAATCAAGTTAAAGATAAAATTAGAATATTATATCCAACTCCAACTATTTGGAATAGTCACTGTATAGCTGCATTTAATGATGATGGTAAAAAGCTATTAGAGGCATTTAATGATAAAGATGTAGCTCAAAGAAGTTGGGAAAGATATGGATTTAGAGTTGGTACTACTGGTGGTAAATATGATGTTAATAAGATTAATATATCAGGTATTCCACAAGAGATATCAAGTGTTACATCTGGACTTAGAATGGATGTATATAATGAATTAATTGATTACTTAAAAGAAACTAAATAGACGATTTAATAATCGTCTTTTTTATTATATTTTTTGCCTAAACATATTTATTACTATTACATAGAATAATAATGAAAAGGAGTTGTTAATTGTGAATAATTCTATGGGAATGTATCAAGGTTATAGTGTTGAAGGAAGTGCTGAATTAAAAGTTACTCCTGATAATATGAAGCCTATGATGGAAACTTCTTGTAATAGTATTCCTGGTATGGTATGTGAACCAATTTATGAATGCCCACAAGAAAGATGTATTCATAGACAAATCGTACATGAAGTACCACATGTTTGTCCAGTTAATACAAGAATTATAAATCATCATATTTATAAACATACTTATAGTCCTTGTTATACTTGTACTGAAGAAAATGAAGTATGTAATGTACATGATAATTGTTGCGGTGGATTAATGTAATTTATGTAAAAGAGTTGTTTTTTAAATAACTTTTTTATTTAGTTGAAAAATGTATAAACATTGTATATACTTTATACAGAGGTGAATTATGGAAATAGTGATTAAAAAATGGGGAAATTCGGATGGAATAAGAATTCCTAATAATATTTTAAAAGCATTAAATATTAAAACCAATGATATATTGGATATTGATACTGATGGTGAAAAAATAATTATTAGTGTGCCTAAAAAGAAAAAAATTTCATTAGCTAATGAATTTAAAAATTATAAAGGAAAGAATTTAGCAAAGGATTTTACTTGGGATGAAAGTGTAGGTAAAGAATTATGGTAAAAAAATATATACCAAAACAAGGAGATGTTGTTTATCTAGATTTTAATCCAACTAAAGGTCATGAACAATCTGGATTTAGACCAGCCGTTATTATAAGTAATAATGTATTTAATGAAAACACTAAAATGGCTTTTGTTTGTCCGATAACATCAAATGATAAGAATTTTCCAACTCATTATTTATTAGAAGACACTAAAATAATTCAAGGTTCTGTTTTATGTGAACATATAAGAAACATTGATTATGAAATAAGAAATTTGAAATTTGTTGAGAAATTAAGTGATAATGATTTTCTTAGTATAATAACATTATTAAATGCTTGTATAGAGGGGTAAAATGGATATTTTTGAAAAATTGTCTAAGTCTAAATTTAGAAGTAGATTTCATTTGAAGGATAAAGAGAAAGAATATATTAAGGAAAAAGGATTAGATACTATAAGAAAGCATGCATATGATTTTATTAATAATAGATTATCTGATACTTCTAATGTAATCGATGGTAAACAAACTCCAATGAGAGGGCATCCTGTTTTTATAGCACAGCATGCGACAGCTACTTGTTGTAGGGGATGTTTGGAAAAATGGTATCATATTCAAAAGGGAAGATTACTTACTAAAACTGAAATAGATTATTTAGTCAATATTATTATGAAATGGATAGTTAACGAAATTAATAATTAGATTTTTTGTCTAATTATTATTTTTATATTGACAATTGAGTAATTGTTCAACTATAATATTAATAGTTGAAAGAATATTCAACTATTAAGGAGTTAATATGTCTAAGAATGAATTTATATGTGATTGTAATGTTATTCATGAAAGTGCTGTTAAGGATGTTATGAATAGTATGCCTAATGAAAATACTTTTAATAATTTAGCAGATCTTTTTAAATTAATAGGTGATACAACTAGATGTAGAATCTTATTTGCTCTTGATAAAAATGAGATGTGTGTATGTGATATTGCTAATGTTCTTAATATGACTAAATCTGCTATTTCTCATCAGTTAGCAACTCTTAGAAGAAGTGGAATAGTAAGATGCAGAAAAAGTGGTAAAGAAGTGTACTATACATTAGATGATGATCATATAGTTAAATTATTTGAAATAGGTCTTGCACATATTAATCATAGAAGTTAAGGAGGAGTTATGAAGAATTATAAATTTAAAATTGAAGGGTTAGATTGTGCTAATTGTGCTAATACATTAGAAAGTGAGATTAGTATGATTGAAAAAATTAGTAATGTTAGTATTAGTTTTATGAGTGAAAGATTATCATTTAGTTGTGAAGAAGATAATTATGAAGAAGTTATTAAACTAATTAAAAAGATTATTAAATCAGAAGAACCTGATGTAACTATTGAGGAATTATAATATGACTAAAAAAGAAAAGAAACAATTAATTAGAATTATTATATCTGGTATTTTATTTATATTAGGTTTTATATTTGATATTAAATATTTAACTGTTATTATATTGTTAGTTTCTTATATTATTATAGGTTATGATATATTGTTAAAAGCATTTAGAAATATTAAAAGAGGAAAAGTCTTTGATGAAAATTTTCTTATGACTGTTGCAACTGTTGGTGCTTTATGTATAGGTGATGTTAAAGAGGCTGTTGCGGTTATGCTTTTCTATCAAGTTGGTGAGTTATTTCAAAGTTATGCCGTTAATAAGTCAAGAAAGTCTGTATCTGAACTTATGAACATTAGACCTGATTATGCTAATGTTATAAGAGATGGTAAGGAGGTAAAGGTTGATCCTAATGAAGTTAATATTGAAGAAATAATATTTGTTAAACCTGGAGAAAAAATTCCACTTGATGGTATTGTTGTTGAAGGTAAATCTATGCTTAATACTGTTGCTTTAACAGGAGAAGCTGTTCCAAGAAGTGTTAAAGAAGATGATGAAGTTTTAAGTGGTTGCATTAATAATGATGGAATTTTAAAAATAAAGGTAACTAAAAAGTTTGGAGATTCAACTGTTAGTAAGATTCTTGATTTGGTTGAGAATGCTAGTAGTAGAAAATCTAAATCAGAAGCATTTATTACAAAGTTTGCTAAATATTATACTCCAATTGTATGTGGTATAGCTCTTGTAGTAGCTGTGTTACCTCCATTAATACTTAATGAATCATTTAATACTTGGATTTATAAAGCATTATCATTTTTAGTTGTTTCTTGTCCTTGTGCATTAGTTATATCTATTCCACTTAGTTTTTTTGGGGGAATAGGTGCTGCTTCAAATATTGGTGTACTTATTAAAGGCAGTAATTATTTAGAAGCACTTTCAAATGTTGATATTATAGTTTGTGATAAAACTGGTACATTAACAGAAGGTATTTTTAAAGTACAAGAAGTTAATGCTATATCTATGAGTAATGAAGAATTAATTAAAATTGTTGCTTATGCTGAGAGTTTTTCTAATCATCCGATATCTATTTCAATTAAAGATGCTTATGGAAAGAAAATAGATACTAAAAAGGTTACTAAAACAAGAGAAATAACTGGTAAAGGTATTTATGCTAAAGTTGATGATAAAGAAGTTTATGTTGGTAATGAAAAGTTATTAAAAGATTTAAAAATCAAATATGATAAAGTTAAGAAAATCGGTACTGTATTATATGTAGTTATAGATGATAAATATTGTGGTTATATTGTTATATCAGATAAGATTAAAGATGATTCTTATAAAGCAATTAAAAGTTTAAAAGATAGTAATATTAAAAAAATAGTTATGCTTACTGGTGATATTGAAAGCATAAGTAAAGAAATCAGTAATGAACTAAAACTTGATAAGTATTATGCTGAATTATTACCACAAGATAAGGTATCTATTGTAGAAAAGTTAATTAGTGAAAAGAATAATGGTAATTTATTATTTATTGGGGACGGTATCAATGATGCCCCTGTACTTTCATTATCTGATATAGGGGTAGCTATGGGTTGTCTTGGAAGTGATGCTGCTATTGAGGCTGCTGATATTGTAATAATGACAGATGAACCTTCAAAGGTAGCAGAAGCTATTAAGATTTCTAAAAAAACAATGAGAATTGTAAGAGAAAATATTATTTTTGCTATAAGTATTAAAATAGCAGTATTAATCTTGTCATTACTTGGAATTGCAACGATGTGGAGTGCAGTATTTGCTGATGTAGGTGTTTCTGTTATAGCTATATTAAATGCTGTTAGAATATTAAAAAGGAAAAAGTAAATCTTTTTCCTTATTGTTTTTTATAAATATGTATTTCGTTATAATTATCTATTAATATATAGTTATTTATATTTTCTTCAGTTAAATAATCACTTAAATCATTACTTGTAATAATATAATCTGTTAAATTTTGAAAATTATGATAATAAGTTTCATATAACTCATCTCTTTTTGATATATGTGGAATATAAGATGTATCTGCTGTTACTGATGCAGTAGGGGGAACTGTATTTATAAAGTTATGTTTTTCTTTATAATAAGTATTATATTCAATATAATTTGAAACATTTTGTATAAATACTGGTAAAGAATATGTAGAAAACATTAATGTTGTTCCTACTATACACATAAATAAATAATTATAATTTTTATTTTCATCAATTGTTATAATAAATAGATAAAATAGGAATGCATATATTGGATAGTTATATTGAAAATTTATATTATATGAATAAATATATGTAGTCATAGTTATATAAATTATTGGCACAAGTAATATATAATTTTTAAATTTTTTAGTATTAAAGATACAAAAACCAAATGGTAAAAATATTTTTAAATAATAATAAATCTTTTCGTTACTATTATTTTTGGATGTAATTAGTTGTTTTATGAAATATCCTGGATTTGTAATAATTGTTTTAAATACTTCAATCATTTCTGAACTTGTATTAGTTAATATAAGATTATAATATCTATTTGTCATAACAGCTTGTCCATATTTATTTATTAAACTAATAACTATTATAAAGTAAATTATTGATGATATTAATGTGATAAAGCCTTTCTTTTTATTATTATCAAATATCATATAAATGCTAAATACCATTAAATATATTGCTGCATCTTCCTTTGTAAGTAAGATTAATATAGTAAATATTGTAAATAATATATTATTGTTTTTTTCATAGTAATAGAATAACCATAAGAATAGTGGAAGTAAGAACATTATTTCATGAAAATCAAAATATGTAGAACATATTGCAGGTGTATATATAGAGTATATAAAACAAATAATTATTGTTACTAAATTTGAAAGTTTGTGAGATTTACATAATAAATAAATAGGTATTATTCCACTAGCTATTAATATTGCACTACAAATTTGTAATGTAATTGGGCTAGAAAAGATAAAATATAATGGTAATATTAAATAATATATAGGTGAAAAATGTATTGCAAAATGACTTAATAGAATATCTCTTTCACATGTAGTAAGAGGTAATCCTGTTTTTTTCATATAATAAAACATTTGTGATGGTATTCCAAGATCAAAGTTATATGAATTAAATGTTAAATATTTAATAACACCTATTGAACCTATTACAATTAAAGAAATTAAACCAAATAGTATTATAATTTTCGGTGATATTTTTTTATTTAGTTTTTTAAAATTTATATCTTTTAACTTATATTTATATATTAAATAGTTTAATAAAAATAATATTAAAACATAGTGAATATTTTCACAATTATAAACCCAAAAATTTGATAATATTAGTGACAGAACTAATAATAAATAGTAATCAAAATTTTTTCTTTTTATAATAATTGATACTGCTGATAGCACTAAAAAAAATAAGATGAATATTAGTATTATTGTATAAAATGGTATTGTGATTAATTGTAATCCAAATATTTCATATATGATTCCATATATTAGCCATGATGATATAATTCTTAAAATAGAATTTGTATTTATTATTTTATTGTTTAAAAAGTTAATTATTTTCATATATTTCACCAATAGTAATTATATCATAATTCTTTTTTTAACTGAATATTAATGATATAATTAATTAGGTGGTAGTACATGAAAGATAAAATAGAACAAGCAATAATTATTGCTGGTGGCATGGGAACAAGATTAAAACCATTTACAAATACTATGCCAAAAGCAATGTATCCAGTTGATAATGTACCTTTTATTGAACGATTAATTTTACAAATAAAGGATTTTGGTATTAATAATGTATTAGTATTATTAGGTTATTTACCAGATAAAATTATAGATTATTTAGGTGACGGTAGTAAATATGGTATTAATATTGAATATGATATTTCTCCAGTAGAATATGATACAGCTGAAAGAATGATTCATGCTAAAGATAAAATAAAAAATGAATTTCTATTTATGTATTGTGATAATTATTGTCCAATTGATTTTAATAAATTAGTCAATAATTATTATAATGATAATGCTTTAATTGAGTTATCAGTTTATTCTAATAGAGAAGGTTACACAAAAAGTAATATAAAAATAGATGATAATTCTAATATGGTACTTGTTTATGATAAAAATAGAACACAAAGTGATTTATCTGGTGTTGAAATAGGCTATTCAATAGTAAATAAAAAGATTTTTGATATGTTAACTGATGATGAAAAAAACTTTAATAAAAATATTTTTCCTAAACTAATAAAAGAAGGTAAACTTTTTGCAACTATTACTGAACATAGATATTATTCAATTGGTTCATTTGATAGAATGCATTTGACTGAAGAGTTTTTTAAACCAAAAAGGGTTGTATTTATTGATAGAGATGGAACTATTAATGTTAAAGCTAAAAAGGCTCATTATATTGAAAATGCAGATTCCTTTAAATGGTTAGATGGAGCTCGTGAAGCTATTAAGTTATTAAATGATAATAATGTTATAGTAATACTTGTCACTAATCAACCTGGGATTGCAAGAGGTGTATTTAGCATTGAAACATTAAATGATATACATAGGAAGATGCAAGATGATTTAAAGAAGATTGGTGCTAGAATCGACTATATTTATTGTTGTACTCATAATTGGGATGAAGGTTGTTTTTGTAGAAAACCTAGTCCTGGAATGTTATATCAAGCAGGAAAAGATTTGTCTTTAGATTTAACAAAGTGTATATTATTTGGTGATGATGAAAGAGATATAGAAGCAGCAAATAATGCTAACTGTAAGAGTGAATTAATAACTTCAGAATATACTTTACTTGATGCAGTTAAAAAATATTTAGGAAAGTAAGTAGTATTATGATAGTAACAAAAACTCCACTTAGAGCATCATTTTTTGGTGGCGGAACTGATTTTAAAGATTATTATCAAAAATCAAAATATGGTTATGGTACAGTTGTTAGTATAGCTCTTGATATGTATGTTTATATTATTATCAATAAAAGATTTGATGATAAAATAAGAATTGTATATTCAGGTAATGAACTTGTTGATAATGTAGATGATATAAAACATAATATAATAAGAGAAGCATTAAAAATGACTAATATTACTAAAGGAGTAGAGATACTTTATTTGGCTAATTTACCTATGACTAATCTTGGAATTGGTCTCGCATCTTCAAGTGCTCTTGCAGTAGGAGTGCTTTCTGCATTACATGAATTTAAGGGTGAAACTGTATCAAAAGAAACACTTGCTAAGGAAGCTATTGATTTAGAAATTAATCATTTGCATCAACAAATAGGTATTCAAGATCAATATGCTGTTAGTTTTGGTGGATTTAATAAATATGAATTTAATAAAGATGATAGTGTTACAATAAAGAAAATAAATATTGATTATGATATCAAAAATGATTTATTTTCTAAAATACTATTATTTTATACTGGACTTACAAGAGATTCTAGTAAAATATTTGAAAAACAAAAAGAAACTACAATAAATAAAAGTGAAATATTAGATGAAATGGTTGATATAGCTGATAAATCTTATGAGTTATTAAATAATAAAGAATATGATGAATTTGGAAAATTACTTAATAGAGCATGGAATGTTAAGAAAAAGTTTGCTGATAATATTAGTAATAATTTAATTGATGAAATGTATAGTAAGGCACTTGATGCAGGTGCAATGGGTGGCAAAATTTTAGGAGCAGGAGGTGGAGGCTTTTTACTCTTATATGTTCCTTTTGATAAACAAAATAATGTAAGAAATTCATTAAAAGATTTTAAAGAAGTAAAATTTTCTTTTGATGAAATTGGTAGTCAAATTGTTTATAAAGATTAGGAGAAAAGTATTATGAAAAAAGAACATATTAAAAATTATTTTAATGATGAATTAGATGCAATAAAAAATCTTGATACTAAAAAAATAGAAGAGTTAATCTCTAAACTTGAAAATGCATTGATAAATGATCAGACTATTTATATATTTGGAAATGGTGGTAGTGGTTCTACTGCTTCACATTTTGTTGCTGACTTTAATAAATCAAATTTCAAGAAGATTGATAAAAGATTTAAATTTAATTGCTTAAATGATAATATACCAATTGTGCTTGCTATATCTAATGACTATGGATATGCAGATGTATTTTCAAATCAATTAAAAGGTAGAGTAAATTCTTCTGATATAATTATAGCTATTTCCGGTAGTGGAAATTCTAAAAATATTATAGAAGCTGTTTCTTATGCTAAAAATGAAGGTGCATTTATAATTGGACTTACTGGTTATGATGGAGGTAAATTATCTAAGTTATCTGATTTAGAAATTAATTCTGGTATTAATAATATGCAGATAACAGAAGATATTCATTTAATTATAGAACATTTGACAATAAGTTATTTTCATAAAAAATATGAGGTGATGTAAATGAAAACAATTTTAATAACAGGAGCAGCAGGATTCATCGGTTCTAATTTGGCTTATAAATTATATAAAGAGGGTAATAAATTAATATTGATTGATGATTTTTCTTATGGAAAAGAAGTAAATTTAAAATTTGAAGATATTGATTTTAATGAAATAATTTATAAAAAAAGTATCTTAGATGTTGAAGCAATGGAAGATATTTTTTCTGAAAATAAGATTGATGTTGTTTATCATTTTGCTGCTATTTCTGTACTACCAGATTGTCAAAATAATCCGATTAAGGCAGTTGATGTTAATGTTAAGGGAACTGTGGTATTATTAGAAATGTCTAGAAAATATGGTGTTAAAAATTTTATTTTTGCAAGTTCTTCAGCTGTTTATGAAAATAATACAGGTTTTCCATTGGTTGAAGACAATGTTGAACTTCCTAGTTTACTTTATCCTAGTACTAAGTATATGTCTGAACAATTATGTAAATCATACTATGATACATATGGTCTTCCTACTGTTTGTTTAAGATTTACTAATGTTTATGGTCCTCATATAGATTGTTTAAGAAAACAACCTCCTGTTATGGGATATATAATTAAATCATTTTATGATAGAGTTAGTCCAGTATTACATTCAACAGGTGAACAACAAAGAGATTTTGTTTATATTGATGATTTACTTGATTTAGCTGTTTTAATTCAAAAAAATAAAGAATTTGATATCGTGAATATTTCAACTGGTAAGACTGCTTCAATAAATGAAATAGCTACTATTATAAGAAAACAAATGAATTGTGAAAATATTGAGATTAAATATCAAAGTTCTTCTCATTATTGGGATAAATATAAAGAACTAAGTGAGGGAGTTTATCCAATTAGTAAAGAAAGATTAGAACATGAAGTACTAAAATATACATGTTTATCTTATGAACATGCAAATAAAAAATATGGATGGGAACCAAAAATATCATTAGAAGAAGGTATTAGAAATACAGTTGATTTTTCTATAAAAGTTTTAAAAGGTGATAATAATGAATAAAATATCATTGATTGTTCCTTGTTATAATGAAGAAGAATCTATACCTTATTTAACAGTTGAATTAAATAAATTAATGAAGAAAATGAATTATGTTGATTTTGAAGTTATTATGATTGATAACTGTTCTAATGATAATACTTTAAAATTATTAAAAGATCTTAATAAAAAGGATAAAAGATACAAATATATTTCTTTTTCTAGAAATTTTGGAAAAGATTCTTCTATGTATGCTGGTCTTGAAAATTGTACTGGTGATTATGCTGCAATATTAGATGCTGATCTTCAAGATCCTCCTGAATTAATTATTAAAATGTATGATTTAATTAAGAATAATGAGTATGATTGTATAGCAACATATAGAGAGAATAGAAAAGGTGAACCTTGGCTTAGGAGTCTTTTAGCTAATTCTTTTTATAAAATTATTAATAAGTTATCTGAATATGAAATTAAAAGTGGTGCAAGAGATTTTAGACTTATGAATCGTAAAATGATTAATGCAATCTTAGAATTAAATGAAGTTGAAAGATTTACTAAAGGTATTTTTTCTTGGGTTGGTTTTAATGTTAAGTGGATATCTTTTGAAAATCATGAGAGAGTAGCTGGTGAAACAAAATTGCCTATGAAAAGTGCAGCTAACTATGCAATTAAAGGTATTGTATCTTTTTCTACTATTCCTCTTAAATTAGCATCTGTAATTGGATTTATATTTTGTTTAGCTGCTATAATTTATATATTGTATGTAATAGTTAATTATTTACTTAATGGTTCACATATAGCTCCTGGATATTCATCATTAATGTGTGTTGTTCTTTTAGGTTTCGGATTAACATTATTAGTATTAGGTATAATAGGTCAATATATCGCTCAAATGTATAATGAAGTTAAAAATAGACCAAAGTATATTATAAATGAATGTAGTAGTGATATTAAAAAGATGTAAGTTATTTCTGATATGAACCCCGTTTCTTGGACAAAATAGAAACGAGGTTTTTGTATGACTAAAATAAGTTATGAAGAAAGAATT
>CAKOIN010000011.1:0-42243 GCA_934086955.1 uncultured Bacilli bacterium | reverse complement strand
CCCCAGTTGAGTATAGAACTCAACTAGGGTTCAAATAAATTCTATTTAATTGTCTACTTTTTGTTGACTAGTTCATTAAAATTAAGCTTCTTTTTGATTGTAAATGATAAGATGATGTTGACTTCTTGTACATGCTACATAATATAGATATCTTTCTTTATATGTAAATCCATTATCTTTTGCAGTATATACAATTGTTGCATCATATTCAAGACCTTTTGCCATATAAGATGGTATAACTACAAGTTCACGGCTAAATGCTTTTGAATTATTAGCAATAAGTGTAAGTTCTTCTAAATCTCTTTTTAATAGTTTATATATTTTTGTTGCTTCTGTATCCGTTTTAGTTATTATTGCTATACTTTTATTATTCTTTTTAAGATTTTTAATATCATTTATTAATTGTTCTTTTAAATTATTTTCTGTTCTAAATTCAACTGGTATACTTGTATTTCTTCTGATTGCTGATACTAGGTTAAGTCCTAATATTTTATTAGCATGTTCTATAATTTCTGGACTAGATCTATATGTTTTATTAAGTTCTATATAATTTACTGAATCAGTGAAAACTGATTTTAATTCTTCAAGAGATTTATATTCATAATAAGGATTTATTGTTTGATTAATATCTCCTAATATTGTGAATTTACTTCTTTTAAGTATCTTTTTTAGTAGCATATATTCTAGTATACTATAATCTTGTGCTTCATCAACTATTGTTTGTTCGATGAGATAATCATTTCCTAAGAACATAAGTAAACTTTTCATATATACAAATAGGCAAGCATCTTCATAAGAAATATTTTTTTCATTTAATCTATTTATGTATGAATCTGGTATTTCTTTATCATATATTTCTTTGAATTCATCACTTTTAAAGAAATTTTTATATATTTCTCTCATATCAATACTGATATTTAATCTTTCTTTTAACCATTTTCTTATTTGTTTAGCTTTTGATTTATTATTATTAAATTCTTGTTCAGCTATTTTTAATGATATTTCTTCTATTCTTTCAAGAAGTGGAATAGAGTTATATCTTTCTGTTAAATAGTAGTTTAATTTTTCAAGCGGGACATATAAGTCTCTATTGAATATTTCTTCTGTGAATCTTGCTTTTTTAGTATAATTTTTAATATATTTTTCAATTACTGGTATTATTTCATTTGATTGTTTTAATTTTATTAATTCAGTATATGGTTCTTCTTTTTTATAATATCTTTCTATAAATGAAGTAAATGATTCTATATCTTTATATTCTTTTATATATGCTTCTAAGAAATCGCTGAATGTTGTTTCTTTTGTATTTTCTTCACCAAGTTCTGGAAGTACATTTGATATGTATTCACTGAATATATGATTTGGTGCGAATATTAATACTTTATCACTTGTTAAGTTTTTGATTTTATAAAGTAAGAAAGCTATTCTATGAAGGGCTACTGATGTCTTACCACTACCAGCAATACCTTGAACGATTAAGTTCTTATCTTCTACATTTCTTATTATTGCATTTTGTTCTGCTTGAATTGTATTAACTATATTTTTCATGTAATCGTTATTTTTTCTTGTTAATACTTCTTGAAGCATTTCATCTTGTATTGTTAGTTTTGAGTCGAAAACTCTTTTTATTTTTGAGTCTTCAATAGTAAATTGTCTTTTATTGTGCAAGTATCCTTCGATTGTTCCACCAGGAGCTTCATAGCTACATTTACCATTTTCATAATCGTAGAATATACTTGAAATTGGGCTTCTCCAATCATAAATGACATTATCATTATTTTTTGTTAAATAGGTAAGTCCAATATAAATGTCTTTATTTCCTTCATCATCTTCGAATGTAATCTTACCAAAGTATGGACTATTTTGTATTTTGTATAGTTTTTTGTAATACTTAGCTTTCATTTCTAAGTCTTCAATTTCTTTATCATTGTTTGATAAAATTGTTTTCATTTCAGTAGGGTCAAGTTCTGCTTTTGTGTCCCATACATATTTTTTGAATTCTTGTTGTTTTTCCTCATTATCATATAGATCTTGAGCAAGAGCAGAAATATTTTCTCTTAAAAGTTCAGTAGTTAATTCGAGATGTTTTTGTTCTTTTTTTAATTCTTCTTCACTTAAATTCATTATAACCTCCTATAAATCCAAGTGTACATCAATTGTAAAATTAACAGCATAAACAAAATGCTATCAGATAAATTTGGTATTGTCAATAGTTTCAATTGAAATTTGTTAAAATATCATTTATAATTGTATTATTAAGGTAAAAAAGGGTAATGTATGGAAGAAAAAATTAAGAAATTTTTTAATATTAATGATGAAGATATACTTATGATTGTTCTTGCTTTTACAGCTTTTTCAGTTGGTATATGGACTAATTATAGACAACTATGGCTTAAGAGTATTGGATTTGATGTTGTTAGTATAAGTAGAATATTATCTGTTGCTTTAATATGCAGTGCAATAATATCTTTTGTTATTAGTTTATTTTCAACAAAAGTTAAGATTAAAAATGTAACTTTATTATGTATAATTTTTAGGGCTAGTGCTTTATCAATGTTACTTGTTAATAGAGATCCTTATATTATTAAGATTTGTATGCTTTTGAGTATTATGTGTGATGTTATGTTTTCTATATCATATTATCCTTTGTTATCAACTGTAAATAAAGGAGCAGAGGCATTTAGAAAACAAAATCTTATTAATTATTTAGCTAAAGATGCTTGTGTTATATCATGTGGTTTACTTATAGGTGTTACTATAGGGAATAGGGTATTTGATTATAATACTTGTTTATTTATAGCTTTGCTCGCTTCATTAATGTCAGCTTTTATATTAGTACTTTTTGATCAAGATAAATATTATAAAAAGAAAAATGTATTACCTATAAAAAAAGCTATTAAAAATTTATATAAATCTAAAATTAATAATTATTTTTTATTTTCTCAGTTTGTTATGAATATATCTTATGGTATAGTTTTTGGAATAATGATGTTAATACTTACTAATTATGTTAATTTTTCTGTATCGATTGCTTCAATATTTATTATTGTGTGTAATTTACTTGGTAGTCTTGCATGTTCATTATTTATTAAATATGGTAAAAATTTAACGACTGATATTAGTATATTTATTAAATATGGTAGTAGAGTAATTGTATATTTTATTGCATTTTTAACTAATAATATTATTTTCTTTATTATAGCAATTGTTGTTGCTTATATAACTGCTAGAATACTTGAAGATAAAATAAATGGTGTATATATAAGAAGAATAGATACTGATAGTCAATTTCTTTTTGGAAATGTTAGATATTTTGTTCTTAGTTTAGGAGAAGGTATTGGTACTTATTTAGCAGGTTATTTAATTCAAATATCATTTAGAAGTATATTTTTAGGAGCAGCTGTATTTACTTTATTACAAGTAATATTATTTTTAAACTTAGGTAAAATAAGGGAAAGTTAGTGTATGGATGGAATAAATAATGGACTTAATTTAGTTTTAAAATATGTTATTCTTGTAGTGTCTATTATAGTTTTATTTATACTTCTAGCTTCAAATGCTAATGAAAAATATAATAATGCTTTTAAAGTAACATTTAATGATAAAGTAATGTATGCAACATATGATAGTGTTTATGTTGAAGTCTTTTTACTTAGAGATGGTGGAAGTAAAGTCGCAATAGAACCTGAAAATAAATCAATATTTAATAAAATAGGTAAAAGTGATAAATATATTATGGATTTAAATGAATATGAATTATATAATGTATTTGGTATTAGAACAACATTTGATAATAATAAATTAAAATATTTTAAACTTAAAGAAGTATTTGATGATAATAAAACAATGATGATTCAGAAAGATGGAAAAACTATTTATGAGGGTGAATTTAAAAGAGATGTAACTAGTTTTATTACTGAAAATGGTAGATATTATTTTCATATTTATACAAAGCAAAAGAGAAATTCTTCAATATTTGCTTTTTCAAAAACATCAATTCATTTTAATGTATTGGTAGGTGAAATTGATGAGTAAAAATAAGGTTATTATTGCTTTTTTAGCTCTGATTATTGGACTATTTGCTTTTTATCAATATATATTGTTATTACAAATTAAGGGTATGAGAAATGATAATCCTGATATAGTGATTAGTAATTTAAAAATTCTTTATGAAGAAAACCCTGAAATATTTAAGTTTGATAGTGATGGTAAAGTTATGATGAGTATGGAAGAAATATTTAATAGTAGTGATGATGTTTTTCTAGAGTTAACGAAAGATAAAGATGGTAATGATTGTATAGGTTATGTTACAATTACAAAATTAGAAAATGATATAGCCGTAGATGTATCTCACATGTGTGATATGATTAATGAATGATTATTTAGGTAATTATTCGAAATTTCTTGCTTTTTAATTAAAAATATAGTATTATTAGATAGAAGTTTATTCTTAGTTTAGATGTACCTCTTACTTCTTTACTCGGAATTAACGGATTATAAGGGAAAAGGAGGATTTTGTAATGGCATTAACTAAAGCTAGAAAAGAGAGTATTGTTAGTGAATTTGCTAGAAGTAAAAATGATACTGGAAGTGTTGAAGTACAAGTTGCACTTTTAACTGAAAGAATCAATAAACTTACTGAACATATGAAAGAACATACTCATGATTATCATACTAACCGTGGTTTATTACAAATGGTTGGTAAAAGAAAAAGTTTACTAGAATATTTAAAGAACGAAGATGTTCAAAGATATCGTGAACTAATCAAAAAATTAAATTTAAGAAAGTAGGCACTTATTTTAAGTGTCTTTTATTTTAAGAAGGAGGAAGTATGAAAAGAGTTTTTGAATATGATTTTCAAGGAAGAAAAATCGTAGTTGAACATGGTGAACTTGCTAAACAAGCAAGAGGAGCTGTACTTGTTAGATATGATGATACTGTTATTTTATCTACTTGTGTTATGAGTAATAATGTTTCTACTGCTGACTTTTTCCCTTTAACAATTTTATATCAAGAAAAATTATATTCTGTTGGTAAAATCCCAGGAGGATTTATTAAAAGAGAAGGTCGTCCAACAGATGCTGCTACTTTAACTGCAAGAGTTATTGATAGACCAATTAGACCTATGTTTAATGAAAATTTTAGAAATGAGGTACAAGTAGTAAACACTGTTTTAAGTGTTGATCCAGATAAAACACCAGAAATGACTGCATTATTTGGTACTTCATTATGTTTAGGTATTTCTAATATTCCATTTGAAGGACCAGTTGCTGGTGTTATAGTTGGTAAAATTGATGGAGAGCTTAAAATTAACCCAACTTGTGAAGAAATGGAAAGAAGTACTATTAATTTAACAGTTGCTGGAACTATTGATGCAATTAATATGGTTGAAAGTGGTTCTAAACAAGTTAGTGAAGAAGAAATGTTAGAAGCTTTAATGTTTGGTCATGAAGCTGTTAAAGAATTATGTGCTATACAAAATGATATTATTAGTGAGATTGGTGAAGAAAAGATTGAGGTTACACTTGCTAATATTCCTGATGAACTTAGAAATGAAGTTAATGATGATATCAAAGAAGATATGATTGAAGCTATTCAAATAAAAGATAAGCTTGAAAAGTATGCTAGAATTGATGAAGTTAAAGAAGAGGCAATTACAAAATATACTGAAAGACATGAAGGAGAAGAGGACTTAGAAGATAATCTTAAACTTGTTAAGAAAGTTGCTGATGAAATTGAAGGATCTGAAGTTCGTAGACTTATTACTAATGAACATATTAGACCTGATGGAAGAGGAATGGATGAAATAAGAGAATTATCTGCTGATGTAGATTTACTTCCAAGAACACATGGTAGTGCTTTATTTACAAGAGGTCAAACACAAGCATTAGCTATTACTACCCTTGGTGCTCAAAATGAAGAACAAATATTAGATGGTCTTGGACTTGAAGAAAGTAAGAAATTTATATTCCATTATAACTTCCCAGCATTTAGTGTTGGTGAAACTGGAAGATATGGAAGTCCTGGTAGAAGAGAAATTGGACATGGAGCATTAGCTGAAAGAGCATTATTACAAGTTATGCCAAGTCAAGAAGAATTTCCTTATACTGTAAGAGTAGTTTCAGAAGTACTTGAAAGTAATGGTTCATCTAGTCAAGCTAGTATTTGTGCTGGATGTATGTCACTTATGTCTGCTGGTGTACCAATTAAAGCACCTGTTGCTGGTATAGCTATGGGACTTATTACAGAAGATGGAACTTGCAATTCAAAATATACAATTTTAACTGATATTCAAGGTTTAGAAGATCATATGGGAGATATGGATTTTAAAGTTGCTGGTACTAGAAAAGGTATTACTGCTTTACAAATGGATATTAAGATTAAGGGTGTTACAAGAGATGTTCTTAAAGAAGCTCTTGATAAAGCTCATAAAGCTAGAATGCAAATTCTTGATGTTATGGAAGCAACTATTCCAGAAGTAAGACATGAGTTATCACCTTATGCTCCTAAGATTAGAACTATGAAAATTTCACCTGATAAGATTAAGGATGTTATTGGTAAAGGTGGGGATATGATAACTAAGATTATCTTAGAGTCAAGTAATGTTACATCAGTTAACAGTAAGGATGCTGTTAAAATTGATATTGATGAAGAAGGTAATGTAGTATGCTATCATATGAATAAAGATGTTCTTGATAAAGCTATTGGTATGATTGAAGATATTGTTAAGGAAGTTGAAATAGGTGCTGTTTATACTGCAAAGGTTGTTAAAATCGAAGATTTTGGTGCTTTTGTAGAATTATGGCCAGGCTGTGAAGGACTTGTTCATGTATCTCAACTTGATAATAAGAGAGTTAATCATCCAAGTGATTTATTAAAAGTTGGAGATGAAATAGTTGTTAAAGCAACTGGATATGATAAAAAAGGTAAACTTAATTTATCAAGAAAAGAATTACTTCCTAAAATAGAGAAGAAAGATAAAAAAATAGAAAATTCAAAAGAAGAGTAGAAGAAATTCTACTTTTTAATTGAAAAAGTTATTGTTTTGTTATATAATATTGTTCAATTAAAAGAGGGGTGTTATTTATGGATGCTAAAAGTTTATTTTTAAGTATAAATAATTTAACAAAAATCATTTTATTATGTTATAGAAAATTAAGTATTTTGGATATGAAGGGAATGTCTGCTTCGACTGAATATGAAAAGACTTTAAAATTAGTTGATACATTATCTGAACTTGAAGATTATTATTATAGTTTTATATTTAACGGGGATAAAAGTTTAAAAGATACATTTATGGATGAACTTTTAAGTCTATATAATATTTCTGAATTAAAGCTTATGGCAGGTGGAGAATGGTATTTATTATTTAATGATGTTTCAGATGAGGCACTTTGTGGATTTAGAATTAAAAATCATATGAACAATGTATTTTCAAGAAAAATTTTAGGTGGTACTGGATGCCCTAATGAAGCAGTTAATTCTTATGCTTATTCTGTAGAAAAAAGAAAACAAATATTTTTAGATTCCGTAAGAGAATTGTGTGAAAGCGATGAATGTGGAAATCATAAAAAAGAAATGTATTTTTCTTTATATAATTTTGCATTTATTTATAAAAAAGATAACACTGTAGAAAAAGCAAGTTTTCCAGCAATTGTTGGTAATGGTAAAGATATTGAAACTGTTACTAATTTATCAAGAAAGATGGTACGATTAAATGAAAAATCAGTTAATACTAGTTCTAATTTTAGAAAGATTTCATTAAATATGTGCTATATAAAAAGTATGCTTGCTATGTTACCTGAATATATTTCTCATAATATTATTGATACAATAGGTCGTGATAGTGATATTAATGGAGATAGTTATGGCTATAAACTGTTATTATCTATATTTGATGAAAGTAATGAATTGAGAAGTAAATATAATGGTGATGATTTTACTTTAAAGAGAAGAATATAATTTTATATTTTTCTTTTTTTATTATATTTCTATTGTCATTTTATTTAAAAAATGATATTATTTAATTATAAAAAAAATAGAGGAGATGTATATGAAAAAATATTTTAAATTGTTAACTGTATTATTTTTATTAATGATAACTGTTAATGTTAATGCAGAAGATAATTATTATGTTGAAAAAACAAGAGATGTTGATTATAGTAAAATCACATTTAAAGATACTGATGGTAATGATGTTGCTCATAGTTCTTTAGGTATACTTGAATTTTCAACTACTGTTGATGCTAACAACAATCTTACTAATGCAAAATATTCATATTGTTTAGATAAACATATGAAATATCCAATGGGATATCATGCTTATATTAGCGAAGTTCCAGATGGAGTTACTATTGATCCAGATACTCATGCTGAACAAATAGTAATGTTTGGTTTCTATAGAGAACTTATTAATAATGAAACTTTAAGAAATCAAGTTAAAACACAAGTAGGAGATAAATTTGAAAATGGACCAACTTTTGAATTTATTCATACTTATGGAACTGATCCAAATGGATTAATTAATGCATTTAATAATGGTGAAGAAATTACTGTTAATATTACTAAGGTTTCATATGATGAATTAGTAAATTTAACTTATCCATTAACAATTAAATTTAAGAAAAGTGATGTTATGTATTTAGATTATTCTGTAACTTCACTTGGTGGTAATTATAATTATAATCATGCTTTATGGATTTTAGAGCATAGTTATCCTACTTTAACAGTAGAAAAGGCATTAGAAGAAGCTGGTGCAAGTTATACTACACTTTTAACAGAAATGGAAACTTTATATACTGGTAAAACAGCTGATGAAGTTAAGAAAATAGCTGATGATTATATTTTTGCTGTTGTTCAACATTCAATTTGGAAAGCAGCTGATGCATCATTTAATGGTAAAAAATTAGGTGATACTTTAACTGGAAGTACTGAACTTAATAAATTATATCAATGGTTAAATCAAGATAGAGAAATCTATACAAATTATGATTCATTATCTTATGATAATACTATTGAATTTATTAAACCAGCTACTGGTAAAGAAGTATTCAGTTCTACAAGTGATACTATAAAATATGGTCCTTATGCAATTGATGCTAAAGTTGTTTCTACTGCAAATATTACAGTTGAAGTAACTGATTCATATAAAGATAAAGTTAAATTAGTTGATAAATTAGGTAATGAAATAACTTCTTTTGAAAATGGTACTGAATTTTATATTAGTGTACCTAAGAAAGAAAAAATTTCTGAAGTAAATATTAAAGCTTCTGCTGAAAATGCTTTAGTATTCGAACCAAGTTCAAATAGAGGTAAAATTTATTATTCTATTTATCCATATTTCCAAAATGTTGTTGTTGGTGGCCAAGTAAGTACAACTAATGTTGTTGGTACTATTAAACTTCAATATAACCCAGCTACTGGTGTTGAAAATGTTGCTATATTATTTGTTGTAACATTAGTATCATTTGCTGTTGGATATATGGTTCTTAATTATAAGAATAAACCTGTAACATTCTAAGAAGTCGATTGACTTCTTTTTATTTTGTATAAATTTTTATTAAAAAAAGAAGTGTTTTCTTATTTTATTTCGAATAATAATATTAGGAGGGATAGAAAGATGAGAGAAAACATTTTTAATTATTTGAAAAATAATATTATTATATTAATTATTTCTTTTATATTATTTTTAATAAGTATATTTGAGTTTATTTATTTTTATAAGAATATTAATGATAAAAATGGAACAATTAATTCTTATGAAAATAGTTCTTTTGAACTTAAAGAAGAAGTGAAGGAAGAAAATATTATAGTTGATATTAAAGGTGAAATAAAGAAACCTGGGGTTTATAATATTAAAGTTGGAAGTAGGGTTAATGATTTGATTAATGAAGCAGGAGGCCTTTCTAAAAATGCTAATACGAGGTTTATTAATTTATCTAAGAGGTTAGAAGATGGTGAAGTAATTGTTATTTATTCTAATAAAGAAATAAATGATGCTAAAAAAAATGATAAATTAGAAGTATCTGCTCCATGTGTATGTGAAGAAGTAAAAAATGATGCTTGTTATAATGATAATAATACAAATAATAAAACAAATAACAGTTCTAAAATAGTAAATATTAATACTGCTAGTATTCAAGAATTAACTGTGTTAAATGGAATAGGTGAATCAAAAGCAAAAGCTATAGTTAATTATAGAGATAAAAATGGTAAGTTTAAAACAATAAAAGATATTATGAATGTAAGTGGTATAAGTGAAACACTTTTCTCTAAAATTAAGGATTATATTACTGTGTAACTATATATATTATGTTTTGCTTTTTATATCCTTGATATTTATTTTAATAAAAATAAATTCTAATTATGATATTCCAAGTATTAATAGTGATAATTTTGAATTAATTATTAATGATTATAAAGTTAATGATAAAACAATTACAATATATTTTGATAATTTTATAGGTAAATATTATGTTAATAATTATGAAGAAATTAAAATTTTTAAAAATAATTATTCTTTTGGTGATAAAGTACTAGTAAATGGAGAAGTTAATATACCAAATAATAATACTATACCAAATG
This sequence comes from uncultured Bacilli bacterium, assembly GCA_934086955.1. Lineage (GTDB taxonomy): Bacteria > Bacillota_I > Bacilli_A > RF39 > UBA660 > CAG-1000. The sequence continues at coordinate 31,659 of CAKOIN010000011.1, read as the reverse complement.
GATTTAACTATAAAGAATATCTATATCATAAGAAAATATATTATATTATTAAAATAGATAATATTAAAATAATAAATAAAAATAATAATTTATTTTCAAATATTAAAAATTATATATATAAAAGAATAGATTCAATAAAATATAATGAATATTTATATGCATTTATATTAGGTAAATCATATTATATAGATTCAGATGTTCTTAATAATTATAAAGTAAATGGTGTAACTCATTTATTCGCATTATCTGGTCTTCATGTATCTATGTTTAGTAATATTCTTATATATATTTTTAATAAATTAAGATTAAATGAGAAGTTTTCTTATTTTTTAACTAGTATATTTTTATTATTTTTTGCTTTTATTGCTTCTTTTACACCTTCAATATTAAGAGCTGTTTTATTTTTTATTTTATCAAGTATAAATAAAATATATTATTTTTATATAAAACCAAAATATTTGTTATATATTGTTTTTTCAATATTGATATTTATTAATCCATATTATATTTATGATACTGGTTTTATATTATCATTTAGTATTAGTTTTTTTATATTACTTTTTAATGAAAATTATAAAATTAAAAATAGTATATTATCAATATTAGTTATTAGTATACTTAGTTTATTTTCAAGTTTACCAATTATAATTAATATGTCTTATGAAATTAATATACTTGGTTTTATTAATAATATATTTTTTATACCTTTTGTTACTTACTTAGTATTTCCTTTGTCTATAATTGTTGTTTTTATTGGTAAATTATCTTTTTTATTAAATATTTTAGTTTCAATAATGGAATATATTTCTAAAATAAGTGTAAATTTATTAAATATTAAGTTATATTTTTCAAAATTAAATTTATTATATATTTTTATATATTATATTTTATTAATTTTAGTTGTTAAGAAAGTAAGAGTTAAAAAATTGTTTATTATATTTATAATCTTTTTATATTTCAAATGTTATATGGATAGAAATGATTATGTTTATTATATTGATATTGGTCAAGGAGATTCTATATTATTTGTTGATGAAAATAAAAACAGTATTTTGATTGATACAGGTGGTAAGGTTAATAGTAAAAGTAATTTAATGAAAAATAATGTTATTCCTTTCTTTAAAAGCATTGGTTTAAAAAGAATAGATTATTTAGTATTAACTCATGGTGATTATGACCATATGGGTGAATCTATTAATTTAGTTAATAATTTTAAAGTTAAAAATGTTATTTTAAATTGTGGTTCATATAATAACTTGGAAAATAGTTTAATTAAAGTATTAAATAAATATAATATTAATTATGAATCTTGTATTAATGAAATAAATATCAATAATTATTATTTTAAATTTTTAAATACTAAAATATATAACAATGAAAATGATAATTCTACTGTTATATATTTTAAATATAATAATTATAAATTTCTTTTTATGGGAGATGCTTCTGTTAATAAAGAAAAAGATATATTAGAAAAATATAGTTTAGAAAATATTGATTTTTTTAAAGTTGGACATCATGGTTCGAATACTTCTTCATCTGTTGAATTTATTTCTAAAATAAAGCCTAAATATAGTTTGATAAGTGTAGGTAAAGATAATAAATATGGTCATCCTAAAAGTTCTGTTTTGGATAATTTAAGTATTAGTAATATTTATAGAACAGATTTAGATGGTTCAATTGAAATTAAATTAAATAAAAATGGATATAATATTAGAACTTATAATCCATAAAAATACTATTAATATGATATAATTAAATAGAGGTTAAACAATATGAATGATGGAAAATTAATTAGATTAAAACATTTTTTTGAGGTGGATACAAGAATTAAAAAAGAAATGAATAATATGGCACCTTCAATGATTAAATATTATGATGAAGCTAGTATTAATAAGTATACAGATGATTTGAATGATTCGTTAGTATATATATTTAATGAATTAAGATGTATTGTGTTAGATTTGATTGGTGGTGATCCATATGTTCTTGAAAAAATTACTTATTTAGAGAGTAATATTAAAAAAGAATTTTATTCATGTGGGTTTGATATAAATAAATTAAAATTATTTTATCAAAAATATGTAAGCAATATGGAAAAAGATTTTGTTGACAGTGTTAAAAATGAGTGTGTTGGTTATAAAATTGGTGGTAGGTTAACATCAGTTGAAAAAGCTACTTCAATAAATGAGATGTTACATTTTTTACATTCTTATATTGTTAATAATGATTATATTTTAATGTCTATTCCTCTTCTTGATGAAAAGAATAATGAATATGATTATCCTATAAGATTAAGAGGGATGGATAGTGATATATTTAGAAATTTATTTGATTCATTTCCTGCTGATTTAGATGTAGGAGATACTGATATGGTAGCTATAAGTGATAAAAAACTATTAATAATGGTTAGAGATAGAGGTCATGCATTATTAATAGAAATATCATTAAATAACGGTATTGCAAGAATAGAATATTTTGTTCCAAAATTATGTAATGTAGATATGATTAATAAATTACCTGGGGTTAATAAAGTAAATAATGATAGTATTGGAGCTACTGGAGTTATTGAAGTACCCATAGAGTATTTATCTGATACACTATTTGATTTTATTTCTAAAGTTCCAACAGATAGTGATATGGTTTTTGAAACAACTATGAGAATGTAATATGATTAATAATATAGAATGTTATAGAGGTGATAAAAATGAATCTTTTTGATCAATTAATGCCAATGACTGAACAAGAAAAAATGTTTTCAAGTATGAGTGATGAATTATTAAATAAGCTTAATAATTTGGCTAATGATTGTGAAATTAGTATTGATGATGTAAGTTTAGAATTTAAGGATCCAGAATTCTTAGATATATTTTTTAGAATCTTTTCTCTTGAAGAACAAAAAAGATATCTTATAGCTAATTATAATTATGAACATAATATGGAATATGATTTAAACTATTTATTAGTTTTTAGAAGAGCTATTTATACTGAATATTCTAAGAATGAAAATTTTTGGTCAACTGAGTTTAATCAAGTTAGATTTGGGTTAAAAAATGAACAACCAATAGGTAGTCCAATGAGACTTTATTCTTCAATAATGGTAAGCACTATGGGAAAACTAATTAATCATGGCCTTGCTGATTTAGATCATGGTGGTGTTACTGATGGTGAAATTGTTATTGATGATAGTAAAAATTTTGACGATTTTCTATTTATTTATAAACCAGAAGAAGAGAGAAAATTATTAGAATAATATATTTCATCAGGTGGTATTTCATATAAAGAATTAGTTACTAGTTTAAATGAAACTTCTGAAGAGAGAAAAGCTATTCAGGGGTTTAGAAAATAATTATATAAGGAGTATTAAATGAAAATAAATTTAAATAATATTATTATTGAATATTCAAAAGATTTAAATTACATTGATGATATAATTAATTATATTGAATTAAATGAAAAAGAAATATTATCTTTTTTTAGAATTAGTAAATTATCGAAAAAATATACTTTAAAAATTTTAAATTATGATGAATTTAAAAAATATATTATTAATAAATATGGTGAGATTAAACCTTATGTTAGAGGTGATACTGATTATAAAAGTAATACTATAGTAATTTTAGATATTGAAGATCAAATAAAATATACAACTCATAAAGATGTTTGCATAGATGATGTAATAAAAATGATTATGCATGAATTTGTTCATGCTTGTAATAATGAAGTTTGCAATTGTATAAATGAAATAATTTGGTTTGAAGAAGGTTTAGCAACTAATTTAGCTAAGCAAAATTATTCATTATGTAGTTTAGAAGATTGTGATTTTAATATGTTAAAAAATGATTTTAATAATTGTAAAAATAACTATAAATATTCATATACAATTGTAAATTATATTTTAAATAATTATAGTAAGGATGAAGTATTTAATTTTATTTCTAACATTGATTACTTGATAAATTCAAGTGATAAAATATTTAAAAATGCTAAAGAGTGGACTAATAACAACATATAATTTTTAATTTTAAATGTAACAAATTAACTATAAAACGAATTAATTTTGTCATAATATATAGTAGATAATTATATAATTGATTATGATTATCTGCTTCCATTCCTTAGATTACTTAATGATATAATAATTCCTCTATAGTTAAATAAAACATGCAACTTATTACATATAATCCATAAAATATAGTGAGCCACCAAGTGGTGTTTATATAGATTAGAGAACTTTAAATAAAGTTCTCTTTGCATTTTATATACATTGTAACTTTTTATTTTATATAAATTATATTATAATTGAATTATGGATAAGAATGAGTTTTGTAAATTATATTTTGTATCTGAATTTCTAAATTATATAAGAAATAAGAATTATTCAGAAAATACAATTATTTCTTATGTAAATGATTTATATTACTTTTATGAATTTATTAAGATGGATTTTGATAAAGTTAAATATGATGATGTTAGAGATTATTTAGAATATTTAAATTTAAAGAAAGAAAAGAGTACTTCTGTATCTAGAAAAATAAGTTCTCTTAAGTCTTTTTATAAGTTTTTATATAAAAATAATTATATTGATAAAAAAGATTATCCTCTTGTAAAAGTAACTTATCCTAAGAAAGAAAAAAAGTTACCTAAATTTTTATATTATAATGATTTACTTGAAATAATTAATGAATCATCAAAAGATAAAGATGGAGTAAGAGATAGACTTATTATTGAAATGTTATATGCGACAGGTGTTAGAGTTAGTGAATTAGTTAATATAAAATTATCTGATATTGATTTTAATAATAAAAGAATTGTTGTTTGTGGTAAAGGAAATAAAGAGAGAGTAGTATATTATGGTGATTATGCTAAAGAGGTTCTTGATAAATATTTAAAAACACATATTAGAAAAGATAACAATTATTTATTTTTAAATAGTAAGGGTGAACAAATTACTGATGGAGGTATTAGGTATATAATAGATAATATTATGAAAAAATTATCTATTAAGACTCATGTTACTCCTCATGTTTTAAGACATACTTTTGCGACTGATATGCTTAATAATGGATGTGATATTAAAGTTGTTCAAGAGTTGCTAGGTCATTCATCATTAAAGGCTACTGAAATATATACACATGTTACGAATGAGAGATTAAAAGAAGTTTATTATAAATGTTTTCCAAGGAGGGAAGAAAATGAGTAAGTTATATTTTAGATATGGAGCAATGAATAGTGGAAAGACTACATTATTATTACAAGTTGCTCATAACTATGAAGAGAGAGGTATGAAAGTAGCAATATTAAAACCAGGTATTGATACAAAAGGTGATGATAAAATAGTTACTAGAATAGGTCTTTCAAGAACGGTGGATCATATAGTTAAAAGTGATGAAAAGATTATTAACTATTTAAATAGTCTTCCAGAAGATGTTGTTTGTATTTTAATAGATGAAGCTCAATTTTTAACAAGAGATCAAGTTGATGAATTATTTATGTTTACTAAGCTTAAAAATAAACCTGTTATATGTTATGGACTTAGAAGTGATTTTAAGACGATGGCTTTTCCTGGTAGTTTAAGATTATTTGAAGTAAGTGATTGTTTAGAAGAATTAATTACTATATGTAGATGTGGTAAGAGAGCTAAATTTAATGGAAGAATTGTTAATGGAAAGTTTACTTCGAGTGGAGATCAAGTTGCGATTGATGGTGAGAATGCTGTTGAGTATGAATCTTTATGTGGAAAATGTTATTTAGAAAAGGTTTTAGGAATTACATCATTAGAAGAATAAAAATTCTTCTTTTTTTGTAAAAATTTTAATATTTATATTTTTATAAAAGGCAATAGTATGTTATAATATTTAAGTCGTAGCAAGATAATTATTGTTTAATGACAGGAGGGAGATTTATTAAATATGAAATATGTTTACATGTTTAGTGAAGGAAACAAAGACATGAAAAATCTTCTTGGTGGAAAGGGTGCTAATTTAGCAGAAATGACTAGTATTGGTTTACCAGTTCCAAGAGGATTTACTGTTACTACTGAAGCTTGTACTGCTTACTATGATGCAGGAAAAGTTATTAGTAAAGATATCATAGATGAAATCTATGAAAAATTAGCTGAGTTAGAAAAACTAACTGGAAAGAAAATGGGAGACCTTAAAAATCCATTATTAGTATCAGTTCGTAGTGGTGCTAGAGCTAGTATGCCTGGTATGATGGACACAGTACTTAATTTAGGTCTTAATGATGAAGTATGTAAGTCATTTGCAGAAGCTACAAATAATAAGAGATTTGTATATGACTCATATAGAAGATTTATAATGATGTTTGCTGATGTTGTTAAAGGATATAGTAAGAACTCATTTGAAAGAATTCTTGATAAAATCAAAGAAGAAAAAGGTGCTAGCTACGATACAGATCTAAATGAAAATGATATGTATGAAATAGCAATGAAGTTTAAAGATGTATATAAAGAACTTTCAGGTGTAGAATTCCCACAAGATCCAAAAGAACAATTAATCGAAGCTGTTACAGCTGTATTTAGAAGTTGGAATAATGAAAGAGCTATTTATTATAGAAGAATGAATGATATTCCATCTAGTTGGGGTACTGCTGTTAATGTTCAAGAAATGGTTTACGGTAATAAAGGTGAAGATTGTGGAACTGGTGTTGCATTTACTAGAAATCCAGCTACAGGTGAAAAGAAACTTTATGGTGAATATTTAATGAATGCACAAGGTGAAGATGTTGTTGCTGGTGTTCGTACTCCAAAAACAATTGATACTTTAGCAGAAACTATGCCAGAAGTTTATAATGAATTTGTTAAGACTTGTGAAATTCTTGAGAAACATTATAAAGATATGCAAGATATGGAATTTACTATTGAAAATGGTAAATTATTCATGCTTCAAACTCGTAATGGTAAGAGAACTGCTGCAGCAGCATTAAAGATTGCTGTTGATTTATATAATGAAGGTATGCTCACTAAGGAAGAAGCTTTATTAAAAGTTGAACCAAAACAATTAGATCAATTATTACATCCAAATTTTGATACAGAAGCATTAAAGAAAGCAACTCCAATTGCTACAGGTTTAGCTGCTAGTCCAGGTGCTGGATGTGGTAAAATTTACTTTACTGCTGAAGAAGTAACTGAAGCTGCTAAAAGAGGAGAAGATACAATTCTTGTTAGACTTGAAACTTCACCAGAAGATATTGAAGGAATGAATCTTGCAAAAGGTGTTCTTACAATAAGAGGTGGAATGACTAGTCATGCTGCAGTTGTTGCTAGAGGTATGGGTAGATGTTGTGTTTCAGGATGTGGTGAACTAACAATAAGTGAGGAAAATAAAACATTAACTACTAAAGATGGAAAAGTATTTAAAGAAGGAGATTACATTTCAGTAGATGGAAGTACTGGTAAGGTATATGGTGAACAAATTAAGACTGTTGAACCAGAAATTAGTGGTAACTTTGAAACATTTATGAAATGGGCTGATGAAGTAAGAAAATTACAAGTTAGAACTAATGCTGATACTCCAAGAGATGCTAGACAAGCATTAAAATTCGGTGCTGAAGGAATTGGTCTTTGTAGAACAGAGCATATGTTCTTTGAAGAAGAAAGAATTTTTGCAATTCGTCAAATGATTGTTTCTGATACAGTAGAACAAAGAGAAAAAGCTCTTGCTAAGTTATTACCAATGCAAAGAGGAGATTTCGAAGAATTATATAAAGAGATGAAAGGATATCCAGTTACAATTCGTTTCTTAGATCCACCTCTTCATGAATTCGTACCACATACTGATGAAGAAATTAAACCACTTGCAAAAGAATTAGGTATGACATTCGAAGCATTAAAAGATAAAATTGCTACATTACATGAATTTAACCCAATGATGGGTCACAGAGGTTGTAGACTTGCTGTAACATATCCTGAAATTGCTAAAATGCAAACAAGAGCTGTTATTGAAGCTGCAATTAATGTTGATAAATCAGGCATTAAAGTTGTTCCAGAAATTATGATACCACTTGTAGGTGAAAAGAAAGAACTTGCTTATGTTAAGAGTATTGTAGTTGAAACAATTAATAAAGTATTTGAGGAACAAGATTATAAATTAGATTATAAAATTGGTACTATGATTGAAATACCAAGAGCTGCATTAACTGCTGATGAAATTGCAGAGGAAGCTGAATTCTTCTCATTTGGTACAAATGATTTAACTCAAATGACATTTGGATTTAGCCGTGATGATGCAGGTAAATTCTTAGGTGACTATTATAGTAAACAAATTCTTGAAAGTGATCCATTCGCAAGAATAGATGAAAAAGGTGTAGGACAACTAGTTAAGATGGCTGCTGAAAAAGGTAGAAGTACTAGAAAAGATATTCACCTTGGAATTTGTGGAGAACATGGTGGAGATCCAGCTACTATTGACTTCTGTCATAGAGTAGGACTTGATTATGTATCTTGTAGTCCATATAGAGTACCTATTGCTAGATTAGCTGCTGCTCAAGCCGCAATCAACAATAAATAGTTTAGACTTATACATTTTAGAGATATTTATTTCATATATAAATATCTCTTTTTTTGTAAAAATATTTAAAATTATGTTATATTTAGATTGGTGATGTTATGAAAAAGTATAATGTAATTGTTGTATTCAATGAAAAATTTGATGAAGTTTTGATGTGCAAGAGAACTAAAGAACCATACAAGGGTATGTATAATTTAGTTGGTGGAAAAATAGAAAAAGATAATGATGGTTTAAATGAAGCATATAGAGAATTAAAAGAAGAAACTAATATTGGAAAAGAAGATATTGATTTAATACATTTTATGAATTTTGAATATATTACATTTAATAAATCTATTGAAGTATATTATGGAATATTAAATAAAAATGTTAAATTAATTGAAGAAGTTAATAAACTTGAATGGGTTAGTATTAATGATAATTTTTTTGATATGAGTAAGTATGCAGGAGAAGGTAATATTGGACACATTATTGAAGAAATAAAAATCAGTTTAAAATAATTAAACTCTACTAATAGTGTGTATACAATTTATAATTTATATATTATTCTTTAATAGAGGTGTATATATGAATCAAGAGAAAATAGGAAAATTTATTGCTAAAAAAAGAAAAGAAAAAAACATGACACAAGCTGAGCTTGCGGCTAAATTAAATGTTACAGATAGAGCGGTTTCACATTGGGAAAATGGAAGAAGACTTCCTGATGTATCTTTATTTAAATCAATTTGCGAAATATTTGATATATCAGTAAATGAGCTTTTGAATGGTGAAGAAATTAAAAAGAATGATATTCTTAAAAAGTTTGATGATAATATTATTAATACTTTAAGTTTTAATAAAAGAAATAATATAAGAATGAGATTTATTATATTTATATTGTCTATTTTATTATTTATTGTATTATTTATTATTTTAGTAAATAAATATCCTAAAATTGATATAGAATATTTTAGTATTAATCATTCTTCTTTAAAAGTATTAAATAAAGTATATAGATATAAAAAAAGAAATGTTTATTATTATGGAATAGATTCAGCTATGTTTTGTGATAAAAAAGATAATTGTTATTCAGTAGTTGATGCGATTAAAAATAAACAAACAACTTTTGATAAATTTAAAGAATATTTAGAAAAAGAATTATCACAAGAAAATTTAACAAAACTAATGCTTTATGATGGTGGGACTTCAATATATAAAAAAGGTGGATATTCTGTAATATTTTGTAATACTATTGATGGTAATAAAGATATTTATATTGGCAATGATGAAATGGTTGATAAACTTGATGGGGAATATTGTGGTCATAATAAAAATACTAATATAAATTTTACTAGAACATATAAAGTATTGTCTTCTACAATTGATAAAAATGATCCTGAATTCTATTTTGTTAAATTAGAGCAAAATAGTGGTGAGGTAGGAAATATAAGTATAAATAATTCTTATGTTTTAATACCAGGAAAAACTTATGAATTTACATTTATGACTTATGAAAAATTTAGTGATAATATTGAAAATATTTTTAAATATTCTACTTTACTTGAAGTTAATGAAACAAGTAGAAAAAAGAATGAACAAATAAATAATAAAATATATGTTAATAAAGATATAAGTGATTCCTTAATAGATAAACTTTCAGGTGTTAGTATGAAAGCAATAAATATTACAAATAAAAGTCTTAAAGTAATTATTACTGATTATAATAAAAATAAATATATGTATGGTGAAGATTATAGAATAGATTATGAAAGAAATGGTAAATGGTATAATAAGGAAACATTACATTCTAATAATGTTAATGCTATGGCATATTATCCTGATGTAAATAATAAGTTAACATTTAATATATCTTTTGAATATGTATATGGAAAATTAGAAAAAGGTAAATATAGAATTGTTAAAGAAGTTACAGAAATAAAAGATTTACCATGTGAAACTGAATGTAAAAAGTATTATATAACAGCAGAATTTAATATTAATTAAAAATATAGTGATGAGGTAATTATGGGAAAAATAATAAGTGGATTTTCAAATATAGGTAAAAGTTCTGTTTTAAAATATAAAAATTATAAAATAATTGATTTTGATACAACTTATTTTAAGAAAAAAGATGATTGGGTTAATATATATATTGAATGTGTTTTAGCATTAAAAGATAAATATGATTTTGTTTTAATTACTACTCATGGAGATATATTGCATGAGATGAATAAAAGAAATATTTCTTATATACTTGTATATCCTAAAAGAGAACTTATGGAAGAATATCGTAAAAGAGCAATTGATAGAGGTAGTGATAAAGAATTTGTAGATGGTTTCTTTTCAAGATGGGATACTCATATTGATGATTGTGAAAAGAACAATATAAAGAATAAAATTATTTTAAATAGTGGTGAATATTTAAGTGATATTATTGATAAATTGTGTTAATTAAATATTCAATATTTATGAGTTTACTTATAATATAGTAGGTGAAGTTTATGAATATGAATATTGAATTAATTAAATCTTTACTTGTTATAGGTTCTGTTTCTAGTGTTTTGTCTACTGCATTTGTACAAAAATTTAAATCTGTATCTATAGTTAAATGTAGCTCTTGTTTAATATATATATCATTTTTAATATCTATGTTATTTGGTATTGTTTTCACTTTATCATTTACTGATTATGATATTATAAATGCTGCTTGGGTAGGATTATTTAGTTTTCTTGGAGCTGATTCTTTATATAAAGTTTTTGAAGATAAACTATTTAAATCTTACTCATCTATTAATAGTATAACTGAGATACAAAGGGAATAATGAAATTAATATTTCCTTGTTATTATGTTGGTGTTACTCAAGGATTTAAAAGTACTCATAAAGCAATAGATCTTGGTTGGGATAAAAAGTATGGTGGACCAGATCATAAGATAATAAGTCCTGCTGATGGTGTTGTTACTTATGTTAAAAATAATGTTAATGGTAAAACTAAGAATATAACATATGGTAACTATATTAAAATAAATCATGGTAATGGAGTTTATACTCTTATGGCACATTTAAAATATAATAGTGTTACTGTAAAAGTAGGAGATAAAGTAAAACAAGGTCAAGTTATTGGAATCATGGGAAATACAGGTTATTCATTTGGGGTACACTGTCATTATGAAGTATATATTAATAAGAAAAGAGTAAATCCATTTAATTATACTTATTATACAGATAAGCATGTTGTAGGTAGTAATACAATGAAGAAATACAAACCTAAAAAAGAGGAAAGTGAGGTAAATTCTGATATGGATGAAACTGATAATAAAGTAGTACTTGAAGTAGACAATACTGTTTTTGAATATATTTGTCCTAAAACTGGAATTTATAAAATTAAACTTAATGAAAATGAAAAGTTAATCATAAAAGATTAACTTTTTATTTTCATTATTGATTTAATATATTAATATATTATATAATGTAATTAGTTTTGGAGGAAAAATGATAGACGAAAATGAAATTAAGAATAAGATGAATAAGGTTATAGAAACTCTTGATAGTAGATATACAACTATTAGAGCAGGTAGAGCTAATCCTAATATATTAAATGGAATTATGGTTGAGTATTATGGAGCACCAACTCCAATTCAATCACTTGCGACAATATCTATTCCTGAAGCAAGAGTATTATCTATTAAACCATTTGATAAATCATCTTTAAAAAATATTGAAAAAGCTATATATGAAGCTAATTTAGGTATTGCACCAACAAATAATGGTGAAGTTATTATGCTTACAGTTCCTGAATTAACTGGAGACACTAGAAAAAGTTATGTTCGTCAAGCATCTACTATGGCAGAAGAAGCGAAAGTTGCTCTTAGAAATATTAGACAAGATGAAAATAATAAGATCAAAAAGAGTGATGAACTTACTGAAGACGAAAGAGATATGTGTCTTGATATAGTACAAGAAATGATTGATAAATATAATAAAATTGTTGATGAAAAATTCAAAGAAAAAGAAGTTGAACTTACTAGTATTTAGTAAGTTTTTTATTTCAATTGATAAATATATGTGTTATAATGATTAATAGATAATAGGAGTGATATTTATGTTCAATGTTGATGCATATAAAAAATCATATAAGAATTTCATTGATTATTTAAATGGTTATTCTAATTCTTTATTATCAAAGATAGGAGAATGTGATAAAAATATTGCTTTATGTGATGTTTTAGGAGAAATAAAGCAAACTAAAGACATTAAAACTATTCTTGATAATAAAGATTTTATTATATCTTTAAATCCTACAGTAGATAGTTATTTTAAAATAATTGATTTTTTTATGAAGAATGATGCTCTTGATGCAGAACAAGTTTCTTCTGCAGTTGAAGCTTTACTTAATATTGATGAAATAAAGAATTATGAAGTTACTAAAAAGACTATGTTTGAAAATAAGTCTTCTTTTGAGAGCGAATTATCAAAAGTTAGAGCAATCATAAGTGGTAATGATTATGATATAGATTTTTTTAATTCTTTACTTTTATCTAGTTCTTTAAGTGATTCTGATAAGATATCTATTTTAAGTGGTCTTGCTTATGAAAGTTCTATGGTTAAATCTAATGTTAAAACTAATAGTGAAGAAAAATCTAAATCTGATAAAAAAGATACTAAATTTAAGACTAAAACTGATTTAGTTTCAGTTGAAAAATTAAATATTAAATATAATGAACTTACTAAGAAACTTGATGATTATAAAAGAAAATTATATTCTTTGTTTCAAAATAAGACTAAGAAACAACTTGAATATGCAGCTAACATTGCTAAATTATATAACTCTGGTCAAATTGAATTTGATGTATTAAATAGAAATTTTACTAATGATAGAATGCTTGTATTATTATTTAGTTGTAGTGAATATCAAGAAACTATTAAAGTATGTTTAGATAAAGCTGAAGATAATAAATTAAATAAGGTTGATTATGATGAGGTTAGTTATTATATTAATGAAATGGAATCTAAATTAGATGTTATTTCTAAATATTATGAATTAGAACTTTCTAGAAATAAACCTGTTGAAGTTAATTATGATGATGGTGTTAGAACTATTTTCTTGTTAGATAAAGATGGAAATCCTGTTATTGATTTTGATAAATTCAATGCTGATGAACTTGGAAAAGTAAATTCTTTATTAGATAAATGTGAAAAGAAAAATAAGAGTGAAAAATCTATATTTCTTCATAATATTAGTAATGTTGACTTTGATGTTTTAGTTGGAAGATTTAGTTCACTTATTTGTTCTTATGTTTATCTTGAGAATGGATCTATTCTTGTATTAAATCTTGGTTCTAAACAAAAAGGATATGATGAAACAGAAAAAATATTATCAAAATATCTAGATAGTATTAAAGCTGTAAGAGATGAATCAAAAGTAGTTAGTTCATATGATATGTATTCTAAACAAGATGAATATAGAGATAGTATTAGAGATAATTATGGAATTAATGTTTCTAAGCCAGAAGAGGTGAAATTATGAAATTAGATACAGCTGATGAATTATTTTATTCTATTAGAAATGATTGTTTAAAGTTGATTTCATCTAAGAATGTTAATCTTGATGATTTATCATATTCTATAGGGTGTAGTACTGAGAAATTAATTTCTTTATTTAATAAAAGAGACAATGATTTAATTATATATTTTAAAATTTATAATACATTAGTAGAATGGTAGGTGATGATATGCTTGTTGATATAATTAATTTAAGATTAAATAGTTTATATTCAGAATTAGAAAAACTTAATAATGCTTTTAGTCAAAGTGAATTAGATGAATTAGAACTTATATCTATTAAATGTGAAGATTTTTTATCTTCAATGTCTGATGATAGAGCTAATATCGCTTCTATTGATACTGATGATATGACAGATATACTTATTAAATATGGAAATAATCCTTATGATAAGATGGAAGTTGCTGAAAAATTCAGACATATAAAACTTGTGTATAAAGGGATTGAAGCTGGATTAGATATTTCTATTAGTGAAAGTCAGAATGCATTTTTAGAAAGTTATATTACTAATGTTATGCAAGTCGTAAAAAATATTAGTCAAACTATTAGTGAAAAGAGTGAAGCTAAAGTTAAATCTGAAGGTGAACTTGGAAAGTTAAATGATTCTATTATTGATTTAGAATTATTATTAGAAAAAATAACTGATGTTAATAATAATGATATACTAGATGAAAATGATTTTAATGTATTTAGTACTGTTATTGATGATGATAGTATACCAAATGATATGAAAATGAATGCTCTTATTGAATTTAGAAAATATAATGTTATGAGAACTAATAAGGAAGTTAAAGTTATTTCTAAAGTTAATATAGAGGATGTTAGAAATTGTTTTATTGAACATGGTTTTTCAGAAAAACAACTTAGATTGGTTGATAAATTTAAAGATGAAATTGAAGCAAATTCTAAAGTTGATAATATTAGAAATATATTAAATTATATGGAATCAAAAAATATACTAAGAAAGTTTGCTTTTTCTGATTTACTTGTTATATGTATTTATGGAACACTTGATTCAGTTAAAAATAGATATGAAACATTAGAAAGCAAGAATACATTATATCCAGTGTTCTTTGATATACCATCTGTATGGATAAACAATGTAAGTAGAAGTTCAAGTAGAATTCATACAAGAAAGAATAGTAATGGTAAAGAAATAGAAAATCCAAAATCTTTGAAGTATTCTGCACATATTCTTTCTTATGAAGATTTAGTTAGAAATGAGAAGTTTTTAAGAGAAAAAGGATTTGATGTATCTTTAAATGATCAAACTGGTGTTGTTAAAGTATTTAGACAATCACATCGTAGATTATCTGATAATTTTGATACTGCTTGTAAATATGGATTATTTAATGGTAATCCTGAAGATTTTCCAATATCAGCTTTAGCTAATATAAGTAATATAGAGACAAAATTAGACTATTTTGTTGAAACTGGTCTTTTAGGAGATGCTGATAATATTGGAGATGAAAAGGGTAATTATGGTAAGAATCATCCTTTAACTCTTAATAGGTTAAATTTAAGAGCTTTTCCACTTTTATATAAAATGAAAAGAGATATGGATCCTCGTGATTATTATGATATGTTATTTTCTAGTTCTAGACCAGGATGTTTAAAGAAAGAATTTACTTCTGATATGTTTAATTATGGTTTATTAGATGATGAAGTATTTGATAAATTTATGAGTGATAACTTTGTAGATACTAGTAAATATATACCTAATTATTCAGTTTATAATGATGTCACAACAACTAGAATTGATGCATCTAAATCACCTGTAATAGCTGATTTAGATAAGAGATTTGGTGTTAAAGATAATCCTCTTGTATATAGAATAGGTAATAATATTATATCTAGAAATAAAGTAATTAGAAATTATGGTAAACTTGTAAGTAGTGGTATTACACTTGATGATGATGCATTAATGTATTCAATAGTTGAAGGTAGTTACTTGAATATGGAAGAGTTAACTGCTATTGCTAATGATATAGGATATAAATTAGAAGGGGAAATGAAGTTATGAAATATTTAAAAAAATATGGTTTATCTTTTGAAGATTTAAAAGAAATTGAATCTGTACTTGATGATATGGATTTAAATTTATTATATGTTAATGAAGATAAAGTTATAAGTATTCTAGATTATCTTATATCTATTGGATTTACTAATGTAAAAGAATTATTAATGCATAAAACTAATTTATTTTATATTAGATTAAGTGTTATAAAAGAAAGAATTAGTAAAGATAAAGAAAATATAATAAAAGAAATAAATAATGATGTAGAATATTTAGATAGGATGGGATTATAATGAATAATAATGATAAAAAAATATTATTTGGAATAAGTATTGTATTTTTATTTATTATATCTGCATCATTATCTTATGCATATTTTAGTAGTTCTGTAACAGGAAACGAGAATGCAAAAGATATGGTAGTAGAAGCAGGTACATTAAAACTTACATATACAGACTCACCACAAATAATAATGCAAAATATTAAACCAGGACAAACTATTACTAAGAAAGTAACAGTTAAAAATACTGGCACACTAGATACAGCATACAATCTTGTATGGCAAGAGTTATATAATAAAATTGGTAGAAATGATTTAGTGATATCATATACATGTGAAAGATTAAATAGTTCTGGTACAGTAGATGGAACATGTACAGGACTTACAGAAACACCTGTTAAAACAAAAACAATAACAAAAAATATATCAATAGAAAGTGGTGTTACTCATAACTATACAATAACTATCACATTTAAAGAAACAGGAGAAAATCAAAACTATAATCAAGGCAAATCATTTAGTGGTGTTCTTGGTATAGAGGAATATAGTAATATTGCTGGTACATTAAAAAATAGATTTTATGAAGAATCAGGCATGACAGATAGAGGAGTAGTTAAATCTATATCATTTTATAGTGATAATAGAGTAATTGATGGAGCAGAAAGCTATGATGTATCAGAAGAACAAAATGGTTCAGTAAAAATGTATGTTAAACAAAATGGTGAAAACAATTCTTTATATGATTTAACTATAGTTGGAAATGGAATAATTGCTTTTCCAGAAGATTCATCTAATTTATTTTCATTTTATGTTCATGTTCCATGTAGAGGACCTCTTTCTAATTTAACATTGACAGAATTTAATAATTCAATTGATACAAGAAATGTAACAAATATGAGTGGTATGTTTTCTATTAGTGCAGCAACAACCCTAGATTTAAGTAATTTTGATACAAGCAATGTTACCAGTATGGAAAATATGTTTTCTATTAGTGCAGCGACAAACCTAGATTTAAGTAATTTTGATACAAGCAATGTTACTGATATGAGTTGGATGTTTTCTTGGACTGAAGCAACTACAATAAATGTAAGTAGTTTTAATACAAGTAATGTTACCAGTATGGAAAATATGTTTTCTAATAGTGCAGCGACAACCCTAGATTTAAGTAGTTTTGATACAAGTAAAGTAACTGATATGAGTTATATGTTTTCTGGTAGTGAGGCAACGACCCTAGATTTAAGTAATTTTGATACAAGCAATGTAACAAATATGAGTAATATGTTTTCTAGTAGTGTAGCGACAACCCTAGATTTAAGTAGTTTTGATACAAGTAATGTTACTTATATGAGTGGTATGTTTAGTGGTAGTAAAGCAACAACCCTAGATTTAAGTAATTTTGATACAAGCAATGTTACCAGTATGGAAAATATGTTTTTTAGTAGTGCAGCGACAACATTAGATTTAAGTAAATTTAATACAAGTAAAGTAACAAACATGAGTGGTATGTTTTCTGATAGTAAAGCAACTACAATAAATGTAAGTAGTTTTAATACTAGCAATGTAGCAAATATGAGGAGTATGTTTTCTAATAGTAAAGCAACAACATTAGATTTAAGTAGTTTTAATACAAGTAATGTAACTGATATGAGTTGGATGTTTAGCAATTCTAATAATTTAAAAACAATTTATGCAAGTAGTAAATATAATACTAGCAAAGTTGCTTCTAGCACTAATATGTTTAATGGCTGTACTTCATTAGTAGGTGGTGCTGGTACAACATATGATTCAACTAAAGTAGATAAGACTTATGCTAGAATAGATGGTGGAACAAGTAACCCAGGATATTTTACTAGTAAATGATTTTGAAGAGTTTATCTCTTCTTTTCTTTTTGTATTGTAAAACAATATAAAATATTATATAATTTTTATAGATTTTTGGAGGAGTTATGAAATTAAATAGAACAGAAGCAAGAGAGAAAATAATGATAATTCTATATCAAATAGATTTATATGTTAAAGATAATATTCCTTATGATTTAGAAAATGTATTTCATGAGAATTTAGAAATGGATAATAAGTTCGTTAGGGATGTTGTTAATGGAGTTTTAGAGAATAGAGAAAATATTGATAAAGTTATTACTAAATATTTAGATAATTGGGATTTAGATAGACTAGGAAAGACTGATAGAGCTATTTTAAGATTATCTACATATGAAATGTTATATTATAGTACTCCTAAGATTGTTGTTATTAATGAAGCTGTTGAACTTGCTAAAAAGTATAGTGATGATAAAGTTGTTAAGTTAATTAATGCTGTTTTAGATAAAATTCGTGATAATGAGGAAGTAAATGAATAAAGAATATATTACTATAAGTGATATTAATCGTATTATTAAATTTACTATTGAATCTAATTCTGTACTTAAGAATGTATATATTAAGGGTGAAATAAGTAATCTTAAATTTCATAGTAGAGGGCATTTATATTTTTCTTTAAAGGATGAGAATAGTAAGATAAATGCTGTTATGTTTAATTATAAGAATGTTCTTAAATTTATACCTAAGGATGGAGATTCTGTTTTAGTTCATGGTAGGATTTCTGTGTATGAGGCTACTGGTAGTTATCAGATATATGTTGATTCTATGGATATGGATGGTACTGGTAACTTGTATATATTGTTTGAAGAACTTAAGAAGAAGTTATCAAGTGAAGGGTTGTTTGATCAAAGCCATAAAAAGAAGATTAAGAGAATACCTAGAAAGATTGGTGTTATTACTGCACCAACGGGGGCTGCGATTAAGGATATAATTTCAACTATTAATAAGAGATATCCTCTTGTTACTATATATGTATTTCCAACACTTGTACAAGGTGAACTTGCTAGTAAGAATATTGTTAGAATGATTGAATATGCTAATACTTTTGATGATATTGATACTATTATTCTTGGTAGAGGTGGAGGAGCTATTGAGGATTTATGGCCTTTTAATGAAGAAATAGTTGCAAGAGCTATATATAATAGCAGAATACCTATAATAAGTGGTGTAGGTCATGAAATTGATTTTACTATTAGTGATTTTGTTGCTGATTTTAGAGCACCAACACCAACAGGAGCAGCAGTAGCAGCAACACCTGATATATCTGAAATAAAAAGATATTTTTCTAATACTTTTGATAAAGTTAATAATTCTATTAATAATAAGATATTTAGTTATACTCAGTTATTAAATAAATATAAATCTAATTATTTACTTAATAATCCAGTTAGATTATATGAAATGAAAGAACAAAAATTAGATATTTTATATGATAAATGTAATAATGCTATATATAATATATTAAATAATTATAAGAATAAATTAGATAATTATAAGAAAAATTATATTTTAAATAATCCAAAAATTTTATATGAAAAAGAGTTAAAGAATATTGAAATCATTAAGTCTGATTTAAATGATGAAATTAATAATATAATTAAGAATAATTCTAAACATATTGATACTTTAAAGATAAAATTAGATTTATTAAATCCAGTTAGTGTACTTGATAAGGGTTATTCTATTGTATATAAAGATGATAAAATTATTAAAGATGTTAATGATATTGATATAAATGATAATATTAATATTGTGGTAAAAACTGGTAAAATTAATGCAAGTGTAAAAGGAGTTAATAAGAATGAGTGAAAAGAAAGAAATGAAGTTTGAAGATCAAGTAAGAGAACTTGAAAAGATAGTTAGTGAACTTGAGAGTGGAGAACTTGGGCTTGATGAAGCTATTGTTAAATATACAGAAGCAATGAAGTTGATTGATTTTTGTGAAAAAAAGCTAAACAGTGCGACTGAAACTATTAATAAACTAGTGGAAGAAAATGGTAAGATTACTGATTTTAAAATAGATGAGTAATCTTTTTTTCTATTTATTACCACTTTAAATAATTAGTTATTGTAAATACTATAATTAGAGGTGTAGTATGAAGAAAATTATAGTATTAATTATTATGATTTTAATACCAATTAGTATTTATGCTTATTCTAAAAATATAATACCAGGGGGAGAAAGTATAGGTATAAAGATTGAGCCTAATGGTTTAATAGTAGTTGGTTTTTATAAAGTTAATAATGATTATATAGCTAAAAATAATATTAAAATAGGGGATGTTATTACTAAGCTTAATGGTAAAAGTGTTAGTTCTATTAATGAACTTAATAATTTAATTAAAAATGAGAATATTGATAACATGAGTTTACCTATTGAGATAGTTAGAAATAATAAAAAATATAATATTGATTTAAAAATTGGATATGAAAATAATACATATAAAACAGGTCTTTATGTTAAAGATTCTGTTGTTGGTTTAGGTACTCTTACATATATAGATCCAATAAGTAAGATATATGGTGCTTTGGGTCATGAAATAATCTTAAATGAAACTAAAAAGATAGTTGAAGTAAAAGATGGTAGTATTCTTATGAGTAAAGTTAAATCAATTAATAAGAGTAGAAATGGATTTGTTGGTAGTAAAGAAGCAACAATATTGTATGATAAGGAAATTGGTACGATAAGAAAAAATACTATAAAAGGTATTTATGGAATATGGAAAACAGATTTAATTAATAAAGATGCAATGTTAGTTGGAACATTCAATGAAATTAAAACTGGTAAAGCATACATATATACCACTCTTAAAAATGATATTGTTAAAAAATATGAAATAAATATTGTAGATAAATATAGTAATAGGAAAGACACTCAAAAGGCATTTAGTTTTGAAATAGTGGATAAGGAATTATTATCAAAAACTGGTGGTGTTGTTCAGGGTATGAGTGGTTCGCCAATTATACAAGATAATAAAATAATAGGTGCTGTTACAAATGTACTTATTGATAATACTAAACTTGGTTATGGTATATCTATTATTACTATGTTAGAAGAAGGAGAAAAAAGTTAGAAATAACTTTTTTTAATTTGCTTTTCGTGTTATACTATTCTTATAGTAGGGAGGCCTTAAAATGGAAGAAAATATTTTAAATGTAACAGCTGAAGATGGTTCTACTATTTCAGTAAGAGTTCTTGATATTATTGATTCTGCTAAATTTAATAAATCATTTATTATTTATACTGTTAATGGAGATGATTCTAATATCTTTGCTTCAATTTTAAATGAAAGTGAAAGTAGTTATTCACTTGATTTAATAAGTGATGAAGAAGAAATTAATTATATCAATCAAGAAATAGATAGAGTTGTTGAAGAAATGAAGAGTGAGGAAAATTAATTATGACTTTTCAAGAATTAAAAGATAATAGAATTATTCCAGAAAAGATAACACAAAAAGCTTTTCTCACTGCTTGTAAAGAGTGTGGTATTACAGTTGGCGATATTAAAACTCGTAAATTTACTCAAGAAGAAATTACTAGAATATATATTAATAGAAATATTGCTGGAATAGTTGCTTCTGAAAATGCTAAGGTTGCTCATGACTCTGTTATATCTGTTTATGATAATATGATTGCTAATTACACTAATTTATATAATAGTGTTAAAAGTAATAATAATTTGAGTGCTGAAGATAAGAAAGCTTTAGCAGAACTTATTGGTGAACTTAAAGCAGACAGAAAGCAATATGAATCTGTTAAAAAAGGTTTAAATATTGGTAAAGATAGTTTTGGTTATGATGCGAATGTTTTAAATGGTATTGAGAAATTTGCTAATGAGAAGTTAACTGGTAAGATGGAAGAACAAGATAAGGAACTTGCTGAAGTATATAAAGAACTTAATGCACTAACTGCAGAAAGTGCTAAATATAAGACTAAGTTTAAAAAGTTAGGTGTCTCTGTAAAAATAAGTAGGGTTCAAAAGAGAATAGAAAAATTACAAGCTAAAAAAGGAAAACTAAATGCTAAACAGCAAAAGATAGTTAATAAGGCAACTGAAAGATATGTTACTATTAAACAAAGGGAACTTATTGATTATAATAGAAAGTTAGATAAAGAAAGAGAATATACTGAAAGAAGAATTCAAAATAATGAAGATATTAAGAATTACAATAATGATATAAATTTAACAAGTCAAGAAATAACAAGATTAAGAAGTGAGGGTGGAATTAAAAACAATCTTAATGCATTTGGTCTTTCAGTTGAAAAGAGGGTTATGGAATCAAGACTTGCTAGACTTGAAAGAGAAAAGAAAAGAATTGATAGACTTAAAAATAAGAAAGGTTTTGTTAATTTAACTCAACAAATTGTTAAACCAATACAAATGGTTCATGGTATGGCATAATAAAAGTTCTCAAGTTTGAGAACTTTTTAATTTGTTTACAAAAATATATATTAAGTTTATAATATTTTTGGTGATGTGAAATGCTAAGTGATATAGAAATTAATCAAAAGGCTAAAAAAGAAAAAATTAATAAAATAGCTAAGAAATTAAATATAAGTAATAAATATTTAGAATGTTATGGTAATTATAAAGCTAAGATTAATTTATCAATTATGAAAAAAATAGAAGATAATAAAGATGGTAAATTAATACTTGTTACTTCAACTAATCCAACACCTTATGGTGAAGGTAAAACTACTATGTCTATAGGTCTTACTGATGCTTTGTGTAAGATTGGTAAGAAGAGTTTAGCTGTACTTAGAGAACCATCTCTTGGTCCTGTATTTGGAATTAAAGGTGGGGCAACTGGTGGAGGGTATGCTCAAGTTGTACCAATGGAAGATATTAATTTACATTTTACTGGTGATATTCATGCGATTGAAACTTGTAATAATTTACTATCTGCTATAATTGATAATCATATTTATCAAGGTAATAAACTAAAGTTAGATTTAAATAGAATAGCTTTTCAAAGATGTGTTGATTTAAATGATAGAGCTCTTAGAAATGTAACTATTAAATATGATAATAAAGGACTTATGAGAGAAGAAAAATATAATATTACTGTTGCGAGTGAAATAATGGCAATATTATGTTTATCAAAGGATATAAAAGATTTAAAAAAGAGACTTGGTAATATTTTAGTTGGTTATAATACTAAAGGTAAAATGATATTTGCTAGGGATTTAAAATGTACTGATGCTCTTGCACTTGTGTTAAAAGATGCTATTAAACCTAATTTGGTACAAACTCTTGAAAATAATCCAGTAATAATTCATGGTGGTCCATTTGCTAATATTGCTCATGGTTGTAATAGTATAATTGCTACTAAAATGGGATTAAAATTAAGTGATTATGTTGTTACAGAAGCTGGTTTTGGTTCAGATTTAGGAGCAGAAAAGTTTTTAGATATAAAATGTCCAATTGCTAATATTAAACCATCTGTTATAGTTATAAATTCAACTATTAGGAGTATTAAATATAATGGAAGTGAACCAAATCTTCTTGAAAGTGGAATCGAAAATTTAAAAGCTCATATCAAGAATATGCAAAAATATACTAAAAATATAGTAATTTGTTTAAATAAATTTATAAATGATACGGATGATGAAATAAATTTTGTTAAAAAATATTGTGAAGATTTAGATTGCCTTTTTAGTGTATCTACTTGTTTTACTGATGGAAGTAATGGTTCAATAGATTTAGCTAATAAGGTAGTAAATTTATGTGAAAATGAAATAGATTATCATAGTTTATATAGTTATGATTTATCAATTATTGATAAAATAAATAAAGTATGTACTGAAATATATCATGCTGATAAAGTTATATTTAGTGATAAAGCTATTAATAAAATAGAAGAATATACTAAAAATGGTTTTGATAATTTGCCAGTTTGTATTGCTAAAACTCAATATTCTTTGAGTGATAATGCTAAATTACTTGGAAGTCCATCTGGTTTTACTATGACAGTTAAAGATGTTAGGTTATCTAGTGGAGCAGGATTTATAGTATGTTTAATGGGAAATATAATGACTATGCCTGGTTTATCAAAGGAACCTGCTTATCTAAAAATGAAATTTAGTGATAATGGTAAAATAAGTGGACTATATTAAATGTAAATATATGTAAAATTATATGATATGCAATTTATAGTTTGATATAATAGTTTAGAGAAAAGAGGAAATAATATGAAAAATGATATACCAAGACATGTAGCAATCATTATGGATGGTAATGGTAGATGGGCTACAAGACAGGGAAAAAAGAGAACAGAAGGACATTATGCTGGATATAAAACATTAAAAAAAGTTGCATTACATATATTAAAAAAAGGTGTTAAAGTTTTATCAGTTTTTGCATTTTCAACTGAAAATTTCAAAAGAAGTGAAGAAGAAGTTGGCTATTTAATGAACTTATTTACAGAAGGTTTTACTAAAGATACTCATTATTTCTTTGAAAATAATGTTAGAGTAATATTTTCAGGAAGAAAAGAACCGCTTAAAGATAAAGTTTATAATGCTATGATGGAACTTCAAGAAAAGACTAAGGATTGTGATGGTGGAATTCTTAATATTTGTTTAAATTATGGTGGACAATCTGAGATGGTTGATACTTGTAAAAAGATTGCAGAACTATATAAAGAAAATAAAATTAATTTAGATGAATTAACTCCTGAAACATTATATAAATATCTTTATAATGATTTAGGACCAGTTGATTTAATGATTAGAACTAGTGGAGAATGTAGAATCAGTAATTTTATGTTATATAATATTGCTTATGCTGAATTATATTTTACTAGTACTTGTTTTCCTGATTTTGATAATGATGAATTTGATAAAGCATTATTTGATTATAAAAATAGAAATATCACAAAAGGTGGTAATAGTAAAAAATAGATATCTTTATGATATCTTTTATTGTTTAGTTTAATAATTTTTGATAAAATATGTTTAAAGGAAGTGATATTGTGGATTCATTTGAAACTACTGTTGTAGATAGTGAAACTATTGTTGATAATAACATTAGAAAATCGTTAATTTCTATATGTGAAGACTTAGAAGAAAGAGGATATAATCCAACTAAACAAATAGTTGCATATTTGATTAGTGGAGATCCTGGATATATATCTAGTTATAAAGAATGTAGAAATAGAATATTACAATTTAAAAGGGAAGATATACTAGAAGTAATGCTAGTTAAATATATAAAGAAATGACATATTTAGGGCTTGATCTTGGAAGTAAAACTTGTGGTGTTGCAATTAGTGATAGAACGGGTATTATAGCAACGAGTTTAGAAGTAATAAGATATTATGATTATGAAGATTTATTTCATCAATTAGAATTTGTTGTTATAAATAGAAAAGTAGATGCTTTTGTACTTGGAAATCCTAAGAATTTAGATAATAGTTTATCTAAAAGAAGTGAAATAACTATTGAATTTAAAGAGTTATTAGAAGAAAGATTTCATAAGGAAGTATTTTTACAGGATGAAAGATTATCTACTGTTGAAGCTGAGAATTTACTTATAAGCAATGATACTAAGAGAAAAAATAGAAAGAAAGTTATTGATAAGATAGCTGCTGCTATAATACTTCAAGCATTTTTAGATAGGAGAAATAATGAAAGATAATACACTTACTTTAAAAGATAAAAATGGAGAAAAGAAAGATTACAGAATTCTTCTTGATATAGAAGATACAACAAATAAAGTTAATTATGTTATTTATACAGATGATGAAATAAATGATAAGGGTGAAACAGTTTGTTATGCTTCTACTTATGTTAGAAGTGCAAAAGGTAATATGACAAAATTAAAACCTGTTATAATGAAAGAAGAATTTGATTTTATAGAGAAAATATTAGGTTCGTTGGAGGAAAAAGAATAATAATGACTAGGAAAGTGTTTAGTGTGAAAAAGTTTTTGATATTTATATTTGTTTTATGTTTAATAATTGGAGGGCTTTTAGTTGGAACTTACTTTTATTTAGTAAATTATAGAAGTAATGATAGTGAAACAATAACTATTAATATAGGAAAAGGTAATAGTTATGGAACTATTGGTAATATACTTAAAGATAAGGGTTTAATAAAGTCTGAATTAGTTTATAAAATATATGTTAAATTAAATAAACCAGAAGGTTTAGAAGCAGGAGATTATGTTCTTAAAAAATCTTATAATTTAGATGAAATAATTGATACATTGAAAAAAGGATCTGTTAATTTAGCTAGTACTAAGAAAATAACATTTGTTGAAGGAAAGAATATGAGATATATTATTTCTAATATAACAAGTACATTTAATATAACTGAAAAAGAAATATTAGATAAACTTAGTGATAGTAGTTATTTAGATAGTTTAATAAGTAAATATTGGTTTTTAACAGATGATATTAAGAATAAAGATATTTATTATTCATTAGAAGGATATTTATATCCTGATACTTATGAATTTTATGAAACAGCAACTATTGAAGATATTTTTAAGGGTATGCTTGATAATATGAATAATAAAATAAGTAAGTATAAAGAAGAAGTAGAAAAGAGTGATTATTCTATACATCAAATGCTTACATTAGCATCAATAATAGAACTTGAAGCTGGTAGTGCTAGTGATAGAAAAGGTGTAGCAGGTGTATTTTATAATAGACTTAAAGATAATTGGAGTTTAGGTAGTGATGTAACTACATATTATGCTGAAAAGATTGATAACTATTCAAGAGATCTTAGAATGAGTGAATTAAATGATTGTAATAAATATAATACAAGAAGTAGTTGTATGGCTGGAAAGTTACCAGTAAGTCCAATTTGTAATCCTGGACTTGAATCAATAGTAGCTGCTTTTGAACCAACAAATCATAAATATTATTATTTTGTAGCTGATAAGAATGGTAAAACATACTTTGCTAAGACTGACAGTGAACATAATAGAAAATGTAATGAATTAAAAAGAGATGGGTTATGGATAAATTATACAAGTTAATAGATGAAATTAGAGTGTATGGAGAAAATAATAGTGTTCCTATAATGAGTAGGGACACTATTACTACGATACAAAGAATAATTAAAGATAATAATATTAAATCAATATTAGAAGTAGGTACTGCAATAGGTTACTCGACTATATGTTTTGCTAGTACTGGTATAGACAAAATAGAAAGTATTGAAAGAGATAAAGAAAGATATGATATAGCAGTATCAAATGTAGAAAAAAGTGGTTTAAATAATATATCTTTAAACCTTATGGATGTATTTGATTTTAATACTGCTTCTAAATATGATTTAATTATTATAGATGCTGCTAAAAGTCAAAATAGAAGAATATTTGAAAAATTTATGAATAATTTGAATGAAAATGGAATAATAATAATTGATAATTTAAGTTTTCATGGTTTTGTTGGTAAAAGTAATGAAATTAAAAGTAGAAATTTAAGACAAATGGTTAGAAAAATAGAGAAATTCATTGAATACTTAAAAAATAATGATGAATTTGATACAGAATTTATAGAAGTAGGTGACACTTTAGGAGTATGCAAAAGAAAGAATTTATAATTATACCTAATAGTAAAAGACTTAGTTCATTTAAAGTAAATAAGTTCATATTACCACTTGAAGACTATAGTATAGGTTTTGATGTTTATTTTAATGTAAAAGAAATAAATAAGATAAGTGAAAAATATGATGTTATTGTTATAATGAATAAGTTTTTGCATAGAAAAATAGATGATTTTAGAAAAATATATAATAGTTTTAATTCTAAAATTAAATTTATGGTTGAAGATATAGGTCTTAGTGATGTAATTGATAAGGATAGAATAATTTTATATGAAAATCATATATTATCTAATTATAGAGCTATAAATTATTTAAAAGAAATTGGTTATAATAATGTTGTTATAAATAATGATCTTACTATTGATGAAATAAAAAATATTATAAAGAAAACTGAATCAAATTTATATTATTTTTATACTGGTAAAAATATACTTATGTATTCAAAAAGAAAATTAGTTAGTGATTATAATGAATACTATAATAAAGAAAAAATAGATAAATATAATTTAAGAGAAATTGTTTCAAGTACATTGCTTGATATTAAAGAGGAAGATGGTACTGTAATATATTATGATAAAGTATTTTGTGCTTCTAAATATTTAAGTGATTTGAATATGAATCTTATTATTAATTTAAGTAATTTAGACCCTATAACTACTAAAATGATAGTTAAGAATTATGATAGAGATAATTTATGTAATCTTATATTATGTGATTATTATTTTTTAGAAAATGATATTAAATATAAGGTAGGTGATTTAAAATGAATTATGAATTATTGTTACCTGCTGGTGATTTAAATAGATTAAAATTTGCATTTATATATGGAGCTGATGCTGTATATATAGGTGGTTATAATTATAGTTTAAGAGCTAATGCTAATAATTTTAGTTTAGAAGAAATAGCTGAAGGAGTAGAGTTTGCTCATAGTTTAGGTAAGAAAGTTTATGTTACTGTTAATATGATATTTCATAATGAAGATTTAGGTAATTTAGATGAGTATTTATTGGAATTAGATAAAATAGGTATAGATAGTTTTATAGTAAGTGATTTTGCTGTTATTGAGACTATAAAAAGATTAGAATTAAAGACTAAGTTTTTTATATCTACTCAAAAATCTATTACTAATTTAGAAACAGTTAAATTTTATAAAGATTTAGGTGCTTATAGAGTTGTTTTAGCAAGAGAATGCAGTAGAGATGATATAAAGTATATCAAAGAAAATATTGATACAGAACTTGAAGTATTTATTCATGGGGCGATGTGTACTAGTTATAGTGGAAGATGTGTTTTATCTAATTATGTAACTCTTAGAGATTCTAATAGAGGTGGATGTAGTCAAGTATGTAGATTTATATTTGATAATGATACAGAAGATGACTTTATGATAGCTTCGAAAGATTTAAATATGATAGATTATATAAGTGA
Organism: uncultured Bacilli bacterium; assembly: GCA_934086955.1. Lineage (GTDB taxonomy): Bacteria > Bacillota_I > Bacilli_A > RF39 > UBA660 > CAG-1000. The sequence goes on along the minus strand of CAKOIN010000011.1, from coordinate 2,422 downwards.
TCTTATGGATTTAAAAGTTGAATCATATAAGATAGAAGGTAGAATGAAGAGTTTATATTATATAGCTACTGTATGTAATGCTTATAGAACTATCATGGATAAAAAGATAAATGGAACATTAACAGATGATGATATTGTTTATTATAAGAAAGTATTAAATAAAGTTTCTAATCGTGAAAATATACCACAATTTTATGATAAAGTTCCAGGGGTAGAAGGACAATATTATAGTGGCAGAATGGAAGTAAGCAATAAAGACTTTTTAGGCCTTGTGCTTGACTATAATGAAAGTACAAAAGAAGCTACAATTGAACAAAGAAATAAGTTTAGTGTGGGAGATACAATTGAAGTATTTGGGCCAAATACAAGTGTACAAAAGTTTAATGTAGAATATATTATAAATAGTGCAGGAGAGAAAGCTCAATCTGCTTCTCATGCTCAAGAAATTGTTAAAATAAAAATACCATTTAAGGTACAACAAAATGACATATTAAGGGTAGTAATATCTTGACAAATAGAGCATTTTATAGTATCATTTGTTGGTAACAAGAAAGAGGTGCATTCGCATGAAAAAGAAAGAAGTTTTTCTTACAAGTGAAGGTTATTTAGAACTTGAAAATGAATTACATTATTTAAAGACTGAAAAGAGAAAAGAAGTAACACAAACTCTAAAAGAAGCAAGAGCTCTTGGCGATTTATCAGAAAATTCTGAATATGATCAAGCAAGAGAAGATCAATCTAATTTAGAGAAAAGAATTGTTGAAATAGAATATACACTAGAGCATGCAACTGTTATTGATGAAGCTAAGGATGATGGAACAGTTGGTATTGGTTGTCAAGTAGAACTTATGTATGAAGATGATGATGATACAGAAAGTTATAAAATAGTTGGTAGCCAAGAAGCTGATCCATTTAATAATAAAATTTCAAATGAAAGTCCAATTGCATCTGCTATTATGGGTAAAAAAGTTGGAGATACTGTAGAAGTTGCATCACCAGATGGTGTGTATAGTGTTAAAATTGTAGCAATAGGATAGTAAAATATCCTTTTTTGTGTTTTAATAATGTATTAGGAGGGAAAGTATGAAAAAAAGTTATACATTAAGTTTAGAGAAAAAAGAATGGAATGAATGTTTACATAATGTTTATGATAAGAAAAAGAAAGATATAAAGATTGATGGATTTAGAAAAGGACAAGTTCCATATGATGTTTATACTAAAAAAGCAGGAGTAGAAAGTTTATATATGGATGCTATTGATGCTGCTGTTGATATTCTTTATGCTAAGTTATTAAGTGATAAAGAAACTATTACACCAGCTGCTACACCAAGTATTGATATTAAGAATATTGATTCTAATGGTATTACTATTGAATTTACTTTAATATCAGCACCAGAAGTTAAACTTGGTAAATATAAGGATTTAGGAATTAAGAAAAGTCCAATTGAAGTAACTGAAGAAGAAATTGAACATGAACTTGGTCATTTAAGAGAACAATTTGTTGAAGTTAAAACTTTAGATGATAAAGCTAAAATCAAAGAAGGAAATGTTGCTGTTATTGACTTTGAAGGATTCTTAGATGGAACTCCATTTAAAGGTGGAAAAGGTGAAAACTATTCATTAGAAATAGGTTCTCATACATTTATTCCTGGATTTGAAGAAGCATTAGTAGGTCTTAAGAAAGGTGATAAGAAGGATGTTAATGTTACATTCCCAGAAAATTATCATAGTGAAGAACTAAAAGGAAAACCAGTAGTATTTAAAGTTACTGTTAAAGAAGTAAAAGAAAGAGTATTCCCAGAATTTAATAAAGAATTCTTTGAAGATTTAAATGTTGGTGGAGTAGAAAGTTTAGAAGATTTAAAGAACTATGTTTCTGAAAATATGAAAGCTTCAAAAGAAAAACAATATGAAGATGAATATTTATTCAAATGTTTAGATAAAGTAGTTGCTGATTCTAAATTTGAAATTCCAGAAGAAATGACTGAAGATGAAGTTAATAGATTAGTAAGAGAATTCTCTGAAAAATTACAATATCAAGGATTAAAATTAGAAGATTACTTAAAATATTGTAATACATCTATGGATGACTTTAAGGGTACATTAAAAGATGAAGCAAACAAGAGAATCGGTTACAGATTAATTGTTGATGCAGTTGTTGAAAAAGAAAAATTAGAAATAACTGATAAAGAACTTGAAGATGGTCTTAAAGAAGCTGCTGAAAAGTATGGAATGAGTGTAGAAGATTTTGAAAAAGAAATTGGTTCAAAAGAATTATTTAAATATGATTTATTAATGAGAAAGGCTATGGAAATAGTTACAAAATAAATATTAAATTAACATCCAAATGATATGAACCCCGTTTCTTGGACATAAGAAACGAGGTTTTTATATGTCAAAATTAACTTATGAAGATAAAATA
>CAKOIN010000010.1:0-47785 GCA_934086955.1 uncultured Bacilli bacterium | reverse complement strand
TAATTCTTTCTTCATAACTTATTTTAGTCATACAAAAACCTCGTTTCTATTTTGTCCAAGAAACGGGGTTCATATCATTGAAGTCATCTTTTTTAATAATTATAATATTCAAAATTAGAAATATAAATATGTTATATTATTCAAAATAAAAACCTATAAAGTTTTTTTATATTCACTTTATAGGATCACATCTTATGAAATAATTATTTTCTAGTAAATCCAATATTTTGTTCATCTACGAACTTATATGTATCTTCAAAATCTCTTTTAGATATTCCATACATATCATTAGAATCAGTAATGTTTATAAATCCACCAGCTGCGATATTCATTTCTGAACCCCATTGTTCTAATGTGATATTATCTGGTATTTGAACAAAAATTTGATTTTGACCTTTTGGTTTAAATACTCCTGGAACTTGTTCATCCATTTCATATTTTTTCTTGAATGTAGCATCATCAATAATCCATTCATTAGCATGCCCATTATTATCAATCATTATTTCACCATTATCATCAAGTTTTGTAACTACCCATCCTGGAATATTAGTTTCTGGATCAACCGAAACTGTATTTACTTTTTCTTGTATTTCATTTCCTTCTTGATCAACACTCCAAGAAATAACAGTTTCATTAGGAACACCAGGTCTTGCAATAATTCTTGTAAATTTATATGCTTCTCTTGGAACCATAGTACCATTACTAATTCCTGTATTTACATAATCTTGAACATTAACTTTAACATATTCTTCCATATCTTTTTTTCTCCTTATTTTCTTAATTATAGCATATTTTATTAATATAATGTATAATTAAATTATAAGGAGAAATAATGGAAAAACAAGATTATTCCGCTAAGGAAATTATATTTGGTTTGAGAGAAGAATGTAAAAGGGTAAAAGGCGAACTTGATAAAGTAAAATCATTACTAACATATGATGATGAAATTTATACAATTACACCAAGTATAAAAGAAGAAAATAGAATGCATTTAGAAGCAGCAATAAACATTAAAAATTTAGGCTTCTTAAAAGCATTAAGATATTATTTAACAGCTAATTATTTAGTAAGTACTGTAATTGTAAAAACTGGTGAAAATGATTATACAATTGTATTTTCAGATGAAGAAAGAGGTACAGTATCTTTTCCAGCATATGTGACAGAAGAAAATAGAAAAGAATTCAATGATTTAATTACCGTAATATTAGGCGAAACAAAACAACCTATGTTTGAAAAAGGAATAGAATATCCTAGATTAGAAGAAATACATTATTCACCATCAGTTATTGAAATAAATAGTGCAGTAGGAAACATCTATCCTTATAAAGTAACTTATATGGCAAATAGTGATACGATTAATTTTAGTTCAGAATTTGAAGAAGTATCACGAAGAATCATAGAAAGAGTTTTAGAATCACAATATGATAGTTCAATATTAACTGAAAAAGCAAAGAAAATAATTGATGATAGTGATACATCTAAAAAAGATGTAAGCATATTAAATTATCATAAGCTAACTTCAAGTGAAGAATATACTATTGAAGAATTACCAAATAGATTAGTATTAGTACAGAAAGGAAAACGAAAATGAAATATTTAAAGGTATTATTTGATACTAAATCAAGATATAGTGATTTTGAATATAAAATGGATGAAATAAACATTGCTAAAACTTGGAATAAGAATGGAGAAACTCCAAAAGAAATGGGAGGCATCAATTTTAGTGATGAAGAAAATATAATTAGATGGATTCATAATGGAAATATGATATGCGATGTTATTGTACCTGAAGATTCAGAAGTAATAAAAGTTATGAGTTCAGCAACACCTGGAGGAGTATATAGAGCAAATAAAGTAATTTTAACTAATAAAAGAATGGTTACAGATGATATGGCAATAGAATTTTATAATAAAAGTAAAATACCAGATTCAGCATTTCCAAAAGCACTTGGAGCAGTATCAATAATGAATTATAAAAATACTGCATTAAAAATATTAAAAGATAAAGTTAATGCTTCTAATATAGACTATTATTTGGAAGAATGGAATGACTTTATTGATAAAAAAGATAGAAAAGATTCAAATGAAACAGTTAAATTAATTGATTCAGAATTAAACAAAATAAAAAACTAGGAAACTAGTTTTTTTCAAATTCATAAATAATTTTTTTAACCTTATCAAGAGATAATATATTTTTATCATAACCAATATTAATTTTTATGTTATTAAGTTTTATACCATCAAAGTTACTACTAATACTTGCTATTCCTTTTATGTTATATAATTCTTCAATAAATCCTTCAAAACAATATTCACAACATATATCTTTTAGAATATATCTATAATTTAAAGAATCACTATAACATTTATCAAATCCAGCCATATAAGGAATATTATCTTTTAAATCAAGAAATAAATATATTTCTTTTTTAATTATTTCATCATCAATAATATTATCATCATAAGTAATATTTATTCTTAAAAAATTTATATTAGTTATTCTTATATTCTTAATACCATTTAAACTTAATAAGTAATCTTTTAATTCTTTATGATTAGGATGATCTAAAATTAATATTAATTTATTCATATTATATCTTTCTTGTTAATGTAATTCCTTCTTTAAATTTACATGGCATAGTACATTCATAACCAGGGAAAGTACATCTAGCACCTTTAGTATAATTAAGAATATCATCATAAAGAGGGTTATTTTCTTCTTTTAAAGCATCTCTATATTTTAATAATGTTTCTCTTGTTTGTCTCATTATTTCAAGTTGAGCAGCAGAACATAATCTTTCTTGACATTTTAAGATGAAGTCATCATATTTTCCAGTTTCATTAACTGTAACTAACTCACCAATTGGAGTGATATCTTGAAGTGATTCAATATCATTTAACCATTCATTTACAAGAATAGGATCATCTTCAATAATAGGTGGAACAAAATATTGTTTTTTATCAGTCATTTCCATTTGATAATCTAAAGTTCTGTGTCTTTGAGCTTGAGCAAGTTCTGCGAAAGTAACATTATATGTTGTAGAATAAGTATCACTAAAGCTCTCTTTTTTCTTATCTAAATCTTTTCCAAATAGAGAAAGACTTCTATTTTTTTCATTTCTCATAAGATCAGGAACTAAAATATTAAGTCTATCAAGTTCACTTAAAAATTCTTCCATTGCTCCCATTAATTTAATATCAAAATTTTTGTTAGATTCACTATGTTCAGCAATATATTTTTTCATCCAAGATGCAATATAGTTAATTTGTCTTAATGAAGTAGTATAAATAAGTTCAGTTGGCATAAAAACAGTAACCATATATCTAGCATTCTCTTGAGCAAGTTTTTCTATTTTTGATTTATTAAATACATCTCCATATTTATCAGCAATTTTAATCTTAAAGATTTCTAACCATTTATTATAAAGAATTTCTTCACTTTCAGTAATGATAGAATTTTTTCCTCTAACCACTGGTGTATATCTAGCAGATTTTTCACTAGTAGTATATTGATGTTCATTATTAATAACCATAGCTAAAATCTTAGGAACATTTTTTAAATCAAAACTAATGGCTACATGATCATAAACACTATGATGTCCGTTTCCAAGTGTCATTCTAACTCTTCTGGCTGTTTTTTCTATATCTTCTGTAAGTAGGTGATCAAATCCTTCTTTGTCATAGCAAATTCCAGCAATTCTACCAGAATGTATGATAGCATCTTCTTGATTAAAAGTACCATCTTCATTCAAAAACTGATTTGGTAATATACCAATTCTAATATTCATTTTTTTCATTTCAAAATACCTCCATAAATGTTATTTACTTTTTATTCCTTTAAAAATATTATAGCAAAAAGAATAATTACATACAATAAAAATTAAACTAAATTTTAAAAGAAAAAAATATATAAAAAAGCCCTGATTTTGGGCTTTTATGAACTAAAGTGGTGCAAGAAATGGGAGTCGAACCCACAAGGTATTGCTACCGGCAGATTTTGAGTCTGCTGCGTCTACCAATTCCGCCATACTTGCATTACTAACCAATTATATCATAAAATATTCTAAATAGCATAGTATTTATTATAAAAATTATGATATAATCAAATTATAGTTGGAGGGTAAACAATGAATGATAATCAAAATAATATAAATCCTATGAATAATCAAAATCAAATGTATCAAAATAATATGCCACAACCAAATCAAAATATGAATCAAAATCCTCAAATGAATGTAAAAGAACAAGTTCCAAATGATATAAGACAAATAAGTCAAACAGTTACACAAGGACAAGTAGTTCCAAATCAAATGCCAGTCCAAAATCAAGGACAAGCTCCATTAAATCAAAGTAACATAGAAATGGTTGATTTAGGAACTGGAAAATCAAAATCAGAGGATTTTAGTGATAAAACAATAAAATTCATTGAAGGAGTAGTAAATACAAAAGATTATACAAACACATTTACAAAAGAAGAAGTTGTTCCATTTAGAGTGCTTGCTACTATGTGTTATATTCCATTTTTATTCTTGTTACCATTATTAACTGGTAAATATAAAAAATCAAGATTTTTATACTTTCATATAAATCAAGGACTAAACATAACACTAGCATGGGCAATAGTGTTCTTTGTAAATAAAGTATTTAGATCATTATTTACTACAACATATAGATATAGTAGTACAACACCAGGATGGGTAGACTTTGTAAGTTATGCACTTTATTGCATAGTTATAGCAATTACAGTAGTTGGAATGATAAATACATTTAACGGAAAAAGTAAAAATACAAGCATAGTAGGTGGATTTAGATTTTTAAAATAGTGTTCAAACACTATTTTTTTGTAAATAAAATGTTTAATAATATTTAAATTTTATATATATAATGCTAAACTATAATAGGAGAGTGATTTATGAGAGATGTAGGAACAATAGTAAGAGGTATAAGAACTCCTATTATTAAAGAAGGGTGTGATCTTGCTTCACTAGTAGTAGATTCTGTTATCAAAGCAAGTAAAAGTGAAAACTTTGAATTTGAAGATAGAGATGTTATAGCTATTACAGAAGCAGTAGTTGGAATTAGTGAAGGAAACTTTGCAACACTAGATCAAATCACAAAAGATATAAAAAATAAACTTAATAATAGTGAACATATTGGAGTAGTATTTCCAATACTAAGTCGTAATAGATTTGCTGTTCTTTTATCAGCTATTGCTAAAAGTACAAAGAAAATAACATTATTATCTAGTTATCCAAGTGATGAAGTAGGTAATGATATACTTTATAAAGATGATTTAATTAAATATAATATAAATCCATCAAGTGATTTAATAACAGAAGAAGAATATAAAGAAAAATTTATTAGTTTTAAGCACATATTTACTGGTGTTAATATGTATGAAGTTTATAGAGATTTAGTATTAAAAGAAGGCTGTGAATTTGAAATGGTATTTTCAAATAGACCAGAAGATATATTAAAATATACTAAAGATGTAATAGTTAGTGATATTCATACAAGATTTGATACTAAAAAGAAAATAGAAGATAAGGATTCATCAGCAAAAGTAATAATGTTAAGTGATATATTAAATGAATCAGTTGATGGTAGTGGATATTCGCCTTATGGACTTTTAGGAAGTAATCGTTCAACAGAAGAAAGAGTAAAATTATTTCCAAGAACAGGTGATAAATTAGTTTTAAAAGTTCAAGAACTTATGAAAGAAAAAACTGGAAAAAATATTGAAGTAATGGTTTATGGAGATGGAGCTTTTAAAGATCCAGTTGGTAAAATTTGGGAACTAGCAGATCCAGTAGTAAGTCCAGCTTATACAAAAGGTTTAGAAGGAAGTCCAAATGAAATAAAACTTAAATATTTTAGTGAAAATAAATTCAAAGACTTACAAGGTGAAGAATTAAATGAAGCTATGAAAGAAGCTATAAAAGAAAAAGATAAAGAATTAAAAGGAACAATGGCTACACAAGGAACTACACCAAGACGCTATACAGATTTGCTCGGAAGTCTTTGTGATTTAACAAGCGGAAGCGGAGACAAAGGAACACCAGTAGTATTAATTCAAAGATACTTTACAAATTATAGTAATGATTAAGAAACACTTAAAAAGTGTTTTTTATTATGTTATAATTTTATGAAAGAGGTCATTATGAAAATAAATAAATTTAAAAAAGTAGGTAAAAACAAATATAAAATAATATTTGATAATACAGATTTAACATTATATGAAGATGTTATTCTTAAATATGATTTATTAATCAGAAAAGAAATTGATCTAGATTTAATAGATAAAATAATAGAAGAAAATAAATATGAAGATGCATTTGAAACATCAGTAAGTTATATAGAAGTTAAAATGAGAAATAAAAAAGAAATAATAGATTATTTAAGAAAAAAAGAATTTAATGAATCTCATATTAATTATGCAGTCGATAAATTAAATAAACTGAATTTACTTAATGAAAAAAGATATATAGAAGCATTTATAAATGATAAAGTTAATTTAACATTAGATGGACCATTTAAAATAAGAAAAGCTTTATTAGACTTTGATTTTAGTGAAAATGATATAGATAATTATTTAAATACTTTTAGTAGTGATATATGGGAATCTAAATTAAATAAAATAATAAATAAAAAGAAATCTCTTATGAAAAATAAAAGTTATACTATGTTTATTAATAAGCTAAAATTAGATTTATATAATATGGGTTATGATAAATATATGATAGATAATTTACTTATGAATATAGAATATAGTTCTAATGCGATTGATAAAGAAATAGAAAAAGCTAAAAAGAAGTTTAAAAATGATAGAAATAAAATAATATCTTCATTACTTAGAAAAGAATATAGTTACGAAGAAATTAATTCAAAATTAAAGGAATTACAATAATGTAATTCCTATTTTATACTGTTTGTAAATTGATTAAGAGTAGTTCCTTTACTAACTCTAACTCTTGGAAGCTTATATTTATTTGCTCCTTTTTTAACTTTTCCAGAATTTATAGTAAATGCCATTTTAAATCCAGAATCTTTAAGTGCTTTAATAAAGTCATCACTATAATGTCCGAATGGATAGGCAAACACAGTAGTGTTATTATTAAGTTTATTTTTAGATGTAACTAAATCGTTATATATACTTTTATATGTTTCGCACATTGCTTTACCATCCCATTTTGATTTAGTACAACTTCTAACATGCAAACTATCTGTATGAGATTCCATAAGTAGATAATCTTTATTCATATATTTTTTCCATGGTTCTTTATTAGTAATTACAAAAGATGTTATAGGTACTTTATATTTAAGAGTAATAGGGTAAGCTATTTCATAAAAAGAAACTCTACCATCATCATCAGTAAGTATAATAGATTTTTCAGGTAAATCTATCTTTTTATCGATGTAATCATTTAGTTCTTCCCATGTTGCAAAATAATAATTATTATCGACTAAATATTTAATTTGTTTTTCAAAATTAGTTTTAGAAATATAATTATGATTATTAGGTTTCTTAGATACATCTTCACCTTTAGTATCATCATAAAACCAATGATACATCATAACAGGAATACCTTTAGTATTTTTCTTTTGTACATTAACAGTTGTTTCAAGAATAGTTTCATTACCACTACTATCTTTAACTTTATATAATATTTTATATAAACCAACTTTTTTAGTATTAACAGTCCCTTCAACTGTAACTTTATCAGTAATATCGCCATCATAATTATCATTAGCGGTAAAATCATTTAAATTAATATTTTTATTAAGTATTACATAACTATTAATATTTCTATTTAATTTTATAATAGGCTTTTCAGTATCCTTAACGATAACATTTCTTTTAATAGTAGTTTCATTATTACTACTATCTATAACTTTATAAATCACTTCATAGTTACCAAGTTTAGTATTATCTACATTATTTTGAATGGTTACTTTATCAGTAATATCACCATCATAATTATCAGTAGCAGTATAACCAGCTTCTTTATATTCTTCTTTGTAGTTAATAATTATTTCATTTTCACCTTTAAGAGTAATAATAGGTTTTTCATCATCAACAACATGAACTTTAACTTTCTTTTTAGAGTTAATTGCATATTTTTCATGACTTTCAAAAATTACTTCATAATCTCCAAGTTTATTAGAATTAACATTAGAAGTATTAGTGAGTTCTATATCTTTACCTCTTAATTTACCTTTTTTAGAATCAAAATCATAATTATTATTTATTTCGATTGTAATATCATCTATATTAATTCTAGTAATAAATAAATATTTAACTCCAAAGAATAGAATAACAATAGTAATAATAGATATAAAAATATACATAATCTTATTTTTCATACTCTTCACCTTAAATAATTTTATCACAAAAAACACATAAAAAAACATTGAATTTATAAATTCAATGTTTAATTTACTAATTACTACTTGAAGTACTTTGACTAGTTTGTCTATTTACTAATGTTTCAAAGTCTTTATTTAAATCAGTATCTAATATTTTCATTTCATTTTTTTCTCTTAATGCTTTTAATGCTTTAATAGAGAAACCTGATTCTTTAGCAATTTCACTACCAATAGTAGTTCTAATTTTTTTAGTAAGTTCATCATTTAATTCTGGCTTCTTATCTTGTGATTTTCTATATAAAATATGATAACCATCACTTGCCTTAACTGGTGAAGTAGAGTAGCTTCCATCTTTTAAATTAACAAGAGCACTAAATACTTCTTCAGAAACTGAATCAGTATTTACTTTTCCTAAACTACCACCATTAGAACTTGAATTTTGATCCTTAGAATATTGTTTAGCTAATGTTGCAAAATCTTCGCCTTTTTTAAGCTTACTAATAACTTCTTTAGCAGTATCATAAGCCTTTTGTTCAGCTTTTTTCTTTTCATCATCAGTAGCATCTTTCTTAGTATCAACTGTAATTAATATTTGGCTAGCTTCAATATCACCATAAGTTTCATTTTCATAATATTCTTTAATTTGTTTATCACTTACAGTTTCTTTAGCATAATCTTCTATCCATAAATTTCTTTTATAAGTAAGAGAAAGATAATTTCTAAAAGCAGCTTCATTAGCCATACCATAATAATAATTTAAATATAAATCAAAATCAGCATTCATTTTTTTAGCAGTATTTTTAGTAGTTTTAACAGTTTGATTTACATAAGCTTTTTCATCATTATCAGTTTCATATAATTTTTCAAGTAAATGCATATCTATAAGATTCATTAACTTTTCAGCACCATATGTTTCCTTTAATTCTTGATATAACTCATCACTACTAATTCCGCCTTCTTTAAAAGTTACTAAGGCATTTTCTCCATTTGTAAGCTTTACATCTTTACATCCAGCAAGTAAAAATAAACTTAAAAGTAATAAAAATGTTTTTTTCATTAACTTATAACCTCCTAACTCTTAATATAATAGCAAAAATACTAATAAAATACAAGTAATTATCATACACAAAAAAGAGGAAATAACATACTATAAAAGTGTAAAGATAAAAAGGAGGAATGTTTTTATGAACACAGGTTGTGGATGTGGATGCGGTAAAGGAAACGGTATTTCAGGAGCAGCATTTGCCTTAGTTCTATTTATTTTACTAGTAATCATACTAGGTGCTTTTATCTAGTATAAGGAGGTGAATTGTATGTTTTGTGGTAACCCATGTAATCAAGGTTGCAATATATTCTTCATAATATTAATCTTATTCATTCTTTTAGCAATAATCTTCGGTTCTTGCGGAAATTGGTAAGATAAGAAATATTTTTATAAAAAGAGTATTGATCAAATTCAATATTCTTTTTTAATATAAAAAAAATTCTTTTTTTTTACATACAAAAATGGTATTATATTAGTTAAGAAGAAGGGATATATATGATAGATATTAAACTTATAAGAGAAAATAAAGACTTAGTAAAAGAAAATATTAAGAAAAAATTTCAAGATGAAAAATTGCCTCTTGTAGATGAAGTATATGAATTAGATAATGAATATAGAACTGCAAGAGTAAAAGCAGATACATTAAGAGGAGATAAAAATAAAATAAGTTCTAAAATTGGTGAACTTATGAGAAATAAAGAAGTTGATGAAGCAAATAAATTAAAAGAAGAAGTTTCATCAATGCAAAATGAAATAGAAAGTTTAGAAATAAAAGAAACAGAATTATCAGAAAAAATAAATAAAATAATGATGGTAATTCCTAATATTATAGATGAGTCTGTACCAATTGGAAAAGATGATAAGGAAAATGTTGAAATAGAAAAGTTTGGTGAACCAGTTGTTCCTGAATATGAGATTCCATATCATGCTGATATTTTAGAATCTAAAAATGGGCTTGATAAGGAAGCATCTGGTAGAACTAGTGGAAATGGATTCTATTATTTAATGGGAGATGCTGCTAGACTTAGTTCAGCAATGTTATCTTATGCAAGAGATTTCATGATAGACAAAGGATTTACTTATTGTATTCCACCATTTATGATTAGAAGTAGTGTAGTAAATGGAGTTATGTCATTTTCAGAAATGGATGCTATGATGTACAAAATAGAGGGCGAAGATTTATATTTAATCGGTACAAGTGAACACTCTATGATTGGTAAATTTAAAGGCGAAATGATCAAAGAAGATAGTTTACCAATTACAATGACATCATATAGTCCTTGCTTTAGAAAAGAAGTTGGTGCTCATGGTATAGAAGAAAGAGGAATATATAGAGTACATCAATTTGAAAAGCAAGAAATGATAGTATTATGTCGTCCAGAAGAATCAATGGATTGGTATAATAAAATGTGGAGTTACACAGTTGAATTATTTAGAAGTTTAGATATACCAGTTAGAACATTAGAATGTTGTAGTGGAGATTTAGCTGATTTAAAAGTTAAGTCATGTGACATTGAAGCATGGAGTCCAAGACAACAAAAATATTTTGAAGTAGGTAGTTGTTCAACACTTGGAGATGCACAAGCAAGAAGACTTGGAATTAGAGTGAAAGGAGAAAATGGAAACTATTATCCACATACTTTAAATAATACAGTTTTAGCATCAACAAGAGCTTTAATAGCATTACTAGAAAACAACTATAATGAAGATGGAACTGTAACAATACCTCATGTTTTAAGACCATATATGGGTGGAAAAGAAAGAATATAATTTATTCATCAGGGAGTTAAAATGCAATCAAATCAAGATAGATTAATTAGCGATTTAAAAAGGTTAAAAGAGTATTATAAAAAACATCAAAAACAATCAGATATAACATTTGATTATATTGGATTTTATGTACTTGATAAACTAGCTATTGATCTACTTGGTTTTTCTTTTGATCCATTTTCAGTATTTGAAGATCCAAATGAAATACAAAGTTTATTTGAAAAAATGTCTTGCCAAGAAATAAATAGTTTTAATACTTTTATGAGAGATAATTACGAAGATTTATTTACATTATTTAATAAGTTAAATAAATACTTAATTAAGATAGACTATCCAACACTTCCATTCCATAAACTTATAAGTGGATATAGTGAAAAAGATTTTACAGATATATTATTATCATTTTTTAGTAGATATGGAAATGATATGTATAAATTGGTAAAAAAATATATGGATGAGGATAGAATAGTGATGAGTTATAACCATAAAATAGGCGAAGGAAATTCTACCGCAATGCATATAGGTAGTAAAAAACTTAAAAGTGGATACATAATAATGCAACATAGAAGTTATAATGATTTATCTCTTTCATCTTTAGTTCATGAACTAGGACATGCATATGATAGAGAATCATTTATATATCCTCAACAAAAGAAATTAAGAGAATTTGAAGATTATTTTATAGAAGTACCATCATCATATTTTGAATTAGAATTTTATGATTATTTAATAGAACAAGGAATACATGTAGATGGAGCAAATATACTTAAAAATGATAGATATACATATATGGACGATGCTTTTCCGGCAGTATGCTCAACAGATAAATCCTTTTTTAATCAAAGGGAACCATCAATAATATTAAATATTGAAAATTATGAAAAAAGAAGTAAAGTTAGAGAAGAAATAATATATGGTATAGGAATCTATACTACTTTGCATTTACAATATTTAAGAGAAAATATGAGTTATAAAGAATTTATGAAACTATTTTATAACTTTATTTCATTAAGAAAAGAAAGAACATTACAATCGTCTATTGAAAGTTTAGGAATAAGCTATGATGACTTTATAAATGGTACAGTAGCATACCCTAAGATAGAAGAATCATCATTATCATTAAAAAGAAGATTCAAAATATATGAATAAATAATTAATAACCATTATATATTTTAATATGAAACAATATTTAAAAAATATAATAGTTATTTTTTTTGTATTATTTAGTTTTTATTATACAGATAAAGTAATAGAAATATCTAAGTATAATGACACAATCTTAGTATCAATAAATGATTATGCTAAAAAAACAGATTATGAATGTAGAGAAGGAAATATTAATGAATTTGGTATAGTTCTTGGTCTTAGCGGATTAAAAGTTGATAAAAATAAAAGCTATTCAAATATGAAAGGAATAGGCTTTAAAAAAGAATTAATTGAATATAAAGAAAATAAATGTATATTAAATAAAGAAAATAATAAAGATAAATATATAATAAAAGGTAATGACTATAAAAAGAATATAAGCTTAGTTATAAATGTTAATAATACTAAATACTATAAAAGTATGATAGGAGTAGCTCAAAATAAAGATACTGAATTAAATTTATTATTTAATTATAATAACTTAGTTAATGAAATAGATAATATAACAAATCATAGTAATATCTTATTTAAAGGTAATGGTAGGGAAGAATTAAATAATTTTATTAAAATATTACATAATGAATTTTATTGTGTTAAAACAAATAATTATGATATAAAAGACATATGTTATAAGAAAAATTTAAATAGTATAAATATGGTATTTGAAATAAAAGATAATCTTCTTAATAATGTAAAAAATAATATACAAAATGGTACAATATTTTTTATAAATGAAAATAATAAGAATCTAACAGAATTAAGCTCAACAATAAATTATATAAAAAGTAAAGGATATAAAATAGTTTCAATAAATGAACTATTAAACTAATTATTGCTATTTAACATAAAAAACTATATAATAAGGTTGAAAAAAGGACGAAGTAGTATGAAAAAGGCAATAAAGAAATTTTTTGACAACTTAAAAAAAGATTTAAAAAATTTAAATAAGACTATTAAAAGAATTACCAAAAGAAGTAATAAACTATATTTAAATATTTTAATCGATATTTATGTTTGCTATATAAAATATAGTATTACTTTTGATGAATATGAAAAATTAAAATTTGAAACAGTTAAAAAAGATAAAAGAGATACATTTGTAGGTAAAATAAGAAAAGAATATATAAATAAACACTTAATAGATAAACATGCATTAAGTTTATTAAATAATAAAACTAAATTTAATATTAAATTTGATAAATATTTAAATAGAGAAATTATAAATATAAAAGATATAAGTTATAAAGAATATGAAGACTTTGTAAAAGATAAAAAAGAAATAACATGTAGATGTGAATCACCAGATGAAGAAAGAACTATGATGTTTAATTTAAATGATTATAGAAGTCCAGCATTCATATTAGATAAAATAAATAATAATAAACTTTATTATATGGAAGCAACTCATAAACAAAATAGAGTATTAGATAAAATAAATAAAAATAATTTAACTGTTATAAGTATAGTAACAGTATATAGAAAAGATACAATAGATATATTATATGCAGAAATAAAGATGTTTTTAAAAGACAAAACTATAAGTAGTAAGATTGATATAAAAACAGGAAAAGCAACATATGATTTTATAGATGAAAAAGAAAATATATATGAGAAACATCCAGAAACAAATGAAAAACTAAATAATATAGAAATACCATTGTTTGATAAAATTATTAATACCGCTAAAACATGTGCATTAGCATTAGATGAAATAAAAGAAATACAATGGAATTTTACAATATCAAATACAATGGTATATTTAGTAAGTGCTAGTGTATGGAAAGATTATATAGATGCACAATTACCAAATTATTTAAAAAATGGTATAAGTTTTATGCCATATTATAGAAAAGTTATAAATGAAAAGAGAAAGATTAAATAGTGTTTTTATATCTTTCTCTATTTTTAATTGTAGATGATTTAAGAAGAGAAGAAGCTCTTAATATAGAAGTATTTCCATATTTAGAAGTAATCTTATCAATTATCTTATTATATTCATCAGTTGGTACTTCGTTTTTATCAAATAAACTAAGTTGTGTAGCACCTTTATCAGTTAGTTTAGAGTAGGCAATACCAACTTTTCTAATAGGTAAATCTTCAATATTTTTATAATACATATATTTAAGAGTATCAAATATTTTTTCACCATTATCTTCTTCCGTATTTAATAAAGTAGTATCATTAAAACCTTTATATAAATCCCTTGAATACGAAACAGATAAATGAATAAGTCTAGTAGTTAGCTTTTTCTCTTTAAGTTGAACATTTAACATATCATTCATTTCTTTAATAATAAGTATAGCCTCATCAATACTATAATCTCTATACAATATTTGACTCATACTCATAGATTTTTCTTTAATTCTTGAATTTAATTCTTTAATAGTTGGAAAATATATACCATTAGCTTTATCAAAAATATCATTTCCCATAACAGTACCGAATCTTTTTATATAGAAACTTCTTGGATATTTATTAATATCACCAACTTTATAAATGCCTAAATTGTTAAGCTTTTTTTCAGTATTTTTTCCAATCCCCCAAACCTTAGTAAGAGGAGCTATATTCCAAAGTTTAGATTCAACATCTTTATATGTCCATTTAGATAAGCAATTCTTATTATGTTTTGCTTCAATATCCATAGCTATTTTAGCAAGTAATACATTTGGACCAATACCAGCAGTAGTAGTAAACCCAGTTTTCTCATATACTGTTTTCATTATTAATAATGCAAGCTCAGTATCAGTTTTTCTATAATATTTTAAATAATCAGTAACATCCATAAATACTTCATCAATAGAATAAAAATGGATATCTTCTTCACTTATAAAACTTTTATATATATCAAATACTTTCTTACTATATTCTTGATATAGTTTAATTCTTGGTTTAACAAACATTATATTAAGATTTTTAGGTATTTCAAAAACTCTGCATCTAGATTTAACTCCACGATTTCTAAGATAGGGTGAAACAGCAAGAGACATAGCTTTATCACCTCTATCAGTATCCGCAACAACAAGTGGAGTTTTATAAGGATCAAGTCCTCTTTCAACACATTCACATGATGCAAAAAAACTTTTTAAATCAATACTTATAATATTTCTTTCATTCATATATCTATATAATAAATAACAAACAACCGTTTGTCAATATAAAAACAACTATAAAAGCTGTTTAATATTTTTTAGGTTTAAATTCAAGAACAATACCTTTTGGTTTTTGAGTTTCTCTACCATAAATAGTAGAATATCTATCTCTAGCAGATTTATAAATTCTTTCCTCATCACTAACCGCAAGTTTAATATCATCCATTGTAACTTCATGTCTATCATTAATAGCTGCAATAGCATAAGCTTCTTTTAAAATATCAATAACAAGTCTTGGATTGTTAGCAGGATCTTTATAATCTCTACAAGACTTCTTAGTAACATCAAGCAATGATTTAATAATATTAGCTCTATTAGTATAATCAGGATCAAGAACTATACCACTAACTTCATTATATGTATCAATTAAATTATCAAGAATAGTATACATAGTATCATTAGTAGGTTCTTTTATATCAATTCTCTTAAACCTAGTTTTAAAAGCAGGATTACTACTTATAGTTTCCATATAATCTTCAGTAGTAGTAGCACCAATAACTCTAACTTTACCAACATCTAAATATGGTTTTAATATTTCAGCAACAGAATTATTACTATTTTCAGTAGCACCACCAGATATTATTTGATGTATTTCATCAATAAATAGTATTATATCTTTATCTCCACTTGCTTCATCAAGAATATTTTTCATTTTTTCTTCAAGCATACCTACATATTTAGTACCAGCAACCATAGTAGCATTATCAATACTATATATTCTTAAATCTTTAAGTTTAGAAGGTACATTTCCATTTTTAATTCTATAAGCAAGACCTCTTACAAGAGCAGTTTTACCAACACCAGATTCACCAGTTATAATAATACTTTTATCTCTTTCTGGATATAATAAAACTTGTTCAATTCTTCTTATATCATCATCTCTACCAACACTAGGATCACTAAGATAATTAAGCTTAGTTAAATCTTCACCATATTTATCTAAATTAGTTGTTTTTTTAGTTTCTTTTTTATCTTCCACTTTTTCAAACAATTCCCCTTTTTTAGTAGCAAAAATTCTTTCATTGTCCTCATTATCAAGTATAGTAAGTTCAATAACATCATTATCATTTAAAGAAAGAATACTATTAAAATAATCAAAATCTATACTTTTACCATTTATTCTTAATATTTCAACATTATTAATATCAATAGTATCATCATCTTCACCTAAGACTTTAACTTTAGCATCACTCTTATCAGGAGTAAATAAATAAGTATAACCATTATCATGTATTAATTTGAATTTTTTAAAATCAAATTCCCAAATAATTTCATCTCTTGTTTTAAATATATCAACATCATATCTTTCCTTCGCCATATTAGCATAAATTCCTTCTCTAGTAGTTTGATAATCGTCAAATAATTCACTCTTAAAAAAGTCATCAATGCCAAACATTTCATACATTAAATCATCAACTATATCAGTATAAAATATCATAGAGTAGTCAAATATTTGGTAACCTTCAATATCATTAATAGAAAAATCTTTATCAGTAAGATAATAATCATCTTTTATTTGAGTAGAAATAGTACCTAAATAACTGCCTAAATTAATAAGACCAAAAGCTTCATTATTAAATAAATCATCTCCAATTAATTTAAATTCTGTATTATTATCATTATTAATATAACTAAAGCATTTTTCAAAAGTAATATCTTTAGAATTAAAAAATTCTTTTGTAGGTCCATCTACATATAATCCTGCTAAGAAAAAAGCAAGACCAGTTATACAATTTCCTTCAGTAACAGCAACATAAATAGTTTCACCATTACTATTAGTTACAGGAATACTAGGATTACAATTATTTAAATAATCCATTATAGAATATACAACAGATAAGTATTCCTTAGTTTCACTATTTAAGCTCTTAAAAACAAGTTCATTTTTCATATCATTACCTCTTAACTCACTATACTAACAAATATCAAAATATATTTCAATTAAAAATACATAAAAAATAACACAATATACCAAGTAATAAAGTTTTTCTTGTAACATATAATTAATTATGTTATAATACAGTTGACAAGCGGAGAGTGGACACAATAGTCCACTCTTTATTTACGAAAGGAGGCATTTTAATGATAGATAAAATCAAAGATGCGATTAAAGAACCATTAGAGAAAGAAAATATAACATTATTAGATGTTTATTTAGGTGAAGATGATGGTGAAAAAACATTATTTGTAACTATTGATAGTGAATCAGGAGTTGATATGGACTTATGTGTTAAAGCAACTCATATAGTAGATCCAATAATCGATTCATTAGATTTAGATTTAGAAGAATATGTTTTAGATGTTGGAAGTAAAGGAGTGAGTGATGATGAAGAAAACTAAAAAAGAAGATGAATCATTAGCAAAAGCAAAAGAATTTAAAAAAGCATTAGACTTTATCGTAAAAGAAAAAGGAATTGATGAAGATGTTGTTATTGAAGCAATGCAAACAGCATTATCAACTGCTTTTAAAAAGAATGAAAAAGCAGATTATGCATCAAGAGTATTAATTGATAGAAATACTGGTGAAATAAAAGTATTTAAAGTAACTACTATTGTTGATGATTATAAAGATGATGATGACGATATCGATCCAGAAACAGGAGAGGTTAAAGTAAGTCATGATTATCTAAATGAAATGACAATAAGTGAAGCAAAAGAAATTAATAGTGATTATCAAATCGGAGATGAAATATTAGAAGAAGTAACTCCACATGATTTTGGTAGAGTAGCTATTTCAGTTGCTAAACAAGTTGTACTTCAAAAGATAAGAGAAGCAGAAAGAGAAAAAATTATGAGTGAATTCGAAGATAAAGAAGATGAACTTATGATAGGTTTCCTTGCTATGGAAGATGCTAAAAATTATTATGTTGATTTAGGAAAAGCAAGAGGAATACTTCCAAAAACAGAATTAATTCCAGGAGAAAAATTAACTATGGGAGATTCTATAAAAGTTTATATTACTAAAATAGAATCAACTACTAAAGGACCATTAATTTTAGTATCAAGAAAGAATTATGGATTTGTTAAAAGATTATTTGAACATGAAATACCTGAATTTAGTGATGGAACTCTTGAACTTAGGGGAGTTGCTCGTGAAGCAGGTGTTAGATCTAAAGTAGCAGTAGCATCAACTAATCCAAAAGTAGATCCAATTGGAAGTTGTATTGGTGAAAAAGGAAGAAGAATTGCTAATATAATTAATGAACTTGGAGGAGAAAAAGTAGATTTAATTGCTTATAGTACAGATCCAGAAGAATTTATTGCTAATGCATTAAGCCCAGCTAAAAATTTAAATGTAAGTATAACAGATGAAAAGAAAAAAGAAGCATTAGTTATAGCTGATGATGAAAATTTAAGTTTAGCAATAGGTAAAAAAGGAATTAATATTAAATTAGCTAGTAAACTTACAAAATATACAATAAATATTAAAACACTAGCAGATATAAATAAAGAAATTAACTCATAAGGAGAGTTTATATGAAAGTAAGAAAAGTACCTATGAGAACATGTGTAGTGACACATGAAAAATTAGAGAAAAAAGATCTTCTAAGAGTCGTTAGAAATAACGAAGGAGTGGTATTTGTAGATGAAACTGGTAAAGCTAATGGAAGAGGAGCTTACATTAAAAAAGATAAAGAAGTAATAGAAAAAGCCAGAAAATCTAAAATATTAGATCGTCACTTAGAAGTTACAATAAAAGATGAGATATATGATGAATTATTAACTAAAATATAAAATAAAAAAAGGAGGGATTTTATGAGTATAGAAGATTATGCTTTGGAATTAGGTATAACAAGTGAGGAAGTAATAACTGCACTTAAAAAGATGGGATATAGTTATTCTAATAAAACAGATATATTAGATGATGAAGCCATTATTATGTTAGATAATGAATTATCAAAGGAAGAAGAAAACAATTTAACAGAAGAATTAGCTGATAAATTTGAATTAGAAGATAGAGCAGAAGAAGCAGCACTTGCATATAATATTGAATTAGATGAACAAGTTAAGGTAAAAGAAAAATTCAAGAAAAAAGATAATAAACAAGCACAAGAAGACTTATCACTTAAAAAGAAAAATATTTATAAAAACAAACAAAAACTTCAAAGTAATAAAGAAGAAATAGAAAGTAATGTTGTTTTATATAAAGAAGGTATGAGTGTTTCAGATTTAGCAAATGAACTTAAAGTACCAGTTTCAGATGTTGTTAAAAAATTAATTGGTATGGGACTTATGATATCTTCAAATCAAGCAATTTCATATGAAGATGCAGAAGTATTAGTACTTGAATATAATAAAGAACTTGTAAAAGAAGAAACAACAGATATAACTAATTTTGAAGAATATGTAATTAAAGATAATGAAAGTGATTTAGAAGGAAGACCAGCAGTTGTAACAATTATGGGACATGTTGATCATGGAAAAACTACATTATTAGATTATATTCGTAATTCTCATGTTGCGGCTGGTGAAGCAGGTGGTATCACTCAAGCAATAGGTGCATATCAAGTAACTAAGAATGGTAAAAAGATTACATTTATTGATACACCAGGTCATGCAGCATTTACAGAAATGAGAGCAAGAGGTGCAGCTGTAACTGATATTGTTATTATTATAGTAGCAGCAGATGATGGAGTTATGCCTCAAACAAGAGAAGCAATAGAT
This sequence comes from uncultured Bacilli bacterium, assembly GCA_934086955.1. Taxonomy (GTDB): domain Bacteria; phylum Bacillota_I; class Bacilli_A; order RF39; family UBA660; genus CAG-1000. The sequence goes on along the minus strand of CAKOIN010000010.1, from coordinate 27,643 downwards.
CATGCTAAAGCAGCAGGAGTACCAATTATTGTTGCTGTTAATAAAATAGATAAACCAAATATAAATGTTGATAAAATAATGAGTGAACTTAGTGAACTAGGATTAACACCAGAAGAATGGGGTGGAGATACAATATTTGTTCGTATAAGTGCTCAAACTGGTGAAGGAGTAGATTTATTACTTGATAATATTACAGCTCTTAGTGAAGTATTAGATCTAAAAGCAAATCCGAATAGATATGCAAGTGGTTCAGTTATTGAAGCAAGACTTGATAAAAATATAGGACCAGTTGTAACATTATTAATTCAAAACGGAACACTAAGACTTGGAGATCCAATCGTAGTTGGAACAAATTATGGAAAAGTAAGAACACTTAAAGATGATACTGGAAAAGAAGTAGTATCAGCAGAACCATCTAAACCAGTAGAAGTAACTGGACTAGATGATGTACCAGTAGCTGGTGATAAATTCATGGCATTTGAAAGCGAAAAAGAAGCAAGAAGTGTTGCTATGAAGAGAAAAGAACACGAAAAAAGCAAGAAATTTGCTAAAAAAGCTTTAAGTTTAGACGAATTATTTGATTCAATTAAAGAAGGAAGAAAAGAAATAAATATTATCTTAAAAACTGATGTTAAAGGTAGTGAAGAAGCAGTTAAAAATGCTTTATTAAAAATAACAGTTGAAGGTGTTAAGATAAATGTTATTAGAAGTGGTGTTGGAACTATAACTGAAAGTGATGTAGTTTTAGCAAATGCATCTAATGCAATTATTATTGGATTTAATGTAAGTCCAAGTAAACAAACAAAAGAAACAGCTAAAAGCTATGGAATCGAAATAAGACTTTATAATATTATATATAAATTAGTAGAAGAAATAGAAAGTGCTATGAAAGGTATGCTAGATCCAGAATTTGAAGAAGTTGTAATTGGTGAAGCAGAAGTAAGACAATTATTCCATTTCTCTAAGGTTGGTAACATAGCTGGTTCACATGTAACAAGTGGAGTAGTTAAAGTTAATACACCTTGTAGAGTTATAAGAGATGGAATTGTTGTAACAACATCAAAAGTAGCAACACTACAAAGAGAAAAGGATCAAGTTAAAGAAGTTAAAGCAGGTTATGATTGCGGTATGACAATTGAATCATTCCCAGATATTAAAGAAAGAGATATTATTGAAGTTTATGAAATTAAGGAAGTGAAAAGAGTATGAGTTTAAAAGGCGAAAGAGTAGCTTCTGATATGCAAAAAGAGCTTGGAAATATATTACTTCTAGAAGCAAAAGACGAAGACTTTAAGCATGTAACAATAACTGCATGTGAAGTAACAAATGATCTAAGCTTTGCAAAAGTATACTTTACAACAACAGATGATAGAGTAAAAGTGGAAAAGGATCTTAATAATGCAAGTGGCTTTTTTAGAAGTCTTCTTGCAGAAAGATTACAAATTAGACATACACCAGAATTAAAATTCATATTTGATGAATCTATAGAATATGGTGAAAAAATAGAAAAAATAATTGAAGAGCTTCATAAAGAAGATTAATAATATATTTTTGGGGGAAAATAAAATGGAAGATATAAACTATCCAACAGCATATACACTTTATGGAATAACAAAATTTACTGGGCATAGTATGTGTGGATTACCAATAATAGGTACAGAGTGTTTTGTAGTTATGCCTTGTTATATTACAAAACATATAATAAAATACGATTATGATGGAAAAACACATCAAGAATATGAAGTAATATTTATGAAAAAACAAATCGGCAATGACTTTATAGAAACAGAAGATGTGTTATTTGAAGAGCCACAATTAGCAAATTTTATTACTGATAGCTATGAAGAAGCAAAAAAAGTATGTGAACTAGAAAATAAAAAGATATTAGTAGGCTCATATCATAAAGTAGCAATTAAAGATATACCAGAATTTAAAAATGAATTTTATAAAAAACAAGAACAATTACAAGATAAAGTAAATGGTTGTGATATATTATTAAAAAAATCAAGGAAAGATTATAATGAACAAATATAAAATATCAAACCCTTGTGATTGTATACTTAAAATGTCTATAACTGGACAAGTAGATGAATATAAAGACAGTTATGATAATGAATTATCTGTTTATAGTGACTCAGTGTTTTATGGCCAAATTTGTATTGTAAATGAAATAGTAAGAACAGAAATCAATTATGATGATGAAGATGGTATAAAAGAAGATTTTAGAATAATGAGAGTATTATTTCCAATAGAATATTGTCCAATTTGTGGCAAAAAATTAGAATATAAAATTATTAAAGAATTAAAATTAAATAGATAATTGACAGATAAAAATTAAAGTTGTATAATCTAGTCATACAAAAACAAAGACCAAGAGGAGTAGTATATACTAACTACTAGAGATGAAAAGTTACTAGCTGAAAGCTTTTCTTAGAATAGGTATATGAAGGTAGCTTGTGAGTTTGACTTCTGAATAAAGTAAGAAGTTGCGTAATTATGCGTTAAATAAATAGAGTATTAAATAAGGTGGTACCACGGAAAATTTCGTCCTTTGGTTCTGCCTTTTTCTTTTGGAGGAAAAAAGTATGAAAAATGAAATGAATGATAATTTAGATGAATTTGATAAGTATGTAATATCATATGATTTAAATGAAAAAATGATAGAATTTAAGTATAAACATTCTTATCGAGTCATGCATGAAAGTGACGAAATATCATATACAATAAATTTAGATGAAGATGATAACTATCTTGCATGTTTAATCGGTTTACTACACGATTATGGAAGATTTCCACAATGGAAGGAATATAAGACATTTAATGATAGAAAATCAGTCGATCATGCAGAACTTGGAGCAAAAATATTATTTGATGAAGGAGATATTAAAAAGTATAGATTAGCAACTGAAGACTATGATATAGTCAAAAAAGCAATACGAAATCATAATAAATATGAAATGGAAGATAATTTAACAGTAAAAGAAAAATTACATTGTAAAATTATAAGAGATGCTGATAAATTAGATATACTATATTCATTTTCTAATCCAAGAATATTTGAAATAAAAATAGACGATAGTGATATTTCTGATATAGTTAAAGAAGAATTCAAAAAACATAAATTAATAAAAAAAGAAGATGTCAAAACAGCTAGTGATAAGATAATATTATATTTATCATTTGTATTTGATTTAAATTATGATTATAGTAAACAAACAATATTAGAAAAAGGTTACTATGATAAAATATTAGAACATATAAAAGATAAAGATAAGTTTAAACCTTATTTTGATGAAGCAAAAAAATATTTAAAAGGAGAATAAATTATGTTAGATAAAAAATATAACCATAAAGAAGTAGAAAATGGTAAATATGATGCTTGGATGAAGAGCCACCTTTTTGAAGCAGGCGATAAAAGTAAAGAACCATTTACAATAGTAATTCCACCACCTAATGTTACAGGTAATCTTCACTTAGGACATGCTCTTAATACAAGTATTCAAGATACAATTATAAGATATAAAAAAATGAAAGGATTCGATACATTATGGCTTCCAGGTATGGATCATGCCGCAATCGCAACAGAAGCAAAAGTTGTTAATAGATTAAAAGAGCAAGGAATAAATAAGTATGAACTTGGAAGAGAAGGATTCTTAAAAGAATGTTGGAAATGGACAGACGAACATAGAAATAACATCCATAAACAATGGGAAACAATGGGACTTTGTGTTGATTATACAAGAGAAAGATTTACATTAGATTCAGGATTAAATGATGCAGTTAATGCAGTGTTTATAAAATTATATAACGAAGGACTTATTTATAGAGGAGAAAAAATAATAAACTGGGATCCAGTTGCAAAAACAGCTCTATCTAATGAAGAAGTTATTTATGAAGAAGATGCAGGAGCATTTTATCATATAAAATATTTTATTGAAGGAACAAAAGATTACTTAGATGTAGCAACAACTAGACCAGAAACACTTTTTGGTGATACAGCAGTAGCTGTTAATCCAAAAGATAAAAGATATAAAGATTTAATAGGTAAAAATGTTATACTTCCAATTGTTAATAAATTAATACCAATTATCGGAGATGAACATGCTGATCCAGAATTCGGAACAGGTTGTGTTAAAATAACACCAGCCCATGATCCTAATGATTTTGAAGTAGGTAATAGACATAACTTGGAAAGAATCATCATTATGAATGAAGATGCAACAATGAATGAACTTACTGGTAAATATAATGGTATGACAAGAGAAGAATGTAGAAGTGAGTTATTAAAAGATTTAGAAAAAGAAGACTTACTTATTAGTATAGAAAAGATGACACATAGTGTAGGTCACTCTGAAAGAACTCATGCAGTAGTTGAACCATATCTTTCAAAACAATGGTTTGTTAATATGAAAAGTATGAGTGAAGACTTATTAACCGCTCAAAAATCAAAAGATAAAAAAATACATTTTATACCAAAAAGATTTGAAAAGATATTAAATCATTGGATGGAAGATTGTCATGATTGGTGTATAAGTAGACAATTATGGTGGGGACATAGAATTCCTGCTTGGTATAAAGATGAAGAAGTAAAAGTACAAGTAGAGTGTCCAGGAGAAGGTTGGATACAAGATAATGATGTTCTTGATACATGGTTTAGCAGTGCATTATGGCCATTTAGTACACTTGGTTGGCCAAATAATACAGAAGATTTAGAAAGATACTTTCCAACAGATGTATTAGTAACAGCATACGATATCATATTCTTTTGGGTAGCTAGAATGGCATTCTCATCATTAAAACAAATGAATGATAGACCATTTAAAGATTGCATAATTCACGGACTAATCAGAGACAAACAAGGAAGAAAAATGTCTAAATCATTAGGTAACGGAATAGATCCAATGGATATGATTGATGAATATGGATGTGATGCTTTAAGATTCTATTTAACAACAACATCAGCTATGGGAATGGATATAAGGTTTGATACTGATAAAGTTGCTTCAACTTGGAATTTCATAAATAAATTATGGAATGCATCAAGATTCGTACTTATGAAACTTGAAAATTTCAAAAAAGAAGATTATAGTTTAGAAAATTTAAATAATGCTGATAAATGGATACTTACTAAATTAAATGAAACTATTGCTTCTGTAACAAAATCAATGGATAAATATGAATTTAATAATGCTGGTAGTTGTCTATATTCATTTATTTGGGATGATTTCTGTGATAAATATATAGAAATGTCAAAATTCAGTGAAACAAACTCAACTAAGAGTACACTTCTTTATACAATAACTTGTATTATAAAAATGTTACATCCATTTATGCCATTTGTTACTGAAGAAATATATAGTAATTTTGAAATAAAAGATACTGAATTACTATTACAAAGTGAATATCCAACTTGTAATAAAAAACAAATATTTAAACAAGAAACAAAAGAAATAGATGAAATGTTAGAATATGTAACACTATTTAGAAATAAAAAACTAGAAAATAAAATATCAAATGAAATTGAAGTAATTGATTATAACAAAAATACATTATTAAATAAAATGTTAAAATTAGAAGACAAAATAGTTGAAAAACCAACATATAAAGATTTATTAACTATCGAACTTTATAATTATAAATTTGATTTATATTTTGATAATTCTAAAAATAATGAAGAAGAAAAACAAAAAATAGAAGAAGAAATAATAAAATTAACAGCTTCTATTGAAAGAAGAAAAAAACTTCTATCTAATGAAAACTATGTTAATAAAGCACCAGAAGCTATTGTTAATAAAGAAAGAGAAGATTTAGCAAAAGAAGAACATAAACTTGAAATATTAAAGAAGAATTAATGAGAGATTTTCTCTCATTTTTCTTTTACATATGTTATAATTAAATAACTAGGAGAATATATGAAAATAATTGCTAAAAAAGAAAAATTTATGCCTACAATAATATTAGATATAATATTAGAAATATTTTTTCTAATTCCAACAATATTAATATTTTTTTTATCATTAGATATGAAACTAAATATACTGGGAATACTTGTTTCATTATTTATATTATCAGTACCAAATGTATTCTTAATAGGCAATATCATAACAGGCATAAAGTATTATAAAGGTATAAGCATAGTTATTGATGATGATATATTATATTTGAATTTGTTACTTCCATCAAAAAATGTATCAAGAAAAGAAAAAGTATATAATCCATATAAGCTTGTTAGTTCAGTAAAAAAATATAAATGTGGAGCATATATTCCTAAAAAATACAAAATCGATTTAAAAGAAATCGAAGAATATGGTTATAAAAATGACTTAAATATAAATGATTATCTATATGAGAGTAGAGATATAGTGATTATATCAAATGATAAAAAATACTATATAAAAACAGAGGATTTTAATTATAAAGACATAATAGATTTAATAAATAAAATATATAAAATAACTAAATTAAAACCAACGGGTGAACTTAAAAATTTAATAGTTAAATAATTGGTACTAGCAATAGTACTTTTTTAGTGATATAATTTTTATAGAATAAGAGGGTGTATATATGTTTGGAAAAATTATATCTATATTTGAACAAAATATTGTATTAGAAAATTTATCAAAAAGAGTTGAAACAACACTTGTAGGTGTACATATAGTATTTGAAGATAAACATAAAGTAGTTGCTGAAATCACTTCAATAACAAGAGATGAAATTTCTTGTATTTTAGTCGGTGAATTTATGAATAATTCATTTTATAGTGGAATATTAAATAAACCAACTGCAGATGCAAAAGCAAGAATTGTTAATAAAGAAGAAGTTATTGAACTTGTAGGTAATCAACAAATAGATACACCAACAGATCTTTATATAGGTAAAAGCTTAATATATGATGGATTTAATGTATCAGCAAATATAGACAATTTCTTTTCAAATCACTTTGCTATCATAGGTAATACTGGTAGTGGTAAAAGTTGTAGTGTTACAAGAATATTTCAAAATTTATTTTATAGAAAAACCTATATACCAACTAATGCTAATATAGTATTATTTGATGTTTATGGTGAATATCATCATGCACTTGATAGAATAAATCAAACTAAATTCTGTAGATGCAAAACACTAACAACAGATCCAGGATTTACTAAAAGTGAAGTAGTAAAAATACCACCTTATTATTTAGAGGTAGATGATATAGCATTACTTTTAAATGTAGATTCACCATCTCAACTTCCAATAATAGAAAAAGCATTAAAATATGTTTATCTATTTACTGAAGAAGAAGAAAAAGTAAAAGATATTAAAAATAATATAATTGCAAAAGCAATATTAGATATATTAACTAGTGGTAAAGGGCCAGCTCAAATAAGAGACCAAGTAGTTGCTGTACTTTCAACATTCTATACAAAAGATATAAATTTAGAAAGTAAAATAGTGCAACCAGGATATGTAAGAACATTAAGACAATGCTTAAATATAGATCAAACTGGTAAAATAAATACTATGCAACTAGTAACAGAATTTTTAGAAACATTTGTACAAGAAGAATTAAAACTAAATAGAAATATGAAACCAAAATTCTATACATTAAAAGATTTATATAATGCATTTGAATTTGCTCTTATTAGTGAAGGTGTACTTAAAAGTGATAAAGTTTATGATGTAAACAATATTCTAAAAGTAAGATTAGATGCTATTATTAATGGAGATTATGGATTATATTTTGATGTAGAAGAGTATATACCAAAATCTGATTATGTTAAAAATATATTTACCGCACCAACTGGTGAAAAAGCTCAAATTGTTAACTTTAATTTAAATTATGTTGATGAAAGATTTGCTAAAGTTCTAACAAAAGTATTTTCTAAATTATTCTTTGATTATGCAATTAGTTTAGAAAATAGAGGTGGTTTCCCAATGCAAATAATACTTGAAGAAGCTCACCGTTATGTTCAAAATGATAATGATATTAATACAATTGGATATAATATATTTGATAGAATTACAAAAGAAGGAAGAAAATATGGAGTAGTTTTAGGCCTTATAACACAAAGGCCAAGTGAGCTATCTAATACAGCATTAAGTCAATGTTCAAATTATTTAGTTTTAAGAATGTTCCATCCAGCAGATTTAGAGATAATAAAGCATATAACACATAGTATAAGTGATATGGATGTAGAAAAATTAAAAACATTAAGACCAGGTGTCGCATTATGTTTTGGAAATGCATTTAATATTCCAATATTTACTAAAATAGATAAACCAGATCCAACACCAAATTCAAGTAATGCTCATATAGGAACAGAATGGTTTAGAAAATCAGAAGAAATATTAGCTGAACAACAACAAGCAACTCTTCTAAAAACTCAACAAGCAAATCAAAATATTGAAGCAAATCAAAACCCTATTATTCAATAGGGTTTTTAATTTATTAATTATCTTATTATATAAGGATCATCTACAGTACCATTACCTGATTTAAATAATGCTCTAGCATTAATATAAGCTGTAACATAGAATCTTCTTTGAATACTAGCTCTTCCTGACTCAAAAACTGTACCATCAAAATAGTAAACACTATAATTGTTATCATCAGTATCTTCAGCAGTTAATGACCAACTAACAACATCTTTATTGTACATGTAATTATAATTAGAACATGAATCATTAGAAGGAAGTTTACAATTATCATCTAAACTAATTCTCATATATTCATATGGAGTTATAAGACCAAACATATATTTATCTTCAGACATTACTGAACATTCAGCACTTCCATCTTTTGTTGTATCACTTATTTTTCTTTTACCAACACATAAGTTTTTAGCAACAATTGCATTTTTCATAGATTCATTAGCGATATTATCATTAGATTCAAAACCTTTTAATGTTTCTTTAGCTCTACTTACTTCAAAATCATTATATCCAAAGTTAGATTGTTTTCCTTCATTAAATCTATCATCCCATGCATATCTTTCTCTCTCAGTAATCTCTGTCATAATTTTAACTGTATTATCACTTTCGATACTTAATATTTTCCATAAATAAGGCTTTGGTTTATCATTAATACTAATTTCTCCAAAACTTACATAATTATTTTTAACTTCACCTCTAAAGTAATAACCACCTTTTTCATTTTCATATAAGCCACTACCATAAGTAACAACTGGATTATTTTCTTTAACTACTTTATATAATTCCTTTGTTTCATAACTACCAGGGCAAGTTAAGTATGGAAGGTAAGCAATATTATCACCAGATTTAGTAACTACAATATTAACAGTACAACTATCTCCATCTTTAAGTATTTCATTAAGAGGTTTAATATATTCACCTTCAACTAATGTACTATATTGAACACTATATTCACCATCTTGAGTAGGTATCATAGTAGGATTAGTTTCATAATAGCTTTTAACTGCTGCAGTAATCTTAGTTTCAACTTCCTCATAAGTATAATAATGAGGTTTAACAATACTTATAATCCATGATGCTAAAAGAATAACAACAATAAAACCAACTAATGATGAACCTAATATAATTAATTTCTTTTTATCCATTGATTCAAACATTTCTTTCACTCCTTTTTATATAAATTAATTATACAATAAAACAAATAAATAAACAATTATTTAATCATATTATAAACTTCACTTACATCTTTATTAATTTTCTTATTATAATTAGGAATAACATGTAAATGATAATGTTTTACTTCTTGTAATATTCCATTATTTTGAACTAACTTATAACCATTAGGTTTAAGTTTAGAATCTAAAATATTAATAACTTCTTTACTAGCTTTATGTACTTCATTTAAATATTCTAAATCAATATCATAAACATCTTTAAAATGCTTTTTAGGTACAATTAAAGTATGTCCCATAGTATTAGGATTAACATCTAAAAAACACTTAACATAATTATTTTCATATATAGTATATGATGGAATATCTCCATTAATAATTTTACAAAATAAACAATCCATTTTCTTCACCTAAATATATTATATATTAAATATTAAACTACTTCAATTATTATATTTGTTATAAAACAAATTTATTTACAAGTATATATTATAATAGGTGAGGTATAAGGTGAATAATAAAAATGAATTTCCAATGAAAGAAAAAAGTCTTATATATTTTGATAGTGCTGCTACTACATTTAAACCTTATAGAGTAATAGATAAGATGAATGAGTATTATTATGATTATAATGCTAATTCACATAGAGGAGACTATGATATAAGTTTTAAAGTCGATGATGAAGTAGATTATACAAGAGACTTAGTAAAAATGTTTATAAATGCTAAAAGAACAGATGAAATAATATTTACTAAAAACACAACTGATTCACTAAATATGATATGTTTTGGATATTTCTTAAATTATTTAAAAGAAAATGATGAAATAATTTTATCTAGTAGTGAACATGCATCTAATATACTTCCGTGGTTAATATTATCTATTAAAAAGAATATAAAAATAGTATTTGTAGATTCAGTAAATGAAAAACTAAATATAAATGATCTTATAAATAAAATAACTAATAAAACAAAAGTAATATCACTTGCTCATATAACTAATGTTAGTGGAGATAGAAGAGATATTAAAACAATATGTAAAATAGCTCACAAAAACAATATACTAGTAGTTGTTGATGGAGCACAAAGTGTTCCTCATATCAAAACAGATGTTCAAGATTTAGATGTAGATTTTCTAGCATTCTCTGCTCATAAAATGTGTGGACCAACAGGAGTAGGAGTGCTTTATGGAAAATATGATTTATTAAAGAAAATGGTGCCATTTGAATATGGAGGTGGAATGAATTTATTATATGATAGTAACTCATTAAGACTTGCAGAACTACCATATAGATTTGAAGCAGGAACACCAAATTTAAGTGGAATAATAGGCTTTAGTGAATCAATAAAATATTTAAATGAAATAGGTATGGATAATATAGAAAAACATGAAAAATACTTAAGAAAATATTTAATAAAAGAACTAGAAACAATACCATATATAAAAATATATAATAAAAATTGTGAAGGAAGTACAGTAATAATTAATATTGATGGGGTACTATCAGGAGACTTAGGACTATATTTAAATACAAAAGGCATATGTGTAAGAAGTGGTAAACATTGTGCCAAAATGGGTGATAACACTGAGGATACTGTTAGAATAAGTTTATATTTTTATAATACATTTGAAGAAATAGATTACTTAATTAAGGTATTAAAAAATAAAAAAGAAATCTTTGAGTTTGCAAATTAAGAAAATTACATTTTTGTAATTTTTTTAATTTTGTCTAAAATTAATTTTTCAGTATAAAACTATTCAGAATAATACAATTTTTCACTAGAGAAAAACTGAATTTTCAATATGAAAAGTATCACTAAAATTAAATTATATCAATTTGAATGCTATTTTAGTATGTGTTATATTTCAACATTGAAAGGAGGAAAAATGTTAAATCAAGTAATAATAACAGGAAGAATAGCTAATGATCCAGAAGTAATAGTAGGTGAAAATAATAAAAAAAGAACTTATATAACATTAGCAGTACCAAGAGCTTTCAAGAATATGGATGGGCAATATGACACTGACTTTATAAGATGTACACTTTGGAACGGAATAGCTGAAACAACTTGTGAATATTGTAAGAAAAGTGATTTAGTCGGAGTAAAAGGAAGACTACAAACATCGCAATATGAAAAAGATGGAGAAACAAAATATACAATGGATGTAATCGCAGAAAAAGTATCATTTTTATCAAGTACCAGAAAAGCAGATGAATAATCTGCTTTTAAAAGGAGAAAAATGAATTATTATAATGAAATAAAAGATAAATTAATAGAAAACGAGATATATGCAAAAGTAAAAGATTATTCAAAAGAAAAACATAGAGTAATAACTTATTTCGAAATAGGAAAACTTTTATACGAAGCAGGAAGTAAATATGGTGATAACATAATTGAAAAATATGCTGAAAAGTTAACTATTGAAATAGGCAAGAAATATAATACAAGAACATTAAGAAGTATGAGACAACTTTATTTTTCTTTTAAAGATGACATTTGGAAACCATTGGTTTCCAAATTATCATGGACAAATCTTTTACTAATAATGCCATTAAAAGACAAAAATAAAATGAATTATTATATTAATCAGTGTTTAATTTATAATTTAAGTAAAAGACAATTACAAGAAAAAATAAAAAACAATGAATATGATAGACTAAATAAAAAAACAAAAGATAAATTAATATTAAACAATAATCTAGATATAGTAGAATATATTCCTAATCCTATAATAATAAAAAATAAAGAAAATGTAGAAATAATAACAGAAAAAGTATTACATAATTTAATAATAGAAAATTTACCGTCATTTATGAAAGAATTGGGCACTGGATATTCTTTTATTGATAATGAATACAAAATAAAAATAGGACAGAGGTATAATTATATAGATTTATTGTTATTTAACTACGAATTTAATTGTTTTGTGGTAATAGAATTAAAAGTAACAGAGTTAAAAAAACAGTATATAGGTCAAATACAAATATATATGGATTATATAGATAAAAACATAAGAAAGTCCTATCACGATAAAACTATAGGTATTATAATTTGCAAAAGAAATAATGAATATATCATAGAATATTGTAGTAATAAAAAAATAATATCAAGGGAATATAAAATAATATAAAAATTGACTAAATAAAACAATTATACTAAAATTAGTGTAGGTGATAATATGTATAATGGATATGAGCTTGGCTGTCCAGATTTAGCTGATGAAATAGCTGTTAAAAACTTATTAGAAATAATAGAAAAACCAGAACTTAGAAAAAGAATAGGCATAGATGACGAAGAATTATTATTTATATGCAAAGCAGTTAAAAAACAATTATTAGATAATGCAAACAGAATAATAGAAGATGATAGATTAGAAGAGATAAAATTAGAAAAAAGAATTGATTAATAAATTAGAAAATGATAGAATAAAATTGGAGAATAGATATGAATAAAGCAGTAAGTTTTTTACATAAATATCTAGTAATAATTTCAGTACTTATTGGAGTAAGTATTCTTTTAGGTTTGTCTTATTCAAGCTTTTTTGTATCTTCTGATAATCATAAAGCAGCAGAAATGTATATTGGAGAACTAAAGTATTCAATGACTATTGATAATGAATCAAAAAATACTTTAACAGTACCACCTGGAGAAACAATAATAGATTTAACAGTAAATAGTTTAGATCCAGTAGATACATATTATAAATTATTATATTTAAAAAATTCTAACATTGAAATAAAATATTATGAATCAACAAAAGATACAGATGAAATAGTAACAACATATAGTAAACCAAACGATTCGATAGTAGCAAATAATTCAAACAATATAAAACTTTTAATAATAAATAATAGTGAAACAGATCAAACAATAGAACTGGTTTTAAAAGGCGGATATATCACAAATACCTTATCTGATATATCGCTACCCACTAATTATAGTGAAATAACAGTTGCAGAAAATACTGAAAACACTTATTTTTGTAAAACAACGGATACACTTACAGAAGGACTAAAATATGTTAATAAACAATATACATATTCATATAAGCAAAGTGGTATTAACTCAAATTCCGAACTTGCTTGGAATAGTATGAATAATGGATGGGGAGTACAATTAACTGATAAAACAAGCACAGATGCAATAACAAGTAAAGTATGTACATATATAAATAATATACCTATAACATCAATGGCTTATATGTTTTATAATAGCAAAGCAACAGTATTAGATGTTAGCAAATTAGATACCCATAATATAGTGAATATGGCGGGAATGTTTCGAGCAAGTGAAGCAACTGAAATAAATGTAAGTAGTTTTAATACATCAAAAGTTACAGATATGAGTGAGATGTTTTATTACAGCAAAACAACAGTGACAGATGTTAGTAAATTTGATACAAGTAAAGTTACAAATATGTCTGGAATGTTTTACTATAGTAAGGCAACAGTACTAGATATCAGTAAATTTGATACTAAAAATGTAACTGATATGAGTTATATGTTTTCAGCGAGCATGGCTACAACATTAGATGTAAGCAATTTTAATACAAGTAAAGTTACAACCATGGAATATATGTTTGCTTGGAGCAATTCAAATATACTTGATGTAAGTAGTTTTGATACAAGCAATGTAACCAATATGGAAAGTATGTTTATGGGTGCATCAGTTACAACACTAGATGTAAAAAACTTTAATACTAGCAAAGTAACGAGTATGTATAGCATGTTTGAAAATAGTGAGATTACGAATATCAATTTAAGTAGTTTTGATACAAGTAAAGTCACAAACATGGGAGTAATGTTTAAGCGAAGTAAAAGTATAACAATCGACTTAAGTAGTTTTGATACTAGTAATGTTACTAATATGTCAGCAATGTTTTGGGGAAGTGAAAGTTTAAAAACTATTTATGCAAGCGATAACTTTGTAGTAACTAATGTTGAAGATGACACAAATATGTTTTGGAGATGCTATAGTTTGATAGGTGGTGCAGGAAGTGCTTATGATAGTACAAAAAAAAGTAAGTTATATGCTCATATAGATGGTGGCACTGCTGATCCAGGATATTTCACTGAAAAAATTTTTGAACCAAATTCATTTGATACAGATAGTTGGAAAACAATAATTAAAGCAGTTAAAGAAAATAATACAAGCAAATATAATTTAGGGGATAGTAAAACTATTAATATGGGAACCTATGGAACACATACAGTAAGAATAGCAAACACAACAACACCGAGTGAGTGTAGCACAACTGGATTTTCATAAACAGCATGTGGATTTGTACTTGAGTTTGCAGATATTATAACAAATCATATTATGAATCCATCTGGCACACACAATGGCGAGACATATAGTTTGGGATGGAATGAAGGTGGTTGGCCAGAAACTCAAATGAGAACTTTTATAAATAATGATATATATAATAGTTTTCCAACAGAACTACAAAAGGGGATAATTTCAACTACTGTTTTATCTAGCCATGGTGTAAATGATGCAAACAACTTTACATCAACTGATAAGCTTTATTTGTTATCTGGAAAAGAAATATATGCAGGATTCTCAGATGACTTAGAAACAATAGGAAATCTAACACGCCAATTAGATTATTACAAAAAAATAGGGGTAACTATATCAGATTACTCGTCAGCAATAAAGAAAAATGGAGAAACTATTAGCATATGGTGGCTCCGTTCAGCTGATTCAACATATGGATTTGACTTTAGTGCAGTTAATACACAAGGCATTTGGCTTTCATCCCATGCCGCATACAATAGTAGTGGTGTCTCTCCAGCATTTAGAATAGGCTAATAAATTAAATAGGTTTCTTAAATGAAATCTATTTTTTTAATTAAAAATATTGTATAATATATAATAGGTGAGAGAATATGAAGGCAGTAGAAATAATTGAAAAGAAAAATAATAAAGAAGAATTAACTTATAAAGAAATAGAATATATGGTTAATTCTTATGTTAAAGGTAAAATAAATGATAATACAATGTCAGACTTTGTATGGAGTATATATAATAATACTTTGTCAATGGAAGAAACTTATTATCTAACTGATATAATGATTAAAAGTGGTGAAACAATAGATTTAAGTTCTATTGATAAACCAGTATGTGATAAACACTCAACTGGTGGTGTTGGAGATAAAATTACTCTTATAGTTTCTCCAATAGTAGCAGCATCAGGTGTAGCTGTACCTAAAATGAGCGGTAGAGGTCTTGGACTTACAGGTGGAACTGTTGACAAACTTGAAAGTATCCCAGGATATAAATTAAATGTATCTAAAAAGGAGTTTTTAAGACTTTTAAATACAGTTGGATGTGCAGTTATAAGTC
Source organism: uncultured Bacilli bacterium (assembly GCA_934086955.1). Classification (GTDB taxonomy): domain Bacteria; phylum Bacillota_I; class Bacilli_A; order RF39; family UBA660; genus CAG-1000. The sequence continues at coordinate 11,709 of CAKOIN010000010.1, read as the reverse complement.
AAAGTGAAAAAATAGCAGTTGCAGATAAGAAAATATATGCTCTTAGAAATGAAATAGGTGCAGTAGATTCAATACCTTTAATTGCAAGTTCAATTATGTCTAAAAAAATAGCAAGTGGAAGTGATACTATTGTAATAGACTTAAAAGTAGGTAAAGGTGCTTTTATGACAAATATAAAAGATGCTACTAAACTTGCTAAAACAATGGTTCAAATAGGCAAATACTATGGTAAGAAAGTAATATGTACTCTTAGTGACATGAATATACCACTTGGACTTAATATAGGTAATGCATTAGAAGTTAAAGAAGCAATCAATTTCTTTAATGGAAAATATGATAAAAGATTATATGAACTTTCAGTATATATTTCTAGTTTAATGATATCAGTATCAAAGAATATAAGTTTTAGTTCTGCTAAAAAGTTAGTAATTAATTTACTTGAATGTGGACATGCTAAAAATAAATTCTATGAATGGATCAAAGAACAAGGCGGAGACATTAAAAAACTAAAAATAACAGCTCATAAAAAATATGTTTATAGTGACGAAACAGGTTATATTAACAATATAGATTCACATAAACTATCTAAATTGGTATTTGATTTAGGTGCAGGAAGAGTTAAAAAGACAGATAAAATAGATTATAGTGTAGGAGTAGTATTAAATAAAACAGTTGGATCAAAAGTTACAAAAGGAGAATTACTCGGAACAATATATTACAATAAGAAGTTAGAAGATATGAATACTACCTTAAAAGATTGCTTCAAAATTGAAAAAAGAAAAAGAAAAAACAAAAAAATAATCATTAAAACAATAAAATAAGTTCTTTATGAATTTATTTTTTTTATTAGTAAATAATATTAATATGAAAAAGATAACTATATTTATATCATTGTTTTGTTTAATTAAAGTAGATGCGATTAGTAATATCAAAATAAATAATGAAGAACTAATTCCATATTTTGACACAAATACTAAAGTATATAATTATTATACAGATAATAATAGTGTTAACATAAAAATAAAGAATGAAAAAAATGAAATAATTAATGGTGAAGGATTCTATACTCTTGAAGAAGAATATAAAAAAATAACAATTAATTCAAGTAAGTACGGAGATTATATTATTAATGTATTTAAAAATTATGATAAAAATAATTATAAAGATACAAGCTTATTATCATTAAATATTGAAGGATATAATATTGATTTTAATAAAGATGTTTATGATTATGACATTACTTTAAATGATGAAGAAAATTTAAAAATAAATTATGAAGTAAATGATAATACTTCTGTAATTATAAATGGAAATGGAAACTTTAATAAACCAAATAACTTAGTTGAAATTAAAGTAGGAGATAAAATATATAATATTAATGTCCATAAAACTATAAAGGTATCTTATACAAAAAATAATGAAAAACCAAAAGAAATGAGTGAAACAAAAAAAGAAATAGTTAAAGTATTAATAATAACTATTTCATCTTCTTTAATATTTTTATTTTATAAATTTATTTCAAAAATTTAGCTACATATTCTTCATAAGTAATATTTTCAGTAAATATTTTAGTTGCAACATCTACCCCGAGATATCTATAATGCCATGGTTCATATCCAAAACCAGTTATCTTTTCTTTGCCTTCTGGATATCTTTCAATGAAACCATATTTATATGAATTATTTTTAAGCCATTTATATTCGTTAGTATTTTTAAAACTTTCCTCCACAGAATTTATATCAATTGCTAAACCTAATTGATGTTCAGAGTATCCTGGTTTAGCTGAATAAATCAAAGCATGATCAAGTCCGTTTTTCTTAATAGAATTATTAAATAAAGTATCTTGTTTTTCATTAGTCCTAAATCCAGAAATAACATTTAAATTAATGTTATCTTTTTTAGCATCATCAAACATTTTCTTTAAATCATTATAAATAACTTCTCTTACTTTTTCACCTTTTTTACTATATTCATTATCCAAAGTAACTAAATCATCTATTTCATAATTATCAGGTAATTTATTATATTTATTTACAAGAGTAGTTATATCTAAATAATTATGAAGTGTATTAACATTAGTATAAAAATCATAATCTAAATTCATATTTACATTTAAAATAATATTATCATAAGTCATATTTTGATTCTTATTATAATAGTTTACATATCTACTTATATTTTTAGGTATAAAGTTTAAAGCATTAATATATGAAGAAACATTATTATATTTTTCTTTTAAAAAGTATTCTTTAACATCTATATTACTTATCTTATTTTGAATAATTTCAATATCATTTAAATTGTATCCTAGATGTAATAAATCTTCTTTATAAATATATTCATCACTAGACATTTCTTTTCCTTTAACCTCGCTTTCACTTCCGATAGTATTTATATTTTTAACACATATATATGAACAGTAGAGTATAAAACCACTTACTATTACTAAAATAAAAGTTAAAACAATTTTTTTCACTACTACCACATCCTAAAATTATTATACTATATTTAATGAAGAAATATTATAAAAAGATAGTATATTTACAATAATATTTTAAAATAAAAAAGTAAAAAACTAATCTTTATGATTTTTACTTTTTCTTAATAATTCATCTCTCTTAGAATAAACACAACCACAGTAATCTTGTCTATATAAACCATATTTATGAGATAATTCAATAGAATGTTTATATCCATTTTCTTTTTTAAAGTCAGAATGTAACCATTTTACATTATATTTTTTTTCTAATTGTTCTCCGATTTCATTAATTAATTCTGCATTTTTATATGGACTAACAGATAGTGTAGAACAAAAATAATCATAATTATTTTCTTTAGCTTTTTTAGCAGTCTCTTCTAGTCTTAAGTTAAAACATATAGTACATCTTTCTCCTCTTTCAGGACACATTTCATATCCTTTAACAAGTTCATTATATTTATCATTATCATAATCACAATCTATATAATTGATTTTATTAGGACTTTCAAGCATATTAATTAATTTAATTTGTTCATTTTTCCTTTTTAAATATTCATCTTTTGGAGCAATATTAGGATTATAATATAAAACTGTTATATCAAAATATGGAGCTAAATAAGTTATTACATGAGAACTACAAGGAGCACAACAACTATGTAATAATATTTTTTTAACACCATCTAAATTTTTCAATTCTTCTTTACACTTATTTTCTAGAATTTTACTCATAAATTCACTTCCTAGGCTAGATTATAACACATTTATTTTGTTGATAAAACTTATATAGTTAAAAATTTTAAAAATTAATAATGTAAAAAAACATAAAAAATATAAATATATCTTTTATATTTGTTATAATTATTATGAGGTGAAGGTAATATGGATAAAGAACTACAAAAGGAGTTAAATTTAGAAAAGAAAAGACAACAAAATAATATAGAATTGATTGCTAGTGAAAACTATGTATCAAAAGCTATATTAAAGTTACAAGGAAGTATTTTAACAAATAAATATGCCGAAGGATATCCAGGAAAAAGATATTATGGTGGATGTGAATATATTGATAAAATAGAAAATAAAGCTATAGAATATGCATGTAAATTATTTGGAAGTAAATATGCTAATGTACAACCACATAGTGGAAGTTCTGCGAATATGGCAGTTTATAGAGCATTATTAAATCATGGAGATAAAGTACTTGGAATGTCACTAGCTCAAGGTGGACATTTAACACACGGAAGTAAAGTGAGTTTTAGTGGAATAGATTATGAAATAGTTTCTTATGAACTAGAGCCTAAAACAGAAACATTAGATTATACTGAAATAGAGAAACTAGCATTAAATGAAAAACCAAAGATGATTATAGCAGGATGTAGTGCTTATAGTAGAAAAATAGATTTTAAAAAATTTAGAGAAATAGCTGATAAATGTGGAGCATATTTAATGGTAGATATGGCACATATAGCAGGATTAGTAGCAGCTAATCTTCATATGAATCCGGTACCTTATGCAGATGTAGTTACTTCTACCACTCATAAGACATTAAGGGGTCCAAGAGGTGGATTAATATTAACAAATAATGAAGATATCATAAAGAAAATAAATAAAGTAGTATTCCCAGGAATACAAGGAGGACCTTTAATGCATGTCATCGCAGCTAAAGCACAATGCTTTTATGAAGCACTTCAGCCAGAATTTAAAGAATATGCTAAAAATGTTATTAAAAATGCACAAGCAATGTCAGAAGAATTTAAGAAAAATAATATTAAAGTCGTTTCAAATACAACCGATAATCATTTAATATTAATTGATGTTAAATCAAGTTTTGGACTAACAGGAAAAGAAGCAGAAGAAATACTTGATAAAATAAATATAACAGTTAATAAAAATTCAATTCCATTTGATACAGAAAAACCTGGAATAACAAGTGGATTAAGACTTGGAAGTGCAGCAATGACAACAAGAGGTTTAAACAGTGAAGATTTTACTAAAATTACAAATATAATTATTAAAGCACTTAGAAATCATAATGATAAAAAAGTACTTCGTGAATGCAAAAAAGAAGTACATGAAATAACAAATGAATATCCTACTAGTAAAATTAAATAATCATAAAAGTTAGAAAGTTCTTCTAACTTTTTTTAATTTAATAAAACTTTTATAGTTGAGCCTTCTTTAACTCTTGTATTAACATTAGGGCTAGTATCAATTACATTATCTCCATTACCAGTAAATTCTACTTTAAAACCCTGAAGCAACTTTTTAGCTTCTTTTTTATTTTTGCCAATAACATCAGGTATCATTTTATAAACAACATCATCCCATCTGTATGACTTTGGAATACCATTTGAATCTTCTTTTATATCATAAATTGATATTATATCTTTGAAAACATTTCTAGCAATTGGAGCACTTACAACTCCACCATATTGGGTAACACCTTTCGCATGGTCTATTGCAATATACATAACAAATTCTGGATCATCAGCAGGCATAAAACCTATAAAAGAAAGTACATAGTTTCCTTGCATATATCTTCCATCACTACCAACTTTTTGTGCTGTACCAGTTTTACCTCCGATTCTATAATTTTCAATATAAGCATTTCTACCGCTTCCGTTAGCTACAACACTTTCAAGAGCATATCTAACAACATCACTTGTATCTTTTGTTACAATATTTTCTTTTTTAATTATAGGACTTTTTTGTTCATCACCAACAGAAGAAACAATGTATGGAGTATAAAGAGTACCACCATTTACAATTGCACTAACAGCAGTAACCTGTTGCAAAGCTGTAACACTAATTCCTTGACCAAATGCAGTTGTAGCTAGTTCAACAGGGCCAACTTTATCCAAGTTAAATAATATACCAGTGGCTTCACCATTTAAATCTATACCAGTTTTCTTACCAAAACCGAGTTCAGTAATATATTTAAATAAAGTCTCTTTTCCAAGTCTTTGACCTAAATTAACAAAACCTGGGTTCAAAACAGTCAGTACAGGAACATTGAAATTGATTGTGGAAACCTTGAAAATAAAGGAAAAAATGCTCTTTTATGTTCCAATAGTAACACCAAGCAATCTTGGTGTTACTACAAGAACATTTTTAAGTTCTTTAATTACCCCTTAAATGGTATTAAATCATTAGATATTATGGAAGTCTATACTACCAATGATTTTGCCCACGATGGGATTATATACCACCCAGAACTTGATTTGGAACAGCCAAAAGGATGTTTGAGCTATACTTCAAATCATGTAAAGAATAGTAGAAAAATAAACAATCGTTCTTATGATATTAACACTAGTAATTATAAAAAATTAACTACCAACAAAGATGCCAAGGTAATAGAGTTATATGATGATTTAGAAGATTATGTTCTTAAAAAAGATAGAAAGATAATTAGGAATTATTTAGTTAAAGGAATTTCTTTTAAGTATAGATGTAGAATTTTGGAAGTAACATTAAATGAAACAGAAATGATTCTATGTTTTCTAAAAGATGTTAAGATATTTGATAAGGAAAATAAGTTAAGTATTAGAAAGGGATATGAAAAGTGTTCTTTAAAATACAAAATGAGGGTTGGGGATGAGAATTCCTTAAATTATGCCAAGTATCTTATTGATAAAGAGTATGAGCAGATAACAAATCCATTTATGATAAATCATCTTAATAATTTAACAAAAATTTTAACGGATAATGTTAAATCTATTGATAGAAGTATAAAGAAGAAAAAGATGATTAAAGGTATTGTGTTTACTGCATCAAGAAACTTTTTAATAATTGAAAAAAGGTCAAATTGTCTATATATAAGAATTTTAGCTGTTGAAGATGAAAATAATATTTTATCTGTTGTAGGTCGTAGTACTTATGAACCTTTATGTAGAAGTTTTAAAATTAAAGAAGAATCTGACATAGAAACTATTATGCCTTTAATCAAAAAGAGTTTTGATTTAACCAAAATAAATCCAATTGATGTTAAAAATAAACTAAATGAGCTATACTATAAAAAGTAGTATGGCTTTTTCTTATGCTTCTAATGTAAATTTACATTTTTTCTGGTATAATAGTAATAAGGTGAGGTAAATGTCAAAAATTGTTGATAGTATTATAGGTCATGCTATTGGTGATGCTATGGGAATGCCAACAGAATTCTATCAAAGAAAAAACTTATTAAAAAATCCTATTACAGAAATGACTGGATCGGAAAAAACACAACAGCCAGCAGGTTCTTGGACTGATGATACTTCAATGGAAATTGCAACTATTGATTCATTTATTAAAAATAACGAATTTAATTATAGTGACATTATGACCAAATGGTGTGATTGGCTAAATAATGGTGAATATACACCAAATGGCGATTGTTTTGATGTTGGTAGAACTTGTTTAAGAGCTTGTAGAAATTTTACAACTGGAACTGAACCAATAAAATGTGGATTAGATAGTATAAATTCAAATGGTAATGGTTCTATGATGAGAATCTTACCAGTTGCCTTATATTCTTATTATAAAAAGCTATCTGATGAAGAAATGAGAAAATTATCAGATGATATTTCATCATTAACTCATAGACATGATGTTAGCAAATTAGGCTGTTATATGTATAATAAATTTATTATGAATTTATTAAGTGGAATGACTAAAGAAGAAGCCTATAAATATATGCAAAAAGATGATTATAGTATGTATTCCAAGGAGTCTATTTTAACTTATAATAGATTGTTAAACTCTGATATATCTAAGTGCAATATAGATGATATTAGTTCATCTGGTTATATTGTTGACACTTGGGAGTGTGTATTATGGATAATATTAAATGCAAAAAGTTACAAAGATGTTATTATAGCTTCAACAAATATAGGAAATGATACGGATACAATTGGTGCAATTTCTGGTTCAATGGCAGGCATAATATATGGCTTTGAATCAATTCCTAAATTGTGGCTAAAGAAACTGGTAAAGAAAGATTATTTGATGGATTTAGCATTAAAATTTGATAATTTAATAGTACCTAAGATTAAAGATCCTGTACTCGGAAGTTCTATTGGTGATATTGTTGGTTCAATTTATGAAGTAACAAATCGCAAAATAAAAAAGGATTTTAGTTTATTTAATAAATATGATAGATTTACAGATGATACTGTTATGACATTTGCAGTTGCAAAATCATTTTTGAATTGCGATAAAAATTATAAAAATTTAAAAAAAGTGTCTGTTGAAACAATGACAGAAATTGGAAGAAAATATCTCAATTGTGGATATGGTCCTAGTTTTTTAAAGTGGTTGTTAAGTGAAGAACATGAACCTTATGGAAGTTATGGCAATGGAGCTGTTATGAGGATAAGTTCTATACCAATGTTTTCGGATAATTTAGATGATATAAAAAAGTATTGTTCAATAATAACTAATTTATCTCATAATCATGAGGAAAGTATTAAAGGTGCTGAATCAGTTTGTACAGTAATTTATTTGATTAAAAATAAAAAAACAAAAGAAGATATAAAAAATTATATTGAAGAAAATTATTTTAAATTAAATGAAACTGTTAATTCTTTAACAGAATCAAAGAAAAAAATAATCATTAAATCGTTAGACACTGCTAAAGCTTCAATTCAATGTTTTTTAGAATCGTATGATTATGAAGATGCAATAAGAAATGCAATATCTATAGGTGGAGATAGTGATACTATAGCCGCCATCACAGGAGGAATGGCAGCTTCATATTATGGAATACCTAATGATATATATACAACAGGACTATTATATTTAGATGACTATTTAAGAAATATTTATGAGGAATATTTAAACCAAACAGATTTAAAATGGGAGTAAATATAAAAATTCTAAGCAATATGCTTAGTTTTTTCTTATATATCAATGTAAATTTACACTTTTTATGATATAATAATATATGAGATTAATGTCTATCAAGATGTGTGTTTAAGATATTAGGAGGTAAATATGAATAAGCAACAATTAGCATCAAAAATATGGGAATCAGCAAACAAGATGCGTTCTAAAATAGAGGCGAATGAATATAAAGATTATATTCTAGGTTTTATATTTTATAAATTTTTATCTAATAAAGAATTAAAGACTTTAGAAACAATGCATTATCCTAAAGAAAGATTAAATGAAATAACTGAAGATAAGGAAAGTATTGTTAAATCATTACAAGATACAAATGGATATTTTATTGAATATAATAATTTGTTTTCAACTTGGATTGAAATGAAGAGTGACTTTGATATTTCTAATGTAAGAGATGCATTATCAGCATTTACAAGATTAATAAAGAGTACTCATAAAAAGGTTTATGATGGAATTTTTAATACTCTTGAAACAGGGTTAAGTAAATTAGGCGATTCTTCACAAAGCCAAACAAAAGCAGTAAAAGATTTAATATATTTAATTAATGATATACCAATGGATAATAAACAAGATTATGATGTTTTAGGTTTTATTTATGAATATTTAATATCTAATTTTGCTGCAAACGCTGGAAAAAAAGCAGGAGAGTTTTATACACCCCATGAGGTTTCTTTATTAATGTCAGAAATTATTGCCGAACATTTAAAGGATAGAGATAAAATTGAAATATATGATCCAACAAGTGGTTCTGGTTCATTATTAATTAACATCGGAAAAACGGCTTCTAAATATATAAAGGAAGATAACAGAATAAAGTATTATGCACAAGAATTAAAACAAAATACTTATAATTTAACTCGTATGAATTTAATAATGAGAGGTATATTACCTGATAATATAGTAACAAGAAATGGTGATACTTTAGAAGATGATTGGCCATATTTTGATGAACAGCAAGAATATAATCCATTATTCGTAGATGCTGTTGTTTCTAATCCACCATACTCTCAAAATTGGGATCCAAAAGACAGAGAAGTAGATGCAAGATATAAGGAATATGGAGTTGCTCCAAAATCAAAAGCCGACTATGCGTTTTTATTACATGATTTGTATCATTTAAAATCTGATGGTATTATGACAATTGTTCTTCCACACGGAGTTTTATTTAGAGGTGGAGAAGAGGGAGAGATTAGAAAAAATTTAATAGAACGCAATAATATTGATACAATTATTGGACTTCCTGCAAATATATTCTTTGGTACAGGTATTCCAACAATAATTATGGTTTTGAGAAAAGATAGAACTAATACAGATACATTAATAATAGATGCTTCAAAAGGTTTTATTAAGGAAGGAAAAAATAACAAATTAAGATCTTGCGATATTAAAAAAATAGTAGATACGGTTATTAATAGAGAAAATATTAACAAGTTTTCTAGAGTAGTAACAAGAGAAGAAATTAGAGAAAATGATTATAACTTAAATATTCCAAGATATGTTGATTCATCTGAAGAGAATGAAACTTATGATATATATTCATTGATGAATGGTGGAATTCCAAAAGAAGAAGTTAATAAATACAATTATTATTTTGATGTATTTCCATCTTTAAAGAGTGATTTATTTGGTAATATTAATGCTTCTTATTATGAACTTAAAGTTAATAACTTACATGATTTTATAATGAATCATCAAGATATAATTAATTATAAAAATGACTATAAAGATAAGTTTAATTCATTTGATAAATATTTAAAAGAAGAGCTAATAAGTAATATTAATAATGTAGACATATCAGATGAAGAAACAAAAATTAGCAACTCACTATTTAATAGATTGGAAAATATAAAATTAGTAGATAAATATAATGCATATCAAATATTAGATGATAATTGGAATATTATTTCAGGAGATTTAGAGTTAATAAAAGCAGAAGGTATAGAAGCATGTAATAAAATTGATCCTATTTATGAAGTTAAGAAAAAAGGCGATAAAGAAACAGAAGTACAAGTAGGTGTGAAAGGACATATTATATCATTAGAATTCGTTATTGATTATAAACTTAAGGACTTAAAGGATGAAGTAACTTCTAAAGAAAATAGATTAAGTGAAATTGAATCAAGAATTAGTGAAATTTTTGATTCATTAGATGAAGACGAAAAAACTGAAATTGAGGATACTTTAACAGAGGAAAATGATGCATTTGTACCTAAGGAAGTATTACGAAAAGCTAAAGAATATTTGAAAGCTTCAGTTAGCGAAGGAACAGTTGAAAAGAAAATAATAGAAGTTAGTAATTTATTTGATGAACAAAAGAGATTAAATAAGGATATTAAAGAATCTAATAACAATATTGAAGTAATGGCCCAAAAAGAAATAGAAAATTTAACATATGAAGATATATGTAATCTATTAAATAAAAAGTGGATTGAACCAATTATTAAAGGAATTGATAAATTAATTGATGATATTATTATTAATTTTGCAAAGAATATAGAAAAATTATCTTCTAAGTATGAACAAACATTAAAAGATATTGATGAAGAAATTATAAAAGCAGAGAGAGAATTATCTAATATGATTAGTGATTTGACTGGTTCTGAATATGATATGAAAGGTTTAGAAGACTTTAGAGCTTTATTTAATGGTGATTAATATGTGTGAATATAATAATGTACCTAAAATAAGATTTAAAGGATTTACTGACGTTTGGGAACAACGTAAGTTACAAGATATAACACAAATAGTAATGGGGCAATCTCCTGATAGCATAAATTATACGGGAAATTCAGACGATACGGTTTTAATACAAGGGAACGCTGACTTAAATAATGGAATTGTTGTTCCTAGAATATGGAGTAGTCAAATAACTAAAAAATCATATCCAAATGATATTATATTTACGGTTAGGGCCCCTGTTGGAGAAATTGCCAGAAATCCTTATTTTGCAACGATTGGAAGAGGAGTTGCATCATTTAAAGGAAATGATTTTTTATACCAATCATTAATTCAAAAAAAGGAAAATAATTATTGGAATAATATTTCAGCGGGTTCAACTTTTGATTCAATTAATTCAGACCAACTAAAAAATGTGATAATAGATTTGCCCAAAAATAATTTGGAACAAGGTAAAATCGGTGAATTATTTACTAATCTAGATAACCTTATCACTCTTCATCAACGTAAGTGTGATACTTTAGTGAATGTTAAGAAATCTTTACTTGAAAAAATGTTCCCTAAAAATTCTTCAAATATTCCAGAAATCAGATTTAATGAATTTACTGACGTTTGGGAACAACGTAAGTTACAAGATATAACACAAATAGTAATGGGGCAATCTCCTGATAGCATAA
>CAKOIN010000009.1:0-60186 GCA_934086955.1 uncultured Bacilli bacterium | reverse complement strand
TATTTTATCTTCATAAGTTAATTTTGACATATAAAAACCTCGTTTCTTATGTCCAAGAAACGGGGTTCATATCATTTTCTGATAGTTTTCTTATTGGATTATAATAATGATTCAGGCATTTCTGGTTCATCAAATACTCCGAAGATGCATCCAGTAGTAGCTGTAGTAGCGATTAGACTACCTAAGAATGCAGCAATTGTAGCGAATAATTTCATTAATTAGTCCTCCTTTCTTTATAATTTAAATAATTATTATATTTTAATCCAAATAGCTTATAACTAATTGGTAAAACAATAATTGCTTCTAGTAATATAGAAAATGTAATAATATTTGATAAGATATTATCTTTTGTAATAATGTTTAATATTGTGTATATTGTTGAAATAGTAGTAGTTAATATCTTATAAATAATTCTTTTTTTCTTATGAATTAAGGGTCTTTTCTCTGTATCTGCTGGACTATATATTAATAATAATATCGTACCTATTATTGATAATATTATATTTATATATTTTGGTATAAATATAATTTTTAATAAGTAAGGTATTGGTACAAATATTAATAATGATGAAATCCAACATTCTTTAGAACTTTTAGCATGTATTCCAAAACCTGTTAATCTTAATGTTCCATAAAGTAGAAATATTAATGTAAGTTCTTTATAACTATTAAGTATTATAGCTATTATATAAATAACGGATATTTTAGTTGTTGTTAAATATAGAGCTTCAAGACCATATTTTATTTCATTTAATTTTTGATCTGTGTAGTCTTTATTGTTTTTAATATTTAACATTATGTTGTTAATTATTACTTCTTTCATATCTCTTCCTTACGAATACATCATATTATATTTTTAATATTTATTTTTAATATTGTTTTTAAATGATTTGTTTTTGTCATAATTTGTCGAATTATGTTTTTTTTATGAGTTATTTTTAAGTTTATGCATTTATAAATACCTTTAATGCATTTAACATATATTTTTATATTATTCGTTGTATGATTCTTATTGTAAGTCCGAATAAGAGTGCTAAAGTTATAATTATTATGAAAGGTGGTGTGTTATGAGCAGAGGTCGTGTTAAGTGGTTCAATAACGAGAAAGGTTATGGATTTATCGAATACGAAGGTCTTGTGAATGAAGATATATTCGTTCATTATTCAGCTATTGAGAAAGAGGGTTATAAAACTCTTAATGAAGGTCAATTAGTTGAGTTTACATTAATAGAGACTGCTAAAGGTAATCAAGCTATTAATGTAAGAGAAGTAAGCTTAATGACAGTTTAAATACACGAAGTTTGTGTATTTTTAATTTGTAAAACTTTTGTGATATTTTGTTACTTTTATGGAATAATTATTTAATATATGTTATCCTTTAATTAGGAGGATGATGTATATGAGATATAATATTCGTGGTAACAAGATAGATGTTACTGAGGCTATTAATAATTACATTAAAAGTAAATTATCTAAATTAGATAAGTATTTAGATGATAATAATGAGGTGGAGGCTAAAGCTATTATTTCAGCTCGTGGTAAAGATCAAAAAGTTGAGGTTACTATATGGAGTGGTAAATATAATATAAGAGCAGAAGAAACAAGTGATGATTTATATTCTGCGATAGATTTAGTTATAGATAAATTAGAAAGACAATTTAAGAAATATAGAGGTAAACTTTCAAATAAGAAAAATAAGGTTAATGTAGAAGCTACAATTGATGCTTATTTTGAAGTTCCGGAATCTACTGAAGCTATTGTTAGAAGAAAGGAAATATTCTTAAAGCCAATTGATGAAGAAGAAGCAATAACACAAATGGAATTACTTGGACATACATTCTTTGTTTTTAAGAATGTTGATACTGATAAGATTAATGTTGTGTATAAGAGAAATGATGGGGATTATGGTATTATAGAAGCAAATTAATATTGTTTATTTATAGTGCATTTCTTAGTGCTTGAAGTGCACTATTTTTTTGACTTTGATAATATATTAGTTTATAATATTTGCTATGGAGATGATGTTATGGGATTGTTTAAAAACTTATTCGATTATGAAACAAAAGAACTTAAAAAGATAGATAAAATTGTTGATGAAATAGAAGCATTAGAAGATGAAATGAAAGGTCTTACTGAAGTTGAGTTTAAAGCTAAAACTGAAGAGTTTAAGAAAAGGCTTAAAAATGGAGAAACTCTTGATGATATTTTAGCTCCAGCTTTTGCTTTAGCGAGAGAAGCATGTTTTAGAGCAATAGGTGAAAAACCATTTAGAGTACAACTAATTGGTGGTGTTGCGATTCATAGAGGAAACATTGCTGAGATGAAAACTGGTGAAGGTAAAACATTAACAACAGTTCTTCCAGCATATTTAAATGCATTAGAAGAAAAGGGTGTTCATGTTATTACAACAAATGAATACTTATCAACTCGTAATGCTGAATGGATGGAACCAATTTATTCATTACTAGGAGTAACAGTAGGTATAAATTTAAGAGATAAAAGTCCACAAGAGAAAAGAGAAGCTTATGCAGCTGATATAACTTATACAACTAATAATGAACTTGGGTTTGATTATTTAAGAGATAATATGGTTGTTCATAAGGAAAATAGAACTCAAAGAGGACTTAATTTTGCTATTATAGATGAAGTTGATAGTATTTTAATAGATGAAGCAAGAACTCCATTAATTATTAGTGGTGGTAGTGCTAAGAGTGCTAATGTTTATAAAGAAGCTGATAGAGTAGCTAAGAATTTAAATCTTGATGATTATGTTGTTGATGAAAAGACTAAAAAGGTTACTTTAACAGAAGATGGTGTTAAACATGCTGAAAACCTACTTCATTTAGATAATTTATATGATATTAAGAATAGTGTAATGGTTCATAATTTGGATAAAGCTTTAACAGCAAATTATGCATTTAAAAGAGATGTTGATTATGTTGTTGAAAATGATCAAGTATTAATTGTAGATACATTTACTGGTAGACTTATGCATGGTCGTCAATTTAGTGAAGGATTACATCAAGCAATTGAGGCAAAAGAGAATGTAACTATTAATGAAGAAACTAAAACACTTGCGACTATTACATTCCAAAACTTATTTAGAATGTATAATAAACTTGCTGGTATGACTGGTACTGCAAAAACAGAAGAAGAAGAATTTCAAAATATATATAATACATATGTTGTATGTATTCCAACTAATAAACCTGTTATAAGAGATGATCAAGTTGATTTAATTTATTCATCACTTAAAGGTAAATATAGTGCAATTGTTAAGAGTGTTAAAGAAATACATTCAACTGGTAGACCTGTTTTAGTAGGTGTAGCATCTGTTGAAACTAGTGAAATTATTAGTCAATTATTGACAAAAGCTGGAATTAAACATGAATTATTAAATGCTAAGAATCATGAAAAAGAAGCTCATATAATTGAGAATGCTGGTAAGAAAGGTGCTGTTACAATAGCAACTAATATGGCTGGTCGTGGTACTGATATTAAATTGGGTGAAGGTGTAAGAGAACTTGGCGGTTTATATGTAATCGGAACTGAAAGACATGATTCAAGAAGAATTGATAACCAACTTCGTGGTAGAAGTGGTCGTCAAGGAGATCCGGGAACAACTAGATTCTTTGTTTCTATGGAAGATGATTTAATGGTTAAATTTGGTTCTGAAAAGATGAAGAATGTTATGGAAAGCTTAGGTATCAGTGGTGATCAAGCTATTTCAAATAAAATGATTTCTAAAAATATCGAATCTGCTCAAAAGAAAGTTGAAGGATTTAACTTTGATAGAAGAAAAGGATTACTTGATTTTGATAATGTTATTTCTAAACAAAGAGAAATAATATATGAAAGAAGAAATGAGATATTAGATAAAGATAGTATTAGAGATAGAGTACTTGATACATTTAAGGATTTTGTAGCAGGACAAATTAATGCTCATTTATCTGAAAATGGTACATTAAATGATAATGATATTGATAATATTATGGAACAATTTAATGCTCATTTACTTAAAAAGACTAAATTGAAGAAAGAAGATTTTGAAGATAAAAAACCAGAAGAAGTAATTGATTTTATTTATAAAATAGTAGTAGATGATTATAATAAGAAATTAGAAGATATTCCAGAAGAAATACAAAATGATTTTGAAAAGACAATTTCTTTAAGAATTATTGATAAGTATTGGATGGATCAATTGGATGCTATGGAAGATTTAAAAGAAGGAGTAGGGCTTCGTGGTTATGCTCAGAGTAATCCATTACAAGTTTATGCTCTTGAAGGATTCCAATTATTTGATAATATGATGGCAAGTATAAATGCTGAAATTTCTAATTATTTATTAAATGCTGAAGTTAGACAAAATATTGAAAGAGAAGAAGTAAAAAATATTAAGACTAATGATGGAAAAGAAGGTGTTAAAAACACACCTAAAAAAGCAAAGGCAAAAATAGGTAGAAATGATCCATGTCCATGTGGCTCTGGTCGCAAGTATAAGCAGTGTTGCGGAAAGTAAGGTAAATAAAGGGATTGCGGGCATCGACACTATTAAAAAAAGTGAAAAACAGTGAATTAGATACCTTTTAGATACCCTGAAATATAATTTTAAAAGACCAATTTCGGTCTTTTTTTGATATAATAAAACTGTAATATTAATTAGGAGGAATAATGAAAAAACTTACCAAAAAGAAAAAAGAAAGAATAGCAACAATAATTGCAAAAGTTACATTAAGCTTTTCGGTAATTTTTACAATATCATTTTTGGTTTGTTTAGAAGCTTTTCAAATAAAGGGCATTATAGATGAAGAACCATACCATTTTATTCCGCTTTGTTTATTTATGGTTGGAGTGTTCTTTTTAATTCTATTTTTTCTTGAAATACATTTTTTTGAAAAATATATTAATACAAAAGTTCCTAAAAAAACTATAAAGAATGTTTTGTTATCTGAAGAAAAAGCTAGAGAAAGAAAAAATGGTAAAGTTGTTAAAACAGAAGAATATGATAATTATAAATATGAAATAAGAAAAAAGGGATATATATATAAAGCTATAATACTAAAGAAGTTTTGGTATGATCAGTATCAAACATATGATTCTTACAATGAAAAATATGATGAAGCATGGGCAGAGTTTGATAGTAGCATAGAAACAACTAATGATTTGGATATTGCTATTAATTATGCTAAAGATTTTATAAAAAGGAGTGAAAAACTGTGAATTAGATACCTTTCAGATACCCTGAGAATTTGTTTGAAAGACCAATTATGGTCTTTTTTTTGTAAAAAAGTACAATTATAGGCATACAAGATAACATATAGAAAAACATACAAGATGTTGACTATAATAATATTAAATGATAAAATAGTAGTGAAAGAATTTGAGGTGATTTAATATGGATAATTATATACCACCATTTGATATTACTAATATTATGTTAGATAGAATATCAAGTATAATGAAAAAGATTGGAAAACTAGATAATTATAAAGATTTAAATAAAATGCCAATTTTAAGAAGGAATAATAGAATTAAATCTATTCATTCATCACTTGCAATTGAAGCTAATTCATTATCTTTTGACCAAGTAAAAGATATTATTGATGGTAAAGCAGTAATAGGTCCACAAGATGAAATCCAAGAAGTAAAAAATGCCTATGAAGCATATAAATTAATTAAAGAAGTTAATCAATATTCAATTAAGGACTTGAAAAAAGTTCATGGTGTAATGACATATCTTACAGTTGATGAATCTGGTGTATTTAGAAAAGGCAATGAAGGTGTATTTGATGAGAATGGCAACTGTATTCATGTGTGTCCTCCTCCTGAACAAGTAAACGAGCTCATGAATCAATTATTTAATTGGATGAAGAAGAATGAGGGTATAATTCATCCATTAATAATGTCATCAGTATTTCATTATGAATTTGTATTTATTCACCCATTTAGTGATGGAAATGGAAGAACTGCTAGATTATGGCAAAATGTTATCCTTTCAAATTGGGAAGAAATATTTGAATATGTTCCAGTTGAATCTCAAATAAAGAAATATCAGGAAGAGTATTATTCATCAATTGCTAATTGTGATCATAATGGTAATTCTACTGAATTTATTGAATTTATGTTAAAAATGATTGATGAAACATTAGAGGACTTAATGAGTAGTACAAGTACTCAAGCTAGTCATGTTAGCTCATATGTTAAAAAATTGTTAGATGTTATGGAACCTGGTGTAGCGATGAATACATATGAATTAATGGAAAAATTAAATATGAAATCTCGAATTTCTTTTAGAGAAAATTATTTAAAACCTGCATTAGAAAACGGATTAATTAAAATGACTGATCCTGATAAGCCAACAAGTAAAAATCAGATGTATTATAAAATATAATATTCATTTTAAATAGAGGTATTCTTATGAGTTTATGGGAAAAATTTGAAAAAGAAAATTGTAATTTGAAAAATAATAATATTAGAATTAGGATTGATAAAGGCATTAGTAAAAAGCTAAGAAAAGAGTATTTATCATTAATTAAATATTTGAGAAATAAGTATGTGTTTCCTTATAGATTAAACATTTATGCTGTTAATAAATATCAAGTAAAACTAATGGATGGAAGATTGGCATGGGGTAAATTTCATTGGTATGAAAGTAAAGATTCGTATATAGTAATCCCTTCAAAAATTGATAAAGATGAATTAAATGGGTATACATTAGAAGAAGAATATACAGCAGTTTTAGGAGAATTAATTCATGAATTAACTCATTATTTTCAAATGTGTTTAGATTTAAAACAAAGTGATAAAGCTAGTGAAAAACAAGCAGACTATTATAGATTTAAAATACTAGATGAATGGAGAAATTAGATACCTTTATTTCCTAAAAAGTGAAAAACATTGTCATTAATATAATAAAAAGTAGGCATTAAATGTGAAAAAAGAAGCAAAAGGCTATAATGATTTTTACTACAATGGTCAAAAGATGAAGTTAAGAGAAAATATGTCGTATGTAGATTTTTTAGATTATTGGATAGATAATTATGCAAATTTCAATTTGCATTACTCTACTACAATATCTTATATAAACTTGATAAGATTATAAATAATACTAAAAATAATGTTAAGTTTGCTTGGTTAACTAATTTTAGAGCTTTTTGTAAGTTTTTAAAGGCAACTTTTAAAAAGAATGATTATTTAAAAAAATAGTAAAATAAATAAATGTTATCGTATGGTAACATTTTTATTTTTTAAAATATGTTATAATTGTTAATATGTTGACTTTATATATGTTTAATAGTATTATTGTATTATGCAAGTAATACAGTGAAAGGAGTTTTTATGAGTTATACATTTGATAATAATATTCCTATTTATATTCAGCTTGTTAATATTGTTAAAATGGATATTGTATCTGGAAAGTTGTCTGTTGGTAGTAGATTACCCTCTGTAAGGGAGCTAGCACTTTACTACAAAGTTAATCCTAATACTATGCAAAAAGCACTTTCTGAACTTGAAAATGAGAAACTTATTTATACAGAGAGAACTAATGGTAAGTATGTTACTACTGATTCTAAAATAATTCTTAAAGCAAGAGAGAAACTTGCAATGGAAAAAGTTAATGATTATTTAAGTTCTATGAAAAATATTGGTATAACTTATGAAGAATCTATTAAGTACTTGCAGGAATTAGGAGGAAAATAATATGGAACTTTTAGAGTGTAAGAATTTATCAAAAAGTTTTGATAATAAAAAGATTCTAAAAGATATTAATCTAATTATTCCAAGAGGAAAAATTATTGGACTTTTGGGAAAAAATGGGCAAGGAAAAACAACATTAATAAAACTTATTAACGATTTATTAACACCTACTAATGGTGAAATATTAATTAATGGTAAACATCCAGGTGTTGAGTCTAAAAAAATAATTTCATATTTACCAGAAAGAACATATTTAGACAAAGAAATGAAAGTTATTGACACTGTTAATTATTTTAATGAATTTTATGATAATTTTAATATTGAAAAAGCTAAAAAATTAATTAAGGATTTGGATTTAGATATTAATGCTAAATTATCTAAGATGTCAAAAGGTATGCAAGAAAAATTACAATTAATACTTGTTATGAGTAGAGAAGCTGATCTTTATATATTAGATGAACCATTAGGTGGAGTAGATCCCGCTACTAGAGATTATATTTTAGATACAATTTTATCTAATTTTAAAGATGGAAGCAGTGTTATTATATCTACACATTTAATTTCTGATATAGAAAGAATATTGGATGAAGTTATATTTATTGATAAGGGTAAAATAATATTAACTGGATCAGCTGACTCACTTCGTAAAAAAGAATCTGCATCTATTGATGAGATCTTTAGGAGGATGTTTAAATGTTCTTAAAAGTACTTAAATATGATTTGAAATTTGATTATAAGAATTTAATAATATTTTATATTTTATCTTTATTTTTTGCATTAACTGGAAGAATATGTTCTTTATTTGATAATTCTGGTATTATGTTAATAATTTCTAAAATTAATAATGGTATTGTTATAGCTATGTTTGTTAATATTGTTATTAATAATTTACTTAGAGTATGGGCAAGATTTGTTTTAAATTTTTATAAAGATGAATCTTATTTAACACATACATTACCAGTTGAAAAGAATATATTATATTTATCTAAAATAGTGAGTGGTATTATAACTATGTTAAGTTCTACTATTGTAATTATTCTTTGTTTATTTATATGTTATTATTCAAAGGAAAATATAGAATTATTAAAATCTAGTATTGATTTTGTGGCAAATATGTATGAAAGTAGTGTAGCAAGCTTTATAACTAGAGTATTCTTTTTAGTATTTGCTGAGCTTACTTTTATATTAATTACAGGATATTTAGGAATAATAATTGGTCATAAATCTAATAATGGTAAGATGTTAAAAAGTTGTATATATGGATTTATATTTTATATGTTATCTTCATTATTAGTATTACTTAGTGTATATGTAAGTGGTTTATTTAATAGTGATATTATGAATTTATTTACTAGTACAAATATAATGATGAGTGTATTTAAAATGTTAATATTTATAGTTACAATAGTATATTTTATATTAATTATTATTGAATATTTAGTTGGTCTTAAAGAGATAAATAAAGGTGTTAACATTGATTAATGATTAGAAGAGTGCTATAATAATGGCACTTTTTTGATTAGGGGAAAATTATGTTTAAAAGTAGTGAGAAATCAATAGAATCTTCTAAAAGATTAGAAGGATGTAAGAAGGTAGAAGATGTTTCTGTTAAAGCATTTGATATATATAAAATTATATTAGAAGAAGAGGAATATTCTGAAAAGTATTTATTAGAATTATTTGATAAGAATGCAAAATTAAAGAATGATTTGTCTAATGCTTTAGAACTTATAAATAAGGGTCTTGATGAAGAAGTGAGTTTGGAAAATAAAAAAGCAAAGAGAAAGATTATTTTATTATCAGTTTTAGGAGGATTAAATATTGCTATTTTAATATCTTCACCTATGATTGGTATGCTTACTTCTCTTGCTTATGGTGTTTTATCATATGTTGAAGCAAAGAATGTTCAAAAAAAATTATTTGATGAATCAATGTTAAAAGATATGCTGGATATATTTAATATTGTATCTGGTGTGTTAACAAATATTGATAATAATGAAATGTTTATTAATAAAAGAATAAAAGAATTGTATGAAAAGAAGGTTTTTGAATCTGAAAGTAAAAGAGAAAATGCAATAATTAAAGCAAATAAATTAATTCAGTGTTATATTGATATGGGATATTTACCTGATGTTATAGAAAATGATGTTAAAGATATGGCTGTTAATTTACTTAAAAATGATTTAGATGATGAAAGTGATGATTTAAATTATTTATTATTTCTTGCTAAAAAGAATTCTGAGAAAGAAGCTATGTTTAAAAAGATGGAATATGATGGAGAGTAAAATTTCATCTTTTTTTGTGTTATAATTTTTATAAGGAGTAATATATGAAAAAAGATAGAGAAAAGTTTTTATCATCAATTTATTTAATAATAAAAAATAAAGAAGGGGAAATATTGTTACAAAGAAGACAAGGTACTAAATTATGGCCAGGTTTTTTAGCTCTTCCAGCAGGTCATTTAGATGTGGGCGAAGATGCATATGAAGCAGCTATAAGAGAAGCAAAAGAAGAATTAGATATAGATATTAAAGTTGATAATATTAGTGATGTATTTGTTGTTAACAGAAAGAATAAATCATTACTTCCTTATTATGATGTTTATTTTGAGCTTAATGGTTATAATGGAGAAATTAAAATTAATGAGCCCAATAAGTGTTCTGAATTAGTTTGGTTTAGTATTAATTCTTTACCAGAAGATATGATTGAATTTGAAAAAATAGCTTTAAATAATTATTTAAATGGTATTAAATTTAGTACTATTTATGTTAATAATGAAGAGAATAAATAATGAATGATGATATAGAAAAATGGAAATTTGCTGTAGATAATGAAAGACTCATTAATTTAGTTCTGAGTGGTAAAAAGAAAGCTACTTGTTCTATATATGATGGTACATGTGATCGAGTTGGTTCTAAGTCGATTATTACATATGATAATGAAGAAAATGCTTGTCTTATAGAAACTTGTGATAATATTGTATGTAAGTTTAGTGATGTTACTTGGGAGGTTGCTAAACTAGAAGGTGAAACTGATACTTTGGAAGAATGGAAAGAAAAACATTATAATTTTTTTAAAAGTATTGATTCTTCTTTTAATGAAAATACAGTTGTTCTAATTGAAATATTTAAATTGTTAGATGTATATGATTGGAAATAATAGATTTAAGTTACTTTGATATGAGTAATGTTATTAATGATATAAAGGGTTTATTAATAAGTTTGGTTGTTGTAAAATTTTATGTTAAATTGATTATTTAATATATTTTATGTTTTTTATGTATGTTATATTTTAATTAGAGGTGAATGATTACAATGATGAGTGCTGATAAGCTAATTAGTTTTGAAGAAAAAAGATTTGAGAATGTTAGAAAGTCTATGTATGAGCATTATAGAGAAATAGCTGCTCCAGCCATAGAACAAAGGCCTATGGAGTTTCGTGGTGAAACAAGAATGGTAGATTATATTATTTTTGATAAATTATCACCAGAAGATCGTGAAAAGTTAGATTATTATTCTAGTATTTTAGATGATGTTGCTGCTAGAAGATGTGTCTTAAGAAATTATGTTAAAAGTAATGTTCCGGAAGAAATTGTTTCAGAATATAATGATTATGTGGAACCTATTGAAACTTATAATGGTATTAAAATATCATGTAGTGCTCTTGATTTAGATGAAAATGGAGAATTTACTAGATCAAGTATTAAAGTAGGTGATGCTTTAGTTGAGAGTCCAAGAGAAATGAGTATTCAAGAATACAATCAACTTTATACAACTGCTTTAACAAATATGTTGTCTAATGGATTAACACCACAACAAGCTCGCGATAAAATAGAAGAAGTTTGTACTGATGCATATTTAGCTAAACGAAATGTAGGAAAATTATTATAAATGTATTAATTTTGATTAACTATTGTGTTTTATTTACATAATTTTATAAAAAGTAATGATTATTAAAAATTATTACTTTTTATTATGTTATAATTATTGTGGAGGACTTTATGAAAAAAATTACTGTGGTAGGTGGTGGAGTTTTAGGGTCACAAATAGCATTTCAAATAGCATACTGTGGGTTTGATGTCACTATTTGGGTTAGAAGTCATGAAAGTGTTAATAGAACTAAAACTAAACTTTTGGAATTAAAGAAAAAATATACTGAAAATATAAATATTATGAATACTAAGGAAGGAAAAACATTTAATACATGGTGTAGAGGTATATCTGATTATGATGATTTTAATTTTAAGAAATGTATTAAAAAAGTAGATGATGCTTATAAAAATATTAAGTTTGAAATAGATTTGAATTTAGCAATTAAGGATGCTGATTTAGTTATTGAATCTTTAACTGAAGATATTAGTATTAAGAAAGATATATATACTAGGATGTCTTATTTACTTCCTAAAAAGACTATTATTGTTACTAATTCATCAACAATGTTACCAAGTAAACTTGCTAAGTATACTGGAAGACCTGAAATGTTTTTAGCACTTCATTTTGCTAATTCTATATGGAAAAATAATACTGCTGAGGTTATGAAACATAGTAAAACTGAGGATAAATATTTTAATGAGGTTATTAAATTTGCTAAGGAAATAAATATGATTGCTCTACCTATGGTAAAGGAAAAATCAGGATATTTATTAAATTCTATGTTGATACCATTTCTTTTTTCAGGTTTAGATTTACTTGTTAATGGTATATCTGATGTTGAAAGTATTGATAAAGCATGGACTCTTGGTACAGGATCTCCTAAAGGACCTTTTCAAATACTTGACACTGTTGGTTTAAAAACTGCACATGAAATTGTTCTTATGTATGTAAAAATACCTTCATTTTTAGTTCCTTATAATTTTAAAGGTATGGAAAAATTGTTAAAGAAATATATTGACGAAGGTAAACTTGGAATGTCTAGTGGAGAAGGTTTTTATAAATATAATTAGGAGGAAGTATGAGTAATAGTGTAAGGACGAAATTTACTTTAGGATTTGGACTTATATGTGTTGGATTATTATATTTTTTTGGTGCTGGATATGCGAATGTTAGAAAAGGTGTAGTAGATACTGGTCCATATGATTCATACAGTATTCCTACTATAGAAGAAAAATGTATATCTGATAATGATTTTAAACTTTGTGAAGCAATATATCATTATACCGTAAAAAATAAAGATTATATATGTGAAAGAACTAGTGAAATTAAGAATAAAAATAATATTATTGTTTCATATGATTCAAATGATCCTATGAAGTGCAAGGTTATTGATAAAGTAACTTATGATGAAAAAATTCCTCAAAAGTATTATACTGTTATGATTTCATTTGTAGTAGTGGGTTCAATTTTATTTACTTTATCTGTAATAGAGTCTAGTAAGGAAAAGAAAAACTCCAATTGACATAGTAGGAAATTATTTTTATAATTTTAATAGGTGATTTGATGAAAAAAATAATAGTCTGTTTATTCACTTTATTACTTATATGTGGATGTTCATTTAAGGAAAGTGATAGTGACAAATTTAAAAATGATTATGAATCATTAAATGGAAAAGAGAGTTCTTATGGAGTACATAGAACAGTATCTATAGATGATAATCCTTTTATATTTAGTAATGGTGATGAAATAGTTAAAATGATTGAGGAGAAGAAAACTTTTTATGTTTATTTTGGTGATAAAGCTTGTCCTTGGTGTAGAAGTGTTATTGAAAAAGTAATTAGTGTTTCTAAAAAATATGGTATAAATGAAATATATTATATTAATATATGGGATGATGAACATAATGAAATATTGAGAGATAAATATGAGATTAAAGATGGTGTAGCTGTTAAAACTGTGGATGAAGATAAAAATTATTCTAAATTACTTGAATATTTTGATACTTTACTTAAGGATTATACATTAACTGATAGTGATGGTAAGGTTATTAAGGTTGGAGAAAAAAGGATTTTTGCTCCTAACTTTATATATGTAGAAGATGGTGTGGCTAAGAGATTTACTGATGGTATATCAAGTAATTTAAAGTCCCCATTTGATGAACTTACAGAAGAAGTACTTAATGATGAAGAGAAATTATTTGATGATTTTTTTGGAGCTGATATGGCTTGTGATAGTAAGTGTTAAACTTGCTATTTTTATTTGTAAAAAATATAAATTAAAAGAAGATCATTTTATTAGATCTTCTAGTGTTTTGCTATCTACATAATTTGTTATAACTTCGTCTAGTCCTTTCCAAAAGTTATATGTTTTGCAGTTGCTTTTTCTGTTACAGTTATCGTGAATGCAGTGTACTGGTGTTAAATCACCTTCTGCAACTCTTAGTATGTCTCCAATAATGTATTCTTTTGGTTCTCTATTTAGTTTATATCCACCGCCACTTCCTCTTGTTGAATCTAAATATCCAGCTTTATTTAGCAATGATATAATTTGTTCTAAATATTTCATACTTATTTCTTGTCTATTTGATATGTCTTTTAGTGGTATATATTTATCATTTTTATTTATTGCTAAATCTGTCATTATTCTAAGAGCATATCTTCCTTTTGTTGATATTTTCATATTTTTCACTTCCATGAGTATTATATCATATAATTACATTTTTAAAATTATTTGATATAATTTATTTTATGAAATATATATGTGAATTTATTAAAAGTATTATTTGTTATGAAATATGTATTTTACCTATATATTTAATTATTAGATATTTATGCATTAGAAATAAAAAGATTAATATTAAAAGAGAAGTATTATTATTGTTATTAATTGGAACAGTAATTATGTTGTTATCACAAACTATATTATGTGAGTTTTATGTAGATAATGGATTAAAGATTAAAGATGGAATACATAATAATAATTTTATACCGTTTAAAATATTTTATGATAGTTATGTAAGTCATACTAAATATGGAAATTATAGTTATTTTATAATAAGTTTATTAGGTAATATTGTTCTTTTTATACCACTTGGTTTATATATAAAATTAAAGGTAAATTTGTTATATTGATTGGTTTTTGTTTTTCATTGTTTATAGAATTATTTCAATTAATGTTACCAAGGTGGACTGATATAGATGATATTATATTAAATACATTTGGTACTTTAATAGGATATCTATTATATAAATTATATGTTAAAATATATAATAGAGAGTGATAAAATGAATAATAAGAAAATAGTTTTTATAATATCTGGTGTTATATTTATAATTATTATATCTATATTAATATTTATTCTTGTTAAGAATAATACTAAAAAGAATGATAATGATATTGTGTATACAATTACTCTTGTAAATGAAGAAGAAGTAAAAGAAATAAAGGGTAAAAAAGATGAAAAAATTAATTTACCTGTACTTAGTAGAGATGGTTCCTCCTTTTTAGGTTGGGTAGATAAAGATGATAAAATATATAATGGAGAATATGTTATAAAAGATAATATTAACTTAGTTTCTAAGTTTAAAGAAAATAATAGTTATAGTATTATATTTATTGTTGATCCATTTAAGGATATGATTGTAAAATATGTTAATTATAATGAAAAAATAGATTATCCAGAAACTGTAAGAGATGGTTATGTTTTTGAGTATTGGGTTGATGATAATGGTAATACATTTAATTATGATAAATATCCATATGAAAAGAATATAATGTTAACTGCAGTATGGTCAATTAAGGAACCAGAACAATATATAATAAAATTTAATACTAATGGCGGTAATAAGATTAGTGATCAAATTGTTATAGAAAATAATAAAATAATTAAACCAAGTGATCCTAAAAAGAATGGTTTTTGTTTTAAAGGATGGGAATATAATAATACAATTTATAACTTTGATAATATAGTTAATAAAAATATGATATTAAGTGCTAAATATGAAGAACTATTCGGATTAAATGAAAGTACATTTGATTTAATTAAACTTAATTATAATGAATTATCAAAGAAATATGGTATTAAAAAAAGTAATATAAAAAAGGGTAAAGTTGTTAGTACTAATAAGGGTAATGGTTATTATTCTGAAGGATTAGTTATATATAATAATGGTTATTATGCATATTTTAATTTTTTTACATTTAGTAATAATAATTATAGTAATAATTTGAATAAACAAACTGCTCATTATATTGGAGTTCCTGTTAATGATTTGTTTAATAATTATAATAGAAATTATGTTAGTATAAATAATCTTAAATGTTTAGGTTATACTAATGTTAAATATAATAAAGATAATAATATATATAAATTTGATTATGGTAAATATTCTATTGAGATATATGATTTTAATACTAATAAAGAAAAAGCATATATATGGAATATTAAATAAGGGTATCTTTTGATACCTTTTTTTGTTAGAATAAGGCTGGGGTGAATGGTATGGTTATACAATATGGTTATAAGTATGAAAAAAAATATGGAGTATATAATGTTAGAAGATTAGATGGTGAATGTTTAGATTATCATATTCCATATGGTTTATTGTTAACTCTTTATTATGAGAGTGGTATTAATCTTAAAGGAGAAAAGGTAGCTAATTTAAATGGTTTTGTTCATTTTAATACAGATTGTACAAGAGCTATTGTTGATTTTAAAAAGAAAGATTATACTCTTAATGAAGTAGATTTTATTGTTGGTGAAATAGAAGGTAAGCAAATATTAACATTATAATTATTGGAAATAGTTATTATTTGTGATAGAATTTTTGTATGGAACAAAAAGATATATTAAAAAAATTAGATGAATTTATTAGTCTTATTAATGATATAGGTAATAAGCTTGATATTGTTAACAAAAAAGAAAGAGTGAGTGAACTTGAAAGTATTTCTAACGATGCTTCTTTTTGGAATGATATGGATAAAGCAAAGGGGGTACTTTCGGAACTTAAAAGTTTAAGGGATATTTGTAAACAATATGATAGTGTTAATGAGTCTGTAAATGATGTTAAGGAAATTATTGATTTGGGTATTAATGAGTCTGACATGGCTCTTGTTATAGATGAATTATCATCTATAGAAGAATCATTATCTAAACTTAAATTATTTGCATTACTTAGTGGTGAATTTGATAGTAATAATGCTTATGTTGAGATACATAGTGGAGCTGGTGGTACCGAAAGTAATGATTGGGCTAATATGTTACTTAGGATGTATACTAGATATTTTGATAAGAATGATTATAAATATGAAATATTAAGTAAACAAGATGGTGAAGAAGTTGGGATTAAAGGATGTACTATTCTTGTAAAGGGTTATTATGCATTTGGTTATTTGAAAGGTGAAACTGGTGTTCATAGGCTTGTTAGAATTAGTCCATTTGATAGTAATAGTAGAAGGCATACTTCTTTTGCATCAGTTCTTGTTACACCTGAAATAACTAAGAATATGGATGTTGAAATAAAAGATAGCGATTTAAGAGTTGATGTCTATAGGTCAAGTGGTTGTGGAGGACAAGGTGTTAATACAACTGATTCTGCTGTCAGAATTACCCATATTCCAACTGGTATAGTGGTATCAAGTCAAGTAGAGAGAAGCCAACTTAGAAATAAAGAGATAGCACTTAATATGTTAAAAAATAAATTATATCTTTTAAATCAAAAAGAATTTAATGATAAAATTAAGTCTCTTAAAGGAGATGTTATGGATGTTAACTTTGGAAGTGCAGTTCGTAGTTATGTAATGTGTCCTTATACTCTTGTTAAAGATATAAGAAGTGGTTATGAAACTTCAAATGTTGATAAAGTTCTTGATGGAGATATAAAAGAATTTTTAGAAGCTTATTTAAAAATATAACATTTACGAAAGTAAGTGTTTTTATTTAGTGTAAAGAGAAAATAAAGCAATAGAAATATATCTTTAAATTTGATATAATTATTCTGGAGAATTAGAGTATGAGGTTATTTAAAAGAATAAATAGTGGTGAAATTAAAAATAGAGTTATTCAAAAACAGAGTCTTAAGGGTTCAGTATTATTTGTTATTGGAACTTTAATATCTGCTTTATCTTTTAATTTGTTTTGTGTCCCTAATAACTTTGTATCGGGAGGTTTAGGAGGAGTAGGTGTTATTTTAAATCACTTTTTCTCTAATATAAATGTTAATTTTGTTATATTAATTGGTAATATAATATTTATAATAATTAGTTTATTTACTCTTGGATTTAAGGAATCGCTTATGAGTATAGTTGGTGCTACTGTGTTTACTATATTCTTATATGCAACAGAGAATATTCCAGAACTTATAAATTTTAAATTTGATAATGTATTATTATATGTACTTGGATATGGTGTAGCTGGTGGTTTCGGAGAGAGTCTTGTTTATAAATCAGGTTTTAATACAGGTGGAACTAGTATACTTGCTAGAATATTACAAAAATATATTTCTATGCCACTTGGTAAAATACTAAGAGCGATTTCAATAATAATTATTTTATGTGGTGGTGCTGTATTTGGATATACTGCTCTTATGTATTCATTAATAATAATGGTTATTTCTACTTCAATCGTTGATAAGATGTTAATTGGTATAAGTGATTCTAAAACATTCTTTATTCATACTTCTAAGGAAGATGAAGTAAAGGATTTTATACTTAAAATTATTGAAAGTGGAGTTACTGAATTTGATACAAAGGGTGCATTTACTCATAAAAAAAAGAAAATGCTTATGTGTGTAGTTCCAACTGAAAAGTATACTATGCTTAAAAATGCTATTTATGAAATAGATAGTGATGCATTTATAGTTGTAAGTGATTGTTATGAAGTTCTTGGCGGGACTAAAAGGAAAAAATTGTCTTTTGACAATTAGCTTCATAATATTTATAATATATTGTTAATGGAGGATATATGCAATTAATAGAACTTAAAAATATATATAAAAGATATCCTAATGGTGTAACAGCTTTATGTGATGTTAACTTAGAAATATCAAAAGGTGAATTTGTATTTGTAATAGGAGCATCAGGAAGTGGTAAAAGTACACTTATTAAACTTTTATATAGACAAGAAAAACCATCAAGAGGAGAAGTATATGTTGGTGGAGTTAATGTTTCAAAGTTAAGAAATGGAAAAGTATATAAATTAAGAAGAAAGTTAGGAATAGTTTTTCAAGATTACAAGTTATTACCTAAACTAACTGTTTATGAGAATGTAGCTTTTGCTCTTGAAGTATATGGACTTCCTGAAAAGGATATAAGAAAGAGAACTCTTAAAGCTATTGAACAAGTTGGTCTTAAAGATAAACTTAGAAGTTATCCTGATGAACTTAGTGGTGGAGAACAACAAAGAGTATCTATTGCAAGAGCTATTGTTAATGATCCAAAAGTTCTTATATGTGATGAACCAACTGGTAATTTAGATCCAGAAACATCTATGGAAATTATGAATGTAATAGATAATATCAATAAAGATCTTGGAACTACAATAATAATGGCTACTCATGATAAAGATATAGTTAATAAAATGAAAAAAAGAGTTATCGTTATTGAAAAAGGTTTAGTAGCAAAAGATACAATGAAAGGAAGATATAAGAGTGAAGGCATTTAGAATTTTAGGAAATAATATTAAAGAATCTTTTAAAGGTGTTTTTCGTAATTTTTCTTTATCACTTGCTAGTATATCTTGTATAACTATTACTCTTATATTAGTAGGTTTTAGTATATTATTATCTTGTAATGTTAATAATTTTACTAATGAGATAGAAAAAGATATGACTATTGTTGTATTTTTGGAAAGAAATGTTACTGAAACAGAAATTGAGTCTATTGGAGTAAGACTTAAATCACTACCTAATGTTAAAGAAGGTGGAGTAACATTTAACTCAAAAGAAGCTGTTAAAAATGACATGCAAAAAGAATCAGAAGTATTTAAAAGCATTATGTCACAATACACAGAAGAAACTAATCCACTTCAAGATACTTATTTAGTTAAAGTTGATGATTTAGCTGATATTAAAGAAACTGTTAATGAAATTAAGAAAATTGGTAAAGTTGATATAGTTAAATATGGAGAAGGTAGTGTTGAAGAGTTAGTTAAAATATTTGATGTTGTTAAGAAGGTTACTTATGTAGTTGTTATAGCACTTGTAGTTGTAACTGCATTCTTAATATCTAATACAATTAAAATAACTATTCAATCAAGAAAAAGAGAAATTGAAATAAGAAGGCTTGTTGGAGCTAGTAATACATTTATAAGACAACCATTCTTCTTTGAGGGAATTATACTTGGATTTATGGGATCAATTATACCAGTAATTATTTGTTGTTTTGGATATAGTTATTTATATGATAAATTAGGTGGTCAATTATTTACAGCAATTATTAAACTTGTTAAACCAAATTCAATTATATATACAGTAATGTTAGTTTTAGTAGTTGTGGGTGTAGTAGTTGGAGCATTTGGTAGCTTTAAAGCAGTAAGGAAATATTTGAAGATATGAGTAAGAGAATATTTAAAATTATTTTTATTGTTTTGGTGTCGATATTCGTATTTGTAAAGCTTGATGATATTGATGCAGTTAATCAAAATTCGTCATTAAAAGATTTAAAAGAAAGTATGGCTAAACTTGATAAAGAAAGACAAGCTGCCTCATCTAAAAAAAATCAAACTGAAAATGAAATTAAAAGTATGGAAGGCGATATTGATAAAATAAATAAAGAGATAGAAGATAACAATAAAGCTATTGAAGATGCTTATGATAAGATTGCTGATCTTGATGAAGAGATTATTAATAAACAAAAAGAGATTGATAATTTACTTTCATTTTTACAAGTTTCAGAAGGCGAGAATGTTTATTTAGAATATGTTTTTCAAGCAAAGAATTTTACTGATTTTATATATAGAGGAGCTGTTGTAGAACAACTTACTAAATATAATGATGATTTAATTGATGATATGTATAAGAAAATTGAAGAAAATAAAGCATTACAAGTTCAATTACAAGAAGATATTAAAAAAGGAGAACAAACTATTAAGAATCTTGAAGAGAAACTTAAAACTAAGAATTTAACTCTTGGAGATTTAATTAAGGATGAAACTGATGCTGAGGCTGAATATGCAGCTAGTAAAAGAGAAGTTCAATATTATGAAAAGATATTTAAAGAAAATAAATGTAAAGAAACAACTAGTATTAATGAGTGTTTAGGAGTAGCTTTTGCTAATAAGTTAACTAGACCTGTTAATAGTGGATGGATTAATAGTGAATGGGGACTTAGATTTCACCCAACTAAACATACTTGGAGACTTCATAATGGTATAGATATAGGAGTATCAACAGGTACTAAGGTTTATGCTTCTGCTCCTGGTGTTGTTGTTAAGAAGATTGTTAGATCAAGTTGCGGTGGTAATGAATTATATATAAGACATAATTTAAAAGGTGTAGGAACTGTTCAAACATATTATTATCACTTATCAGCATTTAAAGTTAAGGTTGGAGATAAAGTAGATACTAATACAGTTATAGCTCTTAGTGGTGGTGGAGAAAGTTATGATGCTTGTTCAACTGGACCACATCTTCACTTTGGAGTAAGTGTAGTATCACCAAGTAGTGATAAAAGAAACAATCCAAGAAACTTTATTAACTTCCCAGCAAAAGGTAAGAAATTTAAAACAAGATATTATTAAAAGAATTCATTTTTGAATTCTTTTTCTTTTTATGATATTATTGTCTTGGTGAAAAAATATGTCATTTACTAGTAATATTAAAAATGAAATATCTAGTATTGAGTATGGTGAAAGTGAAAAAATGGCTGAACTTTCTGGAATACTTAATATTGCTGTAAAAATATATGATAATAAATTTGAAATATATTCAGAAAATATAAGTGTAGCTAGAAGAATATATTTGCTTATAAAAGAAATATATCATGTAGAAATTACAATGGATACAGGTTTTAATTCTTTAAGAGGAAATAAACTTGTTCTTTTAAGTGTACATGAAAAGACTGATTTAATATTAAGCGATTTATGTATTAAAATTAATAATGAAAGATTATATGTTCCAGGTGATTATTTAATAGATGAAGAACTTGATAAAAAAGCATATCTTAGAGGTGTATTTATGATGTGTGGTAGTATTAATGATCCTAAGACTAGTAGATATCATCTTGAATTTGTTATTGCTAACTCTGAAACTGCTGAATTTGTAAATAATCTTTTAAATGAATTTAATTTTAATAGTAAAGTTATTAAGAGAGATAAAAACTATATGGTATATATAAAAGAGAGTGAAAAGATTAGTGATTTCATTAAATTGTTAAATGCAAAAACATCTCTATTTTATTATGAAGATATCAGAATATATAGAGATCATAAAAATATGACAAATAGACTTAATAATTGCGAGCAAGCTAATGTTGATAAAATGATGCAGGCAAGTAGTGAACAATTAGAACTTATAAGAAGATTAAGGGAAACAAGAGATTTTGATTTACTTGAACCTGGTATTAGAGATATATGTATTTATAAAGAAAAATACCCAGAAAGTTCAATGGCTGAACTTGCTGAGATAATAAGTACTGAAACTGAAAGACCTATTACTAAAAGTGGTATTAATCATAGATTTAGAAAAATAAAAGAAATGCTTAAATAATTTTATCTATAATACCATATTTAAGTGCTTCATCACTGTCCATATAATAATCTCTTTCTACATCTTTTTCTATTTTAGAAAGAGGTTTTTTTGTGTTTTTAGATAATATCTTATTGAGTTTTTTCTTAATTTTTAAAATTCTTTCAGCAACAATTTTTATTTCAGTTGCTTGACCATTTACTCCGCCAAGTGGTTCATGAATCATTATTTCTGTATTACTAAGTGAACATCTTTTACCTTTCGTACCACTTGATAATAAAAATGCAGCCATAGATGCACAAAGACCTATACCTATTGTTACTGTATCACTTTTTATATAATTCATTGTGTCATATATAGCCATACCAGCAGTTATACTGCCACCAGGGGAATTAATATAAATGTTTATATCATCATTACTAATTGAATCTAAATATAAAAGTTCACTAACTACAAGATTAGCTGTCTCATCATTGATTTCACCCTCTATAAAAATAATTCTTTCTTTTAAAAGTTTTGAATATATATCATATACTGTTTCTTTTTTGCTATCTGTATCTACTATGAATGGTATTTTCATTTGTCCTCCTAGTAATATTTTAGTAAAGTATGGTCTTAATTATTCACAAATTTAAAAAATTTTGCTATTATATTATATATAGTAGAGGTTGATAGTGTGGAAAAAGAAATTAAACTTATATTTGAAGACAGTAACATATTAACTGTAAAAAGGGGTATTACTGTAAGAGAAATAATGAATATGTTAAATAATGATCAAGTTATTGCTCTTAGAATAAATGGAAAAATAGTTAGTAGTGAAACAGAGATAATGAATGATTCATATGTAAACTATATAACTATTGCAAGTAGAATTGGTAGAAAAATATACATGAAAGGTCTTACTTATGTATATCTTTTAGCTGTGAAAGAATTATATGATGATAGAGCGATAGTATATATTAAGCATTCACTTGATAAATCTCTTTACACTGAAATACAAATGAAGAGACAAGTAGATTATTCTGTAGTATCAGCAATAAAGAAAAAGATGAAAGAAATCATTAAAAGAGATATTTCTTTTAGAAATATTAGTGTTGCTAGAGATGATGCATATGAATATTGTAAAAGTGTAAATGAAGAAGAGAAGATGACTAATTATTCATTTATGACTAAAGATTCAGTTACTATGTGTGAACTTGGTGACTTATATAATTATTTTTATTATATTATGCCTGCTTCTACTAAGATATTAAAAAGATTTGATTTAACTTATGTTTCACCTTATGGTGTAGCAATTAGTTATCCAATAGATAATGTTGTTCCTAAGTTTGAACCATCGCCAAAAGTATTAGAAGCATTTAAAAAATATGAAAAGAAGCTTGGTACACTTGGTGTTAGATATGCAGGAGATATTAATAAAATAATATGTAATGGTAAAATAGATGATTATATTCAAAAGAACGAAATTCTTTATGATGAAAATATAAGAGAAGTAGTTGATAAAGTAGTTAAAGATAAAAATATTAAAGCTATATATATAAGTGGTCCATCTTCATCAGGTAAAACAACAACATCTAAAAAATTAGCACTCTATTTAAATGCTAAAGGATATGATACATTAGTATTATCAACAGATGATTACTTTGTTGATAGAAAAGATACACCAAGAAAACCTGATGGTAGTTATGAATATGAAATAGTTGAAGCACTTGATATAAAATTATTTAATTCTCATATAAAGAGTTTACTTTCAGGTGATGAAATTATTAAACCAACTTATAATTTTATAACTGGTGAAAAAGAATATAAAGGAAAAGCTATTTCATTAAAAGAAAATCAAATACTTATAGTAGAAGGACTTCATGCGATTAATGAAAAGTTAAGTTCTAGTATAGATAAAAAGAATAAGTTAAAAATATATATTAGTCCATTTACACCACTTGGACTTGATAGACATAATCATATTTCTACTACTGATTTAAGACTTTTAAGAAGAATGGTTAGAGATTATAAACATAGAGGTTATAGTGCTACCGATACTCTTGAAGCTTGGAAAGGTATGAGAAGTAGTGAAGAAGAATATGTTTATCCATATCAAAGAGAAGCAGATATGGTCATAAATACTTCATTATCTTATGAAATTGGTGTTCTTAGAACTTATGCTGAACCATTACTTTATTCAGTAGATAAAAATAATGATTGTTATGAAGAAGCAATAAGAATACTTAAATTCTTAGATGGATTTTTAACTATACCAAGTGATGCGGTACCTTATACAAGTGTACTTAGAGAATTTATAGGAAATAGTTATTTTGAATAAAAAGGAGAAAAAATATATGTTAAGAATAGCAATTAATGGATTTGGAAGAATAGGTAGAACAGCACTTAGATTACTTGAAAATGATAAGGATATAGAAGTAGTGGCAATTAATGATTTAACTGATCCACTACAACTTGCATATCTTTATAAATATGATTCTGTTCATAGAACTAATAAAAGTAAAGTTAGTTTTGATGAAGATGAATTATTTGTAAAAGGAAGAAGAATTAAAGTATATGCTGAGAGTGATCCTTCTAAATTACCTTGGAGAGAATTAAATGTTGATGTGGTTTTAGAATGTACAGGAGTATTTACTTCTGCTGAAAAATGTCAAGCACACTTAGATGCTGGAGCAAAACATGTTATTATTAGTGCTCCTGCTAAGGATGAAGTTAAAACTATTGTATATGGTGTTAATGATGAAATTTTAAGTTTAAGTGATAAAGTAATTAGTGCAGCTAGTTGTACTACTAACTGTTTAGCACCAGTACTTAAACTTATAAATGATAAATATGGAATAAGAAAAGGATTTATGACAACTGTTCATGCTATGACTAATGATCAAGAAACACTTGATATACCTCATAAAAAAGGTATTAAAGCAAGAAGAGGAAGAGCTGCATCTTTAAATATTATTCCAACTAGTACAGGAGCTGCATCTCAAATAGGAAAAGTTATACCTGAATTAAATGGTAAACTTGATGGACTTGCATTTAGAGTTCCAACAGGAGATGGTTCTGTTATTGATGTAACAGTAGAACTTGAAAAGAATACTACAAAAGAAGATGTTAATAATATGTTTAAATCTAATCAAAGTAAGGTTTTAAAATATACAGAAGATCCAATAGTAAGCTCAGATATTATTGGAGAAGAAGTAGGAGCAACAGTTGATGGTCTTCTTACAAATATAATTGAAGAAGATGGAAAACAATTATTAAAAGTAGTTGCTTGGTATGATAATGAAGTAGGTTATACTGCTCAAATGATTAGAACTATGAAATTATTTATGTAAAAAGGCTTAGGCCTTTTTTAAATTGCAATAATTTATCATTTATGATATTATATTTTTAGATAATAGAAAGGTAATAGATATGTACATAGATAAATTAATTAAAAAAGAAATTATTACATTATTAATATCTGTTTCATTGTTAGTAGTTATATTTATTGGTGTTACTTATGCTAAGTTTTTAAGTGTTGATAATGGTAAAGATACTGTTATAAATGTAGGTGATTTATCAATAAGTTTTTGTAATGATTCAAATTGTGATAGTACATATTCAAATATAGGACAAGTGATTGGGACAAAAGTAGAAAATGGAGTAACAGTTCCAGCTGGTATTTATCCATATAAGGGCACTAGTAGTTATTCTGATTCTACACCATATATATTTAAAGTAACAAATACTGGTACTCTTGATTCTACTGTTAAAATTAAGTTAAAAGAAGATGCAACATTTGTACCAAGTGGAGATTATGTTGGTTATAATAGACTTACAACTAAGTATGCTGATCATTTAAAAGTAGCTATTAGAAAAAGAGTTCTTTATAAGGATACAGGATATCAACTCGGTGATGTCAATATGGATGGATTTGTTAATGAAGCAGATACAAATTTTATATTTAGAGCAAATGCCGATTTATTAACTTTATCTGAAGTTCAAAAAACTTTAGCAGATGTAAATTGCGATGGCAAAATAAATAATAAAGATGTTGTTTTATTGAGTCGTATGTTAAGTGGAAATAATCAAACTGAGAGTTTGGAATCAACATATATATATAGTTATAGTGAAATTGAAAATAATGTAATATATTCTGATGATATTATTAAAGCAGGGGAAGAAGCAATATATTTTATATGGTTATATTTAGACAATACTACTCCTAATGATGCACAAAAAACTTTCTTTGTTGGAAATTTGGATGTAGTTGGTGAATATATACCAAAAGTAAGTCCTGTTTCATTTAGCACTGATAGTTGGGATACTATTGTTAATGCTGTTAGAGAAAATAATACTGACAAATATAATGTTGGGGATACTAAAGAAATAGATTTAGGAGATTATGGAACTCATACTCTAAGAATTGCTAATAAAAGTACACCAAGTGAATGTTCAACACAAGGTTTTTCACAGACAGCTTGTGGATTTGTACTTGAGTTTACTGATATTATTACGACACATAATATAAATGATGAAATATCTAGTGAAGGTGGTTTTCCTTCTTCTGTAATGAGAACTTTTATAAATAATGATATTTATAATGCATTTCCAAGTGGTGTGAAAGATCAAATTACTTCTACTTTTGTGGCTTCTGGGGCTAATAAAGATTATGAAGAAGGAGAAGCTGTAACTTCTACTGATAAATTGTTTTTATTATCTTTAAGTGAGATTTACTCTAATGATATAGAAGAACTTACAAGTGATGGAGCTATAGCATTTACAAGACAACTAGATTATTATGCTAATAAAAGAGTTTCTACAAGTAACCATAGTGCTGCTATTAAGAAGTACAATGGTACTAACTCAGTCTGGTGGCTTCGTACTGCAACTAGTAGATCTTATTCAAATTTTCTTTCTGTTTTAGCAGATGGAACTTGGAATATTACTTATTCAGCAGATCGTGTTTATGGTGTTTCTCCCGCATTTAGAATTGGATAAGTTATTTATAGCAAGAAAAATTTCTTGCTTTTTATTTTCTTGTTTATAATATAATATTAAGTTATATATATAATTTAAAAATATCTTAATGTCTTTTCTTTTTTAATGTCAAGTAAGTATAAAATTGATATGAATTTCAAGAAATATAATATATAATTTAAGTATAAGGAGAATTATATGTGTGGAATTATAGGTTATAAAGGAAAAAGGAATGTTAAAGATGTTCTTGTTGAAGGTTTATCAACATTAGAATATAGGGGTTATGATTCTGCTGG
Source organism: uncultured Bacilli bacterium (assembly GCA_934086955.1). GTDB lineage: Bacteria > Bacillota_I > Bacilli_A > RF39 > UBA660 > CAG-1000. The sequence continues at coordinate 32,680 of CAKOIN010000009.1, read as the reverse complement.
TATAGCAGTTCTTGATAATAAGAAAGTGAGAATTGTTAAATCAATTGGTAAAATAGAGAATTTAAGAGAGAAATTAAAGAAATTTATTTTTAATAATACAACATGTGGTATAGCTCATACTAGATGGGCTACTCATGGTAAAGTAACTGAAACAAATTGTCATCCTCATAAAGTAGGAAGAGTTACTGTTGCTCATAACGGTATTGTTGAAAATTATAAGATGCTTGAAAGTGAACTTAAAGATTATAAGTTTGTAAGTGATACTGATAGTGAGAGAATAGCGGCTTTAATTGATTCTAATTATGATGGTGAGAATGAATTATTAGCAATAGAAAAATCTATTGAAGAAATGACAGGTAGTTATGCTCTTGCTATAATGTTCGAAGGTAAAGATAAGATATATGGTGTTAGGAAGGATGCTCCATTAATAGCTGGAATAGGTGATGATGAGTATTTTATTTCTAGCGATATATCCGCTATACTTCCTTATACAAAGAAATATATTGTTCTTGATGATAAGGAAATAGTAGAGATAGATAAGGAATGTAATATTTATTATAATGGTGTAATACTTGATAAAGAAGTTCTTGAAGCTGATTTTGATGTTGAAAGTGCTCAAAAGGGTGGATATAAGCATTTTATGCTTAAGGAAATACATGATCAAATAGAACTTAGTAAAAAGTTGTATTCTGTGTATTTAGAAAATGATAAGATTGGTGATAAAGTTCTTGATATAACTAAATATAAAAGAATTGATTTTGTTGGTTGTGGTAGTGCTTATCATGCTGCATTAGTTGCTAAGTATTTTGGTGATAAGTATTGTACTAGTAAAGATTTTTATGTTAATGTATATGCAGCTAGTGAATATAGATATTCTAATCATTATTTTGATGATGAAGTGCTTGTGGTATTTTTATCTCAAAGTGGTGAAACTGCTGATACTCTTGCTAGTCTTAGAATGTGTAATGAGGAAGGTATTGATACTCTTGCGATTGTTAATGTACCAACTTCTACTATAGCAAGAGAAGCTAAATATATTATGCCTATGCTTGCCGGACCTGAGATATGTGTAGCAACTACTAAGGGATATTATAGTCAAAGTTATTTATGTAGTTTACTTATGCTTAAATATATGTATAAGAAAAATATTATTAAGAAAGATGAAGTTGATAAAATATTATCTGAATTTTCTAAATTACCTAAATTTGTAGAAAAGGTTATTAATATTGATTATAAGCCAGTAGCTAAAAGTATATATAAGAGTGAAGATATGTACTATATTGGAAGAGGTATTGATATTTATACTTGTTATGAAGCAAGTTTAAAGCTTAAAGAGATATCTTATATTCATAGTGAGTGTTTTGCGGCAGGTGAACTTAAACATGGACCAATTGCATTACTTTCAAATAATACACCTGTAATAGCACTTTTAAGTGAATTTTCTGTATACGAAAAAACAGTAAGCAATATTATTGAAGCTAAAAGTAGAGGTGCCAAAATAATTACTATAAGAAAAGAATCTATTAATATTGATAAGAATATTAGTGATTATGATATAGTTGTACCACTTACTAGTGAATATATTCAAAATCTAGTTATCATTGTTGCTTGTCAAATGCTTTCTTATGAAGTTGCTCTTCTTAGAAAGTGTGATATTGATAAACCTAGAAATCTTGCGAAAAGTGTTACTGTTGAGTAAAAATTATATGTAAAATCTGTGTTATTTTTTATAAAATATAGATATAAAACTCTTATTATTGTATAATTATAATAGGAGTTTTTATTATGGGATTTAATGCTAAGAAATTTAAGAAAAATATAGGTTTTTTGATTGTATGTGTTCTATTAATAGTAGTTCTTATTTTACTTGGAATGTGGTCTGATAATAAGAACAGTCTTCCTCATGGTGAACTTGGTGATGATGATATTTCTATTAATAAACTTGTTATTAATGAAATTATGTCATCAAATAAAGGTGTTATTAGTGATGAAGAAGGAAGTTTATATGATTATTTAGAAATATATAATGGTAATGATCATGATATTAATTTGAAAGATTATGGTCTTAGTGATGAAAATACTAAGGTTAAGTATGTATTTCCTGATACTGTTGTTTCTGCGAATGGATATATAGTTGTATATTTAAGTGGAAAGAATAAGGAAGGGCTTTATACTAATTTTAAATTAAAAAGTTCTGGTGGAGAAGTTGTAGCTCTTTTAAAACCTAATGGTAAAGTAGTTGATGCGATTGAAACAGTAAGTTTGGATTCTAATACTGTTATGGCAAGAGATGCTAAAGGTAATTGGGTAATACAAGATAAACCAACACCAGGATTTGCTAATAATAAAGATGGTTATAATGAGTTTTTAAAATCGCTTGAAAGTTCTGAAAGTAAAAAAATTGTTATTAATGAAATACTTGCTGAAAATAAAGGTAACTTTAAAAATGAAAATGGTGAATATAGTGGTTATATTGAGATAAAGAATATAAGTGATGAAAGTATTAACATTAAAAACTATAGTTTATCTAATGATGAATCTGTTAGTTTTAAATGGCAGTTACCTAATATTAAGTTATCAAAAGGTGAAGTATTATTAATATATACTAGTGGTGTTAGTAGTACTAGTGGTACTCTTAGTACAGGATTTAAGTTAAAGAATAAGAATGGTACTGTTGTACTTACTAATTCAAAAGGTAAAGTAATAGATAAAGTTAAATATGAAAATTTAGCTAATGGAATGGCTTATATAAGAGAGGGAGATAAGTATTTAATGAACAATTCAATATCTCCTGGATATGATAATACTGTTAATGGAATAAAGGCATTTCAAAAGAAGTATTTAAAGGTTGAAAGTTCTCTTATTATTAATGAAATTATGAATAATAATTATTCTTATTTACCTCAAAATGGTGGTAATTATTATGATTGGATTGAACTTTATAATAATGGTAAAGATGATGTTAAATTAAGTGATTATTGTTTAACTACTAATATTAATACTGTATGTATGAGTAAGCTTCCTGATGTAACTCTTAAAAAGGGTGAATATTATGTAGTTATGGCTAGTGGTAATACTGAACTAACTAATAAGAGTTATACTCATTTAGGATTTAAACTTGGAGATAATGATGCATTATATTTAACAAAGGATTCAAGTATAATTGATTCTATGTATGTTTCACAAGTACCAAATGGTTATTCTTATGGTAGAGGTAAGGATTATGGTTTATATTATTTTAGTAAACCAACTCCAAAGGCTAAAAACAATTCTGGAACTGAGGCAATCTCTTATTTGCCAACTGCTTCTGTTTCTGGTGGTGTGATAAAAGATGGCAAGGAATTTACGGTAGCTTTAACTGGAAATAAAATTTATTATACAACTGATGGTTCAACACCAACAACAGCTTCAAAAGTATACAGTAGTCCTCTTACTATTAAGAAGACTACTGTTTTAAAAATTATGAGTAAAGAAGATGGAAAGCTTAAAAGTGATGTTAATACTTATTCATACATAATGGATGGTAGTCATAAGGTTTCTGTTATGTCTATAAGTATTGATCCTAAAAAGCTTAATAATGTTAATACTCATACTAGTCTTAATAGTAAAGTTTTAGAACATGGTTATGTTGAGTATTTTGATAAAGATGGCGGTGGTTTTAAGCTTAATATGGGGCTTAAGTTGTTTGGTGGATCAACTAGAAGTTATAAGAAGAAAAGTTATGAGATTAAGTTTAAAAAGATGTTTGGAGATGCTAAGCTTAAATATAAGGTATTTGATACATTAGATAGTTCTGTATTTGATTCATTGGTTCTTAGAACTGGTTCACAAGATGAATTTCAATATAATGATCAAAGAACTGTTATTAAGGATGTTGTAGCTACTTCTCTTGTTGGTGAGTATACTGATGTTGATGTACAAGCATATGAGCCAATTATTTTATATATTAATGGTAAATATAATGGTATATATTTTATAAGAGAAAAGGTTGATGAAACTTTTGTAGCTAATCATTATAATGTTCAAACTACTAAGGAAGACACTAGTATTCTTAGAATAGATGGTGAGGTTAAGAGTGGTACTGATAAGAATTATAAGGCTATGATTAATTTCATTAATAAGAATTCTCTTAGTAATAAAGCTAATTATGAAAAAGTTAAAGAACAAATTGATATTCAAAGCTTATGTGATTTTTGGGTAGGTGAAATATATACTGCTAATTATGATATATTAAACACTAGATATTTTTCTAATCCTAATGTTGATAATGGTAAATGGAAATTTATTTTTTATGATTTAGATTCTGGATTTTTTAGGACTGCTCAAAATACATTTACTGAATATACTAGTACTTCTGGTATGGGAGCTTGGAATTTTCCGACTGATTTACTTAGAAATTTAATGAAAAGTAGTGAATTTAAGAAAGAATTTTTAGAAAGATTATCATATAACTTAAAAAATACTTGGTCTTATGATAATGTTAATAAAAGAATAGATGAAGTTATTGAAATGATTGGTAAAGATGAATTTAAAAGAAATGCTGAAAGATGGGGAAATTCATACAGTCATTGGGAAAGTTCTATTACTGCAATGAAAAAGTTTGCTAAAAATAGAAATAGTTATGTTATTAAGTATGCTAAATCATATTTTAAATTAAGTGATGCAGATGTTAAGAAATATTTTGGTGGTGTTAAATGAAAGAATATAAGTACAGACATGAGTTAAAATTTAAAATATCTAATAGTGCTGCTGAAGTATTAAAACAGAAGTTATCACTTATCTTAAAGAAAGATAAAAATGCATATTATAGTGATGGTTCATACTTGATAAAAAGTTTATATTTTGATGATTTAGATTCATCTAGTTATTATGAAAAAATGGATGGTGTTCTTTATAGAAAAAAGTATAGAATAAGAATTTATAATAATAATGATGAGTTTATTAGATTAGAAAAAAAGATGAAACATAATACATATACAGCAAAGGAACAAATGTTGATTTCAAAAGATATATATAGTAAAATATTAAATGGTAAAATAGATGAAATAGAGAATGCTACTGGTTTACTTGAAGAATTTATAACAAATAGTAAAGTTAAACATTTAGTACCATCTATAATAGTTTTATATCATAGGACTGCTTTTACTTATCCTATAAGTGATGTTAGAATTACTTTTGATTCGAATATTCAAAGTGGTTTATATAGTTATGATTTATTTAATAGAGATGTTCCTATGTATGATGTTAGTGAACCTGGAAAACAGGTTTTAGAAGTTAAGTTTAATGAAGTTTTACCTCTTCATATAGCTAATTTATTAAATGATATTCCTAGTTGTAAGGAAGCTGTTAGTAAGTTTGCAATATGTAGAAGTATTAAATAAGGAGTGAGTTGTATGATTTTAAATATTTTTAAGAATTCTTTTTTGGAGCAATTTACTGGTAGTGTATCAGCTGTTGATATGCTTATATCACTAGGAGTTGCATTTATTATTGGTATGTTTATTATATATGTTTATAGAAAAACATATACTGGTGTTGTTTATTCGAAAGCATTTTCTCTTTGTATATTAATGCTTGCGATGGTTACTGCAATGATTATAAGAACAATTAGTTCTAATATTAGTCTTTCTTTAGGTATGGTTGGTGCTTTATCTATTGTAAGATTTAGAACAGCTGTTAAAGAGCCAGTTGATACAGGATTTATGTTCTGGGGAATAAGTGCTGGTATTATGAGTGGTGCTGGGCTTTATATTCCGGCATTAGTAGCATCACTTGGAATAGGTGTATTATATTTTATAAGTTATCTTATGGGATTTAAAACTGCTACTAGATATTTACTTGTACTTAAATATAAAGCTTCATGTCATGAAACTGTATTAAAGAAATTAAAAAATATTAAGAAATTTAAAGTTAGAAGTAAATCTATATTTGGTAATGAAGTAGAATTATCACTTGAAGTTGATATGAAAGAAGGAAAATCAAGAAAAGGTGATATTGATACAAGTATAGTAGATCAATTTAATGGTATTGATGGAGTAATTAATGCTAGTTTAATAGCATATCAAAATGATTTTGGAGATTAGGAGTTTATTATGACTAAAAGAAGACTTAAGATAAGGCCTGTACTTATTACACTTAATGTTGCTTTGTTAATTATTATTGCTCTTTTTTATACAACTAGATTAATTAAATATTATCTAAAAGAAAATGGTCATAGACCTACTAATAGTACAGTTCTTTTAGTTGATGAATTAATTAAGAAACAAAGTTATGTTGATTTAACTAAAGGACTTATTCATGATAAAGATGCTAATATATATAGATATGTTGGTAAAGTTGAAGATAATTATTTAGAATATTCTGGAATACTATTTAGAATAGTCGGTATTGATAAAGATAATAATATTAAAGCTATAAGTGAGAATTCTTTAACATTGATGTATTCTGGTCTTGAAAATGGTTTTGATAAATCATATATTAATAAATGGTTAAATAAAACTGATGAAAAGTATAGTGGTATATTTGAAAATAATATGGATGATGTTGATAAATATTTAGCTAATACTTATTTATGTGAAGATAATGTTAATGATCTTAAGAAGATTAATTGTGAAAAGAATACTAATACTAATAAAATGACAATATTATCATTATATGATTATGCATCAGCTGGCGGAAAAGAAAGCTATTTAAATAATGGTGAATCATATTATTTGAGTACTATTGATGATGAAAACAGTAATTATTTTATTAATAATAATGGAGAAGTTGGTATTAATAAAATAACTACTAAAATATATGGTGTAAGACCTGTAATAGCTATTAAGAAAGATGTAGCTTTATTACATGGAGATGGTTCTTCAAATAGTCCTTATGTTGTTAGTGAAAGAACAGTTAATACTTTAAGTGATGTTTATGTTTCAAGATATATTAATTATTCTGGTAATACATATAGAGTTATTAATACTGGTGAAAATGTTAAGGTTGCTTTAAGTGATAATATTAAAGATAAAGATAAGGATTTAACAAAGACATTTGGTGGTAAAAATAATATTTATTCTACTAATAAGAATACTATTGGTGAATATTTAAATAATACTTATTATAAATCTATTAAGAATAATGATTTAATTGTTAAATCAGATTGGGGTATAGGAAATAATACTCTTGATAAGTTAGATTATACTGTTGTTTATAGTAAGACAGCTTCATTTAATATTGGTATGCTTACTCTTGGAGATTTATTTATTAACGATACCAAATCTGTTTTAACGATGAATAGAGGTATTGAATCTAATATGATTATTAATGTTATTAATAAAGATGGAAATGTCTTTGGAGATTTAATTGCTAGTAAATATGCAGTTAGGCCTTCTATGTATTTAAAAGGTGATATAAGTATTGTAAGTGGGGATGGAAGTATTGATTCTCCATATGAGTTAGGAGTAAATAATGAAAAAGAAGCAAAAGAAGAGTAAATTTAGTGTTTTTTTGATCGTTGTGGATGTTTTTGTATTAATTTGCTTTTTTGTAGCTTATGGACCTTTTTCATTTTTTAGAGATTTTATTGTAACAACTGCGATGACTACTATGACTCATAAATATTTTGCATATGTTTTATATAGTGAAAGTATGGTTGAGGAAATTCTCGATAATAATAAGGTTATAGAGATAGAGGATCCTACTGATACTTCTAAAATAAATATTCAACCTGTTGTAGATACTGGAACTTATGAATCTATATATGAAGAGCAAGTTCTTAAAAAAGATGAAGGTAATGATTTATATAAAGTAGTTGATATATCAGGAAGTGGATGGAAAGGTTATATGGTTGTTGTATACGATCCATCTAGAATAGAACTTGTATTCTCTAAGAAATATGGTAAAGGTGGAGAATATTTATCAACTATGGCTAAAAATAATAATGCATATGTTGCGATGAATGCTAGTGGTGTTAATAGTGTTCCAGGACAAAATTATGTTACTGGACAAACTATTTTAAATGGTAAAGTTTATAAGACTGGTAAACATATTAATAAAGGTGGAGGTCTTGTAGGATTCACTAAAGATAATGTTTTAATGCTTACTAAAAAAACAGCGAGTGAGGCTGTTAAAGATGGTATGGATAGAGCTGTTGAATTTGGACCATTCTTAGTAGTAAATGGTAAAATGTCTGATTTTAAAGGTAACGGTGGTTGGGGAATTGCTAATAGAACAGCCATTGGACAAAGACAAGATGGAATAGTTTTATTTATTGTTATTGATGGAAGAACATCTTCCTCAGTTGGAATTTCAATGAAAGATCTTGCTGAATTATTTGTTAAATATAAAGCATACAATGCATCTAATCTTGATGGCGGTGGTTCTAGTGCTTTATATGCTAAAAGAAATATAAATGATAAAAAAGGTAAACTTTTAAATACTCCAAAGGGTTATAATTATGGTGGAGAAAGATTTTTACCTAATGCATGGATGATAAGAGATTTAGTGGATGATAGTAAAAGTGATGTAACTACAACAACAACTAAAAAGAGTGAAACTACTACTAAAGCTAGTAAAACAAAGAAAACTACAACAACTACTAATAAAACTACAACTAAGACAACAACAACTTCAACTACAACTACAAAAGTAGCAGAAGATAATAATGATAATAATTAAAATAGGGAGGTAATAAAATGGATATTGAACAAAGAAATCCAAAAATATTCGTAGTAGGAGGAAAGGCAAAGCATGGTAAGGATACATTTTCTGCATTTTTAAAAGAGACTTATGAAGAACATGGTAAGAAAGTAATAGTTACTCAATTATCAAAATATATTAAGTATTATGCTAGAGAAATGACTGGTTGGGATTTGAGTGAAGAAACTAAACCAAGAGAATTCTTACAACAACTTGGAACTACTGTTATAAGACAGAAATTAAAGAAGGATGATTTATTTATCAAAAGAATGATTGATGATATAGAAATATTTTCATATTTTTATGATACGATTATTATAAGTGATATAAGACTTAAAAAAGAAATAAATGATTTAAAAGCAGTTTATCCTAATATTCAAAGTATTCATATTGTTAGACCTGATTTTGATAATGGTCTTACAGAAGAACAAAAGAATCATCCAACAGAGATAGATTTAGATGATTATAATGAATTTGACATTGAAGTTGTAAATACAACACTTGACAAGTTAAAAGAATCTGCTGAAAAAATATACACAGACAATGAAAGGTAGGTATAAAAATGGAGAGTATTAAGGGAGTTAATGTAACTGGTAAAAGAGTTATAGTTAGAGTTGACTATAATGTACCAATTACTGATGGAAAGATTGATGATGATACTAGAATAATAGCTAGTTTAAGAACAATTAATTATTTAATAGATAAAAAGGCTAAAATAATATTATTATCTCATTTAGGAAGAATTAAATCACAAGCTGATAAAGAAAAAAATTCTCTTGAAGTAGTAGCTAGACATTTATCTACTCTTGTATCTTGCGGTATATATTTTGTTCCTTTTACAAGAGGGGAATTAGTTGAAAAAACTATTCAAAATATGAATGATGGTGAAATTGTTATTTTAGAAAATACTAGATACGAAGATTATCCTAAATCACTTGAAAGTTCTTGTGATGAAGCATTATCTAAATATTGGGCATCTCTTGGTGATATATTTGTATTAGATGCTTTTGGTAGTGCTCATAGATGTCATGCATCAACATATGGTATATCTAAATTTTTACCATCTTATTCTGGTTTCCTAATTGATAATGAAGTTTCTATGCTTGATAGTGCAATTCATCAAAGAAAAACATTAATTTTAGGTGGAGCTAAAGTAGATGATAAGATTGGTGTTATTGATAATTTAATTAATACAAGTGATTATATATTACTTGGAGGGGCAATGTGTTTTACATTCTTAAAAGCAAGTGGTATTAATGTTGGAGAAAGTATTGTTAGTGATGATAAGATTAGATATGCTAAAAATTTAATTGATACTCATAAAAATAAAATTATATTACCAATTGATGTTGTAACTAATAACGGAGTAAAGTTAGTTACTGAAATGAGTAATAGTGATATTGGATATGATATTGGTCCTAAAACTATAAGTATGTATAAAGAATTATTAATAAATAGTAAATTAATATTATGGAATGGACCTCTTGGTATGTTTGAAGATCCAAGATATGAAGATGGTACTAAAAAGGTAATGCAATTTATATATAATCAATCAATTCCTACTATTTTGGCAGGAGGAGATATTATAAGTGCTTCACATAAGTTTAAATATAATTTTACATATTTATCAACTGGTGGAGGAGCAACACTTGAATATTTAGAAGGAAAAAGATTTAAAACATTAGAAAGATTAAATGGTAAGTAGTATGAAGAAAGTTATTCTTAATCAAAAAAGTTATTTGTTTTATGATGAAATGGTTAAATTCAAAAGTGATTTTGATAAATTAAAGTCTAATAATTATGAATTTGTGTTATTTCCCCCAATACTTTATTTATCTTTATTTAAAGATAGTAAGTATTTAGTTGGAACACAAAACTTTTTCAGTTATAAAACTGGTTCTTTTACTGGTGAGATTAATTTAGAATCATTAAAGAAAATGAATATTAACTATTCATTTGTTGGTCATTATGAGAGAAGAAAGATTATTGGTGAAACATATATGACTTTTAAAGAGAAGTTGTTTAAGTCATTAAATTCTAAATGTAATACTATTCTTTTTGTAGGTGAACAAAAGAAAACTAGAAGACCTTTTAATTATATAAAGAAAGAATTAAATTTTTATTTAAAAGCAATTGAAAGTTCAAGTCTTAAATATTTATCTATTTGTTATGAACCTAATTGGGCTATCGGTAGTGGTGAAATACAGTGTATTGATAAGATTACTAAAGTAGTTGATGATATTAAAACATATATGTATAACAAATATAAATTAAAGGTTGAAGTATATTATGGTGGATCTATTGATACTGAAAATATTAAGGCTATTTTTGATGTTTGTGATGGTGTTGTTATAGGTAAAGCATCAACTGATATTAATAGTTTAAAAGACCTGTTAAAGGAACTTAAATAGTGTTTAGAAGTGGTTATGAGCTTACAACTGGACTTACTAATTTATTAATATTATTTTCTTCATTATATTGTTTTATTAAGTTAAAAAAGATTAATTATAATAAATATTGGTTATTATTCTATATATTTTTAATGTTAGGTGGATTTTTAGGTTTTGTAATACATAGTTTCAATATAAATGATTTAATTGTTAATATCTTGTGGATAATATTATTATTTATATTTATATGTATTATTGATTCATTATTATTTACTGAATATAAATTTAATAAATATATAGTTATATGTTCTATATTGTTATATTTGTTTATGATATTAGAAGTAATATTAAATAAAGATTTTATAATTACTTTTGTTATTTATGTATGTATTAATTTATTTTTTATAATTATTTCATTTATAAAAAATAAAAAGTACTATTATTTATTAGCTTTATTATTTCAAGTTATTGGTGGATTAATATTGATAAATAGAAATATAAAATTGTTTTATTTAGATCATAATGGTATATATCATTTATTTATGGTATTTACTGTTATTGGATTTTATGTAGGTAATAAGAAATATATGAAATAGATATTAGAAATAATGTCTACTTTTTTATTAAAAAAGAAGTGTATTGTCATTTTATTTCGAATAATAATATTAGATGAAAATATAGGCCTAAAGTTCTCTTAAATAAGAAAGGAAAATAAAATGATAGAAGAAATAGAAAAATTAGGATAATTAATATTGAAGAGTTTATCTCTTCTTTTTTATATGAAACTACTTTTATGACAATATATTACATTATTATGCATTTTATTACATTTTTAAAACTAGAAATATGTATAATCTTGTTAGTATAATAAATAAAAAGGAGAATAAAAAGGATAACATGAAAATTAAAGTCTTGGTAGTAGACGATAATGCAGGTTTAGTAGGTTTAATTAAGGAATTTTTTTCTGATAGTAAGGATATTGAAATTGTGGGTAGTGCTTCTAATGGTGAAGAAGCAATAAATATATTTGAAAGTAATAATATTGATTTTGATATGGTTTTATTAGATTTAATAATGCCTAAGAAAGATGGACTTGGTGTTCTTGAATATATGAAGGAACATAAGATAAATAAGAAAGTTATTGTTATGACTTCTTATAATGAAGAAGAAACTATTAGAGATGTTAGTGAGTATGGTGTTAGATATTATTGTTTAAAGCCTTTTGATTTAAGTGATTTAAGAAATAAAATCATTCAAACTATAACTAATAAAAAGAATAATGATAAAATTATAGAAATAGAAAGTAGAGATATTCAAATACAAGTAACTAAATTGTTACATGCTCTTGGAATACCTTCTAATATTAAAGGTTATCAGTTTATTAGAAGTGCTATTTTAATGGTATATAATAATCCTAGTTTTATAGGTGGTATTACTAAACAGTTATATCCAGATTTAAGTGTTAAATTTAATACTTCTATTCAAAGAGTTGAAAGAGCAATAAGACATGCAATTGAGGTTTCTTGGTTAAGAGGTGACATTGATTTAATGGAAGATATATTTGGTCATAGTGTGGATATTGATAGAGCAAAGCCCACTAATTCTGAATTTATTGTAACTATTGCTGATAAGTTAAGACTTGAAATGATTAATGTATAAGTAGATTGTATCTACTTTTTTCTTTTATCTTTTGTTTTGATGTGATAGAATATTTACAGGAGAATTATATGAAAAAAGTTATATTATTAATATTAGATGGTTTTGGTATAAGAGAATCTGATAATGGAAATGCTATTAAGATGTCAAATTTACCTAATCTGAGTAAAATATTAAATGAATATTCTGTTAGTGAACTTACTGCTAGTGAAGAAGCTGTTGGTCTTCCAAAAGGAGTAGCTGGTAATTCTGAAGTTGGTCATATGGCAATTGGTTGTGGTAGAACTATTAAAAGTCCACTAACTCTTATAAATGAAAAAATTAAAGATAAAAGTTTTTTTGAAAATGATACATTACTTGATATGATGGATCATGTTAATGAAAATAATAGTACATTACATTTGATCGGTCTTGTTCAAAATACTAATGTATATTCAAGTATGGAACATTTTTATGCAGTTCTTGCTCTTGCTAAAATAAAGAAAGTTAAATCTGTTGTTTTTCATTTTATAACAGATGGTGTTACTGCTCTTCCAAATGATGCTATTAACATTATTAATGAGTTTATGCAAAAGGTTAGTAAACTTGGTTTAGGTACAATAGGTACTATTACTGGTAGATATTATGCAATGGATAGAGACAATAATTATGATAGGGTTAAAAAAGCATATGATGCAATTGTATATAATGTTGGTAATACTTTTAGTGATTATGTAAGATGTTTAGATCTTCACTATAAGAATAATATAAGTGATGAATTTGTTAATCCAAGTATTATTACTAAAAATAGTGGTATTAAAGATAATGATGGTGTTATTTTTGTTAATTTTAGACCTGAAAATATGAGTGAACTTATTAGTGCATTTACTGATGAAAGTTTTAATATGTTTGCTGTTAAAAAGTTTAAGAATGTTAAATATGAGTTACTTTATGGAACTGATATGTCAGTTGATTGTTGTTATTCTAATGAAGTTGTAACAAATACTTTTGGAGAATATTTAGCTGATTTAGGATTTAAACAAGCTAGAATTGCTGAAGTTGAAAAATATAGTGCTGTTACTTATTTCTTTGATGGTGGTAAAGAATTTTCTGATAAAAATTTATATAAAATACTTGTTCCATCTCCTAAGGTTGTAAGATATGATGCTAAACCAGAAATGAATGTTGGTGAAGTTACCGGGGCTATTATAGATGCAATAGATGAGGATTTTGATTTTATATTAGCTAATTTTGCTAACCCTGATGTTCTTGGTCATACTGGAAATATTCCAGCTTGTGTAAGAGCACTTGAGGCATGTGATTTCTGTATTGGTAAAATACTTGAAAAAGCAGATGAAAATTTTTATGATGTTGTTATAACATCTGATCATGGTAATTGTGAATTTATGAAAGATACAAATGGTAGGGTTATTACAAATCATACTTTAAGTAAGGTTCCATTTGTAATTTGTAATAAAGACTATAAATTAAAGAAAAGTGGTACACTTAAAGATGTAATACCAACTATTGTTGATGTGTATGAAATAAGTAAACCAAAAGAAATGACTGGTGAAAGTTTAATAATAAAAAATAATTAATGACATTTTTGTGAAATAGTGTTATAGTTATAGTAAGAAAGTAGGAAAAAAGATGGAAAGTAATGAAGTAAAAAACGAAGGATACAATAATGAAAACACTGAAATTATTGATATTCCAAGTGATGTGCAAACTAGTAATATGGTTGTAAGTAATGAACCTATAACTAATATTGAAAGTATTAATACTAGTAATAATGTTAATAGTTCTGAAATAAACTTACCTGAAAAAGAAGAAGATATTATTAATAATGAAAGTCAAAATGTGGAAGATATACCTGCTGCTACTATTGATGTTGATCCAATTAAAGTAGCTAGTGAACATATAAATAATAATGGTACTGGAATCAGTGATAATTCTTTATTTAAACCAATTGGTGATGCTAATAGTCAGACGATAAATTCTGATACTTCTGATTCTAATAATAATGATTTTATGATTAAAAAAGATAAGAGGATTTGGCCAATTGTTTTAATTGTTGTACTATTACTTGTTGTTGGTCTTGGATGTTCATATTATTTTGTAGTTATGTCACCAAAGAATATATTTAGCAAAACAATTGATATTATGTATACCAAGTTGGATAATAATCTTAAAAGTTATAAAAATGTTTACTCTTCAAAAGATTTTAGTATTAGTGAAGGAAATATATTATTTACTTTAAATGAGCCTAAAATTAATTTAAATATTGATTATTATGGTGCTGAAAATATTAAAGAGAAAAAAGCTTATTTAGAAGCTAATGTTAAGTCAAATGATAAGGATATAATATCAGCAACTGTTTATAATGAAAAGGATATGATATATCTTTTATCAAAAGATCTTTATAGTAAAGTTGTTGGAATTAAACTTAATGAAAATGATCTATCTTCAATTTATGAGCGTTCTGATGTTGATATAGATGATATTAGATATATTCTTACTTTAGTAAAAGATACTATTAAGAATAATATTAATTATAATAAAATAGAGAAATCTCTTAAAACTGATTCAGGATTATATTTTGAAGCAATATACAACTTTGATAAGGAAGAACAAAAGAATTTATTTGATGCTATAAGAAAGGCTTTAATTGAAGATGAAAAAGTACCAGGAATTTTAAGTAAAATATCTGGTCAGGAAGTAACAAAAGATGATTTAAAGAATATACTTAGTAGTTCTACTACAGAAGATGAAAGAAGCGATATGAAAATAATATTACATAGTGATATTATTAGTGGAAGTATTTCATATTTTGAAATGAGTAATGAAGATGGAAAAGCTACTATTGAGTCTAAGGATGAGGAAACTAATATTTTTATTAAAGATTTAGCAAATAAAGAAGATATAATGTCTGTTAAGATTGATAAAAATTCTGTAAGTGGAACACTTTATGGAACTGATACTGATGTTTCTGGTAATAAAACGACTATGAAAATTGTTTTCTCAATTAAAAATAATAAAATTAGCGATAAAAAATCAGAAATATCTTCTAGTTTCTCTATTTATAACGGTGATTCTACTGATCCAATGGCAACTGTTGCATTAACATCTAAAGTTGATTTAGATGCTAAACCAAAAGAATTTGATAAATCAAATGTTGTTATGTTTGATAAGTTGACTGAGGAAGATATGATGCAAATTCAGACAAATTTATTATCTCTTATAGAAAAGTTAGGTATCGAATTACCAACTGTTGATAATAATGATTTAACTGCATAAGACTAGAAATAGTCTTTTTGTTTGCAAATAAAAAGTTTATAGAAATATGTAGAAAATACTTGCTTTTTTAACATTTATGTCTTATAATTAGTTGTAAACGACTGGCAATGATGTGCAAGGTTGCTGATACACCAGGTTAAGTTGAATTAACTTAATTAAATATCAGGTAATTTGCATCTAGCAAGTCTATAAAAAATTATAGGCGAAGGAGGAAATTAATATGTCTAAAGACAAAATAAGAATCAGACTTAAGTCATTTGATCATAGAAGTGTTGATCAAGCAGCAGCTAAAATTGTTGAGACTGTTAAGAGAACTGGTGGAGTTGTAAGTGGACCTGTACCACTACCAACTGAAATTGAGAAGATTACTATTCTTAGAGCTGTTCACAAATATAAAGATTCTCGTGAACAATTTGAGATTAGAACTCACAAAAGACTAATTGATATCGAAAAACCTACTAAGGAAACTATTGATGCATTAGCTCATTTAGATTTACCAAGTGGTGTAGATATTGAAATTAGAAAGTAAGATTTAGAAAGGATAAGGAAAAATGAAAGGAATCTTAGGTCGTAAAGTTGGAATGACTGAAGTCTTCACAACTGACGGAAAATTAATACCTGTTACTGTTATTGAAGTTGAACCTAATGTTGTAACTCAAATCAAAACAGTTGAAAAAGATGGGTATAATGCTATTCAATTAGGTGCTTTTGATAAAAAAGAAAAATCATCTAATAGACCAGAAATGGGACATGCAAAAAAAGCAAATACAATGCCTAAGCGCTTCTTAAAAGAAATAAGAGGAGTTGATACTGCTTCTTATACTCTTGGACAAGTTATAAGTGCTGATGTATTTGCATCTGGAGAAACAGTTGATGTAACTGGTACATCAAAAGGTAAAGGTTTCCAAGGAGTTATTAAGAGATGGAATCAATCTCGTGGACCTGAAACTCACGGATCTACATATCATAGAAGAGTTGGTTCTATGGGTACTATGAGACCAATGAGAGTTTTAAAAGGTAAGAAGTTACCAGGACATATGGGACATGAACAAATCACTATTCAAAATTTAATGATTGTTGATGTTGATACTGAAAATAAATACATTTTAGTAAGTGGAAATGTTCCAGGAGCTAAAAATTCATATGTATTTATTAGAGAAGCTATTAAAGGTAGTAAGAATACTGAACCTCTTGAATTAGTTTCTTATGAAGAGGAAGTTTTAGAACCTGTTAATGAAGAAGTAGCCAGCGAAGAAGTCGTTGAAAATAATGCTGTTGTTGAAAATTCTAATACAGAAGTAGAAAACACTCAAAGTGAGGAGGTTTCTGAATAATGGCAAAAGTTCAAGTTTTAAACCTTAAAGGTGAAAAAGTTAAAGAAATCACTCTTAAAGATAGTGTATGGAACATTGAAATCAATGAACCAGTTATGCATGATGCAATTGTACTTGCAAGAGCTTCTTTAAGACAAGGAACTGCTTCAACTAAGACTAGAAGTGAAGTTTCTGGTGGTGGACGCAAACCATATAAACAAAAAGGAACAGGTAATGCAAGACAAGGATCTACTAGAAGCCCACAATGGCCAGGTGGTGGAATTGTTTTCGGACCAAAACCAAGAAAATATGATAAAAAACAAAATAGAAAAGAAAGAAGATTAGCATTAAAGAGTGCTTTATCATCTAAATTAAGAGATAACGAATTAGTAGTTGTTGAAAATTTAAATTTAGAAAATAACAAAACTAAAACATTTAATGAAATGTTAAAGAATGTTAAAGTTAATGGTAAAGCTTTAGTTGTATTCGCTGATGATAATGAAAATTTATTCTTAGCTTCTCGTAACAATAATAAAGTTGCTGTAGTTGCTTTTGATGAAATTAATGTATTAGATTTAGTTGCAACTGATTACTTATTAATAGATGAATCTTCAGTTAAGAAGATTGAGGAGGTGCTTAACTAATGAATATTATCTTAGCACCAGTTATTACTGAAAAAAGTGAAGCTTTAAAGAGTAACAATGTTTATGTATTTAAAGTTGCTAAGAAAGCAAATAAAACTCAAATAAAGAATGAAATTGAAAAGCAATTTAATGTAAGAGTATTAAATGTTAATACTGTTAATGCTGTTCAAAAGAAGAGAAGAGTAGGAAGATATACAGGTTTAACTACTGCTTATAAGAAAGCATATGTAAAACTTGCTGAAGGCTCTTCTATAGAATACTAGGAGGGAAAAATATGCCAATTAAAAATTACAAGCCTAATACTCCTGGAACAAGAGGAATGAGTACACTTATTAATGATGAAATTACAAAGAGTACTCCTGAAAAAAGTCTTCTTGTTAAAAAAAGTAAAACAGGCGGAAGAAATAATCAAGGAAAAATAACTGTTCGTCATATTGGTGGTGGAGTTAGAAGAAAATATCGTTTAATTGATTTCAAGAGAAATAAAGATGGTATTATCGGAAATGTTGCTTCTATAGAATATGATCCAAATAGAAGTGCTAACATAGCTCTAATCAATTATATGGATGGTGAAAAGAGATATATTATCGCTCCACTTAATTTAAAAGTTGGAGATAAGATTGAAAGTGGAGTTAATGCTGATATTAAAATCGGTAATACATTACCACTTGAAAATATTCCAGTTGGTACTATGGTTCACAATGTTGAATTAAATCCAGGTGCTGGTGCTAAATTAGCAAGAAGTGCTGGAAGTGGAGTACAAATTCTTGGTAAAGAAGGAAAGTATGTAATTATTAGACTTAAGAGTGGCGAAACTAGAAAAGTTCTTGGAACTTGTAGAGCTACTATCGGAGAAGTTGGAAATACTGACTATGAACTTGTAAGTTTAGGTAAAGCTGGAAGAAAAAGACATATGGGTATTAGACCTACTGTTCGTGGTTCTGTTATGAACCCTAATGATCACCCACATGGTGGTGGTGAAGGTAGAGCTCCAGTTGGACGTGCTCAACCAATGACACCTTGGGGTAAACCAGCACTAGGACTTAAGACTAGAAAAACTAAAAAAGCATCTGAAAAGTTAATAATGACTAGACGTAAGAAATAATTGAGAAAGGAACCGTAAAAATGTCAAGAAGTTTGAAAAAAGGACCTTATACATTTCCAAGACTTTTAAAAAGAGTTAAAGATTTAAATGAAAAAGGTAAAAAAGAAGTAATAAAAACTTGGTCAAGACGCTCTACAATATATCCAGATTTTGTAGGTCATACATTTGCTGTTCACAATGGACGCGAATTTATTCCTGTATATGTTACTGAAGATATGGTAGGACACAAACTTGGTGAGTTCGCATTAACTCGTAAGTTTACTGGCCATGCTGGCAGCGGTAAGAAGTAGGAGGTAAGTAATGGAAACATATAGTATACATAAAGGTGCACAAATAGCACCAAGAAAAGCAAGAATGACTCTTGATCTTATTAGAGGAAAAAGTGTTAGTCAAGCTGAAGCAATTTTACTAACTACTAATACTAAAGCTAGTAGATTAATTATAAAAGTTTTAAATTCTGCTGTTGCTAATGCAGTTAATAACTTTGGAGCTAAAAAAGAAGATTTAGTTATCAAAGAAACTTATATTAACGAAGGTAGAACTTTAAAGAGAAGAAAAGCTGCATCTCACTCAAGAGTTGCTAAAAATTATCATAGAACAAGTCATATTTATGTATGTGTTACAGATAATATGCAAAAGAAGGAGGACTAAACATGGGACAAAAGGTAAGTCCAGTCGGACTTAGAATTGGTGTTAACAAGGACTGGGAAAGTAAATGGTATGCACCAACTAAAGATTTTGCTAAATATTTAAATATTGATATTCAAATTAGAAAATATTTAGAAAAAGAATTAAAAGGATGTTCAGTTGCTTCTATCGTAATCGAAAGAAATAAGAAAAGAACAAATGTTATAATCAATACATCTAAACCTGGTATCGTTATTGGTAAAGGTGGAGCTGATATTGAAAAACATAAAAAAGCTCTTCAAAAACTTACTGGCGAAGAAATCTATTTATCAATAGTTGAAGTTAAAAATCCTGATATGAATGCTGCATTAGTAGCTGAATCAATTGCACTTCAAATTCAAAATAGAGCATCTTTTAGAGCAGTACAAAAGAGAGCTATTAGAAATACAATGAAAGCAGGAGCTACTGGTATTAAAGTTGCTGTTTCTGGTAGATTAGCTGGTGCTGAAATGGCTAGAACAGAAACTTATACTGAAGGAACTGTACCACTTCATACTTTAAGAGCAGATATTGATTATGCTCATAAAGAAGCTGATACTATTTATGGTAAGATCGGTGTAAAAGTATGGATTTATAAAGGTGAAATACTTCCTGCTAAAAAGAATAAGGGAGGTAATAGCGATGTTAATTCCAAAAAGAACTAAATATAGAAAACCACATAGAGTAAGTTATGAAGGTAAAGCTAAAGGTAATACTGTTCTTACTCAAGGTGAATATGGTTTAATGGCTAAAGAAGGAGCTTATATCACTGCTAGACAAATAGAAGCTGCTAGAATAGCTATGACTCGTTATATGAAATCTTTCAAAAGAGGAAAAGTATTTATTAATATCTTCCCACATTTAGCTAGAACTAAAAAACCTGCTGAGGTTCGTATGGGAAGTGGAAAAGGTAATGTTGAAGAATGGGCAGCTGTAGTTAAAGAAGGTAAAATCATGTTTGAAATGACTGATGTTACTGAAGAAATAGCTAGAGAAGCTTTCCGTTTAGCTGGACACAAATTACCTATTAAAACAAAATTTGTAGCAAAGGAAGTGGCTAAATAATGATAAAGATGACTGAAATTAGAAAATTAACCACTCAAGAATTAAATAAGAAACTTGAAGAAAATAAAAAAGAATTATTCAATTTGAAATTCTCTGCTTCAACTGGTAATTTAGAAAAACCTCATAGAATTAAAGAATTAAGACATGAAGTTGCTAAGATTAAAACAGTTATTAGAGAAAGAGAATTAAGTGAAAGTAAGGAGGAAGCTAACTAATGGAAAAAGTTAAGTCAGAATTAATTGGAAAAGTTGTAAGTGCAGCTTGTAATAAAACTATTACTATTGAAGTTGTTACTTATAAAAAGCATCCACTTTACAATAAAAATGTAAAAACTACTAAAAAGTATGCAGTACATGATGAAGAGAATAAGGCTAAGGTAGGAGATATCGTTAAAGTAGTATCTTCAAGACCTCTATCTAAAACTAAGAGATATGTATTAGATAGTATTGTAGAAGAAGCTGTTATTCTTTAATTAAGAAAGGAGAGAGTTATGATACAACCAGAAAGCCGTTTAAAGGTAGCTGATAATTCAGGCGCTCGTGAAATCTTAGTAATCAGAGTACTTGGTGGAAGCAAAGTTAAAAGCGGTAATATTGGAGATGTTGTTGTTGGTACAGTTAAAAAAGCTATTCCAAATTCAAACACTCCAAAAGGAAAAGTAGTTAAAGCTGTTATTGTTAGAACAGTTCAAGGTGTAGCAAGACCTGATGGAAGTCACATTAAATTTGACGACAATGCTTGCGTATTAATAAAAGATGATAATAGTCCTGTAGGAACTCGTGTTCTAGGACCTGTAGCTCGTGAACTTCGTGATAAGAACTATATGAAAATTGTTTCACTAGCTCCAGAAGTGTTATAGGAGGATATCATGAAAATAAAAGTTGGAGACAATGTTAAAGTTATTACAGGAAGTAATAAAGGAAAAGAAGGAAAAGTACTTAAAATATTTAGAAGTGAAAATAGAGTTTTAGTTGACGGTGTTAATGTTGTTAAGAAACATGTTAAACCAAATCGTCAAAATGAAACTGGTGGTATTCTTGAAGTAGAAGCTCCAATTCATATTTCTAATGTTAAAGTATTAGAAAAGAAAAAAGAAACTAAGAAAGAAACTAAAAAAGAAGTTAAAGAAGCTAAGGAAGTAAAAGAAGTTAAAGCTAAAAAAGCTTCTAAGAAAAAAGAAGAAAGTAAGTAGGTGAACTCATGGAAACATTAAAGAAATTATATGAAGAAGAAATAGTTCCAAATTTAACTAAAAAGTTTAACTACACTACTAAAATGCAAGTACCTAAAATAGAAAAAATCGTTCTAAATATGGGTGTAGGAGATGCTATTAGCGATCAAAAATTCTTAGATGCAGCTGTTAGAGATTTAGAAGCAATCGCTGGACAAAAGCCAGTAATTACTACTGCTAAAAAATCTATCGCTGGATTCAAACTTAGAGAAGGAAATAAAATTGGTTGTAAGGTTACTTTAAGAGGAGATAATATGTATAACTTCTTAAATAAACTAATTACAATCGCTCTTCCAAGAGTTAGAGACTTTAGAGGTATTTCTAAGAATAGTTTTGATGGAAGAGGTAATTATACTCTTGGTATCAAAGAACAATTAGTATTTCCTGAAGTAGAATATGATCAAGTTATTAAAGTTAGAGGTTTAGATATTGTTATTGTAACAACTGCTAATACTAATGAAGAAGCTTTAGCTTTATTAACAGAATTTGGGTTACCTTTTAGAAAGTAGGAAAGGAAATATTTATGGCAAAGAAAAGTAAATTAATATCTCAACAAAGAGGTAGTAAATTCTCTACTAGAAATTATACTAGATGTACAAGATGTGGAAGACCACATGGTGTATTAAGTAAGTTTGGCCTATGCCGTATTTGCTTTAGAGAATTAGCTTATAAGGGACAAATTCCTGGTGTTAAAAAATCAAGTTGGTAGTATACAGGAACTTGTCAAAATTTAAAAATTGTTAAAAAATATACATTTTAATAATAAATTATATGTAAAAAACACGAGATTATCTCGAACCAAACATTAACAGGCAAGTGTTAATAAGAAGGGAGGCCTATAATGGTTAATGATACAATAGCAGATATGCTTACAAGAATTCGTAATGCTAATGCTATGAAGTACAAAACTGTTGAAATACCAGGTACTAAGATGACTAAAGGTATTGCTGATATTTTAACAAAAGAAGGATTTATTGACGGTTATGATACTAATAAATTAGCTGTTGGCGAAATGATCGTATTAAATCTAAAATATTCAAAAACTAAAGAAAGAGTAATCACTGGCTTAAAAAGAATTAGTAAACCAGGATTACGTGTGTATGCTAAAGCTGATGAAATGCCAAGAGTTCTAAATGGACTTGGAATTGCAATTGTTTCTACATCAGAAGGATTAATGACTGATAAGGAAGCAAGAAGTAAAAATCTTGGTGGAGAAGTTTTAGCTTATATATGGTAGGTGTGTTATGAGTAGAATAGGAAATAGAATATTAACTATTCCAGCTGGTGTAGAAGTTACACTTGATGGAAACAAAATAACAACTAAAGGACCAAAAGGAACATTAGAATTTAATTTTAAAAATTCAAATGTTGATGTTAAAGTTGAAGATGGTAAAGTACTTGTAACTAGAAAGAATGAACTTAAGACTTCTAAACAATTACATGGAACTACTAATTCAGTTATTAACAATATGATGATTGGTGTTAGTGAAGGATTTAAAAAGGAACTTGAAATTAATGGTGTAGGTTATAGATTCCAAGTTCAAGGAAATAAGATTGTTATTTCTGCTGGTTATAGTCATCCAGTTGAATTAATGATTCCAGAAGGTATTAAAGCTGAAATGCCTGAAAAATCTACAACTGAATTAATCGTTAGCGGATATGATAAACAAGCAGTTAGTGAATTTGCTGCTAATATTAGAAAAGTAAGACAACCAGAACCATATAAGGGTAAAGGTATTAAGTATAAAGATGAACATATCCGTCGTAAAGAAGGAAAGAAAGCTGCATAGGAGGGATAAAATATGATAAAAAAAGAATCAAAAAATGATATGAGAATTAAAAGACATCGTAAGATCAGACAAACTTTATCTGGTACAGATGTAACTCCTAGACTTTGTGTTTTTAGAAGTAACCAAGCTATATATGCTCAATTAATAGATGATGTTAAGGGTGTTACAATAGCTAGTTCTTCTTCTTTAGAACTTAAACTAAAGAGTAACAATCTTGAAGCAGCTGCTGCTGTTGGAAAAGACATTGCAGAAAAAGCTAAAAAAGCTAAGATCAAAACTGTTGTGTTTGATCGTGGTGGATATCTATATCACGGACGCATTAAAGCTCTTGCTGATGCAGCTCGTGAAAATGGACTAGAATTCTAGGGAGGATATATATGAACGGTAATAAAAGAACTGATCGTGAACCAAAGAAATTATATGAAGATAAAATAATTTCTATTGGCAAAGTTACTAAAGTTACTCAAGGTGGACGTAATTTTAGATTTTCAGCTACTGTTGCTGTAGGAGATAGAAAAGGTAACGTTGGAATTGGTACTGGTAAATCTAAGGAAATTCCTGTTGCTGTAAGTAAAGCAATTAAAGAAGCTGAAAAAAATATTGTACATGTAGATTTAGTAGATGGTAGAACTATTTCTCATGAAGTTACTGGTGTTTGTGGAGCTGCTAAAGTTTTAATTAGACCTGCTAAAGCTGGTCGTGGAATTATTGCTGGTGGAGCTTCAAGAATAGTTTTAGAACTTGCTGGTGTTAAAGATGTTGTTTCTAAATCTTTAGGAAGCAATACTCAAATTAATACTGCAAAAGCAACTATCAAGGCATTAGAATCTCAAAGAACTATCGGACATGTTGCTAGTCTTCGTGGCAAAACAGTTGAGGAGGTCTTAAAGTAATGAAATTACATGAATTAAGTAAAGTTGAAGGATCAACTCATAGAAGAAAAGTTGTTGGTCGTGGACCAGGTAGTGGACATGGTAAAACTTCTACAAGAGGTGAAAAAGGTCAAAAGGCTAGAAGCGGTGCTTCAATTCATCCATGGTTTGAAGGTGGACAAACTCCACTATATAAGAGAATTCCAAGAAGAGGTTTCTCAAATGCAAGATTCGCTAAAAAATATGCAATCGTTAATGTTTCAGATTTAAATAGATTTAAAGATGGAGATGTTATTACTCCTGAAGTATTAAAAGAATCTGGACTTGTTAAAAAAGAATTATGTGGTATCAAGGTGTTAGGTAGTGGAAAACTAGAAAAGAAATTAACTGTTAAGGCTAATATTTTCACTAACCAAGCTATCACAAAAATAGAGGAATTGGGTGGAACTACGGAGGTGATTTAATATGTTTGCTACATTTAAGCAAATATTTAGATCTTCTAACAAAGATTTAAGAGTCAGAGTATTATTTACTCTTGGAGCATTATTTATCTTTGCAGTAGGTAATTCTATTACAATTCCTGGTATGAATGTTATAACTGGAGATATTGGATTTTTAGAATTATTTAATGCTATGAGTGGTGGAGGTCTAAAACAATTTTCAATCTTCGCATTAGGTGTTATGCCTTATATTACAGCTTCAATTATTATTCAAATATTACAAATGGATATTATTCCATACTTTACTGAATTAAAGGAAATGGGAGAAGAAGGAAGAAGAAAAATTAATAAGATAACTAGATATTCTGGTTTAGCTATTGCTTTTATTCAAGGTTTCTTTTATCCAATGATGTTCTTAGGAAAAACTGAAGCTCCTATTAGATATTTCGAAATTGCTTTAATCTTAACAGCTGGTACTGCCTTCTTGTTATGGTTAGGTGATGAAATAACTAATAAGGGACTTGGAAATGGTGTTTCATTAATAATCATGGCTGGTATTGTTAATACTTTACCTAGTATGTTTGTTACAGCATTTCAATCTTTAATTCCTGGAGCTAATAATTCATTTATTGCTTGGGGAACATTTGCATTATTCATATTATTATATTTAGGTATAATAGTTGGTGTTATATTTGTTCAAGAAGCTGAAAGAAGAATACCAATTCAATATTCAAATAGAAGTTCATCAAGTTATGGTGGACAACAAACATTCTTACCATTGAGATTAAATTCTGCTGGTGTTATGCCTGTTATCATTGCAAGTGTAATTATGGGAATACCATCAATATTAAGTTATTTTATTAAAAATGCTAAAGTATTATCATTTTTAAATAATTATTTATCAACTTCTAAACCAGTTGGGTTTATAATTTATATAGCTTTAATATTTGTATTTACTTATATTTATACTTTCTTAACAATTAATCCAGAAGAATTAAGTAAGAATTTAAACAAAAATGGTGGCTATATTCCTGGTATTAGACCTGGAAGTGAAACTAAAAAACATATATCAAAAGTTTTATCAAGAATCACATTCTTAGGTGCTATATTTATATCTATAATTGCAGCAGCACCAAATATATTTACTGCTGTAACTGGATTACCTGAGACAGTTAGATTAGGTGGAACTTCTATACTAATTGCAGTAGGTGTTGTTCTTGAAACTTATAAACAACTCGAAAGTTCTGTTGCATCAAGAAATTATAATAGGAGATAAATTTATGAATTTAATTTTAATTGCACCACCTGCAGCTGGTAAAGGTACAATGGCTTCTATGTTAAATGAGAAGTATAATCTAGTTTGTATTTCTGCTGGTGAACTTTTAAGGGGAGTTGATCCAAGTACTGAACTTGGTAAAAAAATAAGAGAAATTCAATCAAGAAGAGAACTTGTTGATGACTCTATAACTAATGAACTTATGAAGCAAAGACTTATGAAAGATGATGTTAAAAATGGATTTATACTTGATGGTTATCCAAGACATATGCCACAAGTAACTGCTATTAATAATATCTGTGATGAGTTAGATCTTCATATTGATTATGCGGTGTTACTTAATGTATCTTACGATATGGCACTTAAAAGAACACTTGGAAGACAAATTTGTCCTCAATGTAAAAAAACATATAATAGACTTACTGGTGTTAATGCACCTAAAGTTGATGGTATGTGTGATGATTGTAATGTTCCTTTAACTACCCGTAATGATGATAATGAGGAAACATTTAAAAAAGGTTATAGTAGTTATGAAGTTAATTGTAAACCTGTGATTGAATATTATAGAAATAAAGGTATATTAGTTGAACTTGATGCTAATGGTTCTGCTGAGGATACTTTTAGGGAATTTGAAAAGAAAATAGGAAGTAAAAATGATTAGTATTAAAACAAAGCAAGAAATTGAACTTATGAGACATTCTGGTCAAATAACTTATGGAGTTTTATCTAGTTTAAAAGGTTATATTAAACCTGGTATGACTACAAAGCAAATTGATAAATATGTATATGATTACATTGTTAGTCATGATGCTACACCATCATTTCTTGATTATGAAGGGTATCCTGCGTCATCTTGTGTTAGTATAAATGATATGGTTGTACATGGGATACCTGATGATACTATAATTAAAAAAGGTGATATAGTTTCAGTTGATGTTGGATCTATATACAAAGGTTATCATTCTGATTCAGCTTATACTTATATAATTGGTAAAGTTGATGAGGATACTGAAAGACTTGTTCGTGAAACAAGAAGGGCTTTATACGAAGGAATTAAAGTAGTTAAAGCTGGTATTAAATTAAATGATGTTTGTTCTGCGATTGGTAAGGTTGCTAAGGAAAATGGATTTGGAGTATTTGAATGTCTAACTGGACATGGTGTTGGACAAAATCTTCATGAAGACCCATATATTCCTAATCTTAGTAATCATGAAAGTGAAGGAATAATACTTAAAGAAGGTATGACCTTAGCTATTGAACCTATGTTTAGTCTTGGTACTAAACAAGTATGGTTACTTGAAGATGAGTGGGGAATTGTCACTCGTGATGGTAGTCCTGCTGCGCATTTTGAACATACTATTCTTGTAACTAAAGATGGTTATGAGATTTTAACAGGAGAGTGAAAACATGGCCAAAGAAAAAGACGGTTATATTGAGCTTGAAGGAAAGGTATTAGAAGTTTTACCTGGAGGAGACTTCAAAGTAAAACTTGATAATGGGCACATCGTGGAAGCCCGCGTTTCTGGAAAAATGCGTTTAAACATGATTCGTATTTACCCAGGTGATACAGTGCTTATGGAAATACCTATTTGTGATTTAACACGTGGGCGTATAATTTATAGAAAATAATGGAGGGATTAGAATGAAAGTAAGACCATCAGTAAAAAAGATTTGCGACAAATGCAAAATTATTAAAAGAAACGGAACTGTTAGGGTAATTTGTGAAAACCCAAAACATAAACAAAGACAAGGTTAAGTAGGAGGAAAATATGGCACGTATTAAAAATATTGACTTACCAAAGAATAAGAGAATAGTAGTAGCACTTACTTACATTTATGGTGTTGGTCCAACTAGAGCTCATGAAATTTGTAGTGATGCAAATGTTAGTGAAGATACTAGAACTGATAATTTAACTGTTGATGAAATTAATCGTTTAAGAGCAGCTGCTGATAAATATGTATTAGTAGGAGACTTAAAACGTGAAGTTGAAATGAACATTAAAACTAAAATGGAAATCAACTCATATCAAGGTACAAGACATAAAAAGGGCTTACCAGTAAGAGGACAACATACTAGTAGAAATGCTAGAACTCGTAAAGGTAAACCAAAGACTATTGCTAATAAGAAGAAATAGGAAATAGGAGGGATAACTTATGGCTTATAATAGAAGAAAAAGAAAAGCAAAGAGAGATATCACTGAAGGTCAAGCACATATTCACTCTACATTTAATAATACAATCGTAACTATTACTGATAATGATGGTGGAGTAATTAGCTGGGCTTCTTCAGGAACAGTAGGATATAAAGGAAGTAAAAAGAAAACTCCTTTTGCTGCTGGTATGAGTGCAGAAGCTGCTGGAAAGGCTGCTTATGATGCTGGAATTAGAAAAGTAGAAGTATTCGTTAAAGGAATCGGCGGAGGTCGTGAAACAGCTGTTAGAAGTTTACAAACTGCTGGACTAGAAATTACTGCTATCAATGATGTTACACCAGTACCACATAATGGATGTAGACCACCTAAGAGAAGACGTATATAGTTAGGAAAGGGGAAAAAACCATGTTAAAATTTATTAAACCTGATTACAAAGTAAATGAATATGTTGAAAGTAATTATTATGGAAAATTCGTTTTAGAACCACTTGAAAGAGGTTTTGGAACAACTATAGGTAACGCTCTTAGAAGAGTAATGTTATCTAGTTTAGAAGGTAGTGCAGTAACTGATGTTAAAATCGAAGGTGTTATGCATGAATTTCAAAAAATGGATGGTGTTGTTGAAGATGTAACTGAAATCATTCTTAATTTAAAGAAATTAGTTTTAAAAAATCATAGTGAGAATGATCAAGTATTACATTTAAAAGCAAATAAAGAAGGAGAAGTACATGCTTCTGATATTGATAAAAATGGTGAAGTTGAAATAATTAATCCAGATTTATTAATAGCTACTTTATCAAAAGGTGGAAGTTTAGATATGACTATGACTGTATCTAATGGTCGTGGTTATGTTGATGGTAAGATTAATGCTATTGCTGTTAAAGATGTAGTAGGAGCAATTGGTGTTGATTCTTTATACAGCCCTATTGAAAGAGTTAGTTATGAAGTTGAAACTGCTCGTGTTGGACAAAGTGATAATTATGATAAATTAATTTTAAATGTTTGGACTAACGGAAGTGTTAAGCCAGAAGAAGCTGTAGCACGTGCTGCTAAAATTATTATCGATCACTTTGAAGTTATTACTGATTTACATAATTTAACTGGACTTGAAAGTGTTTTAGCTGATAAAGAAGAAAATTCTGTTCAAAAAACATTAGAAACTCCTATTGAAGAATTAGATTTATCTGTAAGAGCTTATAATTGCTTAAAGAGAGATGCTATTCATACATTACAAGATTTAACATCTAAGAGTGAGTCAGAAATGATGAAAATTAGAAATCTTGGTAAGAAATCTTTAAAAGAAGTATTAGATAAAGTTAAAGATATGGGACTTAAGTTCCGCGATGAGGATTAGGAGGATATAATGGCATTATATAGAAAATTAAATAGAGAAACTCGTGTTAGAAGAAGTATTCTATCTAGTTTAACTAAAGATGTTCTTGAAAATGGTTATGTTCAAACTACTGAACAAAGAGCTAAAGAAGTTCGTAAATTCGTAGATAAGATGATTACATATGCTAAAAAGGGAGATCTTAATTCTAGAAGAAAAGCACTTGCTTTCTTAAATAATGATAAAGATTTAGTTAAAAAATTATTTGATGAATATGCTGTTACTTATAAAGATAGAAACGGTGGATATACTAGAATAATTAAGCTAAAAGAAAGAATTGGAGACGATGCTTTAATCGTAAGATTAGAATTAGTTTAATCTAATTCTTTTTTTATGCTTTTATATATATTATTTTTGTTGTTTGGGTCTTTTAAATTAAATTTCTTTGTTGTATAATGACTTATAGTAGAAGAGAGTTGAAATATGAATAAAGATAATGATTTTGTTAAAAAAACAACTGATTTTAATATAATAGAGGTAATCGTAATTATAATAATCACTGGTATAGTTGTAAGTGTATGTAGTGGGCTTATAGTATATAAGAATTATGATAAAATTTATGTTTCTAATAGTGAATCAGAAAAAACTGATTTAAATGAGTTTATTAAAAGTTATGATCATATAGTTAATAGTTATGTTAAAGATGTTGATAAGAAAAAACTTATAGAAGCAGCTATTGCTGGAATGTATAATTATTTAGAAGATGATTATAGTGTATATTTAAGTAAGGATACTACTGATAGTCTTCAAGAACAATTAAATGGTAGATATACGGGTATTGGTGTTGAAATTACATTAAATGATAATAAAGAGATAATAATTAATCAAGTATTTAATGATTCTCCTGCTAGTGAGGCAGGTCTTAAGAAAGGTGATATATTAATAAAACTCGATGATGTATCTTTAAAAGATAAAGAATTTACTTATGTATCTGATACTATTAAAAATGGTAAAAAGGATAAATATACTCTTACTTATAAAAGAGATGGTAAGGAATATAAAGCAACTATTACTAGAAGAGATGTTACTATTGATTCTGTAACTAGTAAGACATATGATAAGGTTGGATATATAAAGATTGATACTTTCTCTATGACAACTAATGAGCTTGTTAAAAAGTCATTAGATAAGTTTGATAAAAATGTTAAATCTTTGATTATAGATTTAAGGGGTAATACTGGTGGATATTTAAATTCTGCATATAATACTGCATCTTTATTTTTGAATAAAGGTAATATAGTTTATCAATTAAAGAATAAAGAGGGTAAAGTAACTAAATATAAGGTAGAACAAAGCCAATACAGGGCTTTTGATGAAATTGTTATAATTATTAATTCTTCGTCTGCATCTGCCTCAGAAGTGCTTACTTTGGCTCTTAAAGGCAATTTAAATGTTAAAACTGTCGGTGTTAAGTCATTTGGTAAGGGAACTGTTCAAGAAACTGATGTTTTATCTAGCGGAGCAATGGTTAAATATACTAGTGGTTATTGGCTTGGACCAAATGGTGAGAGTATAAATGAAAAGGGAATTGAACCTGATTATGAAGTGAAAGATTCTTCTAAGCAATTAGAGAAAGCTCTTGAAATATTAAAATAGTTTACTAAAAATAGTAAACTATTTTTGTTTTTATTGAACTTGGTTTGATTAATGGTGTTTAATGTGTTAATATGTTATTGTGAAAGAGGTGTCTTATGAATTTAAAAGTTGGAGACACACTTGTAATTCATTGTTATAAACATAATGGTGTTATTCATAAATCTTGGAATATAGCTTATGTTTTAGATGTTAAAAAAGATTATATAGTTCTTGGTAATGAGAATGTTCTTGTAACTAAGCAAGATGGAAGAACATGGAGAACTAAAGAACCTGCAATTATGTTCTTTTATAATAATAGATGGTTTAATATAATTGCACAATTGAAATCAAATGGAATTTTCTATTATTGTAATATAGCTAGTCCATTTGTTATTGATGAAAACATTATTAAATATATAGACTATGATTTAGATCTTAGAGTATTTAATGATGGAGCATTTAAAATTTTGGATAGAAATGAATATAACTATCATAAAAAACTTATGAAGTATCCAAAAGAAATTAATTATATTATTAAAGAGGAACTATCAGCATTGATAGAAATGAAGAAATCAGGTGAGTTTCCTTTTAACACAGAATGCATTGAATATTATTTCAATATATTTAAAAAGGTAAAAAATACTAAATAGCATTATAATTTTTAGTGCATAATATGGGAAAAGTATCATTGTTTGATACTTTTTTAATTTTTTTAAAAAAGTTGTTGACATGTTGATTATGAAGTGTTATATTAATCTGGCACTTGTGAAAGAGAGCAAAATTAATATATATACTTGCTATATTGTTAATAATTCAAATTTTAATCAAAATTTTCATTAAAAATAGAAAAATGAAAAAAATGTTAAAAAGTTGTTGACAACAAAGTTACTAAGTGTTATATTAAATGGGCATTCGAAAAAAAGGAATGCAAAATTAAAAATATGATAAGATATTTGTTGAAAGTTCAATAATTGACACAATTTTCACTGAAAAATAAAAAAGTGAAAAAAATGTAAAAAAGTTATTGACATCGATAAAATATCGTGTTATATTATATGAGCAACCGCAGGAAAGTGGTTGGAAATGATCTTTGAAAACTAAGTAAAATAATGAGTTTTGTAGACAGGATTAATTGAAATCAATTCTTTAACAATAAA
>CAKOIN010000008.1:0-69922 GCA_934086955.1 uncultured Bacilli bacterium | reverse complement strand
CCCCAGTTGAGTATAGAACTCAACTAGGGTTCAAATAAATTCTATTTAATTGTCTACTTTTTGTTGACTAGTTCAACGAATGTCTTTCTTTTTTTCTTTTATCAAAAGTGGTTTTATAGCATATTCTATTATAGGAGGATGTCATGTTTAATAATTATAAAGAGATTGTTACTAAAACTATTATAGGTAAAGGTAAAAAGGTATTTAAAAACGATTATGAAATAGTTGTTGATAAAGATATTAATAATGTACTTGGGTGTTGGGTTATTAATCATAACTTAAGAGGTAAAAAAGATAATGATTATATTAAAATAAATGGTAGTTATGATATAAATATTTGGTATAGTTATGATAATAATACTAAAACAGATGTTGTAAGTAGAAAGATGTTTTATGAAGAAAAGGTTAAAGTTAAAGTAAGAGAGAATACTGAACTAAATGATGAATCAGAAATTATAATAAGAAGTCTTAAGAATCCTACTTGTGTAGATGTTAGTAATGAAGATAAAACTATTAAATATACAATATCTAAGGAACTTGGTATAGAGATAGTAGGAGATGAAAAGATAAAGATTCCTGTTTCTAATAATGAAGATGATTATGATATTATAGTTGATGAAGAAGAAATAAATAATGAAATTGATAAAAGTGTTAATACAGATTATCTAGTGAATAAACAGTGAAAACTGTTTTTTTAATTTATAAAATGTGTTAATATAAATATGGAGGTAGATATGAAAAAACTATTGTTATTATTAATGTCAATTGTTATGATTTTTACTTTAAGTGGTTGTGAAAGTAATGAGAAAGTAATTAGTATATATGGTGTTGTTAGTAAGAGTGAAATTAAGGAAATGAAATATGAATATGATAAGAATTTAAATATAAGTAAACTTGCTAATGCTTTATCTTTTTGGAGTGGAGCTAATTTTTATTTAGAAACTAGTGAACCAAGTGAAAATGTTTTATATGTTAATTTTTTAGGTAATTCTGATTTTGTTAAGGGTTTAGGTAATGTTAAGAGTAAAAATTTTACTTTTAAAGATGATAATGAGCTTAGATTATTTATGTTAAATAGTTTAGCATATACTATTAGAAAGAATATTAAAGAATATGATATATATTTTACAGCTAATGGTAAAAGTATTAATGAATATTTAAGTATTGATGGTATTGATTTTACTAAAGCTTATAATACTATTGAAAATGAGTTGGTTGTTTACTAAGCTCTTTTTTAATGTTATAATATGCAGTACTGATTTAGGGGTGTTAATATGAAAGATAGAATAAAAGCTACTTGTTTTTTAATGGCAATGTTAACAGTATTAAATATGAGTGGTTGTGCTAAAAAAGTTAAATGTAGTGAAACTGCTAATCATTCTCATTTATATGAATGTTCTATAGATGATGTTACTGTTAAAAGATACTTTACTTCTGAATATGAAGAGAAGAAAGAAGGAGATTTACTTTTTGATAGAACTAAATACTATAGTCTTAGTACCAAAAGATTAAATTTAATAATTGATAATGATCTTGCTAATATGAATGATAATTTTGAATATTTAGCTTATTTAGAAGAAAATGGATATAAAAATTCTAAGAATAAATGGATTTGTTATTGTATAGATATAGAAGATAATATTTTATGTGATGAATTTGATGATATTGAAACTGCTGTTTCTAGTGGTTATTGTTATTTTAAATGTACTGGTAATATTGATGATATAATTTCATTAGAAAAAGGTAAAACATTGACTAAGAGTATTAGATAATACTCTTTTTAATTGACTTTGTGTATCAAATATGATATAATGTATTAAGTTTATATGGGGGATTGGTTATAATGACAAATAAACAAGCAAGATTGATGTTAAAAATGGATCTTAATAAACCTTTTACTATGGAAGAATTAACATCTAAATATAGAAAATTAATTAAGGAATGTCATCCTGATATGCATATATCTGAAGATGAAAAAAGTATAGAATTTTATAACAAAAAAGCAACATTATTAAATGAAGCTTATGCTGTATTAAAATCTAGTTTGGATAATACTGATTTTATTAATAGAAAAAGTACTGTTTTAAGTGAAATGAAAAGTAGATTTGAGAATTGTAAGGATTCAACTTTAAAAAGACAAATAGTTGATATTTTTTCAAGTGTTGTTTTTATAGATAGATGTAATGATGATAGTGAATTAGATAAGATGATTAAAGTATTTAATACTTCTGTTTATGATTGTTATCAAAAATATGAAACTGATTTTAGAGTTAGAAATAGAATTCCTAGTAATTATTTTAATAAGCTTAATTATGATTGTTCTTGTGATGAATTTATTGCTAGTTTAAATGGATTACAATTATCTTATGACCATACAGTTGAAAATAGAATAAATGGTATCTTATATACATATTTTTCACCATTTGATTCAGTTTTATCATCACCTTATTTAGATAATGTTATTGATGATGTTAAAGATAGACTTCATAATTATAAATTATCTGCAGTTTTAGAAGAAGATACTGTTAATTGTTTTGTATCTTATTTAAGAAGTGTACAAAAGTATTTTGAAAGTGTTAATCTTGAATATTTTAAAATAAAAAAATTAATTAGTAAGTTACCTGGTAGTTATACTGATAATGGTACTTTAAAATGTAAATTATTATCTAAATTAAATGATTCCATATTTATTGGTAATTTTGATACTGTTAGGGATAAAATTATAAATTCTGTATACAGTAAACAAGATGAAATAGTTGCGATTAAAAAGATACAAAATTATTTAAAATTAAAATCAAGTATGGCTAGTATAAGATGTAAAACTAATCTTAAGTCTGCTGATTTAAATTATGTAAGAAAGATGACTGATAAATGTGATAATTTAATTAAAATGGCTCTTGATGGTAAATATAGTTTAGAAGATATCTCTATTCTTGAAAATATTACTTTTACTGATCCTGTTAAGGATAAAATGATTTTATCTTTACTTGATAATCAAAGTTTTTCTGTTTATATTAAAGCAAATGATAGATTAGAGAATGATCCTTTTGTATTAAAATCTTCTAATGATGAGTTTTTATCTGTTGATGAAGATTCTAATGTGGTTATGTCTTCATCTGAGGAGATGTCTAAAGATAATGATATGCTATCATTAAATGAATTTGTTAGCTATGGTAAACCTGTATTTAGATATATTAGTGATGGTGAAAATGTAGATGGTATTTTATATGAATATCAAGGTTACGAACTTGTATATAGTTATAATGAAAGAACTGGTATTATTGAAAGTGTATATGTAAGACCAATTACTAATCATTTTGGATATAGTTATGGTGAGAAGTTTGATATTACTAGTATAATAAATTATCATGTTAAGAAAATGTTTAAACCATATGTTAGAAAAATACAAAAGAAAAGTAATAATTATAAAACATTGAAAATACAAAGAGTGGGTAAATAATGACAAATGAATTAATGTTAGAAAAATTATTAAATAGATATGGTATAGATGGTAAAACATTTATTAAAAATAATCCGAAAGTTGTAGCTAGATGTAAGTATGATGATGTGGTTTTAGCATTAGATTTCTTAATAGATGAACTTTCTGTGTCACCTAGAAATATTTTAAAAACTCCTAGTGTATTGTATTATGGTGTTAATAATTTAAGAGAAAATTATAAATATTTAATTGATAATGGTTTTAAACCTTTTGAAATAATAAGAACTTTACATATATTAAATACTGATTCTGATGAATTAAAAAGAACTTTTGAATATTTAAGAGAAAACTATAGTATTAAGCTTGTTAAAAAAACAGCTTCTGTATTAAAAATATCTGTCGGAAGAATTAAGAAAGTTGAAAAGTTACTTGATGATAAGTCATTAGTTTTATCAGCAGCTATTTCTAGTTTAAGTATAGATGAAATGAAGAAAACTATTGATTTGTGTAATAAAAATGGAATACCTTTAAGAGGAATAATATTTAGAAAAAAAGAAAATGAAATTCAAGATATTATTAATGTATGTAAAAAGTATGAAATAAAACCAGAGGGAACAGTATTTCAAAGAACTGCAGATGAAGTAGAGAAAATAATAATTATGTGTAGAAAAAACGGGGTAAAACCAGAAGGAAACATATTTTTAAGATCTGCTGATTCTGTTAGTGAAATTATAGATGTATGTAAGAAACATGGAATTAAAATAACTGGTTCTGTATTTCAAAGAGAAGCTTCTGAAATAGAAGAGATTAAATTATTATGTGATAAGTATGGTATAAAACCTAATGGTAATGTTTATAGAAGACCAGCTGTTGAAATAGAAGAAATAATTAATACTTGTTTAAAATATGGTATTAAACCAGTAGGTATTGCTTTTTATAAAACAGCTGATGAAATAGAGAAAATAGTTTCTGTTTGTAAAAAATATAATATTAGAATGACTAAGAATGTTTTACTTAGAAAGGCTAGTGAACTTGAAGATATAGTTATTTATTGTCTTGATAATGGTATTAAACCTGAGGGTACGATATTTCAAAGAAAATTTGATGAAATAAAATCTATGAAACAAATTTGTGATAAATATGGTGTTAATGCTGGAGGAACTGTTTTCTTAAAGAAACCTCGTGATTTAGAACAAGTAATATTATTATGTAGAAAACTTGGTATAAAATGTGAAGGTGATATATTCTTAAGAACTAAAGATGAAATATCTTCAATAAAGTCTATTTGTGATAAGTATGGTGTTGTTGCGGACGGAATGGTATTTAGAAGAACTCCAGAAGAAGTAGAAGGTATTTTTGAATTATGTAAAAATGTAGGAATAAAGCCAGAAGGAATGGTATTTTTACGAACTAAAGATGAAATAGTTGATATTATTGAAGTTTGCAAAAAATATGGTATTAAAGCGGAAGGTTCAGTATTTTTAAAAACTGCTCCTGAACTTGAAAGAATATTATTATTGTGTGCTAAATATAATTTAAAACCACAGGGAATGATATTTAAAAGAACTGAGGATGAGATTTTAGAATTATTGGATATATGTAGAGAAAATGGAATTAAACCAGAAGGAAATACTTTTAAATGTTCTCCAGATAAATTAAGAAGATTAATTTCTATAACTAATGGATTTGGAATTAAATTAGAGGGAACTATATTTGATAAAACATGTGATGAAGTAATAAGAATAAAAGAAATATGTGATAGATATGGAGTTGTTCCATATGGGGTAGTATTTCAAAGGTCATCAAAAGATTTAGAAGATACAATTAAAGTATGTGAGAAATATGGTTTAAAGAAAGAAGGTTCTGTTTTTAGAAGAACTGCTAGTGAACTTGAAGAAACTTTAAGATTGTGTAGGGAAAACAATATAGAAATTTCTGGTAGTATATTTAAAGTTAAACCTTCAAAGTTATCTAAAACAATTGATTATGTTAAAAATACTTATGGAGAACAATATTTAACAAGTTTAATATTAAGTAAGAATGTTGAACATCTTAAAGTAGTTTTACCTTATCTTGAAAAAGAAGGATTGCTTCCTTATATTATAAATAGTTCATCAATATTAGATTTAAGATTAGATGAAATAATTGAAAGAAAAGAATATATAGAATCTATTGGTGAAGATTTAATAGTTAATGGTAAATTTAATATTATATTTGGTAAAACAAGAAGAAATTATGAAAAGTTAAAAAATAATCAAAAACAATTAAAAATGAATATGGAGTAAGTTATGATTGATGCGGTTGATTTAAGTGAGTTGTTAAATGAATATGGAGTTGATCCTAAAAAGGTATTAAAGAATAATCAAAAAATATTATCAAGAGGTGAATATTTTGATATTAAAAATATGCTTGATTATTTAATAGGTGAACTTAATATTTCAGCTAGAAATATTGAAAAATGTCCTAGTATTTTATATTCTGATTTATTTAGTGTTAAAGAAAATTATAACTTTTTAAAGAATTCTGTTATTAAAAATAAAGATGTTGTTTCAACTCTTCATATGTTAGGAGTTGATCCTAATGAATTAAAGAAAACTTATGAATATGTTTTAAATAAATATGGTAAAAAGTGTTTGAGTAAAATAACATCAATATTAAGAGTGCCAGTTGATAGAATTAAGGCAATAGAGGGTATGCTTGATGATGAAGGATTAATAATATCTGCTGCTATATCTTCTTTAAGTGTTAATGATATTGAAAGGGATATACTTATATGTAGAGAAAACGGTGTTAATATTGTTAGAAGTGTTTTTAAATCATCTCCTAGAGATTTAGAAGATATAGTTATTGCTTGTAAAAAATATGGTATTAAACCTGAAGGCACTATGTTTTTAAGAAATGCAAAAGAACTTGAGAAAATATTTGAAATATGTAAAGAGAATGATATAGAACCAAGAGGTACGATATTTTTAAGAAGTCCTTTAGAAATTAAAAAGATTATTAATTTATGTAAAGAACATAATATTAAACCAAAAGGAAGTGTTTTTTCAAAAACTTCAGCTGAAATTCAAAGAATTCTTGATATTTGTAAAAAGTATAATGTTAAAGTAACAAGTACTGTTTTTTTAGGTAGTTCAAGTGAAGTAGAAAAAATAATCTTGTTATGTAGAAAATATGATATAGAGCCAGAAGGAGCAGTTTTTCAATCATCTGTTGATAGTTTAGAAAAAGTAATTCATTTATGTAAAGAAAGTAATATTGAGCTTAAAGGCATTTTGATGCAAAGACCTATTGAAGATATAGTTAGTGTTATTGATTTATGTAATAATAATGGTATTAAACCTGAAGGTAATATATTTAGAAGAACTAAAGAAGAAATATTAGATTTAATAGTTGTATGTAGAAAATATGGAATTAAGTTAAAAGGAACAGTATTCCAAAGAACAGCAAAAGAAGTAAAAGATATTGTAGAAATATGTAATCAGTTTAATGTTTCACCGATAGATAGTATGTTTTGTAAGAAACCTAGTGAAGTGAAACAAATATTAGAAATATGTAAACAATATAATCTAAAAATTAGTGGAAGTATGTTTGTTATGAAATCTAAATTTATACTAGAATCAATTGATTATGTAAAAGATAATTATGGCATAGAATATGTTACAGATTTAATAATAAGTAAAAGGGTAAGCTATTTAAAAACTGTTTTACCATATTTAAAAAAAGAAGGTTTACTTCCATATGTAATTAATAGTTCATCAATACTTAGTTTAAGATTAGAAGAAATAATCGAAAGAAAAGAATATATAGAATCTATTGGAGAAGATTTAATAGTTAATGGTAGATTTAATATTATATTTGGTAAAACAAGAAGAAATTATGAAAAGTTAAAAAATAATCAAAAACAATTAAAAATGAGTACGGAGTAAATTATGGATATTGATTATAATAAAATAAAAGAAATATATGGAAATGATATACTTTCTGAAATAATATCTAATAAAGAAGATATAATTAAAAATTTATATTATTTTTATCAACTTGGTTTTGAAGATGTAGAAGATATATTTGAAAGACAAGTTATGATATTTATTTGTTCTAATGATGAATTTATTAATAAAATAAATAATCTTATTAATAAAATAGGTAATAATTACATAGATGAAATAGAAAATAATATTGAACTTTTAGATGAATTAAATTAGAAATACGAAAGTATTTCTTTTTATGTTATAATATTTTTAAGGAGTAAATATGAATCAAGAAAAGATTGGAAAATTTATTAGAGAACTTAGAAAAAATAATAATTTAACACAAGCTGACTTAGCTAATAAATATAATGTTACTTATCAAGCTGTTAGTAAATGGGAAAATGGTAAGAATATTCCTGATATATCTATACTTAAACAAATGAGTAAAGATTTTAATATTGATATAAATGATTTACTTGATGGAGAAGAAAATAAGAAAAAAGTAAAATCATATTATTTTATTATTGGTTTTGTTATAGTTTTATTTATAATTTTACTTATTATAATATTTACTCATAATGAAGATTTTGAATTTAAAACATTAACTACTACATGTGATGATTTTACTATTAAAGGAAGCATATCTTATAATAAAGATAAATCATCTATATATGTATCTAATATTAAATATTGTGGTAAAGAAGATAAAGTTTTATATGACTCTATTAGTGGCACTTTATATGAAAGTCATAATAATATTATTAAGAAGATAGATGA
Source organism: uncultured Bacilli bacterium (assembly GCA_934086955.1). Lineage (GTDB taxonomy): Bacteria > Bacillota_I > Bacilli_A > RF39 > UBA660 > CAG-1000. Next base: position 61,735 of record CAKOIN010000008.1, on the reverse strand, counting down.
ATATAAGAGTGAAAGTAAGAAATCAATTACATTAGACGATTATTTAAGTGAATTGGAATTTGCAGTTGATAATTATGAATCTAGTTGTAAAACATTTAGTAGTAATGATTTATATATAGAAATATTAGCAAGTAAAGATGGTAAAACTATTACTTATAAAATACCTTTAACTCTTACTAGTTGTCCAAAGTAAACTTATATATGAAGTTTACTTTTTTTATGTTAAAATTAATATGGTGAGATATATGACAATTGAAGAGATAATAGAAAAGAATTTTAGTTCAAGTTTTTATGATAGTAATAATTTTGAAGATATATATAAGTTTGTAGAAAGTTGTGATTCTAAGCTTACATTAAAAAAAATAGGAATAGAGACTAGTAATATTTTGAGTTATGTAAAGGGTGAAAAGACTCCTCAATACAATGTTCAGTGTGAAAATGATATAGTTACTTATTTGTATGATTTTGATAGATTTAAAGAAGGTTTAACATCACATATATCTAGAAATGTAAGTGAACTTTCTTTACCGAGTACTTTTTTAAAGGATAATTTTGAATTTTTAAAAGAATTACCGAATTTAAAAAGTTTAAATATTAATAATTATGGTTCTTTATCTCTTGAAGAACTTGATTTTCTTTCAGAACAAACATCTTTAGAAAATGTTGAAGTGGGATTTTTTCCTTTTGAAAGTAAAAATAATCCAAAATATATTAAAATAGAAAAAGATGGAGAAACTTATGGTTTTTATGAAAATATTAAATTGAAACAAAGTAATTTGCCGTCTTTGAATCCTGATTTTGATTTACTTATGTCATCAAACGAATCTGAAAAGAGTAGAAATATTAAGGTAACAGCTGGTAAATTAACAATTCAGGGTCTTGAAAAGATATTTGATTCTTTTGATGAAGATATGCAAACTTGTGATAGACTTGTTGAAGTAAATTGTGATAATGCTAAATATTCTTTTAATATTATTGATGGAATAGTTAATATTAATATTGAAGATAGTAATGTTGATATAGCAAATGATTTATATGATTTTTTTGTTAAAAGGGGTTTAAAAGTAGAAAGTATTATTATGAATTTGTCTATTAATTATAAAGAGCCATTTAATTATATAGATAGAGATTATTCTAGATTAGATAAACTTAATGAAAAAGTTTCTCTTAGTGTAAGGGAAAAATATATGAATATGTCAAATTGGGAGGATTTTAGAAGTCTTGTTGAATCAATGAAATGGTATAGAAATATTATTAATGATTATCCATTGTCTCCAGTAGAAAAATTAGCTTTTGCTTATGATATATTAAAAACATTTAGTTATAATGAGTCGCCAGTTAACACTGATGAATCAAGAAATCCAACTAAAATAATAAAGACTGGTCATATTGTTTGTGCTGGATATACAAATATGCTTGAAGAAATATTTAGAGAATTAGATCCTAATATTAATATAGGTGAGTTTGGTGTTACTTGTTATGAAGACGATGATAAAACATTACTTGGTTATCATAGTAGATCAATGGCTTATGTAGAAGATGAGAAGTATGGTATAAAAGGAATTTATGCTTTAGATCCTACATGGGATAGTGTAAAAAGTAGAGGCAATGAAGTTATTGATAAAGATTATACAGCTCTTGATTTATATAGATATTTTATGATTCCATTTAGTGATTATAAAGCTGTATTTGACCATGATTCTGATATTAGTTTTTTTAAAGGAGATTTATCATATTTAAATAAAGATGTAAGTGATAAATCTATAGATAGAGCAATTGTGACTGTTTCTAATTCTAGTGAATCTTCAAAAGATGGTACATTACCTCAAGAAATGAGAGATAAAGAAATATTTAATTATGATTTTCGTAATATGTTTGAAGGAAAAAGTGAAGTAGAAATGTTAAATATGTTTAAAGCTAAAAGAATTCCTAAAGAACAATTAATGGAAATTATAAAAAATGTTAGACAAGCAGAAGGTTATAGTATGGATTTAGTTAATACTGAAATGGAAAAAGTATCTAGAATATATGATAAATATAATACACCACTTGATCCATTAACTGGTAAGATGTTATAGTTATTTATTGTTGACAAACAACAGTTTGTAATATATATTGTATTTGTGGGAAAAATAGTAGTATAATACGAGAAGGGTGATATTATGTTTAAACTTGTAAGTAATTATAAACCTAGTGGAGATCAACCAGAAGCAATAAAAGAACTTGTAGATGGATTAAATGAAGGAAAAAAGAATCAAGTTTTGCTTGGAGCTACTGGCACTGGTAAAACATTTACTATTGCTAATATTATCGCAGAAACTAATAAGTCAACATTAATACTTGCTCATAATAAAACACTTGCTGGACAATTATATGCTGAATTTAAAGAGTTATTTCCAGAGAATAAGGTTGAATATTTTGTTTCATATTACGATTATTATCAACCAGAAGCTTATGTACCAAGTAAAGATTTATATATAGAAAAGGATTCATCTATTAATGATGAGATTGATGAACTTAGACATGCAGCGGTTGCGGCTATTATAGATAGAAGAGATACTATTATTGTATCAAGTGTTTCTTGTATATATAGTATTGGTGAAAAAGAAGAATATGTTAATAAAATGTTAAATCTTTCAGTAGGGGACTCTATTGATAGAGATGTTATTCTTGAAAAACTAGTAGGTATGCAATATGAAAGAAATGAACTTGATTTTAAAAGAGGTACTTTTAGAGTTAAAGGCGATATTATTGAACTTATACCTATTGGTGAAAAGAAAAGTGGAATTAGAATAAGTATGTTTGGAGATGATATTGAAACTATATCATTCTTTGATCCATTAACTGGTAAAGTAAGTTCTAATGTAAGAACTGTTAGTATATTTCCAGCCTCATTATTTGTAACAAGTGATGAAAAAATGATAGAAGCAACTAAAAGAATTGAAGCTGAATTAAATGATAGACTTAAAGAATTACATGATAATGGCAAATTATTAGAAGAACAAAGACTTAAGGAAAGAACTATGTATGATTTAGAAATGCTTAGAGAAACTGGTTTTTGTCACGGTATTGAAAACTATAGTAGACATTTATCATTAAGAGATAAAGGTGAAACACCAACTACATTAATTGATTTCTTTCCAGATGATTTTTTGCTTGTTATTGATGAAAGTCATGTAACACTTCCACAAGTTAGAGGTATGTATAATGGAGACCATATGAGAAAACAAACTCTTGTTGATTATGGTTTTAGATTACCTAGTGCGATGGATAATAGACCTTTAAAATTTGAAGAATTTAAAGAAAAGTTAAATCAAGTAATATATGTTTCAGCAACACCAGGGGATTATGAACTCTCTCTTGTTAATAATAAATGTGTAGAACAAATAATCAGACCAACTGGACTTTTAGATCCAATTATTGAAGTTAAAAGTACTAAGAATCAAATCGATGATATCATTAATGAGATAAATGAAAGAATTAAAAATAATGAAAGAGTTTTAATAACAACATTAACAATAAGAATGAGTGAAGAATTAACTTCGTATTTGAAAGAACTTGGTTATAAGGTGACTTATTTACATAATGAAATTAAAACTCTTGAAAGACTTAATATTATTAGAAATTTAAGGCTTGGTAAGATTGATATTATCGTAGGTATAAATCTTTTAAGAGAAGGTATAGATATACCAGAAGTATCTTTAATATGTATAATGGATGCGGATAAGCAAGGATTCTTAAGAAGTGATAGAAGTTTAATTCAAACAATTGGTAGAGCGGCTCGTAATAGTAATGGTAAAGTTATAATGTATGCTGATATTATGAGTGATGCGATGAAAACTGCAATATCAGAAACTGCTAGAAGAAGAGCTATTCAAGAAAAATATAACAAAGATCACAACATTATACCTAAGACAATTCAAAAAGAAATTAAAGAAGCAATTAGTAATTCAGTAGAAGAAGAAAAGATAGAAAAAAATAAATATTCTAAGAGGGAACTTAATGAAATGATTCATAGACTTGAAGTTGAAATGAAAGAAGCTGCTTCTAGACTTGACTTTGAAAGAGCTACTGAATTAAGAGATGTAATATTCGAACTTAAAGATTTAAAGTAATTTAAATCTTTTTTTATTAATAATTGTAATTTTATACTTTTTTATTTATAATGTTTATAGTAGGAGTTGGTTGTATGATGAAATGTAATAAATGTGGTTCATCAAATAAAGATGGATCTAAATATTGTGGAAATTGTGGTAATGATTTAAATAGTAGTGTAAATGTAACTAATAATGGTAATGGTCATGAAAAAACATTATTTTGTATATTAGGTTTTTTATTTCCAATCATTGGTATAATTGTTGGATGTATTTATTCTAAAAAGGATAAAGCTTTATCTAAGTCGATTATTATTTCTTCTGTTGTGGCTATTGGGTTACAAGCAATATTATTTATAGTATTATTTATTTTATTTATAATAGGTAGTATTACTGAAGGAACGGATTTTGCTAATAAGGTAAGCAGTTGTCGTAATTATTGTGGGTATAATTATAGAGTTGTAAATAATACTTGTACTTGTAAAGATGGTACAAAATATAATTTAGAAACAGGTAAAAAAATAGAAGGCAATCATGGCGATAATGGTAGTATGAATGATAATCATGGAGATAGTGGTAGTTTAGATGATAACATTATTCCTGAAAAAGAAATAATTATTGATGATGAAGTTACTGATGTTAATATGTCTAATTGGAAGAGAGATATCAATGAAGGAAAAGAAGTTGTTACAGTAATAGCAAGTTCAAGATGTCCACATTGTATAGCATATAAACCAGTTATTGAAGATATTGCTAGAAAATATAATATTAGGTTATATTTTTTCGAATCAGATCTTTTATCAAATAATGATTATGATGTTTTAACTGATATTGATAGTGATAAATTTAGATTTTCTGGTAGTGTTCCATTTACATTTATTATTAGAAATAATGAATATATTAATGATACAGTTGGTTATGCTGAAGCTCAAGATATTGTTAATTTTTTAAATAGTAATGGATTTAAAATTGATGAAAATTATACTTATGAAAGCAATGGTATTTAACTATTGTTTTCTTTTATTTTATGTTATAATACTTTCGGAGTTGATGAGTGATGAAAACACCTAATATGTTAGATGCTAAAAAGAGAAATCAAAATGATATAAAATATGTTAAATATAATAAAGAGTTTGATAAATTTGGTAATGGTAAAAAGTTTTTTGTAAGAACTTATGGTTGTCAAATGAATGAACATGATTCTGAAAAAATTAAAGGTATGCTTAAAAGTGTTGACTTTAGTGAAGGAACAAGTGTTGATGATGCTGATATTGTTATTTTAAATACTTGTGCGATAAGAGAAAATGCTCATGATAAGGTATTTGGTTTTTTAGGAGTTCTTAAGCATTTAAAACAAAGTAAACCTGATTTATTAATTGGTTTATGTGGATGTATGGCTCAAGAAGAAGTTGTAGTTAACGATATTTTAAATAAATATAAATATGTTGATTTTGTATGTGGAACTCATAATCTTGATAATATGCTTTCAATAATTAAGAATAAGATTGATACTGATAAAAGACAAATTGAAGTTCTTAGCTATGAAGGAGATGTTGTTGAAGGAGTACCAGTTGTAAGAGATAGTAAATATTCTGCTTGGATAGATATAATTTATGGTTGTGATAAATTCTGTACTTATTGTATAGTTCCATATACTAGAGGTACTCAAAGAAGTAGAAAACATGAAGATATAGTAGAAGAAGTAAAGAAACTTGTTAGTGATGGTTATAAAGAGGTAACATTACTTGGTCAAAATGTTAATGCTTATGGTAAAGATTTATATAAAGATTATGATCTTTCTAATTTATTAAGTGATGTTAGTGATACTGGAATAGAAAGAATAAGATTTGTTACAAGTCATCCTTGGGATTTTACTGATAAGATGATAGATGTTATTGCATCAAGAGATAATATTATGCCTTATATACATTTACCACTTCAATCTGGTAGTAATAAGATTCTTAAACTTATGAATAGAAAGTATACAAGTGAAGAATATTTAAAACTATATAATAGTATTAGAGAAAAGGTTGCTGATTCTAGTGTGACAACTGATATTATTGTTGGTTTTCCAGGGGAAACAGAAGAAGACTTTCTTGAAACTTTAAATCTTGTAGAAGAGTGTAAATTTGACGGAGCTTTTACATTTGCTTACAGTCCAAGAGAAAATACACCTGCGGCTTTAATGAAGGATGCTATACCGGAAGAAGTTAAAATGGATAGATTACATAGATTAAATGAAGTAGTTAATAAATATAGTAATCTTAGAAATCAAAAGTTACTAGGTACTACTGTTAAATGTTTAGTAATAGGTGAAAGTGAAAAAGATAAAAATAAGGTTTGTGGTTATACTGAAAATATGAAATTAGTTAATATTGAAGGACCTAAATCTTTAATTGGAAATATTGTATCTGTTAAAATAACTGATACTAAGAGCTTCTCTCTTGATGGAGAATATATAAAGGAATAAATGGTGGTTATGAAGAAGATTTTAATATATGTATTTTTAATAATATTAGTTATTGGTAGTGTTTATTTTTATAAAGAAGAAAATAGTAAAAATAATAATGTTGTTAATAAGAATAAAACAACTAATAAGGTAGAAGAAGAAATTAAATGTATAGCTGATTATGAATGTACTATTAAAGATAATAAGAAATATTATTTTAGTAATAGAGTCAGTATTAATGTTAATGATATGTATAATTATGTAAATGATGAAGCAGAAGCTGGAACATTAAAGATTGAAGATAATAAATTAGAATTTGTTGGACTTGATGGAAAAGTAATTAAAGAATTTAATGAAGTAAATGATCCTATGTATATTGAATCTAATGATAAATGTAGTGAAAAATATTTTGTTGTTTTAACAAAAGATGGTAAAGTATATAGAACTGATTTACAAGAAGGTTTGTTTGTTGAATCTGCATTTTATCAAATTGAACTTGATTATGTTGTTAAAGGAATTTCTCTTACTGATGGAGAAAATACTTGTATAAATAATCTTACTGTTTTAGATAGTGAAGGTAATGTTAAGGAACTAAGTAATTAGTTTCTTTTTTTGATAATATATACAAACAAATATTTGTATATATTTTATTGACATTTTGTTAATTAAATATTATATTGTTATAGAGAGGTAGTATTATGAAAAGATTATATATAGATTTTGATGGAGTGGTAATGGATACTATTCCTGAACTTTATGATGCACTTGAAAAAAGTGGAGCTGATGTAACTAATCAAAGAGAGATAACTATATTTTTCTCTTCTTATGATTTTACTAAGGTTGTTAATGATAAAAATATTTTAAATGATTCAATTGAATGTATTAAGAAGTTACAAAATAGCGGTTTATTTGAAATATCTTTTTTAACTCATATTAATTCTTTAACAGAGGGTATTGTTAAAGTAGATTATTTAAGAAGATATTTTGATGATATAAATATTATAATGGTTCCAAAAGAGATATCTAAAACTAAAGTCGTGCATAGTAAAGGAGCTATACTTGTAGATGATTATTCTGGTAATTTAAAAGAATGGGAAGATAATGGTGGTATAGCTGTTAGATTTTCTAAGGAAATGGAATCACATGGATATAAAGTTATTAATAAACTCGATCAATTAATTGATATGTTTGAAAGTGAGGAATAATATGGTTGATGTTATTAGAGTTGTTACAGGATTTTTAAAAGAAAACTGTTATATAATACATAATGGTATTGATTGTTTAGTAGTTGATCCAGGTAGTGATCAAGAAAAAATACTTACTGAAATTAATAAAAAAGGATTAAAAGTTAAAGGAATATTAATAACTCATTATCATTTTGATCATGTTGGTTGTTTGGAAGTTTTTAAAGAAATATATCCTACTGCTAGAATAGTTGATTATAAAACAAAAGGTGATGTTAAAATAAATACTTTTGAATTTAAAGTAATTGAAACTTATGGTCATACTATGGATAGTGTTTCTTTCTATTTTGATAAAAATGATATATTATTTACAGGCGATTTTGTATTTAAAGGTACTATTGGTAATTTTGAAGAGGATAATGAATCAAGCATGTTTAATAGTTTAAAAATATTTAAATATATGTCTACTAATGTAAAAATATATCCAGGTCACGATGAAGAAACAACAGTAGAAGCAGAACTTAAAAATAATCCTTTTTTGAAAGGAATATAATGCTTGCTAGTGTATTAATACAATATTCAGTTAAATCACTTAATAAAGTATTTGATTACATTGTTCCAGATGAATTAAAAGATATTATTAGAGTTGGTCATAAAGTAATAGTTTCTTTTGGAAATAGTGAAGTAGAAGGATTTGTGTTAAAACTTCATAATAATAAAGAAGAAAATGTTAATTATAAATCAGTTATTAAGATACAAGAAAGTGATTTTTATTTAAATGATGAATTACTTGAATTAGGAAAAAGTTTAAGTAATTCTTTATTATGTAATTTAATAAGTTGTTATCAAGTAATGTTACCAAAAGCATTAAAAGCTTCATATAAAACAAATATTAATAGAAAATATGAGACTATTATTTCTCTTAATAAAGAAACTGATATTGATAAATATATTTTAGAACATAAAAGAAATAAAAAAGAAATTGAAATTATAGAATTATTAAAAAAAAATGATATTAATAAGAAAAAAATTAATTCTAGTTCATTAAAGAATTTAATTTTGAATAATGTTGTTTTAGAAAATAAAATAGAGGTTAATAGAGAAGTATCATTTTTAGATGAAAAAGCGAAGGATATAAAGCTTACTGATTTTCAAGAGAGTGCTGTTAATGAAATACTTTTATCAAATGATAATAAGTTTTTATTATATGGTGTTACTGGTAGTGGTAAAACTGAAGTATATATTGAATTATTAAAAAGAACAATTAGTAATGGTAAAACAGGTATTGTTCTTGTTCCTGAAATATCATTAACGCCACAAATTGTGTCTAGGTTTAAATCAGTGTTTGGAAATAGTGTTGCTGTATTTCATAGTTCACTTAGTGAAGGAGAAAAATATGATGAATATAGAAGAATTATGAATCATGAAGTATCCTTAGTAGTTGGTGCTAGAAGTGCTATATTTGTACCTCTTAATAATATTGGTCTTATAATTGTTGATGAATGTCAAAGTACGACTTATAAACAAGAGAATACTCCTAAATATAATGCAATTGATGTTGCTTTTCTAAGAGGTGAATATAACAATGCTAAGGTTGTACTTGGAAGTGCAACACCTAGTCTTGAACAATATATTAGAGCTAAAAAGAATGTTTATCATTTAGTTAATTTAAATAAAAGAATAAGTGGAAAATTTCCTAGTATTGAAATAGTCGATATGGAAAAAGAATCACATAAGCATAATTATATTATTAGTGATAAACTTGATAAAGAAATTAAAAATTGTATAAGTAGGGATGAACAAGTAATTCTTCTTTTGAATAGAAGAGGTTTTAGTACATTTTTATCTTGTACTAATTGTGGATATGTTTATAAGTGTCCTAACTGTGATATATCACTTATATATCATAAAAGTAGTAATTCTTATTCTTGTCATTATTGTGGATATAGAGTTGTTAAAAGTGATATATGTCCTAAGTGTCATGAAGATGCGATAAGAGATCTTGGTCTTGGAACAGAAAAACTTGAAGAAATGATATCTAAAAAATATAATGTTCTAGTTCTTAGAATGGATGCTGATACTACTAGTACTAAAAATTCTCATCAAAAATTAATAAGTGAATTTGGTAGTGGTAAATATAATATTTTAGTTGGTACTCAAATGATCTCAAAAGGACTTAACTTTGAAAATGTTAGTTTAGTTGGTGTTATTAATAGTGATTCTGCATTACTTATGCCAGATTTTAGAAGTAGTGAAAGGGCTTATGAATTATTAAGTCAGACTGCTGGTAGAGTTGGTAGATTTAATTTACCAGGGAAAGTTATTATTCAAACATATAATCCTACTAATTATGTTTATACTGCTGTTACTAAGAATGATTACGAATATTTTTTTAATTATGAAATGAACATTAGAAAACAGTTAATGTATCCACCATATTATTATATTTGCAACCTTACTATGATTAGTGATTCATTTGAAAAATCAAGAGATACCGCTAATACTATTAAAAAGTATCTTGATAGTAATTTAGATTCTAGTTATATAGTTTTAGGTCCAAGTGTGGCATCTATTGTTAAACTAAAAAATAAATATAGATTTAATATTATGATTAAATACAAGAAAAATGATTTACTTATGAAAGTTTTAAAAGAGATAAATGAAAATAATTATGGTAGTGTTACTATTGATATAAATGTAAATATTTAATATAATTTAGGTGGTGAAAAGATGAAAAATAAAAAAGTTGTTTTTATGGGTACTCCTTTGTTTAGTGTGCCAGTACTTGAAATGTTAATAGAAAATACAAATGTTGTTTTGGTAGTTACTCAACCTGATAGTTTTGTTGGAAGAAAAAAGGAATTAAAATATCCACCTGTTAAAGAGTGTGCAATTAAACATAATATTCCTGTATTTCAGCCAACAAAGATTAGAAATGAATATGAAGAAATTCTTAAATATAATCCAGATATTATTATTACTTGTGCTTATGGTCAAATAATACCTAGTATTTTACTTGATACTCCTAAATATAAGGCTGTTAATGTTCATGCATCATTACTTCCTAAATTAAGAGGTGGAAGTCCACTTCATAAATGTATAATTGATGGATACTCAGAAACTGGTGTTACAATTATGTATATGGCACCAGGAATGGATGATGGAGATATTATCACTCAAAAGAAAATTAATATAGAAGATAGTGATAATGTTGGAACTATTCATGATAAATTAAGTGTTATGGGTAGAGATTTATTGCTTCTAACTCTTCCTTCTATATTTGATGGTACTTGTAATAGAACTAAGCAAAATGAAAGTGAAGTTACATTCGCATATAATATTAAAAGAGAAGAAGAAAAACTTGACTTTAATAAAACTGCAAGAGAGGTATTCAATCAAATAAGAGGTATGTATCCTTTTCCAATAGCATATACAACATTAAATGATGAAATAATTAAAATATGTCAAAGCAAAATAGGCGATAAAACTACCGGTAAAATAGGTGAAATAATTGCTTTATATGATAATGGTATTGGGGTTAAATGTAGTGATAAGGAAATTATTATTACTAAGTTAAAACCTAGTGGTAAAAAAGAAATGCAAGCAAAAGATTTTATTAATGGTAGAGGAAAAGATAAACTTTTAGGAGAAAAATTATGTTAGAAAAAATATTAGAGTTTGAAGAAAAAAGAAAAGAAAAGAAAAAAGCAAGATCTCCTAAAATGTTAGAAGTATATCTAATAATATTAGGTATTGCTATAATATTTGTTTTAATTAATTCTATTTTTTCAGATGGAAGTTCAAGAAGAAAAAATGCTGATATTAAACCAAACATATCAGTTGAGAATGTAAATGAATATTTTAGTAATATAAAAAATAATTATAATTTATCTGTAAAAGTTTCTAGTGATTTAAGTGATTTTGAATTTATTTATGAAACTGATGGTAAATTTGAAGGATTTGAAATTGATAAATATAATTTGAAATATTTTAAATATAATGATAAGTTTTATACTATAAATAAAAATCAAACAAATATTGTCAAATATACTGATAATGTTTATAGTGATACATATATAAATAGTAAGTTTTATGATTTTGAATTTATTAAAAATATTTTTAATAAATGTGAATATAAATATAAAAGTAGAAATATAACTGAATGTAATATAAAATTTAATGATTTATTAAGTATTTATAATAATTTATATAATTCAAGTTATAGTGTGTATGATGATAAAACTACTGTTACTATGTTAGTATATAATAGTGGAAAACATGTTACTAATTTTAAAATGGATTATAAATTACTTAATAATATTATTAATGAAAATAGATATAATAGTCTTATATATAATATTTATATATCTAATATTGACAAAATTGATAATACTGAAATATATAATCAATTTTCTGATATATTTGAAAAATAAAACTAGTTTTGTCGAATCTAATGAAATAGTATTTTGATTGTTTTATCATATATATGGAGGTGGAACAATAGATATTAATACTTATTTTAAAAGATTAGATGAGGATATTAATTTTTGTATATTAGCTTATGCTGAACAAGTCAACTGACTTGTTTTTTCTTTGAATTGACAAACATATATTTTTTGATGTAAAATTATATTGGAAGAGAGGCTAAAAAGTATGTATGATGATAAGAGATTTCTAACTGCTAGAGAAATACTAGAAAAGGATTTTAAGATAGATGCTAGAGGTTATAGACCACAAGAAGTAGATCAATTTTTAGATTTAGTTATTAAAGATTATGTTGACTTTGAAGCTACTACTAAGAGATTAGTAACTGAGATTAAAGCTCTTGAATCTGATAATGCTAAATTGAAAGCGGAAATTAGAAATTTAAAGGCATCACTTGAAATAGCTAACTCTAATAAAGGTGTCACTAATGTTGATTTGTTAAAGAGAATTAGTGATTTAGAAAAAGTAGTATATGGTGAATAATTTTTTAGACAAACACTGCATTTAAAATGTAGAGGAAAGTCCATGCTCACTCATTCTGGAATGAATGAAAGTGTTCGTGCTAGGGGAATAAATAACCCTAGGTAGTACTTTTAGTACTAACGGCGGCGAGGTAATCAAGAACTGATTATATTAGCCATAAAGTGCCATAGAGACGAGATAGTTAGGAATAACTATTGTGGAACGCGGTAAACCCCACGAGTGAGAAACCCAAATTTGGTAGGGGAGCGCTTACGAATGAACAAATAAAAGAGTAAGTGAAGGAGAAATCCTTAGATAAATGTTTGTCACCTTAAAGGTACAGAACATGGCTTATTAAAAATTATCATTATTAACAGGAGAAATATGAAAGAAATAGGAGAAAGTTTTAAAGAAGCTAGAGAAACTATTGGTATTTCTAAGAGTGAAGTTATAAAAGATTTAAATATTACAGAAAGCCAACTTGATAATTTAGAAGATGGTAATGCTAATGCATTTAAAGATGTTTTTTTCTTAAAAGAAACTATTAAAAAGTATGCGAAATATTTAAATTTAGATGAAGATGAAATTATTGATAAATTTAATGATTTTATTTTTGGTTATACATCTAGAATACCTATTAGTGAAATTCTAGAACAAACTAGAGAATTTAAAAATTTAGAGAAACAAAAAGAAGATAATAAAATAGTTTCTCCATATACAATTAAAAGAAAAAATAATAATATCAAATACATAATTATTTATACTGCTTCTATCATAATACTTATATTACTTGTATTTATGATTATTAAATTTATTACTGATAGAAAAGTGGAAATAAATAATTTACGAGAAAATTTAATTGAAAGGAGATTTTAATTTATGAATGTACCTAATAAGATTACTTTATGTAGAATTATTTTATCTATTTTCTTACTAGTTTTGATAATATTTCCATTAGATAAAATTGGTGTTGATTTTCCAGAGTTTAAGATAGCTAATGTAATTATTAATAGTAAATATTTAATATGTGGTATTATATTTATGATAGCTTCTCTTACAGATTTCTTAGATGGCTATTTAGCAAGAAAATACAACTTGGTTACTGATCTTGGAAAAGTTATGGATGCTATTGCTGATAAAGTACTAGTTAATGGTGTTTTAATAGTTTTAGCAGTTGAAGGATACATAAGTGTAGTAGTTCCAGTTGTTATAGTTTCAAGAGATATATTTGTCGATTCTATTAAAATGGTAGCAGGACAAAAATCTGGTGCTGTTGGTGCTAGTAAAGCAGGTAAATTTAAAACAGCATTTATGTTAGTTGGTATAACATTATTATTCTTCTATGATTTACCATTTTCACTTTTAGGAGTTAATTGGGTATCAAGAGTTATAATAATGATTGCTACCGTATTATCAGTTATTAGTGGTATTCAATATTATGTTAAGAATAAAAAATATTTATTTGATGTAAAATAAATATTTTTTTATTTTCTTAAAATTCAATTTTTATATAGGTATTTACTGGTAAAATTTAGTTTTCAAGTATACTAGAAGTACTATAATTTAATTATCAAATAGTATTAAAATTAATAATTAAATTTTAGTCAAACAATTGTTTGTAAAAAAGTGTTGACAAAGCATTTTTTTTATTTTACAATTAAATTACTGAAGGAGAAAAACTTATGAAAAAAGAAAAAGATAAAACTTTAGATCAAGTACTTGCTGATATTGAAAAACAATTCGGTAAAGGTGCTATTATGAAATTAGGAGAAAGAGGAGTTAAAAATATAGATGTAGTATCAAGTGGTTCTTTATTACTTGATCAAGCTCTAGGTGTTGGTGGTTTTCCAAAGGGAAGAATAATTGAAATATTTGGTCCTGAATCAAGTGGTAAAACTACTATTGCTTTACATGCTATCGCAGAAGTACAAAAGACTGGTGGAAGGGCTGCTTTTATTGATGCAGAACATGCTCTAGATCCAGTTTATGCTAGAAAGCTTGGTGTAGATATTGATGAATTATTATTATCTCAACCTGATACAGGAGAACAAGCTTTAGAAATAGTTGAAGCATTAGTTAGAAGTGAAGCTATGAGTATTATAGTTATAGATTCAGTTGCTGCATTAGTTCCACAAGCTGAGATAGAAGGAGAAATGGGAGATTCTCATGTAGGTCTTCAAGCAAGACTTATGAGTCAAGCACTTAGAAAACTTAGTGGTGTTATAAATAAAACAAATACTATTTGTATATTCATTAATCAATTAAGAGAAAAAGTTGGAGTTATGTTTGGTAATCCTGAAACAACACCTGGTGGAAGAGCATTAAAGTTTTATTCAACAGTTAGACTTGATGTAAGAAGAGGAGAACAAATAAAAGTAGGTGGAGATGTTCTTGGTAATAAAACAAATATTAAAGTAGTTAAAAATAAAGTAGCTCCTCCATTTAAGACTGCTGAAGTTGAAATTATGTATGGAGAAGGAATTTCTAAGACTGGAGAAATAATTGATTTAGCTTCTAACATTGGTATTATTGATAAGAGTGGAGCTTGGTTTAGTTATAAAGGTGAAAAGATTGGACAAGGTAAAGAAAATGTTAAGCTTGTTCTTAAAAACAATCCAGCTATGTATAAAGAAATAGAAGAAAAAGTTAGAAAGAGTTTATTTAGTAATACAGAAGATATAAAAAAAGCTGATGATAAAAAATAATAAAGTACTAGAAATAGTGCTTTTTAAATGATAAAATATCTAATAGAATAGAGGTTAGGTTAAATGAATAAAAAGGGATTTACATTAGTAGAATTACTAGCAGTAATAGCTATACTTGCAATACTAGTAATACTTGCATTACCTAATGTACTTGAAATGTTTAATAGAGCTAAAAAAGAGATATTTTTAACAGAAGCTAAGACTATATATAAAGAAGTTTCTAAAAAATACATTTCAGAAAATATGAAAGGCAATAGTATAACAAAGATTAGTAATACTCTTAATAAATTAGATATTGATGCGAATAATTATGAGTATAATATTAATTTAGATAATAAAGGTTATATAAAAAATGTAAAAATAACAAATGGAACTTATTGTCTAAGAGGAAATAAGACAACTGTTAATGATTTAACTATAGATGATATAGAAGAAGGAGATTGTAGTGGTAATCCTAATGCTCCAGAGGTACTTAAATGTACTTATGATGGTAAACTAGTTCAAGGTGCAGAATTCGTTCGAGGTCCCTATACATATAGATATAAACAACAAGGAGGAAATCTAAAAGATAATGAAGGCATTAGTTGGATGTATTTAGGAACTGATGGATGGGGAGTACAACTTACAGATAAATCAAGTACAAATCCAGTTAGTGGTGAAATATGTTCATCAATAAATGGTAAACCTGTAGTATCAACTAATGCAATGTTTAGATATAGTCATGCTAGTTCAATTGATATAAGTAATTTTAACTCAAGTAATGTAGTAAATATGAATTCAATGTTTTATGGAAGCTATGCTACTGAAATAATAGGTTTAGAAAAATTAGATACAAGAAATGTAACTTCTATGGGTAATATGTTTAATAGTAGTAAAGCTGAAAATATAAATTTGGAATACTTTAGTACTAGCAAAGTAACTGTAATGGATAGTATGTTCGCTAGTACTGCTGTTACAGAACTTGATTTGAGTTCGTTAGATACAAGAAATGTTGTAAAGATGCAATATATGTTTTCGGGAAGTAAAGTAGATTCACTGGATGTTAGTTCATTAGATACAAGTAAAGTAACTAATATGTCTAATATGTTTAGTGGGGCTAAAACTAAAAAATTAATTGGACTTGAAAACTTTAATACTAGTAATGTTACTTCATTTGGTGCGATGTTTATGTTTTCTGATGTTGAATATATTAATTTGACTAATTTTGATACAAGTAATGCTACTACTTTAGAAAATATGTTTAATAATTCTCATGGCAAAGAGGTAAAAGGATTAACTAATTTTAATACAAGTAAAGTTACAAGCATGTATAGTATGTTTTCAAATAACTCTTTACAATTGGATTTAAGCAGTTTTGATACTAGTAAAGTAACAAATATGGCATATATGTTTAATGGAAATAAATCTAAAAAAATAAAAGGATTAAATAAATTTGATACATCAAAAGTAACAACTATGTTTCATATGTTTACTGGTACTATTGATGAAAATTTAGATGTAAGCAATTTCGATACAAGTAGTGTTACTGATATGAATGGAATGTTTTGGAATATTAAAACCAAAAATCTTGATTTAAGCAATTTTGATACAAGTAAAGTAACAAATATGGCTAATATGTTTACTAATAGTTCTATTGAAACATTAAATATTAAAAATTTTGATACAAGCAAGGTTACTAATATGAATTCTATGTTTAGTGGAAGTAATATTTCTGAAATTGATTTAAGCAGTTTTGATACAAGCAATGTAACTGATATGGGTGGTATGTTTTACTGTCATAAGTTGACAAAAATTATTGGATTAAATAAATTTAATACAAGTAAAGTTACTAACATGAATTCTATGTTTAGCAGAGTTAAAATTACTGATTTAGATGTATCTAATTTTGATACTAGTAATGTAACAAGTATGAACTATATGTTTGGTGATATATGGAACTATAATACTCAAATTAAAAATGTTATTGGATTAGATAAATTTAATACTTCTAAATTAACTTCTATGAAAGGTATGTTTAAAGCTAGTTATGTTAACACTATTGATTTAAGTAGTTTTGACATTAGTAATGTTGAAGATTTTAGTGAATTATTTTATAATTCTAAAGCTACAACTGGTTATGCTAAAAATAGTAGTGCTGCTGCTAAGTTTAATGATAGTAGTATTACAAATATACCAAGTACTTTAAAATTTGTCGTTAAATAGTTTAAAAAGATTGAATATTCTCAATCTTTTTTGTTTTATATCATAGAATATTATTATAAAATGTGTTAAAATCATTGTTAAAGGAAGAGGTGAAACATATGTCATTAATGATATATAACACAGCTAGTCATAAAGAAGAGGAGTTTAAACCTTGGAATGATAAGCTTGTTACTATGTATACTTGTGGTCCTACAGTATATCATTTTGCTCATATTGGGAATTTAAGGACTTATATTATGGAAGATATCTTAGAAAAGACATTAAGATATTTAGGGTATAATGTTAAACGATGTATGAATATCACTGATGTAGGTCATTTAACTAGTGATGCTGATAGTGGCGATGATAAGATGGTTAGTTCTGCTAAAAAGGAACATAAAACTGTGCTTGAAATTGCTAAATTCTATACAGATAAATTTTTTGAAGATTTTGAAAAATTAAATATTAAAAAACCAGAATTAGTGTCTCCTGCTACACAAAATATTGATGAATATATTAAAATAATAGAGAAGTTACTAAAAGATGGTTATGCTTATGAAGCTGGTGGCAATGTTTATTTTGATACTAGTAAATTAGATAAATATTATGTTCTTACAAATCATGAAGAAGAAAATTTATTAGAAGGAGTAAGAGATTCTGTTGATGTTGATACAAATAAGAAGAATAAAACTGATTTTGTTTTATGGTTTACTAAATCTAAATTTGATTCTCAAGATTTGAAATGGGAAAGTCCATTTGGTTTAGGGTATCCAGGATGGCATATTGAATGTAGTGGAATTAGTATTAAATATTTAGGTGAATATTTAGATATACATTGTGGTGGTGTTGATAATATATTTCCACATCATACTAATGAAATTGCTCAATCAGAAAGTTTTTTAGGACATCATTGGTGTAATTATTGGGTTCATGGTGAACATTTAAATGATGAGAGTGGAAAGATGAGTAAGAGTCATGGTAAGACATTGACTGTTGATACATTAGTAGAAAATGGTTATGATCCGCTTAGTTATCGTTTCTTATGTTTACAAAGTCATTATAGAAAACAATTAACATTTAGTTATCCTTCATTAGATGGTGCAGAAACTGCTTATAAGAAACTTAAAAATAGGGTTTTAAGTCTTAAAAAGGATGAAGAAATTGATAACGATACTTACGATAAATATAATTTAAAGTTTAAGGAATGTTTAGAAGATGATTTGAATACTGCTAATGCATTAACTCTTGTATTTGAAGTATTAAAGTTAGATACTAATGAAAGTACTAAATATAAACTTATTTCTGGTTTTGATAAGGTTCTTAGTTTATCATTAACTGAAAGTAATAACAAAAGTGATGAGTCTAACGAAGAAATTCTAAAATTAATAGAAGAAAGAAATGAAGCTAAGAAGAACAAGAATTATGAATTAGCTGATAAGATTCGTAATGATTTATTAGAAATGGGTATTATTCTTAAGGATACAAGAGAAGGTACAACTTTTGAGAGAAAATAAAAAATTCACAATTGTGAATTTTTTTATTGTTGATTATTATTTATATCATTTACTGGTTCTGAATTTGGAGCATCAATTTGACTTGAAACGAATTTATTTTCAGTAACTGTTGTTGTAGCTGTTGGTTCACTTTGAACTTCTGGTTTTATTTCTTCTGTTTCTGGAAGTTCTAATGAAGTAGTTACAATAGTTGGTTGTTGTTGTTGTATTGGTTCATCATTTTGAATAAATGTATTTTGAACAGGTTTTTGTTCAACAACAGTGTTATTTACATTATTTAAATTATTGTTTAAATCATTATTTACATTGTTTTGAATATTGTTTACAACATTATTTGTGTTATTATTTGGAACATTATTATTTGTTTCAATAATATTATCTTCATATGTAGCATCACCAAATGCTAACATAGGGAAGAAAATAACACTTAAGAATATTAATCCAACTCCAAATCCAGTTGATTTGTTGAATTTATGTGCTAATTCAATATAAATTTTAAACATTGCATAAATGTTAGCTATTGGAATTATAAATAATAATAAGTAATAAGTTGGTAATTTTGCTATTTGTATCATCACATAAATATTATAAATTGGTATAATAGATGCCCAACCTGGTTTACCTGCTTTTTTAAATATTTTCCACATTGAGATTAACATTACTAATCCAACAGCAGAAGATATTAACATCATTGTGCCAAAACTAGCTAATAAAGCTCCTCCTAATAAGCTACTTGAATCCATTGATATGCTGTCTCCATATACACTATAATCTCCGTACATATTTAACTCCTTTCTATGTTTATAATTTGATTTTATCATATATTTTTTATTTATTAAATAATTTGTGTCATATTTTGTATATATTTGTTATGTTTATATGATTTTTCTTTAATTTTTAGTATAATTATTATGGAGGAATTAAATGGTTGTTAGAAAGTTTAATTATTATAGATTCTTTGTGTTTATAGTTATATTAGTAAGTATAATTGTTTTTAGTATTAAAATGATAAGTGATTATAATTATAAGAAAACAGATGAATATAAGTTATTAAATGTTGGTTATAATGAAGAAGAGATTAAAGTTATAAAAGATAAATTGAGTGATGATAAAATTGAATCTTTATTAAAGGTTAAATATAATAAAAATATTGTTTTATTTATTAAGGAAAAGTATTTTATATATAAAAATCTTTCTAAATATTTAGATTATAAATCTAAAAATAAAGATGATACTTTTACTCATATTGTTGCTATAGTTAATACTGAAGCTGATGTAGAGTGGCTTGATAATGAAAAAGAAACTGATACAAGTAAGAATGAACTTATGCTTGTTAATAGGCTATATGGTTTAAGTAAAGATTATGAACCAGATGATATTATTGATGTACCTGTATCTATTTCATATAAAGGTGTTAAAATAAGTAAGAGTATACTTGGTAATATCGAAGAGTTAATTTCAGCAGCTAAAGATGAGGGTTATATTTTTGTACTTTCTGATGGTTATAGAAGTTATGCTGATCAAGAAAAAATGTTTAATAATTATAAAAATAGTTATGGATATGAAGAAGCGGATAAGAATGTAGCTAGACCAGGACATTCTGAATATCAAACAGGAATATCTTTTCAAATAGTTCCATATAATAAAGTATTTGATAAGCCAAGAGAAAGTGAAGAATATAAATGGCTTAAAGATAATGCATATAAATATGGATTTATATTTAGATATCCAGAGGATAAGAAAGATATTACATTATTTGATTCGTATACTTGGAGACTTAGATTTGTTGGGACAGATGCTGCTTCAATAATAGAAAGTGAAAGGATAAGTTTCGAAGAATATTATGCATATTTTGTTGACAAGGAGTAGAGATGAATAAAAATGTTGTTGTTTTAGGTGGGGGAACTGGGCAATCAGTATTGCTTAGTGGCCTAAAAAAATTTCCAGTTAATATTACTGCTGTTGTTAGTGTTGCTGATGATGGAAGAAATACTGGGAAATTAAGAGAACAGTTTAATATACCAGCAATGGGAGATGTTAGAAGAGTATTAATTGCTCTTAGTGAAACAGAGGATTTTGTTTCTGAATTATTTAGTTATAGATTTAAAGGCGATTGTGATTTAAATGGAAATAATATAGGAAATTTATTATTGACAGCAATGTCTGATATTTGTGGTAATTTAAGTAGTGGTGTTAAAGAAATAAGTAAGATATTAAATCTTAAAGGTGAAGTATTACCATTAACTGATGATAATATTGTTCTTATGGGTGAAATGGAAGATGGTAGTATTATTGAAGGAGAACATAATATTACAATGTCACCTAAGAAAATTAAAAAAGTATTTTATAAGGATGAACCTAAAGTTAACAGTACTGTTATAGATAAGATTAAAGAGAGTGATGCTATATTACTTAGTATGGGTAGTGTTTATACTAGTATTATTCCTAATTTGTTATGTAAGGAAGTTATTGATGCGATTGATTCATCTAATTCTAAAATTATATATGTTTGTAATGTTATGACTCAACCTGGGGAAACTGATGATTTTAAAGTTAGTGATCATATTAATTTATTAAACAGTTATCTTGGTAAAAGAAAAATTGATATTGTTGTAACTAATAGTGAAGAAATAAGTGCTGAAACTCAAAAGATATATGAGACAACTGAACAAAAAGATTTAGTATTAATTGATAGTGAAAATATTAAGATTGAAAATATAAGTAAACCATTAATTAAGGTTGAAAATAATGTTATTAGACATGATAATCTTAAATTAGCTTTAGAAATAGTTAATATTTTATCAAAATAATAAATTTATACTTGACTTTTTAAGTATGTATATGGTAGTATTAGTATGCTTGATTGTTATCAAGTGCCTACCTATATGGGGAATTGGCTCAGTTGGCTAGAGCATCTGCCTTGCACGCAGAGGGTCACCGGTTCGAGTCCGGTATTCTCCACCAAATAGGATATAACCACTAGAAATAGTGGTTTTTTGTTGTCTTAATTTATTTTGACTTAATGTATCATAAGTGTTATAATATGCAGTACTTGTGAAGGGGGAGAATTATGAAAGAAATAGATTACAAAGTAAATAAGAATGGTTTTATCAGTTGTGAAAGTGATGATGTTGTTGGTCATAAAATATATGATGGTGATGTTGAAGACATATTATATGGTATAAAAAATGATATTTCTCTTGGAAAAATTATTTCAATGAATGTAGAAAAAGTTGATAATTTTGAATCTTTTTGTTCTGTAGATTTTAATTTTTCTATTACAATGTTTGATAAACTTGGAGAAGAATATATTTGTAATTTTGATATGAATGGTTTAAGCAAGAAACAATATCAAGAATTTCTTTCTCTTGAAAAGTTTGCTAATTGTAAAAGAATTAAAAGAAGAGTAGAAAAATATAAACATAAGAATTTTGAAACATTTGGTGGTATATTAAAGAAAAATCTTTATAAGAATATGAGAGTGCTTTCATCTTTTATACTTAAGACTGCTGTTGCGACTTTGTTATGTTCAATAGCTTGTGCACCATTATCTGATTTGTCATTAAATTTATATTTAGGTTCTGTTGCGATTCCTCCTGCTATTTTTACATTAGCTTCTGTTGTATTATCTAGTAAGAGTCTTATTGAAAGTGTTAGTGAATACAATAAAATAAAAAAGAAAAAAGTAGAAGATGATGAAAAAAATGAATCTGAAAGTAAGGATTTAAGCAAAGATGATAGAGTTAGTTTAAAAAATGAAATAGTTGAAAAAGTAAAAGAGATTCGTAGTTTAATGAGTAATTTAGATAATGAATCTGCAACATATTATAGAATGGAATTAGTAGATAGAATTAATTCTTATACAAATAATTTAGATGTAAAACCAAAAAATTCTGATGATGTTATATTAAAAATGGATAGTTCTATTAGTTCTGAAATACAATTTTTATTATATTTAGATACTCTTAAAGATGAAATTCTTAAACAAATTAAAAAAGAAAGTTATAAGAAATCAATTGATGACTTGAAAGAACAAATTATTTTAGATGATAAAGCGAAGACTGGTGAAGTAGATGATACGGTACTTGATGATATTATTGAAGATATGGGAGGATTTGCTTTATCAAGAAAACAAAAATAAAACTCTGTTTAATTATTTAAATAGAGTTTTTATTTACAAAATTATTTATTTGTTATATATTTTATATAGAGGTAAATAGAATATGACACAAGTTAAGACTAAAAAAGAAATTGTTAAAATGTTACTTAAAAATAGAGCATCAGAAGATAGAGATGAATCAGAATTAATGGAAATGCTGTTTGATGAAGAAATAGCTGTTGATGTTGATAAATATGTTGAAGAAAATGCTACTTGGAAAGATAGATTAGCTGATAAAATAACTAAGAGAGCTGGTAGTTGGGGTTTCATAATAGGATTTATTATTTTTTTAGCAATATGGATGATAGTAAATGGTATTATTCTTTGTGAAGGTAAAGCTTTTGATGAATATCCGTTTATATTACTTAACTTATTTTTATCTTGTGTAGCAGCTTTACAAGCACCAATAATTATGATGAGTCAAAATAGAGCGGCTGAAAAGGATTCGTTAAGAGGTAAAAATGATTATAAAACTGATTTAAAAAGTGAACTTATTTTAGAAGAATTACATGATCAAATGAGTAAGATTATTTCTAATCAGAATAAAATATTAAAAATTCTTAATGATGAGGATAAAAAGTAGGTGAATTATGGGAAAGAATAAAAAGAAGAGAAATATATATTGGTATTTTATATCTATGATTTTTGTATTTATATTTGTAGATATTTTATGTCAATCAATACCAAGTTTAATTGCTTATGGTATTAATTATAGTAAATATGGAAGTGAATTATTATTTGAAATATTATTTGCTTTTGTTATATTGATTGTTATGCTTTTATTTAAAAATTCTTATGTTTTTACTGAAAAGAAAATGAAGTTTAAAGACTCTGTTTTACTTGGAATTCCAATGCTTGTTATTATTGGAATTAGTCTTTATGGAAATATAATGTCTTTAAGTGAATTTAATATATTTAATTTTATTAATTTATTATTATATTGTACTTTTATAGGTATTGCTGAAGAATTTTTATGTAGAGGTTGGCTTCAAAATGAATTTATTGAAAGATTTGGAGATACTAAAAAGAATATTATTTTATCAATAATACTTTCAGCAACTATATTTGGGTTTATGCATATAACTAATGTATTTGCTGGTCTAGGTTTATTTGAAACATTAATGCAAGTATTACAAGCAACATCTATTGGTGTACTTTTTGGTTCAATATATTATAGAAGTAAAAATATATGGTCTGTTGTATTCTTACATGGATTATATGATTTTTCACTTATGATAGGAGATATAAATTTAGTTAAAGACTGTACTGTTGGCACATTAACAACAGGTATTACAGTTTATACTATATTTGTATCTATGCTTATTACTTTATATTATATATTTAGTGCTTTATTAGTGCTTAGAACAACTGATTTAAAAGAAAAAAATAAAGAGATAAAGGATAATAAATTTGTTGTTATTGGTTTAATTACTACATTTATATTAATGATGCTTCCTTTTAATTTATTTGTAGAAGGATATGATGAATATCAAAAGTGTTATGATTATGAAACTAAATTAGTTAAGAGTTATGATTATGAAATACATTATCCAAATTATAATAGTTATGTTATTAAAAATGAAAGAACTTATGAGAGTATTGATGAAACTGAATTATTTGAATTTAGTTTTGTAAGAAATGATGATGTTATAACTGTTACTAATAGAAATACTAAGGATAGTATAAAATTAGAATATAAGTACTTAAAAAATTTTATTGTTATTAAGAATGCTAAAACTTATTTATTAGTTTTATATACTAATGATGGTATATCTTCTAATGTATATTATAGTAATTTTATTAGTGATAATAATATGTCTAATGATAAGGGTTATTTAAATGAAATTAAAGACTCATTTAATGATTATTATGAATTACCATCTATTGCTAGTGCTGGATATATAACTTTTAAGAATGATGATTATAAATATCCATATTTTTTAGGAAGTACTCCTAATGGATTTATGTTAGATATGAATAACAAATTATATATTTTAGAGAGTGATAGTAATTAATCACTCTCTTTATAATTGGAGGGTTTATGGAAAAAATAAATTATAGTGCTTATGATTTAGTATGTAGTTTAGTGCTTGAAGATAAAGATATTGATGAGATATCAAAAGAATTAAATCTAGAAAAAAGCTTTGTTATTACTTTACTTAAAAAGGCTAGAAATGATTATATTTTATCTTGTGATCTTAAATTATACATGGTTGTTGGTAAAATTGATAAGCTTTTAAAGAGAAAAAAGAAAAGAAGGATTATTAATAATTTTGGTGGAAGAAAAGATATTATATTTAATTTAATATGTGATGGTAAGAGTTGTATAGAAATATGTAATTTACTTGGTATTAGTGTTGAAGCTTATATTAATTTTTTAAAGTTTATGTATTATGAATTATATTTATATGGTCTTGATAGTGAAAGAATATATTTATCTGTTGTTAGAAGAGCTTTAATTGAGGGTTATAAGGTATTAAAAAGTAATGTTTTAACTGAGAAGAGAAAAGGTGAAGTTGATATTAAAACTTCTATTATGAGGCTTAGAGGTCTTAATGATGAGATTGTATTTACTAGTTCTCCTGTATCTGCAGTTTCTTCTATTGATTGTGGTAATACATTTAAATTTATAGTTATATCTGATTTACATATAGGTAGTAGATATGAAAATATGGGTTATGTATGTGATGTATATAATGATGCGGTTAAGAATGGTATAAGTGATATATTTGTATCTGGAGATTTTGTTGAAGGTTGTCATGCTAATTATAGTAGATGTTTTCCAAAGTATTCTTCAACTGTATCACAAGTGGAGCATGTTTTAAATGATTATCCTTTTGATAAAAATATTAGTAATCATATATTACTTGGTAATCATGAAGCTTTTCCAATAATTGTTGAAGGGTATGATATGTTTGATGATATGCAAAGTAGGGAAGACTTTGATGTTATTGGATATAGAAGTGGATATTATAAAATAAAAGATGAGTATATATCTTTAAAACATGAGATATCTAGAGTTATTAATGAAGTTATTGATAATGTTGTATTATTTAATTTTATAGGTCATAGTCATTTATATAAATGTACTTATGATGGTAAATATGTTACTTTTAGAGTTCCAACTTGTTCTGATTTGGTTGGTCATGATGATGAAACTATTGTTAATAAAGGATATTTAGTATGTGAAGTTCATTTTAATAGTATAGGTAAAGCAGATGAATTAAGTGTTGTTTATAAAGATTTTGAAAATGAAAATGTAGAAATTAGTTTTGAGAGAAAACTTACAAAATAAAAAAGACTTCAAAGTCTTTTTTAAATGCTTAAAATCATTGGTATGATAATAGGTCTTCTTCCAGTTAGTTCTATTACATATGAATTGATTTCTAATATTATTCTATTTTTTAAATCTGTTAGATTGAAATTATCTTTTTCTAGTTCGTTAAGTGTTATTATAGTTGTTTTATCTTGTATCTTTTTAATTAAATCTTGATTATCATTTACTACTACAAAACCTCTTGTTGTAATATTTGGATCTATTAGCATTTTTTTATTTTGTAAGTCTAGATTTAATATAACTATTAAAACTCCGTCAGTAGACATTATTTTTCTATCTTTTATGATTGATACTCCAACATCACCAATTCTGCTTCCATCAACATATATATCATTAATAGGAATACTTCCTTTTCTATATACTTCATTATCTTTCATAGCAAGTATATCACCATTTTTGCAGATAAATGTATTTTCTCTTGGAATATCACATTCAACACCTAAATCAGTGTGTGAAGCAAGCATTCTATATTCACCGTGCATTGGCATAAAGTATTTTGGTCTAATAAGTCTTAATAATAATTTTAGTTCTTCTTGTTTAGCATGTCCACTTGTATGAACATCATATTCACTAGTATTAGTATATACTTTAGCTCCTTTTAAATACAATTTATTAATTATTCTATTGATTGACATTGCATTTCCTGGAATAGGTGAACTTGAGAATATAACTGTATCATCTTTCATAAGTGTTATATTTCTATCATTTCCGTTTGCAATTCTTGATAAAGCAGCAAGTGGTTCTCCTTGACTACCAGTACAAAGAAGGCAAACTTTTGATGGATCCATTTTATTTGCTTCATCACTACTTATAAATATATCTCTATCTTTAATATATCCACATTCTTTAGCTATTTCTATACTTGTATTCATACTTCTTCCGAACACTACTATTTTTCTATTATTTTCTTTACAAGTTTCAACTATATGAGTAAGTCTATATATATTACTTGCAAATGTTGCTAATATTATTCTTGATGTAGTATTCTCTGCAAATATTTCTCCAAGTGCTTCATCAACAACTGATTCACTAGCTGAAAATCCTGGTACTAATGCATTTGTTGAATCACTTAGAAGTAGTGTAACTCCTTCGTTTCCAATAGCTGCCATTTTGCCCATATTAGCTACTGGTCCAATAGGTGTTAAATCAAATTTAAAATCTCCTGTTTCAACAATTGTTCCATTAGGTGTTTTAATAGCCATACCAAATGAATCTGGTATTGAGTGAGTAGTAGTGAAGAATTCTATATTAAAATATTTTGTTTTGATATGTAAATCTTCATTTACTGGTATCATTTTAGGCATTTTAACATTTCTTTCTTCTAATTTATTTCTTATTAATTTACCAGCTATATTTGGTGTATATATTACAGGTATTTCAATATTTTGTAGTAAGAAAGGTATACCACCAATATGATCTTCATGACCATGTGTGATAATAAGTCCTTTTATTTTATCTTGCATTGTTTTTAGAACATTATAATCTGCTAAAACATAATCTATTCCCATTAAATCATCTTCTGGAAACATTACTCCACAGTCTATTATAAATAATTCTTCTTCATGCATTACTACATACATATTTTTACCAACTTCGCCAAGACCACCTAAGGCACATATTAAAGTTTCTTTATTTTTACTATTCATTATTAATCATCCCTTCAAAAAAAGTTAACTCGTGTTACTAATTATATCAAATTTTATTATTTTTGTCTAGCAATCTGTTTTTTCTCGTAAATATCGAATAAATATAGTATAATATCAGGTAGGTGATATAAATGGGATTTTTTAGTAAAATTAAAAATATTTTTAATAAAGAAGTAGAAGAAGATAAAAAAGAAATTAATGTTGAAAATAATGTTAATGAAGAACAAAAAGAAGAAGTTAAAGAAATAGAAAAATATGTAGAAGGTTTATCTAAGAGTCGTGATAATTTTGTTAATAAGTTATCTTTACTTGGTATTAAGTATACTAAAATAAGTAATGAGTTTTATGATGAACTTGAAGAAATATTAATTACTGCTGATATTGGTGTTAATACTGTAATGGATTTTGTTGATAGACTTAAAGATAGAGTTAAGCATGAAAATATTACTGATTTTGAATATTTAAAAGAAGTAATTGTTGATGAACTTTTTATGATTTATGTTGGTAATGATTTACTTAGTTCTAAATTAAATATTAAAGATGGTGAAACTAATGTTGTTTTATTTGTTGGTGTTAATGGTGTAGGTAAAACTACTAGTATTGCTAAACTTGCTAATAAATATAAAAATGAAGGTAAGAAAGTTATGTTAGTGGCTGGTGATACTTTTAGAGCTGGTGCTGTTAATCAATTAAAAGAATGGGCAGACAGACTTAATGTTTCATTTTATGGGGATGATAGAAAAGATCCATCTGCTGTTATTTATGATGGGGTTAAACAAGCAAAAGATGAAAAATATGATTTGGTTTTAGTTGACACTGCTGGTAGACTTCAAAACAAAGCTAATTTAATGAAAGAACTTGAAAAAATGAATAGAGTTATTGGTGAAATATTACCAGGAAATCCAGTTGAAACTTTACTTGTTATTGATGCAACTACTGGACAAAATGGAATAACACAAGCAAAGAGTTTTAAAGAAATAACTAATATTACAGGTATTGTTCTTACTAAATTAGATGGTACAGCAAAAGGTGGTATAGTACTTGCTATAAAAGAACTTGTGGATATTCCAGTTAAATTTGTTGGATTAGGTGAAAAAGAAACTGATCTAATACCATTTGATATAGAAAAATATATTTATGGTTTATTTAAGGAGTTCTAATGGATAATAGAGAATATATAACAACTTTATATGAAATATATAAAGAATTATTAAATGAAAAAGAAAGAAACTATTTTGAATATTATTATTTTGAAGATTATTCTATGCAGGAAATAGCTGATTTATATTCGGTAAGTAAAGCTTATGCTTCTAAATTATTAAATAAAATAAATGATAAGATTATTAATTATGAAAAGATATTAAAGATTAATGATAGAAATTCTAAAATAATTGATTTACTTAATAATATTAAGGATGATGATTTAAAAAGTAAAATTGAAGAATTATTATAGAAAAATTATTTATATTAATATATAATTATTATAGAAAAAGGTGATAATATGAATAAAAATGGATGGGGACTTAGAGTTGAACTTGTAATTATATTGTTATTTCTTATATGCTTAGCTATTGCTTGTATTGGACTTAATAGATTTGGTTTATTAGGTGAAAATGATAATCCACTTATAAAAGAACCAACTACTGAAGATAATAGTGTTTATTATACTGGACTTGAAGATAAACTTAGAGTTGCTACAAGAGAATATTATGATGCTAAATATGCTGATAATACAGAAGATATGGTTATCATTAAGTTGTCAACACTATATAATAGTGGTTATATTTCTAAACTTTATAGTAAAAGTAATGTAGAATGTAGTGGATATTCTAAAGTAATTAATAATGGAGATTCTTCAACAATAGTTCCATATATTAGATGTCTTGGTTATACTACATCTGGTTATGAAAGAAGTAATGAATAATGAATAAAACTATCATGGCTATATGGGGTTCAATTGTTGTACTAATATGCATTTTTCTTATTTTTCTTGCTAAAAAAGATGAAGATAAAGTATATAAAAATATTGAAAAAGATATTATTGTAGCTACTAAATCTTATATAGATGATAAAGAATTAATGCCTAAAATTGGTTATTCTGTTGTTGTTAATGTTGATGAATTAGTTCTTAATAATTATATTGAATATACTGATACAATAGATAAATATTGCTTAAATAATGTAGTTGTGTCAAGAGGAGTAATTGATTCTCAATATGAAGTAAAAACAGATTGTGAATATAATGTTCATGATAATGTATATAGTGAATAAACTTATATCTTATGATATAAGTTTTTTATTGTAAAAAAGTATATAAAATTATATAATTAAATCATAGGAGGAAGTGTGTATGGGAAAAGTAAAAATTAATAATAATTTAGCTGCTTTAATGTTAGTTGCATCTATTTTTGCAGGATGGGGAACATTAATGATTGTAACTATTCTAATGATTATTTTTTGTGATTTAAATGATAAAATTAAACCATTAATTATAAAAGTAGTTTCATTTATGGCTGGTATTACATTAATACTTTTAGGATGGGATTTAGTATCTAATGGTATTGATTTAATATTTAAATTATTTAATAATATTATTTCTATTATTAATTCATATTTATCTTATAGTAATAAAATTGATTTAGTAGAATTTGAAGGTAAATTTGTAGTTCCAGTAACTACGGTAGTTGCTTCTATCGGTTCAATTATTAAATACTTAGTTACATTCTCTAAATTCGGATTTATCATTGCTGTTATAAGTGGTAAGGCTATGAAAGAAAATGCTTGGACTAAAAAAGTTAATCAATATGTTTCTAAGTTTACAAATTTCGCAAATTCTTTTGATGAAAGTGTAAATGTAAATGCAAATAATGTTGAAACTGTTTCAGCTGTTAATAATATAGAAAATAATATTAATCAAAACAATAGTATTATGTAGGAGGTTTTATGGATTATTTATTTTGGATCATTGTATTTATAGTTGTAATTATTTTACTTAGAAGTATTGTACAAATTGATGAATATGAAAGAGGAGTTAAGTTTTCAAGAGGAAAGTTTAGTAAAATAATGGATCCTGGTTGGAATATAGTTTTACCTATATTTGAATCTTATAAGAAAATTGATATAAGAACTAAAGCAGTAGATGTTCCTGAACAAGATGCTATTACTAAAGATAATGTATCTGTTAGAATTAATGCTGTTATATATTATAAAATTTTTGATGCTTCTAAAGCAATTTTAGAGGTTGAAAATTTTTATTATGCTGTTAGTCAACTTGCTCAAACAACAATGAGAAATGTAGTAGGTAGTGTTTCATTAAATGAATTACTTGGTGA
This sequence comes from uncultured Bacilli bacterium, assembly GCA_934086955.1. Taxonomy (GTDB): domain Bacteria; phylum Bacillota_I; class Bacilli_A; order RF39; family UBA660; genus CAG-1000. The sequence goes on along the minus strand of CAKOIN010000008.1, from coordinate 30,187 downwards.
AAGAGAGAAGATTTCTACTGAAATATGTAAAATTATTGATGAAGCAACTGATCCTTGGGGAATTAAAGTTGAAAATGTTGAACTTAAAGATGTAAGTTTACCAGAAGAAATGAAAAGAGTAATTGCTAAGGCTGCAGAAGCTGAAAGAGAAAAGGAAGCAATTTTAACTAAAGCAAAAGGTGAAGTTGAAGCTTCTAAGAATTTAGCTATTGCTGCTAATACTATGGCAAGTACACCAGGTGCTATGCATCTTAGAACTTTATCAACTATTAATGATATAAGTAGTGATCAATCAAATACTATTATTTTCTGTTTACCAATTGAAGTGCTTGAAGCTATAAAAGGTAAAACTATTAATGATGTAAGTGAAGACTTAATTAAAAAAATAAGTAAAAAGAATTAATAAAAAAGATTTTAATTCATATATTTTATTGGTGAAATAATGTATGAAAAAAATCTTTTTATTTTGTTTTATGTTTATGTTTTTGTTATTTAATATTAGAGCAACTGATATTGGTCTTGCTAAAAATAGTGAAACAGCTATTTTAATTGAGGCAAGTACTGGAAAAATATTGTTTGAAAAAGAAAAAGATAAGAAAATGGCTCCTGCATCTATGACTAAGATAATGACTATGTTACTTGCGATGGAAGCAATTGAAAACGGTAAACTTAATCTTGATGATGATGTTCTTATTTCTAAAAGAGCTCAAAGTATGGGTGGAACTCAAATATATGTCGAAGCAGGAAGTAATGTAAAAGTACATGATTTATTAAAAGGAATAGGTATAGCTTCTGCGAATGATGCTGCTGTTGCAATTGCTGAAAAGATAGGTGGTACAGTAGAGAATTTTGTTAATATTATGAATGAAAGAGCAAGAGAATTAGGATGTAAAAATACTACATTTAAAAATCCTCACGGACTTGATGAGGATGGTCATTTAACAACTGCATATGATATGGCACTTATGGCAAAAGAACTAGTTAAACATGAACTTGCGATTAAAATATCAAGTACATTTGATGAATATATAACTGTTTCTGGTGAAAATCATTGGCTTGTAAATACAAATAAATTGGTAAAATTTTATAAAGGAATAGATGGCCTTAAAACTGGTTATACAGATAAAGCAGGTTATTGTTTAACTGCAACAATGAATAAAAATAATATGAGACTTATTAGTGTTGTTATGAAGAGTAACACAAAAGATAATAGAAGTAGTGATACAATAGGTATGATGGAATATGGATATAGTATGTATGGTAGTGAAACTATATTAAATAAGAAAGATTACTCTGGAACAATAAATATAAAAGGTAGTGAAAAAAGAAATTATAATTATTATTTAGATAATGATATAAAGATTATTGTTGATAAAGATAGAAAAGATATAAAATATACTACTGAAGTAAAACTTAATGATATAAAAGCACCTATAGAAAAAGGAAGTAAAGTAGGAGAACTAATATTAAAATATGATAATAATACTTATACTTATGATTTAGTAATTCATGATGAAGTAAAGAAAGCAACATATTTTAAGATATTCTTTACTAATTTAAAAGATGTTGTTACAGGACATGTTAAACAAAATTAAAAAAGCACTTAGAAATTCTAAGTGTTTTTATTATTCTTTTACAATAGGACTGAAGTTCTCAATAGCTTGCATTAGACTAGGATGTTTTATAACAAAATTTATAGCTGGGTTAGAACTTTTTGAAATGATTACATAATTATTTTTGATAATTGATATAGTTATATTTTTAAATGTTTTATTATCTATATAAGTTATTTCATAATTATTTTCTTTTCTCATATATTCATTAGTAAGTTTTAAATGTTCTTTGTATTCTTTATAAGTATAACTAATTTTCTTGTTAAAAAATAAATTTTCTAGTGATAGTGAAGGTGTTTCATTTTTAAATTCATCTTCTGTTAATTTATAAATATAATCATTTATTTTGTTTTTATTAAGAATATTATTTATGTAATTAGATTCTTCATTTTTATATTTCATTATTTTATCAATATCTGATTTTGCTAATTTATTTCTTTTTAAAATACTAAGTAATAATTCATCTGATATAGTAAATAATGGTAATGATGAAAGATATCTTGTTCTATCACTTAATATATTTTCGTCTTTTTTTAAGAAGAGCTTATATTCTCTTATATTGTTTTCTCTGTAAATTTCCATAAGTGGTTTTGCTTTTTTAAGTAAATAACTTGCTTTTTCTTTATAATAATTAATTTCATTTTTATTGGTTGTTAAATAATACATTCCTTTATTATGATATCCTTTAATGCATTCACCACTTAAAGCAGCAGCTCCAGAAACATAATTTAAATGGTTGTATATATTGTTTTTATTATCTTTTAGATAATATGGAGATATTTGCCCAGTCATATAAATTGGAATCCAACTTTCTAATCCTAACATCATTTCATTAAATGGTCTATCTAAATTATGAATAATGTTTAGATGATATCCTTTTTTTAAACACATAGCAATAGCAAACATCCATTTTTTACCAAAGAGAGTATCTTCTGCCATATCTTCCATAGGCATATCACTACACATAAATATATCTTCTTTTGATTTAGATAAAACAGTACCTTTAAAGAAATTTAATTCGCCTTGTTTCATTTCTTCTAATCCAAAATAATGTCTTGTTCTTGCTTTATAAAATGGAATATTTGGTACTTTTAATTCATCAAATTTTATTACTTTTATATAATCATCTAAGTTAAATGAATCAAGATGATATAAAAAGTCTGATACTTGATTTTTAACTGGTGTAGATTCACTAGTTAACCAAGAAAATAGAGTATCACAAAAATTATTATTTGCAAGTTCACTTTTTTTACATCCAATTATTGTTTGTAAATTGTTTATATCTTCTTGACTTTTATATTTTGAAAAAATATATGAGCACACTTTACTAGAAAATTCTATTGGATTTGATGGTTTAGCTTTACCATATCTAATTCTAGAAATGTGTGATGCATCAAACACTATATACTTTGCCATTTCTTTTGTATTTATTTTTAATGATGTTATTAATATATTTAGGTTATTACTAAGTGTTGTATAATCAAAATTATCACATGGTAATGTAGAGTTAAAATCATTTGTAATTTTATCTAGTGTATATTCTTTTTGATTATTTTCTTGTGCAATATCAAAAATAGCAGTAATTAATTTATTTATTTGCTCACTTTCTTTTATTGGAGTTCTTTCGCCATTTCTATATCTACTTATTACTGACTCAGATAGTCCTGATTTAATTGATAATTTTTTTGAAGAACAATTTAGGTTTTCTAGGTATTTATTTAAAAGTTCTTTAAAATTCATGTTTATCACTCCTTAAAAATTATTATACTATATTTACCAATTAATAAAAATAGTTTCCATCAAAAGCAATGATTTTAAAGGCAAGTTAGTTGTCGTATTTATATTTTTAACTTATAATAATGATTAAGAAGGAAAGTGTGATAATATGAAAATAGGAAAATTAAATATTAGTGTTAAAAATATGATTATAATTGGTATTGCAGTTATAGTAGTTATTATTGGAGTTATTTCTCTTACTGGTAAGAAAGGAATATTTTATAATCCAGATAAAAATATTAAAATAGTCAAGTCAGAGGCAAGCCAAATAGAATTTGAAGATTTTAGTAATGGTGATATTACTCTTAAAAAGCCAAAAGGATGGAAAGTCATTACAGCTGGAACTAAAGACCAATATTCAATTAGAGTATATGATCCTAATAATTCTATTTATCAGGTATTTTTAAATTTAAAGACATCAGGATATACAAAATCTGCAGATAGTAAGAAATATTGGCAAGATACTATGCCAAACAGTCCTATGGCTCAACTACCTTATATAGAAGAAAAAACAACTGAAGGATTTTTCAAAATGTATACCGAAATGTGTGAACCTGAAACTACGGATGTAGTCGTTTTACCAATGATAAAGAATTTTCAAATAAGTGAAAATTTAGGAAAAAGTGTTTTTGGTGGAGACATACTAAGAGCAACATTTAAAGATGTAAATGGTAAAGAAGGGGAAGGAATATTTACTGCTTATGTATTTGATCCAGGACCTTATTATGTTTATGAACATGTTTATTATGGTAAACAAATAGATATGTACTATTTAAATGTATATGATACAATTATGATTACTACACCTAAAGATAAGTTTATTGATTGGGAAGAAACATTGAATACTATTTTTAGCTCACTTACATTTACAGATTCTTTTATTAATGAATTTAATAAAGTACAAACTGAAGGAATGAAAAACTTTAATAGAATTAGAGAAATCGGTAACGAGATAAGTGATGGAATAATGGATTCATGGAATAAGAGAAATGCATCTTTTGATATTATGAGTCAAAAGCAAAGTGATGCAACACTTGGATATGAAAGAGTATATGATACTGAAACTAATGAAATATATAAAGCATATAATGGATTTACTGATGATTATGATGGAGAGAGATATAAACCTATAACTGATGATATGTATTCAAAAAAGACAAGTGGTATTATAGAAAAGTAGGTTAATATGACAAATAAAAACAAAAAAATAATTTATGCCATAATAGGAATTATTATATTAATAGCTATTATAGTTATTATTGCTATTATAAGTAATAAACCAATGTTAATAGATCATACACCTCCAGAAGCACAGTCTATTATAGAAGCACTAAAAAAGAAATATCCAGATAAAGATTATAAAAAATTAAATAATGGAAAGTTTTTAAATGAAGATACTTCATTTAGTAAATATTCATTCATAAATAATAATTCCATATATATATTTAATCCTAGTAAATTAGATGATGGAGAGTTTGAATATAAAAAGGTATACGATATAGATAAAAGTATTAAGATTATGAATATTTGTCCAAATTTTGGAGCTGATATAAAGTTTTATGATTATAATGATACAATATATACCTTACATGATAATAATACAGATAATAAAGTTAGAGATAGTTATGATATGTATTTAAATGCAAATTATAAACTTAGTGACTATCTTAAATGGAACTATTCAACAGAGTTTCTTGGCAAAAAAGTTGATTATGATTTTATGTCTGAATATGCTTATGTAAAAGATAATATTTTATATGTCAAAAATTATGGAAACGAAAAGTATCCTACTATAGAAAAAATAAGTGATAATTATGAAAATGAAAAAGTAATTAGAATATATAATGAAAGAATTCTTAAAACTGATAAAGGGTTTTATGAACTAATGAGCTATTTTGATACTAATTCAAACAAAAAAATTACTACTACAGTAAAAATTAATATGTTAACTAATTATTATGATGAAGTATTAACATTCACATATAAATATGTAATATTAAAAGATTATACTCTTATACCTATAAATGATATTATGGAAAATAGAGCCAAAGAGTATTCATATGATTATTTTATAAGTGGATTTAATTATATGAGTGATGTTAGATATGAAGAGTAATGAGAGGAGGGTAATATAGAAAAACAATATAAAATAGTAGTTGATACATATATAAAAAGTTATAATAATAATGATTAATAAAAAAATAAGAAAATTAGGAGGAAAAAATGAATTTGAAAAAGACATTATTTATGATGTTAGTGGTATTAATTGCTACATTAGGAATAACAATGGTTAATGCCGCAACTATTAGTGATGATGGAAAATATACATTAATATTAACTAGTAATGAAGAAGATGTTAGTATTGATGGAAAAAGTGAAAAAATTATAAAATTCAATATTGCTGAAGGAGAAACTACAGTTAAATTATCTGAATTAACAAAAGAAATTGTACCTTTTAATGGTAAAAATGAATTTGCATATTGGGGAAGTTTTACTGGTGAAAAAATTAGTGATGATATAGCGATAACTGATTTTAAGTGGAGTAGTGACTTAGGGGGAGTGTCATATACAGATAGTCTTACTCTTTATGCAAAATTTTCTGATAAGCCATTACATGGAACAGGAACATATTATTTGACACTTGATCCATTCGCAGGTAAAGTAAATGGAGAAAATATTATAAAATTAACAAGTAAAAGTACAGAATTTAAAACTGTTGATTTAAAGAAATATATACCTGAAAGAGAAGGATTTACATTTAACGGATGGGAATTAGATGGAAAAATTGTAACTTCAATTGATTCTAGTTATTTTGCTAATCGTGATTGTATAACAGTAACTGCTACATATACACAAAATACTTTTAATGGTGATGGAATTGTATTAAAACTAAATGCTAATGGCGGTAAAATAGATGGTAAAGAAACTAATAGTTACGATTACATTGGTGGAAATAATTCAGGAACAACAATGTCATTATTGCCATATATTCCAGTAAGAGATGGTTATAATTTTAATGGTTGGAATACTAAAAAAGATGGCAGTGGAAAAAACTATAATTATGTTTACTGGAGATTTTGGGATATAGATGAAAACACAGATAAAGAATTTGAAAAAGATACTAAAATAAAAGAAGAAAATGGTTATGAAAGATATAAAAATATAACTTTATATGCTTCTTGGATTAAAAATAATGAAGTTAATGAAATTAAAAGTGATGGTGAAATAAAAGCAAGTATCATATTTGATAAAGAAATTAGTAAAGATTATGTATTAGATATTAAAAAAATTGAAGTTAAAAAAGAACTTGCTGATAAAAATGTTAAATATATAGTTAATATTAATATACTAGAAAATGGACAAATAGTTAATATTAATGATATAAAGATGAAAATTAAAGTTGCTTTACCAGAAGATTTAAAAGATTATAAAAAATATGAAATTGTTTATATTTTAGACAATGAAATAAAAGAAACTATACCAGCAACTATAGAAGATGGTAATATAGTATTTGAAACATCACATTTAAGTGAATATGGAATAGTTGCAACAGAAAAACTATTAAATACAAATGTAGATAATCCTGAAACAGGAGATAATATTATATTTTATATCATGACATCTATTATATCAATAATAGGAGTTGTTGGATTTGGACTATATGATTATAAAATAAAATAAATAAATTAAAATATGAGTTAGATGATTTAATCTAGCTCTTTTTGATTTATTATAATAATATTCACATACAATTAAATTACTGAGATTTTATAAAGGAATAGATGGCTTTAAAACAGGTTATACTGATAAAACTGGTTATTGTTTAACAGCAACAATGAATAAAAATAATATGAGACTTATTAGTGTTGTTATGAAAAGTAATTCTAAAGATGATAGAAGTAGTGATATGATTGGTATGATGGAATATAGATATAGTATGTATGGTAGTGAAACAATATTAAAGAAAGATGAATATTCTGGAGTAATAAATATAAAAGGTAGTGAAAAAAGCAACATTTTTTAAAATATTTTTTAGTAATTTAAAAGATATTATTACGGGACATGTTAAAGAAAGTTAATGAATGAAATACCTTTATTATAAGGTGTTTTTTTATTTGATTTATGATATGATTAAGATAGTTATTAATAAAAGAGGTTGTTTATGAAAAAAGTAAAATTGATTGTTTTGATGTTAATTATCATAAACAAGGAATTGGAAGAAAACTTTATAATATGGTATTAGAATTAAATGATAAAAATCATTTTACTGTTAATTCTTTACCATATGCTCATGAAGTTTATAAACATTTAGGTTTTGAAGATACTGATTCTGAACAATGTATAAAAGGTTTAAAATTTTTCCTTATGAAAAAAATAATTAATTTTTAGTTTATTAAATTGGAGGATAAATATGGCGACAATTGAAGATTTTATAAAATTAGATATAAGAGTTGGAACTATAATAGAAGCAAAAGTTTTTGAAAAGGCTAAAAGACCAGCATATCAATTAAAAATTGATTTTGGAGATGAAATAGGAATAAAAAAATCATCTGCTCAAATAACAGATGTTTATAAAATAGAAGATATAATTGGAAAACAGATACTTGCAGTAGTTAATTTTCCACCAAGACAAATTGCAGATTTTATGTCAGAAGTATTAGTACTTGGAACATATAGTAAGCAAGGTGTTGTTTTAATAACCCCTGATAATAAAGTTGAAAATGGAGATAAGTTAGGTTAATAAATAAACAGTTATATTTTATGTATAACTGTTTTCATATTATAATAATGATTTTTGGTTGGAAACAAATGGAAGAGGTGATAGTTGATTCTACTATTGCGATATCTGGTTATGATGTTTTAAAGAATATGTGTAATGCTTTTTATGATTATTCAACTAACAATAAAGGAGTATTTGAAGCAATGCTATGGTATAACAAATATGAAAATGTTGAAAAGATAAGGCTACAATGAGATTATTTGATATAATTTTTGAAATTATGAAACCTTTAGATATTACTGATGATAATATAAATTATATTATAAGAACATTAAGATCATTTTTAGAAGGTTTTGCTTTACTTGTAAACAATAATTCTTTTGGTAGCCCTATATCAATTAAAGACAGTTTTGAAATAAAAATAAAATGATTTATTAGTAATATGATAAATTGTTTTTTTATGTTATAATTTATTATAGAAAGGAGTATAGGTTATGGTTGAAAAATTAAATAAGTTTTTATATTCTTCTATTATAATATCAATATTGATGTTTGTACTTGGTATGATGTTTATTATATTTCCACAAATGTCTTTTGAAACTATTACATATATTTTATCAGTAGTTTTAATAATTAATGGTATTTATTTTATAATAGAGAAAGAAGATAGCTTCTTCTTTTCAGGATTTTTAACTCTTGGTATTATTCAAATTTTAATTGGTTTAATATTAATATTAAATCCAATGTTAATGAAAACTTTATTTCCAATATTTGTTGGTATAGTTATGGTAACTAAATCTACTTTAGATTTTAGAATATCATTATCATTAAAGAAATATGGTTATAAGAATTGGCTATCTATATTTATTTTCTCAGTTATTTCTATTATATGTGGTTTAATAATTATAGTAAAACCAACTACTATAGGAACTGTGGCTATTACTACTTATTTAGGTTTAATTTTATCTATATATGCAATTTCTAATATTATAGATAGTATTATATTTATTAAAAATATTAAAGAAATAACTAAATTATTTAAAAAATAATTTATATTTTACTGCATTATATATGCAGTTTTTTTATGTACTTATTTAATTTTATTATGTATAATATTATTAATAGATGGAGGAAATATGAAATTAATAGAAGTTACTTGTCCTAAATGTAATGCTGTTATGAAAATAGATGATGCTAAAAAGGAAATGGTATGTGAATACTGTAAAAATAAAATATTAATAGATGATGAAGTTAAGAAAATTAAACATATTAATGTTGGAGAAATAGATGAAGAACAAGAATATAAGAATGCAAGTGCTTATTTAAATTTTAAAGATTATAGTAATGCTTATAATTGTTATTTGAGTTTATCTAAAAGATTTGTTGATAATCCTGTTATATGGATTGGACTTCTTAGAAGTTTAAGTGAAGATTTTACTTCTAAAAAATATAATTCTTTATATGAAAGTTATTGGAATAATTATGTTAGTATAGCAAATAAAAATGATGTTGATAAATATAAATCAGAATATGAAAAATATATTTCTAGTTTTAGTGAGTATGATAAGCAAGATTCTGTTAAAGGAAATAGTAATGAAAAAGATTATGTTGTTTTAACTGTTCTTGGTGGTATATTTGGTATTCATAAATTTGCAAGAGGAGAATATGGTAAAGGTTTCTTATATTTGTTTACAGCTGGTTTATTCTTTATTGGTTGGATTTATGATTCAATTACTGAAGTTAAAAGACATCCTGAAAGTAAAGGAAAGGCATATACTTGTTTAGGAATATGGGCTATTATTGCAGCTTTAACTTATATTGAATATAGTCCATTTGGTTCTTTATTAATAGTTATTGCTGGTATTCTTACTATGACACCTGTTTCTAGAAGAATATGGAAAAAACCAACTAAAATGAGTCTTGTTGTTAAAATAATTTTATATGTTGTAGGATTTATATTAGTTATAATAAATGCTCCAGCTTATTTTGGAAATTATAAGAGTAAAGAGATGGAAGTAATAATAGATTCAAATCAAATTAAGATTAAAGAAACTGGTAAATCATTTACAGCTTATAAATATGAAATTGAAAGAAGAAAAGATTTTATATTAATTAAACCTAAAGATAGTTTATATGTATTTAGATATAGATCTTCAAAGAATGATTTATGTTTATATAAGGATAATGCTTGTGTGTATTATTTAGAAAAATAGAAGTTTTTTTAAAAAAAAGAAGTGTTTTGTAAATTTATCTCGAATAATAATATTAGGAGGGATAGAGAGATGAAGAAGTATCTAGTATTTACAATAATACTTTTTTTATTTGGAAAAGTATATGCAGAGGACATTATATATAGTGAATGGAGTAGCGAATATCCAACTAATGTGAGTAAATTAATAATAAAAAAGGAGGATAGATATTTATGGTATAAAGAGGAAATAGGTGATATCAAATATTTAAGAGAAGAAGAGGCAACTGATAGAATTATTGATTATAATGATATGATTTTAAAAAAGAGTGAAAATACTATTATTAGACCTGAATCTTATCCTAGTAGGGAATTACATATGGGTAATAAGTATTATAGATTTAAAAGTACTGACATTGATTCTATAAAAATAGTTTTTAATAATCTTAATGTTTATGAATTAGAAATATTTATAGATGAAGTTAAATATGATTATTTGATTGATGATTATAATTTTCTTAATGATAGTGATTATGATAGTTATTTTAATATAAATGATACTTTAAATATTAAGTTTAGTGACAAAGTAGATGCGAATAAAATTAATGTTAAAATATATTGTGAATCTGATATTGATAATAATATTCGAATTAGCTTTAAGTCATATATTTATGATGTATATTATAATGATTTTAATATTGATAATGAAGTATTAAGTGTTACTGCAAGTGATATGAATACAAAGTTTACTCAGTTAATACCTGTATATAGATATACTGATAAATTATATAAAACATATAAAATTGTTAAAGAATATACTGTTGATTATTATAATGAGATGGATGGATATATTAAAGATGAAAGTACTAAGAAGACATTTTATAGGTATATTAAAAATAAATATATTATTGTTGATTATTATGGTAGGAAAGTTACTGATGAAAATTATTGTTTAAAGAATAAATGTACTGTTAAAATACTTAGTGAGCATATAGAAGAAAATCCTAAAACAGGTGATTTTGTTCATTATAGTTTTATAGTTTTATTTATAACAATTGTCATTATTTCGTTACTATTATATATTTTTTATAAAAAAATAGTGAGTAATAAATCTAGTTTTGTCGAATCGCTTTAATAATAATAGATATTATTATATTATTTTTTCAGGAGATGAAAATGGGTATAGATATTGATTATAAAAGAGGAATACTTTTTATTAGACTACTTGGTAATTTAACTTTAAATAATATTTTTAAGTTTGAGGAAGAGGTTATACCAATAGTACTTGAGCTTACTGCTAGAAATGTTTCAATAAATTTATCTAATGTTAATTTAATTGATAACTCTTTTATTAATTCTTTTATTAAAATATCTAATATAGTAAATAGATTTAATGGTAAGGTTGTTATATGTGATATTAATAATGATATAAATGATTATATTAAAAATAGTGACTTATTTGATTATTGTTTTAGAAGTAAGAATGAGAAATTAGCAAGTGGAGTTTTTAATATATGAGAGATATTATATATGAGCTTATAGAAGCTAATGAAGGTCTTATATATAAAATTGCTTCTAGGTATACAAAGTATTATAGTATTGAGGATTTATATCAAGTAGGATCTATTGGTATTATTAAAGCATATAAAAAATATAAAAGTGAATCTAATGCTAAGTTTAGTACTTATGCTTATAAATATGTTTTGGGTGAGATAATTGATTTTATTAGGAAAGATAGAAATATAGTTGTTAGTGAAGAATATATGGCTATATATAAGAAATATATTAAAGTTAAAGAATTATTATTGATTAAATATGAAAGAGAACCTAGTTTTAGTGAGATAGCTTCTTTTATGGAGATGAGTGAAAGTGATTTGGTTACTGTTATTGAGACTGTTATGTTTACTAAGAGTACAGAAATAAATGATGAATTTGTTTACGAGGGTGTTGTTGATACTAGAGAAGAAGTAGTAAATAAAATATTGATTGATAGTGAATTATCTACAATGGATGAAGAAGATAGAATACTTATAGATTATAGATATTATCAAGGATATAGTCAGAGCGAAACAGCTTCATTAATGGGAATTAGTCAAGCAAAAGTATCTAGAAATGAAAAATTAATACTTTCTAAAATAAAGAAAAATATTGCATAATAAAAGCGTAATTACTTACGCTTTTTAAATATTACTGAAAGAATAAATCCGATTAGACCAACTATAACAGCAAATATTACTGTCATAACTATTTTTGTATTTGAATTATATACTATTTCATTATCAAGAACATTAAAACTATTAATTATATTGTTTAATTCTTCATTATTAGTTAATTCTTTATTAGAACTATAAGTTAACATTATAATATATTTATCAGTTGTATAAGTGTAACCTCTTTGATAAGTATCATATCCAGTTGATTCTTTTGTTGGCCATACTGTGTCATATACTATACAGTTTCTATTGTTTATTTTTTCTTTTTTAACATTATTTACATTAACTTTAATATTATATTCTTCTAATTGTTTGTTTATTGATGATTCAATATATTCTTCATATTTTTTCATATCATCTTCAGTATATCTTAAAATATCATATCTTTGAGTATTATTTGATATTGTTATAGTTATATAATTATCATCTTTTGTCCATTTATATAGGCCTTTTTCACTTATTTCTTCTTTGTATCCATCTGGTATTTCTATTTTGAAATATTCATTTTCTAATGCTTTAATATTTATCATTCCAATAAATAACAATAATATTGTAAATATCTTTTTCATATAATCACCTAATAAATATTATAAACTATTTTTCTTGTAAATGAAATATTATATTGTTATAATTTATATTAGGAGAGTATGTATGAAGAGATTTATTAAATGTTTTATTTGTTTAACAGTTATATTATTCTTTTGTGGATGTGACAAAAATAGCAATAAACTTGTTATGGTTACTGAGTCAGGGTTTGCTCCTTATGAATATCGTAGTGGAGAAGAGATAATTGGAGTAGATGTAGATATTGCTAATGAAATAGCAAAGGAACTTGGAAAAGAATTAGTAATTAAAGATGTCGATTTTGGATCAATTATTAATGAACTTAATTCTGGTAAAGCAGATTTTGCAGCAGCTGGTATGAGCATTGATGAAGAAAGAAAAAAGAGTGTTGATTTTTCAATTGAGTATGCTACTAGTGAACAAGTGATTGTTGTTAGAAAAGGTTATGATAAAATAAAAAGTAAAGATGATTTAGAAGGAAAAACTATTTCTGTACAACTAGGTACTGTTGCTGATACATATTTAACAGATAACTTTAAAAATATTAAATTATTTAGACAAAAAAAATTCTTAGCAGCAGCAGAAGATGTTAAAGCTAATAAATCAGATTGTATTGTTATGGATAAGTTACCAGCTCTTGAACTAGTTAAGTCAAATGAAGAACTTGAAGTATTATCAGTACCATTATTTACAGATAAATATGCTATTGCTGTTAAAAAAGGAAATACAGAATTATTAAATAAAATTAATAATGTTTTGGAAAGATTAATGAAAGAGGGTAAAATAGAAGAATATATAATTAAGCATTCTTCTAATTAGAAGTTATGAGTGAATGGTTAAATAGAATATATAATGATTTTTATAGAAGTGTTATATATGATGAAAGATATAAGTTAATATTAGAAGGACTTGGTAATACTATTATCATTGCAATAGGGGCAGTAATTATTGGTATACTGTTGGGTACAATTATTTCTATTGTTAAATATACTAATAAACAAAGAGGTAAATTTAGATTACTTAATAAGATATTTGATATATATGTAAATATTATTAGAGGTACTCCAAGTGTTTTACAACTTATGATTATGTATTATATTATATTTAAAACTTCTACAGTAGATTCAGTTATAATAGGTATGATAGCATTTGGAATTAATTCTTCTGCTTATGTTGCTGAAATACTTAGAAGTGGATTTGATAGTATTGATGATGGTCAAGTAGAAGCAGGTTTATCTCTTGGACTTAGTTTTAGACAAACTCTTAGACATATCATAATTCCACAAGCTGTTAAGATAAGTTTACCTTCTATGGGAAATGAATTTGTTACTTTAATTAAAGAAACAGCTATTGCTGGATATATTGGTATTACTGATTTAACAAAAGCTTCTGATATAATTGCATCAAGAACATATGAATATTTCTTTCCACTTATACTTGTTGCTTTAATATATTTACTTCTTACAACTACTGTTAGTAAGCTTCTTAAAAGAATTGAAAGGAAGTTAGATGTAAATGATTAGTGTTAATAAAATTAGTAAAAAATATGGAAATAGATATGTATTTAAAAATATTAGTTTTGATATTAAAGATAGAGAAAAATTACTTATAATTGGTCCATCTGGTTGTGGAAAAACAACTCTTATTAGATGTTTAAATGGACTTAATAAAGTTAATTCTGGTAATATATTTTTAAATGGAGTTAAAATTAATCAAATAGATGATGTTACTTTAAAAAGTAAGGTTGGTATGGTATTTCAGAATTATAATTTATTTCCACATTTAACAGTAAGAGAGAATGTAGCTCTTGCTCCTAAGCTACTTAAAATGGGTAGTGATGAAGAAATAGATGATTTAGTTAAGAAATTACTTAGTAAAGTTAATATTATTAATAAAATAGATTCTTATCCTTCAAAGTTAAGCGGTGGTGAAAAACAAAGAGTTGCGATTGCTAGAACACTTGCAACTAAACCAGAAGTAATATTATTTGATGAACCAACTTCTGCATTAGATCCAGCAACTATTAGTGATTTTATATTACTATTAAATGAACTTTCAAGAACAACTACTATTGTTGTAGTATCACATGAAATGGATTTAATAAAATCATTTGCTGATAAAGTATTATTTTTGAAAAATGGCAGTATTCTTGAATATGGTACTGCTGATGAGATACTTAATAGTAAAAATGAAGAAGTTAAAAATTTCTTAGGAAAATAAGGTAAATATTTTAAAAATGTTTACTTTTTTATTTGTTATAGTTATAATTGATGTAGAAAGTATATAAGATTGAAAGGAGAAATATAAATATATATGGTAGATTTAAAAGGAAAAAGTTTTTTAAAATTATTAGATTTTACAGAGGAGGAAATTTATTACTTACTTGATTTAGCTAAAAATTTCAAGACTAAGAAACATAATCATGAAGCTCATGAATATTTAAAAGGCAAGAATGTTGCTTTAATATTCGAAAAGACTTCTACTAGAACAAGATGTTCTTTTGAAGTTGCAGCTTATGATTTAGGTATGCATACAACTTATCTAGATCCAACTGGAAGTCAACTTGGTAAAAAGGAAAGTGTTGCTGATACTGCTAAAGTATTAGGTAGAATTTATGATGGAATTGAGTTTAGAGGTTTTAAACAAGAATCTGTTGATGATTTAGCTAAATATTCAGGAGTACCAGTATGGAATGGTTTAACTGATTTATTCCATCCAACACAAGCATTAGCTGATTTTATGACTATGGAAGAACATTTTGGTCATTTAAAAGGATTAAAGTTTGTATTTATGGGAGATACTAGAAATAATTGTGCTAGAAGTTTAATGGTTATGAGTGCTAAGATGGGTGTTAATTTTGTTGCTTGTGGTCCAAAAGATTTATGGCCAGATGAAGAACTAGTTAATACTTGTAAAGAAATAGCTGATAAGAATGGATGCACAATTACACTTACTGATTCAGTAGAAGAAGGAGTTAAAGATGCAGATGTATTATATACAGATGTATGGGTATCTATGGGTGAACCAGATGATATATGGAAATCAAGAATAGATTTATTACAAAAATATCAAGTTAATAAGGATGTTATGAGTATTGCTAATCCAAATGCTATATTCTTACATTGTTTACCATCTTTCCATGATTTAAATACAACAATTGGAAAAGATATTAATGCTAAATTTGGTTTAACAGCTATGGAAGTTACTGATGATGTATTCTTATCAGAACAATCAAAAGTATTTGATGAAGCTGAAAATAGAATGCACACTATTAAAGCTGTTATGTATGCTACTTTAAAAGAATAGGGGTATAGGTGTGAAGTCGTTAAAGAAAATATTTATAATAATTATTGTTTTATTAGTAGTTTTTAGTGGTGTAGTTTATATAGATTATTTTCTTGTAAAGACTAAGAATACATTTCCTAAAATATCAATAAAAGAAGAACTTGATGATGAAACAACTGTTTATAAAGCAGTTTTATATAAAGTTTGGTATTGTAAAAATAATAAAGCAATATCTATTGGTAGTTATAGTGATAGAGATGCTATATGCCCTAAAAAATATACTTATGATAATGGATACTATAAGAATAATATGGGTATAAATATATCTAAAAGAGATCTTGAATTATTGATATCTGATGGAGTTTATACAAGTGAAATGATAGAAGATATTAATAGTGAAAGTGATTTAAAAGATAAAGTATATGTAGCTACTACTTATGAACAAACTAAATATAAAAAAGTAGATAAAGATAAGAGAGAAGGAATTACTCTTGAATCTGGTGTAGAACTTGTAGTATTTCCAACATTTGAAAGTAATGGTGGAGAATATAGTTGGGTTTATGATTATAATGAAGAAAATTATAATTGTATGAAAACTGATAAAAATAAAACAAAAGTATTTTCAAAATTTGAAAATGGTAAATGTGGTGATGATTATCAAAAATTACAATTTGATGATAAATGGTGTTCATTATATAAAAATTCTACTTTAATATATAAAGATGATATAGAAAAATTGTGTGAAAAGGAAGCTTAGGTTTCCTTTTTTTGTATGAAGTTTTTTGAAGATAAAAAAACAATTGCGAAAGTAGAAAAACTATGTTAGTATAAAAATATATGAAGTAGTATTATTCATTGGGCGAGTATACTACTTTTTTTATTATATATAGTAGTTTGATTCTAGATATAGCTACTATATATATTGAAAGGTGGTTGATAGTGTAAAAAAATAAAATAATATATATAAAAGAAAGGGATAAATATGAAAAAAATATTAATGATAAGTATACTTATATTTATAGGTATAACAGTTAATGCAAAAGAAAATGAACAGATTTTCTTAACAAATATTAACGGTGCTGAGATGACTAAAACACAATATAATAATTTATTAAAGGGGTTTACACATGATACAATAATTACTTTGCCAAAAGATACTATTGATTCATTAAAAAATGATACCAGTTTAAGAAAAGTATCTAAAACAAAATATGTAAAAATTTTAACATATTATGAAAATAAAAAAATTATTGGTGTAAGCGAAGAGGAAATTACTTCTAATGAATTTGATGAAATAACTGCTGGTTCACCAGTCTATTATTCTACTGGCCTTGGTGGTGCGACCAGTGAAAAAGTTGAAACAAATTATAAAAAAATAACATTAACAATTACTTCTGGAGCAACTATAACGGCAAAACATGTTACATTAACAAACTTTTGGAAGACTATTCCCAAAATAAAATCTTACGATGTGATGGCAATTGCTCCTGGTGTTGATTCGATTTCATTCAATCTTTCTGGACATAGAAGTGGATATCAAAAATGGGATGGAAAAATGGTTAATTATGATATGAATAGTCAAAATTGGAATATAATTGATAAATCAGGGATTTTTAAAAAAGGTATAGGATTGTCTCAAAATTTAGTGGATGCAACAACAACTACATTGGAAAATTCTATGACAGTAACATTCGTGTGTGGTAGAAGTCCATTTATAGTAAGAGGAAGTTATCAACATGCTATAACTAACTTGAGCTTAGCTGAATCTAAAAAATATACATTAGGTTCTGATGGAATGGGAAATTTAATTATATTCGATTCAAAAATAAAAGATAAATATGATAAAACACCTGGGGTAACAGCAACATTAAATTAATAGTATAATTAACTATTCAAAAGTAATTAAACTCAATGAAAATTTGAGTTTAATTTTAAATTTATAAAATATATGTTATACTTGATATATAATAAGTGAGGTTATAATGAAAAAGATAATTTTATATATATTTTTAATTTTAATTTTATCAGTTGTAATAATAAAAATATTTGTAGGAAAATTATTTATAAATGTTGAAATACCATATTACAATCCAATATATAGTTTAAATTTTAATAATGAAATAATTGGAGTTGATATTGAAATAAGAAAAAATACTACTATTATTCCAAAAACAGTTTATATAACATCATATTCTGCAATTTATAATAATATTGAGCCAATAGAAATTGAATATGGTGAAGAAATGAATTTAGATATTAAAGGTTATTACTGTTTTACAAATTTAACAGGAAATAAAACTCCAACAGAATGTAAAAATTTAAAACATGAAGTAATGAATGAAATAGATAATATTAAAATAAATACAATAGAAATTCATGGCGGTTCTTTAGTGGGAGAAACGGGTGATTTAGTTTATAAAGGAGAATATCAAAGCAATATTACAAATTTAATAAATAAAAAGGGAAATTATAGTATAAAAATAAACATAAGTCATGAAAATATTGATTCAGATTTATATTTTAGATTAAAAGTAATTTAGCATTTAGTATAATCTCTTTATTTCTAATACTATAATTTATCTTGTGCTAAAATATTAGTCGTGCTATAATTGTTATGGTGAAATGATATGAAAAAAAGAGTTATAAGTGCAATAGTTGCATTAATTATTTGTATTCCATTACTTATAATAGGTGGTTATCCTTTTTATATTGGAGTTTCTGTTTTAAGTGTTATTGGATATTATGAAATTATTAATTTAAAAGAAAGAGAAAGAAAAATACCGTTATTTATTAAACTATTAGGTTTAGTTACATATTTAATGATTGTACTTGATAATGTTGTTAATTCTAATATGTTTTTAATTGATTATAAGGTATTAGCAATAGATGTATTTGCTTTAATGTTACCAATCATTTTTTATGATAGAAAGAAATATAATGTTAA
The DNA here is from genome assembly GCA_934086955.1 of uncultured Bacilli bacterium. Taxonomy (GTDB): domain Bacteria; phylum Bacillota_I; class Bacilli_A; order RF39; family UBA660; genus CAG-1000. The sequence continues at coordinate 10,884 of CAKOIN010000008.1, read as the reverse complement.
TGATGCTTTATATTTAATTGGTTCTTCTATATTTTTAGGTATTACTTTTAATTTCTTAATAATATTTAGAAATATTGATATTAATTATTTAATTTATATATTATTAATTACTATAATGACTGATACTTTTGCTCATTTTTTTGGTACTAAAATTGGAAAATATAAATTATGTCCAAGTGTTTCTCCTAATAAAACAATTGAAGGAGCTGTTGGTGGTGCAATAATGGGTACTTTCATCTCATCAGTATTTTATTTAACTGTTTTTGGTGGAAAAACTTTAATAGTAATATTAATTAGTTTAATGTTATCTATTGTAGCTCAATGTGGTGATTTAGTTTTTTCTGCGATTAAGAGGGAATATGATGTTAAAGATTTTGGAAAGATTATGCCTGGTCATGGTGGAGTATTAGATAGATTTGATAGTTTATTATTTTCTATTTTAATATTTTCAATAGTTGCTTCATATCTTTAAGGAGGATATATGAATTTTATACTAACATTACTTATATTAATAATTATTTTAGGTTTAATAATTGTTATTCATGAGTTTGGACATTTTATAGCAGCTAAAAGAGGTGGAGTTTATGTTGATGAATTTTCACTTGGTATGGGTCCATTAATTTTTAAATATAAACCTAAGAATAGTGAGACAACATATTCACTTAGAGCACTTCCAATTGGTGGATTTGTTTCTATGGCTGAAAAAGAAGATCCAGATAATAAAAAAATCAAGAAAAATAGAGTTCTTGAAAATAAGAGTTTTTTAAGAAGATTATTAGTTTTATTAAATGGTATTATTTTTAACTGCTTTTTAGCAATATTTTTATTTTTTATAAGTGGTTTATTGTATGGAAAACCTGTTAATAATACTACTATTGCTAGAATTGAAGAGGGTAGTCCTGCATATATTTCAGGTCTTGAAGTAGGAGATACAATTGTCAAAGTAAATGGAAATAATATTGATTCATTAGATGATTTTTTATTAGAAGCTTCTGCTAAAAAGTTAAAAGAAAGTTATACATTTACTGTTGAAAAACAAGATGGAACTACTAAAGATATTACTATTACTCCTACTGTTAGTGAAGTAGACGGTGAAGAAGTGAGAAAATATGGTATTGGATTTGGTGGTACTACACATGAAAAAGGATTTAAGAATGCAGTAAGTTATGCATTTGAAGGTTTCTATTCAAATTCAGTAACTATTATTAAAATTGTAGGTTCATTATTTACTGGTGATGTTAAATTAAAAAGTTTAAGTGGACCAGTAGGTATATATACTGTTATTGATCAAGTAAAATCACAAGGATTTGAAACTATATTATATTTAACGGCATATTTAAGTATTAATGTAGCAATAATTAATTTAATACCTGTACCAGTTTTTGATGGTGGTAGAGTATTACTTTTATTAATTGAAAAAATAAGTAGAAAGAAAACAAATGAAAAATTAGAATATATTTTAAATCTAGTTGGATTTGGTATTATGATATTATTGATGATTTATGTTACATTTAATGATATAATAAGACTTGTGGTGAAGTAGTATGGAAAATAATTATCTTAACAATAAAGTTATTTTAAAATATTGTCCAGATTATTATAGAATTATTAATGAAGAATTTAGTGAATTAGATTATATGAGTGATAAAGTGATTGAGATTTATCAATCTTTTATTTTCACTGTTGATATTAATGAAAAAGATCAATTGAAACTAACTTCTTTATTAAATAAGGCAGTATGTAGATATTTTGATGATAGAGAATTTAAAAAAATGCTTATTTCAGCACTATCAACACTTAAGATACCTAAAAGTACTAAGAATGTTTTAGGTGTTATTGTTGGTGAAATAATAAAGCAATACAATAAGTATGTGGAGGGATTTACAAGAAATCTTTATATTCCTAAGTGGATATAAAAATGCAGTATTATGAATGAGAATAAGAAAATATATTATGATATATATAGTGAATTTTATAGTGTAAATAAATTTAGAGAGTTAAAAACTATTGTGCATCATGGAGATAATAGACTTAATCATATTAATAGGGTTGCTAAAATGAGTTTCTTTATTTCTAAAAGATTAGGACTTGATTATATTTCTTGTACAAGGGGTGCTTTAATGCATGATTTCTTTACTACTGATGATGTTAGTAAGAATGATTATAGATATAAACAATTTCTTAATAAACATCCAGTAGAGGCACTTAATAATTCACTTAAATATTTTGATGTTAATGATATGGAAGAAGATATTATATTATCGCATATGTATCCGATTACTAGAAAGAAACCTAAGTTTAAAGAATCTAAGATAGTTAGTATGTGTGATAAACTTGTTAGTTTTTATGAGTTTTTTAGATATGATATTAGATATACAACTTTTGTTATCTTTATGAGATTATTACCTAATTAGTGTAATAATCTTTTATTTTTATGTTATAATTGTATTGTGTCCTCGTAGCTCAGTAGGATAGAGCAATCGCCTCCTAAGCGATAGGTCAGCAGTTCGATTCTGCTCGGGGACGCCACTTTGGTAGATATTAAAAAGAATAATGATTTTAACTTTATTCTTTTTTATTTAAAGTTATATTACTTTACAAAAATAATAAAATTTATTATAATATCTTTTACTTAAAGGAGGAAAGTTTATGAAATATGTTGAAACTAACGAGAAACAAAGAGAAATATTAAATAAATATTGTTTTGTTGAAGAAGTTAGTGAATCTGGAATTAGAGATGCTTTATTTTCTAGAATGGCTGTTAGATGTAGAAAGCCTAATACATTTGCTACTAATTTAAAAGAAACCTTGATTTATAGTTCTATTGATCCTGATAGTGATAATTTGTATTCTTGGGAATATGAAATTGTTACAATGTCTTTAGAAAATGTTAAAATATTAAGACAAGAATTAGATTTAGAAAAAGGGCCTACTTTAGAAAAGAAATTCTAATTGCAGATAATACTAAGTCAATAGTAAAAATAATTGATAATATAATTGTTATTTGATTTGGTATTTTTTTTATGTATTTTTTTATTTTTTTATGAATAAAAATAATTATTATACTTCCAATCATCCATATTAATGATGATTCTAATGATATAAATTTTCCGTAATTAAATTTATAATTACTATAATCCCAAAATGTTTGATTAAATAATATTTCTACTAAATTGCCAATTATATATTCTAGAGCTGTTAATATCATCATCGATATTATTGATAAAAGTATAAGTCTTTTTGTTTTAGTATATCTGTTTAACTTTTTATAAATATATAATATTATTAATACTCCAATACCATATATTGGTGTCCATGGTCCATACATAAAACCACTACTAAATTTACCATCTTGTATAAAGTTAATTATGCATTCATAGAAGAAGCCTAGAATTGAATATGTTAAAAATATATTTATGTTATACATATTAATAGTATGTATATTATTTAGAAATTTATGTATATTGACATATTAATAAAATTATTTTATAATGTATTCATAAAAACGGTGAATCAGAGAAGTAAGTGGTTATGATATTTGTAGAGAGCAATTGGTTGGTGAAAAGTTGTAATTGATGATTACTGAATGGGCTGATGAGTGGCTACCAAAGTTATAGTAGGCTAGCACGAAGGTGTCTCTTCGTTAGTAAAAGACCTTATATGATAGTATAAGTATTTCACTATAATGGTGGCATAAATAAGATTATTAGTCTTATCCAATAGTTGGATGAGGCTTTTTATTTTGGAAAAGAGGGAAAAATTATGAAAAATATTATTTTAACTGGAGATAGACCAACTGGACCACTTCATATTGGACATTATGTTGGTTCTCTTAAAAACAGAGTTTCAATTCAAAACAAAGGAGATTATGATGAAATGTATGTGTTTATTGCTGATAGTCAAGCATTAACAGATAATTTTAATAATCCTAAGAAAGTAAGGGATAATGTTCTTGAAGTAGCTCTTGATAATTTAGCATGTGGACTTGATCCTTCAAAGACGACTTATTTTATTCAATCAGAAGTACCAGAACTTACAGAACTTACATTTTATTATATGAATTTAGTTACTGTATCTAGACTTCATAGAAATCCAACTGTTAAGGAAGAAATAAAATTAAGAGGCTTTGAGGAAAGCATTCCGGCTGGATTCTTTGCATATCCAGTAAGTCAATCTGCTGATATAACTGCTTTTAAAGCTAATATTGTACCTGTTGGAGATGATCAACTTCCAATGGTAGAACAAGCAAGAGAAATAGTTAGAAAGTTTAATACAATATATAATACTGATGTACTTGTTGAACCAAATGTATTACTTCCTGAAACTGAAAATGAAAGAAGATTGGTTGGTACAGATGGTAATGCTAAAATGAGTAAGAGTTTAGACAATTGTATTTATTTAAAAGATAGTGAAGAAGAAATAAAGAGAAAAGTATTTAGTATGTATACTGATCCTAACCATATAAAAGTTGAAGATCCAGGACAAGTAGAAGGAAATATAGTATTTACATATTTAGATGTATTTTGTAAGGAAGACTCATTTAAAAAATATTTACCTGAATATAAAAATCTTGATGAACTTAAGGATCACTATAGAAGAGGTGGTTTGGGTGATATGAAGATTAAAAGATTTTTAAATGATGTTTTACAAGAAGAGTTAAGACCGATTAGGGAAAGAAGAGAAGAACTTGCTAAGAATCCTGAATATGTACTTAATATTTTAAAAGAAGGAACTTTAAAAGCAAGAAAGAAAGCTAGTGAAACTGTTAAAGAGGTTAAGAAAGCAATGATGCTTGATTATTTTGAATAGTATTTTATAATACTATTTTTCTTTACATGTAAATATATTGTTCATAGACAAATTATTGTTAAACGAGTATAATTTTAATTAAGTAGGTGTATTATGAATAAAGGGAATATAAAGGGATTAACTACTAGTGAAGTTAATGAAAGAATTAGTAAAAATTTAGTTAATTATGTTGATGAACCTAAAACTAAGACTATTAAAGAAATAGTTAAATCTAATGTATTTACATATTTTAACTTTTTAAATATATTTTTAGGTGCTTTAGTTATTATAAGTGGTATTGTTTCTGGAAGAATATTGTATGCTCTTAAGAATTGTTTGTTTGTTGGAGTAATTTTTAGTAATACAATTATTAGTATTGCAGAAGAAATACTTGCTAAAAAAACTATTGATAAATTGAATGTTATTGCTGATACAAAGATTAAGGTTATTAGAGATGGTAATATAATAGAGTTATCTAGAGAAGAGTTGGTTCTTGATGATATATGTGTTTATGGAATTGGAAATCAAGTAGTAACTGATTCTATAATAGTAGATGGAACTGTTGAAGTTAATGAATCGTTTATGACTGGAGAAGCTAAAGTTCTTACTAAAAAATCTGGAGATGAGTTAATAAGTGGATCATTTATTGTTAGTGGTAATGCAACTGTAAAAGTTAAACATATAGGTAAAGATAATTATATTTCTAAGATAAGTAGTGAAACAAAATATATTAAGAAGACTAATTCTGTTATATATAATTCATTTGAAAAAATGTTAAAAATATTGAGTTTCTTATTAGTACCAGTTGGTATAATATTCTTTATAAATCAACTTGGTATTACTAATCATAATATACCAAATTCTATAATGAGTACAGTTAGTGCTTTAATTGGTATGATACCAGAAGGTCTTGTACTTTTAACAAGTTCTGCGATGGCTGTTAGTGTTCTTAGACTTAGAAAATATAATGTTTTAGTACAAGATTTATATTCAATTGAAAACTTAGCAAGAGTAGATGTTATATGTTTAGATAAAACAGGAACTATTACTGAGGGAACAATGGAAGTAAAAGATATTATTCCTTATAAAGATAATAATATAGATAATATTAAAACTATATTAAGTAATTATGTTAGTGCTCTTGATGATCCATCACCAACATTTAAATCAATTGAAAGTTATTTAGAAAAAATGAATAATTATACTGTTTCTGATACTTTGCCATTTTCAAGTATTAGAAAATATAGTGGTGTTAAATTTAATGAGGGTGTTTATTTTTTAGGAAGTCCAGAAAACCTATCAAAAGAGAATTTCGATATAGATAAATATCAAAACGATTATAGAGTTCTTCTTTTAGCAAAAGGAAGTAATTTGAATGATATTAGTGATGTTATTCCGTTGGGTTTTGTTTTAATTCAAGATAAGATAAAAGAAAATGCTAATGTAACTCTTGATTATTTTAAGAGTCAAGGTGTTGATATTAAGATAATAAGTGGAGATAATCCAATAACTGTTTCTAAGATTGCTGAGAGAGCTGGTATTATTGATATTAAAAGTATTGATATGTCAAAAGTAAGTGATGAAGAAATACCAGAAATAATAAGAACTCATAATGTACTTGGTAGAGTTAAACCAGATCAAAAGAAAAAAATAATTATTGCTCTTAAAAATGATAAACATTTTGTTGCTATGACAGGAGATGGAGTTAATGACTGCTTAGCTCTTAAAGAAGCTGATTGTAGTATTGCAATGGCTAATGGTAGTGAGGCTGCTAAAAATGTTAGTCAATTTGTATTATTAGATTCTAAAATAGATAATTTACCTCTTATATTAAAAGAAGGTAGAAGAAGTATAAACAATATTGAAAGAAGTTCATCTTTACTTCTTAGTAAAACTATATTTACTATTTTGTTAATCTTAGTATGTATATTTATGAGTACAGAATATTTCTTTATACCAATACATTTAACATTGATTACAATGTTTACAATAGGTATACCATCATTTATACTTGCTCTTGAACCTAATACTGAACTTGTAAAAGGTAATTTCTTACTTAAAGTATTCTTAAAGAGTATACCTAGTGCTATAACTGTTGTATTTAATGTAATAATAATTAATTTATTTGAAATTAACTTTAATTTATCACCAGAGCTTTGCAGCACTTTAACAGTATTCTTAACTGCAACAACTGGATTTATATTCTTAAATAATATATGTAAACCTTATAATTATTTAAGAGGTGCATTAATGGTATTTTTAACACTTGCATTTTCATATTGTGCGATATTCCAAAACAGTTTCTTTAATATAGGACTTGTAAGAAAAGATACTATTTTAGTATTTGTAGTATTATTTATATGTAGTATGTATATATTTGATAAGTTAAAGTTATTAACGACAAGTATACTTAAGAAAACAAATAATATTTAATATTTTAAAAGATACTAAAAATAGTATCTTTTTTAATGAATTTTTATAAAAAAGAAGTGTTTCATCATTTTATTTCGAATAATAATATTAGGAGGAAAATAAAATGATAGGAGAAATAAGAAAAAAAGAAATAACTGCTATGAATGATAAAATGTTTAAGAACATTATGAAAACAGATAGTGGACAAAGATTATTAAAGGGAATTATAGAGGGTACAATTGGTGAAAAAGTAGATGAAATGATAATACTTAATCCAGAACTTAAAGTGCCAAATAAATATATAAAAGGTAAGAATGTAGATCTTTTTGTGAAGAGTAATGATCAAAGAATATTTATAGAAGTGAATAATTATTATAATGATAATGTAAAAATAAGAAATTTTTCATATATAGCAAATCAATATTCTAATGATTATAAAGTTGGTAGTAAATTACAAGAAGCAGTATTTTATTATCAGATAAATATAAATAAGAAATGTGATTATGAAGAATTAAGTGATGAATATTATGTACAATCTAATAAAAGAAAATATATTAAAAACTTAAAAATAATAGAATACAATATGGAAAAAATATTATGTGAATGTTATAATGGAGATATAAGTGATAAACTGTATTTATATTTATCGATGATAATAGCTAACTCGAAAGAGAGAAGAGAAATCATTAGGAATAATGGGGATGAAATTATGGAAGATTTTAGTGAAAAATTAATGAATATGAATGAAGACGAATACTATAAAGGTTGGCTTAGTTTAGAAGAAGACAATGCATTAATGGATAAGATAGAGGGTATTGAAATAGGTAAAGAAGAAGCAAATTTATCCATAGCTAAAAATTTATTAGAAATGGGTATGTCAGTTGAAGATATATCAAAAGCAACTAATTTATCTATAGAAGAAATAGAAAAATTAAAATAAAAATGTCTAAGTATTATACTTAGACAAATAAGAAATAGAAAAATTAAAATAAGTAATTTGAAAAGTTTTTTATGCTTTTCATTAGTAGTATATTTCATTTTTTATAAAATATACTACTTTTTTAATGAAAATGTAATTATTGTGTTATAATGTTTTCGAAGAGGAAATAGTATGAAAAAATTAAAAAAGGTAAGTAAAAAGGATTGGATAAATATAATAGTTCTTGTTTCTATAATAACTATTGTAATAATATTTAGTATTCGTAATAAATATATATATGGTTCAGAACTTGATTGGGTTAATCAACATTCAGTTATTCCTGATTATTTTAGAAGTTTATTTTATAAAAATTTTGATTTATTACCAGATTTTGCATTAAATCTTGGAAGTGGAGTAAATATATATAATTATGGATATTATAGTTTTTTAAATCCAATTATATTATTTAGTTATTTATTGCCATTTATAAGTATGACAACTTATATTCAAATAGCAATGATATTAATTGTTTATTCTAGTGTAATATTATTTTATTATTTTTTAAGAACTAAATTTAAAGAAGAAGTATCATTACTTGGCACTGTTGCTTTTGCTACTGCTAGTCCACTTTTATTTCATTCACATAGACATTTAATGTTTATGAATTATATGCCATTTTTGATTCTTTCATTAATTGGTGTGGATAAATATTTTAAAAATGATAATAAAAAATTATTAAGTATAAGTGTATTATTAATAATATTGTGTAGTTATTATTATAGTGTAGGTGCTATTATTACTGTTGTTATATATGGTGTTTATAAATATATTTCTTTAAATAAAAAGATAACAATAAAAGGATTTTTTAAGGATGGCTTTAGATTTTTATATCCAATTATTATTGGTATATTAATGGCATCAATACTTTTAATTCCAACTGTTTATGTAATATTAACAGGTAGAATGACTAATATTGATTTAGTAACACTAAGTGATATTTTAATTCCTAAAATTAATGTTAAGTTCTTATTATATAATGCTTATGGTATAGGTTTAACATCATTTTCATTAATATCATTATTAGTATTATTTATGGATAAGAAGAGAGAAAATAAGTATTTATTTTATATTTTATCTTGTTTAATAGTTTTTCCAATAATAGTATATTTACTTAATGGTACTATGTATATAGATGCTAAAGTATTAATACCGATGTTACCACTATATTCTTATAGTATTGCATATATGTTTGATATGATATTTAAGAAAAAGGTAGATATTAAAAAACTATTTAGATATAGTATTATATTACTTTTGATAGTTTTTATTGGAAATAGTGCATATAGTAATTATTTCTATCTAGATTATGCTGTTTCTTTATTACTTTTATATATATTATTGTTTAAATTTAATTTTAAAAAGTTATTTATTGTATTAATAGTTTGTATATTAACTATTTATAGTATTTTCACTAATAGGACGGATAAACTTGTTAAAATAGATGATTATAAAAACAATTTAGAAATAAAAGAATTAGTAAGTAAAGTAAATACAATTGATAGAACATCTATTGTTAAAAATTTTGGTGATAATACTAATAATATATTTGGTAATTTAAATATGTATCAAAATTATACTTATAGTAGTACGAATAGTTCTTTATATAATAAGTTTGTATTTGATGTTTTTGATAGAGAAATGCAACATAGAAATAGATTAATATTAAGTGCTAATAAAAATCTTATGTTTTTAATGTTTATGAATAATAGATATATTATTGGTGAAAATGTTAATATTTATGGTTATAATAAAATAGATAGTTATAATAATTTAGGGTTATATGAAAATAATGATGTGCTTCCATTTATGTATGTAACTTCTAGTACATATAATTTAAGTAATTATAATAAACTAAGTTTTCCATATAATAATGAAGTTATGCTTAAAAATGTAGTAGTAAATGATGGAGAAAAGAAAGATTATAATAGTAAAATTAAAGAAGTATTTTTAAGAAGAAGTGATATTAAATTTGTTGATACTAATATTAAAATAGAAAATAATATAATATATTCTATGAAAAGAAATAGTAAATTAGTGATTAATGTTCCGGAAGATGCTAAAGGTAAAATATTATTTGTTAGTTTTAATGTTACTAATAAACAATCTTGTAGTATAGGTGATCAGGCTATTTCTATAAATGGTGATATTAATAAAAAAACATGTAGTGAATGGAAATATTATAATGGAAATGATAGTTTTACTTATGTAATATCTGATAAAAATATTGATTCTGTGACAGTTGAATTTTTAAAAGGTGAATATCATATAGAAGATTTAAAATTATATTATATGTCTTATGATGATATTAAGGATATTAATAAATCTGTTACAAAAGTTAATATTGATAAGGTAAAGGGAGATTATATTTATGCTTCTGTTAATAATAGTGAAGATGGATATTTTGTAACTACATTACCTTATGATAAAGGATATACTGTTTTAGTAGATGGAAAAGAAGTGGAAACTGAAATTGTTAATAAATTTGCATTAGGATTTAAATTGGAAAAAGGGAAACATTATATAGAAATTTCATATAAAAGTCCATTTAAGAATATTGGTATAATATTATCTATATTTGGTATAGTATTATTCATATTTAATAATTATAAGATGAAGAGATTTAATAAGTATGAACTGAACCCCAAAAGTTGGACAGTTTATAAATAGTTTCTAATTAGAGGATTGTAACCTGTAATTTACAGGAG
>CAKOIN010000007.1:0-73900 GCA_934086955.1 uncultured Bacilli bacterium | reverse complement strand
TTATATAAATTATTATAGCAATTTAAAAAGTAGATCACATTCTATTTTTGTGTCTACTTTTATTTTATCAGTTCATTAATTTTAAGCTTCTATTTTTTTAATTCTTTTTTAATTTCATCATTAACTAACTTTCTCTTCTTAATTGATAAAATTAACTTTTTACCAATAATTTTAGCAAATAAAACTGTATAACCTAAAGCAGTAAAAAATGTTAATGAATTTTGTACTCCATGAATAACAGTCTCAACTGGAACATTAGAATACTTATTTAAATCAACTTCCATATACTCAGTATATTCTTCTTCAGCCTCATCTCCAAATAAATCAGTATTATATAAGAAACTAACATCACAATGTCCAGCTGAATTAGAAGCACCAGTATCTATACACACATTAGTAACCTGTTGTATATCAACTTCATATGAAGAATTCCTATTTTGAGTAACCTCTTCAAGTTCATTTATTTTAAATCCTTTATTAGTCCACTTACTTTCATCTTTATAATTAGGTCCACCAGCAGCCCATACATATAAGTCACTTTCATTTAAACTTGAATCATTATTATCAAAACTTTTAACTATACAAGATAAAGTACTAGAGTTACCATATACACCAACTTTAGTATAACCATATTCATTACATAATTCTCTAAATTTAGTACAAATATTATAGTAATCAATACTCATATCATCAAGTTCAAAATCAATAAATATTGGAGTACGAGTTTTATCAATAGTGATTCCCTTTTCATTTAATTCACTATCAAGTTTAATAAGATAATTTCGAGCTCTTTCTAAAACAACATCAGTTTCTAAATTACCACCTAAACACATATAAAGACCTAAATCAATATTATTATTTAAAACATTTTCAATATGATTACTAACTGTATCTAAATAACTATCACTTTTAATTCTAGCAACTTCAACTATAACATAATCAGATGTTTCTTTTACCCTATCCCAATCAATTGTATCTTGATAATCAGAAATATCTATTCCTTTACATACTGCAAAGTTATATGATACTTCATTTGTTTTATTATCAACAACTTCATATAGATTAGGAATATAAATATAATCCCCTTCTTTTACAGAACGAATACCATTATAATTAAGTAAATCTTCTTCACTTAAACCACACTTTAATGCAATTGAATGTATTGTTTCACCAGAAGAAACTAAATATTTTACTGAATAAGATAGTTTTATATTAGAATCAACTATTTCAGATAAATCATGACTAGCAATTATTTCACCACTAGTAAATTTAATGATATCTGTTTTACCATTATATTTTATAGTTTCATCATTATCTTTAACTAAGAAAATACTTTTATCACCAATATCTAATATATAATTATGTAAATCTGTAAGATTAGTATCAGTTCCATAAAAACCTATTCTAAAAGAAGAATCATTCATCTTATCAACAAAAGCACTAATTAATTCTCTTTTCATAGCATTATTTAAACTCTTATTATTCATAATAGAATCAATATTAAAATAAACAGGCATATCAATTTCAAATTTTTTTAAAATAGATTCTAAATAATCAATATCAGAATATAAATCACCTAAAGTACAAGAATTACTATCTAATACTAATGAAACAGATATATTTTCATTTCTACATTTATTTAACTTATCTGTTAAAGCTGTAATATCATTAAGACTTTCTCTTTTAACTCTAAGTACAACAAAATTATTTGTATGAACTTTAGTATTAAATCTTGTATTTATATTTTCATACCCAATAGTATTTTCATCAGAAAAATCTCTTTTTCCTTTAATACTAGCATCTTTAATTCCTAAATAAACATCCTTAACAGCATTTGCTGTAAGTATACCACCTACAGTATATAATATTATTTTTTTCTTATCTTCTTTTTCCATAACACCTATCACCCGAAAGTGAGGTTATTATAACATAATTAATAGCAAAATAAAAGACTCTAATAATAGAGTCTAATATATCAACTATTCGATGATTTCTGATACAACACCAGCACCAACTGTTCTACCACCTTCACGAATTGAGAATTGAGTTCCATTTTCGATAGCGATAGGAGCAATTAATTCAACAGTCATATCAACATTGTCACCTGGCATAACCATTTCAGTTCCTTCTGGTAATGTAATTACACCTGTAACATCAGTAGTTCTGAAATAGAATTGAGGTCTATAGTTACTGAAGAATGGAGTATGTCTTCCACCTTCTTCTTTAGATAGAACATATACACTAGCTTTGAATTTCTTATGTGGTGTAATGCTACCTGGTTTACATAAGATTTGTCCTCTTTCTACATCTTCTCTATTGATACCACGAAGTAAAACTCCAGCATTATCTCCAGCTTCAGCAAAATCTAATGATTTTCTGAACATTTCGATACCAGTAACAACAGTCTTTCTTGTAGGTTTTAAACCAACGATTTCAACTTCATCATTAAGATTTAATTTACCTCTTTCAACACGACCTGTAACAACAGTTCCACGACCAGTGATAGTAAATACATCTTCAATGCTCATTAAGAATGGTTTATCATTATCTCTCTTAGGAGTGTCAATCCAAGAATCAACAGCAGCCATAAGATCTTTAATAGGTTGTACCCATTTTTCATCACCTTCAAGAGCTTTTAAAGCAGATCCACGAATAACTGGAGTATTATCTCCATCAAATCCGTATTCAGTAAGTAATTCTCTTACTTCCATTTCTACTAAATCTAAAAGTTCTGGATCATCTACCATATCGCACTTATTGATGAATACTACCATTTTTGGTACACCAACTTGACGAGAAAGTAAGATGTGTTCTCTTGTTTGAGGCATTGGTCCATCAGTTGCACTAACAACTAGAATAGCACCATCCATTTGAGCAGCACCTGTAATCATGTTCTTAACATAATCAGCATGTCCTGGACAGTCAACGTGAGCATAGTGACGTTTGTCAGTTGAATACTCAACGTGAGCAGTATTAATAGTAATACCTCTTTCTCTTTCCTCTGGAGCTTTATCGATTTGATCATAATCCATAAATTCTCCAAAATATTTAGTAATTGCAGCAGTTAATGTTGTTTTACCATGGTCAACGTGTCCAATAGTACCAATATTAACGTGCTCTTTTGAACGGTCGAATTTTTGTTTTGCCATTTTATTTTTCCTCCTTTGTTTACATATTATATTTTATCTAATACTTGATAATATTTCAAGTATAAATAACAAAACTTTTCAAAAGTATACTTATTGTTGTACACCATTTTTCTTTATAATGTCTTCAGCAATACTTCTTGGAACTTCTTCATAGTGATCAAATATCATTTGATATGTACCACGTCCTTGAGTATTACTTCTAAGAACTGTCATGTAACCGAACATTTCTGAAAGTGGAACCATAGCTCTAATAGAAATATCTCTACCTCTTGATTCATTACCAAGTGGTTTACCTCTTCTACTAGTTAAGTCTCCCATAACTGTTCCCATGTATTCTTCTGGAACAACTACTTCAACATTCATAATTGGTTCTAAAATACAAGGATTACATCTATTCTTAGCTTCTTTTAATGCCATAGAAGCAGCAATCTTAAATGCCATTTCATTTGAGTCTACATCATGATAAGATCCATCAAATAATGTACATTTAACATCTATCATAGGATATCCAGCAAGTACACCACCTGCTAATGCTTCTTGAAGTCCTTTATCAACAACTGGAATATATTCTCTTGGAACAACTCCACCTACAACTTCATCAACAAATTCATATCCCTTATCTTTATTTGGTTCAAATTTAACCCATACATGACCATATTGTCCTCTACCACCAGATTGTTTAATGTATTTACCTTCACACTCAGCAGCAGTTTTAATAGTTTCACGATAAGCAACTTGTGGTTTACCAACATTTGCTTCAACATTAAATTCTCTTCTCATTCTATCAACTAATACATCTAAGTGAAGCTCACCCATACCAGCTATAATAGTTTGACCAGTTTCATGATCAGTTTTAGCTCTAAATGAAGGATCTTCCTTAGCTAATTTTTGAAGAGCAATTCCCATCTTTTCTTGATCAGCTTTTGATTTTGGTTCAATAGCAAGTTCAATAACAGGTTCTGGGAATACCATTTTTTCAAGAATTACTTGATGTTTTTCATCACATAAAGTATCTCCTGTTGTAGTATCTTTAAGGCCTACAGCAGCAGCAATTTCACCTGCATATACTTCTGCAATTTCTTTTCTTTGATTAGCATGCATTTGAAGAATTCTTCCGATTCTTTCTTTTTCACCAGTAGTAGAATTCATTACATAACTTCCTGATTTAAGTACACCAGAGTATACACGGAAGAATGTTAAGTTTCCAACAAATGGATCATTCATAACTTTAAATGCTAATGCACTGAAAGGCTCACTATCACTAGCTTTTCTTTCTACTTGATTACCATTTAAATCTTCACCTTTAACAGCTTCAATATCTGTTGGAGCTGGTAAATAATCAATAACAGCATCCATTAATGTACGAGTACCTTTATCTCCTAAAGCATCTGCACATAAAACTGGGAAGAATTTAACAGCTAATGTAGCTTTTCTAATTGTTGATTTTAATAAATCAACACTGATTTCATTTCCTTCTAAATATGTTTCCATTAATTCATCAGAGAAATCAGCAACAGCATCTATTAATTTACCTCTATATTCTTCAGCTTTATCAACCATATCAGCAGGAATTTCTGTTTCAATTAAATTTTGAGCAGCAGTTCCATCATAGTTGTAAGCTTTCATAGTAACTAAATCAACATATCCTGTAAAATGATCTTCAGCTCCGATTGGTAAAATGATTGGTTCAGCATTTTCAGATAGTCTATGGTGAATTGAATCCATTGAATAATAGAAATCAGCTCCCATTTTTTCCATCTTATTAGCACAAATCATTCTTGGAACCATATAATCATTTGCTTGTCTCCAAACTTGTTCAGTTTGTGTTTCAACTCCAGCTTGAGCATCAATAAGTGCAACAGCACCATCTAAAACTCTTAAACTACGAGCAACTTCAATAGTGAAGTCTACGTGTCCCGGAGTATCTATTATATTGAATCTATAACCATTCCAGTGTACAGTAGTTGCAGCACTAGTAATTGTTATACCTCTTTCTTTTTCTTGATCCATCCAGTCCATTTGAGAAGCTCCATCATGAGTTTCACCAATTTTATGGATGTTTCCACCTAAATATAGAATTCTCTCAGTAGTTGTTGTTTTACCAGCATCTATATGAGCCATGATTCCTATATTACGAGTTTTTTCTAATGATACATCACGCGCCATTAATGTTCTCCCTTCTTACCATCTATAATGAGCATAAGCCTTATTAGCTTCAGCCATCTTATGAGTATCTTCACGTTTCTTAACAGCTCCACCGATTCCGTTTGAAGCATCTATAATTTCAGCAGCTAATTTTTCTGCCATACCTCTTCCATTTCTATTTTTAGCATATTGGATTAACCATCTAAGCATTAAGGCATTAGCTCTTTCTTCACGAACCTCAGTTGGAACAGAATAGTTACTACCACCGATTCTTCTACTTCTGATTTCTAATGCAGGTTTAATATTTTCAAATGCTTTATTTAAAACTTCAATAGGATCATTATTAGTTTTTTCTTTTACTATATCAAGTGCATCATATAGTATTTTTTGAGCAGTTCCTTTTTTACCATCTAACATAATTCCATTGATTAATTTAGTAATCATTTTAGAATTATATATTGGATCTGCTAAAACATCTCTCTTTATTGCTTGTCTCTTACGCATGTTTTGTTCTCCTTTCTTAAACTTAATTATTTATTTTTAGGTCTTTTAGTTCCGTATTTACTTCTACCTTGTCTTCTCTTATCAATACCAGCAGTATCTAATGTACCACGAACAATATGATAACGAACACCGATAAGATCTTTAACACGACCACCACGAATTAGAACAACACTGTGTTCTTGTAGGTTATGTCCTTCACCACCAATGTAGCAGTTTACTTCATAACCGTTACTTAATTTAACTTTAGCTATTTTTCTTAAAGCTGAGTTTGGTTTCTTTGGTGTCTTAGTAGAAACACGAGTACAAACTCCACGCTTTTGTGGTGCACAATTGTTAGTTCTTACTTTGTCCTTAGAGTTATATCCAACATTTAATACTGGGCTTTTACTCTTTTTAACTTTTTGTC
The DNA here is from genome assembly GCA_934086955.1 of uncultured Bacilli bacterium. Classification (GTDB taxonomy): domain Bacteria; phylum Bacillota_I; class Bacilli_A; order RF39; family UBA660; genus CAG-1000. The sequence continues at coordinate 67,696 of CAKOIN010000007.1, read as the reverse complement.
CTCTACTCTTTCTTACTAATTGATTAATTGTAGGCATATTAGTTCTCCTTCCTATATACACATTTCCAGGTGTATCATTTACTATATTTTTTTAAGTTTTTCACACAGAAAAACCTCAAATCTATTCAATAATAACACAATAGATACATTAAAGTCAAGAAAAATCAAAAGAATTTTAACGAAATAAAAAGATGAGAAATACTCACCTATTCTAAAATTGTAAATCAACATTTTTCTTTGAAACAATACTCATAAATAATTTAGAAATAATAAATAATATTACTATAAATAAAATAGATATAAGAATCTCAAATCCAAAAGTATTATAATTATTACTAATAAAATATTCACCATAAAATAATGGTATTTTAATAATAGAATCTATTTTCTTTTCAATTAATAATGGATATAACATTGGTAAACTAATAGGTATAAGTATTGTTATAATCATACCTATTTCCTCTTTTATAAGTTTATATATACTAACACAAAATACAACTAATACATTTAATATAAAATAACTTCTTATTAAATGAAAAATTAAATAAATAGACTTACTAATATTATAAAATAAATAATTATCTATTTTCATATTCATACCAGTATTAATTATAGAAGATAAAACTATAATTATCAAAACTATCAAATATATTATTAAGTTAGATATAAATATAAATTTAATGACTTTATTAAAAAACTCTTTATAATCTTTCATTCTTATTAAAAATGAATAATTTTTAGTAAGCTCAGTATATATGTTATAAGTATTAAATAGTAATAATAATAGTAAAATCATAATAAAATAATCCCAAGTCATAACACTATATACACCACTTATAAAAGTCATTTTAGGACTTATATAACCAAAAGACATAAATCCTAGTAAAGCTAACACAATTATTGTTACTTTAAATCTAGTATTTTGAAGTAATGATATTATTAATTTAAAATCGTTTTTCATTTTATTCTTTCCACATTTCCATTATTAAATTTATACACTTCATCAGCTAAAATATCAATATCTTCTTTCATATGACTAGTAACAATAATAATTTTATTTTGACTTTTTAGTTCTAGTAATATATTTCTTATTTTATCTACTGTATTATCTTCTATACCATTAAATAATTCATCAAATATCATTACATCAGGATTTTCCATTAATACTTGTGCTATTGCAAGTTTCTGTTTTGTACCAAGTGAATACTCACTATATTTTTTATCTTTTTCACCACTTAAATTTACCATTTCAAGAGTACTATTTATTTCATCATCACCTATTTTATTTTGTATACTAGCAAGTAATTTTAAATTTTCAAAACCAGTTAAGTCTGGAAAGAAGGTTGGCTTTTCTATTAAAGCTCTTGTACTTTTAGGAAAACTATTATTAGAACTATAATTTACATTATCAAATAACACTTCACCAGTTGTGGGTTTATAAAATGAACAAAGTATTTTTAAAAACACACTCTTACCACTACCATTTCTACCAATTATACCATATATTTTTTCACTTTCAAATTTCATATTAATATTTTCTAAAATTGTCACCTTTTTAAACTTCTTAGAAACATTTTTAACAACTATTTCCATATTATTGATTCCTTTCTAGTTTAACAAATATTTTTTCTTTATTTTTATATTTTAAATATACAAGTACTACTCCAATTAAAGCTAATACAAAGCACAATATATTAAAAGGTAATAAATCTTTATTGTTATAAGTATAAACATCTAAGAAATCAAAATATCTTTCAGGATTACTTGTTATTCTTTTAAATACAAATGGTATAAAGAAAAATGTATTAACAAAATTAAGACCAAAATATATCATTACACTTTCAATAACACTAACTAAATAATTTCTAGTATCAGATACAATTAACATACAAATACTTACACAAAATACACTTATAAATATAGTATTTAATAAATAAGATATCATAAACAAAACTGGATTATTTAATATCTGTTCTGTAAAAATAGCACTACTATCTATAATTTCAAATGAACCGCCACTTATAATATAAGAGAAAGCAAACAAGAATATAGTTATAAGAGGCCATATAATAATACTTTTATAAGAATTTAGCATTGTTTTTTTGATATAACTATTATAACTTTCTCTTGTTAATGCATTTTTTATTTCCAGATTCTTAAATCTTTTACTTATATTATAAAGTGAACTTGCCATAACAACAAATGGAATAAAAAAATAATATATAGTACTAAGATTATAACTATTATAAAAAACTGTATTATTATTTATAATATCATTAAAAGTTTTAAGAGTTGTTCTTTTATATGGTGTGTTTTTTATATTTTCACTACATATATCATACATTTCATTATCTGTTTCATACTTTAATATATAAGCACAAAATATAAGTTCTCTCTTTGAATCATCTTCCTTTATATTTTCTGATACAACATTTCTTATACAAAGAATTAAAGAAAATATAAACAAAATTATAAATCCTATAATAACCGCTATATTATTTTTAATAAACCTTTTCATATATTCACCTATAACTTAAATGCATCATTTATTACACTATCAATATTTATTTCTTTAAAAGTATCTCTTCTAAAATAAGCTAAATATTCTATATTACCATTTCCACCTTTAATTGGAGAATAAGTAAGACCATTTATAAAATATCCATTTTCCTTAAAAGAATCAATTATATTAATAATAACATTCTTATGTACTTCTTTATTAAGTGGAACACCTCTATATTTATCAGATATTTCTTTACCACATTCGAATTGTGGTTTAATTAAACAAACAATTTCTTTCAAATTATTAAGTTCAGATAATTTATTCATAAGTTTAGTAACAGATATAAATGAAACATCTATTGAAGCTATATTACATTTTTCTATAATATTATTATCAATATTTCTAAAATCAGTATTTTCATATAAATGTATCTTATTATTTAATCTTAAATTTCTATCAAATTGATCACTACCTACATCAATAGCATAAACTTCTTTAATACCATTTTGAATAGCACAATCACTAAAGCCACCTGTTGAAGAACCTATATCTAAAAGTATTTTATCATTTAAATTAATATTAAATAGAGATATAGCTTTTTCAAGTTTTAATCCACCTCTTGATACATATTTAAGTTTTTCACCCTTAATTTCTAATATATCTTCATTTGTTACATCAAAAGCTGGTTTAGTAATACGAATACTATTACAATAAACAATACCATTTTTAATCTCATTTTGAGCTTTATTTCTTGTTTCAAATAAACCTCTATTTACAAGTTCTATATCAATTCTCGTCATTATTTTGAAGTTCCTTTTCATATAAAGATTTATATATTGGATTAGTTTTTAATAGTTCTAAGTGTGTACCCATACCAGCAACTCTACCATCATCAATTACAATGATTTTATTACAATTTTTTATTGTAGAAAGTCTATGAGCCACTATAAGCATTGTATATTCACTACTTATATTATTAATTGCATTTTGTATATTTTCTTGTGTTTCATTATCAAGTGCACTAGTGGCTTCATCAAATAAAATAATATTTGTCCTCATAAGTAATGCTCTTGCAATTGCTACTCTTTGACATTCTCCACCACTTAAAGTAACTCCGCCTTCTCCAACAAGAGTATTATACTTTTTAGGAAGTGACATTATATAATTATGAAGTTCACATATTTTACAAACATTCTCAATTTGTTTTTGAGCCGCATCAGGATTAACAAGCAAAAGATTATCTTTAATCGTCATATTAAATAAATAAGGTTTTTGACTTATAACAGAAATGTTTTTTCTAATTGAATATTTATCTAAATCGTTTATGTTATAACCATCTAATAAAATTTCACCATTACTAACTTCATATATCTTACTAAGTAAATTAATAATTGTACTCTTACCACTACCACTTTTACCAACTATAGCAACAGTATCTTTTGGTTCAATACTAAAATTAACACCTTTTAAAACTAAATCCTTATTATATTTAAAACTAACATTTTTAAATTCAATCTTACCAGTTAAATTATTAACTCTCTTATTACCATACTTTTCTTTCTTATATTCAGTATGATCTATAACTTCAAATACTCTTTCAGCAGATAAAGCAAATTCTTTTAATTGTCTTTCACTCCAAGCTAAATATAATACTGAAGTAAACAATCTATCTTTATACATAAATACAGCAATTAAAGAAGAAATTTTAATAATATCAAACTTAACAAAATATATTGACAATATTATTATTACTACAGTAAATATATTCACGATTGTTGATCTTAAAAAAGTATACCAATTATCAGCTTTATAACTTTTTATAGTGTCATCATATAATTCATCTAAATTGCCACTAATTCTTGATTTAAAATGATCAACTATATTTAATAATTTAATATCATGTGAACCTCTAATTCCTTCATTAATTATTGATGTGTTTCTATCTCTTAACTTATTTCTTCTTTTCTTATATGCATTCCATTTATCCATAGCATATTTTTCAACTAAATAAACAGTAATAGTACCAAGAACAGTAACAACACCAAGTACAAAATTTATATAAAAAATATATATAAATACAAATACATTAGAAAGTATTCTAGATACATTACCTCTAACAGCATTAAAAGCATTAACAATATTATTAGGATCCTCTGTTATTCTAGTTAAAAATACTCCACTAGAAGTTTTTAAAAGTTCTTTATTATCTATATCAAAATATGCTGAAATTACATCTTTCTTTAAATTATTTGTAACAGTTTCTTGTACCTTAATATAAGCTCTCATAAAGAAAATATTATCAAGAAAATCCATAAATAATGCAATTCCTAAAATAAACACAGAATAACTAATAGCAGCATCTAATCTACCACTAGTCGAATAATCAAGTATTTTAGCTATTAAAGCTGGTGCAAATGAATTAAATATACTTATTATTATACTAAGTGATATTAATATAATAACAGCTCTCTTTTCTTTAGCAAAATATGGAGCACACTTTTTAACATATTTCCACACACTAGTTTTTTTCTTATTTTTTACATCTTTTTTCATAATATGATTTTAACACATTTAACATATAAAAAACACATATTTTAAAAATATGTGTTTAATATTATAATTCCTTTTCACCTTTATTTTTAAATTGTATAACAATTGGAGTACCACTAAAATCAATGTTTTCTCTTATCTTATTTTCTAAATATCTATAATATGAAAAATGTACTAAACCTTTAGAGTTAACCTCAATATCAAATCTAGGTGGTTTAGTTCCAGATTGATGAGCAAAATATACTTTTAATTTTTTTCCTTTATATGATGCTGGTGGTGTTTCAATAAATGCATTTCTTATAACATCATTTATTATACTTGTTTTAACTTCCTTAATAGAGTTTTCATAAGAAGCAAGAACCTCCGGCATAAGTGTATGGATTCTTTTTTTAGTTTGTGCACTTAAAAACACAACCTTAGCAAAATCCATAAATTGAAAATTATGTTTAATATCCTTTTTCCATTCTTTCATAGATTCATCTTTTTCATCTATTGTATCCCATTTATTAACAACTATAACAACAGGTTTACCAGCTTCAAGAGCATATCCAGCTATATGTTTATCATGCTCTACAATTCCAGTAGTTGCATCTAAAACAAGCAAACAAACATCGCTTCTATCTATAGCTTTCATACTTCTAAGTAAACTATACTTTTCAACAGCTTCAAATATTTTACCCTTCTTACGAAGACCAGCTGTATCTATCAATGTATATTCTTCTTTATTATAAGTAAACTTTGTATCAATAGCATCCCTAGTAGTACCAGCCACATTACTAACGATTACTCTTTCTTCATTAAGTAAAGCATTTACAAGGCTACTCTTACCTACATTAGGTCTTCCAATAACAGATATCTTAATATTTTCATCTTCATCTTCATAACCTGCTTCATAACCATCAGTAACAGTTTTTAATAATTCATTAACTCCACTACCATGTTCAGCACTAATTGGAATATATTCATCAAAACCTAAACTATAAAATTCATATACATTATCACTTGATAATTTATTATCCATTTTATTAACAGCAACTACTACTCTTTTATCTTGTTTTTTTAACATATCTCTTATTAATAAATCACTAGTAGTAAGTCCATCTTTTCCATCTACAACAAAAATAATAGTATCAGCTTCATTAATACCAACTTCAACTTGTACTCTTATTTCTTCATTAAACTCTCCTTCACTTAAATCAATACCACCTGTATCAATTAAATAAAAAGGTATATTTTTATAACTAGCTTGACTATATATTCTATCTCTAGTAACACCAGGAATATCTTCAATAATAGCTACTTTTTTACCAACTATTCTATTAAAAAGTGTACTTTTTCCTGTATTAGGTCTACCAACTAAGCATATTGTTTGTTTTGCCATTCCCCTTCACCTCGAATACATTATACTAAAAAAGTTAAAAAATTTCTAGTATAAAGAAAAAAGACTAGGAATTCTAGTCAATTATAAATATTAAACTAAAACAGTATTTATAGTACAATTTTCAAATATATTATTTAAAACAGAACCATCAGGTATATCAGAAATAAAATACAAGAATTCAGTAGTACTATTATTATTAGTTATTCTAAGTTTAATTGATTTACTACCACTAGAAGCAATGGAACCACTAGGAGTACTATAAGAAGTATCATCATAATAATATATAGAATAATTAGAATTATTATTATCAATTATATAACCTAATTTATATTTAGTATCTATTTCATTCTTTGATGATATTAAAAGAGTTATATCACTCGTACCATTAGGAATAGACACAAAATTAGTATTATTACCATTAATATTAATCGTATAACTTAACTCCCCAACATACATTTCAGCTACTTTGTGATTGTTAGACAAAACAAAAAAGTTAGAATAAGAAAAATTAAGAATAATTCCTATTAAACAAATCAATACTAAAACAAACATCTTATTTTTAAATATATAATCTATTTTATTCATACATTACATAATATCACAATTTATTTTTTATACACAATTTATTAAATCAATTTTTTATTTGTTTGATATAGAATTAAATTTATTATATAATTAATTAGTGATTTATATGAAGAAGTTATTAAAAAAGTTAGAAATCAAACCAATTATTACTACAATATGTTTAGTAATATTTCAATCTATATTGTATTTCGTATCAAAATTATTACAAGGAGATCTGAATTTAGTTGGTAATATAATAGATACTAAAATACCCTTTTTACCAGCATTTTTTATACCATATTGTATATGGTATTTAATGATATTTTTAATACCTTATTATCTATATTGTAAAGATAAAAATAAGTTTGTTAAATATACTATTGCTTATGTATTATGTTCAATGATTGGTAATATTGTTTTTATAACATACCCATCAACAGTAACAAGACCAGAAGTAACAGGAACAGATATATTTTCTATGATAGCTAAATTAATCTACTGGATTGATACTCCAGTTAATTGTTTTCCATCACTACATTGTGCTATAAGTATGTTATTTATTTTATATGTATGTGAAGACAAAAATACTACTACTTTAACTAAAATATCAGTAATAATAATTTCAATATTAATAATGTTATCTACACTTTTTACTAAACAACATGTAGTATCAGACTTAATAAGTGGAGACATACTTGCAATAATAATATATTTCATAGTTAAACCTACAAAGAAACTTCCAAACTATATTAAAAATAAATTAAATATATAAAAATAGTTTACAATCAAATGTTTGTATGTTATTATTTAGGTATTAAATGGAGGAAATATATGGAAAAATTAACTTCTAAACAAGAAAAAATATTAGATACTATTAAAAAATTTATTGCTGAAAAGGGATATGCACCTACTATTCGTGAATTATGTAAATTATGTAATTTAAATAGTACTGCCACTATGTTTGTTCATTTAAAAAATCTTACTAAGAAAGGATATATTAATCAAACTGAAAGCAAGTTTAGAACAATAGAATTAACTGTTCCAAATGAATATATTAAAAATGATGACTCAGTGGTTAATGTTCCATTACTTGGAAAAGTAGCTGCTGGTAACCCTATTGAAGCAATTGAAAATCCAAATGAATATTTCTCACTTCCAAAAGAATTAATACCAATGAATCACGATGTATTTACATTAGAAGTAAGCGGAGACTCAATGATTAATGTAGGAATATTTGATGGAGATATAGTTATTGTTAAAAAAGATAGAACTGCAAATAATGGTGAAATCGTAGTCGCAATGACAGATGAAAATGAAGTAACACTTAAAAGATTTTACAAAGAAAAAGATCATATAAGACTACAACCTGAAAATGATTATCTAGAACCTATTATATTAAATAATGTAACTATTCTTGGTAAAGCAATTGGTCTTTATAGAAAGATATAAAAAAACTGATTTTAATAAATCAGTTTTATTTTGTCATAATCATATATATTAAGAATATAAACATAAGAATTAATACTATGAAACCATTGATTTGATCATTCTTTCTATACTTATCACCTATTCCAAGTCCCATTGAAACAAGTATACCGCCAAGAAGACCTCCAATATGAGCAACTAAATCAACAGATGGTAACATAAATCCAATAATTAAATTAATAACAATTACTGGTACAATACTTTCTCTTAGTATACCTTGTAATGTAGCTCGATAATAATAAGTAAAATAACAGATACTACCAAGAAGACCAAAGATAGCCCCACTTGCTCCTATACTTATACTACCAGCACTCATAAATACAGAAGAAAATACACTACCTAAAAGACCACTTACTAAATATATAAATATATATTTACTCTTTCCATAATATCTTTCAACAACAGGTCCAATAGTATATAAAGCATACATATTAAGAAGCAAATGCATAATACCACCATGAACAAACATACAAGTAAGTAATCTATAAAATTGTCCAGCTTGAACAAGCTCATAATTATTACCAAATATATTAATTAATTCATCATTACTATGTAACATTCCATATAAGAAAACCATTAAGTTAAGTACAATTATTATATAAGTAACAATTGGTCTCTTAGGACTAAATATCTTAGCTAATTTCTTTTCATTCTTTATAGTCTTTTGATTCATATCTTCTGTTAACTTAAAGAATTCAACTGGATCAACTTCATCAGTTAAAGTAGTATCACTAACCTTAGGGAAGAATTCTTTAACAACTTTATTCTTCTTAAAATCTTCAAGATCCCCTACTTTAATAGTTTCAATATTTTTATTATCAATTATATTTACATTTTCACCAGTATCTAATAATAAATTTAAAGTAGTCATTTTTAATGATAAAGTATTTCTTTTAATACTTTTCATTATTGTTTTTACTTTAAATATATCACTTTTAAATTGCTCTTCATTATGTATATAATTTGTATTTATTCTTATAAGTTTAAGATCATTTTCCATATTTTCTAGCCATATTTCATTTTCAAGACCATTTATAATAACAGGTTTATAATCTTCTTCTGTAATAAAGTAATGTAATATTTTTAATATAACATCATCTTTTTTATTTATTTTAATATTCATTGTAACTCCTTTCAGTTTCAATAATAATATTTTACTATTAAACATAAAATTAGTAAAGAGGTGATAAAAATTAAAAAACATCTAAAAGATATTTTATTATTCATTATAATACTATTTTTATGGTTATTAAGTGGTTTTTTATTTAAATATAATAAAGAATATTATGAACTACTAAAACTACCATCATTTGCTTTAAATGGTAAAGTAATAAGTATTATTTGGTTTATCATTTATATATTAAATACAATAAGTATAATAATTGTATCTAAAAAAACAAATATATTAAAAAATAGAGATTATTTATATATATTACTTACTAATTATTTAGCAAATCAATTATTTATGTATTTCTTCTTCTATTTAATGAGTCCATTCTTAGGATTTGCGATTACAACTGTAGTAACTTTAAGTACAATATTCTTATTTATAGAAACAAAAAAGATTTCTAAAAAATCTTCTTATTTCTTAATACCTTATATTATTTATAGTATATATGCTTTTATATTAATGAGTAGTGTTTATTTTATGAATTTCTAAATTGATCTAATATATCATTAAATTCTTTCTCTGGTTCAGCAGTAAATTCCATAAACTTTCCTGTTATTGGATGATTAAAACCTAAATATTCTGCATGTAACATTTGACCATAATCATTAATTAATTTCTTTTTACCATACATAGGATCATTAACAACAGGATGTCCAATATAATCCATATGAACTCTTATTTGATGAGTTCTTCCTGTTTCAAGAACACACTCAACAAGAGTTGCATTATTAAATCTTTCAAGAACAGTAAAATTAGTAACTGCATTCTTACTATTAATATCAGTGACTGCCATCTTTTTTCTATCAAGTTTACTTCTACCTATTGGAGCATTTATTTTACCCTTAGATTCATCTATAATTCCCCATACAAGAGCAATATATTTTCTCTTAACAGTTTTATTTTTAAAGTCTTCACTAAGTATTCTATGTGCTTTATTTGTTTTAGCAATTAATAATATACCAGATGTATCTTTATCAATTCTATGAACTATACCACATCTTTCACTTCCACCTTCATCACTTAGTTCATCAGTATGATACATTAAAGCATTAACAAGAGTTTTAGAATAATTCCCATTTCCAGGATGAACTACCATGCCACTCTTCTTATTAACAACAATAATATCATCATCTTCATATAAGATATTAATATCAATATCCTCTGCCTTAACAGAAGTGTCAACAGTTAAATCTTTTACTTTAATAATATCTCCTTCTTTTAAACTATATCCACCTTTAACAATATTATCATTAACAGTTATATTACCATTTTTAATATTTTTTAATATAAAATTTCTACTCTCATTAAGATTAGATACCAAAAATACATCTAATCTTTTTAATTCATTTTCTTTTTCTACTACTAACTCTTTCATTTTTGCCTTCCTTTATAACAATATAAATAAGTAATATAACACCAATAGTTATATATGTATCTGCTAAATTAAATACTGACATTTCTCTATTAAATAATGTAAAAGATATATAATCAACTACATAACCTCTTACTACTCTATCTATTAAATTACCAAGTGCACCACTTAATATTAAACTAAATGATAATAATGATAAATTATTATTAATATTCTTTTTCATTTCATTAACAATATAAAAAATAAGTAACACTGTAATAAATATAAGAAATATTATATTACCACTTAATATACCAAAAGCTGCTCCAGTATTTCTAATATAAATAAACTTTAAAAAATTATCAATTATTATTTTTTCTGAACCAATACTAATATTACTAACAACTAAATATTTAATAATTTGATCAATAATAGTAAGTATTAAAATAACAATCAATATAAATAAACTTTTCTTTTTCATATATGAATTATAACATAATTATTAAGATATATCTATTAATATTACATCTTCTCCCATTTTCTTAATTTGACTAAATTTAATAACAATTTCATCAGTATTTGAAAATATATTTCTTACAAAATGAGTCTTTTCAATAACAAATTTAATCATATAACCACTTGATTCATCAAAATAAACATCGATGATTTTACCTATCTTTTTACCATCTTTTATATTAACAATATCCTTTTTTTGAAGTTCTGATAATTTCATATTAAATTATATTACATTATTAATTTTTTAACACTATTTATCGCACTATTTTCTATTCTAGAAACCTGAGCTTGACTTATAGAAAGTTCATCAGCAATCTCACTCTGACTCATACCATAATAATACCTTTTCATTATTACTGTTCTTTCTTTATCTTTTATTTTATTAAGAGCTTCTCTTAATGATAATAATTTATCTAAATCTTTATTAGTCTTATCTTCTAACTGATCAAGTAAATATATAGTATCACCTCCATCATTATAGATTGGTTCAAATATACTCATAGGTTCACTAAGAGAACTAAGTGCTACATAAAGTTCATAATCATTAATATTAAAATGTTTGCATATTTCTTCATTAGATGGATAAACAGAATTATTATACATACATTCTTCCTTATAATTAATAATTTGATAAGCTAAATCTTTAATACTTCTAGATATTCTAACTTGATTATTATCTCTTATATATCTTTTAATTTCTCCTTCAATCATAAAAACTGCATAAGTGCTAAATCTTACATTAAAAGCTAAATCAAAATTATCAACCGCTTTTATAAGACCTACAACACCTATTTGAAATAAATCATCCAAGTTATCACATTTATTTTGATACCTTTTTAGAATACTTAAAACAAGTTTTAAATTGCCTTCTATAAGTAACTGTTTACTTTCATTATCCCCTTTCTTATAACTTTTAAATAATAATACCATTTCATCATGAGTAAGACTTCTAAGTGTACTAGTGTTAATACCAGTAATCTCAACTTTATTTTTTGCCATAAAAAATTCCTTTCAACTTATATTGAAAGGAATTATCATTTTTTATTCAAAAACTTAATCTAATTTAATATTTTTAGCAAGCACCTCAAGAACAGCTTTATCAGTAACCTCTTTTACAAAGAACTTTCCTTCTTTTTCTACTTTTTCTAAAAATGCAAATTCATTAGTAAAGTCTTCTCCATCAGGAGTAGTTAAAGCAGCTAAGAAGTATGTTACACCTTTATAAGATGCTTGTCTTAAAACAAAATATTGTTTTCCACTTTTTAGTGCTAAAATTTGATTAGTTAAATTATTCATTCTTTTTTCCTCCTTATCAATTACATACTACGATTCAATGTTTGACCATTAGTTTCTTGATTAGTTTGAGCATTACCAATAACATCATTTGAGAAACTACTCCAGAAATTATCGAAATTATCAGTTCCTACACCAAATGCATTATCAAATGCATCATCTATATTTTCATTTTCTTGATCAGACTTACTTGGATCATTCCATCCTCCATAAGTAGGTTCAGTATCATTATCAGGAGCAGTAGCTGGATGATCTGGAGTAAAATCTCCACCAGTTACAATACTAGAACCATCTTTATCTTTATTTAAATCAGAATCTCCTAGTATATTTCCATTTCTATCAAATACTTCACCTTCATTATTGATATTTTCTCCAGTAGATACCTTTTCAATAACTTCTTTTTCTCCAACTCTACCAATTACATCATCAGCAGATGGTGTATCTGGTGTTGATGGAATTGAAGGATTTGTTGGTTCACTAGGAGTTGTTGGAGTTGAAGGTGTTTCAGGTGTTGATGGAGTTGTTGTACCTGGTATTGATGGGTTTTGTGTATTATCACCAGATGGTTTAGTTGAATTACCATTACCACCAGTAGGTGTTGGAGCTGTAGGTTTTACTCCTCCACCACCTAAAGTGTCATCTAGATTATCTCCTTGATTTGGTTCATCTTCATCAATATCTAAATCATCTTCTTCACTCATCTCAGTTAATGTATCACTCATTCCACTAAGAGTATTTCCAATATCATGAATATCACTATCAGTGTGTCCTGTATGATAAGCAGTACCAAGTGTACTAACAGCAGTTATAACAGCTGCTAAATATAACACAGCTTTCTTGAATACTGCACCAACTTTTTTCCATAAAGATGGTTTTGGATTAGCAATAGCTACAACTTCATCCTCTTCTTCTTCCTCATCTTGTTCTTCTTCGCCACCGTTTGAATCACCTTCACCAGTGTCGCTTGTTCCTGTTCCAGTATCATCTCCTGTTCCAACTGGAACTGGTACAGGTACTGGATCTTCATCTAAATCTGGAGGTAAAGCAGTATCATCAGTAGGAGCTGGTGTTCCATTTGGTTCTAAATCTGGAGGAAGAACTCCAGCAATTGGTGGTACACCTAAATCATCTTCTTCTTCAGGTTCTGCTGGTGTATCTAACTCTGGAGGTAAATCTGTTGGAGCACTAGGTGCAGTAGGTGCCATTTCTGCTCTTCTCTTTTCATCCTCAGCTACACTTCTAATATAAGCATCTCCACCATATTTAAGATTTCTCATATTTCTAGTTAATTCAGCCATTCTTGCTTTTAATTCTTCTCTCTTAGCAGTATCTTCTTTTAATTCATTTTCAGAATCATTAATTAACTTCATAAAACTTTCAGAATTTTCAAGTCCTGGACCTCTTTCAACAGAAACGATTGATTGATTCTTATCAATTCTTCTATCTAATTCTCTGATTTGTCTTCTAATAGAAATTACTTCTCTACCATCTTCAAGATATTGAGCTTCTTTAGCTACTAAAACTCTATTTAACTCATTTACCTTTTCATAAGCACTATCAGTAATTCTATCAATTATAGCTTTTTCAGCACTAGATTTTTCAGGATGAGCTTCATCATAATTCCAAGCTGCATCCTTAATAGAATCATATGCTTCAATATTTTTTCTTAATTCTTCTAAACCTTTTTCACTAGCTGCAACATTTATTGCTTCATCTTGTTCTAATAAATTATTTAATCTAGTTTCTAATGTATTTAATTCATTCATGGACTAATTAGCCTCCTTTTTATTTCTAATAAACATTTTAACTTTATATTTTAATTCACCATTTGCTGAAATATCATCAAGACTTGAAACTTTATAACCTTTATCAGTATAAATCTTGAACATTTCTTCAGCAGTTACATATTCAGTACCAATCTCTTCAAAACTATCTTCATTAGTACCTTGAATTTCTTGTAATTTAACTTTAGTCTTACTTTCTATTTTTCTATATCTAGCAGAAGCTGGTTTCTTAGAACTCCAATCAGTAAATTCTGTCCATCTTGAATCACTAGTCTTAGTTGCATCTGGATAACCTTTAGGAGCAGTTGAACTATATCCACTTACTCTCTTAGTTCCTTCTTTATACCACTTATAAGCAGTAGTACCAGTGCTTTCATCTTTTATAGCATCCTTAACAGGAGCTTCAGTATAATATACTTTCTCAAGTTTAGCATCGCTCTTCATTGATGGATAATATGTTCTAGTTCCACCATTAACTTTATACCATTGATAAATTGTTAGTTTAACACAGTTCTTTTCATTAGATGCACAAGCATTTTTAGTTCTACTTATAACACATCTACCATTAACAACTTTACTCTTTCCATTTTTAATATCAGTAGTTGATGGAGAATTTGTTGATACACAAGAATCAAACTCTTCATTTTTATATGTTGGAAAATCAACTGAATTACCTGTTCCACACTTAGAAGTAGAATACTTAACATATCCAGTATTGTTATAACACATATAATAATGTGTTGGTAAATAATATCTTTCATAAGTTGAAAGTTCTGAAGCAACATCTTTATTTGGAAAACCTTTAGGAGCAACAGCACTATAAGCTTTAGCACCATTTGCCATATAATATTCTTTAGTTCCATTAGTTACTGTATACCATTTATAAGCAGTAGCTTTATCACTATGTAAATTATAATTATTATTTGGAGATACTGGATAATACTCTTTTACATCAGCACTATTAGTAACTTCTCCTTTGCTAGTGTAATAAATCTTATCAACTAAATTCCAAGTATATTGTAAATCCTTATATCTATAATACTTAGTAGTACTTACAGTTTTATATGATTTATATTTAATTTCATCTTGCCATAACTCTTCTACTTTACCTAATTTTTGATTTCCTTTTTTAAGTGCCATTGGTAAGTATTTGAACTCAATGTATGACTTATCAGCAACTACATCATTAATAGTACCTTCTTTAGGTTCATTATATTCTGTATCTGATGTTTTATCAGTACATACTAACCATGGTACATAATGTAATTTATTATTTTCAAGCATACATACTCTTACAAGAGTAGTTTCATCATTACATCTTACGAATTCATCAGGATTAACAAGTCCTCTATCACCTAAGGTTTTTAAACTTACCGTCTTACAATCTCCAATTGATTTTGGAAGTTCATCAGTATTATTTTCATAATATTTCTTTCCAGCATCCAAAAGTGCATTTTCATAAGAGAACACAGCTTGTGTAGTTGTTGGTGTTTCTACTGGTTTCTTTTTATTTCCACAACTCTTTAATAGAAATATAACTAATAGTATAGCAATAATAACTAAAATAATAATAAGAACTCTTTTTCTTGTAGTACTACCATTATCGTCATCATAACTATCTTCATAGCCATAATCATCATAATTATTTGACATATCTTCTTCCTCCAATTCCATTTATGTCTATACTAAAAGTATTTTATCACAATTAATTAGTAAAAAACAAGATAAATTAAAAAATATGAAACTATTTTTTCATATTTTCATAAGATTTTTTAATTTTTTAATTACTTTCTTTTCAATTCTAGATATATAAGACTGTGAAATAGATAATTTATCAGCAAGTTCTTTTTGTGTTAATTCCTTATTTCCACATAAACCATATCTAAGTTCAATTATCTCTCTATCCCTTTCATCAAGATTATTTATTTCCCTTTCTAGTATCAATTTATCTTCTTGACACTCTATTGACTTGTGCACAATATCTTCATCTGTTCCAAAAACATCTTCTATTTTAAGTTCATTACCCTCACTATCAAAATTAATAGAATCTTCAAAACTTACTTCTTTAGTTCTTTTCTTATTTTTTCTTAAAAACATAAGTATTTCATTATCAATACACCTTGATGCATAAGTAGCAAGTTTTATATTCTTATCAAGTTTATATGTTTTAATTCCTTTAATAAGACCAATAGTACCTATACTAACTAAATCTTCTAAATCATACATAGTTGTATCATACTTTTTAGCAAGAAAAACAACTAATCTTAAATTATGCTCAATAAGTTTATTTCTAGCTTCCAAGTCTCCCATATTACATTTTCTAACCAGATCCTCTTCAACATCTTTTTTTAATGGTGGTGGTAATATATCAGTACTACCCACAAAAAACACATCATCATTTCTAAAAAACTTATCTAATATCTTCTCTATCATAGCTATTCCTCCATTAATCTATAATTTATTAAACAATCATAACCATTAAATTTCTTATGAACAACACCAACTACAACATCCTTTCTCTCTCCAATACCTTCTATATAAACCTTATTTGGTTTAAAACACTTAAGTAAACATTCACTATCCACTGTCTTATATGGAACTAAATAATAATTATCATAAACATATTTATTTATAATAATAACTTTCTTCTTAGAATATGGATCTATTAATGAATTACCAGTATCAATAAATCCATTTAAAAATAATATCTTTCCATTATTTAAATATATAGTTACTTTCCTATGAGTATTAATTATAGTCTTTAAATGATATGCAAAATACTTATAAATATTCAAAATTATTGGTATAGACAATAAATATATTTCATATTTAACTAAATTTTCAATCTTAAAATAATAAAGAACACCTCCTAAAAAGAAAGACAATATATAGAAATAAATACATCTTTTAATAAACTCCTTAAAATCGCATTTACCAAATGAAATAAAAATCATAACACTACATATAGATAATTTAAATATTATAAGAAATAAATTATTCATATTGAAAAATAAATATAATATAGATATTTCTCCAAATAAAGAAGAAAGTAATAATTTATATTTTAAAGTATTTAATTTTAATATATATGATGTAAATAAAAGAAGTAAATAATCAATAATAAAATTAAGTACAATAACTTCATCAATATAAATCATTTTTTTCACCCAACAAAAGTATACAAAAAAAGATAAGTAAATTTTGTCGAATTAATTACTTACCTTTAACTTTTTTATATTCTTTATCAAATTTTTTATATCCATTATAACTAACAGGTGATTTTCTTTGATTACCATAATTTTTTATAAACATACCAATATCCCTAAGTCTTCTCTTGCTAATTTGTGGTTTACCATTATTATCTAAAACAACTTTACCTTCTCTATTAAATTCTTTTATAAATCTATTAAATAATCTAACAGCCGCAAAATATACAGTTGAACTATCATATCCTTGATACTTTGCTCTATCAATTGTTCTATATAATTCTTCAATCTCTTCACCAATAAAATTATAAAAACAAAACTCATTACATAAGCCTTTAAAGAAATCAAAATTATCAGTTTCAGCTTGAAATTTTAAATAATCTTTAATAGTATCTCTATCTAAAAATGTTCTATCAGCCTTATATATAACAGGAATATATTTAATACCAATATCCCTTTTATCAGAACTTTTATCATTTCTATTCTTAGTTTCAAAATAACAAACATTAATATCTGGAAAAAATTCTTCTTTTGTACATAATTCACTCTCAAATCTACTAATTAATTCTTCTTCTGTCATAGTAGTAGTAAAGTCATCAACTTCACTTATAGTAGAAGGACCCATAAGTTTATGATAAATATGTATAGTTGCATCTATACTTTTATCCCTATTTCTAAAAGTACTAACATTACCACATAAATATTTAGAAGTTTTTCTCCTGTTACTCAAAATAATATCCTTTATCATCTTATCGTATTCAGCCTTATTTGCTAAATGTTTAGTTCTACATCCACAGTATTCAACCAAAGTATATCGTTTAGTTTCTTTTTTCATAACTATCCCCTTAATTTTTATGCTTATAATACTAAAAAAGTAACAAAAAGTCAATTTTTACTTTACTTAACCACAATTTTATGTTAAATTATATTTGGCTTAAAAAGAGGAGGCAAGTTAAAAATGGCAAAAAATGTATCAAATAGAAAAAATATGAGTTCACAAAATAGACCTTTTTCATTAAAGGCAACTAAGAAAACTCAAAAAGTTAACTTACAAACTGTTGTTGTTGATGGTAAAAAAGTTAGAATGTCAACAAAAGAAATTAAATCAATTAAAAAAAATAAATAATTTAAGTGAGAAATCACTTTTTTTATTTATTTTATTATTTCTTGTTCAAGAACTAAATCAATATTATAGTTCTTTTTTATTGTAGTTTTTATTATTTTTATAAGTTCAACAATATCTTCACTCTTTGCTTTACCAGTATTAATTATAAAGTTAGCATGTTTAAAACTAATCATCGCATCATTTATCTTATAACCTTTAAGATTAGATTCATCTATTAGTTTACCAGCACTTACTCCTTCTGGATTTCTAAATACACTACCACAAGATGGATATTCAAGTGGTTGAGTTTCTACTCTTTTAAGTGTTCTAGTTTTAATAAGATCTAACAACTCTTCCTTAGAAGACTTTTCAATACTAAATTTAGCAGATAGAATAATTAAATTTTTTAACTTACTTTTAAATATAGAATCTCTATAAGAAAATTCAAGATCCTTTCTGTCAATATCATATATTTTATCTTTATCAAGTACAGTAACACTAATTAAATTATCACATATTTCACTACCATAACAACCTGCATTATTATAAATACATCCACCTATTGTCCCTGGTATACCACTAGCCCATTCAAGACCTTTATAACCTTTACTTGAAATATCCATAGATAATTTATTTATCATAACACCAGCATCAACCGTTAAAATATTATCAGATATACTATATTCACTAAAATATTTAAGTTTTATAATAATACCATCATAATAATCAGGTAATATTATATTAGAACCATTACCAATAATAAACCATTTAGATTTACCATTAACTATATCAATAATACTTTTAAGTTCAATAATGTTTTTAGGAAATATAAGTAATTTACATTTAGTATCTAATTTATATGTATTATATTCTAATAGTTCAGCATCCTTAATAGTTTCAAATTTATTTTCTAATTCTTCTATCATTTACTTAAATACTCTTCAATCTTACTACTAGTTTCTATATAGTTAACTATCTTACCATTTTTAACTCTTACAAGTGTAATTCCATTTATTTTAAGTTCATTTGATCTTTTAGCTTTTGGATTACTAGTTTCAGAAGCAAAACTCTTGTTTTCAGGTTTACTCATATCAACTTTATAAACTTTTAAATTGCTTTTAGAAGCAAGATAACTTACATAACTATCATTTTTAAGTCCACTAAAATCATCAAATAATACATAATATTCATTCATATCTCTTGTAAATACTGTTCCAATAGAAATATATTCACTACTTATTTCAGTAGCTTCACTTGTAGGCTTAGTATAACCCTCTTCAAAAAGTCCACCTTTTTCCATTAATAAAACAAGGCCATAAACAATACCTATAAATGCAAGAACACCAATTAAAGTATATAAAACTGACTTAAATTTATCAGAATCACTTAATTCAACACTTTTATTTCTTACTCTTTTTTGTGGTTTAATTTTTAATTTCATTTTATTTTTTGCCATAATATCATCTCCATACTCAAAATTATAGCATATTTCCTACATTTATATCAATTATTTATTGATTTTTAGGAAAATTTATTATATAATTTACTAAGTATTTATTTGGCAGTGCCTAGATAATTATAATGTGTTTTCAAACTTATTAGAACAAGTAACTTCTGCCAAAGCGAAAGTAAATGAAAACTCCCTATAATTAGAAAGGTGGCCTTTAATACAAAAATATTTTGTAAAGGAGGAACAAATACTATGTCAAGATATATCGGACCAGTATTTAAAAAATCTAGAAGATACGGTTTTTCAACTCTTGAAACTGGTAAAGAATTAAGAAAGAAACCTACTGCTCCTGGAATTCACGGAACAAGTAGAAAGAAACTTAGTGAATATGGTGTTCAATTACATGAAAAACAAAAAGTTAGATTTATGTATGGGCTTTCTGAAAAACAATTCGAAAAGACATTTGAAGCAGCTGGTAAGATGCAAGGAATCCATGGTTATAACTTATTAATACTTTTAGAAAGTAGATTAGATAACCTAGTTTATAGAATGGGATTTGCTAAAACAAGAAGAGCTGCTAGACAACTAGTTAATCACGGTCATATCTTAGTTGATGGTAAAAAAGTAGATATTCCATCATTCAGAGTAAAAGTTGGAAGTGTTATTTCTGTTAAAGAAGCATCACTTGATCATCCAGTTATTAATGAATGCATGAATATGGATATTAATATTCCATCATTTGTTACAGTTGACAAAACTAAGAAATCTGGTACTTATGTAAGATATCCAGAAAGAGAAGAATTAAATTCAGAAATTAATGAAGCATTAATAGTTGAATACTACAACAGATAATTTAAAAACTCTTGATTTATTCAAGAGTTTTTTTATTTGCTATAAAATATAATTATTTCTTTTTCTTATTAACATATAAATAATAAATCCAATAAAAATAACAACATAATATATTAAAGCAGTATTTATTTCAAGTTTAGGTGTTTCTCCTATAACAGGTAAATTATTATCATTTACTACCCTTTTACCTCTAACAAGTAACCTATGAGTATTAAGTCCATAAGGAGTACAAGTTATTAATGTTATATAATCCTCATCCTTATAAATATCTAAATTTGATAAATCATCTGGTTCAACAACAGTAATACTATCAACAGAATAAGTAAGAACTTTATCAAGAACATATATATAAAATTTATCTCCCACAACTAATTGGTCTAAATCAGTAAATAATTTATTAAGAGGAAGTCCTCTGTGTCCTGTTAATATACTATGTGTACTTTTACCACCTGTTGGAAGAGAACTACCTTCAAAATGCCCTATTCCTTTTTCTAATGTTTTAGTATTAGTCCCATGATATATAGGAAGTTCAACATTTATTTTAGGTATTTTTATATATCCAATCAAACCATCTGAATCAAAATTCAATAATTTTAAATATTCATCGGATAATTTATCATCTTCTTTATAAAATGAATCTATAACTTTAACAGATGATAATGATTTATTATATTGTTCTGCTAAAGACCAAATATATTCTTTTGTTTTTTCATCACCTTTAGCTACTTTTTTTGTATAATCAGTTATTATATTTTTACTTTCATTTTTATTAAAGAAATTTATAATATATGGAAAGAACATAATAATTAATCCTACAATTATAAGTAAACTAAATATAATAATTGGTAATTTCCTTTTCATTATGCTAAATTCTTTTTACGATAGTATACCATTAAGCCACCACCGATTACTACAAGTAAACCACCAATTATAGTATAAGCAGAAGAACCATTACCACCTGTAAATGGTAATAATCCATTTTTACTATTTGATATTTCAACATCAGTATAACAAGTAGTATCATTAGCAACAACATCAACAGAAATAATATCATTTATTTTTTTATGACCTGTTGGAGCAATAGTTTCAACTAAATAATAAGTTCCTGCTTTAAGACCATTAAATGTAGCAGTACCATCTTCAAGAGTTGTAACTTCACCTACTTTATTATTAAGTTCAACATCACTATATATCTCAAATTTTGCTCCACTAAGTAAAGCTGTTTTATTATTTCCAGAATATTTCAATATTTTAATTCCATAAGTATAAACAGTAGTTGTTTTTTCTTCTGTTTCATAAGTACCATCAGAATATGGATCATTCGAATATATTAACTTAGCTGTATTTTTATTACCAGTACATAATGCATTTGCATTAAGAGATGCATTATAAGTAACAGTAATAGTTGTACTTGTTAAATTATCAACAATAAAATCTATTGTTATTGTATTTCCATTAAGTGATGTAGTCGCAACAACTTTACCATCAGCAGTTTTAATAACACCAGCATCATTAGTAAGTATTGTTTCTCCATCTTTTACATTAATTGTATTAACACCAGCAAAAGTAATTCCATTATCAAAAGTATCAACTATTTTAAATGTTTTATTAGTAGCATTAGTTGGATATTGAATAACAGTAGCTGTAATAGTATATGTAAATATGTCATTTATTGTATAATCAGCACTAGTTTTATTATCACCAACAAACTTATTAATTCCTGTTTCACTTACCTTAGCAACAATAGTTTCATCATTTAAATTCCAATATTTATCATCTTCAGCAGTAAAATCTAAGTTACCAACCATAACAGCATAAACTTTAGCAGTAGATACAGGTAATATTAAATATGAACCAGCTTCTAGTAAAGCAGTTGCTGTATTACCACTTACAGTCATAGAAGTTCCACTTACATTATTAGTTTTAATATATGATGAATAACCACTAACTAGTTTATCAAGTGTACTAGAAGTAAGAGTACTTCCACTTGTAATTGAACCACTACTAAGAGAGTAATAATCACTTGATTTTAAATCTTTATAATCAGTAGTTGTATTTAAATAACTTTGAAAATCACTAGTAAAATCATAAGTAATAGTATTTTCATTTTCATTATAATAAGCATCTAAAATCTTATATGCTTTAAAACTATCAGTAGATATTACATTATTAATAGTAAATGTTGCTTTATTAGTAATATAGTAACTTTCAGTATCTGTAATACCTTTCTTAGTATTATCAACAGTTATAACAGTTTCAGCATATACAACTGTAAATAACATTAAACCAATAAATAGAATAAATTTTTTTAAACTATTTTTCATTTTTTACTTCCCTTCTTTACTACAAAATATATAACTATTCCAACCACAATTATAAGAGATATTACTCCAGTAATTATATAATTAACAATTGGATCAAATGTTTTAGGTATTTCTTCTTCTTTTATACTTTCAGTTGCTTTTAAAACAGCTAAAACATTATAATTTTCTTCTAACCTAACCTCATCATAAGTCGGAACACTTATCAATAATGGTGAACTTGAATAAGTATATTTTTCATCAATAATTTTATCATCAATCTTCACCAAATAAACTCCAACAATCAAATCATCAAATTTAAATAATCCATGACTATCAGTATTTGTAGTTTTAATATAGTTAATATTATTATCAGTAATGTGTTTATTAACTTTATCAACAAGTGCTTTATATTCTGATGCATTTAAATTATTTATATTATCAGTAAAAGTATTAAATTCATCTCCATAAGTAAAATTACCATCAGTATCTAAGTCACCTACTTTATAAAGATAAGCAGTCGCATCACCTATAATCTTATCTCCATAAGTATATTCACCAGTTATCTCACCTTTCTTAGTAATGTCAATCGCATCAACACTAATAAATATAAAACTAATTAAAACAGTAAATAATAAATAATTAAGCTTTTTCATATCTACCTCTATTCTCTAATAATAATATCAAAAACTAAATAAAAAATAAATAACATTTAAAAAAGAATTTCAATTTTTGAAATTCTTTTCATCATAATCATCTAAGAAAAAATATTTACTTTCTCTATCATAATAACCTAATATAGTATTTAAATTGACATTAAAAGTAGATTTAAATACATTATAATCAATATTAGGATTTACTTTCTTTAATTCTTTTATTAGATTTTTTATCTCTTTTCTCTTAGAATTATTTTCATGTTCACTTCTTTCAGTAAACTTACAAGCACAATTTATAAATGTAAGATTATTACCATTAACAAATCTTAATATATCATGTTCTCTAACATAATATAAAGGTCTTATAAGCTCCATACCTTCAAAATTATCACTATGTACCTTAGGCATCATAGTTTTATATTCAGAAGCATAAAACATACTTAAAAGAATAGTTTCAACAACATCATCAAAATGATGGCCTAATGCTATCTTATTACATCCTAATTTTTTAGCTTGATTATATAAAGCACCTCTCCTCATTCTAGCACATAAATAACAAGGAGAAACCTTTTGACTTTCAACCACACTAAATATATCAGTAGTAAATATATTCAAATCAATATCCATTAATTTAGCATTAGATTTAATTAACTCTAAATTCTTTTCATTATAACCAGGATTCATACAAATAAAGACTAAATCAAAATTAACATCTCCATGTCTTTTTAATTCTTGCATACATTTAGCAAGTAAAAATGAATCCTTACCACCAGAAATACATACAGCTACTTTGTCTCCTTCATTAACAAGTTTAAATTCTTTAACTGCTTTAACAAATCTAGCCCATATTTCTTTTCTATAAGTTTTAATTATACTTTTTTCTATTTCTTTATTATTCATTATTCATCACATCAAACATATCTATTATTCCATTTTGCTTTTTATAAGCTTTAAATGTATTCTTTACTAACATAACAACTGTCATAGGACCTACTCCACCTGGAACAGGAGTTAAATATGAACATTTATCCATAACATTAGGATTAACATCTCCACATATCTTCTTATTAACTCTATTTATACCTACATCAATTATAACTGCATCTTTTTTAATCATAGATTTACTAATAATATTCTTTTTACCTGCAGACACAATTAATATATCAGCATTCTTAGTATATTGCTTTAAATTTTCAGTTTTAGAATGACATATAGTAACAGTAGCATTTCTTTTTAAACATTCTCTAACCATAGGTATACCTACTGCTTTACTTCTTCCAATTACTACAACATTTTTTCCTTCAAGATTAATCTTATAGTAATCAAAGATTTCCATAACACCATATGCAACTGGTGGTACAAATGCACTACCACATCTAAAACCATCAACATCTTTATTAATATCAACAGTATTAACAATTCTATCCTCATTAAACTTTTTTGGCAAAGGTAATTGAACAATTATACCATTAATAAATTTATCTTTATTAAGTTCCTTAATCTTTTTAATAACCTTTTCTTCACTAATAGTTTCATCAAATGATAAATGTAAAAAGCTCATTCCCACATATTCACAAGCTTTCTTTTTATTATTAACATATATTTTACTAGCAGGATCATCTCCAATAGTAACAACTGCTAATACTGGTGTCTCTTTATATGATTCAACATTACCTTTGATTTCATCCTTAATCTTGGCACTTAAATTCTTACCATCTAATAAAATCATAATTACTCCTCATAGTATTCTACAAATCTAACATTTTTAATAACTACATCATCAATAGGTTTATTATTCATATTAGTTTGTACTGAAGCAATCTTATCAAGAACATCATATCCACTAACAAGTTTACCAAATCCAGCATAGTTTCCATCTAAATAAGTTGCATCTTCTTGAACAATATAAAATTGACTAGAAGCAGAGTTTAATGTTTCACTAGTTTCAGGATTACTACCCTTTCTTGCCATTGATAAAACACCTCTAACATGACTTATATCATTTTTAACTCCATTAGCTTCAAATTCACCTTTGATAGTTTTATCACTTCCACCACTACCATCGCCTTTTGGATCACCAGTTTGAATAACAAAATCTTTTACTACTCTATGAAATATAAGACCACTATAAAAGTTTTTACTAACTAAACTTTTAAAATTTTCAACTGTAATTGGTGCTTTATCAGGATATAATTCAGCAACCATAATTCCATAATTTCTAACATCAATCATAACTAAATTAGTTTCTTTATCACTTGTAACAAACTTTTTAGTTTTAATAGTATAAATAGTTTTTCCATCTACTTCACTAGTAGTATAGTTAAGATTCTCTTCCTCTTTATTACCACAACTACATAAAATAAATAGTAAACTCATACATAAAAATATTTTTATAATCTTTTTCACTTTCATCACCAAAATAATTTTATCATAAGCGGTATAAAATGTCATCAAAAGAAAATAGATTTCACAATTGAAACCTATTTAACAACTACTTTTAAATACTTAGGAATACTAATTACATCACTATTTTCAAATAAATTAACAATATCACTATTCTTAACATAAACAATATTTGAATTAGAATTCCAAAACATATTTTCTAAGTTAACTTGATCACTAATATCAAATGTAGAGATATCTAAATTTTTAACATGACAATTTCTAAACATTTGATCCATATTAGTAACTTTACTTGTATTAAAACTACTTAAATTTATTTCAGTTGCATCACTAACCGCAAACATACCACTCATATCAGTAACATTGCTAGTATCCCATGAACTTAAATCCAATTTAGATACATTTGTTCCCCAAAACATACTTCCCATCTTTGTTACATTATGTGTATCAAAATTCTCAAGACCTTTTATTTCAGTGGCTTCTGTATTCATAAACATTATACCCATATCAGTAACATTGCTTGTATCAAATGAACTAACATCTATTTTTTTAGATGTATTAAACATAAACATAGCACCCATTAAAGTTACTTTACTTGTATCAAAATTACTTAAATTTAAATAATCTACTTTAGTACCATAAAACATTGCATTCATGTTAATTACTTTACTTGTATCAAAATTTTCAAGCCCAATTATTTTAGTAGCACTAGACCAAGCTAAGAAACATAAGAAACTTGTAACATTGCGGGTATCAAAACTACTCAGATTAAGAGTTAAAGCTTTACTTTCTCTAAACATATGTTCCATATTAGTAACTTTACTTGTATTAAAATACTCTAAACCATCTATACTTTCTGCCTTACTAGCCCAAAACATAGCATATAGTCTAATAACATTATTAGTATCAAAATTACTTAAGTCTAATTTAGTAGCTTCAGTACTTTTAAACATAAAATCCATATATTTTACTTTTTTAGTATTAAAATTTACTACATCAAGAGTTTTGGCTTTACTTCCATTAAACATATTTCCCATAGTTGTAACATTATGAGTATCTAATTTTTCTAAACCAACTATTTCTGTAGCAGCACTCTTATAAAACATAGAGTTCATATTAGTAACATTACTTGAATTAAAACTACTTATATCAATTGAACTAGCTTTGCTATATCTATACATTGCATTAGTTGACACTACTGGTTTACCATTTATTGATGAACATATCTCATCATTAACAGGACTTGTACTTGATTTATCTGTAAGTTGTACTCCCCATCCATCATTAAATATACTATGCCAACCAATTGGTTCACCTTCATCTAAATTATTACCCTCTTGTTTATATCTATAAGTATAAGATCCTTGAACAAATTCAGCACCTTGAACTAGTTTACCATCATAAGTACATTTCACAGGTTCTGGAGCATTAGGATTTCCTTCACAATCTCCTTCTTCTATTAATTCATAAGTTAAACTTTTTATATCATTAATACGACTTCTTATACAATAAGTTCCATCAGAAACCTTAAAATCTTTTATAACACCTTTGTCATCTAATCTTATATCATAAACTAATTTATCTGTATCTATATTTAATTTATTATCTGAAGAATTTATTTTATTGATAACATTCCCTCTCATATTTTCAGTAATATATTTTTTAGATACTTCTTTATATAAATTTTTAGCTTCTGTTAAAAACAGTTCTTTTTTAGCTCTATTAAACATTTCAAGTACACTTGGTAAAGCTATTATAACAAGCAATGCTAATATTGCTATTACAGCTAATAATTCTACTAATGTAAATCCCTTTTTATTCATTTAACCTAACCTCTATTCTAATAGATATTTTATCATTAAAAAAGCACTATTTCTAGTGCTATTTTAAAGTAAAATTAAATGACATAATTTTAGCTTAATTAAATTTTATATATTCTAATATTTCATTTATTTTATCATTTCTATCTTTTGATTGTTCTTTTATACTAAGATACTTATTTTTTAAATAATTCAAATAATCATTATATAAATTATCATCTATATGATTTTTACCAAGTAATATTTCTTTTCTTGTTAAATCATTATTACCTTCTTTAAATAATATTAAATTATAATATTTATTATTTTCTTTTATTATTAATTCTCTATCAATTTTATAATTTAAATCATTCATTTTAGTTCTTAATATATCATGATAATTATTAGATATTGTTATTACTTTTTTAAATCTTAATTTTGTATTACTAAGTATTTCTAATATTGTATGTGTACCCATACCTGAAAGTACTACTGTATCTGCTTCTCCTTCTTTAATATTTGAAAGTCCATCAGATACTCTTAAATCTATATAATCACTATATCCTAATTTATTAATATCTTCTTTTGCTCTTGATATTACATTTATACTTATATCACTAGCAATAGATTTTATATTAGATTTTGCAAGCATAATACCAAGTTTAGCTTGATCACACCCTACATCTACTACTTTATCATTTTTATCAATAAATGAATATATACTCTCTATTCTATTCAATTAAGAAATCCTTTAATTTTTTAGCTCTTGATGGGTGTCTTAATTTTCTAAGAGCTTTTGCTTCTATTTGTCTAATTCTTTCTCTTGTAACTTTAAATTGTTTACCAACTTCTTCAAGAGTATGACTAGATCCATCAAATAAACCAAATCTAAGTTCTAAAACTTCTTTTTCTCTTACTGTTAATGTATCAAGAACTTCTCTTAATTCATCTTTAAGTATTTCATAAGTAGCAAATTCTTCTGGTGACATAGTTCTTTCATCAGCAAGGAAATCTCCTAAATGTGAATCATCTTCTTCACCTATTGGTGTTTCTAAACTTACTGGATCTTGACTAATTTTTCTAATTTCAACAATTTTATCAGTTGAAAGCCCCATCTTTTTAGCAAGTTCTGCATCTGTTGGTTCACGATTAAGTTCTAATGTCATTTGTCTTTCTATTCTAGCCATTTTATTAATAGTTTCAACCATATGTACTGGAACTCTTATTGTTCTTGCTTGATCTGCTAGTGCTCTTGTTATAGCTTGTCTTATCCACCAAGTAGCATAAGTACTAAACTTATAACCTTTATCATAATCAAACTTTTCAACAGCTTTCATAAGTCCAATATTACCTTCTTGAATTAAATCTAAGAATAATAGACCTCTTCCTACATATCTTTTAGCAATAGAAACAACAAGTCTAAGGTTAGATTCAGCAAGAATATTTTTAGCTTGTTCATCTCCTTCTGCAACTCTTTTAGAAAGTTCTTGTTCTTCTTCAAGAGATAACAAACTTATTTTACCTATTTCTTTTAAGTACATTCTTACATTATCATTAACACTCATATCCTTACTTTCATCAGGAACATCATCAATAATAATATCATTCTTTAAATCAATATTTCCATTATCTTCTTCATCTTCAGCTCTAACTTCAATATGATTTTCATTAAGAGCATTATATAACTCATCTAAAGCATTAGCATCTAAATCTAAATCAATAGTTTTTTTAGCTATTTGTTCATAAGTTAAAAAACCTTCTTTTTTACCAGTTTCAACTAATTCTTGTACTCTTTCTTCAAAAGTTTTAATATTATTTACCATTTCAACACTTCCTTATTTATATTTTCTATTTTCTTTGCTATTTCTATTTTTTTATTAACATCGAATGTCTCACTCATTTCATTTTTAAGAGTTTCTATTCTTTTGTTAATTGAATACATTTTAATAGTATTAATATAATCATCTAATTCTTCAGTTGTATATTCTTCATTATTATGATATTTCATTACTTCTTTAACAGTATTCATAAGTTTGTCATTATCAGAAATATAATCTAAAAAATCACTATAATTATAATAACCGTAATCATTTCTAAATTCAATTATTTTATATGCTAAATTAGATCTATCATCTTGTATTAAATATCCAAGAGTATTTTCAAAATAAAGTATTACATCTTCATAATTAAGCATTAAGTAAAGTAGTCTAAGTTCACTCTTATCATATTTATTATATCTAGTTATTTTTTTCGGCTCTTCTACTTGTTTAACAGCCATTTTTTTATTTAATTTAATTTCATTTCTTATATCAGATTCATTTATGCCAAACTCTTCTGCAATATCTTTTATTTTTAAATCAATTAATATTTGACTATCTAAATCATTTAATGAAAGAACAGCTTCTCTTATATATTTTGCTTTTTCAACAGCATCTTTCATATTTCTTTTTCTTTTTAGATATTTAAGTTTAAAATCTATGAAAGAAACTCTATTATCATAAGCAATTTTAAAAGCATCACTTCCTTTATTTTTTATAAAATCATCACTATCTTTATAATCTTCGAATACTATAACTTCTGTATCTATATTATTTTTTAGTAATGTTTCTCCTGCTTCTATTGTACCTTTAACACCAGCATCATCTTGATCAAGATTTAGTATTACTTTACATTTCCACTTAATTATTTTTTCTAGATGTTTTTGTGTAAATGCAGTACCCATTATTGCTACTACATTTTTATAACCAATAGATGACATTCTAATGGTATCCATAAAACCTTCTGTAATAATAATTTCTCTTTTTTTCTTTATTTCTGCAAGTGCATTATTAATATTATAAAATACTTCACTCTTCTTAAATATATCTGTTTCTTTTGTATTTGAATATTTAGGAAGTGTGTTATTATTTAAGTCTTCATTAGTATATTTTCTACCACTAAATGCTATTACATTATTATTTTCATCAATAATTGGAAATATAATTCTATCTTGAAATGTATCATAATATCTATCATTTATTTCTTTAACAATATCTAGTTTTACTAAATCATCATAACTATATTTTTTAGATAATATAGTTGATAATTTATTGGTTGTTGAAAGTCCAATATTAAATTCATTAATTATATCTTTTGATATTTTTCTTTCTTCTAAATACTTAGTAGCTTTAATTCCTTCACTTGAAAGCAAATTAGCTTTAAAATATTTATTAACTGTATCATTAATCTCATATAATTTCTCATATTTAGTATTTACTTTTTTAGCAGTATTTATATCTACTTTAATGTTAGCTCTATCAGCAAGCATTTTTAAAGCTTCTACAAAAGTTATACCATTATATTTTTGAACAAATGTAATAACATTACCACTCTCACCACAACTAAAACATTTATATATTTGTTTGTCTGGTTGAACACTAAATGATGGACTATGATCATCATGAAAAGGACATAAAGCTTTATTCTTATCATTAAGATTAATATAGCTTCCAATGACATCTACTATATCATTTTTAGATTTAATTTCATTAATAACAGACTTATCAATAAATGCCATCGTTTTTGTCCTCCTAATAGTTATATACGAAATAAAATTCAAAAACACTTCTTTTTTTGTGAATTTTATGAAAAAATCGCTCATATTATATCATATGAGCGAAATTTTGTCCATAAATTTACTATAATTCAAGTTTTCGTTCCTTTAACTTAGACAATATCGTAATAGCATTTGTATAACCATTAGTTGAATAAAAAATTGTATCACCTACTGTTCTTAAATATATTCTTCTACCTATAATACTAGAAGTATCAGTAACTATAGTAGCAGTACAATCATTAGAACTATTGGTAGATACTTTAACATCGAATGTATGACCATTTATTAAAAGCATAAGTGTATCACCCAAACCAACAATATCTTCACTATTTTCTTTTTCAGGATTTATAACTATTCTTTCAAGTCTAGTCATTTTTTCTTCTAATTCTTCACTAAGGCTAGTTCCTTCACTTTTAAGATTCTCTAAAAAAGATTGTTTAGTAAATTCATCAAGACCCATTCTATCACTAACATATTCTCTTAATGATTCTACTCTTTCCATATTTTCTTTTACAGCATTAATACTTTTTAAATATTCATTATACCCTTTTTCAGTAACATAGATTTCATTTTCCATAAAAACCCCCCATATAAAAATTGTTCATATAATATACCATAAATACATAAAAAACACAATAAAAAATAACTAAGTAAAAACTTAATTATTTATTTAATCTATTAAATTTAGTGAATTCTGGTTCATCACTTACATCAGTATCATCTAAATCTTCTAAAATACCTTTTTGTTTTCTAGTTAAATTTCTTGGTATTATAAGTTTAAGAACACAATAGAAATCTCCTTTTTTCCAAGAATCTGGATTATTTATACCTTTACCTTTAATTCTTAAAATATCTCCTGGTTGACTTCCTTCTTTTATTTTAAGATCTACTGTGCCATCCATTGTTTTAATACTCTTTTTAGTACCAAGGCATAAATCAGTAATAGATACAGGTAAATCTATATAAACATCATTTCCTTCTCTTCTATAAAGTTCATGAGGCATAACTTTTATTTCAATATACAAGTCTCCATTAGGTCCACCATTTATTCCTGCTTCACCTTTTCCACTAAGTCTTAATTGTTCTCCAGTATCAATACCAGCTGGAATATCTATTGTAATTGTTTTATTAACTTTAACTTTTCCAGTACCTTTACAAGTACTACATTTTGACTTAAATGATTTTCCAGTACCATTACAATTTGAACAAACTGTTTTTGATTGAATTGTACCTAAAATAGTATTAGTTTGTTTGATAACATAACCTCTACCGCCACAGTCTTCACAAGTTTCTTCTCCGTGTCCTCCAGCTCCATCACAATCTTCACAAGTTTCATAGTATTCTAAATCTATATCTTTTTTACAACCATAAGCAGCTTCCATAAAGTCTATTTTCATTCCATATAAACTGTCGCTACCTTTTCTTGCTCTACTTGAACCAGATCTACCACTTCCACCAAATGAACTAAATGAAGAACCAAAACCGCCAGAGAATAAGTCATCAAATATATCACTAAAATCAAATCCAGCAGCTCCGCCACCAAATGGATTACCAGAAAAACCTCCTCCAGCATTTCCATAAGGATTTTCAAAAGCAGCATGACCATATTTATCATATTGAGCTCGCTTATCTTTATCAGAAAGACATGCATAAGCTTCTTGAGCTTCCTTAAACTTTTCAGGAGCATCTGGACTCTTATTTAAATCTGGATGAAATTCTTTTGCTTTCTTTCTAAAAGCTGATTTAATTTCAGCATCAGTAGCATCCTTAGATACACCAAGAACCTCATAATAATCTCTTTTTGCCATAACATCTCTCCCTATTCATCTATATATTTTTTAAGTAAGTTTAATTTTTCATTAAATATTTCAAATGCTCTATTCATAACATTAACATCACTAATATCAATATCAGCATCTTTTAATATATCAAGTGGATACTTACTACCTCCACTCTTTAAGAAATTAAGATATTTTTCTTTATAGTTCTTATCTTTCTTTAAATTATCTACTATTATAATTGCACTTATAAAACCAGTCGCATATTTATAAACATAAAATGAAGAATAAAAGTGTGGTATTCTTGACCATTCATATTTAATGTCTTCATCAATACAAACAGCATCTCCAAAATACTTTTTATTTAAATCATAATAAATATTACATAAAGCATCTCTACTTAAATTCTCATTATTATCTTCCATATCATGAACTATTTTCTCAAATTCAGCAAACATAGTTTGTCTATATATAGTAGATTTAAATTTATTTAAAAACTCAACTAAATAATATATCTTCTCATCTTTATCAACTGTATTATTAAATAAATATTCACTTAATAATATCTCATTAACAGTTGATGCGATTTCTGCTAAAAATATTGGATAATTAGCATTAACATATTCTTGATTTAAATTAGAATAATAACTATGCATCGCATGTCCCATTTCATGAGCAACAGTTGAAATTGAATTAATATTTCCTTCAAAATTCAAACATACATAAGGAAGAACACCATAAGTAGCCCATTCAAAAGCACCACTTCTTTTACCTTTTTTAGGTAGTACTGAAACAGATCTGTTATTTATAACAGTTTTAAAATCTTTTATATATTCACTTCCAAGTATACTAAGAGCTTTATATATAATTTCAAGACTATCATTATAACTATATTTTCTTTCAGGCATACTAGATATATTTACATAAGTATCATATAAATGATATTTAGAAAGACCAAGTACATTCTTTTTTACTTTATAATAATCATATAAATAACTCAAATTATCACTAGTACATTTAATTAAATTATTATATAAAGATTTATCAATATTATCACTACTTAAATACATAGATAAACTATCAGAATACTTTCTAGTATTTGATATTAATTTATCACATTTAATATGTCCTAAATATAAACTACTAAATGTATTTATATGATTTTTATAATACTTATATAATTTATTAAAAGCAGACTTTCTAACACTTCTATTTTTAGAACTAATAAGTACTCCATAATTAGAATTAGTAAGTGTAATCAAATTACCATCTTCATCCTTTAACTTATCAAAAGATATATCAGTATTATCAAGTTCTTCAAAAGCATTTTCAGGTATTCTATATAAAGATGACATATCAGATAATATCTTTTCTTCCTTTTCACTTAGAATATGTTTTTTATCTTTGAATAACTTTTCAAAATAAAATCTATATTTTTCTAATCTACTATCATTATTTATTTTATCTAAAACAGACTTATAATCTAATTTTAATATTTCTGGAACAACAAAACTTCTTTCACTATTAGCTTTATCATATATATTAAGAACAGTATTTACAAGTTCCTTACTTTCATTATTAGTCATATCTTCATAAAACTTCAAATGAGAATAAATATATATTCTTTCACATAATAAATCTGTTTCACTATCAAGTTCTAAAAATTCATATAAATTATCAAATATTTTACCTTTATATTTAATAACATCTTTTAATAAATCATTTATTCTATTTATTGTACTTTTAAGTTCATCATTATTTTTAAATATTCTAGTTAAATCCCAATCGTAATCCATTAGTTCTCCTTATATATAAATATAAGGGCTCTAAAAGAGCCCCTATTCATAAATTATTTTTCTTCAAATTCAGCATCTTTTACATTATCTTTTTTATCAGTAGATTCTTCTTCCTTTGAAGAGTTTTCAGCATTCTTTTGTGATTCAGCTGCTTGTTGTTGATATACTTTACTAGATACTTCCATTACTTTTTCACTTAATTTTTCACTAGCTTTCTTAATATCATCAGTATCATTTTTATCTAAAGCTTCTTTTGTTTCTTTAACAAGTTTTTCTACTTCTTCTTTTTCAGAATCAGATACCTTATCTCCAAAATCTTTCATTGCTTTTTCAGCACCAAATACCATTTGTTCAGCATCATTTCTAATTTCAGCTTCTTCTTTTCTCTTCTTATCTGCTTCTTTATTAGCTTCTGCTTCTTTCATCATTTTATCGATTTCTTCATCACTTAAATTAGAAGATGCAGTTATTGTAATTGCTTGTTCTTTATTAGTTCCAAGATCTTTTGCTTTAACATTAACAATACCATTAGCATCAATATCAAATGAAACTTCTATTTGAGGTACTCCTCTTGGAGCTGGTGGTATGTTAGTTAATTGGAAGTGTCCAAGTGTTTTATTATCAGCTGCCATTGGTCTTTCACCTTGTAAAATATGAATATCAACAGCTGGTTGATTATCAGCAGCAGTACTAAATACTTGACTCTTAGTTGTTGGGATAGTTGTATTTCTTGGAATTAATACAGTCATTACATTACCAAGAGTTTCAATACCAAGTGATAATGGTGTAACATCAAGAAGTACTAAATCATTAACTTCACCAGTTAAAACACCACCTTGAATAGCAGCACCCATAGCAACAACCTCATCTGGGTTAACTTCTTTACTTCCTTCTTTACCAAGTTCTTCTTTAACTAAATCTTGAACACAAGGAATTCTTGTAGATCCACCAACAAGTAATACCTTATCAATATCATTCTTAGTTAATTTAGCCTCTTTTAAAGCATCTCTAACTGGTTTTCTAGTAGATTCTACTAAATCACTAATTAATTCTTCAAATTTAGCTCTTGTTAATGTCATATCAACATGTAAAGGTCCATTTTCACCTTGTGTAATAAATGGTAAACTAATTTGAGTAGTCTTAACACCACTTAAATCTTTCTTAGCTTTTTCAGCACCTTCTTTTAATCTTTGCATAGCTAATTTATCTTTTGATAAATCAACACCATTTTCTTTCTTAAATTCTTTTACAATATATTCAATAATAGCATTATCAAAGTCATCTCCACCTAAGTGATTATTACCACTAGTAGCCTTAACTTCAAATACACCATCACCAAGTTCTAATATTGATACATCAAATGTACCACCGCCAAGGTCATAAACAAGTACTGTATGTGCATTTTCTTGTTTATCTAAACCATAAGCAAGTGCAGCAGCAGTTGGTTCATTTATAATTCTCTCAACTTCAAGTCCAGCAATTTTACCAGCATTCTTAGTTGCTTGTCTTTGAGCATCATTAAAGTATGCAGGAACTGTAATAACAGCTTTACTTACTTCACCACCTAAATAAGCTTCTGCAGTTTCTTTTAAATTCATAAGAATCTTAGCACTTATTTCTTCTGGTGTATATTTCTTACCTTCTGCTTCAACTTTTTCTTTAGTTCCCATTAATCTCTTAATAGAACTAATAACATTAGTAGAAGTTTGAGCTTCTCTTTTTGCTACATCTCCAACTCTAACTTCACCATTTTTAAAACTTACTACTGAAGGAGTAGTTCTATTTCCTTCAGCATTAGGAATAACTTTTGGTTCGCCACCTTCAAGAACAGCAACACAACTATTAGTTGTTCCTAAATCTATACCTATAACTTTATTTATTTTTGCCATAATTTATCTCTCCTTTTTATTTGTTAACTTTAACCATTGCTGGTCTAATTAACTTATCTTTATATCTATAACCTTTTGTGTATACTTCAAGTACAACATTTTCAGGTTTATTTTCGTCGTGTTCAGTTAAAACAGCCTCAGATACATGAGGATCAAACTCATGACCTAAACATTCAACTTCACGGACTTCATATTTATCAAGTAAAGCAGTTAAACTACCAAGTATCATCTTAAATCCACTTAGGAATTTACTTACTTCATCGCTTAAATCATTATCATCCATAGAAACAGCTCTTTCTAAATTATCTTTAATAACAAGTATTTCTTTAATAAAATCTTCTCCTTCATATTGAAGCATTTTACTAATTTCACCTTGTGTTCTTGTTTTAAAATTTAGAAATTCAGCTTGAAGTCTCATATATTTTTCTTCAAGTTCCTTATTTCTACTTCCTAGTATTTGAATCATCATTTCAGGGTCTATGCTTCCGCATCCAGAACATCCTGCACATGATCCAGAACAACCATTATCTTCATTAGTTTCACACTCACATGTGCTTTCATTATTAGTTTGTTCATTAATATTTTGTTCTTCTTCTTTTATATGTTTTTTTGACATTATTTCTTCCTCTCTATATGTTCTTTTAAATATTCAAGCATATTTACGACTCTATCATATTCCATTCTTTTTGGTCCGATCACAGCAATAGTTCCTTCAGTTCCATTGTTAGCTTTATATTTAGTTTTAACTATTGTTACATTGTCATCAATTTCGCTCTCACTACCAATATATACCTTAACCTCATCATTAGCCTCTTCAATTTTATTCACCATATCTTTGCTTTCAAATTTACTTATAATGTTTTTAACATCATCGACTGTACTGAATTCTGGTTGTTTTAATATATTAGTCTTCCCACTGAACTTAACATCCCTTTCACTAGTGAAATTAGATAATGCATTATAAAAAGCATTATACAAAACCTCATAATTTTCAATATAATTTCTTATTATAGGTTTAATTTCAAATTCTAGCTTACTAGGTACATCATCAATAGGTGTTCCAACAAGCATCTTATTTAATAACTCAGTAGTTTTCGCAACCTCACTTAATGGTATGTTTTCATCAATAGATAAATTCTTATTTTCAACATGACCTTTATCAGTGATTACAATAGCTACAAGCCCTCTTTCACCAACTGGAATTACTTCTACCTTAGATAATTTGTTATCACTTGATTCCTTACCTAAAACAACAGAAGTATAATTTGTAATATCACTTATTATTTCCAAACTTTTACTAATCGCATCATTAAGTTCTAAATCACGATTATTAAATATAGTTTGAAGTTTAAGCATATCTTCACCACTTATTTTTTTAGGTTCCATCAAATTATCAACATAATATCTATATCCCATTTCAGATGGAATTCTACCAGAAGATATATGTGTCTTTTCTAAGTAACCCAAACTTTCAAGATCAGCCATATCATTTCTAATAGTAGCACTTGAACATTTAAATTTCTTACATAAAGATTTACTACCAACAGGTCTTGCAGATTTTACATATTCTTCTACAATTTCTTTTAGTAATTCTTTTTGTCTTGTACCAATCATCATATACCTCCTTTTAGCACTCTTTTCTTTTCAGTGCTAGATTAATTATATCACTATTTTTAGCATTGTCAATATATGAGTGCTAACTTTTTAAAAATATTTTACAAATAAAATTCAAATACAAAAATATTTGATTTAAAAGTTAATATTTAATTGCTTAATAACAATTGCAACAAAAAAAATTCTTAAAAGATTATTCAATTTCCTTTAAGAATTTCTTACTTTTAACAGTAACACCACTATAATCTTCATAATATTCACTGATTATTCTATCAATTGCATTACTTACTTCACTATCAATATCTAAATTACTTATTTTAGATATATCGACATAATTATAAAGTCTTAATAATTTCAATATTTTACCATCTAATATAGGTTCACTATTTCTACAATTAGAACAAATATAACCACCCCTACTAGTACTTAATGTTACAACCTTAGTACTACCACAATTAACACAAGAATCTAAACATAAACTTATACCAATATAATTTAAATATTGCATCTCTACTATATTAGTAATAATCTTCGAATCAAAACCATCTTCTATCTTTATAAGTGCATTTATAAGTATATCATAAACTTCGCTATTATTAGATTCTTTAAATACATTAGTAGCAAGTTCACATAAATAAGACATATAACTTATTCTCATAATATCACTTTTAATATTAATAAAATAATTTTTAATATCAGCTTCTATTAAAGTAGAAAGTCCATTTTCTTTATAATAAAAATGAAATGTACCATAAGTAAACTTTTCACTAGGAAGTCTAAGTTTACTTTTTAAACTTTTACACCCTTTAACAATACAACCTACTATTCCCATATCTTTTGTTAGAATATTAATAATTCTACTACTCTCTTTAAAAGGAATACTACTAACAACAATTCCATCTGTACTTATAATCTTCATACTTACTTTAAAAGCATAAAGATAACTTTATGCTTATTTTCCTTTCTTATATTCTAAATAATATTCTATCTTTCCAGTTTCCTTAAATTTATTCCAAGCTTCCTTCTTATTCATATCTCTCTCCTTACAATATTATATTGCAGGAAAAATAAAATATTTATTCAAAAATTAATCATTTTTTATTAAATATCCTAAATCTTTAATGAATTTCTCTTTTTCTCTCCACTTTTTAATTGTTTTACAATATAATTCAAGATAAACTTTCATACCAAGTAATTCTTCCATATCAAGTCTAGCTTCATGACCAATAGTTTTAATCATACTTCCATTACTACCAATAATAATTTTTCTAAGTGAATCTCTATCAACAATTATATCTATATATATTTTAGCTATATTATTTTTTTCTTCATAACCAACTAATTTACAAGATATTGAATGAGGTACTTCATCATTAGTATGAATAAATATTTTTTCTCTAACTATTTCTGATAATCTAAATTCCATTTCAGCAGTAGTAGTTTCACCATCCATAAAATATTTAACATTATCAGGTAAGTATTCTTTAAGAACTTTAATTAATCTATCAATATTATCATTCTTTAATGCTGATACTGGAATTATTTCAGCGAATTCATATAGATTTTTATATTCATCAATCTTCTTAAGTATTTCTTCATCACTTAATTTATCAATTTTATTAAGAATTAAAAATACTGGTTTTTTTACTCCTGATAGTTTATCAATAATAAATTGATCACCTTTTCCATACGGAACACTTGCATCTACTACTAAAAGTAATATATCAACATCATTAATTGAATAATAAGCTTGGCTATTAAGTGCTACTCCAAGTTTATCAACTGGTTTATGAATTCCAGGAGTATCTACAAATATAATTTGAGTATCTTCTTCATTATAAATACCATCTACTAAGTTTCTAGTTGTTTGTGGCTTTGGACTAATAATTGCAACCTTTTCTTTTATGATTTGATTTAATAATGTACTTTTACCTGTATTAGGTCTACCAATTAAACTTACAAAACCACTTTTCATACTAAATCCTCCTTAGTAAATGTAGTAGTCATTAGTTTTTCAAAACTCATAACTTCCATTTTACCATCGTGAGTCATTATATTAAACATAACATCTTTATCAAAAAACTCTAAAAATGTTTGTTTACATATATTACATGGATAACAAATTTCATCACTACTAGTCATTAAATATAAAGCTTTAAATTCTCTTTCGCCATGACTAACAGCATTGTTAATCGCATTTCTCTCAGCACATATAGTTCCACCATATGATGCATTTTCTATATTAACACCTTCATAAAAATTACCATTTTTAGTTTCGACTATACAAGCAAAATGCATATTTGAATAAGGTGCATAACTATTTTCTAATAATTTAATTAATCTATCTTTCATATTCCTCCTTAAAATAATGCTACTACTTTTGGCCCGAAAATAATTAATCCAACTATGATTGCAATAATAGCAAATACAAACACAGCTGCTGATGCTGTATCCTTAGCAACTTTAGCAAGTGGATGATATTCTTCTGTAACTAAATCAACAACTGCTTCAATAGCTGTATTTATAAGTTCACAAGATATAACAAGACCCATAGTAAGCATTAATATAGCCCACTCTATACCACTTAATTTAAATATAAATGCTGCAATAGATACTACAAGAGCCATACCAACATCAAATGCTAAATTTTGTTCATTTCTATAAGCATACTTTAATCCTTTAATTGGATAAGTAAAACTATGAAAGAATTTCTTTATACCCTTTTGAGCTTTTCTTTCATCTCGTGATATCATATTCATTTAATATTTCCTCCTCTTTTGCTCTCATCACAGCTTTATCCTCAGGAGTCATATGATCATAACCAAGTAAATGCAAAAGTCCATGAACTGCTAGATAACAAAACTCTCTTTTAATACTATGTCCATATTCTTTTGCTTGTTCTACACATCTATCATAACAAATATAAATTTCACCTAAAAATCTAATATTATCATATTCTAAATCATCTACTTCTTCAAAAGCAAAAGATATTACATCAGTAACTGCATCTTTATCTCTATATTCCTTATTTATTTCTTGTATTCTATCTTTATCAACTATAACTATATTAAGCATAGGATTATTAACTTTTAAATGCTTACATGCAAATCTAATAACCTTATCTAATTCACTTATATCAATATCTTCATGTTTAGTTGTATTAATTATATAATCTTCCATATACACTCCTTAACTACATAATCTTATAGACATATAAACCTATAAGAATTAATATTATAACACTAAGTACATTATAAAGCCAATCTCTTCTTAAGAATTTAGGCATATTATTTCTAATTGCATTAAGTGCAGTGTAAAGTAAGAATCCAACTATACCACCAACTATATTTAAAATTATATCATCTATATCAAAACTTCTACCTATATAATGTTGTACACTTTCTATTGTTAAACTTGAAAATAATGATACAAGAGTAATTGTACCAAGTCCTTTAATATTAGCATAACTAGTAGCAAAATAACCAAGAGGTATAAATAAAACAATATTTCCAACTACTTGTTTATAAAAACTAGCACTACCAATGGGATATCTCATTATCTCCCTAAATGGCATTAAATTAGTCCCACCACCAGGAATATCTTGACTAGTAACTAACTGGAACAACATAACCAAATATGCAAGAAATAATAAATTAAATATTTCTTCATGAAAGACAAACTTTCTTTTATCACTTTTTAATATATAAGTAACTCTTAAAATTACAACAATCGCAATAACTATAATAAGAGTTGGTAATGACATCTTTATAACACTTCTAATTGCTCTCTCCATTCTCTTCTCCTATATCTTTTATTTCAGAAGCAACCCCAATTTTTTCATAAACTTTAAAAAATACTTCTAAACTTATTTTACTACTATTTACCTCTTTTTTCAAAACTTTTTTTGAAATAATATATTCATCATTAGAGAGCTTTTTTTCTATCTCAGAAACACTTCTATTAATTGCTTCATTATATGCTTCTTCTTCGCTTAAAACAATTTCATTATAATTATATTTTTTCTTTTCTTCTTTATATAATTTAAAAAATAAAT
This sequence comes from uncultured Bacilli bacterium, assembly GCA_934086955.1. GTDB lineage: Bacteria > Bacillota_I > Bacilli_A > RF39 > UBA660 > CAG-1000. The sequence goes on along the minus strand of CAKOIN010000007.1, from coordinate 24,601 downwards.
ATGGTTTATCAATAACAATACTTTTCTTATTTATAGTATCATTACTATCATATTTACCAGTTAAAGTAAATTCATGTCCAAATACATCTAAATAATAATGATTAATAGTTTTACCTGTATAAACATAATCTACTCTTTTAAACGGAATACATATATTAACAGTTTTCCAAGTTTCAGCATAAATAACTCCTTCACTATGTATCTTATCAACAACAGTTTCATTCTTAATAACATTACCTGTTATTAATGTATCTCCTTTTTTAACATAATCTCCTATATCAATAACTTTACTTCCACTATGAACAACAATATGTTTAATAACTCCGTCTTTATCCGCAACAATATCACTTGGTTCGTTTCTATTTACATTATTGTTAGATTTAACCCTTGGTGTAACCTCAATATAATATTTACAACCCTTTTCTCTTATCTCTATCCATTCTAATGTATCTTTATTATCAACAAGAATCTTATTTTTAATACTATTTAATTTATCAAAAGATACTTTTCTTTTATATAAAGAAACACCATTATCATTTAAACTATCATTAATAATTTTAATAATATCTTCATTATCACTATTAATCTTAATATCAAAAATAGTATTACATAATAAAAAAAGTAACATAAAAGATATAATCAAAGATAAAAATACATATTTATTTCTATTAAAAATATCAATAACATTCTCTTTACCATAATACTTAACAATATGACATTTATATCTTCTTCTAATATATAAATAATCATCATAAGATACAATTACTACATAATAATCATTATACTTATCAAGTGAATCATAATAAATCCTATTATAGATTAAATAATTTAAAAACTTATTACTACTTTCATTAACAATAATTTTAACTTTATTCACAATTAAACTCTATATCCTTATATTCACCTTTAATAGATAAATCATGCTCGTCTAATCTATTAATAACCATATTATTTCCTTTAATCTTAATAGTCTTATTATTTAGTTTAATTTTAATAAATGTTTCACTTATATCAATAATTCTTATGTAATTTTTAATACATATTAAATTATTCTCTATACAAATATAATAATTATTATTTTTAATTATATCTTTTATCATAGTAAAGTATATGTTTATTATTGAGATTTATTATAGATGATGAAACTATTCATATTTTGTTTTATAAACATATATTTAATCACTAATTAAAGCCATATTAACAAATGTATTAATATCAATTTCTAAACTATTTAGAATAATAGATACCTTATTTGTTATTTATCTATTTACTTCAACACTTATTACACTATTCTTCACTACACAAAAATATAATATCATAATAAAAGGTACTATTTTCAGTACCTATTCGTTAATGACAACAACATCTTCTTTTTTATGATAATTCTTTAGTTTAATGTATAAAACTAATAATACAATTATTATAATAAAACATATTATTGAAATAATCATCCATATATTTAAAGCACTTGATTCATCTTTTTTAATATTTATTTTATAAATACTTTCTTCATTTGAATCAGTTACTTTTATAGTAATTTGACTACCATTTTTTAAATTAGTATTTCCACTTATTTCATATTTTAAACTTGAGTCTGAATCAACTGTTATATTTAATTTTTCTTCGTTATTTATTTTTAAATTATATTCATAATTATCTTTATAGAAATTCAATTCATAATTATCTATTTTAATATTATTAAGTGTTAAATTATTAAAAATAGTATTTTCTTTTTCTTTAATAACTTTAACCTTATATTCTTTTATAGTTCCATCTTCTGCAGTAACTTTAATTATTATATTATTTTCACCAGTTACTAACTTATCATTTCCAATTATTTCATAACTAGCTTTATCATTATTTTTAGATATATCAAAATCTAATTTATCAACATCAGCTTTAACATTAATTGTATATTCATAAGTGTTGCTACTAAACTTAATATCATATCCACCAACTGTTATATTTTTAAGAGTTGCATCATTATTTTTCTCTACTTTTTGTGTAGTTGTAACTTTCTTTGTTGTTGTAGTAGTTATGTCATTTATTTTTTTAGTTGTTGTTGTTTTCTTTGTTGTTGTAGTTGTTTTCTTTGTTGTTGTAGTTGTAGTAGTTTTTTTGTTAACAGTTACAGTTTTACTACTAGATAATTTTACTGGTTTACCATCATCACTACTAGTAACATCTCCTTTTAATGTTACAGTTATAGTTCCTTCACCTGTTGTCTTACAAGTTGCAGTAAAAGTTTTATTAGTATCAAGTGCATCAGCAGTAGCATCAGCCTGATCTAATTTACATCCACTAACAGGTCCAGTCGCTGAAATATGAATATTCCAAGCAGCTACCCCATTTGCTTTTACTGTTGCTGTAAATGTATCACCTACATATACACTACTTTTACTAACTGATAAGTTAGCACTTGCTGCTTGAACATTTAGTCCAAACAGCATAAACACTAACATAAATGTAATAATTTTATTTAACCTCTTCATTTAATCCTCCTTAAGAAATTACCTTTGTTCCAATCAAATGTTGTCTTATTCTAAGTAAATCGCTAGATGTAATTTCAGTATCGTCATCTATATCCGCTGATAATAAATATATTCCATTAAGCAACTTCGTTCCAATTAAATGTTGTCTTACTTTTAATAAATCACTAGATGTAACTTCAGCATCACCATCTATATCACCTATTACTATATTAATGTATGTAGCATAAATATTAGAACCTTTATATATATTTGTTTTAGAACCAGTATATATAATATTTTTATCTTCTAAACTAATAGTTTCAACACTAACTGAATAATCAGTTCCAAGTTTAATATTACTAGTAAATTCTTCTTTTATTATATTAGGCATTATTCTTGATATGTAATGAGAATCTTCAATAACTCTATATTTTTCAACACTATATGTTACTTCATCAACATATATTGGGTATAAAGTGTAATTTTCTTTAATAGTTATTTTTTCATTCGGCTTAAATGATTTACCAGTTCCATCTTTTTTAGTATTCCATGAATCAAATTTTTTGCCTTCAACTTTAATTTCATTGTTTATGATTATTGCTTCTTCACCATCGTTATATTTATATATTTTACCAGGTTCACAGTTTTCATTAAAGCAATAATTAATGTTAAATTTAATTTTAGTCCATATAGCATACAATGTCATGTCTTTTTCATATTTAAAGCTACTACCAGGAACATAACTTTCTCCACTTCCATCACTCTTAGTATTCCATTCAGAAATTTCATATCCATTCCATTTAAAAGAGTTTTTATTTTCTAATATGATACTTGAACCACTAGTATATCTTTTATAAATTATTTCACCAGTTGAATTGTTAGAATCATATACAATACCTTTACCATGAACATTAACATTAATTATTTTATTAAAATTATCATAATTACTTCTAACAAGTAGTTTAACTATACCAGGTGTTTCTGCCTCAATAATAATATCTTCTAAATAACTATTTCCAATCTCTTTTAAGGTAATGTGATCATTTCCAGATATTACTTCATAGCTAACTCTAAATGCTCTAGTTATTGGAGAAAATTTATCAACAAGTGATATTTCTTCAGCCAGATTAATATCTATATCTTCAATAGAAGTATAAGTAAAATCTACAGCTTTTATAACTGGTATAATACTGTTGTTTTCTAATAAATTCCAATTATTATCAAAATCAATTAAATCGTTATAAGAACTTTTATCTTTATAATTTTCAAATGATTCTATGGCATGGACTTTATTATCTGGATAGCTATACATTTTATCATCATCTTTTGTTTTTAAATAGTAACCTTGTGATATAAGTAATTTATTAGTTTCACTTAAATTATAATTTGTTAATTGTCCTTTAATGAAATCCTTTCCTTTAACAAGAGCAGTAAATACAAAATTATCTAATATTACTTCTTGTTCTGAGTCAGTTTTTCCTACTAAAGTACCATAGTCAGTAGTTGAATTTGTTATCATTACTAATCCAGTATTTTGAATAATTGAGAAACTTACATTAACATTCGAAATACTACCAACTAATCCTGAATGTTCTCCTCCTACTACATTTGAAGAATTAAATATATTAACAAATTGTAAATTACTATTGATGTTACTAGATGCTATTGAACCAACTAGTGCTCCTATGTTTCCTTTAGAAGATCTAACATTTCCATTTATTAAGTAGATATTTTTAATTATAATACTATCTTCTTTATTTAATTCAATGTGACCTACTAATATTCCTGCATCATTTGATGTCGTTATATTAGCTTTCTTTATTTCAAGGTTCTTAATTGATAAATCATAACCATTATTAGAATTATTAGTAGCATATCCAAATAAGCCATTATATTCATTATTATTTTCAATATTTAAATTAGATATACTATGTCCGTCTCCATCAAACACACCAGTAAATGGATTTTCTTTTGTTCCAATTGGAGTCCATTTTTCAGTTAATGTTATATCATTTGCTAACTTATAACATAAATTTAGATTTTCACCTACTTTTTTTAAATCTTCTTCTGTTTTAATTAAATATGGGTTATTTATGGTTCCATCACCTTCAAGTATAGAATCAACTAAACCAGTAGCTATAATTTTAGAATCATAACTATTACTTCCATAACTAATTTTTAAAGTATAATTTCCATCTTGAAGTGGTTTTAATATTGTAAAATTACTAAGTACTTCATTGTCAGCAACAATATTATCACTAACATTTAAATAATCAGTAAGTTCAGTTTCTCCATCATATAATGTATAGTTAATTTTTTCTCCTGAATTAATATTTTTTGTTTGAGATAATATATTAAATTCATTAGTAGTTATAGTCGTATCTTCTGTTTTGATAACTGGAGTTGTATCAACATTAGATGTAAATACTGCTATTGTTTTATCCAGTACTTTACTTCTTTTACCAGATACTGTAACACTAAACTCTTCTTTATCTATTATAATATTTTCATTTGATAAATCATAAGTAAATATACCTGGGTATTTTTCAGTATTAATATTTTCAAAATTATATTTTTTATCTCCTACTACAATGTTTATGTTATATGTACCATCTTGTGAATAAGTATAAAATTTTATTTTTTCAAGTTTTTCATCAGTATTAATTTTTTTTACAAATTTTTCTGTTAATGTATTTAATGTATTTATTGTAGATATATCTAAACCTAAATCTCCAATATTCGAATATGTATTATCCCATTTTCTTTCTGACATGCTTGATAAAGATGAAATAAAAGTGAACTCTGTTGTAAGAAATGGTTTTATTCCAACATCATTTTTAGGTGAAATAGTTGCATATGTCAAATATGGAAATTTATTTTCTTCACCCCATGAATTTCTAAGAATAAATGCACCTCTACCAGTAGTTAGTTTACCTTTATCACATTTTCCATTATTATTTACTGAATAATTTTTACTGCCAGCATTACAATAACTATACTCGTAATTATCGTCAAATCCAATAACTTGCATATCATGTAAATAATCGAATGAAGAACATGCCGCTCTTTCTTCAGTTACTATTTCACCATCAGTATTTTTAAAAGAACAATCAGAACTTGGTGCTATTGTTGTAGCAATTCCTCCTCCATATTTTATAATCATTTTCTTCAATTCATTAATATATTGAGTAGATAATGCTTGAGTTAATTCGTTAATACAAGTAGTTGGATCTTCAGCATCATTACATTCTTTAAGAATATAATCATTATAGCTTTTAGCAAATGTAGGCATGTTTATAGATGTATTTAATTCATACAAAGAATTATTATAATTTAGTACCTCATATAACTTTCTAGTTTTTTTATCTAATGTATATGGAAATTTATTTTCTTCAACCATGCCTAGTCCTAAACTTAATAAATACAAAGGAAAACGTAAATCATTTCCATCACCTAATTTATGAGATATATATTTATTATTAAAGTTTTCAATTCCTGTATCACTTAATGCATAATCAAGTTGTCTTGGTGAAAAAATTAAAGTGTTTTCATTATAAGAATTATTATTACTTATCATCAAATGACTCTCAGCATGTTCAGTTAATGAAAATGCCCAACATAATCCTAAAGTTTCTTGATTTTTTATTGGTGTTAAATAACTATTATTATTAATATTATTTAAATTATAATATGATGGCAAATTTTTTTCTTCAGTTCCTGCTGCTCTTGGAATATAATCTAAAATTAAATTACTTGGTATAACTGAAATTTTAGATTTTTCTTCATTGCTTAATGATAGATATTCGTTATATGATGGATTTAAATAAGGAGTATTTTCTTTTTTATTCTTTTCAGTTAATATTACTTCTCCTGTTTTGTTGTAAACTTCTTCAATATATTTTTTTGTATTATCAGATAAATATGAATATGATTCACTTGAAAGAATATTTTTAATATATATTTCATTTTTATTTTTAGAAAATAATAAAACACTAATTATTGTTAAAACCACAAATAAAACAACTAAAATCTTTTTCATACACTTCTTCATAATAAACACCTCTATACTGTAAATAATTATATAACAAAAAAGATACTATTTCTAGTATCTCTTATCAAAATAAATTTTATTTAAATAAAGACCAACTGGTTCAGCACATATCCCAGCAGATATTCTATTTTCACTCTTAAATATTTTATCTATATCATCAATATTTTTCTTACCATCATTAATATCAAGTAAAAGCCCTACTATATTTCTAATCATATATCTAAAAAAACCACTTGATTCAAACCTTAAATAAAGTATTCCTTTTGTAATTTTATAATCTAATTTTAAATCTCTTTCATAAGACTTTTTATCTTTATCAGAAGTAAAACTTTTAAAATTATGTTTACCACTCATTTTACTTATAAATTTATCAAGTAATTCTCTTGTAATTTTTTTATTATATTGAAATATATAATCTTTACTAATCGGATCATAATCATTCATATTTATTTTATAAATATATTCTTTTCTTATACAAGAATATCTTGAATGAAATTCTTCACTTACCATCTTTATATTCTTAATATATATAGATTTATCTATTAAACTATTTATACTATGTTTAAGTCTATCAACATTTATTTTTTTATCATTATCAAAATGACAATACTGATTAATCGCATGAACTCCTTTATCAGTTCTTGAAGTACCTATAATATTAATATTTTCATTAAATATCTTAGATACTATTTTTTCAAGTTCACCTTCAATTGTTTTTTCATTCTTTTGAATTTGATATCCATAAAATTTACTACCATCATAAGTAATATTCATTAAATATCTCATATCACACCTTTATCCTTTAAATAAGCTAAAACTAATAATATATGAAATGCTGTAAAAAATACATCATAAAAACCTACTTTATTAGTTCTAAAATTAGTTCTATATCTTCTTAAATTAAATAATTTCAATTCTCTTGAAAAAGCTATTTCTCTATTCTTTCTTCTTGTAAGTCTATGTACATTAAAATATAAATTACATACAGCATACATTCTACCAAATATATTAGTATGATAATAATCTATTCCTCTTGATGCTTGTGCTTTTAATGTTTTATGTTCAACAGTTAATAATAATGGAACATATCTAAGTATTGAATTTATCTTAAATGCAAGACCTGATATTGGTAAAAGTAATATATTAAAATATGATAAAAACTTTTCTATTCCATAAGCACTTTCACTAGGAGAAGTTGTATAACTTATTATATTTAAATATTCTACTACAACTACTATTTTAGAAAGAATTACTAAACAACCACTCATATTCATTCTAAAACTAGCACATATAAATGCCACTAAAATATATAAATATCTTAATGACCAAAAAGTATTCATATAAAACTTCAAAGGTACAAAACTAAGTAACATCATTATAATAACTAAGCCTAACATAAATAAATTTATATATAATGAATTACAAAATATAACTAAAAATATTATTATAAGAAAATCTATTAATTTAATAACAGGATTTAGTCTATGTACAGAAGAATCAATTGGATAAAAAGAACCAAAAGAATTTCTAGAATACATCTCTATACACCCCCTTAATCAAATCATGAGTACTTGTATAGTTATATATTTCATGTCCATTTTTATTACATTCATTTATAAATGATACTATTGGAGGAACTTCAAGATCTAATTCATTTAATGTTTCTACATTATTAAGAATATCCTTTTCTCCTTCACAAGCAAGTTTAGTCATATGCATTAAATATACATAATCAGCTATTTGATAACAAAATGAAGTATCTTTTGAAAGTAATATTATTGTCTTTTTATATTTTGTTTTAAGAATTCTAAGTAGCCTTAAAAGTTCTGTTTTATCTTTATTAGAAAGACCAGCAGTGAATTCATCAAGTATAAGAATACTTGGATTATAAACAAGAGCACAGGCAAGAGCTACTTTTTTAGCATCACAAAATGATAAATCTTGTGGATTCATATCCAAATAACTATCATCTAAATTAACAAGTTTAAGAGCTTCACTTGCTCTCATATCTATCTTTTCTAATTTATATTTAAAATATTTCATTCCAAACTCTATTTCTTTTTTAACAGTGTTATTAAAAAACATATCATAAGGATTTTTATAAACATAACCTGTATCAAATCTAAGTTTATTTATATTTTTAATTCTTTTACCATTATTAACAAATCTACCTACTTTAACACTACCTTTTGTTGGAATGATTAAAGCATTAATTAAATCCCCAATTGCTGTTTTACCACTGTTAGATGCACCTAAAAAAGCAAATATACCAGGACCTTTTATACTAAATGAAACATCATTTAATATTGTTTTTTCAAGCGGAGTAAATTCATTAACAACAAAACTGACATGATCAAACTTTATTTCCATATTGCACCTACCAATTTCTTATTTGTAAGATAATATTTATCAATTAATTTATAATCCATTAAATATTTATTAAGTTCAACAATAAATGGAAGTCCAAGACCAAGTCTTTTTAATATTTTTTCTTCATTTAATACACTTAATGTTTTACCTTCACATACTAACTTTTTATCATAAATAATAATTATTTTTTCACCAAACATAGTTTCCTCTATATCATTAGTAAAATTAATAACAATGCCACCATTTTTAACATATTCTTTTAATATATCAAAAACTAATATTTTATCTTTATAATCTAATAATGAAATAATATTATCAATAACAAGTATTTTAGGTTTAATAATTAATGAAGACATAATTTTCATCTTAATTTTATCACTACACCCTAAACTATTAGGATCTTTATCAAGTAAAGAAGTTAATTTAAAAGTTTTAGCCATACTTTCTATATTTTCTTTAATATCATTTTTACCCATAGCAAGACTTTCAAGTCCAAATGCTACTTCATCCATAACAGTTTCAGCTACAAATATATCTAAATCTCTATAAAGAACATAATTCATTCTTCTTCTAACTTTACCAAAATTTATTTTATTAAGTTCTATATCTCCTAGAAATATATTTGCTTTCTTATTTCCATGCAAAAGAGTATGAACAAGTAAATCATTATTATTTCCTATTATAGAAACAAAATCCCCTTCTTTTAAACTAAATTCTATATCTTCATCAAATTTATATTTAAAGTAATCATTCATAGTCTAATTCTCCTAAAATGATTATACAATATTTTTAAACAAAAAAAAACTAACTTTCGTTAGTTTATTGAACATCTACTGTTTGATGAGTAATCATTTTAGCAGATAATCTTCTTCCATCATTATGAATATTATAAAGACCTAAAACTCTCCATTCTACTCCATCATATTTTAACCAGTTATTTGGATCAGATCCAGCAATAATACAAGCTTGAACTGGTGAACTAGTATCAACAGCACCTGTTGCATCTAATTTATAAATACCAGTTACTCCATTAGAATCTTTTCCACATTTACATTTATCATTATCTTCTGGTCCCCACTTACCTACAAATAGATTTTTATCAAATCCATCACAAACTTGTTCAACAAGTGTAGTACCTTCAACAGTCTTAGAACCATCACCTTTTGGATCAAATTCAGCAACAACACCAACTGTTTTCTTTCTAATAACAACTTCTTTATTATTCATAGAACTATTATCTCTTGGATCAATGACACAACCATCAGCAGAAGAATTTTTACAATTACTTTCACCTTTGGCAACATCTTGTTTTAAATAGTCTTTAACTAATAATTCAGAAACTTTAATTCTTACTTCATCAGTACCATTAAAAATATCAGGATTATTTGTTGCATATAACTCAGCCGCAGCTACAATCTTATCAACTTTATCACTGTACATTCTCTTATTAATATTCTTATTTATAGTTATAACACTAGGTACAGCAATAACAGTAATAATAGCTACGATAGCTATAACAACTAATAATTCAGATAACGAAAAACCTTTTTTATTCATATTCTCAACCTCTATTCTATAAACATTATAATAGAAAAAAAATTATTTTTCAATATCTTTTTGAAAATAACTTTCAATAATTTCGTAAACCCTTTCTTTACCTATTTTAGTCACACTAGAAAAGTTAATTATTTCATCTCCTAAAGCAGGATTTAATGTTTTTTTAATAAGTTCATCTTGCTTTTCTCTAAGTGATCTATTAACTTTATCATATTTAGTAGCAACTATAGTAACAGGTAAATTATAATATTTTAAGAATTTATACATAAGAACATCATCTTCAGTTGGTTTATGTCTATAATCAACTAAAAGAAATACATGTTTTAAATATTGTCTAGTTTTTAAATATTCTTCTATCATAATACCAAATTTTTCAATTTGCTTTTTGTTAGTAGCTGCATATCCATACCCTGGTACATCTACAATATAAAATTCTTTATTAACTTGATAAAAATTTAATGTAGTAGTTTTCCCAGGCTTAGAACTGGTTCTAGCAATATTTTTTCTATTAACAATAGTATTTATAAAACTACTTTTACCTACATTACTTCTTCCTAAACATAAAAATTCATTCTTTTTATCTTCCGGATATTGTGAAACTCTAACAGCTATGACAGGTTCTTCAACATTAATAACTTCCATATTATTTCTCCTTTTCGCTATATTCTTTACATAAATTCTTTAAATCATTTAATAAATTTTCAATGACTTCATGTGATTCAGTTCTAACACCACTAGCAAACTTATGACCTCCACCATTATATTTACTAGCAATTTCATTTATAACTGGACCCCTACTTCTAATATTAACTCTATACATATTATTTTTAGTATCATGAGATACAAATACCCATACAAGAACTTCATTAATATTATTAAAATCATTAATCATATTTGAAGCAGAACTAATATCAGCTCCAAAAGAATTAATAACATCTTCATCAATCTCAATATATGCAAAACCATTTTTATCTACTTTTAAAGATGATGCTATATAACCCATAAGTCTAATTTCACTTAAAGGCTTACTATATACTTGTCTATATAACTTTTCAGTATCTAGTTTATATTTATGAATTAAAGTACTTACAAGTGAAAATGTTTTATCACTTATGCTAAACAAAAATCTATTAGTATCACTGACAATTCCAGTAAATAGATTGCCAGCAATACTTTCATTCATTTTTAATTTAGTATTATTTATAACTTCAAGAACAAGCTCAGAAGCTGAACTTGCAGTATCATCTATAAGTTCTACTTTACCAAATGTATCAACCTTAGGATGATGATCAATTTTAACAACATTTTTAAAAGATAAGAAATTATCAATATCAACTCTTCTATTATCAGGAGTATCAACAACAATCAACAATGCATTATCATAATCATATTCATTAACTTTATCTACTTTACCAAAATATTTAAACTTAGATACAGTAGTTCCAACTGCAAAAACTTCTTTTGATGGAAAAGTTATTTTAATAGATTCTTTTAATGCCATTTGACTCCCAAAAGCATCTGGATCTGGACCTATATGTCTTGCTATATAGATCTTCTTATATTTCTTTACCTCATTATATATTGATTTATAAATATCACTCATTAAATATCTCTTTTCTATTTTACTAAATTATAAGTATCTTTAATAATCATAATTTCTTCATTAGTTGGAAGAACATATACTGGAACACTTGATTCATCACTAGAAATAATACCTTCATTTTCATTCTTATATCCAGCTATCTTACTATTTTTTTCTTCATCAACTTTAATACCTAATGCATTAAGTCTACCTAAAATTTCTTTTCTAGCTTCAATACCATTTTCACCTACACCAGCTGTAAACACAATAGCATCAACATTACCATCTAATTTAATATAGTATTCTGCAATATATTTTGCAATTCTATCATTATACATATCAAGAGCAAGTGTTGCATTTTTATCTCCAGCTTCTCTTGCAGCTTCTACATCACGGCTATCAGAATATCCTGAAATACCAAGAAGTCCACTCTTCTTATTTAAATCATTAGTAATATCTTCTAAGCTTTCACCTGATTCTTTACTAACATATTCTAATATAGATGGATCTATAGCACCACTTCTTGTACCCATCATAAGTCCATCAAGTGGAGTAATACCCATACTAGTATCATAACATTTTCCTTCTTTAATAGCACTAATTGAAGCACCACTACCGATATGACAAATAATTAAATTAACATCATCTTTACCAAGTTTTTCTTTCATTTTTAATGTTATATACTTATGACTTGTTCCATGGAAACCATACTTACGAACACCATATTTAGTATACCAATCCATTGGTACTGGATACATATAATTTACTCTTGGCATTGTTTGATGGAATGCAGTATCATATACAGCAACCATTGGAACACCAGGTAAAGCTTTTTGCATAGCTTCAATACCAGCTAAATTTCCTGGATGATGAAGTGGACCAAGTTTAGTTAAATTCTTAATATCTTGAATTACTTCATCAGTTATTATAACTGAATCACTATACTTTTCACCACCATGTAAAACTCTATGTCCTACACCCTTAATTTCATCTAAACTTTCAACTGCTTTATGTTTTAATAATTCTTCAATTAAAACCTCAGCTGCTTCTTTATGATTTTTTAAGTATTTTTCACCCTTAATTTTTTCACCATTTACTTTAGTTGTCCAAAAGCTATCCTTTAGACCAATCTTTTCAATATAACCACTAATTATCAATTTTTCCTCTGGCATTTCAACTAATTGAAATTTTAAAGAAGAACTACCAGCATTAACACATAATATTTTCATAATTACTTTTCCCTTCTTTTCGTTAATATTATAACAAATATAATTAAAAAGTTAAAGAAAAACATAATTATAAGTATTATTTTATAAATGGAAATAATAAGTGTCCGCACTAGTGTTACCTTATAAGTGCTTCTTTTTTATATTTTTAATAATATCATATTTGAACTTTTATATCCAAATATTTGTCTCGGATAATTATTTATCCAATCTTCAATTTCTTTTATTCTTGACTGTTTTAGTTGTGATATATCAACTCCTTTTGGTATAAATCTTCTTATAAGTCTATTATTGTTTTCATTTGTTCCTCTTTCTCCTGAACAATATGGATGTGCATAATATACATTTGTTCTTTCTTTTCTTCTTAAGCAAGATTTTTCTATACCTTTATATCCCATGAACTCAACTCCATTATCAAAAGTAATAGATTTAAACATGCTATAAAATTTTCCTTTATATTTTCTTTCTAATTTATCAATTGCTCGTGCAATTGTTTTTGTTTCTTTATTTGATAATTTCATTATTATTTCTTGTCTTGTCTTTCTTTCTGTTAAAGTAAATAAAACTGTTTTAGTTCCTTGTTTTCCTACAACTAAATCTCCTTCCAAATGTCCATAAACACTTCTTATATTGGCTTCTTTTGGCCTGTATTCAATACTTTTCTCTGCTGGTATTAACTTCGATACTCTTTTTTCTTTATTTTTGTTTTTATACTCCTTTTTATATATTATTTTTCCTTTTTTTAATTTATCAAAAATTATTCCACTATATATTGCATTTCGTATTGTTCTTCCACTTAACTTTATATTAAATCCATATTCACTTAGCTGTATTGCTACTACTTCTGGTGATTTTCTATTTTCATATATTTCTTTTTCTATGTGCTTTACTAACTTATGATCTTGATCTAACTTTAGTTCTGGACCTTTACTTGTCATACCATATTCATATTTTCTTTGTGCTATTCTTGCACTATATTCATATTTGTCTGTTAAGTCATAATTTAATACTTTTACGAGTCCTCTATTTATTTCTCTTCTTATCGTTCTTTCGCTTTTATGTAACAATACACTTATTTCTTTCTTACTTTTCTTATCACAATTATACCAAGTTTCTATCATTGTTCTTTCTGCAAAAGTTATATGTTTATATTTCTTTATTTTTTTGTTATAATTTAAAAGACACATAGTTTATTACCTCCAATGTTTGTTCGCACTTACATTGTAACATAGGTAACAACTATGTGTCTTTTTTATGTCCTTTTCGGACACTTAATTTTTCCAATTATATTATAAGTATTATTTTATAATTATGCTTTAATTAATATTTATTTTAGTTTTTCTATTTCTTCTATAGATAAGTTAGTTACTTTTGATATATCTTCAACTGACATACCCATTTCTAATAAATTTTTAGCTATGGATAAATTTGCTTCTTCTTTTCCAATTTCAATGCCTTCTATCTTATCCATTAATGCATTGTCTTCTTCTAAACTAAGCCAACCTTTATAGTATTCGTCTTCATTCATATTCATTAATTTTTCACTAAAATCTTCCATAATTTCATCCCCATTATTCCTAATGATTTCTCTTCTCTCTTTCGAGTTAGCTATTATCATCGATAAATATAAATACAGTTTATCACTTATATCTCCATTATAACATTCACATAATATTTTTTCCATATTGTATTCTATTATTTTTAAGTTTTTAATATATTTTCTTTTATTAGATTGTACATAATATTCATCACTTAATTCTTCATAATCACATTTCTTATTTATATTTATCTGATAATAAAATACTGCTTCTTGTAATTTACTACCAACTTTATAATCATTAGAATATTGATTTGCTATATATGAAAAATTTCTTATTTTTACATTATCATTATAATAATTATTCACTTCTATAAATATTCTTTGATCATTACTCTTCACAAAAAGATCTACATTCTTACCTTTTATATATTTATTTGGCACTTTAAGTTCTGGATTAAGTATTATCATTTCATCTACTTTTTCACCAATTGTACCCTCTATAATTCCCTTTAATAATCTTTGTCCACTATCTGTTTTCATAATGTTCTTAAACATTTTATCATTCATAGCAGTTATTTCTTTTTTTCTTATTTCTTCTATCATTTTATTTTCCTCCTAATATTATTATTCGAAATAAAATGATGAAACACTTCTTTTTTATGAAATTTTTTTAAATAAAAAATAGTCAAATGACTATTTACATTTTTTAGTACAACACTTGTCACTATATCTTTCTACTCTATCATATTCAAAATTATCACACTCTTGATACTCTATATTTCTAGTGTTAATACATTTCATTTTATAAAGTAGACTATTTCTTTTACTAAATTTATTATTCATAAGCATATCATTTCACCATTAAATATTATGTATATAAATAATAAAATTATACTAAAAAAGTGATTATAATAAATCACTTTTAACCTCATTTAAATCAACTATTTCAATAGTATTAACTGCTTCATCTATTAAACTATTAAAATCTAATTTATCTTCTTCACTATAAATATGTTTTAAATTAGGATTTATAACTGGATGTTTAGGAACAAAAACAGTACAGCAATCTTCATAAGGAAGAATTGATATTTCATATGTATCTATCTTCTTAGATATTTCAATAATATCTAATTTATCAAAAGAACAAAGAGGTCTTAAAATAGGATAATTTGTAACATCATTAACAGCAACCATACTTGATAATGTTTGACTAGCAACCTGCCCTACACTTTCTCCATTAACAATTGCTAAACAATGATTCTTTTTAGCAACTCTCTCAGCTATTCTATACATCATTCTTCTCATTATTGTAATTAAATATGTTGTATCTAAATTCTTATAAATTGCTTCTTGAATTTTAGTAAAATTAACTACCATTAATTTACCATTAGTATTATATTTTTCGAGTTTTCTAGCAAGATCTCTCACTTTATTTCTAGCTTCTATACTAGTATGAGGCCTACTTTCAAAATATAAATAATAAAGTTCAACACCTCTTTTAATAGTCATATATCCAGCAACAGGAGAATCAATACCACCACTAAGCATTAAAAGCCCTCTTCCTAAAGTACCAACTGGGTAACCACCTAAACACTTAATACCCTTTGTATAAATATAAAATCCTTCTTTTCTAATTTCGATGTTAAGAAGAACTTCTGGATTATGAACATCAACATTACATTCAATATTTTTAAGTATATACGAACCAATAATATTATTCATATCCATAGATTTAATTGGAAAACTCTTATCACTTCTCTTAGTTTCAACTTTAAAAGTACAAAAATCTTCTTCCTTCATTACCATCAAAGCTACTTTTTTTATTTCTTCTTCACTAACATTTTCATCTTTATAACAAACAGCTATTTCATGAATACCAAATATACAAGTAAGTTTATCAATAATACTATCAATATCATCTTCTTCTACTTCAATAAACATACGATAATAATCATCAGTTACAAGAATATTATAACCATTTAATTTATCAAGAATATTATTTCTCAATGTTTTAATAAAGAACTTTCTATTATCTTTTTTAGTAGTAAGTTCACCATATTTTATTAATATAACTTTTTTCATTTTAATAATAACTCATTCCATACCTTATCAAATATTTCTAAAAATTCATGTATTTCAGTTATAGTAGTTAAATGACTTAAACTAACTCTAATAGATGTAGTAGATACACTCTTATCCCCATTAGCAATAGCTTTTAACACTGTACTTTCCTCTAAACTTGAACAAGCAGTTGTAGTAGATACATATACATCATATCGTTCAAGAGCATGTACAAATGTTTCAGATTTAATTTTAAGTAAACTAAAGTTAACAATTTGAGGCACACATAAATCATTAGAATTTATTTGTATAGGATATTTAGAAAGTCCTTTCAATAATTCACTTTTTAATTTTTCACATTTTTTAATATTAGATTCCAATTTGTCATTAGCAAGTCTCATACCTTTTGCAAAAGACACAATAAGTGGTAAAGCTGGAGTCCCTCCTCTAAAAGGACAATTTTCAGTAGTACCATAAATTAAAGTATCTATCTGTAAATCTCTTTTCTTATATAAAATACCAACACCTTTTGGTGAATATATCTTATGACTAGAAAAACTAGCTAAATCTAAATCACTTAAATAAAATTTAGTTTTACCAAGTGCTTGTGTTAAATCACTATGGAATATAACATTAGGATTCTTTTTATTAATAACTTGTCTTATAGTTTTAAGAGGTTGTCTAAAACCAGTTTCAGAATTAACAGCACATATACTAACAAGTATAGTATCATCTCTTATAAGTTCACCTAAATGTTTTAAATCAATTTGACCATTAGGAAGAATATTAACAAAATCAACTTCATACCCTATATTACTTAAATAACCCATAACTTCAAGAACACTTTTATGTTCAAGTTTAGAAGTTATTATATGTCTTCCTCTTTTAACATATCTAAATGCTACACCTTTAATTGCAGTAGTATTACTTTCACTTGCTCCACTTGTAAATATTAATTCTTTTGGATGACAATTAAGTATCTCTGCAATTTGATTAGTAGCTTGTAAAAGTAATTCCTTAGACTTAACACCAAGAGTATGTATAGAATTAGCATTACCTATAAATTCTCTTGTAACCTTACAATAAGAATCAAGAACTCTTTCATCTACTGGTGTAGTCGCACTATAATCTAAATATATCATAATACCTCCTATATTTCTTGTATAACAGTTAAAATAACTGGCTTACACTGAGTTTCTTTATATAAATAAGCACCAACCTTTTCCCTAAGATCATTTCTTATTTTTACATAATCAGCATATTTATTTGAAAATGTATTTTCTTTAATTACTTCAAGAGCTATTCTTTTAACTTCACCAATAATATCCATATTATCCTTAGCATAAATGAATCCTCTTGTCATAACTTCTGGTTCAATAACGATAGTTTTATCTTTTTTACTAAGAGTACTTGAAATAACAACAAGTCCATTACTACTTAAAAGTTCTCTGTCTTTTAAAACAAGTTCACCTACATCTTCAGAAAAATTACCATCGATTAATATATCATCAACAAAAACTCTATCAAAATTATCAACTAATTTTCCATCTACAAATGTAACTATATCACCATTTTCTTTAAGTAATATATTTTCTTTTGGAATACCAACTTTATATGCCAAATTACCATTTTCAACTTGATATCTATATTCACCTTTAATAGGCATATAATATTTAGGATTAAATAGTTTTATTAACATCATCAAGTCTTCACTAGATGCATGATGACGAACACTCTTTTCTTTTGGAATTGGTACTATATTAACACCTTTAATTGCAAGTTCATTCATTATTTTAACAAGTAATTTTTCATAAGCATCATAACTTGGTTCAGCAAAACAAATAGTATCTGTTTTAAGTAAACTGATAAACTTATCATGACCATTAATAATTCTATTTATATTAGAATATGGTGTCTCTCTATCATTACTAATTAAAATAACAGTTTTTTCATCTTTTAAATTAGTTAAATTACCAATCATATCTTCTTCAATATCTAAATAATTATTTTTAATACAAATAGAAACAATACTATGAAGTTCCTTACCCATAATAACAACTTTTCTATTCTTACCTTTTAATGAATTAAATATTTCTTGAATAGTATAAATATGAAGAGGTAAAACTGTAAATATAATTCTACCTTCTGCTTTATCTACAACTTTTTTAAAGAAACTTTCAAGTTTATGATTAGGAGAAGTATGTCCTTTCTTTTCAGCAAAAACACTTTCTGACATTAAACAAAGAACACCTTGTTTACCAATATATGCTAGTTTACCTAAATCCATATCATAATTTCCACTCATAGTTGGATCAATAACAAAATCAGCCATATATATAATAGCTCCATCCTTAGTATTAACAGAATAACCAAGTGTTTCCGGACTACTATGTGTCACACTAAATGGAAATACACTAAAATCATTATTAAAATCAATCTTTTTATGTGCTTTAATAGTATGTAAATTCTTTATTTCAATTTTATCTTCAGCACACTCATATTTAATAATTTCACTAGTATAAGCAGATGCATAAACATTAATATCTGGTATTGCCTTAACTAAATCAGTAAGAGCTCCCATATTCTCTCTATGTGGATGGCTTATAAACACACCAACAATATCATTTTTATGCTCTATTAAATATGTAAAATCTGGTATAACATAATCAACACCATACATCTTCTCTGGTGCATATTTCATACCACAATCAAATATTAATATTTTATCATTAACACTAACTAAATATAAATTTTTACCATTTTCATTAAGTCCACCTAAACTCATTATATTAATCTTACTCATAATATCACACTCCTCAAATAAAAGTTTAAATGCTATAAAGAATATACCACAAAATAAAAAAAAATGCTAGTCCTAGCATTTTATTAAAAAGAACTAATTCTCCTTAACAACAATTAATCCCTTATCAATCTCTTCTAAAGCTCTACCTATTTCTTTTTTAGAAACATATTCACTTTCAGGCATTTGAAAATGTTTATGTTCTTTCATAACCTTTGCTCTATCAGCTGCGATATGAACAAGTTTATACTTTGAATCAATAATATTTAGTAGTTTATCAATTGAAGGATATATCACTTTTACCATCTCCCTATATTAATAATATAACCAATTTATAATAACTAGACAACTAATATAAAAAAAATTGACATATTTATGTCAACTATTTTTATCTTCAATTTTAAGACCTTGAATTTCATAATTATAATCTCTCACAAGTAAGTCTAAATGTTTAGCAGAACCATCATCAAATATAATACCCAACTTAAATATACTACCATATTTATAATAAAACATATATTTTATTTTCATATTATATTCTTTACTTATATTACCATTATTTACTTTATATAAATAATTATCATTAGATACAAAATAATCCTTTAAAATATATTTAACCTTAAATAGAGAATCAATATTATCAACAATTATACTGCCATCATTTTTAACATAAATATTATCATCAAAATGATAGACAATATCATAATATTCATGATTTACTACTTCTTTAAAAATAACACCATTTATTATAAAATACTCAACATTATTAATATCTTCACCAACTAATATCTCATATATAGAACCATTAGGATTAACATAATGAGTTTTTACTTTCTTAAAAGAAACTATTTTTTTATCCGTCTTAATCATAGAAAAATTCTTATTAAGATTTAATACTATACTTTCTACTTCCTCATTCTTTTCATATTTATAATAAGAAAAATATACTTTATTATCACTAGTTAAAAGATATACATAAAACACTTCTTTATTAGTATAAATATAATAATCAATAACAGAATTAACTTCTATCTCATAATTATTATCTAAATACTTAAATGTAGCCATTCCATCAATAACTTCAATATATAATTCTTTATCATTATCAATATAATTTTCATCTTCTTTTGAAAGTACTGTATATCCTTTATTAAATTCAATATTATTTTCTAAACTTACTTCAGTATATCCCCTACTAACAAGTTCATTATAATTTTTTCCTTTATCTTGAACTTCAGTATCACTACCAAAAACAAATTTATTAATAAAAGTACCAATCAATACCAAGACTAAACAAAATATTAATGTAAAAATTGTTTTCTTATTTTCCACTATTATACCTCACAATCAACTAAATCAGAATCTTTAATTCTACTGCCCTTTTCTATCATTGTATTATTTTTTACACATTTTCCTACAACTGAGTTCATAGAACAATTATAATCACCAACAGACTCAAACTTTTCTGTATCTAACATTTCACTAGTAATAATTGTTCCACTAACAATTACATATTTACTAACTGGACAAATAACATAATCAATTGAATTCTTAGAATCTTTATTATTAGGAGTATTAATATTGGTATTACGAGAATTAAATGCTAACATAAAACCAATTATTCCTAAAATAAAAAATACAGCTATTACAATAACTAACAACCTAATTTTATTATCTCTATTATTCATACTAAAATTGTAACATATATCAAACCAAAATAAAAGAGAGTTAACTCTCTTCAATAAAATTTTTACTCTTATGTGGTTCATCAAATAATAATCCTGGATATCCTTGTTGTCTTAATGCTTCATAAGTCATTATCGCAACAGTATTAGATAAATTTAAAGCTCTAACATTATCAGTCATCGGCATTCTCATACACCTATCAATATATGGCTTTAATATTTGAGGTGGTATACCTGTACTTTCTTTTCCAAAAAAGAAATAATAATTTTTAGAACTATCACTATAGTCAAAACTAGTATGAGGTTTATGTCCATATCTAGTTAAAAAATAATATTCACCTTTATTTTTCTCAAAAAATTCATCTATATTTTCATAAACAGTATAAATGCATTTATCAATATAATTAACACCAGCTCTTTTAATATATTTTTCATCTAAACTAAAACCTAATGGTTTAATTAAATGTAAATGAGAATTAGTTGCTACACATGTTCTCATAATATTACCAGTATTAGCTGGAATTTCTGGTTCAAATAATACAATATTTATCATAATCTAACCTATACAAGATAAAATCTTTGAGTGAATATATTTATAACCATTACTATTATAATGAAGACCATCAGAACTTAAATAATCACTTACCCACTTAGCATTTGATGCAGTAGAATTAACATCACAATATGTAATATTACTCACAGAAGAAATACAACTTTTCATAGAACTATTAAAATTATTAATACTAGCATTCGTTGCATTCCATTTTGTATTATCATTCATTGGATTTACAGAAACAACATAAACTTTATGATTGCTACCAATTGTATTAGCAAGAGATTTATATCCCTCACAATACTTATTAACATTTCCTAAATCATTTACACCATAATTTAAAACAACATTATAATTTCCAGTAGAATTATTTAGTTTACTTTTTAAAGTAGCTGAATGAGTAACAAAATCATTATAATTTCCACCATCTTTAGCAATAACACTTTCATTAGCTCCAAGTGCACTTGCTAAACCATTAGTTCTAGAATCTCCTAAATAATATGTGCCAGCCATTGTACTTGATGGAGATGTTGTTTTTTGTCCTACTCCACCATTTCCACCAGAACCATTTTCATTTCCAGCACCACCACTAGAATTTCTGGTAGTAGTATTATTTCCATTATTTCCATAATTTCCACCACCTGAATATCTAGTAGTTGTAGTATTATTATAGCCACCACTACTACCATTACCATTTGAATTACCAGATTCATCTAATAATTTACCAATTTCATCTAACCTATCTTGATATTTTTTTTTTAGATCTTCATCAGTAATTTTATTAATAGAACTTTGAGCCCTATCATAGTCACTACGGCTTAAATTACTTTGAGCAGAATCCATATATCTATTAGCATTTGAAGAATAAGCAGAATTTATTGTACTTTCATTAATATTAATACAATTTTTATAATCAGTATCTCCACCTGCTAACATAATTATAAGTTTAACAAGTAAAGGAACAAAGAATATTAAAACTGCAGCTATAATCTTATTAATAAGAATTTTCTTAGACTTAGCAAGCAAATCTTCATTACCTGACTTAATAGTATTCATCAAAGTAATCATACCTGAAACTATTAAAATTATTGGAGCAGCTATTCTAAAAGCCATTATAACAACTTCAACAATTTGTAATACTTCTAAAACCTCAGGTACATCACATAAAGATAAAATAAACATAAACACCTCTCCTTTTATATCTTTATTATTATAACACCAATTAATACTAAAATTGAAGCAATAATCTTTTGAATTAATTTATTTTTATTCTTATTTATAACAAATTCATATATAGTATTTAATATAGCAGTTAATGTTAATAAAGGAGCAATAATAGTAACATTCCCAACTTCATATGCTTTAACTGATGATATTAACATCAAACACCAAGTAAATGCTGATAATAAAAATGTCTTCTTATCATATAAATCAAATTCCTTAACTAAATCTTTAACCTTATACTTTCCAAAAAGAAATATCAATATTGATGGTAAAAATACAGTTAATATTGTATAAAATCCAATATTAAAATTATTAGATATATTAACATTAATTAACATTGCTACTGCAAAAAGAAAATTAGATATAAATGACATAATAAAATATTTATTTATTTTAATTTTTCCTTTATCAAATGCAAGTAACAAATTAGCAAATATTATAATTATTGAACCAATAATTTTTTTAATAATAATTTTTTCTTTTAAAAATATAAAACCTAATATTATTAAAAATACAGTTGATAATTGTTTTAACATACTAAATACAGAAGGATCAAGTCCATATCTAGCTTCTATATTTAACCTATCAGTTACAGCATAAATCATAACAACAACTAACAATATTAAATATATAGTTATATCAGTAGGAATTGTAAACTTAAAAAATGGAATAAAAAATATAGAGAAAAATGCTGTAAATAATTCTAATAATATTGTTAAAAGACTAGCATCTTTCATATTTCTATTAGATTTTTTAAAAGCTTGAGCAAAAATCACAGCTGATATCAAATATAATATAACCCAAAATTTCCAATCACTAAATATTTTCATAAAATCATTATAACAAAAAAAAGTAAACTTTTAAATAGTTTACTTTCATTTATTGTGAACAACAAGAATTACCAGTACAAACATAACCACCAAAACAATTGCTTCCGCTAGTACAAGTACATTGAGCAGCTAATGACACAGTTCTTGCTGCTACTCTTCTCCTCGATGTTTTTTTAGTTGTTTTTTTAGTTGTCTTTTTAGTTGTTTTCTTTGTTGTTGCTTTTGTTGTTTTCTTTGTTGTTGCTTTTGTCGTAGCTTTTGTCGTTTTCTTTGTTGTAGCTTTTGTCGTAGCCTTTGTTGTTTTCTTTGTTGTAGTTGTAGCTTTTTTAGTTGTTGTTGTTACTTTCTTTGTAGTTGTTGTTGATCCACCAACATAACAAGCTCCTTGTCTCCAAATACATCCTGAATTTCTACAATCAGTAGAGTTCTTTATTGAACCACAACTTGATGGTTTCTTTGTTGTTGTAGTAGTTTTCTTTGTTGTAGTTGTAGGTTTTTTAGTTGTTGTTGTTACTTTCTTTGTTGTAGTTGTAGCCTTTTTAGTTGTTGTTGTTACTTTCTTTGTAGTTGTTGGTGATCCACCAACATAACAAGCTCCTTGTCTCCAAATACATCCTGAATTTCTACAATCAGTAGAGTTCTTTATTGAAC
>CAKOIN010000006.1:0-78063 GCA_934086955.1 uncultured Bacilli bacterium | reverse complement strand
CTTATATAAATTATTATAGCAATTTAAAAAGTAGATCACATTCTATTTTTGTGTCTACTTTTATTTTATCAGTTCAATTTAAATTGCTCTTAATTATTAAATTATATATTGTTTGATATATCTATAAATTCTTCTATACTTAATGATTCAGCTCTAGCTGTTAAATTTTTATTATGTTTTTCTAATATTTTTTGTATTCTATTTTGATCATAATTTATTAAATTATTTCTAAGATTTTTTCTTTTATGAGTAAATGAATCTTTTATTAGTTTATATAGTTTTTCTTCATTAGTTACTATTTCTTTGTACTTATTTGTTGTTTTTAATTTTATTACAGCACTGTCTACTTTTGGTACTGGTTCAAAACAATTTTTATTAACAATACATACTGTTTCAATATTGAAATTGTATTGTAGAAAAACTGATATTGATCCATAATCTCTTGTGCTTGGTTTAGCTGCGAATCTTTCTGCAACTTCTTTTTGTACCATTATTGTTATTTCATATGGATTTGATTCACTAACTATTTTGTTAATTATAGCAGTTGTTATGTAATATGGTAAATTTCCAACAAAATAAATATTATTATATTTGTTTGAATCAATATATTCGTTTATATTAACTTTTAAAAAATCTTGAAATACTATTTTAAGGTTATCATTGGTTTCTTTTATTTTATTTAATTTCTCTTCTAATCTTGTATCTATTTCAAAACATATTACATCACAATTCTTTTTTACGAGTTCTTTTGTTAGTGCTCCTGCTCCTGGACCAATTTCTATAATTAAATCTTCTTTTGATGGATTAACTGAATTAGATATTTTATTAATGACATTTTGGTCTTTTAAAAAGTTCTGACCTAATGATTTTTTATAATCGAAATCTCTCATTTTTTCCATCCTTTTCTTAATACTTCGAACTCCAAATTCTTAACTCTTCCTATATTTTTAATAGCATTCTCTTCTGATGTAGTAAGTAAATCTATTACATTACCACTTACTCCTCTATCTAATACAATTGCTACTATTGGTTCTTCTGACAATTTATTAACATTGAATTTTAATATTGTTCCACAAGGATAATTTTTACTACTAGCGACAATTCTTACTGTTCCATAAGTTTTATCATTATAATATATTCCTTCTTTTAATACATTCGTTCTTGGTGGGCAAGCTAAATAGCCAGAGCATAATGGACAGTCTCCGGCATAACCTGTAAGTTCACCTGTGAATGTATATAGTGGATTATACAATCCTTCTTTATATAACTCATTTTGAGTATCTTGTATTATTTTTTTATCTATTGACTTATTTAAATTTGTATTCATTGAAACTGATAAAGATTTATTTTCATATGTTTCTTTTCCAATAAATAATATCATTATTATTGCTACAAAAGCTTTTATAGTCATAAATATTCTACTTCTAATATACTTTTTCATAATACTTACTCCTAAATAAATTATATAATAAGTATTATTAAATGTCAAAAATTTGACTAGCTGTTTTAGTTGTTGTATTTATTACTTCTTCTAACGATATATTCTTTATTTCAGCAATTCTTTTTGCCACATAATATACATTAGAAGGTTTATTTTTCTTTCCTCTATATGGTTCGGGTGATAAGAATGGACTATCTGTTTCTAATACTATATCTTTTAAATCTATTTTTTCTATTACTTCATATAATTTGGAATTTTTAAAAGTTAATACTCCACCTATTCCTAGCTTATATCCTAGCTTTATATATTCTCTTGCCATTTCAACACTACCACTAAAACAGTGTATTATTCCTTTATTTTTTCTTGTTTTAAGTATATCAAAACATTCTTGCATTGCTTCCCTTATATGAATTATTACAGGTAAATCATATTTAATTGCAAGATCTAATTGTTTTACAAAATACTCTCTTTGTTTTTCTTTATTTTCATCATTATAGTGGTAATCTAAACCTATTTCACCAACAGCAAAAACTTTATTATTTTTTATTAATTCTTCTATGTCATTTACATTGGCATTCTCTATATTTTCTGGATGAATACCTACTACTGGTAAAAGATATCCTTCGTATTTTGTATATATATTTAATACTTCTTTTGATGTTTCCACTGAATCTGCACAATTTATTACTTTTATTATTTCTTTGCTTTTTAATTCTTCTATTAACTCGTCTATGTTATCATAAAATTCACTTAATATATGAGCATGTGTATCTATCATTAATATTTTATCTCAAACAATGTTATATAAGCTATTTTATTTACATAGTAAGTTATAAAAGGCAATAAAAACATATAAAATATATCTTTAATATTTAACAAAGCAATTATTAATAAAGTTATTGTTATACACAAAAACAAAGTAAAAGATGTTGCAGGTTTATTTCTAATACTTCTTAATATTTTTTTCATAATTATCACAATTTAATAATACAAAAGTAAAGAGTTTTATTCAATCTAAATTACAAAATTAGTCATAATTTGACAAATTTTTACATAAATTCCATTTTTATAATGTTCTCTATAATTTTAGAATTACTGATTAAATTATCTAAATTATTATTGTCAGTAATAATAACTGTGCCAAGAATGTCACTGTTTAATATTATAGGATTTATAACTATTTTATTTTTTGAAATAATATTGTTTGAGATTTTTAATTTTTGATTTGTATCTTTATAAAATATTTTTCTTTCTTGAATTAAGTTTTGTATTTCATTCGTTATTGTTTCATTTTCTTTGTTAATAATTTTGTTATTAATGATTAAGTATATGTCATTTTTTGTTACAGAGGAAAAACAGTTAATAAGATTTATTAACTCTGTTTCTATATTTTGCAATCTTGAATATTTTTCTAAAATAATTTTTTCTGATTCTATTGATATTTGAAAATCATCACCTGGATTTATATTTAAATATTTTCTTAATTCTTTTGGTAGTACTATTCTTCCAAGTTCATCTATTTTTCTTATTATACCTGCGGTCTGCATTTAATCACCTAATAATATTTTGGTGATTTTTTTATTTATTATACTTAAATTTCATATTATATATTACTTCTAGCAAATCTTCTAAATAATATATATAATTTTTCTCTAATGTTGCTTTTAGAAGTGTTATTAATATTGAACCACCTTTATATTGAAAATTAAATTTTGTTGTGATTTTTGTTGATTCTACAAATAGTTCTTCAATATTTATATCTTCATATACTTCTTTTCGTAATTTTAATACTGATTTCAAATTATCATTTTCAAGTAATTGAATATTTGTAATCATAAGTAATTTTTCTAGGTATTTTTCATGTGCATATATTTCAAGATCTTTATTTGTCATACCAAATCTATCTCTTATTTCAGATAATACTTCATTTAGTTCTTTTCTTGTTGTAATTCCATTAATTTTCTTATGTAATTCGATTATTACATCACTTTCGTCTGTATAACATTTATCAATGTGGGTTTGAATATCTATTGGAATTGGTTCTCTTTCTTCATCTTCATTTACTGTTATACCATTTATTTCTTCATTAACAAGTTCCATATACATACTAACACCTACTGAGTCAATAAAACCTGCTTGTTCTTTTCCTAAGATATCTCCTGCTCCTCTAATTGCAAGATCTCTCATTGAAATTTTGTATCCACTTCCTAATTCTGTAAATTCTTTTATTGCCTCTAATCTTTTTAGTGCTATGCTATTTAAGACTTTTTCTTTTTTATACATCAAATAAGCATATGCTATTCTGTCTCCACGACCGACACGGCCCCTTATTTGATATAATTGGCTTAAGCCAAATCTATCGCTATCAATAACAATAATCGTATTTGCATTTGGTATGTCTATACCATTTTCTATAATTGTTGTACTTATTAAAACATCATATTTTTTATTAGTGAAATCATAAATTATATCTTGCATTTCATTTTTAGACATTTTTCCATGGGCATAACATATTCTTGCTTCTGGTATTAATTTTTTATATTTTTCTGCAAGTGTATCCATATTTGTTATATTGTTATAAAGTATGTATGATTGTCCGTTTCTGCTCATTTCTTTTAAAATAGTTTCTCTAATTAACATATCATTATATTCTATAACATATGTTTGAACTGGATATCTATTTCTTGGTGCACTTTCTATTAGTGATAAATCTCTTATACCAACTAATGACATTTGTAGTGATCTTGGAATTGGTGTGGCTGATACTGATAAGACATGAACATTAGATTTTAATTTTTTTATTTTCTCTTTTTGTTCCACTCCAAAACGATGTTCCTCATCTATAACAAGCAATCCTAAATCTTTAAACTCTACATCACTACTTAATAATCTATGTGTACCAAAAAGAATATCTATTTTACCTTCTTTTAATCTTTTTAATTTTTCCTGTACTTGTTTATTAGTAAAATGTCTATTAATTAAATCTATATTCACTCCATGATTTTTAAATCTTTTTAATGCTGAATCATATTGTTGATGAGAAAGCAGTGTTGTTGGACATAAATAAGCCACTTGTTTTCCATTCATAACTGTTTTAAACATTGCTCTGAAAACTACTTCTGTCTTTCCATAACCAACATCGCCACATAACAATCTTTCCATTGGTCTAGGATTTTCTAAATCTCTTTTTATTTCTTCACTTGCTTTTAATTGATCAACTGTCTCTTCATAACCAAATTCTGATTCAAATATCATTTGTTCTTCATCATCTTTTTTAAATGGTTCTATTGTGGCTTTGTTTCTAGCTTGATATATTTTTAATAATTCACCAGTGATATTTTTTATTCTTTCTTTTATTCTTAATTTTGTCTTAGTCCATTCAACACTATTTAATTTGTTAATTGGCGGTTTTACTCCTTCTTTTGAAGAATATTTATATAGTTTTGTAATGTCTTCAACTGGCATATAAAGTTTATCATTACCTTTATATTGTATCAGTAAGTAATCTCTTTTTAATCCCTTTTTTTCTATTGTTGTAAGACCCATATAAATACCTATTCCAGATTTTCTATGTACAACATAATCCCCTGGTTTTATACTATCTATTGACATTATTTTACTGCCAAGTGAACTTCCTTTTATTAATTCTTTTTTATTTTGTGATTCATATAGATCAAATTCTGAAAAATATGTATTATTTTTATACACAAATCCGTGATTTAATGTATAAGCTTCTATTTTTATTGCTTTATCATATTTTTTTACTTCTTCTGTTAATAACTTGTTAGTTGTATATAGAGTTCCACCACTTGTTTTAAGATCAAAAAAGAATTTTTCTTTATTTGAATTATAATTATCTATTGCTTCTGCTTCTATTTTGATGTCAGAATTTCTGTTATTAATTGTATCGAAATATATATCGTTATCATTTACCAATTTACTTACTTTAAATATTTCATTTTGCATATCTAAATATTTAAGTTGTGGCTGAATCATTTTTTCTTGATTTATTATTTGATTATAGTTATGAAATATTACTAATCCGTCTCTATTGTAATCTCTTATAGAAGAATTGTTATTATCAAAGTCATCCTTTATAGGAGATATAGTTATTTCTTCGATTTCTTTTATAGATTTTTGTGTTACTGGATCAAAATATTTTATTTTTTCTATTGTGTCATCAAACAATTCGATTCTAATAGGATTTTCTTCATTAATAGGAAATATATCTATGATAAAACCTCTGACTGCAAAATCAGATGTTTCATATACCATACTTTCTTTTTTATATCCGATTTTAATAAGTTTACTAATAAAATCTTCTCTATTTATTTCTGAATTTACTTTAATATTTATTCTATTTTCTTTATAGCTTGAAGGAGCTGGTAACTTTTTTATAAAACTATTTAGGTGAACTATAATTATTTTTTTAGTTTCTGTTTCAAATTTATTTAGTATATTTGCTCTCATATATAGTAGTTCTGGAGAACTAGCTATTGCTTTTTTCGACATGAAATCATCTTCTGGAAATAAATATACTTCATCTAAATAATTTTTCATTTCATTGTATATTTCAGTTGCTTCATTTAATGTTGGTACAACTAATAATATATTTTTTTTTGTAGTAAAAAAGATATATAACAAAAGTTGGTTATATATTTCATTTTTGCTTACTGATATTTTATGTACATTATTAATATCAAAATCAAATAATTTTTTAAATAAATTATTTTTCATATCTAGTTCCTATTATATTTTTCCATTAATTTATCTATATTATACATTGTAAAATCATCAATAATGTTAGCTATTATTGGTAATACTTGTTCTACTTTTTCATCTTCTTCTTTTGTAAAAGTTCCTAAAACATATTTATCTAATGGAATTTGATTTTTTGAAATACCTATTCTAATTCTTTGAATATTTTCTGTTTTAAGTAATTCTATTATATTTTTTATTCCATTATGACCGCCTGCACTACCATTTCTTTTTATTTTGAAAGTTCCCACTTCAAAGTCTACATCATCATATATTACTATTAAATCTGATAAATCTATATTATAGTATTTCACAAATTCTATAACTGATTCACCAGATAGATTCATATAAGTTTGTGGTTTTAATAATATTATTTTTTCATTATTAACAAGTTGTTCACAATATAATCCTTTAAATTTTGATTTAAATGTAAGATTATTTTTTTCAGCATAAAAATCTATGGCTCTAAATCCACAGTTGTGTCTTGTTTTTTCATATTTTTTATCTGGGTTTCCTAATCCTACAATTAACTTCATCTTAATTCTCCTTAAATTCATTATATAATTTGTTTTTACTTATATTATACTTATCAGCTATCTCTCTTATAGCATCTCTTTTTGAATATCCTAATTTAAGTAATTTTGAAATTTCATCGTTATAATCTATTTCTTGTGTTATTTCTTGTGTATTCCCTTCTATAACAATTACCATTTCTCCTTTTAAATTATCAGATATTTTTAGTATATTTTCTATACTATCTCTTATTATTTCTTCATATAATTTTGATATTTCTCTTGCAATTGCAATTCTTCTATTTCCAAATACTGATAAAATTTGTTTTAATGTTGATGTTATTCTATGTGGAGATTCATATAAAATAATAGTTTGTTTTATTTCTTTTAATTCTACTAATTCTTTCTTAGAAATCGATGGTTTGCTGTTTAAAAAACCATAAAACAAAAATTTTTCATTACTTAATCCTGACATATTTATAGCTGGCAAAAGTGCATTTGGACCAGGTAAAGCAATCACAGTTATTCCATTATTTATTGCTTCTTCTACTATTACATTTCCTGGATCACTGATTAATGGTGTTCCTCTATCAGTTACATATCCAATATTTTTCCCTGACTTTAATATTTCTATTATTTTATTCTTATGCTTCATTTCTGTATATTTATGACATGATTCAATTTTTTTTGTAATTTTTAAATATTTTAATAAATTAGCTGTCTCTCTTGTATCTTCTGCATAAACTATATCTACCATTTCCAATGTTTTTATTGCTCTTAATGTAATATCTTCTAAATTACCTATTGGTGTTGGTATTAAATACAGTTTTCCATATTTACTATTTTCATAACTTTTCTGATTCATTTTCATCACTTCCAAACATTTTTAGAACTTCATTAGTGTATGTACCATCTTCATTATGTACAAATAATGGCGGTAATATTTTTATTCCAGATTTACCATTTTTTCTTCCATCAATTAAAATTAAATTAGATTCAGAATTAGTTTTTGGATAAATAAATCTTACTCTTTTTGGTTCAATATTATTTTTTTTCATTAGTTCAATAATTTCTATTAATCTATCAGTTCTATGGACCATACAAAGTGAGCCACCATTTTTTAATAATTTTTTAGATATTGATATTACATCTTCTAATTTTATTTCTATCTCGTGTCTAGCGATAGATTTTATCATATTTTCATTAATTATGCTATCTTTTTCTTTTTTGAAATATGGAGGATTGCATGTTATAAGATCAAAAGTATCTGTTTCAAATTTATTTACCATATTTTTAGCATTATCATTATATAGTTTTATTCTCTTTTCTAAATTATTGATTTTTAAGGTTTCTAAAGCTAAATCATATATTTCTTTTTGGATTTCAACAGCATATATTTCAGCTGAAGTTTTAATACTTAAAACTAATGGTATTGGTAAATTTCCACTGCATAAGTCCATTATTTTTTTTGTATTTGGAGTCAATAAAACAAAATTTGGCAATAAAATTGAGTCCAAACTAAAATTAAAATAATTCTTATCTTGAACTATCTTAATATTATTGAAATAAACTAAATCATTAATTGTTTTTGTTGATTCTTTTTTCATTCTTTAGTGGTACCTTTATTTCTATTTTATTTCCTTTTTCAGTTAATAAGGTATATTTTCTATTTGGAATATCGACTGATATTACAGTTCCATTTTCATTTTCATATATTTTTTTGTCACCTACTTCTGGAAGTCCTTTTCTGTACTCGGTATATAAATCATCCTCATATTTTAAACAGCACAACAGTCTTCCACATAATCCATTTATTTTATTTGGATTTAATGAAAGATTTTGATTTTTTACTTGTGCAATTCCAACTGAATCTAAATCATTTAAAAAACTTGAACAACATATTTTTCTTCCACATTGTCCTATTCCAGAAATATTTTTAGCTTTATCTCTTACACCAACTTGTCTTAATTCTATTCTTGTTTTATAAATTGCCGCTAAAGATTTTGCTAAATCTCTAAAATCAACTCTATTATCTGATAAAAATTGAAATACTAATTGTTTTCTGTCAAAAGTAAAGAAAGCATCTAAAAACTTCATATCTAGATTTGTCTTTTCTGCAAGTTCTTGTGCTTTTAACAAAGCTTTTGCAGAGTCTTCTATGTTTTTTCTATTTTGATTTTCGTCTTCTTTTGTAGCTATTTTCTCTACTAAAGCATGTTCTTTTCCATCATTTAATTCTCCGAATAAAGCTCCTATTTTTCCATATTGTAGACCTCTTTCAGTGTTAACAATTACTTTATCGTTTAATTTAATTTCTAAATTGTTATCAAAAAATGTATATAACTTACCTTTTTCTTTAAATTCTACACCTACTGCTTTCATTTTTATCCCCACATTTCTATGATGAATCTATCGATCATCAAGTTTTTATTTAAATAATTTGATGTTAATGAAATAAATTTATCTATTATTAATATTTTTTTAGATATCGATTTTATATCATTTTTCATAAATATTATATCATCTTTTTTAATATTTTCATCATTTACAATAGTGTATAATGTTTTTTTATATCTTTCCATCATAACATATAAAATTTTTAAAAATTTATCTCTATCATTAATTATTGTATAAATTTTGTTATAATATGCAATACTCTCAATACCATATTTTTCTAGATTATTTATTATTTCTTCACACTCAATTACTAAATTTTCATCATTTTCTTTTTTTTCTTTACTTGCATTGATAAAAACTTTTTGACATCTACTAACTATTGTTGGTTTTACTGCATCTATATTATTTGTTAACAAAATTGCATATATGCCAGGACTAGGCTCTTCTAATGTTTTTAACATTGCATTATAAACAGTGTCACTCATTTTTTCACAATCCTCTATTATATATAGTTTAGTATTATTAAATTGCGATGTAGTTGATAAATTTTTTAATAATTCTTTTATCTTTTCTTTACTTAAATAACCATCTTCAGTTTTTATAATATATATATCTGGATTTTCTTCTAACAGAATATTATTTTTAAAAATAAATTTATTAATAGTTTCTTCTAACTCATTTTTTATATCATCATAAATAACATTTCCTATAAGAAATGCTTGAGTCATTCTATTTTCATTATATAACTTTTCAAAATATTGATAAATCTTTTGCAAAATATTACTCCTTAATAATAGTATTTTAAATATAAAATTGCAATTATTCCTAAAATATCAAATAAATAAACTATTATTATTGAGTAATAATTTATTGGAACTGTTTTGCCAGTTTTATATATAAAAATATTAATTGTGTATAACAAACATATTGAATAAACTATTCTTTTTATAATATTAATTATCATAAATTTACTATTCTCCTAAATAAATTTATGAATTTCGATTTTATGATATTACTTTTCTGTCATCCCAAGCTTTTGATATCATAATTGGATCTAAATACTCTATATCTGTTCCCATTGGAAGTCCATATGACAATCTTGAAACTTTTACATCAAATTTTTCTAATATTTTTTGTAAATATTGAGATGTTATTTCACCTTCTATTGAGGGATTTAAAGCTATTATTATTTCTTTTATTTCTTTGTTTATTCGCTTATTAACTAAATCTGAAATATTTAAATCTTCAGGATTTTTTCCATCTATTGGTGATATAAGACCATTTAAGACATGATAATTTCCTTTATATTTTCCTGTTTTTTCTATAAAAAATACATTTTTAGAATCTTCAACTATACAAATTGTACTTTTATCTCTAGATGCATCAGCACACACTTCACATATTTCCTCATCACTTAAACAACCACAAATATTACAAATTTTAATATTTTTTTTAAAATCTAGAAGTGATGCAGCTAATGCTTCAATTTCATCCTCTTCTTTTTCATATAATGAATAAACATATCTTTCAGCTGTTTTTTCTCCTACTCCTGGAAGTATGGTTAAGTTATTAACTAAATTTTGAAAACTTTTTGGAAGTGCCATTTTATTATAAAAGGCCTCCCATACCATTAGTATATTTTCCTAATTTTTTATCTTTTGTTGATTTTATTTGTTTAAGTATATCATTAACTCCAACTTGAATCATATCTTCCAGCATTTCGCTGTCTTCTAAAATTTGATTGTTTTTGATTTTAATAACATTAATTGTATTATTTCCCTTTCCTTCAATTAATACATAATCATTTTCATATTTAAATGTAGTATTTTCTATTTCTTTTGTAATTCTTTCAATATCTCCTTGTAATTTTCTTGCTTGTGCCATCAAACTTTGCATATTCATATTCATCATTCCTTTCATTCTACTATTATACAATCTTTTCCAAATAATGTCTCTGCAGTATTTTCTATTTTTGTATTTGATTTGTGTTTGATTTCTTCTTCTTTTTCTTCTATGTATTCATATTTTTTTCCAGAATCTATATTCTTCTTATATTCTTTAAGAATTGCCGTGTATTCTTCGTTATTTACAGCTATAACTGAATATTTTTTCCCAAAAACTTTTTTTAATAAATCTTGAATTTCTTCCATTTTGTTTTCAAATAATACTATGTCAAAATTATTTTTAAATGTAAAAAGAACATTAGTTTCAGTTACAATTTGTGGTGTTGCCTTCAGCAATAAATTTACTAGCGAATTATATTCTTTAATTGATAAGTATTCTTTTAATTTTTCATAGTTATTTATAAAATTATTTTTTAATTCTTTACTTGGTCCGCAAAAAACATTATTAATTTTTATTCGCTTATTTTCATTTTTATCTGATGTATTATTTTTTACGGTACTATCGGGGATTGGCATTATTATTTGTTTATTTTTTGTTTGTATTTCATTCTCATTTTTTTCTTCAGTATTATTAACCATTAAACACATTTTTAAAAAAGAAATTTCTGTAATAATTTTTTGATTATTTGTTCTTTTTAACTCATTGATTAATGTAAATAATTCTTCAGATAATTTTTCACAATAATCTAGTTTTATATTTGAAAAATCTAACAATTTTCTTTCATATTCTTTTTCAAAATAATTATCAGTATTATTAAAAATTATTATATTTCTTACTAATAATTGTATTCTTTCACATATATTAATAAAATTCTTTCCTTCTTCATAAAAACTATTTATTAATTTTAATGTTTCTTTTATATTTCCAGATGTTATACATTTAAATAATTCTAATTCTTTTTCCTCACTAATATCTCCAATTAGGTTATAAATATCATCAATTGATATATTATCTTTTTCAAGTGAGATTGCCTGATCTAACATATTTATTGCATCTCTTAGTCCTCCATCACTTAGTTTTGCAATTAGTTTTATTACATCCTCACTTAAATTTTTATTTTCCTGTTGAAGAATATATTTTAATCTGTTTTCTATTTGAGTGTTTGTAATCTTCTTGAAATCAAATTTTTGACATCTTGATATAACTGTTGAAGGAATTTTATTAAATTCTGTTGTTGCCAAAATAAAAATAACATGTTTTGGAGGTTCCTCTAATGTTTTTAAGAGTGCATTGAATGCACTTGTCGAAAGCATATGTACTTCATCTATAATATATACTTTATATTTTAAATGCACAGGCATTAATTTAACATTATTTCTTATTTCTCTAATTTCATCTACACCGTTATTGCTAGCTGCATCTATTTCTATTATATCTATTTCCTCATCAATATTTGTTAAACAATTATTACAATGATTGCATAAATCTCCGTCCTTAGTTTCAAGGCAGTTTACAGCTTTTGAAAATATTTTTGCAATACTTGTTTTTCCTGTGCCTCTTGGACCACTAAATATATATGCATGACTAACTTTTTCATTTATAATGCTGTTTTTTAGTATTTTTACTACTACTTCTTGGCCTACAACATCGCTAAATGTTTTTGGTCTATATTTACGATACAAAGATATATATTCCATATTTTCCTCCCCTTTAATTATATCAAATTTTTATATATTATACTATCTTTTGTATTTAAAGAATTCCGTTAGTTCATTATAAAATTCGTTATATTCTTTACATACAATTTTATTGAATTTTATTGTTACTTTTGATTCCTTGTTTGCATTCAATATATAATAAACTTTTTTTATTCTTGCTTCATTTATAACATCAATACACATTTGGCAAGGATATAATGTAACATATAGTTCACAATCGTTTAAATTCCAGGTTTTAAGTCTTTTTGCCGCCTTTTTAATAGCTAATATTTCTGCATGTGCTGTTGGATCATGTTTTTTTATTTTACTATTATATGCTTTTGATATTATTTTATTATTTTTTGTTATTATACATGAAACAGGCACCTCTTCATTTTTAAGTGCTTTTTTATTTAACTTAACTAATTTTTCTATTATTTCCGTTTTCATATACAAACACCTTTTCGTATTTTAATATAAATAAAATGTGCACACAAGATTAAAAGCTTAAGGCTGCTGTCTTCCAACTCTGACCTGGTTCACTAAACCTTGTTGCACATGTATATATTATCATAAGTTATATTCTTTTACAATAATAATTTTATTTTTTTGTTAAGAATTTTTATCTGTGTTATTTTTGTTATTTATTGTATGTTCCACGTGGAACATTGTTAATAACTTTTTAAATGTTATCAATTATAAATCTTATTATGTTATATTAAATATCTTGTTAATATTTTTTATTATTTTTATATTCATATTAGTATTCCATATGTAATATTAATGTTGTATTGTTAAAAATAATAGGTTTACCCATTTCTAGCAAAGTTATTATAATTTTTTAGTTGCTTTAGTCCTAATTTAAAATATTTCATTTATAATGTTCCATGTGGAACATTATTTAATTTTAGTTTAAATGTGTATTATAAATTTTATTCTTTTTTAATTAATTTATATTATATGTTAATCGTTAGTTAATATTAAATTGTTTTTTAGTTAAGTATTCTCTATAATTATTTTTTTTCTGTTAATAATGTTCCACATGGAACATTATATAATTTTGAGTGAAAACTATTCTTTTAATGCATATATATTTATATCTTATATTTTTATTATAAAACTTTATAAATCAATTTTAGAAATAGATAATTAAGCAATATAAATATTTTATATTATAGTGTTAATAATGTTTCACGTGAAACATTATAAAAAAATATTTTTTTACTCTATCATAAATAATCCTATTATTTAAATTATTAAAACAAAAAATAAATATTTTTTAAATAGTTTAATTGTTAATAATGTTCCACGTGGAACATTATTAATTGTTTTGATTGGTTAACATCCAAAATAATATATTTAAAAATCAAAATCAAAATTTTATGCTAATAGATATACTATGTTTCACGTGGAACATTGTTAATAACTTTTTTTTGATATTCTATATTAATTTAAAATTATTTCCCGGGAAATAATTTTTTTAATAATAAAAAATGTTCCACATGGAACATTTTTTATTTTTGTTTATTCTGATTCTTCAATTTCATTTTCTTTTTCTAAAATTGATATTGAAGCAACCTTATTATCCTCTTTAAGATTTATTAGTCTTACACCTTTTGTTACTCTGCCCATTTGTGATATTGAATTAACATCCATTCTAATTATTACTCCATTTTCAGTTATAATCATTAGATCTTTTTCATTATCAGTTGATTTAAATCCTACTATTTTGCCGTTTTTATCAGTAATATTTAATGTCTTTACACCTTTACTTCCTCTTTTTGTTTCTCTATATTCGTCCATAGAAGTTTTCTTACCGTAACCATTTTCAGTAACTACTAATAACATTTTTCCTGGTTCAGACACTTCAGTACCAACACATATGTCATTTGATAAATTAATTCCTCTAACTCCTGAAGCTGTTCTTCCCATTATTCTTATTTCTTCTTCATTGAATCTTGCCATTCTTCCGTTTGATGAACACATAAATATTTGATCATTACCTGTTGTTTTCTTTACTGATATTAACTCGTCATTATCTTTTAAAGTAATTGCAATTTTTCCGCTTTGTCTAATATTATCAAATTCGCTTATTAAAGTTCTCTTAATTAATCCGTTTTTAGTACTAAAAAGCAAACATTTGTATGTATCTTTTTCACTTATTGTTATCATTGTGTTGATTTTTTCATCTTTTTCTAGTGATAATATATTAACGATAGGTAAACCTTTTGCTGTTCTTGAAAATTCTGGAATTTTGTATCCTTTTAGTCTATATACTTTTCCTTTATTTGTGAAGAATAATAAGTAGTCATGTGTATTTAGTGAAATTAACTGTTCTACGAAGTCTTCTTCAGTTGTAGTCATTCCTTTTATACCAACTCCGCCTCTATTTTGTACTTTGTATGTATCTTTTGGAATTCTTTTTATATAATTTTTATTTGTTAAAGTTATTATTATATCTTCTTGTGGTATTAAAGATTCATCTTCAATATATTCTATTGCTGTATTATCAATTTTTGTTCTTCTTTCATCTCCGAATTTTTCTTTAATCTCAAGCATTTCTTTCTTAATTATATCTAATACTTTTTGTTCGTTTGCTAGTATTGATTTATATTCTTCAATTAATTTTAATAAATTAGCTAATTCTTCTTCTATTTTTTCTCTTTCTAATCCAGTTAATCTTCTTAATTTTAACTCTAGTATTGCATCAGCTTGAATCTCGCTAAATCTATATTTTTCTATTAATCTTTGTTTTGCAAGTACATCGCTTTGACTTTCTTTGATTATTTTAATAATATCATCTATATGGTCTAATGCGATTTTATATCCTTCTAAAATATGTGCCCTTGCTTCTGCTTTTGCTAAATCAAATCTTGTTCTTCTAACTATTATTTCTCTTTGATAATCTATATATTTAGAAATAATATCAACAATTCCCAATGTTCTTGGTTGACCTTGATCTAACATTAAGAATATTATTCCGAATGTTGATTGTAATTGAGTGTGTTTATATAAATTATTTAATACAACATTTGCATTTGCTTCTTTTTTTAATGTAATTACTATTTTAACACCATTTTCAATATTTGTTTCTTCATGGTAATCAGCAATTCCTTCTAAAACTTTATCTCTAACTAGTTCAGCTATTCTATTTTTTAATTCTAATGTATTAACTCCGTAAGGAATTTCTGTAATTATTATTCTATTTCTATTATTAGATTCTTCTATTTCAGCTTTACATCTAATAGTAATTGTTCCTCTTCCTGTTTCATAGGCTTTTTTTATTCCACTATTTCCAAGTATTATTGCTCCTGTTGGAAAATCAGGACCTTTTATATATTGCATCATTTCATCAGTAGTTATTTGTGGATTATCTATATATGCAATACAACCATCAATTACTTCTCCTAAGTTATGTGGTGGAATATTTGTTGCCATACCTACTGCAATTCCCATAGTTCCATTTACTAAAATGTTTGGAAATCTACTTGGAATTACTACTGGTTCTTTTTCTGTTTCATCAAAGTTTGGTATAAAATCTACTGTATTTTTATTTATATCTCTTAA
This sequence comes from uncultured Bacilli bacterium, assembly GCA_934086955.1. Lineage (GTDB taxonomy): Bacteria > Bacillota_I > Bacilli_A > RF39 > UBA660 > CAG-1000. Next base: position 61,846 of record CAKOIN010000006.1, on the reverse strand, counting down.
CAATTCTAAACTTACTTTTGATAATCTTGCTTCTGTGTAACGCATTGCTGCTGCGCCATCACCATCCATGTTACCAAAGTTTCCGTGTCCATCCACAAGCATATATCTATAACTAAAATCTTGTGCCATTCTAACCATTGCTTCATATATTGATGAGTCTCCATGTGGATGGTATTTTCCCATTACATCTCCGACGATTCTAGCACATTTTCTGTGTTGTTTATCTGGGGTATAACCTGATTCATACATTGAGTATAAAATTCTTCTGTGAACAGGCTTTAAACCGTCTCTTAGATCAGGTATAGCTCTTGCAACTATAACACTCATGGAATAATCTAGAAATGAATCTTTGACTTCTTTAACTATATTATTTTGTACTATTCTATCCATTATTTCCTCCTATTATATATCTAGATTTCCTACATCTAGTGCATTTTCTTCTATAAATTTCTTTCTTGGTTCTACTTCTTCTCCCATTAATGTTGTAAATATTTCATCAGCTGCCATTACATCATCTACTGTTATTTGTCTTAGGATTCTATCTGCTTTTGACATTGTTGTATCTCTTAACTCATCTGCATCCATTTCACCAAGACCTTTCATACGAGTAATTATATATTTAGCATTTTCAGGTAAAGTTTTAACATATTCATCTTTTTCCTCATCTGATAATACATATTTAATATTTTTTCCATAAACAATCTTATAAAGAGGTGGATTAGCTGCATATACATATCCATGCTCAACAACTGGTTTAAAGAATCTATAAAATAATGTTAATAGTAATATTCTAATATGAGAACCATCAACATCGGCATCGGTCATTATTATAATTTTGTGATATCTTAGTTTAGATAAATCAAATTCTTCACCTATTCCTGTTCCAAATGCAGTAACTATTGTTCTTATTTCTTCGTTACTTAGAGCTCTATCTAATCTAGCCTTTTCTACATTTAGTATTTTTCCTCTTAAAGGTAAAATTGCCTGAGTCATATAATCTCTACCTTTTTTAGCAGAACCACCGGCAGAATCTCCCTCGACTAGGAATATTTCTGATTCACTAGGATCTTTGCTTTTACAATCTGTTAATTTTCCATAGAAATTTGTTATTTCTAGGTCTCCTTTTCTTCTTGTTAATTCTCTTGCCTTTTTAGCAGCAACTCTTGCTCTTGAAGCTAACATTACTTTTTCTATTATAGCTTTTGCTTGATCTGGGTTTTCTAATAAGAATTTTTCTAATCCAGCCCCAAATACATTACTTGCTATTTTTCTTACTTCTACATTTCCTAATTTTGTTTTTGTTTGTCCTTCAAATTGTGGATTTGGATGTTTACAAGAAATAACTAATGTTATTCCCTCTTTTACATCATCTTGAGTAAGTGAATCGTCTTTTTCTTTTAGTATTCCATTATTTCTAGCATAATTGTTGATTACTCTTGATAATGCTAATCTAACTCCATCTTCATGAGTTCCACCTTCTACTGTATGGATATTGTTTGTAAAAGAATAAATATTACTTGAATAACCATCATTATATTGCATAGCAACTTCTATACTAATATTATCTTCTGCACCTTCTACATAAACTATATCATCATGAACAGTTTTCTTATTTGTATTTAATAATTTAACATACTCAATTAAACCACCATTATATAAGAATTCATCTTTTGCACCAGTTCTTAAATCACTAAGTATTATTCTTAATCCTTTATTTAAGAAAGCAAGTTCTCTTGTTCTACTCTTTAGTATTTCATAATTAAATACTGTTGTTTCTTCGAATATTTGTGGATCTGGTTTAAAAGTAACAGTTGTACCTGTTCTATTAGGGTCACAATCACCTATTACTTCTAGTGACATTACTGGGTGTCCACCTTTTTCAAATCTTTGATGATAAATTTTTCCATCTCTATACACTTTTACTTCTAACCATTCTGATAGTGCATTAACAACTGAGGCACCAACTCCATGTAATCCACCAGATACTTTGTAGCCTCCGCCACCAAATTTACCACCTGCATGTAATACTGTAAATATTGTTTCTACCGTTGATACTCCTGTTTTTGGGTGAACACCTGTTGGCATTCCTCTTCCGTCATCTCTTACACTAACACTGTTATCTTCATGAATAATTATTTCAATATCATCACAGTATCCAGCTAATGCTTCATCAACTGAGTTATCAACTATTTCCCATACTAAGTGATGAAGACCTCTTTCTCCTGTTGTTCCAATGTACATACCAGGTCTTTTACGAACGGCTTCTAAGCCTTCTAATACTTGAATATCATTAACTCCGTACTCTTCTTTCATCTAATTCTCCTTCTTGTCTAAATTATATATTTTTGCTCTATCAACTATTTTCTTATTAATATTCTTTAAGTCAGTAGTTGTTATAAATATCTGTATACTTTTATCTAATGATTTAAATATGTTATTTCTGTTAGCTTCGTCTAGTTCACTAAATAAGTCATCTAACAATAATATTGGCTTTATATCATAGTTTTCTATGAATATTTTTACCTCGGATAATTTCATTGCTAAAACGATTAATTTTTGTATTCCTTGTGAACTATATTCTTTTGAATTATTACCATTTTGATAAAAAGTAAAATCATCTCGGTGTACACCATGATTTGTCATGCCTAAGTTTATTTCTTTTGTTCTATTTTTCTTTAAAAAGTTTATTAATTTTTCTTTATCTTCTAATGAATAGTCAGATTCATATTTAATTTCAATTTTTTGATTTTTAGTATAATTTTTAAATATATTATTAATATTACTATTAATCAAATCTATATATTTTTTTCTATATTCATATATTTTCATGCCATTTTCTACAATCTTTTCATCTAATATATCTAAGTATCTAGTGTCGAGATTGCTATTTAGCATTAATTTTTTTAAATAATCATTTTTATTTTTTATTAAAATTGTATAATTATTTAAATAATGAATATATTCTTTGTGTAATTGTGATAATTGAATATTTAAATAGTTTCTCCTAGTATTTGGCGAAGATTTTATAAGTTTTAGTTCATCTGGTGATAACATAATTATTCTATATTGTGATATAAAATCGCTTAATTTTCGTTGTAGTTTAGAATTAATTTTTGTTTTCTTACCATTTTTATCTAAAAATAATTCTAAATTCTTCTTTGGACCATAATCAAAATAATAAACTTTTATTCTAAAAAAGTCCTTTCCTTCTTTAATTATAGATAGTTCATTATTTGTTTTAAAAGATTTTGCTAAACTTCCTAAATAAATGGATTCTATAATACTTGTTTTACCTATTCCATTTTTACCAATAATGATGTTTAAGTTTGAAAAATTATCAAAGGTCTTTTTAGTATAATTTCTAAAATTCATTAGTTCAATTTTTGTTATATTCATTTTTAAACTTCATTTAACCCCCCTTTTTTAATTTTTATGTATTATAGATACACCTACACGACAATATAATTATAACATAAAATGATATATAAAAAAAGATAATTTTATATTTAATTATCTTTTTTTAATATTCTTTCTTCAAGTATAAATTTTAATCTAGTAGCTCTTAAAATTTGATTAGAAAGTGATCCATATGATACATCAAATTCTATAAAATCACCATTTTGAAATCTTATTGCTGATTTTTTTGGACCTAATTTGAAATATTTATCTATCTTTTCTAAATTAATCCATATACAATCTTCATTTTCGGCTGATGAAGTTGGAAAAAATATTATTTTTCTGCTTTCTTCAACTATTATTGGAGATTTATGTGTTATGCCTAACAACTTCTTAGTACCTTCTTTTCTTCCTTCATAAGAACTTCCAAAATATTCACAACTATGTTCAAGAATATTTAACACGGGAGTTTCTATTATATATTCTGCATCAGTTTCTATTACTTTTGCTGTGTTCTTATCAATAGGTGCTATTACTTGTGTATCATAAGTAATTTCATAATTCATTATTTTTCCCCCTTTCTTTTTAATGGCCACTATAATAGCACACACTATTTGTCGAATTTTGTCGAAATATGTCGAAAAAAGTAAAAAAATTATTTTTTTGAAATAAAAAAAACGAATTTCTTCGTTTTTAGTATGTCTTCATTGGTAAAATTAATTCAATTAATTCTTCATTTTCTGTTTCTTTTAATATTATTGGATTAATTTCTCCATTTAATAATATATATATTTCTTCTTGTGTAAATACTTTTAATGCTTCCATCATATATTTAACACTGAAAGATATTTTAATATTATTTTCTGTTTCATTAGTGATGTTAATTTTATCTTTTCCTTTTCCTTCTGTACTTGCAGCTCTTATTATTAGATCACTACCATTAATTTCCATATCAACTATATTCTTATCTTTTGATTGAGTTAATGAAGAAGCTGTATCTAATAAGCTATATAAATCTTTTAAATTAGCTTTTATTTTATATTTAAATTCTTTTGGTATTGAATTATCTGTATTAGGATAAGTTCCATTTAATAATGATGTTTGAAATATTATATTATCAAATTTAAATAGTGCTTTATTTGGAAATACATGTATTTCTAATTCAGATTCACTACCGATTGTTTTAACAAGTTCATTTATATTTCTAGCAGGTATTACCATATTAATATTTTCACTATACATTGAATCTAATTTAATAGTTACTTTTGATAATCTATAAGAATCAGTAGCAACACATTCAAATATATCACCTATTAACTTTATATTAACACCAGTTAATAATGGTCTACTTTCTTGAAGTGAACAAGCAAATGATGTTTTACTAATTATTTCTTTAAATTTTTGACTATCTAATTTGATAGGATGTTTAACTTCTTCTAATTTAATATTAGGAAAGTCTTCTTGATTAAAACAAGGGAAGTCGTAAATTCCACCACTTTCTGTTTTAAATGATACTTCATTATTTTCAAAATTTTCTACTAGTATATTTGTATTTTGTAATTTACTAATAGTATTTAATAAAGTTTTTCCATAAATGATTGTACATCCAACTTCATCTATACTTTTAATATCTTTTTTATCAATAAATGTTTGTATAGTAATATCATTATCTGTTGCAGTTAAGTATAATCCTTCTTTTGTAAGTTCAAATTTAATACCATTTAATACTGGAATTATATTTCTTGTTGATAAAGCTTTACTTACACAATTTAGTCCTTCCATTAAAATATTTTTTTCTATTAACATTTTCATAATTTTCTTCCTCCTTATTATTATATATATTTATTATTATTATAGAGTGTTAATATTGTTGATAACTCATTTATAATACGATAAATACTACATTTTTATGTAAACTTATCGTTGTTAAGATGTTAGTAACTTGTTAATTTATTCACAAATTTTTTCTTTTAATGTTTTAATTTCTTCTTGAAGTGTTGTATTTGTTTTTAATTCGTTAGAAATTTTTTCATGTGAATATATAACAGTTGAATGATCTCTTCCTCCAAATTCTAATCCTATTCTTTGCAGGCTTTCATCAGTCATTATTCGACTTAAATACATTGCAATTGCTCTTGCATCAGTTACATTCTTTTTCTTCATTTTACCTTTTAACATCGCAGGTTCTAAGCCAAAATATTTAGCAACTATATCTATTATTTTACTTACTGAATTTGTTCTGTATACTGTTTTTGAAACAAATTCTTGTAGAGCTTCTCTTGCTATATCTAATGTTACTTCTGATATATTGAATGTTGCTTTATAGGCAACCACTCTTGTTATGGCTCCTTCTAAATCTCTTACACTACTTCCACAATTACTTGCTATATATTCAACCACCTCATCTTTAATATCTAAATCAAAGTTATATACCATTATTTTATTTTTTATAATATTTTTCTTTAAGTCTATATCTGGTGGATTAATGGATGAAGTTAAGCCCCATCTAAATCTTGTTTTAAGCCTTTCTTCTAATAATTCGTAATCATTTATTGATCTATCTGAAGCTATTACTATTTGTTTTTCATTTTCATATAAACTATTAAATGTATTAGTGAATTCCATTTGTGATTTTACTTTATTATCTAAAAATTGAATATCATCTATCATTAATACATCTACATCTCTATATTTTTCTCTAAATGCTTCTAAATAAGTTATATTGTTACCATATTTATTTTTAGTATTTATTATAGCTCTGTAATCATTTGCGAATTCTTCTGCTTTAATATATAGGACTCTCTTATCTGAATGAAGAACAATGTAATTACCTATTGCATGCATTAAATGTGTCTTACCAAGTCCACTTTTAGCATAAATAAAGTATGGATTATATAGTTTTCCTGGATTTTGTGCTACTGCCATTGCTGTGCCATATGCTAATTTATTTGAGTCTCCAACTATAAAAGTATCAAAAGTATGTTTTGGATTAAAATTACTTGAATATTTATAATTTTTTAAATCATTAAAGTCTTCCTCTATATTTTCTTCAATAATTCTTGGTTTTTCTTTCTTTTTTGACAATTTATCAACATCTTTTTGAAAGATATATTCAATAGTACATGTATCATTTGTTATATCATTCAATGTATCTTCAATTAATGTTACATAGTTTTTAGTTATATTTTGTAGTAATAATTCATTGTTTGGTACTATTATAACTATTTTACTATCGTCATAAGAATGAATTCTAAGATCTTTGAATATGTAATTATATGACATCAAAGATACTTTTGACTTTATTTTTGATAAGAATTTTACCCATATATCTTCAATATCCATATATATTTACTTCCTTTCTTTTTGTCTTTCTAAGATAAATTATAAATCAACTTTTTTTAATGTCAAAACAAAAAAATTTATTAACACTTATATTAACAAGATATCCACATTTTGTAAACATTTTTTTCCTTTAATTTAGATTATTTTTTATAGTTATCAACAATATCAACAATTTAAAATTATTATGTAAACTTGAATTGTTAATAACTTGTTGATAAGTTAACATAAAATGTTGATACATTGTTGATAAAGTTAACATAATAAATTCAAAAATAAGTTAACATAATATTTTTTTTATGATAAAATGGTGTAGGAGAGAAGATAAATATGGATAGAATGCAGATAGAAGATTATTTTAAAAAGTTATATACAATTTATGAACAAAAAAATTTTGAAGAATTTATAAATACATGTTTAAGTTTTAATGTAAAAATAGGTGATTTAAATAAAAATATAATTCAAATAACCAAAAAAATATTTGAACAGATATTGTCAATTTTGCCCGAAAGTAAGGCAAAATTCTCATATAAAGAATTTAAATATTCTTATAAAATAAACCTAGAATATAATTTACAGAATGTTTCAATACCTGATATCATAATTGATGTACCAGTTTTTGAAAATAATTATGAAAAAATAACAATAAAAATTTTGAATTTTTTAATAGAAAATAAAATAAATTCTAAAATTAAGTTAATGAAGGTAGTTAAAAATCCTCTTTTACAAATAAGAGTGGATAATGTAAATAATGCAAGAAAGATAATTAATTTCTTTAAAAGTGATAATGATATCGAAAATGAAGTTAAATCAAGAATAATTCCTTTCATACCACAAACTAATTTGTTAGGAATTTCTTCTGAATATAGACCTTATAATTTTAAAAATTTTTATATGTTGCTTTTATACGAATATTTTAGTGATTTTAAGAAAGAAAATTTTGAAATTGAAAATTTTTCTATATTAAAAGATTATTATGAATATATATTAAATAAGTATAAAATAGAAAGAAAATTAAATAAAAAAAGGATGCTTTTAATAATATATAAAACATTAGATATTATTATTAATAATAAAGATGTATTTGAGCTTTTTGATTATAACTCATCTTTAGATATAGGAAGTTTTGAAATGAGTGAGTTTAATCTTAAATTAGATGAAGATAAGATGATATATTTTGAACATAAAGATGATAAAAGGATTATTTCATTTGGTAGTGAAGATTATTTAAATGCTATATATTCAAAATTTTATGAAAATGTCATAAAAAAAGAAGAAAGTAGTAAGTATTATAGTTATTTTTATAGTATATATAGTAAGATTTTATCTGATAACTATAAAAATGTTGCTCAAAACTTAAATTTTTTAAATATGAATAATGATCATATATATCAATTAATGTTATTATTTTCAAGTGGATTCTTCGCTTATAAAAAAATGGGATTTCCATTAGATGAAGTAAATAAAATATTAAAATTTGCTATTAAAAATAACTATAAAGTAGAATTAAATATCAAAGAGGAAGAAGATTTTTCAAAAAAAGAAGTATTTATGTTTCCTTTAAATATTGAATATGGAAATAAAGTTGTTGATACTTTTGATGGCAAAAAAACTACTGTTAAAGAATATTTTAAAGAAAATAATGTATTAGATTCAATTTCTATTGATTCTATAGTTTATTTAAAAGATGGAAGAATTGTAAGTGGAGAAGAATTTTTAAAAGATATATATAAATATATAAATAAATATCAAAATTTTGTAGAACTTAGAAATTCATTGGTAAATTTAATAGAATACAAATGATTGACTTTTTATTATCAATAGTTTATAATCTATTAAGCAAAGAAGGAATGGAGGATTAAATTATGAAAAGAACGTTTCAACCTAATAATAGAAAGAAAAGTAAAACATCTGGATTTTTAGCAAGAAAAGGAACTAATGTATTAAAATCTAGAAGAGCAAAAGGAAGAAAAGAATTAGCAAAATAACTAAATTACTTTTAAATAAGTAATTTTTTTATTATAATATTTCTTAGAGGAGTTATATGAATAAGAAATTTATTGTAAGAAAAAATGAAGAAATACAAGAAATTATAAAGAGTAATAAAAAGATTATTAGTAAGTATTTTGTAATATATTATGTAGAAAACAACTTAAATTATAATAGATTTTGTATAAGTGTTGGGAAAAAAATAGGTAAAGCACATACAAGAAATTTATATAAGAGAAGAATTAAGGATATTCTTATGAAAAATAATATTAATTCTTCATATGATTATGTTATAATATTAAGGACTGCTATTATAGGCGTTCCTTATGATAAGTTAAATATTGAACTTATTAAGGTATTGAAGGGAGAAAAATAATGAAAAAGAAGATAGCTTTAATTCTTTTATTACTTTTAACTTTATGTGGTTGTACTAAAAGATTTAATGTCGAAGCAACAGATGGGGATAAAAAAACTACAAAATCTTATGTATCAAATATTATTTGTAAGCCAGAAGAGGAAAGCAATATAAATATTTATAAAGAACATAAAGATGATTTACTAGTTGATTATGATAAATTACCTGCTTGTGAAGAATTGAAAATAACTTCAGGTGGTTATGAGGGATTATGGACATCATTTTTTGTTAAACCATTAGCTTGGATAATTGTTAAATTAGGATTATTAGTTAAGAGTTATGGTTTATCTATAATGATTATTGGTGTTATAGTTAGAGCATTAATGATGCCAATAACTAAGAAATCAAATAATATGAATGCATCAATGCAAAAAGCTCAAAAAGAGTTAAATGCTCTTGAAAAGAAGTATGCTAATAAAGGCGATGATAAAGATGCATTAATGGCTAAAAGTCAAGAAATGTTAATGATTTATAGAAAATATGATATAAACCCTATGTCTAGCTGTTTATTTGCATTTATTCAATTACCAATATTTTTTGCATTATTAGAAGCTATTTATAGAGTTCCAGTATTTTTTGAGAAAAAGTTCTTAGTATATAATTTAGGAACAACACCGTTAGAAGGTTTAATGGCACAAAATTATTGGTATATTATATTGATAGTATTAATAATTGGAACAACATATATTTCATTTAAAAATATGAATATGAATACTGGCGATGACATGCAAGCAAAACAAATGAAAATGATGAGTACTTTTATGGTTGTATTTATATCTATAATTTCATTTAGTTTACCAACATCAATTGCATTATATTGGATTGTATCAAATGCATTTACAATCGTTCAAAATATTATATTAAAGAGAGGTAAGTAAAAAATGGAAAAGTATAAGTTTCAAGCAAAGAGTGAAGATGGGTTATTAGAAAAAGCATTAAATGAATTAAATGTTAAAGAAGAAGATGTTATAACAAAAACATATGAAGAAAAAGGTGGACTTTTCAGTGGTAAAAAATATACATTAGAAGTTGTTAAACTTAGTGATATTGCTGAAGTTGGAAAGGATGTTTTGAAGGAATTGTTATCATCACTTGATATTAATGCTAATATTGAAACTATGATTAGAGATGGTAAGATTAAATATCAATTACATTCTAAAAATAATTCATTATTAATAGGAAAAAATGGTCACATATTAGACTCAATCCAAACTTATGTAAGACAAGCTATTTTTACAGCAGTAGATATATATATTAATGTATCAGTTGATGTTGAAGGATATAAAGAAAAACAAAACTATTTCTTAGAGAAAAAAGTTAAGAAAATAGCAAAAGATGTATTAAAAACAAAAGTTGATGTTAAACTTGATCCAATGAATTCTTATGAAAGAAAAATTGTTCATGAAGCATTACAAAATTTTAAATTTATTATAACTGAAAGTGAAGGAGAGGATCCTAATAGATGTGTTGTAATAAAATATAGTGAAACTGAAGAGTAGAAATACTCTTTTTTAATGGACTTATTTATTTGTTTGTGCTATAATCTAGCGTGAAGAAAAAGGAGATTATTATGGAAGATACAATTGCAGCTGTTGCAACTACTGTTGGAGAAAGTTCTATCAATGTTATAAGAATTAGTGGTAAGGATTCAATATCTGTTGCAAATAAAATATTTTCAAAAGATATAAGTAATGTCTTAAGTCATACTGTACATTATGGTTTTATTATGGAAAATGGTGAGAAAGTTGATGAAGTTTTATTGTCTGTTTTTAAATCTCCTAAAACATTTACAACAGAAGATATTGTTGAAATAAGTGTTCATGGCGGTAATTCTTCTGTTAATAAAGTTATGGAACTTATTTTATCTAATGGTGCTAGATTGGCTGAACCCGGAGAATTTTTGAAACGAGCTTTCTTAAATGGAAGAATAGATTTAACACAAGCAGAAGCAGTTGGTGATTTAATAAGTTCTCAAACTGAAAGTTCTAGAAAAATGGCTTTAAAGGGTGTTGATAAAACCATATTTAAAACAATTAATGAATTAAAAGAAAAAGTTCTTGCTTTAATTGCTAATATAGAAGTTAATATTGATTATCCTGAATATGAAGATGCTGTTGTTGTTACTAATGATTTAATAATTAAAACAATTAATGAAGTAAAAGAAGAAATAAATAAATTACTTAAAAATAGTAAAAAGGGATTATTGATAAAAAACGGACTTAAAATTGTTATTGTTGGTAAACCAAATGTAGGTAAAAGTAGTATTTTAAATGCACTTTTGGATGAAAATAAAGCAATTGTAACAAACATTAAAGGTACTACAAGAGATATAGTTACAGGTGTTTTAGTTATTGAAGGTGTTAAAATAGATATATTAGATACTGCTGGTATACGAGAGACTGATGATGTTGTTGAATCTATCGGTGTTAAAAGAAGTGTAGATGCAATAGATGAAGCAGATTTAGTATTATTTGTTGTAGATAGTGTTGATGGATTTACTGATGAAGATGCAGAAGTATTAGAGCATATAAAAGATAAAGAAGTACTTGTTGTATATAATAAAAATGATGTAGTTAAAAACTATAAAAATGATAAATTAAAAGATTATGAAAGTATAAATATATCTACATTTGATAGTGATATGATTTCTAAGTTAAAAGATGAAATAGCAAAGATATTTGATTTAAAAAGTATTGCCGAATCAAATTATATGTATATTTCAAATGCAAGGCAAATAGCACTTTTGAATAATTGTATTGATATTATTAGTGATATAGATAATTCAGTTAAAAATAATGAACTTGTAGATATGATTGAAATAGATGTTAAAAAATTGTGGGAAACATTAAGTGAAATCACTGGTGAAGTAAGTAGTGATGATTTATTAGATGAAATTTTTAGTAAATTTTGTCTTGGAAAGTAGATGATATAAATGGAATATGATGTAATTGTTGTTGGAGGGGGTCATGCTGGATGTGAGGCTGCACTTGCTTCTGCTCGTATGGGTGAAAAAACTCTTCTTATTACAATAAATTTTAAAAATATAGCTGATATGCCTTGTAATCCATCAATAGGTGGTAGTGCAAAAGGAATAGTTGTAAGAGAGATAGATGCACTTGGTGGTGAAATGGGTTATTGTGCTGATAAAACACATTTACAAATAAAAATGTTAAATGTTAAAAAAGGACCAGGGGTTAGATCTCTTAGATGTCAAGGATGCAAAGTTAACTATCCAAAAGAGATGTTAAAAACATTAAAAGAAACTAAAAATTTAGAATTAAAAGAAGCTATTGTTAAAGAATTATTAGTTAAAGATAATAAAGTGTATGGAGTATTAACAGAGGATAATGAAAAAATTATAAGTAAAGCTGTTATATTAACAACTGGTACATATTTAAATTCTGATATAATGTGTGGTCATGAAAAACATAAAGGTGGCCCACACGGTGAGAAAAATTCTATGTTTTTAAGTGATTCATTAGCTAGAAATGGAATTAAACTTATCAGACTTAAAACTGGAACACCTCCTAGAATACTAAAAAGTAGTATTAATTTTGATGAAGTACAAGTTGAAGAAGGAGATAAAATACCACTTACATTTAGTAATTTTTATAAAGCAAGTTATGATATCAATAATCAAAGACCTTGTTATTTGACTTATACAAATAAAGAAACTCATAAAATAATTATGGATAGCCTTGATAAATGTGCTTTATATAGTGGAATGATAAAGGGGATTGGTCCTAGATATTGTCCTTCAATTGAGGATAAAGTTGTTAAATTTAATGATAAAGATAGACATCAAATATTTTTAGAACCTGAAAGAAGTGATGATATTGAATATTATGTAGGTGGATTTTCTACTACTATGCCTCATGATATACAAGAAAAATTATTAAAAACTATGGATGGTCTTCATAATGTTGTTATAACTAAATATGGTTATGCTATTGAATATGATGCAATTGATCCATTGCAATTAAAATTAACATTAGAAAATAAAGTATTAGAAAATTTATATACTGCTGGACAAATTAATGGAACTAGTGGATATGAAGAAGCAGCAGCACAAGGTTTAATAGCTGGTATAAATGCAGTACTTAAAATTCAAGGGAAAGAACCATTTATTTTAAAAAGAAATGAAGCATATATTGGTGTGTTAATAGATGATTTAATTAATAAAGGAATTACAGAACCATATAGATTATTAACTTCAAGAGCTGAGTTTAGATTATTATTAAGACATGATAATTCTATGATAAGATTAACTGAATATGGAAGAAATTTAGGTTTAATAAATGATGAAAAATATGATATATATAAGAAAACTTTAAATGACATGAAGGATTTAGAAAAATATTTAGAGGTAACATATTTAACTCCTAAAAAAGAGGTGAATGAATTTTTAAGTTCATTAAATTCTTCTAATATTTATGGAAGAATATCATTAAAAGATTTAGTTAAAAGACCTGAAATATCAATATATGATTTATTAAATTATATGAATAAAGAGTATGATGAAAATGTTGCATTGATGGTTGAAACCGAAATTAAATATAAAGGATACATTGATAAAACAAGAGCTGAGGTTAATAAGATGTTAAAACTTGAAGATAAGCAAATACCTACTGATATTGATTATAATAAAGTACCTAATATAGCTACAGAAGCAAGACAAAAATTTGATAAAGTAAGACCAATTACAATAGGTCAAGCATCAAGAATAAGTGGTGTTAATCCATCTGATATAACGATGTTACTTGTATATTTAAAAAAGGAATATAACAATGAATAAAGAAAAATTTAAAGAATATTGTAAAAATATTAATATTGAAATAACTGATGAATTATATGATAAACTATACAAATATTATGAGTTATTAGTTGAATATAATAAAAAATTTAATATGACAACTATCACTTCTTATGAAGATGTATTTCTATTACATTTTTATGATTCATTGTGTTTAAATAAAACTGGTTATTTAAACGATAAAAAGACATTATTAGATTTTGGAACTGGTGCTGGTTTCCCAGGTATGGTAATAGCGATAGTTTTTAATAATATTGATGTTACATTAATTGAGTCAAATGCTAAAAAATGTTTGTTTCTTAATTTAATTAAACAAGAATTAAATTTAGATAATGTTAGTATAGTAAATGGTAGAGTTGAAGAATATGCAGTTAAAAATAGAGAAATCTTTGATATAGTTACTTGTAGAGCTGTTACAGCTTTACCAATTATTATTGAATTATCTACTTCATTATTAAAAGTTGATGGTTTATTAATGCCTTTAAAATCAAATATTGATGAGGAAATAAAGGTTGCTAATCAAATAATTAATAAATTTAACTTATCCCATGAAAATAGAATAGAATATGAATTACCTATTACAAATGCATATAGATGCATACCAATATACAAAAAAAATAAGATAACTGATAAAAAGTATCCTAGAAGTTATAGTGCTATTTTAAAAACATATAAAAATAAATAGTAAATATCTTGTTATTAACTTGATAAAAACTTTAAAATGCTTTAAAATAAATATATAGTAGGGAAAAAGGATAATATTATGGAAGAAAACAAAGAAAAAGAAAAAATTTATTATATACCTATTGAGGATATTATTCCGAATAGATTTCAACCAAGGTTAGCTTTTGATGAAAGAGAGTTAAATGAGCTTGCTAATTCTATTATAAAATATGGTGTTATTCAACCTATTGTACTTAGAAATATCGGGGATAAGTATGAGATTATTGCTGGTGAAAGAAGATATAAGGCTTCTTGTTTAGCTGGTCTTAAAAAGATTCCTGCGATTATTAATAATACAGATGATAATACAAGTGCTGAGATAGCATTATTAGAAAATTTACAAAGAAAGAATTTATCTGTTATTGAGGAAGCACAATCATATAAAAAGTTAATGGATAGAGGATTCACACAAGAAGATATTGCTTCTAAATTAGGTGTAAGTCAATCGTCTATTGCTAATAAGATGAGACTATTAAATTTACCAAAAGAAGTACAAAATGCTCTTTTGTATAATAGAATATCAGAAAGACATGCTAGAAGTTTATTATCACTTCCAGATGCTGATATGCAAAAGAATTTATTAAATAAAATTATTACTGAAAAACTTACTGTAAAGCAAACAGAAGAAGAAATAAGTGCAATATTAAATAGAAATAAAGAACAAGAAGAATTACCTGATGATATTAAAAGATTTTTAAAAATTGAACCAAAAGTTGAATCAAAAGAACAAATGTTAGGAAATAAACAAGTTGAAGAATATTTAGATATAAGAGTGCCAGAAGTTGTTAAAATTGAACCTGAAGCAAAAGCAGCAATGACTGAGTATGTTGATGAATCTGAAATTATAAATCCATTTCAAACAGCTTCTACCCCTAATATTACACAAACAAGTTTTGATAAGGAATCTTATGCTAATGCAATAGATAATTCACAAGAATTAACTCCTATAGTTGCAAAAACTACTGAAGTTTTACCTGAAAATCCGGTTGTACCATCAAGTACAGTTACTGAAACGGTACCTGTTAGTTATGAAGAACCAGTAGTTCCTAGTGAAGAAGAATATCTAGATAAAGATTCATTACTTGAAGAAGATGGTTCAGTTAACTTGCCTAATGTAATTAATAAAGTAAGAGATTTTATTTCTAGTTTAGATGAAGTTAGTAATTTAATTACTACAACTGAATTGGATTTAACTGATTCATATCAAATAATAATTGAAATTGATAAGAACTCTAATTAGAGTTCTTTTTACTTTACACTAAAATGAAAAAAATATTTTATTTATTTATAAAGATGTTATAATTGAATTAGATTAAGAGAAGAGAGGTAATAATTATGGGTCTTATTAAAGCTTTATCTGAGGCAACAACTACTGCCTTAGGTGATCAATTTAAGGAGTTTGTGACATGTCCTACAATTTCTAAAAATGTTTTAATACAAAGAGGAATTGTTAATCATGGAAAAGGTAATAAAAATCCTTCTGAAGGAATTATTACTAATGGTAGTACAATTGTAGTTCCACAAGGAATGGCAATGATGATTATTGAAAATGGAGAAATAAAGGAATTTACTGCAGATGCTGGTACTTTCTATTTTGATACTAGTAGTGAACCAAGTATATTTACTGGTGGTCTTGGAAAAGGCATTATTGATACATTTAAGACTATTGGTAAGAGATTTACTTATGGAGGTCAAACAGCTAAGGATCAAAGAGTTTACTATGTAAATTTATTAAATATTCCTGGTAATAAGTTTGGTTCACCACAACCAAAGAAAATTACTGATGAAAAATATGGTATGTTAGAAGTAACATTCTTTGGTGAATATGCTTTTAAAGTAGTTGATCCAATTCTTTTAGTAAATAGTGTTATTGGTGCTAATCCATCTGATACTGTTACTTATGAAGAAGTAGTTGGTAGTCAATTACAAAGTAAGTTTGTAGAAAAATTAACTCAAGCAATTTCTGTTGTTATGAGAAAAAATAAAGTTTCATTTGGTGATATGGGATTATATAATTCTGATATTTCAGATGAAATGAATGTATGTTTAGATGAATCTTGGAGAAAAAATTATGGTTTAGAAGTTACTGATGTTGCTTTAAGTGATATTAACTTAACTGATGAATCAATGGTTAAAGTAAATAAGATAGATGAGGCTACAATATTCTCTAATAAGAATTTACAATCTGGATTAATGGCTTCTGCTTCAGCTGATGCTCTTAGAAGTGCTGCTAGTAATGAAAATGGATCTATGATGGGATTCATGGGAATGAATATGGCAAGTGGAGCAGCTGGTTCTATGATGAATGCTGCAAATCAAGGTTCTGATGTTGAAGGTTATAAACCAGAAACTAATCAACCAGAGATGGGCACAATCTTTGCTAAAAAAGAAGAAAAGAAAGAAGAAAAAGTTTGTCCTAAATGCGGAACTCCTGTAACTGGAAAATTCTGCAGTAATTGTGGAGAAAAAATAGAAGAATAATAACAAAAAAATAGTAGATTAATTTCTACTATTTTTAATTTGCAATTTTTTCTATATAATTTGGTTCTGTACCTTTTTCATAAAAACAAACTATTCCATTATCTTTGTATTCACCAGTAAGTGGATTTATAGTACTAGCTGTTATTCCTTTTGGAATTTCATACCATTCTTTTTTATTAGTTTTAATATTTGTAATTGTTTTTGACCATATTTTTTTGGTTATTTTTGAATCTTTTCCAATAACTTTATCATTGTTGTCATTACCTGTCCAAACCATTATTAAATAGTTTTTATTGTATCCTATAGTCCAATAGTCTGTTTCGGTACTTCCACTTTTAACTGCATATTTACTATCAAGTTCATTTGAAATGCTAAGTAATGTTGGAGATGTGTATCCAATCATTCTATAATCGTATGTTTCTGTTAATAGGTTGTTTAATATATAAACATATTTTTTATTTAATACTTTTTCATTTTGATATTTAAATTCATATAAAACTCTATCATTATTATCAGTTATTTTTTCTATTATGTGAGGTGTTGTGTGTTCACCTTCATTTGCTAATGTTATAAATGCATTACTATAATCAATCATATTTATTTCTGTTGTTCCAAGAGCTGATGATGCATTTTCTTTAATTGGTGTACTGATTTTTAATCTTTTACCCATTTTACTAAGATTATCCATGCCTAGAAATAAGTGAGTTTTCATAGCATAAATATTATCTGAGTATGATAGTGCTGTTAACATTGATATATTTTTATTAGCATAAATATTGTTAGCATTTTTAGGAGAATATGTTGTATTTCCCAAATTAAATGTTGTTCTTTCACTTAGAAATGTACTGGACGGTGTAAACCCATTTTCAAGAGCAGAGTAATATAGTAATGGTTTAATTGTTGATCCAACTTGTCTTTTTGATGATGTTACTCTATTAAATTGTGATTTAGAATAATCTTTACCACCAATAAGAGCAACTATTTTACCTGTATTTGGTTCTATTACAATTGATGCTACTTGTAATGTTGTATCTTTCATTTCATTATCTATATTGTGTTCTAATTCTTTTTGTATATCTACATCTAAATTAGTATATATTTTTAAACCATCCATATCTAAAAGTGAACTTGGAAGTCCTTTTATATTTTTTAATTCACTTAAAATAGCATCTTTATAATAATAAATACTAGATAATTCAACTTTATCATTTTTTCCATAGAAATTTAATTTTTTATTATAAGCTTCTTTCATTTCTTTTTTAGTTATATATTTATTTCTTACCATACTATTTAAAACTTCTTTTTGTCTTTTTTTAGCCGCATCATAATTGTTAATTGGATTATAGTAGCTTGGATTTCTAGGTATTCCGACTAATATTGTTGCTTCTTCGAGTGTTAAATCTTTTGGTTCTTTATTAAAATAATATTTACTTGCTTCTTTTATACCATAATTTCCAGCTCCAAAATCTATTGTGTTAAGATATCCTTCTAATATTTCATCTTTGTTATAATGAGTTTCTAATTCAAGGGTTAAAAGTGCTTCTTCTATTTTTCTATTCCAAGTTTTATCAAATGTTAGGTAAAGATTTTTAACATATTGTTGAGATATAGTAGATGCACCTTGTTTTATTTTTCCACTTTTAATATTAACTAACATTGCTTTAAGAATTCTTAAATAATCAAATCCCTTATGGGAATAAAAATTTTTATCTTCAATTGATACTATAGCAGTTGTGACATATTTATTTATTTTTTTGAGTTCTACAAAGTCGTTTTCTACACTATCTTTAAGTATATCATTGTTTTTAGAGTCATAATAAGTTATGTTTTTACTAGTATTAATTTGAAATTTTGGTGTGATAAAAGCATAAGCATAAAAGCTCATATTTACTATAATACAAGTGAAGAATAAAAATATAAATATTTTGATAATTAATGTTATTTTTTTCATATATATTTCCTTAATATTTATTATGTAATAAAATGAATAAAAAAATACTTGATTTATTATAAAAAATAAGTATAATTTTAATGGAAAGAAAGAAAGGCTTAAAGGAGGCTTAATTATAATGAAATTAAAATCAATAGATAAAGATACATTAGAAACAATGCAATTTGATGATATTGCTTATATAATATTAAAAGAGAAAGGTAAGAAAATGAAAATCACTGATATTTTCAGAACTATATGTGATGCATTAGGTATGACAGATAAAGAATATGAAAATCAAATTGGTGACTTTTTTACTTTACTTGCTACTGAAAAAAGATTTATACAATTAGAAAAAGGATATTGGGATTTAAGAGAAAATCATACATCTGAAATAAATATTCAAGATTTAGAAGATGATATGGATGATGATATTGAAGTAGAAAGTCCAGAAGAAGATAATAATACAGAAGAAGGAGATTATTATGATACTATCGATGATATGGAAGATGATGATAGTGATGATGATCTTAAAGATTTAGTTATTGTTGATGAAGGATATGAAGACGAATCTGACTTGTAGCTGGTTTTCTTAAATATTAATATTTGAAAGGATGGAAATATGAGAGAAAGATTAGAAATTATACAAGAAAGATATGATTATTTATGTAATGAATTATTAAAACCAGAAATATATGAAGATTATAAAAAGATGCAAGTTGTTTCAAAAGAAAAGAATTCAATTGAACCAATAGTTAATGCATATAAAAAATATAATACTATATTAGATGATATAGAAGCAGCTAAGGAAATGGCTCATGATCCAGATATGAAAGATTTTGCTAATGAAGAATTAGAAAATTTACATAGTGAAAAAGAAGAATATGAGAAGAAATTGAAAGTATTACTTTTACCAAAGGATCCTAATGATGAAAAGAATGTTGTTATGGAAATTAGAGGAGCTGCTGGTGGTGATGAAGCTAATATATTTGCTGGTGATTTATTTAGAATGTATTCTAAATATGCTGAAAAGCAAGGATGGAAATTAGATGTAACTCATGAAGTGCCTGGTGAAAGTGGTGGATACTCTCAAATAGAATTTATGCTTAGTGGAGAGAGTGTTTATTCTAAACTAAAATATGAAAGTGGTGCTCATAGAGTACAAAGAGTTCCTGAGACTGAAAGTGCTGGTAGAGTTCATACATCAACTGCTACTGTTCTTGTTATGCCAGAAGTAGAAGAAATTGATGTTGAAATAAAAGATAGTGATATTAGAGTAGATATTACAAGAAGTAGTGGTGCAGGAGGACAATGTGTTAACACAACTGATTCTGCTGTTAGAATTACTCATATTCCAACAAATATAGTTGTTTATTGTCAAGTTGAAAGAAGTCAAATTAAAAATAAAGAGAAAGCATTACAAATACTTAAAACAAGACTTTATGATTTAAAACAAAGAGAACAAGATGAAAAACTTGGTAATGAAAGAAGAAGTAAGATTGGAACAGGGGATAGAGCTGAAAAAATAAGAACTTATAATTATCCTCAAAATAGACTTACTGATCATAGAATCAACTATACAGTTATGCATTTAGATAAGATTATGGAAGGTGATCTTGAAGATTTAATTGAAGCTTTAATTGCAGAAGATGAAAGAATGAGAATGGAAGAGAGTAATGATAAATAAGATTATTTCTCTTGGAATATCAAAAAGAGAAGCTGAGGAATTAGTAGCTGTTAGTAAAGATATTGAACATGATTATGAATTACTAAAAAATGGTTATCCTATACAATATTTAATTGGATATGTTGATTTTTATGGATATAGAATTAGTGTTAATAAAGATACTTTAATTCCTAGATATGAAACTGAGTATTTAGTTGAAAAGGTAATTAATATTTGTAATATAATGTTTAGTAATAAAATTAATATATTAGATATAGGTACTGGTAGTGGAGCAATTTCAATTGTTTTAAAGGATAAACTTAATTCTATGGTTACTGGGTGTGATATATCTGATAAAGCTCTAAAAATGGCTTTAAATAATGCTAAAATGAATAATTTAGATATAAATTATGTTAAAAGTGATATTTTTAGTAATATTAATGATAAATTTGATGTTATTGTAAGTAATCCACCATATATAAGTAGAGATGAAGTAATAATGGATTCTGTTAAAAAATATGAACCAAATATTGCTTTATATGCTGATAACGAAGGTTTATATTTTTATGAAGAAATAATAAAGAATGCTAAAAAGTTTTTAAATGATAAATTTCTTATAGCATTTGAAATAGGGTGGTGGCAAGGAAATCTTATTTATGATATAGCTAAGAGCTATTTTAATGATTCAGTTATTAAAATTGAAAAAGATTTAACAGGAAGAGATAGATATTTATTTATAATTAATGAATAAAAAATAATAAAACCAACCAATATGTATTTGAAAGGTTGGTTTTTAAATGAAAAAATTGTTAATTATAATATTGTTTATTATAGGTGTAATACTTTTTAATATTGAAAATTATAGTAATGATGATGCGATTAGATTTAGAGTTATTTCTAATAGTAATTCTAGTAAAGATATTCTTATGAAAGAAATGGTTGTTAATAAAATATCTAAATATGTTTTTAATGATTATAATGATAAGGAAATTACTAGAAATAATATTATTAATAATATAAGTAATATTGAAGAAGAAATAGAGAGACTTTTTAATAATAATAACTATAATATGAATTTTGAGGTTAATTATGGAATGAATTATTTTCCAGTTAAAAAATACAATGGAATTACTTATAAAGATGGTGAATATGAATCATTAGTAGTAACTATTGGAGAGGCAAAAGGAAATAATTATTGGTGTATTTTATATCCTCCTTTGTGTATGATAGATGATAATTTTGATGAAGAGATAAAATATGATTTTAAGATATTAGAATTCTTTAAAAAAATATTTTAATGTAAATATTTTTTTATAAAATGTACAATTCATTGATTAAAACCTTGATTAATAGTATATTATTAATTAGAAAGGTTATTGATTTTTATGACAAGAATAACTATAAGTGGTAATAAACCTCTTAGTGGAGAAGTTAAAATTAGTGGTGCTAAAAACAGTGCAGTTGCACTTGTTCCAATGGCAATATTATCTAAGGGTAAAACTGTTATCTATAATGTTCCTGAGATTAGTGATATAGAATATTTAATTAAAATAATGGAATTATTAAACTGTAAAGTTGAACATAAAAATGATGCACTATATATAGATTCTACTAATGTTATGAACAAACCAATACCAGAAGATTTGAGTGTACAAATGAGAGCTTCATATTATTTTATGGGTATTTTACTTGCTAGATTTGGTAGAGTTGAGATATCTTTCCCTGGTGGATGTAATATTGGAGCTAGACCTATTGATATTCATATAAAAGGATTTGAAGAGTTAGGTGCTAATGTAGAAATAATAAAAAATAGATATATTATTACTGCTGATAAATTAGTTGGTAAAAAAATATATTTTGATTTTCCGAGTGTTGGTGCAACTATTAATATAATGTTTGCTGCTATTGGTGCTGAGGGTACAACTGTTATTGAAAATGCAGCAATGGAACCTGAAATAGTTAATGTAGCTTCATTTTTGATTAATATGGGAGCTAAAATAAGAGGAGCAGGTACTAAGCGAATAGAAATTGAAGGAAAATGTCCTCTTGGTGAAGGTGTAATTGAAGTATTTCCAGATAGAATAGAAAGTGGAACTTATATAATAATAGGAGCTGCTTTGGGTGAAAATCTTAAAATAAAAGGTATTATAAAAGAACATATTGAAGCCTTATTAATAAAATTAAAAGAGATTGGAGTTCATTATGAAATCGAAGGTGATACTCTTATAATATCTAAATGTAATAAGTTAAAACCAGCTAAAATAAAAACTCTTGCTTTTCCTGGTTTTCCAACTGATTTGCAACAACCAATAACTGCTTTATTAACACAAGCAAATGGTAAATCTATGATAGAAGAAACAATATATGAAAATAGATTTAAAAATACAATTGAATTAAATAAAATGGGTGCTGATACTAAAATATTATCTGATCATAAATTAGAAATAAATGGACCAGTTAAATTAAAAGGGACTGATGTGGTAGCTACAGATTTAAGAGGTGGAGCATCACTATTAATAGCTGCTTTAATTGCAGATGGCATAAGTAATATAGATAATTCAGAATATATTTTAAGAGGATATGGAGATTTAATTAACAAATTAAAAAATGTTGGTGCTAAAATAGAAATAACTGAGTAATATTTAATAGGTGAATCTTATGAAAATAAAAATACTCGTTATTTTTTTCTTGGCTTTAATTTTCTCATTTATTATTTATGATGTAACACTTACAAATAGAAAATCTGTTTTAATACTGGGAGATAATCATTTGACTACTAATGAATATAAAACATATGATAAATATTTATATGATGATTTAAAAGATAATGTTGTGTTTTTTAATGAATTATTTACTTTTGATAAAAACAATTATAAAGATATTCTCAATGATATAAAAAATAATAAATATATAGTTACTAAAAATAAAAAATTGTATTTAAATCAATTGATATCAAAGTCTAATATTATTATTTTAAATGCTAATAACGAAGAATATTTTAATAAATGTAATAAATCTGATAGTATTTTAAAGGAATATGATAGAAAAATATATGATGATTTGAATAATTTAATTAATGTTATTAACAAGATATCAACAGCTAAAATTATTATTATAGGTAATTATTGTATTAATAAAGAAAATGATAATTTGAATCAATTATATAAAAATTATAATTATATAAATATGTTTGATTTAATAAAAAATAATGAAAATATTTCTAGTTTTAAAACATTTAAACTATCAAATGATGGTAATTATAATCTATATAAATCTGTAAAATTACTTCAAAATGATTAATTATACTTGATTTTCTTATTAAACTTATGTATAATACATCGTGAAGTTATTTCTATAACTGTTTATAAGTTATGGCGAGGAGGATAGATATGAAAAAGGGAATACATCCAGTACAAAAGGTATGTAAAGTTAAATGTGCATGTGGTAATGAATTCGAAGTTAAATCAACAAAAGATGAAATTCAATTAGAATCATGCAACAAATGCCATTCATTCTATACAGGAAAATTCAAAACTGTTAAGACTGGAAATGTACAAAAATTCAAAGACAAATATGGAATCACTGATTAATAGTGATTTTTTTCTTAGGAGAAACTATGAAAATAAATGGTGATGAAGTAAATATAGATGATTTATTTGATGAAAAATATATGCATAAAGAGATCAAAAAAGGAATATTTCTTTCTGACTATCAATATAGTGTTTTATTAAAATATTCAATTGATCCTAATAAATGTTCATCAATAGATGAATTAGTATTTATGATTGATGAAGTATTAGAGGACGAAAGTGATGCTGATGATTTAGATGCAGTATCAAAGGAAATTAGTGAGTTTAATTATTATGCTAATACTAACAAGTAATTGAAAAGTTACTTGTTTTTTGTTATCATTATAGTATGAAAAATAATAGGATAATAGTAATTGTTGGTTTATTTATTGTTTTAATATCAATATCATTATTATATATATTTAATGATAGGTCTTTAGATGAAAAAATATTTAATAAAAATTGGTATAAATATGATTATAGAACTGGTTATTATGATGTGATAAATATAAGTGGTGATAGTTTTTCTTATATAATGCCTACTAATAATAATGAAAGTGATTCATTTGACAAATGTACTAGATATAATTATAATTCTAAGAAAAAAGAAATTAAATTAAATTGTAATAAAAGTATTTATGTTAAAGAAATTAATGATGATTATATAATTCTTAATATTGATAAAAATGATAATTATTTTTATTTATCTAATCTTGATAGTATAAATCATGAATTTAATAAGTATTTTAATATGAGTATTGGTGAATATAAAAAGTCTAAAAATACAGTATTAAATTTAATAAAGATAAATACTAATAAAATAAATGAAATATATAATAGTGATGAATATTCTAAGATTATATTTATGGGGAACTCTTGTAGTACTGTTGAATGTGCTCTTAGTTTAGATATAATTGAAAAATGGATTAATTTTGATAGTAATGTTTATTATATAGATTCTTCATCATTAAATAGTAAAGATTATAATAATCTAAGTAAACTTGGTAATGATTTTAATGATGTCTATCCAATAGTATATGTTGTTAAAAACAAGAAAATTGTAGATAAGTATAAAATTAAATGTAATGGGTTTAATTGTAATATGTATTATTAATTTTTATATATAATACATATTTTTTTCACTATTTTTTCACAATATGATATTATATTTTTATATGAGGTGGTAGTAGTGAAAGTATTAATAGTTGATGATGAAAAATTAATTAGAGATGTTATTAAAGAGTATTGTTTTGAAAATAAATATGATGTTATAGAAGCTGAAAATGGTGTGGAAGCACTTGAAAAAGCCGGAGATGCTGATTTTATAATAATGGATATAATGATGCCTAAAATGGATGGTTTTACAGCTTATAAAGAAATTAAGAAAAGATATAATACTCCAACTATAATGTTATCAGCAAGAAGTGAGGAATATGATGTATTAGCTGGATTTGATTTAGGAATAGATGATTATATGACTAAACCATTTAGTCCAAAAGAATTAATGGCTAGAATAAATGCAATATTAAAAAGATATAAAGGTGAAGAAAATACTTTTGTTTATAAAGATTTAAAGGTAGATTATTTAGGACATGCTGTGTATATTAAAGATAAAGAACTTATGTTAACACCAAAAGAATATGATTTACTTGTATATTTTATAAGTAATAAAGGTATTGCTTTATCAAGAGAACAACTTTTAAATAATGTATGGAATTATGATTATCTAGGTAATGATAGAACAATAGATACACATATAAAAATGCTTAGGAATAATTTAAAGGAGTATAGAGATTTAATAACTACTGTTAGAGGAATGGGGTATAAATTTGAAATTAAAGAATAGTAAAATTAGACATATAGTATGGGCATTTCTTATGGGATTTTCATGCTTTATTTTACTATTTCTTTTTTTTATGCAGATACTTCTTTTAAATTATTTTTATGAAATTTATAAAACTAATCAATTAAATGATGTGGTTAGTAATTTAAAAACGACTAATGATCTTGATATTTATAAACTTGAAGATATTGCTTATGAATATGGAATATGTATTTCTGTTTATCATAATGGTAATATTAATATAATTTCTAATATGTATAATCAAGGTTGTTTAATTGGAGATTCGAAAACTGGTACAGAATATGTTAAATCTTTTGTTGAAAGTGGTAAAACTGAATCTACTACAATATTTAATAATAAAAGATTTAATAATAAAACATTAGTTAAAGCATTAAAATATAATGATGATATTTATATATTTTTAAATTCATCTATACAACCTCTTGATGCTTCAATTAGACTTTTAAAAAGTCAATTCTTATATATATCTATAATTATATTTTCTATTTCATTAATAATAGGTTATTTTATATCAAGACTTATTTCAAAACCAATTGTAGATTTAAGTTCACAAGCAAGAAAACTTGCTGAGGGTAACTTTAATGTTAAATTTTCTACTGATAGTAAAATAGAAGAGATAAGAGAACTTGCTTCTACATTCGACCTTGCTAAAAATGAATTATCTAAAACAGATGAATTAAGAAGAGATTTACTTGCTAATGTAGGTCATGATTTAAAAACACCGCTTACAATGATTAAAGCTTATGCTGAAATGATAAAAGATTTTGAAAATATGTCAGTTCAAAAAAGAAATGAAAATTTAAATATAATAATTGAAGAAACTGATAGATTAAATATACTTGTTAGTGATATATTGGATTTATCTAAGCTACAATCTAATACTTATGAACTTAAAATAGAGGAATTTGATTTAGACAAATTAATTAGAGATGTTATTAAAAGATATTATATACTTATAGATTCAGAAGGATATCAATTTGTTTATGAAAATGAAGAATCTATTATGGTAATGGGGGATAAGAAGAGAATTGAACAAGTTATATATAATTTAATTAATAATGCGATTAATTATACTGGTGATGATAAAACTGTTTATATTGATATTGTTAATGAGAAGAAAAAAGTTATTGTTAAGATAAGAGATACTGGAAAAGGTATAAAAAAGGAAGATATTAAATATATTTGGAATAAGTACTATCATAATGAGAAAAAACATAAAAGAAATGCTGTTGGTACTGGACTTGGATTATCTATTGTAAAAACTATACTTGATAGTCATAATTTTAAATATGGTGTTGATAGTAAAGTTAATAAAGGAACCACTTTTTACTTTGAAATTAATAAAACAAATAAAAATACTAAAAGTATGATATAATTATTTTATTAAAAAGGAGGCAGTATGGGAAAATATATTTGTAAGTTATGTGGATATTTAGTATCGGTAGATAAAATATCTGATGACTATGTTTGCCCTATGTGTGGTGCCAGGGAGTTTGAAGAAAGAGATGAAACTGCTAGTTCTAGTGCATTAGATGCAATTATTGATTCAGTGGTTGATGCAGCATTAGAAGTTAAAGTGGATAAAATAATCAATGATAAAGAAGAAGATAAAAAAGTAAGGGTTAGTTCTAATAATCATGCAATTGGTAGAATACCTGAAAAATGTATTAATTGTGGTCAATGTAAGAAGACTTGTGAAAATATTGTTAATTTAAGATATGATTTAAATAAGTGTAGGGAACCTATTTGTATTGGTTGCGGTCAATGTATCTTGAATTGTCCAACTGGTGCGATGATACCAAAATATTCATTTAGAGATGTAAAAGATATTATTAATTCTAATGATAAAATTGTTATAGCAATTATAGCTCCAGCTGTTAGAGTTGCTATTGGTGAATGTTTTAATATGGAAGCTGGTGTAAATGCAGAAGGTAAGATAGTTACAGCTTTAAAGAAATCTGGATTTGATTATGTTTTTGATACAGCATTTGGAGCTGATTTAACTATTTTAGAGGAAGTTGCTGAGTTTGCTGCAAGATTAACAAATAAAGGTCCAATACCACAATTTACTAGTTGTTGTCCTGCTTGGGTAAAATATGCTGAAGTGTATCATCCTGAAATATTATCTAACTTATCAACTTGTAAAAGTCCAATTGGAATGCAGTGTGCAATTATAAAATCATATTTTTGTGAGAAAAGAGGCATTGATCCATCTAAGATAGTTACGGTGGCTATAACACCTTGTACATCTAAAAAGATGGAAGCAAGAGAATATACTCCGAATATAGATTATGTAATCACAACAAGTGAACTTGGAATAATGTTAAAAGAAGATGATATAAATCTAGCTAATTTATCAGATACTCCATTTGATAAAATGATGGGTGAAAGTAGTGGAGGCGGAGTTTTATTTGGAAATTCTGGTGGTGTTTGTGAATCAGTCATAAGAACACTATATAGAATTATGACAAAACATAATATGAAAAAAGATGAACTTGTTTTTGACGAACTTCGTGGATTTGAAGGAATAAAAGAAGCTACTGTTATGATAGGCAAGTATAGACTTAGAGTTGCAGTTGTTCAACAAATGGAAAATTTGGAAAAACTACTTGAAAATGATTATTATAAAAAATTTCATTTTATAGAAGTAATGAATTGTAAAGGCGGATGTATTGGCGGAGGTGGTCAACCACTTTGTGCAATACCTAAACTTGATAAAATAAGAGAAGAAAGATCTAAAGGAATCGAGTCAATAGATTCAAATAGAGCTATTAGATGTGCTCATGATAATAAAGAATTAAAGATTTTATATAAGGAATTTTTAAATAAACCTTTAAGTGAAAAGAGCTTTAAATTATTGCATACATCTTATAGTGACAAAAGTAATTTATTACATGATAAATAATAAAAATTGCATTTTTGCAATTTTTTTAATTTTTTTTAAAAAAGTATTGACATTTGATAATAATATTCATATAATAATATTGTCCAATAGATAATTGGTTATATAAATTATTAGTGGTATTTAAATTTAATTATTTATATATTATATAATAAAATATAATCTAAATTATTTTAGTGAAAAAATTCTATATTTATTTCATTATTTATATTTGGTATATTAAAATTTATATTTCAATTATATGTTTATTTATAATATTAATTTATTATAAATTTATGTATCTATCTTATTTATAAATTAATATTACTTATTATATATAAATAATAAATAGTCTTATTAATTTAAGAAATAGAATACTTATCTACTAAGGACAAATGATATATCGTTGAGAAAGAAAAACTCAAAATGATAAGTAATTATGCTAAATACTGATAATATTTAGAAGTATTTATTTTATAATTATTATTATAAAATAAATGATTCATAATTAGTTTTTTCGAAACTCGAAGCAATCAAGTTTTATCAGGACTGGTTGCTTTTTGTTTATTAAGGAGTGTTAATGAGATTTGTAATTATATTTGTTTTAACTATTGTAGGACTTGTTGGTATTATGTTTTATGAACCAAAACTTGATGATAAACTATTAAGTGTATTTGAAGATACTGTCACTATTGATTATAAAGAACTTGATGAAAGTAAAGATTGGACTTATGAAATAAATAACGATAGTTTAAAAGAAGTAAGTCATGATGATACATCTTTTGTATTTGAGAGTAATAATGATGGTATGTCTGAACTAGTATTTTATTATCAAAAAAGTGATGATGATTATAAATATAAAGTAACTTATAGTTTTGAAGTTAAAGATAACAAAATATATTGGAGAGAAGGAAAGACGGAAGGTTTAATGGATTTTCCTAAAGTTTATTAATTAATATACATATTTTTAATTAAATATGTATATTTTTATTTGAAATTGTGTTAATATTTTGTTAGGAGGATATGATTATGGAACCATATAAAGCTAAGAAATTACCTTATGAAATTAATATACCAAATGATATTTTAAATTTATTATGTGAAGCTAAAGAAGCTTATGGAGAATATAAAGGGTATTTAAAGAATATGTCTTATGATTATAAGTGTTTTTTAGAAAATGCATTTATTAATGATATATTTTATTCATTTAAGATTGATAATGCTAAAGTTAACAAAGAAGATATGTTTTATATGACATATATGAATAAAAGTAATACTTCTATTTTATATACTAATATTAAAAAAAGTTTATTAGTTGGTTTGACAGCTAGTAATAAAAATGGTTTTTCAGTAGATGTATTTAATAAAATCAATAAAACATTGTTAACTGGTCTTAAAAAAGATAATTCTACTAAGGGTAGTGGGCATTTGAGAAAAACTCAGACTTATTTATTAAAACCAGGTATAGCTGGATCTAGTGTATCGTTTATACCACCAGTTCATACTGAGCTTAATTCACTTATGAAGAATTTATGTGATTATATTAATTCTAAAACTGATGAATCATTTATTAGTACTATTTTAACTCATTATCAGTTTGAAAAGATACATCCATATATGTCTAATAATGGTAAGATGGGTAGAATAATTATTCCAATACAATATTCATTTTATAAGAATGAACCTCCAATATTATTTATTAGTGAAAGTATGGATAATTTAAGAAATACATATTTTACTATGCTTAGTACAGAAGATAATGATGTTATGCATTTTGTTAAATTTATGCTTCAATGTATTATTGAACAATGTAATTTAAATATTAAAAAGATTAAAAAGTTAAATAAATTATATAAAAGAGATTTAGAAGAATTTAAAACTGAAATAGGTGGTAGTACTATTTATAAGGTATATCCAGAAATTCTTAGAAGAATTGTTTTTACTACTGCTGATATTGTTAATGATTGTAATCTACATATTAATTCTGTTAATAAAGTATTAAATAAATTAGTTGAGAAAGGTTATTTAATTAAAGAAAAAAAGAAAGGAACTAATAGAGTTACTTTCTGTTATAAGAGTGCTAATGATATATTTGTTAAATAGAATCATTATATTCATAAATATTTAAATAATATAGAGCATTATTTTGATTTATATCTTCAAAATATATATATGCTCTATTTTTATTTTTGTTTATTTTTTCTAATAGTGTATCATAATCATATATATTGATATTTTTATATTTTAACAAGATATTAACATTTTTATTATATTTACTCATTAATATTTTTTTAAACAAGTTATTAAAATATTCTATATTGTCATAATAATATTTTTCTTCAAATAGGTAATTATTTTCATATATAGTTAAGTATGCTATATATCTTATTTCAAGTTGATTAATCATTAGATTTTGTTTTAAAAATGAAATATAATTATCTATATTAAATATAATTAGTTCAAGTAATGTTATATTATTCTTATGAATTAGTTTACTTTTTGGATTTATTTTTTTAGTTAAATCTAGATATTTTGTTTTAAGATCAAAATCTTTATTATTTACTAATTCATATAAATCAGAACTATTAATTATATATTCATTTAATAATATCTCATTTTTATTTTTCATTATCTTCCTCAAAAAACTTACTGATTGGAACATTTAAGACTATTGAAATTTTATATAAATTATTTATACTTATTCCTTTCTTTGTTTTATTACTTTCTAAACTACTTATTAGTGAAACTGAAACATTTATTAATTCTGCTAGTTTTTCTTGAGTTATTTTTTCATATTTATAAGCTAATCTATATTTTTTTATATTTTTACCAATTATATTATTTAACTTATCTTGATTCATAATTTCACCTAATTTAATTATAGAATAATATAGATATTTTGTATAGTGTAACATTACATAATTTATTTATTAAATAATATAAAATGTATTTAGGTGATTTTATGACTAAATTTAAAAGAAATTTTGATTTTGATGATAATATTATTGAAACAATTGCTTATAATGTAATTAAATATAGAAAAATTAATGGTATAACACAAGAACAATTGGCTGTTGATATTGGTCTATCTCCAGAGTTTATTAGAAAATTTGAAAGTACAAAAGGAAGTGAAGGATTGTCTTTATTATCACTTTATAAAATATCTATTGTACTTGGAGTTTCAATTGATAAATTCTTTGAAAAGATTACTATCGATCAATAAAAAAATATTCAATAGGTACATTTAATATTTTACTTATTTTATATAAATTATATATACTTATACCTTGTGTAGTTTTTTTGCTTTCAAGGTTTCCTATAAGAGATGTAGAAACATTAGCCAGTTCTGCGAGTGCTTCTTGTGTCATCTCTTTTTTATTGAGACTGTATAATTTTCTATAGTATCTAATATTTTTTCCAATAATAGTGTAAAGATCTTTTTCTTCTTTAAATATGCTTGCATTTTCCATATTTATCTCCTAGTAATATTTTGCCATTATTTAATTTTTTTAACCATTTACTTTAAATGATAATTTATTATTGTCAGTGATAATTTAAAAAAATTTAAATTTTTCTTGAAAATATCGTAAAAATAGTGTATTATTTATAGGTGCCAAAAGGGGATGTTATTTATGGATAAAATTATTAATTTTGCTGTTGTTGCTCATGTAGATGCAGGAAAGAGTACATTAGTAGATGCATTACTTAAACAAAACGGTGTATTCAGGGACAATGAACAAGTTGTTGATTGTGTAATGGATAGTGGAGATTTAGAAAGAGAAAGAGGTATCACTATTACAGCTAAAAACTGTTCTATTAGATATAAAGGATACAAGATGAATATTGTTGATACTCCTGGTCATGCTGATTTTTCTAGTGAAATAGAAAGAATTATAAAGACAGTTGATACAGTTGTATTATTAGTAGATTCTGCAGAAGGACCTATGCCTCAAACTAGATTTGTATTAAAAGAAGCATTACAAAATGGACTTAGACCAATTCTATTTATTAATAAGATTGATAAAAAGGATGCTAGAGCAGAAGAAGTTGTTAATATGACTTTTGACTTATTCTGTGAACTTGGTGCAACTAATGAACAATTAGATTTTAAAATTATTTATGGTATAGCAAAAGAAGGAGTTGCCAGATATGAAGAAAATGATGGTAATAATGATATAACTCCATTACTTGATACTATTATTGAAACTACTCAACCATTTGAAGGAAATGTTGATGATCCGCTTCAATTCCAAATTTCTTCACTTGATTATGATGATTATATCGGAAGACTTGGTATAGGTAGAATTAATAAAGGTAAAATTAAAGTTGGAGAAACTGTTGCTATATCTAAGAATGATGGAACATTAACAAAAGAGAGAATTAGTAAGATGTTTGTTAATGAAGGAATTAAGAGAAAAGAAGTAACAGAGGCATATTTTGGTGATATAGTTACTGTTGCTGGTTGTCCTGAAATATCAATTGGAGATACAATTTGTGATGTTAATAATGTTAATCCATTACCAAAAATAGAAATAGAAAAACCAACTCTATCAATGAACTTTTTAGTTAATAGTAGTCCATTTGCTGGTAAAGTTGGTAAATATGTAACATCTAGACATTTAAGAGATAGATTACATGCAGAACTTGAAAGAAATGTTGGTCTTGAAGTTGAAGAATTACCTTCAAATGATGGATTTAAAGTATCTGGTCGTGGTGAATTACATTTATCTATATTAATTGAAAATATGAGAAGAGAAGGATATGAACTTAGTGTTTCTAAACCAGAGGTTATCTTCCATGAAATAGATGGTGTTAAGTGTGAACCATTTGAAAGAGTTGTTATTAATGTACCTAATGATTATTCTGGAACTATAATAAGTGATTTAAGTGAAAGAAAAGGTAATATGGAATTAATGGAACCTGCAGAAGATAATTATGTTAGACTTGAATTCTTAGTTCCAACAAGAGGTTTAATTGGATATAGAAGTAATTTTATAACTAATACAAAAGGTGAAGGAATTATGGTTAGAAGTTTTGATTCTTATAAACCTTATGCTGGTGAAATTGCTAGAAGAAAAAATGGTGTTCTTGTTTCTATGGAAAGTGGAAAGTCATTTGGATATGCTCTTTATAACTTACTTGATAGAGGTACTATGTTAATAGAACCATCTACTGATGTTTATGCTGGTATGATTATTGGTATTCATAACAGAGAAAATGATTTAAATGTTAATCCATGTAAAAATAAAGAATTTTCAAATACAAGATCATCTGGTAGTGATGAAGCAATAACATTACCTAAATCTAAGACATTTACATTAGAAGAAGCTCTTGAATTTATAGAAAGTGATGAACTTGTTGAAGTTACTCCTGATGCAATTAGACTTAGAAAGAAAATTCTTGATGAAAAAGAAAGATATAGAAGCAATAGATAAAGTAAACAGAAATGTTTACTTTTTTAATTGCTTAATTTTTTATTATATGATATTATTTTTATAGAATAAGGAGCAGTAGATATGGATTATAGTGTTAAATTAAACGATATATTTGAATTAGCTGGTAATGACTATATTACTATTGATAAAACTGAGTATAATGGTCTTACTTACTTTTTTACAAATAAGCTTGATGGAGAAGAGCCAACTGATAAATTTGTTGTTTTTAAAGATGTTGGTACTGGTTTTGTAGAAGAAAAAAATAAAGAGGTACTTGATATTGTTTTAAAAGTGTTTAGTGATAACATGAACAAGAAAATAGAAGCCATTAATAATTCAAAGAAGCAAGGTGATTAATAATGAATGTTAGAATGGATAGATTAGAACAAGTTTTGCAAGAAACTATTGAATTAGAAGATTTGGCTGAACTTGATATTGAATATTATGGTCTTGAAGAACTTAGAAAAAGATTTGAGATTTTTGATAATGTTAAAAATGAAGCTTTTCAAATTGAAAATGATAATGAACTTAGTAGTGAACAAAAAGCTAGAATTGATAGAATAACTGATATAGCATATGAGAATGCTAATAAGTTTAATGTTATTATTGAAAAGAAGGAAGCTGAGTATTTAGAACTTGGTAAAAGAAGAATAGAAGTATCAAGACAAATTAAAGATTTAGAAAAAGCTATTGAAAAGGATACTAATATTGCTAGTGTACAGATGGCTGAAGGTCATGAGATGCCAGCATCATTAGCTAAATTACAAGAAGATGCTAGAAAAAGAATTGAAGAGAATGAATTAGCTCTTAATGATTTAATGGTTGAAAAAAGTCATATAATGCAAAGAATGAGAGAACTTAAATATGGTGGTATACCAAAGAATATGACTGTGGATAGAACTCCTGTTGAGCCAACTCATGATGGTCCTGAAGGTCCTGGGAATGGTGTCCCTGATGGACCTGGCCCAGAGGGACCTGGTCCTGAGGGTCCAGATGGCCCGGGAGGTCCAGGCGGTAATGGACCTGTAGATATAGGAGATCCAATTCCTCCAATCCCACCTGAAGGTCCAGATGGACCAGGTCCAGAAGAACCAGAGCCGGATGAACCAGAACGACCTAAAGTTAAGTCTAATAAGCCAAAAGTTACATGGAAAACAATATTACATGTAGCAGCAGGTATTGGACTTGGTGCTGCTGTATTCTTTACAGCTGGTCCACTTGGTGTAGGTGTTATGTCACTTGCAGGTGGTATAGCTAACAAATTCATTAATAAAAGAAGAAAAGAAATAGCTGAGTTGAATCGACTTGGATTGCAAAGTAAAATAAATACTGTTGTTGAACCTAGACCTGGATTAAAAGGTTTAGTTGATAGGGTTAAGAATAAGTTTAGGACAGAAGAAGGTCTAAGAGATATGTCTTGGATGATTAATTCTGCGATTATTACTGGTGGAACTCTTACTGTTGCAAGTACTGTTCATAATTTGATTCAAGCTCATAATGCAGCAACCCCAGCCGCAGTAGAGCCAACTCCAAATCCAGAACCTGCACCTAATATTACTAATCCAAATCCAACGGTAACTCCGCCTCAACCAACTCCAACAGTAACTACACCTCAACCAACTTCAGCTGTAGATCCAGTTTCTCAGTATGATGGTATTAGAATAGGTAGTGAAGTAGGAGACTATAATGTAAGTGTTGGTCATATTAGTTCTGATAGAGCTGTTATGGGAATTGAAACTAAACCATTATTATCTCAATATGTAAATGGTGATTCGATTTTTGGAAGATTTGCCGCAGTTAATCCAGATGGATCAATAGGTCAAGTTATAAATACTAACGGTTTATCAATTGAAGAATTCTGTGCTGCAAATGGTATAGATCCAAGTAGTGTAGCAGTTTCTGTAATGGATAAAGCAGGAAAAGATCAAGCTTGGATTTCAGCTAGTGAATTAGTTAGTGGAATGGGAGGACCTACATTGTGATAGATAAAGTAATAACATTAGATAATGGCCTTGAATATTATGTATTAGATGAAATGTCATATGAAGGAAAAAATTATCTTATGGGGCTTCAAGTAGATAATGAAAAAGAAGGCATAACTAATAATTATATAATTGTTGAAGGTAAGAAAGATATAAATGGTAATATTATCTTAGTTGATATTGATAATGTTCAAGTATTAGAAACTGTTGGTAATTTATTTACTGAAAGATTAAATCAAAAAAAATAGAGAAAAGTTATTTCTCTATTTTTAATTTATTTAATATTTTTGCTACTACAAATATTATTGTATCGCTTTTTTTAATTGCATATTTTTTACCAATTGCTTTACCTCCAACTGTTAGTGAAGATATTATTGAACTTGTTAATAATGTTACAATTATTGTTGATAAATCAAATTTTACTGATATATTAATAGCAAGCATAGCTCCTACTGAACCACTAACTATTCCACATATATCTCCAATAACATCATTACATATACTTGCAATTGTACTTGAATTTTTTATTAATCTTACAGCTTCTTTAGAACCTTTTATTTTTTTAGAACTTTTAGCATGAAATGATGCTTCATTTGCAGTTAATACTGCTGTTCCAATTATATCAAATAATATTCCTATGCCAATAAATAAAATACATAGTAGTATAAGTAATATTGTATTGTTATATTTTGCAATTATAAAATTTGAAGCACTACTGAAAATTAGTGCTATAAAAAAAGTCATTAAAAATGCCTTTATTATCCAATTATCTTTTTTCATTTAACTCCCTTTGGTTTTGTGTATGGAATATTATAAATTAATTTTACGGCTTTGGTCGAGTTGAATTTCTCTAATTCTTACCTTCGGTTACCCTAGGGCGATTTCTCTTTAAAAGAATTAACCATTTGTTGCCATAATGATCACTCGATCACCACTTAGTCCGCACTTCAATCCTTATAATATAGGCATACTAGAGGTTTTCCCAAACAAACATAAATCACTTTTATTCGCTTTTGCAAATTATTTTTCAATTTCTATCCCAATAATTCACTCACGACATGTGTGTTCGTGTTCTTCGATTTGATATAAGGATTCGGATATATGCCATTACATCTTTTCCTTAAATCTAAAATTATATATCCACCCCAATCTGGGCGAAAGAAGCAAAATATATAAAGTATCATTTTTACACAATTGATGGATTTTTAGCCCCATCTTCTAGTGGTATGTTTGACTAGCATAATGCTCCATACATCTACATTATATCATATTCATTGAATTTTGTAAAATGAGTGTCTTTTTTAATTGATTTGACTTTTTAAAAAAATGTGGTATTATATTTTGACTTTAAATAAATTTATTCATATAAGGGGTTGAAAATATGAAAAAAAGAGATTTGTTTTTGAATGATTATTATTTTCCTGAGTATATATCTGATGAAGAGTTTATTGAATTATTTAAAAGATATAAAAATGGTGATATTGAGGCTAAAGATATTATTGTGAGATATAATATTAAATTTGTTATTTATTATGTTAATAAAAAATATTTTAATTTAGAGTTTGATAAGAATGATTTAGTTCAAGTTGGAAATATTGGTTTATTAAATGCTATTGAAACATTTGATATCAATCGTGGTATTAAGTTTTCTACATATCTTTCTAAATGTATTGATAATGAAATATTAGGCTTTTTGAGATTAGAAGAAAATCATTTTTGTGTTGATAGCTTTGATAAAATTATTTGTGCTGATAGTGATTTTAAACTAGGTGAAATTATTTTTGATGGTTTTGATTTGGAAGAAAGTTTTATTAATTTTGAACTTAGAGATGCTATATTATCTGAGATTGAAAAGTTACCTGATGATGATAAAAAAATATTAACAATGTATTTTGGGTTTTTTGATAGTGAAAGATATACACAACTTGAAATTGCTAATATTTTTTCAATGACACATACTTATTTATCTAGAAAAATATCTAAATTGGTAAGTGATTTGGGAGTTAGATTGAGTCAAAAGGGTTATATTGATATTAGCAATAAAAAAGTGAATTTATCGAAAAAGAAAAAGAAAAATGAGAAAAATTCTATTTATGAGTCATTTTCAACTTATTCAAAAGAAGAAGTTGACGAAGCTGTTTTTAAATTAAGTGATTATGATAAAGAAATAATCTTTCTTAAATATGGAGATGGTTCTTCTAATTATGTAAGTAAGTTAACACCTGAACAAACAAAATATTATCATGATAGTATTGTTAGGAAAATAAAGAGATTATTGAAAAATTCAAGTTTATTAAAAAAGAATGTAATTACTTCTAAGGTTTATGAAGAAGCAGTAAGATTATCTAAGTCAGAAGAAATACTAAATATGTTTGATGGATTTTCTTTTGAAGAACTAATTATCATTATCTTAAAATTTGGATTTGTAAATAATCAATATTTTAGTGATAATGTGATAGCTAATTTTTTAAATATTGATGTTAATAGGGTAATTGAAGTATCTAAGATTGCTTTATTAAATTATAGGGATAATATAAATAGTTCTTTTTGTCCTAAATTAACTAAATAAAAAGGTTCATTATTTTGATGAACTCTTTTTTCTTTTTTTCTTTTTTGAATTTTTAGTATCTCTAATTAAAGCTATTGTTGTTGAAGTTATCTCCATTATGTTTCCAATGACACAGACATATGCTTTAAATTTTAAATTGTAGAATAACCATGCTATTGCACAAAATCCGAAAACATATTTATATACTTTAGGATCTTTAAATGAAGCTCCTATTGTGTAGAGCATTGCTATTATAACTGGCAATAGTGATAATGGATTTGTATA
The DNA here is from genome assembly GCA_934086955.1 of uncultured Bacilli bacterium. Classification (GTDB taxonomy): domain Bacteria; phylum Bacillota_I; class Bacilli_A; order RF39; family UBA660; genus CAG-1000. Next base: position 22,530 of record CAKOIN010000006.1, on the reverse strand, counting down.
ATTTAAATAACCTATTAGTGCTGTTATTAATAAAACAATAATTGTTAAATATAATGGAACTTGTTTTTTACTTTTATCATATTTATAGAAGAGCATATTTCTTAGTACTGCGATTGCATCCATAAATGCTGCTGAGAATGCACCTAATAATGCATATTGAAATGCATATAACATATGAGCAGCTGATTGTACCATCATCATGTGTTTCTTTTTTCTACATTGTACAGAAAGAGTTATTGTAAGCATTGCTGCTGCGCCTATAAGTTGTGCATATAATACATTTTTCATATTGTCTCCTATTATATATTATAATATTTTTGTATTTAAAAGTATATAATGCTTTGAAAAAAATGTTAATAATGTTATAATCATATTTAAGAAGGAGAGGATGTTATGAGTTTTTTAAAAGAAACAGAGAAGTATATACATGATGTTATTGCTGAATGTGGATATGATATTGAAAATGTTAGTTTGGAGTCCTCTTCAAGACGCGACCTTGGTGAGTTTCAAATTAATGTTTGTATGTCTTTAGCTAAAAGATATGGAAAAAATCCAAGGGAAATTGCTGATCAAATAGTTAGTAAATTTGATGATAGATTTTTAAATGTTAATATAGCTGGCCCTGGGTTTATCAATATAACTATTAATGAAAAGTATTTACTTGATAGAATAAATAGTTCAATTGATAATTTTGATAATTTAATTGATAAGTTAGAAGAAAAAACTATTATGGTTGATTATGGAGGAGCTAATGCTGCTAAGGCATTACATGTTGGACATATGAGACCTGCTAATATTGGTGAATCTTTAAAGAGACTTGCTGAAACTTTAGGAATGAAAACAATAGGTGATGTTCATTTAGGAGATATTGGAAGACAATCTGGTATGTTGATTACTGAGATTAAAAAGAGAAAACCAGATTTATGTTATTTTGATCCTGATTATAAAGGTGAATATCCTAAGCTTGAAATAACAGAAGAAGAACTTGGAGAATATTATCCGGCTGCTAGTAATGATGCAAAAGAAAACCCTGAAAGAATGGAAGAAGTAAGAAAAATTACTGCTCTTGTTGATAAAGAGGTTGAACCATATTTTTCAATGTGGAAGGATATTGTTGAAGTATCTAAAAAGTCAATTAAGAAATCATATGATTATTTAAATTGCAATTTTGATTTATGGGAAGGTGAACTTAGTTCATTAAAATATGTTCCTGATACTCTTAAGGTTTTAGAACCATATATGTATGAAAGTGAAGGGGCTAAAGTTATCGATGTTAAAAAAGATGATGATAAACTTGAAATTCCACCATTAATAGTAATTAAGAATGATGGAGCTACTATATATGCAACTCGTGATTTAGCAACTATATATGCTAGGGTTAAATTATATAATCCAGATGAAATTTGGTATGTTGTTGATGCAAGACAGTCATTATATTTTGAACAAGTTTTTAGAGCAGCATATAAATCTCATTTAGTTAGAGATGATGTTAAATTAGCTCATTATTGGTTTGGAACTATGAATGGTAGTGATGGTAAACCATTTAAAACAAGAGATGGTGGAGTTGCATCACTAAATGGATTAATTAATGATGTTAAAACTAAATTAATATCTAAACTTGATAAGTATGAAGAAAGTGAAAAAGATAAAATTGCTGATATACTTACAGTTGCAACTATTAAGTTTGCTGATTTATTACCATATAGAACAACAGATTTTATATTTGATATTGATAAAATAACTTCATTTGAAGGTAAAACTGGTCCATATGTTTTATATACTATGGTTAGAATTAAATCTATATTAAATAAAGCTAATATGAATAAATATTCAATTCATTCTGTATATAGTGAAACTGAAAAAAGTATTTATATTAAGTTATTAGAAATTTCTAAGATGTTAAATAAAGCATATAATGAAAAAACACTTAGTTATGTATGTGAATATTTATTTGATTTATGTAGTTTATTTAATAAATTCTATGGTGAAACATCTGTTCTTAATGAAACTGATGAATTAAAAAAGGAAAGTTATATTGGACTTCTTAATATTATGTATAATGTTGGATATAAATTACTTAATATTTTAGCAATTGGTGTTCCTGAAAAGATGTAATAATTGATAAGTATGCTTTATGCATACTTTTTTTGTAAAATTAATTAATTTTGTTGTAAGTTTGATAGTTGTATGCTATAATACACTCGAACGAAGAAAGTTCCTTGCTTCATTTTTAAGTGAAGCCGTGAGACCAAAAGGAGGTGTAGTAATGAATAAATATGAAATAATGTTTATCGTTAAGACTGATATCGATGAAAAAACTCAAAAAGAAGTTGTTAAAACTTTTGAAAAAGTATTAACTGATATGAAAGCAAAGATTGTTAATTCTAAAGATATGGGTCAAAAAAAATTAGCTTATCCTATTAAGAAACAATTAAGAGGTAACTATTATGTATTTAATGTTGAAGCTAGTGTAGCTGCTGTTAAAGAATTTGATAGAAAAGCTAAAATTGATGAAAACATCTTAAGACATATTGTCATAAGAGAAGAGGAGTAGTTAATGAATAAGATTGTTTTAGTTGGAAGATTAACAAGAGATCCTGAACTTAGAAGTACAACTGCTGGATTTTCTACTGCTAGTTTTACTGTTGCTGTTAATCGTAATTTTAAAAATAAAGATGGAAATTATGATGCTGACTTTTTACCTTGTGTTGCTTTTAGAAATACTGCTACATTTGTATCAAAGTTTTTTAAAAAAGGAAGCTTAATATGTGTAGAAGGTAGAGTACAAACTAGAAGTTATGATGCACAAGATGGAAGTAAGAGATATGTAACAGAAGTTGTAGTTGAAAATGCTGAATTTGTTGGAGGAAAGAATGATGGTTCTAATCCTACTGTTAATACAGATACTACATATATGGATGCTCCAGCGGAAGCTCCAATTGATGTAATGCCAGAGTATGACATTTCTAAGTCAGATCCATATGAAAATTATGATAAGGATGTATCATTAAGTGATGATGATTTACCATTTCTTTAATGATTAACTTATTAATTTAAGGAGGAAAAATGGCAGAATTTTATAGAAGAAAGAAAATATGTCAAATGTGTGCTGGAAAATCAGTTGATTATAAAGATGTAATGATTGTTTCTAAATATATTAATGAAAAAGGAAAAATCTTACCTAGAAGAATGACTGGTGCTTGTGCTAAACATCAAAGACATATTGCTAATCAAATTAAGATTGCAAGATATATGGCTTTATTACCATATACAAAATAGTTTCATTTGAAACTATTTTTTTTGGCATTAAAAAAGAGACTTTTTTAGTCTCTATCTCTACTTATTAGAAGTAACCTTACTATTTGTAGTGCAGAAGCAAGGAAACCAGCTACATATGTAAATGCTGCTGCTTTTAGTACTTTGTTAGCTCCTTTTGTATCTTGATTTTCAATTAATCCACATTTTTGTAATTCTTCTTTTGCTCTTCTTGAAGCATCAAATTCAACAGGTAAAGTTATCAATTGAAAGAATAAACCAACTGATAATAATAAAGCTCCTATTGTAATTAAATTCATAAATTCTAGGAAGAAACCTAAGAATACAAATACTGTTGATAATCTTGATGTAAAGTTAACAAGTGGTACAATTTTAGTTCTAAATACTAACATACTGTATTTTTCTTTATCTTGTATTGCATGTCCAACTTCGTGTGCTGCTACTGCACAAGCTGATATTGAAGTGTTGCTATAAATATCACTAGATAAGCTAATTGTTTTATTTCTAGGATCATAGTGATCTGTTAAGCTTCCTCCAATTTGACCAACTTTTACATTGCTAAGACCATTCATTTCTAGTATTTTTTCTGCTACTTCTTTACCTGTAAGTTTTCTGCTATTTTGTTTTTTTGAATATTTGTTGTAAGTCATATTTATTTTTATATTAGCATATAAAGGCAATAATATAATTATTAACATTAATATGACATCTAAATAATAATAATCCATTCCTCATCACCAATTAAATTATAACATATAATTGTGAATTATTTATGAACAAAAACCAAAGGTATTCTTTTTAGTTATGTTGAATGCTTCATAAATTGTTGATTCATCTATTTTTAATTTATCTTTTTTATAATTATTTATTATATTTGATATTTGTTTTGCTTTATTAAATTCATTATTTTTTATATAGTTTATTTTTTGACTATTAAGTTTATTGATTTTAATCTGATCATTATCTATAATGTTTTTAAGTTTTATTTTTGAACATATTTTGTCTAGCATATCTAAACTTTTATCTGGATTATATCTATCTTTAATATATTTTGTTGATAGTGATACGATTAATTCTAATTGTTTATTTGTTATATGTACATTATGAAATTTTTCATAATATTTTTTTGTATTTAATAATATATTTATAGTTTCTTTTTCTGATGGTTCTTTAATCATTATTGTTTGAAATCTTCTATTTAATGCTCCATCATTATAAATTGATTTATAATATTCTTTTGTTGTTGTGGCACCAATAATTTTTAATTTATTTCTTGCGATATAGGGCTTTAATATATTAGCTGCATCTATTGCACCCTCTGCTCCACCTGCACCTACTATTGTATGTATTTCATCAAAGAAGATAATTAAATTTGAGTTTTGTTCGAAATGTTCTATCATTTTATGAAATTTTTCTTCAAATTCTCCTCTATATCTTGTTCCACTTATTAGTTTTGATATATTTATTGATATTATTTTTTTATTTTGTAATTCTTTTGGTACTTCTTTTTTATTTATTTTATATGCGAGTGATTCTACTAGTGCTGTTTTACCTATACCAGGTTCACCAATTAATAAAGGATTATTCTTATTTTTTCTTAACAGTATTTCAATTATTTCATTTATTTCTTTATTTCTACCTATTATTGGTTCATATTGTTTATTGTTTACTATTTCATTAAGATTAATTCCATATTCATATTGTTTATTATTTAATAGTTCGTTATATAGTTTATTTAAGTCAATATTTAGATTACTTAAAATAGATAATCCAATACCTTCACCATATTCTAATATTTCTAAAAATACATCTTTTTCTGTTATTTCTTTTTTATTGTTTAATGACATTAGTATTCTTTTAAATAAAGGTGTATATGATATTAGATTTGTTTGTTTTGAATTTATTATTATTTTATTTATTTCTTTTAAATATTTTTCATATGTTATATTTAAATTATTGAATATGTCTTTTGTAGAACTATTTATCTTTAATATTGATAATATAAAGTGTTCTGTTCCGATATATTGATGATTTAAATTCTTTGCTTCTTTTTCACTATTTTTTAATATTTTAATTAATGTTTCATTATATTTATTCATATTAATATTATGTGTTTTATTTAGTTTTTAATGCATAAAAAAAGAATGAAAATTCATTCTTTAATTATATTAACATAGCTAATATTATTGCTACCATAACTATTGCTAATAAAGCTACTAGTAGTTTCCAAGTTCTTTTTAGCCATTCTTTATAAGGAATTCCTAAATAACTAAGTCCTAGTACTAATACTACACTTGTAGGTGCTACGAACATTGTAACTCCGTAAATACCTTGTGCTAATAATGACATTACAAGTGTTGATACATTTTGACCTGCTATTTGTGGTATAACATAGTTAACTACATATAACATATCTACATGTAATACTGAACCAAGTATCATACAGATTGTACTAAAGAATATATTAAATTTACTTGTTGCTTTTAGTATGAAATCAGCTATTGTTGGATAAGTCATTGTATTACAAGCAAAATATACAACAGTATAAGCTAATACAACTAGTACAGCGGAATTTAATATTTTTTTAGTTCCATCAATCATGTTATCTATTGTTTCTTTGTGACTCATTCTATAGAATCTACCAAGTAATAATGCTGATAATGTACACATAACAGCCATTTCAGCATAATGCCATGAACCAAATGCACTAACATTTCCAAGTAATTTACCAAATATAGTAAATTTATCTTTTCCAATTGCAAAACTAGTAATAGCATCATTCATTTTAGTAAATATTTTTACATTGAATGTTGATTCCCAAGCAGTACATCCTAATATTAATAATACAAATAATATTGAGAATATTACGATTATTGGTACAACTGAATATTTGTTAGCTTTACTTTCACCAGCAAATAAATCTTCTGCTTCAATTGCTTTTACATCATCTTTTTTAACAGATGTTCTTTTAGCTTTATAAAGATAGAAGATTAAAGCGAATAATGAAAATGCTAATATTCCAAGTCTATAATAGATTCCATTTGAAAGTTTAGTAATTCCTAAGCTTTCTTGAATAGCACCTACTATATTATAACCAATAGTACTACCAATGTTACCAATTAACATAGCACCAAATGTAGCAACACATGCAGTTACTTTATCATAACCAAGTAATAAGATAATACTTATTAATGCTGGTATGAAAATGAATAACCATAATTCATAACTGAATACTGATGTTAGTACTGTTATTATGAATGCTACAATAACTATGAAATGTAGTTCATTGCCTTTGAATTTGTTTGCTATTTTTTCGATTGCTGCTCTATATTTACCTGTTTTGCCAAGTACACCATATAAAGCTCCAACTGATATTAAGAATAGTAGAATTTGAACGAAATATCCAAAATCTGAACCACCAAATGAAGCAAATAATAGTTGCCAGAAATCAAAGAATCCTAGTTGATTCATTCCTAAATCAACTAATTTGCCTGAATTATAATATCCAGCTGATACGAACCAAGTTAAAATAACAATTCCAAATAGAATAAACATGATTATTTTAAATAATCCACTTTTCTTCATATAATCCTCCTTGTTTTAATTATATAACAAAAAATACTGGCTTTACAAGGAATTGTCAGTATTTTTATTATTTTCACAATTTATACATTTTATGTGATTATATAGTTTTTTTATACAATTATTAAATTCATCTTCTGTTTTTGAACAAGCTATTTCTTGTTTTAATTCTTTTGAGTTCGGAATATATTTTAGATATGCTAGTGCATGTGTTTTAATATCAAGTAATGCTTTTCTAGGACTTGTGTCTTCTTTTAATATTTCATAATGCTTAACTAACATATCTATTCTTTCTTTATATGTAGGTTTATCTATAATGTTACCATTTTCAACATATTCTACACATTCTTTTATGAACCAAGGATTTCCAATTGTAGCTCTTCCGATCATAGCTGCATCGCAGCCGGTTTCTTCTAACATTCTTTTTGCATCTTCAATTGTTTTAATATCACCGTTTCCAATAACAGGAATATTAACTGCATCTTTAACTTTTTTAATTAAGGTCCAGTCAGCATTTCCTGTGTATCCTTGTTCTCTTGTTCTTGGATGTATAGCTATTGCACTTGCTCCTGCTTTTTCAATTGTTTTAGCAACTTCTACACAATTAATTGAGTTTTTATCCCAACCAGCTCTAATTTTAACTGTTACTGGAATATTAACTGTATTTACTATAGAAGATACAATTTTATATATTTTATCTGGATTTTTTAAAAGATTTGATCCTGCTTGTGATTTTAGAGCTACTTTTGGTACAGGACATCCCATATTAATATCTATTATATCTGGATGTATATTTTCTTCTATATATTTAGCTGCTTTGATAAATGTTTCTTCATCACTTCCGAATATTTGTATGCTAATAGGCCTTTCTTCATTATTTATTTTTAACATATCTATTGTATTTTTACTATTATATATAATTCCCATGTTACTTATCATTTCACTATAAATAAGTCCTGGATCCATAGATTTAATTATTTTTCTAAATGATTCATTAGATATACCAGCCATTGGGGCGAATACTATTCTATTTTTAATTTCTACATTTCCTATTTTCCACATATTTTTTTCCTCAGTGATAATTTAACATTTTATAAATATTTTTGCAAGAAAAAAGTAGCTTATAGCTACTCAGTTGCTGTAACTTTACAAGTTATATCTTTTGTTACATTTAAGAATGTGTATGTATATTCACCATTTGCATTATCTTCATTAGATGGTTGAACAGTACATTCTAGTTTTGGTTTAATTCCATCTTGCCCTTTTAAAGTAAATGAACCAGTTTTTCCTTCTTCAACACTGTTTTCTTTACTTCCTTTTACAATTGTTATTGTATCAGGTAAAGAATCGATTTTAATGTTATATTTTTTTGCTGGTTTAGCTTCAAAAGTTAAAGTACATTTTGTATTATTTGTTATTTTTGAAATTATTAATTTATTATCTTTGAATTCTGCATTTTGATTATTAGTACAATTTATAGTTGGAGTTTGATATCCTTCATTTGGTTCAACTATTGCTTCAACAGATTCTCCATATTTAGCTGTTTCAGTTGTTGTTCCTTTTCCATTCACTACAGTTACATCCATCTTTAATTCTTTAATTGAGAATATAACTTTACATGCTACACTTTTCATTATAGCATTAATTGTTAATGTATTATTTTGTTCATTCCATGTTGCGGTTTTATCATCTGAACATTGTGTGCTTTCAAATTGATATCCTTCTGATGGAATAATTATGAATTCTCCATCTTTTTCTCTTTCTATATATTTAGGATTGTTATCATCTGCTTTTCCATTTGTTACAGTCAGTGTAACTTCATATGTACTGTTAACGAAGAATAAGTTACAAGTTGCTTCTTTTTCTTCATTTGGTATAAATTTCCATGTTTCTTCATCGAATTGACCAGCTATTGTGCTATCTGTACATTGAAATTTAGAAAATTTATACTTATATTTATCTGTTTCGTTTCCTAAGTCATCTAATAATTTTTCATTAGTAGGCATTTCTTCAACTTCTAAATCTTCTAAATAATATTTATATGTGATTGTTCCTTCTTTTGAATCATTGTTATTTGGTGCTTCTGGTTCTTTTTTGGTATGTTCATAATAACCAATTCCTGCAGCTGAAGCAGACAATATAAATAGTATTATAAATACGACTAATAACCCTTTATTCTTCATTTTAATTTCTCCTTAATTATACATATTTATTTTATAATAATATTCATATTATTGTCAAGGTAAAAAAATATTGACAAATTAAGTATTTTTAGTATATAATAGGCACGGTACATTTAAAGAGGGTGCAGTTTCTGTGGGAAAGAAATGTCATAGTTGCAAATGTGATGGCACTCAAATTAAAGAAGGGAAAAATTTAAAATATGAAAACATTTATGTTAAGAAAAGAAGATGTTGAACATAAGTGGTATGTAATTGATGCAGAAGGACAAGTTTTAGGTAAAGTTGCTGCTTTAGCTGCTTCTGTATTAAGAGGTAAAAACAAACCTACATTTACACCTTATGTTGCTTGCGGAGATAATGTTATTATTATCAATGCAGAAAAAGTTGTTTTAACTGGTAACAAGTTAGACAAAAAAATGTACTATAATCATAGTGGATATCCAGGTGGTTTAAGAGAAAGAACTGCTAGAACTATGAAAGAAAAATATCCAGTAGAAATGGTAGAAAGAGCTGTTAAAAATATGCTTCCTAAAAATAGACTTGGAAGAGATATGTATAGACAATTATTTGTATATGCAGGTAATGAACATAAACATGAAGCTCAAAAACCAGAAAGATTAGAGGTAAAGTAATATGGCAGAAAAAACTAAATTTACTGCATTAGGCAGAAGAAAAAGAAGTGTTGCTAAGGTTACATTAATGCCAGGTAAAGGTAATATTACTGTTAATGGTAAAGATGTTAAAGATTATATGCCTTATGAAACTCTTGTTATGGATTTAATCCAACCATTACAACTTGCAGATGCTGTTGAAAAGTATGATGTTGAAGTTGTTGTTAAAGGTGGAGGTTTCTCTGGTCAAACTGGAGCTATCAGATTAGGTATTGCAAGAGCTTTAATGCTTGCTAATGCTGAAACTAGACCAACTTTAAAATCTAACGGAATGATTACAAGAGATGCTAGAATTAAAGAAAGAAAGAAATATGGTCTTAAGAAAGCTCGTAGAGCACCACAATTCTCTAAGAGATAGTAAAATCTACAAGTTTAAACTCTATATATTTTATAGAGTTTTTTCTTTGATATATTTTAATTATATGTTAAAATTTATTTGTAAAAATGATGGAGGTAATTGTTTGATTAAAATTTTTACAGGTGAAATGGAACTCGTATTTATTATCTAATTGATATTAAGTAGGAGGTAACATGGAAATAAGATTAGAAACTAAAAAAGATTATTTTGAAGTGGAAAATTTAATAAGGGAAGCTTTTTATAATGTATATAGATCAGGATGTTTTGAACATTTTGTTGTACATAATTTAAGAAATGATAAATCATTTATAAAAGAACTCGATTATGTTTTGATTGTTGATAATAAAATTATAGGACATATAGTTTATTCACTGGGTAAATTAAAATATAATAATGGTTTAGAAAAGAATATATTAACATTTGGCCCGGTTAGTATTCTCCCCATTTATCAACATATGGGATATGGAGAAAAACTAATTAATTATACAATGGAGAAAGCATATAATCTTGGATTTAATGAAATAGTTATAACTGGTGATCCAAATTATTATAAGAAGTATGGTTTTGAAAGTGCATTTCAGTATAATATTTATTATGAAGGTTTAGATAAAAGTGAAGAGTCGCCATTTTTTATGATAAAGATATTTGATAAAAATAAATTTAAAAATAGTGATGCTGTTTATAGTGATCCAGATTGTTTTAATGTAAATAATGAAGAATTAGAAATGTTTGATAAAAAGTTTCCACATAAAGAAATTGTTAAACAAGATACTTGGTTATAATTTTTTTAATACAATGACTAGTTCATTGTATTTTTTTGTATAGTGATTATTTAATTAATTGAAATAACATTTATTAGTGATATAATATAATTATTATAGGAGAGTGTTGTATGGCTGCTAAGGTATTTAAAACTATTGATGAACAGTTAGAAATATTAAGAAGTAAAGGTTTGGTAATAAATGATTATGATAAAGCTAGCGAAATACTTTTAAGAGAAAATTATTTTTTTCTTAATGGTTATCGTTCTCCATTTTTAATAAATGGTACTAAAAGATTTATTGATGGAACTACTTTTGAAGAATTATATGCTTTGTTTACTTTTGATAGATATTTTAGAAATATTGTTTTTAAGAATATTTTGATAGTAGAAAATAACTATAAATCTATATATAGTTATGTTTTAAGTAAGAAATATGGTTATAAAGAAAAAGATTATTTAAATGTTAATAATTTTAATAGAAGTAAAGACAAGGCAAGACAAATAAATGATTTGATTAGAAAATTAAAGAGACAAATTAGAATAAACGGATATCAACATCAAGCTACTAGTCACTATATTAATAATTATGGTTATATTCCTATGTGGGTAGGAGTAAAGGTTCTTAGTTTTGGACTTATGAGTGAGTTATTTACAATTCTTAAAGAAGAAGATAGAGAAGAAATAGCTTCTTATTATAATGTTGATGCTGATAGTTTTGAAAGTTATTTATCTATATTATCTAATTATAGAAATTTATGTGCTCATGAAGATATTTTATATAATCATGAAACTCAAAAGAGTATAAATGATACTAGATTTCATAGTGCATTAGATATACCAAGAGTAGAAGATGAATATATTTATGGTAAACATGATATTTTTGCTTTAATAATAATATTAAAGGAAATGCTTACTGCGACTGATTTTAAGATGATGATGAATGAGCTTGAATATGAAATAGATTGGTTATCATCTAAACTTAAAGTTATTGATATTAATAAAGTTTTATATAGAATGGGATTTCCTGATAATTATAGACAAATATCTTATTTAGAATAGGAGGGTATATGAAAAAGACTATACTAATATCTATTGCTACATTTTTTGTTGGATGTTTATGTATGTTTATTTTAATTAATTATTATCCAACTTTAATAAATATTGGAAGTACTACTACTGATGTTGTTAATAAAAAGATTGTTGTTAGCGAAATTGGTTTATCAACTGGTATTTCTAATGTTTATGATTCTGTAGTGGTTGTACAAAATTATAAAAAAAATAAAGTAGACAGTATAGGTTCTGGATTTGTTTATAATGAAGAAGGATATATCATGACTAATTCTCATGTTATTGAGGGAGCTACTAGTATTAAAGTTATTTTAATGAGTGGTGATATTGTTGATGCAAGTGTTATTGGTGATGATGAATATGCTGATATTGCTGTAATTAAAATTGATAAGAAATATGTAAGTAAAGTAGCGACTCTTGGTAGCTCAGATGCTATTAATGTGGGTGATACAGTTTTTACAATTGGTTCACCAATTAGTAGTGAATATTATGGAACTGTTACAAGAGGCATTCTTAGTGGTAAAAATAGACTTGTTAATGTTTCTGTTAATTCTTCTAATGATTGGATTATGAATGTTATGCAAACAGATGCAGCTATAAATCCAGGAAATAGTGGAGGACCGTTATGTAATGCAAATGGTGATGTTATAGGGATTAATTCAATGAAACTTGTACAGTCTCAGGTTGAAGGAATGGGGTTTGCAATACCTATTGAAGATGCTGTTTTATATGCTAATAAAATAGTAAATAAAGAAGAGATAAAAAGATCATACTTGGGTATTAAAATGGTTAATGTTTCTTCTGCATATGATTTTAGTAAGTCTAATATAACTTTAAAATCTGATATTACAAGTGGAGTTGTAATAGTTGATATAATGGATGATGGACCATGTTATAATACTGGACTTAAAAAAGGTGATGTTATTGTTAAAATAGGTGATTATGATGTTAAAACAGTGGCTGAACTTAGATATTATTTGTATAAATATAATCCAGGTAATAAAATAGATATAGTTGTTAATAGAAATGATAAAAAAGAAACTTTTAAGATTACAGTTGGAACTAGTAATAACTAGTTCCTTTTTATTGAAAAATAATTTTTAATCTTTTATAATATTATATAGAATAGGTGATTAGGTGTGAAAAGGGATTTTGAATATATTGATATTAAGAAGGTTATTAAGAAACTTAATTCTTCTTTAAATGGTTTATCTAATAAAGAAGCTAACAAAAGATTAAAAGAATATGGTTATAATGAACTTCCAAAGGAAAAGAAGAAAAGTATTTTTAAAGTGTTTATTGAATCTTTTATGGATCCGATTATTTATGTTATGATTGTAGCAGTAATACTATCTTTTATTGCAGGTGAACCTCTTGATGCAGTGGCTATTATATTTATTATTTTAATTGATGCTGTAATGTCTACAATTCAAGAATATAGAGCTACTAAGAATGCTGAAGCTCTTAAAAATTTAATTAAAGTTAAAGCTAAAGTTATAAGAGATAATGAATATGTTGAAATAGATTCTTCGCTTCTTGTTCCAGGAGATGTTATTGTTCTTGAATCTGGCACTAAAATATCTGCTGATGCTAGAATAATAAGTTCTAATAATTTAACTGTTGATGAATCAATACTTACTGGTGAAAGTATAGCTGTAGTTAAAGAAGAAGGTGAAGCAAGTTTAGGTGATATTTCTAAAAAGAATATGTTATATGCTGGCACTTCTGTTTTAACTGGTAGAGCTCTCGCTATTGTGTGTGGTACAGCTCTTGATACTGAGGTCGGTAAGATAGCTGAAAAGGTTACGACTACTACTGAAAGTAAATCACCATTAACTATTAGAATGGAAAAGTTTTCAAAACAAATTACTATGATGATTGTTGTTATATCTATAATAATAGCAATTGTACTTATATATAAACAATATGAACCAATCGAAATATTTTTATCTGTTGTAGCTCTTGGTGTTTCTGCAATGCCAGAAGGTTTACCTTTATCATTAACACTTGCTCTTACAATAGCTTCTAATAAAATGAGTAAAAGGAATGTTATTGTTAAAAAACTTAATTCAGTTGAAAGTTTAGGAAGTTGTACTGTTATAGCGAGTGATAAAACTGGTACACTTACTGTAAATGAACAAACTGCTAAAAAAATAATGCTTCCAAATGGGGAATTATTTAATATAGATGGTAATGGATATAATGATGTAGGTAAAGTTATACCTGAACCTGGTTCTGAACTTAAAAATGCTAAATATTTATCAATATTAGGGCTTGTTAATAATGAAGCAATGCTTGAAAAATCAAAAGGTAAATGGGAAAAGTTTGGTGATTCTATTGATATTGCATTTTTAGCTTTATCAAGAAAACTAAAAACTAATGAAACTGAATTTAAAAAAATAGATGTTATTCCATATGAATCTTTAAAAAAATATAGTGCTGTATTCTTTAAAATGGACGATAAGATGTATTGTACAGCAAAAGGATCAGTTGAAGTGATACTGAATTTTTGTTCATATAGTTATATTGATGGAGTTAAGAAAAAAATTGATAAAGAAAAAATTCTTAAACAAAATGATGAATTAGCATCACAAGGATATAGAGTTATTGCTTTATGTTCTAAAGAAATAAAAGAAAAAGAAAAGTATGATGAAAGAGATTTAAATAAATTAAATTTTATTGGTTTAGTTGGATTTATAGATCCAGTTAGAAAGGAAGCTGCTGCTTCTGTTACAGAGTGTCATAATGCAGGTATTAAAGTTCTTATGATTACTGGGGATCATGCTCTTACTGCTTATGCAATTGCTAAAGAACTTAAAATTGCAAGTAATAAAGATGAAGTATGTACTGGTAGTGATTTAGATTTTTATATTGATGATAATGAAAAATTTGATAATTTTGTTAAAGATAAAACTGTTTTTGCAAGAGTGACACCTATTCAAAAATTAAAAATAGTTGAATCTTTACAAAGACAAGGTGAATTTGTTGCGGTTACCGGTGATGGTGTAAATGATGCACCTGCGATTAAGATTGCTAATATTGGTGTTGCAATGGGAAGTGGTACTGATGTTGCAAAAGAAACTGCTAAGATGATTATTATTGATGATAATTTTTCATCAATAGTAGCTGGTATTGAAGAAGGAAGAAATGCTTATTCTAATATTAGAAAAGTATCTATAATGCTTTTATCTTGTGGTTTTGCGGAAGTATTATTCTTTGTATTATCTATTGCATTTAATTTACCAATTCCTTTAGTTGCGATACAACTTTTATGGTTAAATTTGGTTACAGATGGACTTCAAGATATTGCTTTATCTTTTGAAAGAGAAACTGACACTATTATGAAAGAAAAACCAAGAAGTACTACTGAAAGTTTATTTGAAAAAGAAATGCTTATTCAAATATTATTGTCTGGTTTATTTATCGGAATAATTGTATTTGGTGTATGGTGGCTATTAGTTGATGTTTTAAGATTTGAGATTGCTCATGCTCGTGGTTATGTTCTTGCTTTAATGGTATTCATGCAAAATATACATGTTCTTAATTGTAGAAGTGAAAGTAAGAGTGTATTTCATAACAGTTTTAAAACTAATCCACTCATATTAATTGTTATTGTTGGAACTATTTTGTTGCAAATGTTAGTTATGGAAGTTCCTATACTTTCTAATTTCTTACAAACATATGATGTTCCACCATTACATTTGTTAACATTATTTATAATGGCTTTACCTGTACTTTTTGTAATGGAAGTGTATAAATATATAAAAAGAAAAAAGAAATAGTGTACAGTGTGTTATAATATATTATTAGATAGGAGAAATTTATGAAGAAGAACATATTATTACTAATTAATGGATTTGGTGTTGAACAACCTGATTCAGTTAATGTATATTCTGAAGCATTAATGCCAAATATGGATAGACTTACTAAGGAAAAATTATTTGTTTCTCTTGCTAGTAAAGATTTAGATTATAAAGATGGTTATAGAAAATTTAGTATAGGTATTAATGAAGCATTAACATATAGTATAATTGAAAATAATTTTTCTAATAATGTTTATAAAAATAATCAATTATTAAAGTATATTGAAACTAAAACTAATGAGAATGAAAATAGATTACATGTGTTTTGTTATTGGGAAAATGATAGAACTATTTCACAATTATCAATGTTTTTAAAAGAGATTGCTTTAAATACTAATCATATGATTTATGTACATTTAATATTATGTCAAAAGTCATTATCTGTTTATAAGAGTGTTGAGAGAAGTCTTACATTACTTAATTATGAACTTGGTAATACTATTAAAGTTGGTATGGTTACTGGAGAAAATTATATAACTAATATTCTTTGCTTTAGAGATATGATTAAAACATTTGTTACTGAAGCTGGTGAAAAGTGGAAGGATTTAACTAAAAAGGTTGAGGTTCTTACTCAAACTAAGACAATACCTAATCATACAAGAACTTTTTCTGTTAATAATGGTTTTGCTATTAATGAGGGTGATCAAATATTATTCTTTAATTATAATAATATAGACATCAATTTATTTATGACTGAACTTGGTAGTCAAAAATATAGAACTATTGATACAACTAAATTGAGTTATTATTCATTATTCCCAGTTAAATGTAATGTACAAGTACCATTTATGTATAATTATGCTATTTCATCAACATATGCAGCTGGTGCACTTAAAGCTATTGAAGCTAAATGTTTGGTAATTGATTTAAAAGAAAAATGTCCATATATAAATTATTATTTAACTGGACTTAGAAATAATGTGGATGAAAGTATAAGATATATGGCTTCTGATAGTGGTTTTATTTATGAGCCTTCTCAGTTATTACAAATAGTAAATTCATCAAATGAAAATTTAATAATTATTAATTATGAGATTGATACTTGTAAACTAGTTGATGATATTGCTGAAAGACTTAAAAAGATAGATGTTATTATAGGTGAACTTGATAAATTAGTTTCTGAAAATAAGATTACATTATTTATATCATCTTTATATGGTATCGAGAAGGAAATGTATAATTCAAAACATGAAGTTGGAAAAGTTAATTTTTCTGTTAGAGTTCCTCTTGTTATTGATGATTACTATTTAATAAAAACGGCTTATACTTTAAATGAAGGAACTGTTTATGATCTTGCCAATACTATTTACAAAAATATTAATTCAAAATATAATATAGATGGGTTGATTAAGAAGAAGAGTGGTCTTTTATCATTCTTATATAAGAAACCTAAGAAAGTAAAGGAGGCAGATGATGGAAAAGCCAGTGTTTAAAAGAGTATGTGCATATATTATTGATATAGCTGTTGTTGCATTTATATTCATGTTATTTTCTAAAATAGAATTATTAAATCCTAATGCGGAAGAATATGATAAGGTTTATGATGAATTTACAACTTATGTTGAAAAGAATAGTACAACAAGTGATGGATTAAAAAATATAATGAGTGGGGATGAATATAAGAATTTTAGTTATAGATTAGCTAAATTACAAATTCCTAATTCTATTTTAAATATTGTTATTACTTTTGGATATTTTGTTGTTTTTCAATATCTTAATAAGGGTCAAACAATAGGTAAAAGGTTAATGAAAATTAGAGTTAAATCTAAAAATGGTAAAAGAGCAAGTTTTGTACAAATACTTGTTAGAAGTTTATTGATTAATGAAATTATCGCATCTATTATTCTTGTAATATTTATAAGTACAATGAGTCAATCAATGTATTTACAAGCTAATAGAATTGTTGAACTTATTGATATGTTAATAGTTTATGGATCTCTTGGATTTATAATGTTTAGACCTGATGCTTGTGGTCTTCATGATTTACTTATGAATACTGTTGTTGTTAGTGATCAAAAAGAAGTAAGTGAAGAAAAAGAAGAAACTGTTGAACCTAAAAAAGCTAATGTTAAAGAAGCTAAAGTTAGTGGTGAAAAAACAAAGAAATCTAATGTAAAAAAGACTGTAAAGAAGGATGAATAGTTTATGAAAATTGGAATAGCTAATGATCATAGAGGTGTAAATCTTAAAAAAAATATTATGAATTATCTACATGATAAAGGAGTTTTGTGTGTAGATTATGGAACTGATGAAGAAGTTAGTTGTGATTATGTTGATTATGCAGTTAAGCTTGGAAATGCAGTTGTAAGAAAAGAAGTTGATCTTGGAATATTAGTATGCGGTACAGGTATTGGTATGAGTATTGCGGCTAATAAGATTGATGGTATTAGATGTGCTAGAGTTGTTAATGCTAAAGAAACTCAACTAGCAAGAGAACATAATATGGCTAATGTTATAGCATTAGCTGAATATACAGAAAATATTGAAGAAATTATTGATGCTTTTATTAATACTAAAGAATCAACTGATGAAAGACACATCAGAAGAGTAAATAAAGTAATGAATATAGAAAGGAGTAAAAATGGATAAGACTTTATTAAAAATATCAGGTATTATAGCTATTGTTGTTGGTATTTTATATTGTATTACAATAGTAGGTGCTATAGTAGGTATACCACTTATTATAGGTGGTAATAAGATTAAATCTTATGCAGATTGTACAGATGAACAAGTTATTGATGCTAAAGATTCTATTCTTGTATGGACTATTGTATTCTTATTATTTAATCAATTAAGCGGTATTTTATTATTAATATTTTATATTGATACTCTTGATAAGAATAGAGGTAAAAGTACTACTAATACCACTAAAAGTGTGAATACTGATGATAAGTATGAAGAACTTGAAAAATTAAAGAGATTATATGATGAAAAAGTTCTTACTAAAGAAGAGTTTGAAAATGAAAAAAATAGAATATTAAATAAATAGTAATCATATAATATACTATGAAGAGAAAATTCATAGTATTTTTTATTGTGTTTTTATTTTTAATGTTGAGTTATAGTAATAAAAAAGAATTTATTGTTGATGAAGATAGTAATATAGTTTTAAATAATTATTTAGAAGAAGATGAAAAAGAAAGTACTATTACTGTTAATGCAATAATTGATGATAAAACTGTTAATTTAGATTTGGAAGAGTATGTAAAAGGGGTAGTTGCTTGTGAAATGCCAGCTTCTTTTAATAGTGAAGCATTAAAAGCTATGTCTGTTGCAGCTAGAACATTTGCATTATATAAAATTTCTAAAGGTAAAAGTGTAAAAACTACTATTAGTGATCAATGTTATATTGATAATGATAAAATGAAATCAAAGTGGAAAAGTAATTATAATAAATATTATACTAAGATAAGTAATGCAGTAAATGATACTAAAGGTGAGTATATGACATATAATGATAAAGTAATTATTGCATTTTATTTTTCTATTTCTAATGGTAAAACTGAAAATGTAGAAAATGTTTTTAGTCAAAAATTAGATTATTTAGTTTCTGTTGATTCTTCTTGGGATAAGAAATCTAATAATAATGAAAAAGATATTAAAATTAAAGTGTCTGACTTTTTAAAAAAATTAAGTCTTAAAGATGATAAAATAAGTAATATTAAAATTGATAGGAGTCCTACGAATAGAGTTAATAATATTAAAATAAATAATAATAATTATAAGGGTACTAAATTTAGAGGTTTACTTGGTCTTAGGTCTACTGATTTTAGTATTACTTATGATAAAGATTTTGTTTATATTCATACTGTTGGTTATGGACATGGTGTTGGTATGAGTCAATATGGTGCAAACTATATGGCACATGATGGGTATAGTTATGATGAAATATTAAAACATTACTATACTGGAATAAAAATCACGAATAAATTATAAAAAAATGTTCACTCTATTATTAGGAGAGTGAAATATGAATAAATATTCAAAAATAATAGTGCCATCTATATATGTTGGTGTAATTGCAGTAATGATTGTTAGTTCTATACTAGTTGTTTCTGGAGTTAAAAATTTCTTAAATGAAAAAAATAATTATAACTATACTCTTGATAAAGTATTTGTAAAAGATACTGTGCCTGTTTCTAAAACAGAAAGTAATAGTATAGTTAAGCCATATACTAATGATAAAGTTAAGGTATGGAAATATTTCTATGATTTCGAAAGCGATTCCAAAAAACAAGTTAATTCATTAATATATTATGAGAACACTTATATGCAAAACAATGGTGTTGATTATACTTATGATGAAGATTTTGAAGTTGTTTCTATACTAGATGGTGAAGTTATTAGCATTGAGGATAATGCAATTTATGGTAAGATTGTTACTATTAAACATAATGATAATTTGAAATCTGTTTATTCTAATGTTAAAGATGTTATTGTTAATGTTGGATATAAAATTAATCAAGGTGAAATATTTGGAACAACAACTTCTTATAAACCAGATACATCTGTAAAATCATTATTGCATTTTGAAGTATATTATAAGGATAATGCAATAGATCCAGAAAACTTATATACTATGTCTGTTAGTGATTTGAAATAAGCTTCTTGTAAGCTTTTTTCTTTTGTTGAAAAAATATTGTTTGTGTGGTATCATTAAAAGAGTGGGGAGATGTCTCTTAAAATGATAAATTTTATTGTAGTAGACGATAATAATATACACAGAAAAAAGGTTAATAATATTATTATTTCAATTATGATGAATAATAAAATTGGTTTTGAGGTTGAAGAATTTTCTGATTTTGATGCTAATTTACTTGATTATTTTAAGAATCCAAAACCTAATTCCGTTTATATCTTAGATTTAGAGCTTCCAAGTGGAGATGGTATTGATATAGCAAGGAAGATAAGAAATGAATATAATGATTGGTTAAGTCCAATAATTATAATAACAGCTCATACTTCTTTATATTATCAAGTTTATAAACAAAGATTGCAGATATTAGATTTTATTGGTAAATCTGATAATATTGAAAAGAATTTATCTGAAAATATTGCTATATGTTTAAGAATGCTTAATATGGATAGTGTATATAAATTTACTTATAAAAATACTGATTATACTATACCAATAAATAATATAGATTATATTCAAAGAGATGATAGAAGAATTAAAGTAGTTTGTAAGAGTGATATTTATTATACTATTGATACGATTAATTCTATAAAAGATAAATTTCCGAAGTATTTTATTATTTCTTTAAAAGGAACATTAATTAACATGAATAATGTTGTTAAGATCGATTGGAATATTAATAAAGTATATTTTAAAGATGGCTTAGCTGAATTTGTAGTTTCTAAAAGTCATAAAAAGGAAATAGATAATTATGGAAAAAATTGATTATATAGCACTATTTATATCAGGTTTTATATCTCTATTTGGTATGTATATAGGATATGCTGTTATAAGTGGTAGTAAATTTAAAATAAGTTTTGAAAATGTTGTTTTGATAGTTATTTCTGCATTTGTTTTTGTATTGAATACTTGTTTTAATTTTATTGTTAGTAGAACTTTAATAAGTTTTTTCATATTTATTACTTTTTGTAAGTTTATTTTTAAAAATGATATGAGAACTACTGTATCATCTAGTTTAATATGTTTTTTATTAATGCTTTTTAATGATTTTATAATGTCTGTTTTTATTATCTTGATTCCTAAACTTAGTTATGTTCAATTTGATGGTAGTGGTATAGCTAAAGGGTTATTTACTTTAATAGTTTCTTTTTCTACATATTTGTGTTGTAAAATAAAAATTTTTAAGAAAGTAAATAATATGGTGATTGAGTTATCAAAAAATAATTATGTTTATTTGTTATTGATATTTTTAACTGTTACATTTGTTATAGCTATAGCAACTAAATTTTCACTTGATTATAATTATCAACACTATTTTTTAGATGTTACTGTGTTAGGTTTGTTCCTATTTTTGTTGTTATTTGCTTTGTTAAAAAATTATAAAGCTAATAAAGAATCTAATGAGAAAGAAACATTATTAAACTTTATTTCTGAATATGAAAAAATTATTGATGAAAATAGAATTAATAAGCATGAAATGTTAAATAATCTTATAATATTGAAGAGTTTTAAGAATAAGAATACTAAAGAATATAATAAAGTTTTAGATGATTTAATTGTAATGTATGATAATAATAGTGAAGCAGCTGTTAAAAATATATCAAAGTTGCCAACTGGTTTAAAAGGTATTTTATATTATAAGATAAATGATATGAGAAAGAAGAATATTAATTTAAATATTAATATTTCTAAAAGAGTTTCTTCACCGCTTGAAAAATTAGCTGCGGATGAATATGTTATATTGTCTAAAGTACTTGGTATTGTTATGGATAATGCTTTAGAAGCTGCATTGAAAACTGATGATAAAGTGGTTTTTATTGAGGTTTTTGAACAAAATGGACAAGTAATAATCATTCTTGAAAATAGTTATAATAATGATGTTAATATAGAAACTCTTAGAAAAAAGAATTTTAGTACTAAGGGTAAAAATAGAGGATTAGGATTATATATAGCTAATATGTTATTAAAGAAAAGTAAACATATAACTATGACTCAGTATGCTGAGGAAATGTTTACTACTAAGATTGTTATAGAATAAAAAAACTATCATTTCTGAACTGAACCCCAAAAGTTGGACAGTTTATAAATAGTTTCTAATTAGAGGATTGTAACCTGTAATTCACAGGAGAC
>CAKOIN010000005.1:0-78741 GCA_934086955.1 uncultured Bacilli bacterium | reverse complement strand
ATTTATTTTATCTTCATAAGTTAATTTTGACATATAAAAACCTCGTTTCTTATGTCCAAGAAACGGGGTTCATATCAATTCCAAGTTGTTTTTATTTAGCTAAGATCTAATTGCTGGTTTATAAAATTCTTTTTGTATTTTATTTGTTGACCACAATAATTGATGAAAAGGTTTATTTACAATCAAATCAAATTCACCAATATATTCATATGTTGTTGGTTTGAATTTAAGTTTAAATTCATTAAGTTTTTTATAAGGATTTGTTTCACTGAAATCAGCAGTAATTCCATACAAATCAATATATAGATATCCAGCTTTTTTATATTCTTCAATAATTTTATAAAATAAATAAGATTTGACATCAACACTAGAAAAGTCATTATTATTTCCAGTAATTATGATTGTAACTCTTCCTTCATATTTAACAACGAATGCAGCACCTAAATATTCTTTCATTTTATTCTCTTGCATTCTTAAATTAGAAACAGCAATATCGTTAGATATTCTATCTAAATTTCTATCTGATTCTGTTTTTCTTTTATAAATATCATTACTATTAGGATTTTTATTAAATTCTACATTAATTTTTTCATTGTTTTCTTGTTCAATTATATACTCTTTTTGTAAATACTTAGCATAAGTATCATAATTAACTTCTGCAAATAATAAATCGACCATATCGCTTTTCTTAAATGTTTTATAGAAATATTTGTAGTATGTTAATGTTTTATTTTTTTTATCTTCAACAAATGAATAAAATTTATCTAATTCTTCTTCACCTCTAGAAACAAGTCTGATTCCTTTAAGTTCTGAATCATGAACATTTTTCACTAGGCTTTTGTCTAAGTTATTGAAATCATAAGTAGGTAAATATATAACAGGAGTATACTTTGGTAATAATGATTCAAAATATAGATTATCTTTTAATTTATCATAACCAAGCTCTTTCAAATTTGCTATTAAATCTCTATTTCTAGAATTTATAATTTTACTCTTATTATCAAAATCAATAACTGAATAAGTAATCTCTGGATTAATTTTAATAAAAGCAAATCCTCTTTTAAAGAAAAAATCTTTAACTTTTCTAGTAAATGCTTTAAGTAAATCGTTGTTATAAAAATCAACTAGGAATCCTCTAGGAGCATAGCCATATTTTATATTAGCACTCAATGTTTTATATAAAATTAAACTAGCAGCAACTAAAATGTCCTTATGATAAGCACCTATATACATAACTGAAAAATCACTATGGGACATTAGTTCTCCATATTCTTTTGTTTGAAAGAAATTCTTAAGTACATGTTTACTTGCAAATTCTCCAAATGTTGTAGCATTTATTTCTTCTATTGACATAAATTCACTTCCTCAAATTAATAATAATATTATAGCATAATTGTTAAAAAAATTGTATAATTAATATGTAGGATTATATAGGGAGGAATATATATGAGTAAAATAATGGATATTAAAGCAAGAGAAATATTAGATTCAAGAGGATATCCAACAGTAGAAGTAACTGTTAAAAGTGAAAAAGGTATAGGAGTTGCTGCTGTCCCATCTGGAGCATCAACAGGAACAAGAGAAGCATTAGAGCTTAGAGATAATGATGAAAGATATTGTGGAAAAGGTGTTCAAAAAGCAGTAAACAATGTTAATACAATTATAAAAGAAGCATTACTTGGAATGGATGTAACTCATCAAAAAGAAATAGATTATAAAATGATTGAACTTGATGGTACTGAAAACAAAAGTAAATTAGGAGCAAATGCAACACTTGGAGTTAGTTTAGCTTGTGTAAAAGCAGCAGCTAATGAATCAGGAAAAGAAGTATACGAATATTTAAATCCAAGAGAAAAAAGAATACCAAAATTAATGTTTAATATTATAAATGGTGGAATGCATGCTAAAAATAATTTAGATATTCAAGAATTTATGATTGTTCCAAAAAGAGAATCATTTAAAGAAGGACTTAGATGTGCTAGTGAAGTATTCCATGCACTTAAAAAAATATTGGATAATGAAAATCATACAACATCAGTAGGTGATGAAGGTGGTTTTGCACCAAATTTAGAAAGTAATCGTTCAGCTCTATCATACATTATTAAAGCAATTGAAAGTGCTGGATATAAACCAGGAAAAGATGTTTTTATTGCATTAGATGTAGCAGCATCATCACTATATAATGAGCAAAATAAAGCATATAAAATAGAAGAAAGATTTTTAAATAAAGAAGAACTATTAGAATACTATATGGATTTAGTAAAAAGTTATCCAATTATTTCAATAGAAGATCCATATGATGAGAATGATTATGAAGGATTTAAATTAATAACAGATAAATTAGGAAAAGAAATAAATATAGTAGGTGATGATTTATTTGTTACTAATAAAAAAGAATTAGAACACGGAATTCAAAATGGATTATGTAATTCTATATTAATAAAGCCAAATCAAATTGGTACATTCTATGAAACATTAGAAACAATAGTACTAGCTAAAAAACATAATTATACTTGTATTATGTCACATAGAAGTGGTGAAACAACTGATACATTTATTATTGATGCAGCAGTTGCACTTGATATACCATTTGTAAAAACAGGTTCAGTATCAAGAGGAGAAAGAATTTGCAAATTTAACAGATTACTTCAAATTGAAGAAGATTTAGAAAGTAAGAAATAATATTTGCAATAAATAATAATTTATTGTATAATACTAGGCACAAGGGAGAATATAAAATGGAAAAAGTATTATTAATAATCTCTGTTATATTAATAGTTGTTGTTTTATTACAAAGTAGTAAAGCTAGTGATGCTAGTCAAATAATAACAGGAGGAAATGCAATGTTACTTGGTAAAACAAAAGAAAGAGGTTTTGAAAAGTTTTTAACAAGACTTACTTATGCTTTAGGTTTTGCATTTATTGTTATTTCATTTATTTTATCTATATAAAAAATATATAAAGTTCATAAATATTTATGAACTTTTTAATTTATGTGATAAAATGAAAGAGAGGTAGATATGAGAGAAAAAATATTAAAGATAATCAAAGAAGAAAATAAAAGTCTTAACCCAATGGACATTATGAATAAAATAATGGACAACAGTACCATTAAAGACTACGAAGAACTTATGAGAGAATTAGAAAAGCTTTGTAGAGAAGGAATAATAAGACAAACA
The DNA here is from genome assembly GCA_934086955.1 of uncultured Bacilli bacterium. GTDB lineage: Bacteria > Bacillota_I > Bacilli_A > RF39 > UBA660 > CAG-1000. The sequence continues at coordinate 75,562 of CAKOIN010000005.1, read as the reverse complement.
AATCATAATGGTTATGTTATGAATGAACTTTTAACTGGCATATTAGATGTTCATGAAAAAGGCAATGCTCATTTATTAGTTAAAAATGGTGAAGATGTATTTATACCAAAAAACAATATGAATGGAGCTACTGAAAAAGACTTAGTAATAGTAGACTATACTAACAAAGAAAAAACAGAGGGAAAAGTAGTAAGAATATTAAAAAGATCACTTGGTAAAAGTTTGGGTGAAGTTGTAAACCAAGATGGTAAATTATTTGTAAAGTCATTAGATAATACTTTACCATATCAAATTGATGTTGATATTGATGACTGCGATTTCACATTAGTAGATGGTTTAATAGTTCACTTAGATTATGTAAAAGATATAAGCAGAGGAAGAGTTCTTGCTAAAATAGATTATCCAATCGGACATAAAAATGCTCCTGGCAATGACACAGAAATAGCTATGATAGCTAGTGAATTTGATGTTCATTTGTTTATGCCAGAAGAGGTAAAAGAAGAAGCAAAAAATTTTCCTAGTAGTTTAACAGAAGAAGAAATTCAAAAAGAAATAGCAAAAGGTAGAGTAGACCTAAGAGGTGACACAACAACTACAACAGATGGAAAAGATACAAAAGATATAGATGATGCTATACAAGATGAAGTATTACCAAATGCAAATTTCAAAGTTACAGTTGACATTGCAGATGTAAGTTATTATGTAAAAATGAATACAGCTGTATGGAAGTATGCAGAATTAAAAGGAAATTCAGATTATTTAGCAAATAAAGTCGGACCAATGCTTCCAATAGAATTATCAAATGGAATTTGTTCATTAAATCCTAATGAAGACAGATATGCTTTGTCATGTGTAATGGAAATTGATCATGCTGGTAATATAGTAAACGAAAATGTATTCATATCAGTAATAAAATCTAAAAAGAAAATGAACTATGATGCAGTTCAAGATATTATAGATGATAAAGAAACAGAAGATACAAAGGATTACACAACAGTTAAATATACAGTGAAACCAAATGAAACAATAGAAGATATTGCATTTAAAAACTGTATAACAACAAGTAGATTATTAGAATTTAATAAACCAGAAGATATCAAACCAGGAAATGAAATTAATATTCCAATTAGAGATATAGTTAAATTAATGTATAAGGTTTCTAAGGTTATGGGAAATAAATTACATAAACTTGGTAAGATTGATTTTGAAAGTAGTTCAGAGAAAAAACAAATTTTTGATGAAAATGAAAAACTAATAGATATTGTACCAAGAGTTCAAAGACCAGCAGAAACAATAGTAGAAAACCATATGATTTATGCTAATGTTGGTTTTACTAGATTTACATGTAATGCATTATCACAAATAATTCCAAATATGATTCCATTTGTATTTAGAATTCACGAAAATCCAAATCCTAAAAAGATAGAAGACTTTATGAAAATGTTATCAATATTCGGAATAAATTATCCTAAAAAGATTAATCCAGAGCATGTAACAAGTAAAGATATTCAAGAATTGTTGGATTACTTAAAAGATAGAGAAAACTATAAGATATTTAGTAAAAAATTACTAAGAAGTATGCAAAAAGCAAGATATTCACCAGAACCACAAGGACACTTTGGACTTGGTTTGGCGGCAAATGAAAGAGATTATACACACTTTACTTCACCAATCAGAAGAATGTGTGATTTACTTGTTCATACAATATTTAGGGTGTTTATAGTAGAAAAAGATACCAGCCCTGAAAACTTAAGATTCTGGGCATCATATTTAAGTGAAGTATGTGAACATATATCAGAATGTGAAAGAACAAGTGCTGAATGTGAATATGCCGTTGATGATTACTATGATGCAGTATTTATGCAAGATAAGATAGGTAAAACATTTGAAGCTACAATTGACGGACCAATGCCTACATCATTCTTTGTACAAACAAATGATAAGTTGATAGATGGTAAAGTAGAATGGATACTTTATGAAGAAGATTCAAAAGAATTAGAACAATTAACTGATCCAAATGAAATAATACAATTTATTGAAACTCACAAAAAACCATTCCCATATGAGTACAATGACTCACTTTATGGATATACTAAAAAAGGTAGAGTAGTTTACAGATATGGTGACAAAGTAATAGTTCAATGTATAGGTAGTGACCCTGAAAAGAGAGAAGTAGACTTTGCTTTGGTAAGAAAATTATAAAATGGAAATATTAAATAGAAAAGCTCATTATGATTATTTTATAAAAGATACTTATGAAGCAGGCATAGAATTAAAAGGTACTGAAATTAAAAGCCTTAGAAAAGGTAATGCTAATATAAATGATGCTTATGCAAGAGTAAAAAACAATGAAGTATTTATAACAAATATGTTTATTGCTAAATACGAAGAAGGAAATATATTTAATCACGATGAAAGAAGAGAAAGAAAACTTCTACTTCATAAAAATGAAATAATTAAAATAAATAATGAAGTAACACTAAAAAAATATACAATAATTCCACTTAAAATATATTTTAAAAAAGGTAAAGCAAAAGTAGAAATAGGAATCTGTCAAGGCAAAAAACTATATGATAAAAGAGAATCAATAAAAGAAAAAGATCTAAAAAGACACGAATATTTAGAATATTAAATTAATATAATATTCTAGGTGAATATATGAAAAAAGTTCCTGAAATATTTGTTAATAAATTAAAGAAAAATATAAGTAATAATAAAGAAGTATACTATTCATATAATGATGATAATGTATATGAAGAAGAAATAATACCAAATGAATACGATTTACAACAAAAAATCAATAAATTATTTAAATCTAATGATTTTATTTATAAAAAGAAATTTGAAATTAAAACAAAAGATGGAATAAGAGAATATATTATTATTTCAAAAAGTTATGATTACTTATTATGTATCGATGGAACTAAGATTTATATTAAGGATATAATTGATATAAAATAATTAAAAACACTTGAAAGTAATTAGTATTTATGATAATATTTAATTACACAAACGGTGTTTTTTTTTGGAGGGATTTGTAATGAAGAAAATTAAAGCTTTCTTTAAAGGTGTTAACAAAGAATCAAAAGCAGTAAGATGGCCAGATGGAAAATCATTAGTTAAATATTCTTGCATAACAATCGTAATGCTTGTCTTCTTTGGATTATTCTTTTATGGATTGGATGCATTATTCGCAGCTATAAGGGGGATGTTCTAATGGAAGAAAAGAAATTGTGGTATGTTGTTAATGCTTACAGCGGACATGAACAAAAGGTTAAAGATTATTTAGAGTCAAGAAGAGAAAGTATGGGAATGGAAAATAACATTTTTAGAGTTATTATTCCTGAAAGAACTGAAATTGAAGTTAAAGATGGTGTTAAAAAAGAAAAAGTTCGTAAAATGTTCCCAGGATATGTTTTAATCGAAATGATAATGAGTGATGAAGCTTGGTATGTAGTTCGTAATACACCAGGTGTTACAGGATTTATCGGATCATCAGGAAAAGGTGCAAAACCAATTCCACTATCACCAGAAGAAGTTAAGAAATTTATCGCAGATGAAGAAGAAATGGCTAAACCAATTAATACTAATGTAGAAGTTGGAGATACTGTTACAATTATCGATGGTCCATTTAAGGGAATGTATGGTAAGATTGAAAGCGAAGACAAAGAAAATGAAAAACTTACTGTACTTATTGACTTATTCGGACAAGAAACTCCAGTTGAAGTTGATTTACTTCAAGTATCAAAAATGTAGAAAAGGTTACAATTGTAATCTTTTTTTGTTATAATGAAATAGAGGTGAAACTATGAAAAAAATAAAAATAGCAGTTTTAATACTAACAGCAATACTTTTAGTAGGATGTGTTAAAAAAGTAGGATCAGATACAAAAGGGGATACTATGAAAGTTATATTAGAAACAGATATCTCAGAAGATTATACTTGGGCATATTCAATAATGGACTCTAATATAATGGATATAAAAAGTATAGATTACTTAACACCAGCAGATGATGAAACACTTAAAACAGATGCAGAAGTATTGATATTTAAAGCACTTAGTGAAGGAGAAGTAGAAATTATTATAAGCTATACAAGTAATCAAACAGGTGAAAGTAAATATGATTTAACATATGTTTTAGAAGTAGATGCTGATAAAAATATAACAGTTAAAGAAAAATCAGGTAACTATAATAAAGAAATACCTTCACCAATAATTTACACAGAAGCAGAAAATACAGATGAAGAGTAAAGTATATAAAATAGCAGAAATAGATAATGAATTAATAGATTTATATATTGAATGTTTCAAAAAAGATAAAATATTTACTTTAAGAGATAAAGAAATTATAAAAGATAGAGAACTAATTACAAAATTATTTAATTATTATTTAAAATATGGAACTATTCTTTATACTAAAAGATATAGTAAAAAAATATCATTTTTATGTTCATTAAAAATAAATGAAATAATAGAAGATACAGAGGCAATGAAACTTATTTTTGATAAAGAAAAATATCCAGAAATGAATAAATATATAAAAACAATAAATAAAGATTCAAATTATATAGTTCTAATAGGTGTAAATAAGAATTTTAGAAAAAGAGGGCTAGCTAAAAAATTAGTAAAAACATATCTACAATATTACAATAAAAAAGAGTTAGTTTTTAGTGATATTGATAACAAATATAGTTTAAAAATATTTAAATCATTAAATTTTGACATAAAAGAAGTAAATAAAAATTATTTTATAGCAGAAAGATATAAATTGAATTGACATAAATAGTTTTATTAAGTAAACTTTTAAAAGTAAGGAGAAAATAAAAATGGAATTAAAAGGAAGTAAAACAGAAGCAAATCTTTTAGCAGCTTTCGCAGGTGAAAGTCAAGCTAGAAATAAATATACTTACTATGCTAGTAAGGCAAAAAAGGAAGGATATGAACAAATAGCTGAAATATTTGAAGAAACAGCTAACAATGAAAAAGAACATGCTAAATTATGGTTTAAAGCACTACATAATGGAGAAGTTCCAAGTACACTTGAAAATTTAAAAGATGCAGCTAATGGTGAAAACTATGAATGGACAGAAATGTACAAAGAATTTGCTGAAACTGCTAAAAGTGAAGGATTCATAGAAATAGCTAATTTATTTGAAAAAGTTGGTGAAATTGAAAAACATCACGAAGAAAGATATATGAAATTAGTAAACAATATTGAAAATAATTTAGTATTTGAGCGTGGAGAAGAAAAAGTTTGGATATGTAGAAATTGTGGACACATTTATGTAGGAAAGAAAGCATTAAAAGTATGTCCTGTTTGTAAACATCCAGAAAGTTATATGGAACTAAAAAAAGAAAATTATTAATATGTAAAAAATGCAAAAACATAATGCATTTTTTTTAATTGTATGATAAAATTATTAAGAATAAAGGGTGTGATAAATATGAGAAGTGGAGTACTAAAAGGTCCAAGAAAAATCGAAATAGAAAAAAGAGAAAATTTAATAGGAAGACCAGGATATGTTTTGATAGATGTATTAAAAGCTGGTATTTGTGGTTCTGATATTCATTATTGGGATGCAGGAAATCCAGTAGGTCTTGTTATGGGACATGAATTTAGTGGAATTGTTATTGATAATGGCGGAAGCAAAAAATTTAAAGAAGGAGACAGAGTAACAGCACTTCCAATATCTCCTTGTCTTGAATGTGAAGAATGTAAGAGTGGAGAAGTTCAAATTTGTAAAAATACTTGGACACATGCAGTAGGTTTAAGTTTAGATTTTCCAGGAGCATTTGGAGGAAGAATATTAGTAAGAGAAGATATGGTAAGAAGTTTACCAGATAATGTCACATTTGAATCAGGTGCTATGGTTGAACCAGCAGCAGTAGGACTTAGAGCAGCTAACCTTAGTAATGTTAAAAAAGGTGATAAATGCTTAGTAATCGGTGGTGGAATTATTGGATTATTAACAGCAGAATTCTTAAAAATGAAAGGTGCAGGTTATGTTGTAATGACAGAAACAAATGCACTAAGAGGTAAGAAAGCAGTTAAACTAGGAGCAGTAGATGAATATTATGATGCTCTTGATCCAAAATTAATGGAAAAATTATTTACTAAAACAAATGGCAATGGATTTGATGTAGTTTGTGATTGTTGTGGAAACTCAGCAGCATTAACATCAGGAATAATATTTACAAAGCCAAATGGAAACCTTATTTTAGTTGGTATTTCACTTAACAATGTAAGTATCCCCCTAGTAGCTGGTGTAATGAAAGAAATAAATATTAAAGGTTCAATCGCATATAAAAGAGAAGAATTTGATGCAGTTATAGATTTACTAGCTAAAAAAAGAATCAATTTAGAAAAATACATTGATGATATTGCTACATTAGATGACTTACAAGCTTCATTTGAAAGATTAACAAGTGGACAAGATGATGCAGTTAAAATATTAATTGATCCAAATAAACATAAAATTGTTGAAATATAAAAAATACTGAACGAATAGTTCAGTTTTTAATTCCATAAATTTTATTCTTACTATCATAAAACAAATAAGTAAGCGGAGGATAATAAGTGAAATAGTAAAAAGTAAAATATATTAAAAGTAATAAAGCAATTCCAACATAATTAGAATATTTGATTTCATTATAATTAATTATCTTATAGCTTAAATATTCAATAAAACAATAATCTAAAAATAATAAACTTATAGATACAATCATATTATGACCAATAAACTTATCAATAATAAGATAAGGTATTAAGTAAACTATTATTCCTAATACAATAGACACACAAAGTGAAAACAATAAATTATTAAAAATAATATTCTTTTTCTTATAATAAAAATATTCAAAAATACCATATAAAAATACAGGTGTAGCCATTAATTTCATATGTTCAAATATACTTTCATTAACAGGAAATAATATACTAAAAATAAAATTATTATTCCACTCATATAAGAAATGACATAATACAGATAACACCATAATAACAAAAACACCAATTATTTTAACTTTTTTCATGATAATCATTATTATTATATAAAAATTCCTTGATTTTATGCAGTTTTTATGCTATTATCTAGTAGTCGATTTATATTGGCTGATATAAATTAGAAGTGGGAGATTAGGGTTATCAAGAATACCACTCGCGAAAAAAATAAAACTAAATTATATAGGAGGTGTTTTTCGTGGCAAAGAATGTTGTAAAGAAAATTAAATTACAAATCCCAGCAGGAAAAGCTACACCAGCTCCACCAGTTGGAACTGTTTTAGGACCTGCAGGAATCAATCTACAAGAATTTTGTACTAAGTATAATGATGCAACTAGAGAAAAAATGGGAGATATAGTACCAGTTGAAATTTCTATTTATGATGATAGATCATTCGACTTCATTTTAAAAACTCCACCAACTCCAACTTTATTAAAGAAAGCTGCTGGAATTGAAAAAGGAAGTACTAAGGGTGCTAATAATGTAGTTGCTACTTTAACTAAAGATGATATTCAAAAAATAGCTGAAATCAAAATGCCAGATTTAAATGCTTATGATTTAAAATCAGCAATGAATACAGTTGCTGGAACTGCTAGAAATATGGGTATCGCAGTTAAAGGATTAAACGATGCTGAATTAGCTGAACAAGTTAAAGAAGCTGCTGAAGCTGAAGCACAAGCTGCTAAACTTGAAGCTGATTTAGAAGAGATGGAAGAAAGTGCTAAAGCATTAGCTGAAGGAACTAATGTTGAAGTAGAAGCAACTCATCAAGATAATAAAGAAGAAACAGAAAGCGAAGAATAATTAAATAAAAAAAATTATTCGTGAGAAATAAAGATAATCCAAAACCACATAAGGAGGTTAGTTTATGAGAAAACATAGTAAGATGTATGTGGAAGCATTAGGTAATGTTGAAAAAAATAAAAGTTACGATGTTACTGAAGCGATTAAAGTTCTTAAAAGTCTTAAAACTAGAAAATTTGATGAATCAGTTGATGCAGTATTAAAATTAAACATTGATGCTAAAAAAACTGATATGAATGTAAGAGGAAGTTTTGTTCTTCCTAATGGAACTGGTAAGACTAAAAGAGTATTAGTTATTACTAAAACTAAGGCATCTGAAGCTAGTGAAGCAGAATATTGTGGAGCAGAAGATATGTTAGAAAAAATCGAAAAAGAAAATTGGTTCGAATTTGATACTATCGTTGCTACTCCAGAAATGATGCCAGCATTAGGTAAACTTGGTAAAATTTTAGGTCCTAAAGGTTTAATGCCAAATCCTAAACTTGGAACAGTTACAACTAATGTTAAAGAAGCAGTTAGTAATATTAAAAAAGGTATGGTAGAATACAAAAATGATTCTTATGGAAATGTTCACTTCTCATTTGGTAAGTTATCATTCAGTGAAGAAAAACTTGAAGAAAATTTAAGAGCTATCGTAGCTGAAATCGTTAAAAACAAACCAAGTGGAGTTAAAGGTACATTCGTTAAAGGAATTAGTATTTCAACAACTATGGGTCCTGGTGTTAAAGTAGATAAAGCTTCATTTGGACTTTAATATAAAGCACGAAAGTGCTTTTTTTATTGCAAAGAAAAAGCCATTATTTATGATGTTCATCAAATGGCTTCATAAGAATTCCTGTTGATATTAAACCACTAATACCAACAAGTGCATAAATAAAATTAGTTAAGAATGTGTCTACTCCAAATAATAGAGATACTAAATTGACATTAAATATACCGACCATTCCCCAATTTATTGCACCAATAATAACAAGAGTAAGTGCAACTTTATATACCGTATTCATCGATTCCTCCTTACATACTACTATTATGTACAGATAAATAAAAATATATTCATATAAATTATAAATAAAAATATAATTTACTGTGAAGGGGGAATTAATATCAAAAAGGTAATAATATTACTTGTAACTTGTTTACTTCTAGTTGGATGTAATAAAATGGATTCAAACACTGCTATTAAAAAATATAAAAAGTTATTAAATGATAATAGTATGTATAAACTAACAGGAGAAATGGATATAGTTAGTAATGAAGAATTATATCATTATACAGTAACAGTTGATTATATGGAAGGAGATTATTATAAAGCATCACTTGTTAATAAAGATAATCGTCATGAACAAATAATATTAAAAAATGAAAATGGTGTTTTTGTAGTAACTCCAAGTTTAAATAAAAGTTTTAAATTTCAAAGTGAGTGGCCATATAACAGCAGTCAAGCATACATTCTATCATCATTATTAAAAGATTTAGAAAATGATTCAAATGTTACATTTGAAGAAAAAGAAGATAAATATATATTAAATTCTACTGTTAACTATCCAAATAACACAGCATTAATTAGTCAAAAAATAACATTTGATAAGGATATGAAACCACAATTAGTAGAAGTATATAATAAAGAAGGAATAGCTAATATTACATTTAAAATATCTAAAATAGATTTCAAACCAGATTTTAAAGAAAATAATTTTGAAGTAGAAAATACTGCTAGTGAAGAATCTATTGATAATGTAAGCAAAATAGATGAAGTAGTTTATCCAATGTATTTACCAACAGGAACTAAATTTAAAAGCGAAGAAACAGTAAAAACTGATGAGTCTGAAAGAGTTATATTAACATTTACAGGTGATAAATCATTTATATTAATAGAAGAAGCTAGTAAAGTACCAAAAGAATTTGAGATAACATCAAAAGATGGTGAACTTGTATTCTATGAAACAGTACTTGGATCACTTTCTGGTTCTTCATTAAATTGGACGATGAATGGTAAAGATTATTATATTATCGGAGAAAACTTATCAAATGAAGAACTATTAAAAGTGGCATCATCAACCTCTATTGTATCTTTAACAAAATAGTATTAGGAAACTAATACTTTTTTTTTATTTCTTTTTATGTTATTATTTATAATAGTATAGGAGAAAAGAATATGAAGAAACAAATCATAAACTATATTTTATCAATATTATTTCTAATAATATTTATTTTTGTTATCACTTATTCTTATCTAAATACTAATTTTAGTCAAAAAGGAAATATAGATTATAAAAAGAAATATTATGATATTGTATATAATAATGTAACTATAGATTATGATACAACTATGAAAGTAAAACTAGATAGTGAAAATGATACTATTAAAGTAAGAGTAAATGATTTAAATGAGTTCAAAAAAGCAAATTCATTTAGTGTTGATTTAACAAATATTGGTAGTATTAATGCTAAAATAAAAAATATAAGAATATTAAATATACAATCAAATGTAGAACTTAAAGATGTAAACATAGATATTTCAACAGCTAAAGATGACATAATAAATGGTGGAGAAACAATTAAATTGATAATCTGTATTAAATATAATGGAAAGAAGATAATAGAAAATCCATATTACTTTTTTGATATAAAATATAATTTTGATGAAGTAGTTCTTTAAAAAAAAGAATTTTTTTGGTATAATGTCTTTATAGATTATAGGAGGATACATGAAAGAAATAATTTCTAGCTTAGATATTGGCTCATCAACAGTTAAACTTGTAGTAGGCGAAGTATATAATAATGAAGTTAATGTTTTATCAGTATCCGAAGTAAAATCAAAAGGTGTTAAAAAAGGATTAATAGTAAACCCAGAGGAAACACTTATATCATTAAAAGAAGTTTTTAGTAGAACAGAAGAAATGTTAAATATAAAAATAAATAAAGTATTATTAACAATTCCTTCATATTATGCAGAATTTCTAGTAGTAGAAGGAAGTACAACAATAAGAAATGAAGAAGGTATAGTTGACGGAAATGATATTGTATCAGTACTACAATCATCTGTATATAATAAAGTTCCGAATAACAAAGAATTTGTTTCAATAATGCCAATAGAATTTATACTTGATGACACAGAAAAAGTAAAAGATCCAAAAGGAATGAAAGCTTCAAAGATGACTTGTAAAGCAGTAGTAAGTCTAGCTCCAAAAAAGAATGTTTATACAGCAGTATCACTTTTAGAAAATCTAGGAGTATCAATTGTAGATATAAACTTTGGTGGTTTAGCTGACTATTATGAATTTAAAACAAGTGATCATGATAAGAAAAATGTCGCAGTTGTTAACATTGGAGAAGAAAAAACAGAAGTAAGTATTTTCAAAAAAGGAATAATGATTGAGACAGAAAATATTGAAATAGGTGGTAAAAATATTGACAGAGATATCTGTTATATATATGATATAAGTAGAAAGAAAGCTAAAACATTAAAAGAGAAATTTGCATTAGCTTCAAAAAGGAATGCATCAACATCTTGGAGTGAAGATGTAGTAACTAATACAAATGAGAATATAAAAATAAGTCAATACGAATTAAGTGAAATAATCAATTCAAGAATAAAAGAGATATTAGAACTAGTAAAAAAGCAAATAAACCTCTTAACAAAGATGGAAATTAGTTATATAATAATAACAGGTGGAACGACAGAGGTAAATGATTTTAACCTAGTTGTAGATGAAGTGTTTGGAAAAGAAATGAAATCTTATAAGGTAAAAGAGATAGGATGCAGACACAATAAATATTCAAGTAGCCTTGGTTTAATAAAGTATTATCACAATAAACTAGCATTTAGAAATAAACTAGCTTATACAGTTGATGAAGAACAACAAGGTGAACTCGTAAACACAAAGAAAAGTAATAATAGCACAATACTTGGAAAAATATATGGATATTTTTTCAATGATTAAGGAGTGAAATATGAATAATAAATTAGAGATGGATCAAATAGCCGATATAAAAGTAATTGGTGTCGGTGGTGGCGGATGTAATGCAGTAAACAGAATGATAGATTCAGGACTAAGAGGAGTTGAATTTATCGTTGCTAATACAGATCAACAAGTATTAAATGTATCTCATGCCGAAAATAAGATTCAATTAGGAAAAACAATAACAAAAGGTAGAGGAGCAGGTACAAGACCAGAAGTTGGTAGAGAAGCTGCACTTGAAGCAAAAGAAGAAATAGAAGATGCTTTAAGAGGAGCAGACATGGTATTCGTTACTTGTGGACTTGGAGGTGGAACAGGAACAGGAGCTGCACCAGTAGTTGCTGAAATTGCTCAAAATCTTGGATGCCTAACAGTAGCAATAGTAACAAAACCATTCAAATTTGAAGGTAAAAAAAGAATGGACTATGCACTAGTTGGACTTGATGAACTTAGAAAACATGTTGATACAATAGTAGTAATTCCAAATGATAAATTAAGAGACTTAATTGATAGAAGTACACCATTAAATGCAGCATTCAAAGAAGTTGATAATGTTCTTAGATTGGGTGTTCAATCAATATCTGACTTAATTAGTGTTCCAGGACTTGTAAACTTAGACTTTGCAGATGTTAGAACAATTATGGAAGATAGAGGAGATGCACTTATTGGTATAGGTGTAGGATTTGGAGATAATAGAGCTGTTGAAGCTGCTAAACAAGCCGTAAATAGTCCACTACTTGAACAAACAATTAATGGAGCAACAGATTGTATTGTAAATATAACTGGTGGTAACTCAATGGGATTATTTGAAGCAGAGGATGCAGTAGAAGTAGTAAGAGCAGTAGCTAATACAGATGTAAATATCATATTCGGTGCTGTTATTAATGAAGCATTAACTGATGAAATAGTTGTTACAGTTATCGCAACAGGATTCGAAGATTCAACTGAACCATTATATCGTTCAATCGAAGGTGAAAAGAAATCAGTTCAAGAAATCAAAGATGACGATGACGAATTAGAAATGCCAGCATTCCTAAGAAATAGAGATTTCTAAAATAAGAATATTAAGGTACTAGAGATAGTATCTTTTTTATTGTATAATTTTAACAATTCTAGCAATTTTAGTAATTATTGCATTACCAAATGTACTTATTATGTTTAATCAAGCTAAAAAAGATACATTTTTAACAGAAGCTAAAAACATTTATAAAGATAAATTAGACTTAGACTCAAATAATATAGATTACAATATTAAATTAGATAGCAAAGGTAATATTAAAGATTTTCAAGTAAGTAATGATACATATTGTTTAAGTGGAAAATTTAAAAATTTAAGTGAATTAACAGTGGACAAAATTACTGAAGGAAAGTGTCAAAAAGTAGAAAAATCATTTTAAAATGATTCGTGGGAAACAATAGTAGATAATGTTAGAGATTCTGATATTGAAGGTTATAATGTATGAGATACAAAAGTAGTAACTATAGGTCCTTATGAGGGTAGTAATGATGATACATCAATTGAGAAGATATATTTATTATCATTAAAGGAAGTAATAGTTATGCACATGGTTTTTACAAGAGTTCAAGACAATTAGATTATTATTCAGAGTTAAATATTGATGGAACGAATAAAAAGGGTGTAGCTAAAAAATATGGCTTAAATAATTCTATGTGGTGGCTTAGAGATTCATATATTTATGAAGGCAATTGCTTCACAAGTGTGGGTTCAAATGAAGAAATATATGATTCTTGGTCAAATGATGTATATGGCATTTCACCAGCATTTAGAATTGGTTAAACCTGTAAACTAAACTGTAAAAGATAACAGAAAAATGTTATCTTTTTTTATTTACAGCTGGTTTACATTGTATATTGATTTACATAATAAAAAAATATATAATGAATTTAAGAGTAGTAAAGATAAAGCTACTAGGGAGGGTTAATATGAAGAAAGGAAAGGAAGTTACTAAAAAAGAAATAAAAGTCGAAGATAATTTTCTAGAAGAAGAAAACGACAAAAGAGTTATTGTTTTCGTTGCTATTGCTATTTTAGTAATCGTTGGTACAATCATTGGTCTTTTAGTTGGTTGTGAAAAGAAGGAAGAAGACCCAGTTAAACCAAATGACAATAAAACAAATCCTATTAAAGACAATGGCAATAAAAAGGATGAAGATGTTGAACCAACAACAAAGAAAGTAATTGTTAAAAAATTATCAACCAAAACAGATAATACAACAAATACTGAAGCAAAGAAACTTACTATTACATTCTTTATGATTGATGAAAGATATTCATACATCACTGAAATAGAAAATAATAGAAAAGTTAAAGCACATGAAGTATCTGGTTATGAAGATTGTAAATACTATACATCAGAATCTGGTGAAAAGGAATTTGATTTTACAAAGAATATAACAGAAGATACAAATATTTATATGTCATGTTCATTAATAACATATACAATTGATTATGATACAAACAGTAATAATACAACAAGTTATACTGTTAAGGATGGAACTATTGCATTGAGTGATGCTTATAGTGATAGTATGATATTTGATGGTTGGTATGCAGATACTAATTATACAAGTAAAGTCATTTCATTAAATCCAGGTATTATAAAATATGCTAATGGTGAAAATGTTATTAAACTATATGCTAAATTTGTTAATCATTACACAGTAAATTATTATAATGAAGATAATTCATTAATTAATTCAACTGAACTTACTAAAAATGAATTAAGTAATTATACAGTAGGTACAAATTATAGTTGTCCAAATGATGCTAAATTACTTGGGTATACAAGCTCACTTGGTAGTGGGGTAATCAAATATGCTAATAATGAAAGTATAGAAGTAACTGGGGATTTAAATGTATATACAAAATGTGGTGCTGCTACTGTTGTATATGTAAGCGAAGGAGAAACCGTAACAGTTGGTTATAATGAAGATGAAATCAAGGATTACAATCTTCCAGAACCAAGTGATATAGGACTTGAAACTCCAACATATTTTGTTAAAGTTGATACAAAGACTGAAACAAGTAAAGAAGTAATTTCAGATGAAGCATTAGAAAAACTTGAAAATCAAATTAAATTATCTGATGCTAAAAAGAAAGCTGGAAGTAATACAGAAATATCAGTTGGTGATAATGTAGAAGAAAAAGAAAAAGTATTTGATGGATGGGTAACTAAGGAAGAAAATCCAGAAGATCCAGAAAATCCAATAACTACACCAGTTGATGAAAATTATAAACCATCAGAAGATAGTGAAAATAAACTAGAAGCTGTATGGAAAGAACAAGAAGAAGATCAAACTGAAGTATTAAATGGTGAAACAGAAGTTAGTGAGACAGAAGTACCTGATGAGGTAGTTCCTGAAACACCACCTGTATTAGAAACAGAAGTTGAACTAAATACAGTTGTTGAAGTGCCAGTAGTCGAAACGGTACCAGACATAACAATGTAATAATGAGCATTCTATTAAGAATGCTTTTTATATGTATAAAAAAATGATATAATTAAAAAGAGGTAACAATATGCAAATTACACTAGATGATAAAACTTTTAATGTATTTATAACAAAAAAGAATAACAAAAATATGTATTTAAGAGTTAAAAAAGACGGAATATACATAACTTGTAATTATTTTGTTACAAAGGGAATGATTATATCATTTATAGAAAAAAATAAAGATTCAATAATACAAATAAGTGAAAAAGTAGAAAAGAAAGAAAAGAAAAAAGAAGAATTTTACTATTTAGGAAATAAATATGATGTCATAATATTAAATACTGTTTCTAAAATAGAATTTGTAGAAGATAAAGTATTTGTTAAAAATAAAACATATTTAAATACATTTCTTAAAAAAGAAGCTGAAAGAATATTCAATGAAAGGTTAGAAATATGTTATAATTTATTTGAAGAAGATATTCCATATCCAGAATTATTAATAGGTAAAATGACTAGAAAATGGGGATATTGTAATAAAAGTAAAAAATTTATAAAAATAAACTTTGAATTAATTAAATATAGTATCAATGAAATAGATTATGTAATTATACATGAATTATCACATTTAATAGAGTTTAATCACTCAAAGAATTTCTGGAATATTGTTAAAAAATATAAACCAGATTATAAAGAAAGTACAAAAGTGTTAAAGGAGGAATAATATGTTAATAACATCAAAAGATAATAACAGAATAAAAGAAGTAAGAAAGTTATTAAATAAAAAGTATTCACTTCAAAAAGGATTATTTGTTATTGAAGGAGAAAACTTAGTAGAAGAAGCTATTAAAAATGATTTATTAGTAGAATTATTTGTTCTTGATGGATATGGTTGTGAATATAAATTTAATTATGACACAGTAACACTTGATGTAATGAAAAGTATGAGTGATTTAAAAAGTACACCAAGATTACTTGGAGTTTCAAAAATAAAAAATAATAATAAGATAGGTACTAAAATATTAATATTAGATGGAATACAAGATCCAGGTAATGCTGGTACTATAATTAGAAATTCAGTAGCATTTGATATAGATACAATAATATTTTCAAATGATTCAGTAAGTCCTTATAATGAAAAAGTATTAAGAAGTACAGGTGGTATGATATTTAATACTAATATTATAATTGACAATATAGAAGAGTTAATAAAAGAAATAAAAGCTAAAAATATAAAAGTAATCGGAACATCATTAAAATCATCAATTTCACTTGAAAAACTTGAAAAAATTGATGAATTTGCTATAATATTTGGAAATGAGGGAAATGGTGTTAAAGAAAATATATTAAATCTTTGCGACAAGATAGTTAGAATAGATATGAACCCAAAATGTGAAAGCTTAAATGTAGGAGTATCTAGTGCTATAATACTATATTATTTATATAAGTAAAAAGAGGTTATTTTATGATTAAATACATATTTATAGGAAGGATTGTTAATACACATGCCCTTAAGGGCGAAGTGAGAATAATAAGTGATTTTGAATTTAAAGATAAAATTTTTAAAGAAAACACTTTTCTTTATATTGGAGAAAATAAAGATAAAGAAGTTGTTGAAACATATAGAAAACATAAACAATTTGATATGGTTAAATTCAAAGGTATAGATAATATAAATGATGTATTAAAATATAAGGGTAGTAAAGTATACATAAATGAAGAAGATTTAAAACTTAAAGATGATGAAATACTTATAAGTGAACTTCTTAATATGGATGTTTATAATGATGATAAACTAGTTGGAAAAATAACTGAATATAGAAGTGATAATGGAAATAATATGTTAAGAGTTAATGATAAATTAGTTCCTTATAATAAAGCTTTTATAACGAAGATAGATAAAGAAAATAAATGTATTTATTTTCATGATATAGGAGTGTTTTTATGAGAATAGATATATTAACATTATTTCCAAATATGTTTGATGGCTTTTTAACAGAAAGTATAATGAAAAGAGCTATTGAAAAAGAAAAAGTAGAAATAAACATAATAGATATAAGAGATTACACACCATATAAAAACAATCAAGTTGATGATTATCAATTTGGTGGTGGTGGCGGTATGATAATGATGTGTGAACCAGTATTTAATGCAGTAGAAAGTATTAGAACAGAGGATTCAACAGTAATACTACTAACACCAAGAGGTCAAACATATAATGAAAGTAAAGCATATGAATTAAAAAATAAAAAACATTTAATAATAATATGCGGTCATTATGAAGGATTTGATGAAAGAATATATACACTTGCTGATGAATTAGTATCAATTGGAAACTTTATCTTAACAGGTGGAGAATTACCAGCAATGATGATTACAGATTCAGTAGTAAGATTAATAGATGGAGTAATAACAAGTACAAGTCTTGAATATGAAAGTTTTAATGATAACTTACTTGATTACCCAGTATATACAAAGCCAAGAGAATTTAGAGGTATGGAAGTACCAGAAGTTTTATTAAATGGTAACCATAAACTAATAAATGAATATAGGGAAAGTGAAAGAAAAAGAATAACGGAAAAATATAGAAAAGATTTATTATAGGTGATATGTATGAAATATGTAGTAGAGCATAAAGGAGAAGATAAAAAATTAATGTATTATAATGTTAATATAGTTGGTTTAAATGTTACTCCTAAAAATAACATAAAAGATTTAACTATAAAGGCAGATAAAATTATTTTAATTGACCCAGATTTATGCGAATCATACATAAGAAAAAGAATAAATAAAAAAATAGACCGTGTTATAAAATTTATGATTAAAATACTAAATGACGATGGTACAACAGATGATGATACTGGTTTAGTATTAGATGAATTAAATAAACTAAAAGGAATAATAATTAATAAATATAAAGAATATATGTTAGAAAGTGAATACAAAGCATTACTTACTAAATTAATAATTATAGAAGAAGAATTTAAAAGAAGTTATAATAGTAAGTTATATAGTACTTATAGAGATAACATATATTATGAAGAAGAATATAGCGAAGGAAGAAGAAGATAATGAAAGAAGATTTTAAATTAATGAATTTAAAAGGTACTAGTGATTTTTTTCCAGAAGAACAAATTATTAGAAATAGAATTACTGATACCTTAAAAAAGAAGTTTGAATTATATGGTTTTTTACCACTTGAAACACCAATACTATGCTACTATGACTTATTAGCTAGTAAATATGCAGGTGGAGCAGAAATATTAAAAGAAGTATATAAATTTAAGGATCAAGGACTTAGAGATATAGGACTTCGTTATGATTTAACAGTTCCATTTTCAAAAGTAATCGGAATGAATAAAGGTTTAATTTTACCATTCAAAAGATATGAAATAGGTAAAGTATTTAGAGACGGACCTGTTAAATTAGGAAGAGCTCGTGAGTTCTACCAATGTGATGTAGATGCTTGTGGAGTAGAGTCACCATATGCAGATATAGAGTATTTCACAATGGTTAAAGAAGTATTCGAAGAATTCAATATTCCAGTTGAAATAAGATATAACAATAGAAAATTCTTAAGTGGTTTACTTGAATATGTAAAAGTACCAAAAGAAAACATAAGTGCATTTATTACTTATGTTGATAAATTAGATAAACTAAAAAGAGATGATATTGAAAGTGAATTAGAAGAATGTTCATCAAAAGAAATAGTTGATGAGGTATTTAGATACTTTGAATATAGTTTAGAAGAATTAACTGAAGAATTATCAGATACAGGAGTAGAATTATTAACAGAAGGTTTAAATGAACTTAATAGTTTAAATAAATTAATAAAAGAATTAAATTTAGATTTATGTGTATTTAAGCCATTCTTAGCAAGAGGATTAGAAATATATACAGGAACTGTTTGGGAAGTATTTGATAGTACAGGAGAATTTAAATCAGCCTTAGGTGGAGGAGGAAGATACGATAAAATTATTACTAACTTCTTACACAATGGTAACGAATATCCAGCTATCGGTATGTCATTTGGTTTAGAACCTATTTATGCATTATTAAAAGAAAAAGCAATGCAAGAATTAAAAAAATATGATGTATATGTTTATTCATTTAATAATGACAAATATCTATTTGAAATATCTAATATGTTAAGAAAAAATAATATAAAAGTATTAACTGAATTAAATGATATTAAATTAAAAAAGGCAATGGGAATTGCTAATCGTGAAAATATAGATAAAGTAATAATCATTGGAGAAGATGAATTAAAAGATAATTCAGTAACAGTAAAAGATATGATAACTGGAAACCAAGAGCTAGTAAAAATAGATGATTTAGTATCTAAGATAAAAGAGATGTAATAAAACTTTACATCTCTTCTTTTAATTTATAATTATATATGATATCATTATTATGGAAGATAGGTGTATTAATTATGAATAAAAAAGGTTTTACATTAATTGAAATACTTGCGGTAATAGCAATCTTAGCAGTATTAGTAACATTAGTTGTTCCAAGAGTAATAAATTATTATCATAAATCAAAAAAAGATATGTTCTTAAATGAAGTTGGTAAATTATATACTGAAACAAAAAGTGAAATGGATGCTGCTGAAATTAGAAATCAAGAATTTAAAGGAGCTAATTCAGTAAAAGGTCCTAAACTTGATTTATTAACACAAAGTTTAGATTATTGTATTGAAGTAAAAGATGGAAAAATAACATCAGTAAAAGCATATAATGATGAATTTTATATAGAAACTACCGCTTCTTATGATGAATTTAAAAAAACAGTAACTATCAACGATATAAAAGAACATAGTAAAACATACACATGTGATTAAGAAAGCTAGACTTTCTTTTTTTATGGAATAATTTATTAGGTTCAAATCCCAATAAAAAAACTTCCATAAAGGAAGTTAATTTCTAACTGGTGACCCGTACGGGATTTGAACCCATAAATGCACGCGTGAAAGGCGTGTGTGTTAACCGTTTCACCAACGGGCCATTTATATAAAATGGTGGGCCTGGATGGACTTGAACCATCGACCTTTCGCTTATCAGACGAACGCTCTAACCGCCTGAGCTACAAGCCCATCTGCTTAATTAAAGTCATAATTAAAGCTGACTACTTAATATTATACTATTTTTTAGAAAAAAGCAACCATTTTTTTTAAAAAAGTTATATTTTTTATTAAATATTGAAAAAAAATGCTTAATATTGTATGATATATATAGAAAATAGGAGGAAAAAATATGTCACCATCAACAATAAATATGATTGTAACTATAGTTTTTATAATATTAGGTCTAACATTTACAAGATCAATACTCTTAATGTTAGGTGGAAAAAACATATTTAAAAAAGCACATAAAGGAGAAAATACAGTATATTATCCATTAATAAATTTATTTACATTATTAGAGATAGTAGATATGTCAATATTTTATGGCATATTATTTTTTGTTCCTGGATTTAATGTAATTGTTCTAGCAATAATATCTTATAAACTTGGAACTGTATTTAATACAAGCTTTGGATTTAAAATGGGATTAGTATTTTTACCTATATGTTTTTATCCTCTTTTATTTGTAAGTGATAAACAATATAAAATAAGTGATGAAGAATATTTTAAAGCATTAGATAATGCTAAAGATGAAAGTATTAATTTAATGACACAAGAAGAAATACAAGCTGAGAATAATCAAGTGATAGACGAAGGCCCAATTGTTGACTCAGTATTTAAAAGTGATTTAGATTTAGTGGAAGAAGTAGGCCCATATAAAGCAAATAAAGTAGACTTGTTAGGCATGGAAAAAGAAAAAACTATGTCAAAAGAAGAAAATATATATGAACCAATAGAATTAAAAGAACCTCCAAAACCAATAAAAGAAGAAAAAGAAGAACCAGAACAAAAAGCAAGTAAATTCACAACAGAATTAGATGCAAAAAAAGATGTGGAGTACTTAGACCTATAATATGAAAAAAGTAGTATTAACATTAGTTATATTATTAATAGCTACATTAACAATCATATTTGTTCAAAAAAAATATAATGATAAAGAATCATTTAATGGTAGATATTCATTAGAAACAGTAACAGTAAAAGATTTAACACTTGAAGAAAAAATATCACAAATGTTAATTGTAGGATACATATCAGAAAGTATAGATAATAATTTAGCTGATATTATCATAAAGAATCAACCAGGAGGTTTTATAGTACAAGGTGTAAACTTTAGTACTTATGAAAAAACAAAAGAATTTATAGAAAGAATTAATTCTTATAATGCAATTCCTATGTTTATGTGTGTTGATCAAGAAGGTGGAAGTGTTCAAAGAATAAAAGCAATGAAAGATGAAACATTGAATATTCCATCTGCAAAAGAAGTAGGAAACACTAATAGTGAAAGTTATGCTTATAATATTGGAAAAATAATAGGTGAACAATCAAGAAGTTTAGGTTTAAATACTATACTTGCTCCTACATTAGATTTAGGAACAGGAAACACATTAGATGATAGAACATACAGTAGTGGCCCATCAAAAGTAACTAAGTTTGGAGAACAAGTAGGAAAAGGAATAGAAGATCAAGGACTAATTGCTGTATATAAACATTTTCCTGGAATTGGTTCAGCAAAAGTAGACACACATGATGGATTATCTGTTATTAATAAAACAAAAGAAGAAATGTTAAATCAAGATTTAAAACCATTTATAAATCTTATCGATAAAATGGATATGGTAATGATTGGTCACACTTCCTATCCAAAAATAACTGGTAACAATATTCCATCTTCAATTTCAAAAGAAATAATAAATGATTTACTTAGAAATGAACTTGGATATAAGGGAGTTGTAATGATAGATGCTATAAATATGAAAGCATTATCAGATAATTATTCAGAAGAAGAAATATATAAAAGAGGTATAGAAGCAGGAGTAGATTTATTTATAATGCCATCTAACTCAACAAATGCAATAAATATAGTAAAAGAGTTAGTAAATAAAGATCCAACTCTTGAAGATAAAATAAATGAATCAGTAGAAAGAATACTAAACTTAAAAAAGAAAAAATTAAATAATTTTACTTCATATAATAAAGATAAATTTATAAATCAAGATCAAATAAATATAATAAATAAGAAAAAGTAATATTATAAAAATAAATATATTATTTGAGATATCAAATAGAAATCGTAAATATATTAACAATGAAAGTGTAAACCATTTCTTTACACTTTTTATTTATTTTTGTATAATGAGTTATGGAGATTAGGTGATTATGGCAGAATATAATGAAAAATCAATTAAAATATTAGAAGGTCTTGAAGCTGTTCGTAAGAGACCTGGTATGTATATTGGTTCTACTGATAAAAGAGGACTACATCATTTAGTATGGGAAATTGTAGACAATGCTATTGATGAAGCTATAAATGGATATGGTAAAAAAATAACAGTAACACTTACTAAAATAGGAAGTGTAAGAGTTAGTGATGAAGGTCGTGGAGTACCAATTGGAAAACATGCATCAGGTAAATCAACACCAGAAGTTATCTATACAGTACTACATGCAGGTGGAAAGTTTGAAACAGATGGATATAAAGTATCAGGAGGACTACACGGAGTAGGTTCTTCTGTTGTTAATGCATTATCTAAATGGATGAAAGTAACTATTTGTAGAGAAGGAAAAATCTGTGAAATATCATTTAAAAATGGTGGCAAATTAGATAAAGATTTAAAACAAATAGGTACTACTAAACAAACAGGTACAACTGTTGAGTTTTTCCCAGATGAAGAAATATTTGGTAATGCTAGATTTAGCTACACAACAATATGTGAAAGAATGCAAGAAAGTGCATTTCTTATAAATGGTCTTACAATGGAAGTTATAGATGAAGAAGATGATAAACATAATACATATTGTTATGATAATGGACTTGTATCTTTTGTAGAGTATGTTAATGAAGGAAAAGATGTACTTCAAAAAGTTATAAATTTCAGTGGCGAAAAAAATGGCATAGAAGTAGATATTGCAATGCAATACACTGATTCATATAATGAAAATATTATGTCATTTGTTAACAATGTTAAAACTGTTGATGGTGGTAGTCATGAAGTAGGATTTAAAACAGCACTTACAAAAGTATTCAATGAATATATAAGAGCTAATAGTTTACTTAAAAGTAAAGAAGGGCTTGATGGTAGTGATACAAGAGAAGGCTTAACAGCAATAATTAGTTTAAAAATACCAGAAAGTTTACTTCAATTTGAAGGACAAACAAAAGGTAAACTAGGAACTCCACAAGCAAGAACAGTAGTAGAAAGTGTAGTATATGAAAAATTATCATACTACTTAGAAGAAAATAAAGAATCAGCTACTGCAATAATGGATAAAGCATTAAAGAGTAAATTGGCTCGTGAAGCAGCCAGAAAAGCAAGAGCAGAAGCAAGAGCTGGAAAAGGTAAAGGTAAATCTGAAAAAGTATTACTTGGTAAGTTAACACCAGCTCAAAGTAAAGAATATCATAAAAATGAATTATTCATAGTCGAAGGAAACAGTGCCGGAGGTACTGCAAAAAGTGGTAGAGATAAACGACATCAAGCAATCCTTCCATTAAGAGGTAAAATAATTAACTGTGAAAAATCAACAGTAGCGGATTTATTTAAAAATGAAGAAATAAATACAATTGTTCATGCAATAGGAGCTGGTGTAGGAGCTGACTTTGATTACACAGAATCAAATTATGGAAAAGTAATAATAATGACCGATGCCGATGATGATGGAGCACATATTCAAACACTACTTCTTACATTCTTTTATAGATGGATGAGAGATTTAATTGAACACGGTATGCTTTATATAGCAGTTCCACCATTATATCTAGTTAAATATAATAAAGATAAAAAGTATATAAATACTAATGAAGAACTAAATGAATTTAAAAATACATTCAAAGGTAAATATACAATTCAAAGATATAAGGGACTTGGTGAAATGAATGCAGACCAATTATGGGAAACAACTATGGATCCAGCACATAGAACTCTTGTAAAGGTAAGAATTGATGATAAAGCATTAGCTGAAAAAAGAGTTGGTGTTCTTATGGGAGATGATTCAGAAGTTCGTAAAGAATGGATTGAAGAAAATGTAGAATTTACACTTGAAGATGATTATAAAGGAGCTGGATCAAAATAATGGCAAAAGAAAAAGAAACAACAATTATTGAAAAAATAAATGATTTCGCTCTTGAAGAAATAATGGGAGAGAGATTTGGTAGATATGCTAAATATATCATACAAGATAGAGCTCTTCCTGATGTAAGAGATGGACTTAAACCAGTTCAAAGAAGAATTCTTTATTCAATGTATAAAGATAAAAATACTTATGATAAAGAAACAAGAAAATCAGCTAAAACAGTTGGTAATGTTATAGGTAACTACCATCCACACGGAGATACATCTGTTTATGATGCGATGGTTAGACTTAGTCAAAAGTGGAAACAAAGAGTAATTTTAGTAGATATGCAAGGTAATAATGGTTCAATAGATGGAGATGGACCAGCCGCAATGCGTTATACAGAAGCAAGACTTGCTAAAATAAGTAATGTACTTTTAGAAGATATAGATAAAGATTCAGTTGAAATGGCTTTAACATTTGATGATTATAGTTATGAGCCAACTGTATTACCAGCTTATTTTCCAAACCTTTTAGTAAATGGTTCAACAGGAATAAGTGCTGGATATGCAACTAATATCCCACCACACAACTTAGGAGAAGTAATAGATGCAACTATAAAAAGAATAGATAGTCCAAACTGTAGACTTGATACTATTATGGATATAGTAAAAGGTCCTGACTTTCCAACAGGTGGCATAGTTGAAGGAAAAGATGCATTAGTAAAAGCATATACAACAGGAAAAGGAAAAGTTGTAGTTAAAGCTAAATATGAATTTGAAAATACAAAAGGTAAAAATCAAATAATCATAACAGAAATTCCATATGACACTATTAAGAAAAATATAATTAGTAAAATTGAAGAAATAAGACTTGATAAAAAAATAGATGGAATTCTTGAAGTAAGAGATGAATCAGATAGAAATGATGAGCTTAGAATAGTTATAGAACTTAAAAAAGATGCTAATAAAGATTTAATAATAAATTACTTACTTAAAAATACTGATTTACAAGTAAACTATGCTTATAATATGGTAGCAATAGTAAATAGAACACCAAAAACATTAGGTATATTAGAAATATTAGATGCATTTATTGCTCATAATAAAGAAGTTGTAATTAAAAGAACTAAGTTTGATTTAGATGTTGATTTAAAGAAAATTCATATTATTGAAGGTTTTATTAAAGCACTTGACATATTAGATGAAGTTATTAAAACAATAAGAAAAAGTAAAAATAAGAGCGATGCAATAGAAAACTTAATGCATGAATATGAATTTACTCATGCACAAGCAGAAGCTATTGTAATGATGCAGTTATATAAATTAACAAATACTGATGTAACTGAACTTAAAAATGAATTTGAAGAACTTACAAAAGAAATAGCATATTTTAGAGAAATATTATCTAGTGAAGAAAAACTATTATCAGTTATAAAAGATAAGCTAAGAAGTATTAAGAAAGAATATGCTGATCCAAGAAGAACTACTATAAAAGATGAAGTAAGTGAAATAAAAATAGATACACTTGATATGATAAGTAAAGAAGACTTTATAGTTTGTATATCTAATAGTGGTTATGTTAAAAAAGTATCATTAAAATCTTATAATGCTACACCTAATGAATATCCAGGTGTAAGAGAAAATGATTATATAACAGGATTCTTTAAAATAAATAATATTGATACAGTATTATTATTTACTAATTTAGGTAATTATTTATATTTACCAGTAAGAGATATTAATGAAGCTAAATATAAAGATATTGGTAGTCATATATCTAATTATATAAAAGTAAGTGATGGAGAAAAGATAATACAATCATTTGGAGTTTCTAAATTTGATAATACCGTTATCACAGCATTTACTAAATATGGTATGGTTAAGAGAATGACTTTAAAAGATTTCGAAGTATCAAGATATTCTAAACCAATAGCTATGTTTAAACTTAAAGATAATGATGAAGTGATCGCAGTAAGTAATAAATGTTATGATGAAACAATAGTTGTAACAAAAGAAGGATATGCTCTTAAATATAATACTAATGAAATACCATTAGTTGGTCTTAGAACAAGTGGTGTTAAATCAATTAATTTAGGAAGTAATGATGAAGTAATTGGTTCATTCAATGCAAATCCTGAAAAAGAATATATATCAGTATTCACAGATAGAAATACAGCTAAAAGAATAAAAGTTGAAGAAATTCAAAAAACAACAAGAGCTAAAAAAGGATCATTAATTATTAAGAGTCCAAAAACAAAACAATATAATTTATTTAGATGTTATAATACTAATAGTAAAACAATATTTGGAATACTTGATGGAAGTATAGGTTATATGAAATCAAGTGACATAAATATAATGGATAAATTAAGTACAGGAAGCTTAATAACTAAAAAAAATATTGAAGATATATTTGTAGTAAGTAGACTTAAAGATATTACTAAAATTGATACTACTAAAACAGAAGTAAAAGAAGAAACTACTGTTAAAGAAGAAAAGAAAGAAACACCTAAAAAAGAATCAAGAGAACAATTAACAATGAGTGATTTCTTTGAAGAATTTAAGATATAGATTTTCTATATCTTTTTTTGTATAATATTTGCGGTAGGTGATATTATGGATTATAGATATGAAACAAAAGATGAAACAAGAGATTTTCATAAACAAAGAATAGCTTTTATTATATATGATAATAAAATAGAATTTATTAAAAATAGTGGTATGTCACATTTTGAATATTGTAGTAGTAAAGGAATGACAAGAGAAGAATTTAATAAAATAACTCGTGGTTATTATATGAATGGAAATTTAATGTTTTACAAAGATAATTTTACTTATGATGATGGAGTAATAAGTGAAGGATTAAGATTTGTAGATGAAATTGCAAAATTCTGTAATACAGATAGTATGAAAATATATTTTGGATTAATAGTTGATAAATCAGTAACAGTATGGCCACCAGATTATTATTATGGAGAATATATAGATGGTAATATAATTAAATCTCCTCAAATAACAAAAACATTATAAGATGTCTCGTACACCTTTTTTAATTATCAAAATATGATATAATAACTATATAATAGAGAGGTTAATATGAAACTAATATATTTAATAACAGGAATAGTATTTTTATTATCATTACTAATAAATTATAAATTGAAAAGGAATAATAAATCAAAATCAGGAAATGTATTTCTATGTTTATCACTATTTGTATTAATAGGCTATATTTTAGAAATAGTGATTTTATCATTAACAGATTTTATAAAAGCAAATCCTGTAATAATAGATATATATATAAACTTATATTATATTTTTATATTATCTTGGTATTTAATATTAAATGCATATGTTTATACAATAACAGATATAAAAAATAATAAGTTATTTTATGTAATTGAAGCTATACTATTTATATTTCTTTCATTATTAACAACAATATCAAAAAATAGTCTATTAACATTGAATATATCCATATTAATAATAAATACTATATCAATAATAAGAACTATTATTAAAGAAAAATATTTAAAATTAACCAAATCAACAAGTATTATTTACATATTAACAATACTATTTGTATTAACTATATTACAAATTAGATATATTAATTTAGAAATATCAACAACTATAATGTTACTTATAACATATTTAATATATCTTTATATAGAAAGTCCATCTATAAAAGAATATAATTTAATAAATGAACTTAGACTTTTAGCACTTAAAAAAGATATGAATAAAACAAGTTTCTTAAATAATATATCACATGAACTTAGAACACCACTTACATCAATAATTAATTCAATTGAATATATGAGTATGCATAAAGAAAACCTATCAGAAGAGATTAAAGAAACAATAGATGATTTAAATGATGCATCTTCTTCATTAATTGATTTAGTAGGTAATGTTATAGAAATAAATAAAATAGAAAATAAAGAACTTGAATTAAAAGAAAGAAATTATGATATAAGAAAAGAAGTAGAAAGACTAATTAGTTTAAATAAAAAAATATCAAATAAAAAAGATATTATATTTAAATATTCAATATCAGAAAATACACCTAATAATCTATATGGTGATAAAACTAAAATAAAAGAAATAATAAATAATCTTCTTACTAATGCATTTAAATATACAGAAAAAGGAACTATTACATTAACAATAAATAGTATTATTGATGGTAGTATATGTAAATTACAAATAGAAGTAAAAGATACTGGAATTGGTATCAAAAGTGAAGATTTAAATAAAATATTTAGTAAAAAAGAAATAGATAATGATATAAATAGTTCAGTAGATAGAGATGGTATAGGTTTATTAGTATCAAAAGATCTAATATATTTAATGAATGGAACAATTAATGTTAGAAGCTATTATGGTAGTGGTAGTGTATTTATAATAGAAATACCTCAAAAAATATCAAATGAAATAAGTAATAATACAAAAGAAAATAACATAATTTATAATAACAAAACTATATTACTTGTAGATGATGATGAACTTAATAATAAAGTTTTAACAAGATTACTTACTAAATATAATATAAATTTAGTAGCATGTAAAAATGGCAAAGAATGTATTGATAAAATAAATAATAATGAAAAATATGATCTTATATTTATGGATATAATGATGAAAGATATAAATGGTATTGATACATTAAAAGAATTGAAAAAGAATAATAACTTTAACACACCTGTTATAGCATTTACAGCAGATGCATTAAGTACATCAAAAGAAAAGTATTTAAAAGAAGGTTTTAATGATTATATATCTAAACCATTTAAGAAAGAAGAACTAGAAGAAAAATTAAAAGAATATCTAGGAGAATAATATGAAAATAGCTATTATTATTCCATCCTATAATCCAACTAAAAAAATAGTAAAACTTGTAAATGAATTACAAAAAGATTTTGATAATATTTTAATAGTTGATGATGGAAGTACAGAAGAAACAAAAAAGATATATAAAGAGCTTAATAATGTAAAAATAATATATCAAAGTATTAATAAAGGAAAAGGTCAGGCAATCAAAACAGGAATAAAAGAATTAACAAATGTTGATGGTTTTATAACAGTAGATGCTGATCTTCAACATAAACCAAAAGATGTATTAAAAATAAAAGAATCATTAAAAGATAATGATATAGTTTTAGGAACAAGAAACTTTAATAAAAAGAATGTACCATTTAGTAGTAAATTTGGTAATAAATTTTCTTCACTTGTTTTTAAAATTAAGACAGGCATTACATTAAAAGATACACAAACTGGGCTAAGAGGTATAAATATAAAATATAAAGACTTATGTTTAAATACAAATGGTAATAGGTATGAATATGAAATGAATTTTCTATATAACTTAGCAAAAAATAAAATAAACTTTAAATGTATAGATATAGATACCATATATGAAGATAATAATAAAGGTTCACACTTTCATTGGTTAAGAGATTCAATATTAATTTATAAATGGTTATTACCACTTTTAACAGTATTAATATTATTAATAATGACAATTATATGACAAATATATGAAATTCTAATTGAGTTATATTATTGAATATGCTACTTTATAACTAGGAGGTAGGCAATAAAATTATGAAAAAGTTAAAAAATTATGATGTTGAAAATACAGTCAGAAATACTTTGATAGTATTAATGCTTATAAATGCCATTGTATTAACAACTTTTCTTTCAACTTATATGGTAGAAGAAGCATCATTAACTTTTATTAATTCAACTATATATAAGTTATCAGATATATTGTTATGGCCATTAGGTATTATCACTTATATAGTAACAATTATTTACTTTGTTGCAGCTATTAAATCTAAAAAAGAAAAATTCTTTAAGATAATGTTAGCAATTACATCTTTATTTAGTAATATTTTAACTATAAGTTTAATAGCAATATGGATAACAAAAATATATAATTAAAAATTAAAGAAGTATTAAGTACTTCTTTTTAAATAGTTTGACAAACAAAAAAATGAGTAGTATAATTGGCTCATAAATCTTTGATGTGGAGAAGTAATATATAAGAGTTTTAAAGAGAGTTAGTGGTTGGTGAAAACTAATAAAACAAAATATATGAATAACACCACTGAGTGGAATATTGAAATAATAGTAAATATTCTCGGGTAAACCGTTATAAAAATTAAGTTAAATAAGGGATGGTAATCGTCATTTTGACTCCTTTTACCATCTCTTTTTATTTTAGGAAAGGATGATGAAATATATGGATGTTAAAGATTTATTTAAAAAAATAGAAGACTACGAAAACAAAGATGTAGTATTAGAAGGATGGGTTCGTAATAATAGAAATCAATCTAATTTTGGATTTATTGATTTTAATGATGGAACATATTTTCAAAATTTACAACTTGTATATGATAAAGAACTATCAGATTTTGATAAAATAAGTAAAATAAGAGTTGGTTCTGCTATAAGAGTTAATGGAACAATTATTAAATCAGTTGGTAGTGGTCAAAGTCATGAAATGAAAGTAAAATCAGTTGAAGTTTTAGGAGATTGTCCAGAAGATTATCCAATTCAACCAAAAAGACATACAAGAGAATTCTTAAGAGAGTTAGCATATTTAAGACCAAGAACAAATCTTTTTAATGCAGTTTTTAGAGTAAGAAGTGTAGCAGCACAAGCAATACACGAATATTTTCAAAGCAATAACTATGTATATTTTCATAGTCCAATTATAACAGGAGCAGATTGTGAAGGATCAGGACAAATGTTCAAAATAACAACTCTTGATATGAATAATCTTCCACTAGGGGAAGATAAAAAAGTTGATTTTAAGAAAGATTTGTTTGGTAAACAAACATATATAACAGGTTCTGGTCAACTTCATGGAGAAACTTTTGCTCTAGCATATAAAAAAATATATACATTTGGTCCAACAATGAGAACAGAAAACTCAAATACAAAAACACATGCTAATGAATTCTGGATGATTGAACCAGAGATAGCATTCTGTGATATGAATGGAATAATGGATATAGAAGAAGAAATGTTGAAATTTATTATCAAGTATGTTATGGAAAGATGTCCACTTGAAATAGATTTCTTTGATAAGTTTGTAGAGAAAGGATTAAAAGATAAATTAAATAAAGTGTTAAATAGTAAATTTGTAAGAATTACACATAAAGAAGCTATTACTTTATTAAAAGAATCTAAAGTTGATTTTGAATTCAAACCAGAATATGGTGAAGATATCGCCAAAGAACATGAAAAATATATAACAGAACACTTTAATGGACCAGTATTTATTACAGACTGGCCAAAAGACATTAAAGCATTCTATATGAAATTAAATGATGATAATGAAACAGTAGCCGCAGTAGACTTAGAAGTACCAGGTTCTGGGGAATTAATCGGTGGTAGTCAAAGAGAAGATGATTACGATAAATTAATTAATAGAATGAAAGAAATGAATATACCTCTTGAAAACTTAGATTGGTATACAAACCTTAGAAGATTCGGAGGATGTTATCATGCTGGTTTCGGTCTTGGATTTGAAAGACTTATAATGTATTTAACAGGTGTTGAAAATATAAGAGATGTAATACCTTATCCAAGAACACCTAATAACTGTGACTACTAAAAGGAGAAACAGTGAAAATAAATAAATATCGTACTATAATGATTAGTGATATAGAATACGATATGGTAGGAAAAGAAATA
This sequence comes from uncultured Bacilli bacterium, assembly GCA_934086955.1. Lineage (GTDB taxonomy): Bacteria > Bacillota_I > Bacilli_A > RF39 > UBA660 > CAG-1000. The sequence goes on along the minus strand of CAKOIN010000005.1, from coordinate 43,454 downwards.
ATAGTTAGTGGTTGGGTTCAAAATATAAGAGATCATGGAGGAATGGCACTAGGAATTGACAGAATACTTATGATTATAAAAGATGAATCAAACTTAAGAGAAGTACAAGCATTTCCAGTAAGTACAAGTGGACAAGATTTAATGATGGGAAGTCCAAGTGTACTTGAACCAAAACAATTAGAGGAGTTAGGTATTAAAATAAAGGAGGAATGAAAATGAGTAATTTCACAAAAGAAATGATAGATGATTATGCAGATAAATTACTTATAGGTTTAACAGAAGAAGAAAGAACAAATATACAAGAAGAATTTGATGAAATAGAAAAAAATATGGATTTAATAAATGAAATACCAAACATCAAAAATACTGAGCCACTTAGCTTTCCATTTGAAATGACAATTGAAGATTTAAGAAATGATGATGAAGTAGGTGAAGAAATTCCTATTGAAGAATTATTAAAGAATTGTGATCAATATGAAGGCAGAGAAGTAGAAGTACCAAAGGTGGTGGGATAATGATAACTAAGAATATTAAAGAATTACACGAAGAATTATTAAATAAAAAAATCACTTCAAAAGAATTAATAAAAGAATCATTAGAAAAATGTCATAGTATACAAGAAAAAACTAATGCATTTGTGACTATTATTGATGATGCTAAAGAAAGTGAAATAACAGATGAATTAGTAAGTGGTATCCCATTTGGTGTAAAAGATAATTTCTCAACAAAAGATATTTTATCAACAGGAAGTTCTAATACATTAAAAGATTATGTTCCATTCTTTGATGCAACAGCTGTCTTAAATCTAAAAAATAAAGGAGCAGTTCCTGTTTCAAAAACAGTTTTAGATGAACTTGGAATGGGAGGAACTGGAACAACTGGACATACAGGTATTGTTCACAATCCTTGGGATTATAGAAGAATGACAGCCGGCAGTTCAGCAGGAAGTGCTGCCTCAGTAGCCTCTGGATGTTATCCATTCGCTCTTGGTAGTGATACAGGAGATTCAATTCGTAAACCAGCTGCATATTGTGGAATTGTTGGATATAAGCCAACATATGGAATGATTTCAAGATATGGTCTTTTTCCATTTGCTTGCTCACTTGATACAGTAGGTGTACTATCAAGATCAGTAGAAGATGCAGCAATCGCAGTAGATGCAATGAAAGGTATAGATCCAAAAGATATGACTTCTTGGGATTCAAGTAGTATTAACCTTTATAAAAATATAAATAAAGATGTTAAAGGTAAAAAACTATTCTATATAAAAGAAATAGTAGATATTAATAATTATGAAAATCCAAGTGAAGAATTAAAAAATCATTTAGAAAACTTTAATAAAACATTAGAATTATGTAAAAATCTTGGTATAGAAATAAAAGAAGAAAGTATTGATAAAAAATTATTAGATGCAGTTCCATCTGTTTATGTAGTAATATCTTGTGCAGAAGCAACAAGCAATATGTCTAACCTAACAGGAATAAGCTTCGGACCAAGAGGTGAGGGACAAACACCATTTGAAATAATGAAAGATCATAGAACAAAAGGATTTAGTCCACTTATAAAAAGAAGATTTGTAATCGGTTCCTATGTACTTCAAAAAGAAAATCAAGAAAAATATTTTATGAATGCTAAAAGAGTAAGAAGACTAATAGTAGATAAAATGAATGAAATGTTTAGTAAATATGATGGACTTATTTTACCAGTAGGTAGCGGTCCTGCTAAATATATTGAAGAATCTAAAAATAAATTATCATATTCAAATAATATCTTAGAAGATCATTTACAAATAGGTAACTTTGGTGGTTTCCCATCAATAACAATACCAAATGGTTTTGTAAATAATTTACCAGTTGGAGTAAATATTACAGGTGCTGTTAAAGATGATATAAATGTGCTTAGCATAGCATATGCATTAGAAAGTAATATGAATTATAAAAATATGATTGCAAAGGAGGTGGAATAATGTCATATAAAGCAGTAATAGGCCTTGAATTTCACTGTGAAATGAAATCAAATACAAAAGTATTTTCAAATTCAAGAAATAGTTTCAGTAAACTTGCTAATTCAAATGTAGCACCACTAGATATGGCATTTCCAGGAACACTTCCAGTTGTTAATAAAACATGTGTTAAAAAAGCTATAATGATGTCATCAATATTAAATTGTAAAATACCAGAATATATGGAATTTGATAGAAAAAATTATTATTATCCAGATCTTCCAAAAGGATATCAATTAACTCAATTCTATAATCCAGTTGGAGTAGATGGAAAAATAATAATAGATGTTAAAGGTACTAAAAAAGAAGTATTAATTCATGATATACATTTAGAAGAAGATGCAGCATCACTTGATCACTATTACAATACTTCAACAATAGACTATAATAGAGCAGGAGTTCCACTTCTAGAATTGGTAACAGAACCTTGTCTTTATAGTGCAGATGAAGCATTAGCATTCTTAGAACATATTAAAAGTATTTATGAATACACTGATATTTCAGAATGTGATACTAAAAAAGGACAAATAAGAGCTGATGTAAATGTATCAATAATGAACGAAGATGATACTGAATTTGGTACTAAAGTAGAAGTTAAAAATGTAAATAGTTTCGATGCAATCAGAAAAACAATAGAATATGAAATTAAAAGACAATCAGAACTAAAAGATGCTGGTAGATATGATGAAGTAGTACAAGAAACAAGAAGATGGGATGATGAAAGCGGTACTACAATTCATATGAGAAGTAAAGCAGATGCAATTGATTATAAATATTTTAGAGAGCCAAATATTCCAAGATATAAAATAACAAAAGAATTAATTGAAGAAATTAAGTCACAAATACCAATGTTAGCAAATGAAAGAAAAGAGAAATATATGAAAGAATATTCTCTTTCAGAATACGATGCTAGTGTACTTGTAAAAAATAAAAAAATATCTGATTACTTTGAAGAATGTGTAAATGGTAATTGTGATCCAAAATCAGCTTGTAACTGGATAACAACTAGATTACTTGGTGAAATAAACAAGAGCGATGAAATAACAATAGATAATATATTTATAAGACCAAATATGATAATAGAATTAGTAAATCTAGTTAACGATAAAAAAATATCATCAGACCAAGCTAAAAAAGTATTTACAAAAATGCTTGAAGAAAAACTAACTCCAAAAGAAATAGTAAAAAAATATGATATGGAAGTAATAGAAGATTCTTCATTTATTGATTCACTAGTAGATGAAGTTATAAATGAAAATGAAAAGGCAATTACAGATTATCATAATGGTAGAACTAATATGTTAGATTACTTAGTTGGACAAGTTATGAAAAAATCAAAAGGAAAAGCAAATCCAGTAGAAGCAAAATCTAAAATGTTAGAAAAAATCAGTAAATAAATATAATACCTAATTCAATGAATTAGGTATTTTTATATAAACTTTACATAAAATTATAATAAATATTATTAAAGATTGAATATGTGATATAATTTAAATGGAGAATGATATATGAAAAAGAGAAAAGTAAAAAGAATATGGAGACATTTATTATTTTTTATAGTTTTTGCTGGTATTTCTGTGTTTATATTTAATTACTTTAATTTATATGAAAAAGTATTAGAATATACAATGGAAAATGGCATAAACATTGGAAATATTTATGTAGTAAAACCAAAAGTAAAAATAATAGATGAAGATAGTAAAACAAGACCAGTAGCAGTATCAATAAATAATAATCATGCTGCTTATCCACATGCTGGACTTCAAGATGCATACCTAGCATATGAACTTATCGCAGAGGGAGGTATAACAAGAATAATTGCATTATTTAAAGATCAAACAACAGATAAAATAGGTTCAGTAAGAAGTGCAAGACATTATTTCTTAGATTATGTTATGGAAAATGATGCAATATTTGTTCATTACGGACACTCTCCACAAGCATTAAGTGATATAAAAAGTTTAAAAATAAACAATATAAATGGAATGTATGCTGCAAAAGGATTTTATAGAGATACTTCACTTAATAGAGCATATGAACACACAGCATTTACATCAATGGATAGAATAAATAAACTAATAAAGTCAAAAGGATATAGAAACACAACAGATACACAATTATTAAAATATAGCCCAATAAAAATGGAATACAAAGATTCAACTAAAAAAACAGCTGATACAGTAGAAATTGTATATTCAGATTATCAGACAACAAAGTATGTTTATGATAAAGAAAATATGAACTATAAAATGTTCATGGGAGGAAAAGAACATACAGATTTAATTACTAAAAAACAATATACAGTAAAAAACATAATTACTTATCAAGTAGAGAATTCATCGATACAATCTGACAAAAAAGGAAGACAAGATTTATATAACATTGGTAGCGGTGAAGGATACTATATATCAAACGGAGAAGCAATAAAAATAAAATGGAGCAAAAAGGATAGATCAAGTAAAACAATATATACATTAGAAGACGGCAGTGAACTAAAAGTAAATGATGGTAATACTTGGATACATATTCAACCAAAAGGCAAAAAATTAAATATTTCTTAATTAAAAAATTATATTGAAATATTTAATATTAGATGTTAAAATAATATTATAGAATAAGGAGGACATGATATTTATATGATGGACAAAGTATTGAATTTTTTAGCAGATAATTACTTAATCTTTATGATTGTAGCTGTAGTATTATTATTTGCTTTAATAGGATTTATTGTAGATGGTAAAAAGAAAAAACAAAAGAATGCTGAGGTAGTTCCTGCAACTAATGTTCCACCACAACCTGTACCAGCAGCTGTAGCAGCTAATACAGCACCACAAGCTGAAACAGTTACAGCAGCACCTGCAGTTGCTCCACAAGAGCCAAGTTTAAGTGGATTAGAAGCAACAGCAAATGATGTTAACATAAACACATCAACACCTGTAGCTCCAGTTACACCAGTTACGGAAACACCAGTTCAACCAGCTGCTTCAGCTGAAGCTCCAGTTGAAAGTATATTTAATACACCAGCTGTAGAACCAGCAGCACCTGCAAACGAACAACCAACATTGGTAATTGAAGAACCACAAACTGCTGCACCAGAAGTAATGGCTCCAGCAATCGGTGAAACACCATCAGTGGGTCCAGCACCTGCAATCGGAGAAACCCCAAGCATTGGAGAAACTCCAAGTATAGGTGAAACACCATCTGTACCTGCACCAGCAGCTGCAGAAGCACCAACTGTACCAGTGCCACCAGCTAGTGAAACACCACAAGCTCCACAAGCACCAGTTGGACAATAAAATGTATAAATTAGTAAGTGAAAAACACTTACTTTTTATTTGCAAAAAAAATAATTGATAAAAAATGTGAAAACTGCTAAACTATATAATAGAGAATAATTATGAATAAGACAATGAATTTTTTACATAAATATCTAGTTATAATATCTGTACTTATTGGAGTAAGTATTCTTTTAGGTTTGTCATATTCGAGTTTTTTTGTTTCATCAAACGACTATAAGGCAGCAGAAATGTATATTGGAGAACTAAAGTATTCAATGACTATTGATAATGAATCAAAAAATACTTTAACAGTACCACCTGGAGAAACAATAATAGATTTAACAGTAAATAGTTTAGATCCAGTAGATACATATTATAAATTATTATATTTAAAAAATTCTAACATTGAAATAAAATATTATGAATCAACAAAAGATACAGATGAAATAGTAACAACATATAGTAAACCAAACGATTCGATAGTAGCAAATAATTCAAACAATATAAAACTTTTAATAATAAATAATAGTGAAACAGATCAAACAATAGAACTGGTTTTAAAAGGTGGATATATTACAAATACATTATCAGATATATCAATTCCAACTAATTATAATGAGATAACTCTAATTGAAACTCCAACTAACAACACTTATTTTTGTATGACAAGTGATACACTTAAACAGGGTTTAAAGTATACAAATGGACAATACACATATAGTTATAAACAAAAGGGAGAATATCCTTCTTCGACAATTGCATGGTCAAATATGCAATCTAATGGATGGGGAGCACAGCTAAGCGATAAAACCAGTACAGATCCAGTAACAAGTAAAGTATGTGCATATATAAATAATAAACCAATAACAGATGCTTCATATATGTATTATAATAGTCAAGCTGCTTCAATAGATTTGAGTGGCATAAATACAAAAAATATAATTGAAATGTTTGAAATGTTTAGCAATACAAAAACAACAGCATTAGATTTAAGTACTTTTAACACATCCAAAGTAACAAATATGTACAGAATGTTTTCGGGTACTACTGCACAAAAATTAGATTTAAGAACATTTGATACAAGCAATGTAACTAACATGTATCAAATGTTTAGAAACTCACAGGCAACAATAATAAATGTTAGTAGTTTTAACACAAGTAATGTCACAAATATGAGTGGTATGTTCAATCATACAGAAGCAACAACTTTAGATGTTAGTAATTTTAATACAAGCAAAGTTACTGATATGAGCAATATGTTTGGATACAGTAAGGCTGATACTATAGACTTAAGTAATTTTGACACTTCGAATGTGGTTAGTATGTTTTGGATGTTTGAACAGTCACAAGCAACAACAATAAATGTTAGTAACTTTAATACAAGTAATGTTACTAATATGGGTGGTATGTTTAGAATTACTAAAGCCACTAATATAGATGTTAGTAACTTCGATACGAGTAAAGTAACTGACATGTCAGAAATGTTTTATAGTACTGTATCTCCAGTTTTAGATGTCAGCAATTTTGATACAAGCAAAGTAACAAAAATGTATAGTATGTTCGAAGATACAAAAGCAACAACACTAAATATAAGTAATTTTAACACATCGAATGTAACAAATATGCAGTTGATGTTCTATGGTTCAACAGCACCAGTTTTAAATGTTAGCAGTTTTGATACATCAAAAGTAACAAGAATGGCTTATATGTTTAATAATACAAAAGCAACAGAATTAGATATCAGTAATTTTGATACAAGCAAAGTTACTGATATGCAAAAAATGTTTTACAATAATAGCAAATTAAAAACAATATATGTAAGCAATAAATTTAATACTGATAATGTTACTGCATCAAATGAAATGTTTAGAGACTCAAACTATTTAGTAGGAGGTTCGGGAACAAAATATAATAGTTCATATGTTGATAAAACCTATGCTAAAATAGATGGTGGAGCTAGTAATCCTGGATACTTTACTGATATCGAAGATAAAGGTATTCCGTCACCTAATTCATTTAGTACTGATAGTTGGGAAACAATAGCAAGAGCAGCAAAGAAAAATAATATAAGCAAATATAATATTGGAGATACTAAAACTATTAATATGGGAACCTATGGAACACATACAATAAGAATAGCAAACACAACAAGACCTATTGAATGTGATAGAACAGGATTTTCACAGACAGCTTGTGGTTTTGTACTCGAATTCACAGACTTAATTACTACACATGCTATGAATAGTACAGAAACATCAAATGGTGGATGGCCATCAATGAATCTTAGGACATTCTTAAATAATGATATACTAAATAGCTTACCTAGTGATTTACAATCAGTGATAATAAGCACACAAGTAGTTTCAGGACATAATGACACAGAAACAACAAATTACACATCAACAGATAAACTTTATTTATTATCAATTCAAGAATTGTTTGGTGATCAAAGTAGTGGAGAAACAGCTGCAGCTTTAACAAGACAACTTGATTACTATAAATCAGTAAATACTACATCAAGTAATGCATTTCCAGCAGATAAAGATAGATCATCTTGGTGGACACGAACAGTAAGTCTTAGTTATAAAAATACATTTATGATGATAGATCCATTTGGATTAATAGCTTCAGGGTCTCCGACATATCAAGAAGGAATATCCCCTGCCTTTAGAATAGGTTAACACTTGCATTTATATTTAAAATATGCTAGAATACAAACATTGAAAGACGAGTAAAATAAGATTTATTTTATAGAGAGTTAATGTTTGGTGAAAATTAACAATAATATTATTTGAAGCTACTTTCATTTTATGAGTTAATAGCTCACGGATTATCCGTTATCATAATCAAGTTAATTAAAGGATGGTACCGTCTAATATAGACTCCTTATGTATCATTCTTTTTTATTTTATAGGAGGAAAATATGAATATTAAAGATTTGTACATTGATTTTTTTGTTAAGAAAGGACATAAACAAATACCAAGTGCACCAGTAGTACCTGAAAATGATCCAAGTGTTTTATTTAATACAGCAGGTATGCAACCATTAATTCCATATTTAATGGGAGAACCTCATCCATATGGAACAAGACTATGCGATTATCAAAAATGTATTAGAACAAATGATTTAGATGTTATAGGGGACACATATCATCATACATTTTTCGAAATGTTAGGCAATTGGTCTCTTGGAGATTATTTTAAAGATGAAGCCATTGAATGGAGTTTTGAATTTTTAACAAAAGTTCTTAATATACCAGTAGAAAGATTAGCAGTTACAGTTTATGCTGGAAAAGATAATATTCCATTTGATAAAGTAGCTCATGATAAATGGTTAAGCTTAGGTATTAAAGAAGAAAGAATAGCAAGAACAGTTGATGATAACTTCTGGATTGCAGGAGAAACAGGACCTTGCGGACCAGATACAGAAATGTTCTATTTCAGAAGTAATGAACCAATTCCAGAAAAATTTGATCCAGAAGATGAGAGATGGGTTGAAATCTGGAATGATGTATTTATGCAATACAAAAAGAATAGTGATGGAAGTATAGAAGAATTACCTAAAAAGAATGTTGATACTGGAATGGGATTAGAAAGAGTAACAGCAGTGCTTGAAGGAGTAAACGATAATTATCTATCAAGTATTTGGAAAGATGTAATAGAACTAATTTCAAAGATATCATCTCTACCTTATGAAGGTAATGAAACAAGTATGAGAATTATAGCAGATCATATAAGAACAGCAGTATTTATAAGTGCAGACCCTGCTGGTATAAAACCAAGTAATGTTGGGCAAGGATATATTTTAAGAAGACTTATAAGAAGAGCTATAAGACATGCTAAAAAATTAAATATTGATATTAATAGTGATTGGGAAAGTCAAATAGCTTCATTAATAATGGATAAATATGAAATATATTATAGTGAGATTAAAGATAATAGAAATATTGTTTTAGAAGTATTAAAAGCAGAAAAAGAAAAATTCAATAAAACATTAGAAAAAGGTCTTAGAGAATTTGAAAAAGTAACAAAAGACAATAAAGACTTAGATGCAGCTACTTCATTTAGACTATATGATACTTATGGATTTCCAATTGAATTAACAGTTGAACTTGCAAATGAAAGAGGAATTAAAGTAGATGAGGAAGGCTTTAAAGAAAAATTTAAAGCTCATCAAGAATTATCAAGAACAGCATCTGCTGGACAATTCAAAGGTGGATTAAGTGGAAATAATGAAATTGAAACTAAATATCATACTGCAACACATCTTTTAAATGCTGCTTTAAAACAAGTAATAGGTCCAACTGTTCATCAAAAAGGTAGTAATATTACAGATGAAAGAATGAGATTTGATTTTAGCTGTGATCATAAATTATCAGATGAAGAAAAGAAACAAGCAGAAGATTTAGTAAATAAATGGATTAGTGAAGGACTACCTGTAACAGTAGAAGAAATGAATAAAGAAGATGCAATCGCATCAGGAGCTGAATGTATGTTTATTGAAAAATATCCAGACATTGTAACAGTTTATACAATCGGAGATAATATTTCAAAAGAACTTTGTGGTGGACCTCATGTTAAAAATACAAATGAATTAGGTCACTTTAAAATAGTAAAAGAAGAAGCATCAAGCTCAGGAGTAAGAAGAATAAAAGCAATACTAGAATAGAGGAGTAAAAATGGAAGTTACATATAATGTAAAATTAGAAAATTTATTAAAAGGTAGTGATAATGAACCTAAAATTGTAATACCAGAAGAAAAACCACCATATTCTCTTGAAACAAAAATAAAGGTATTAGAAGAAGAATCTTATGCTTTAAAAAAAGAATTTATGAATGAAACTTTAACATTTTTAACAACTACTAATGAATATGGAGTTAATATTATAACTGGTATATCAAGTACAATATATATCCCTTCTGAATTAGATCAAGATAGTCTTATTTATAGAATAGTCACTGGAGAAAAAGGAAGAGAAAATCATGAAATGATAGATTTAAATACTATATTTGATGTAGCATCCATTACAAAATTATTTACATTAATACTTTTATTAAAATTAGATGATTTAGGTTATTTATCTCTTAATGAAAAAGTTTGTGATATAAATCCAGATTTTCAAGGATTAGAAGATTTTACATTAAATGATTTAATGAGACTTCATGGTAAATATTGGACTGATGGAAATGTAGCAAAAGCACAATCAAAAGAAGAAGCAGAGAGAATATTAAAAACAATACATTTAACTGATAATACTAGGAAAGAAAATACTTATAATGATTTTGGAGCAATTATAATAGCTGATTCAATCGCTAAAAGAATGTCTAAAATTCATAATAAAGAATTAACATATGAAGATGTTTTAAAGATGTATCTTTTAGAACCACTTGGAATGAATCATACTTGTTATAATCCAACAACTGACAATGTTTCAGGAAATGGACTTGGAACAAATATTGTCCATGATCCAAAAGCAAGAGCATTAGGTGGAATGTGCGGACATGCTGGATTATTTACAAACTCAACTGATTTGATGCGTCTAGCAAGAGATATATTTGCAGCAATGGACGGAAAAGGAAAAGTATTAAATAAAAAAATAGTTAAAAAACTTGGAGAAAAAACATTTCCAAATGGAGAACATCCTGAAAAAGGAAATTTAGGAGTCTATGTTAAAACTAAAGACCCAACTAAAGAATCTTATGTCTCTAAACAATCCTCGAATGGAAGTTTTGCACATCAAGGTTGGACAGGTTCAGTTGCAATATTTGATCCGAATTATAGAGTACATCAAAGTATACTTGTAAACTCTATTTATTCATCAAGTGAAAAAGAACAAATTAAAAACGATAAACCAGTGTTTTATTTAAAAGCATTAAAACATTATAAAGAAAGAGTAATAGATATTGGACTTAAAATGAGATATGTAAAAAATGAACTTGATTTTTGTAAAAAATTACAGGAAGAAGAAAATAATCAATTAAGAAGAGCATTTAAAATATTAAGAAAATTACCTTATTAATGACTTTTTAAATAAAATGTTTTAAAATATTAATAGAAGATAGAATTATATTATTGTGAGGAATAAAAATGGAGAAAGTAGTACTAGGAAACTTAAAAGAAGAATTGCAAAAAGATAATCTTAATTTATCAGAAAGAATGCCAAAAGATAGCTTAGAAGATAAAATGTTATTTTTAGAAACAGAACTAGATGGTTTAGAAAAAGAAATGATTTATCATACTTTAAGATTCTTAGAAACAAAAAACGAATATGGAACAAATGTTATAACAGGAGTATCTAGTTGTATATATATACCTTCACTAGATGGTGAAGATGATTATTCATTTAAAATAATTAGTGGAGAAAGAGGAAGAGATAACAAAGAACAAATGGATGAAAATACAATATATGATATAGCATCTGTTACAAAATTATTTACATTAATACTTTTATTAAAATTAGATGATTTAGGTTATTTATCTCTTAATGAAAAAATATGCGATATAAATCCAGATTTCCAAGGATTAGAAGATTTTACATTAAATGATTTAATGAGACTTCATGGTAAATATTGGACAGATGGAAATGTAGCAAAAGCACCATCAAAAGAAGAAGCAGAAAGAATATTAAAAACAATTCATCTAACAGATAATACTAGGTTAAAAAATACTTATAATGATTTTGGAGCAATTATAATAGCAGATACAATAGCAAAAAGAATGTCACGAGTTCATAATAAAGAATTAACTTATGAAGATGTTTTAAAAATGTATCTTTTAGAACCACTTGGAATGAATCATACTTGTTATAATCCAAAAACAGATAATGTATCAGGAAATGGCTTTGGAATAAATGTAGTACATGATCCAAAAGCAAGAGCCTTAGGTGGAATGTGCGGACATGCTGGATTATTTACAAACTCAACTGATTTGATGCGTCTAGCAAGAGATATATTTGCAGCAATGGACGGAAAAGGAAAAGTATTAAATAAAAAAATAGTTGAAAAGCTTGGAGAAATAACTTTTCCAAATAGTGCGAGTCATGCAAAAGGTAATCTTGGTGTCTATGTAAAATGTAAAGAAGGTTTAAAGAAATCTTATGTTTCAAATCTGTCAGCAAAAGGTTCATTTGCTCATGAAGGGTGGACTGGTTCACTTGCTGTATTTGATCCTTATAATAGAATACATCAATCTGTATTAGTTAATGCAGTCTATCCAATAGATTCAAAAGATGAAATAAAAAATGATAAACCAGTATTTTATATGAAAGCATTAAGAGAATATCAAGAAAGATTAACAGTGTTAGGATTAAAAATGAGATTTATAAAAAATGAATATGATGTTTGTAAAAGAATATTAAATGAAACAGAAGAAAAACCATTAACAAGATAAAAAATATTACTATATCATTGAAAAAATATATGTAAATATGATAATATTAGTATGTAAGGTAGGAGATAAAAATGAATAAAAGAATTCTAATATTACCATTATTATTAATTATGTTATTTACATTTACTGCATGTAAAAAAGAAACAGAGGAAAAGAAACCTATAAGTGGAGATTCATTCAAATTAGTTGCCGAAGGTGATAAATATACTACTAAAGATGTAACTAAGAATTTTAAAAGTGATTCTGGAATAACAGAAGCAATAGTGGCTGCAGTAGAAAATCAATATCAAGTAGAGTTTTACACATTAAAAGATAGTAAAACAGCTCAAAAAATGTATGACAGAAACAAAAAAAGATTTGAAAACATTAAAAGTAGTTTAGACAAAGCAGAAGTAACAGAAACTGATAACAATTCAGAATATAAAATTTCTACAAATGGAAGATATATGTTATTAAATAAAATAGATAACACACTTATATATGCCAATGTAGAAGATAAATATAAAGAGAGTGTTACAACACTTATAAAACAACTAGGATATTCAAATTAAGCTATACATTCAGTATAGCTTTTAATTTACATTAATAATATAATAATGATATAATTTAGAAGGTGATTAAATTGAATATATTTGCATACACATTAAAAGAACTTGAAGAATATTTAGTTAATAATGGATTTAAAAAATATAATGCAACACAAGTTTTTGAAGGAATATATAAAAAAAGAGTTACTTCTTTTGATGAAATAACTAATATAAGTAAAGAATTAAAAACATTTTTAAATAATAATTTTGAAATAAAATATTTAAATGTTTTAGAAGAATTAAAAAGCATAGATACAAATAAATATCTACTTGAGGTAGAAGATTCTAGTATTGAAGTAGTACTAATGAAACACAATTATGGAAATAGTATATGTATAAGTACACAAATTGGATGTAATATGGCTTGTGCTTTTTGTGAGAGTGGTAAACTAAAAAAAGTGAGAAATCTAACCACATCTGAAATTATATTAGAAGTTTTAACAATAGAAAAATTAGAAAACATTAAAGTAGATAATATAGTTGTAATGGGAATAGGTGAACCATTTGATAATTTTACTAATTTAGTAAAAGCTATTAAAATATTAAATTGCCCAAAAGGAATTGATTTAGGTTCTAGAAGAATTACAGTTAGTACTTGTGGAATAGTACCAAAAATAAGAGAATTCGCTGATTTAGATACACAAGTAAATTTAGCAATAAGTTTACATGCTCCAAATCAAAAAATAAGAGAAACACTTATGCCAATTAGTAAAGCATATAAAATGGATGAACTTATGTCCGCAATTGATTACTATATTTCTAAGACTAATAGAAAAGTAACAATAGAATATATATTATTAGAAGGAATTAATGATAGTATAGAAAATGCTAAGGAATTAGCTAACCTTTTAAGAGGAAAATTAGTTTATGTAAATCTAATACCATATAATAGTACAAGTAGTAATTTCAAAAGAAGTTCAAAAGAAAGAATAAATGCTTTTTATGATGAACTGGTAAAAAATAAAATTAATGTTCAAATGAGAAGAGAAATGGGCAAAGGTATTAAAGGTGCATGTGGACAGTTAAAAGCAAGCCACGAAGAAAAAGCATCTTAATTACAAAGAAAGGAATAATAAAATGTTTAAAGAAACAAAGAAAATCGCGGTTGATTCGAATCAAATAAAAAATCAAATAGAACTAGCAAGAATAGCTAGAAACTCTAAAATAGATAGATCAGAAACATGTTTTGCTGGAAGCAGCAAGCTAACAGTTGAAGAATATTTAAAAGGCAAAGAAAGAGCAAAAGTACTATCAAAAAAATGGTTTTAATAGTACACAAGTGTAAAATAAATATATCTTTTTAAAGAATAAACATATGTCTATAGTTAATAATTTATAATGAGACATTTGATTTTACAATGAAAAGAAGTAATGACTTTAAAATTAAAAGCTTTTATGATATACTTAAATCAAATAATATAAATGTAACAATAAGGAAAGAAATGGGTGGAAACCTAAGTGCTGCCTGTGGACAACTTAGAGCAAACGAAGAAGGTGAAAAATGAAAACTTGTTATCAAACAGATCCAGGAAAAGTAAGAAGTCATAATGAAGATTCAGTTACAATAGTTAAAAATCTTAAAGGCGAATACTTACTTGTAGTAGCAGATGGTATGGGAGGACATAAAGCAGGTGAAATTGCTAGTTCTCTTGTAGTTACTGAACTTGGTAAAAGATTTAGCGAATTATCAAGTATAGGTACAAAAGAAGAAGCTGTTATATGGTTAAAAGAGATAATAGATGAAATAAATGTAAAAATACTTAAATATGCAGAGGAACATATTGATGCTAATGGTCTTGGAACTACTTGTGTATGTTCAATATTAACAGATGATTTCTTATTATTTGGCAATGTTGGTGATTCAAGTGGTTTTGTAGAGAAAAAAGGTAAACTTTATAAAGTTACAAAAGATCATACTTTAGTTAATATATTATTGGAAAATGGGGAACTTACAGAAGAAGAAGCAAAAAATCATCCACAAAAAAATGTTTTAATGAAAGCATTAGGAGCAGCAGAGATCATAGATATGGATATCTTTGATGTAGAAAGAACAGTAGATGGAATATTATTATGTAGTGATGGACTTACTAATATGTTAACGGTAGAACAAATAGAAAAAGTACTAAATGATAGTGAACTAGAAATAGAGGAAAAAGTGGATAAATTAATAATGAAAGCGAATACACGCGGGGGAAATGATAATATTACAATAGCTTATATGAGAATGAGTGGTGAATAGTGTGATAGTAAAAGGTACTAAGATAAATGACAGATATCAAATAATTAAAACACTTGGTGAAGGTGGAATGGCTAATGTATATTTAGCACATGATACTTATTTAGATAGAAATGTTGCAGTTAAAGTACTAAGGGGAGACTTAGCTAATGATGAAAAATTTGTAAGAAGATTTCAAAGAGAAGCATTATCAGCTACAAGTCTTTCACATCCAAATATAGTAGAAATATATGATGTTGGTGAAGATGATGGTCAATATTATATAGTAATGGAATATGTTGATGGTAAAACATTAAAACAAGTATTAAAGCAAAGAGGACATCTATCAGTAACAGAAGTAATCGACATTATGTTACAAGTTACAGATGGTATGGCACATGCACATGATGCTTATATTATACATAGAGATATAAAACCTCAAAATATAATGATTTTATCAAATGGAATGATTAAAATAACTGACTTTGGAGTAGCAATCGCATTGAATTCTACACAATTAACTCAAACAAATTCAGTTATGGGAACAGTTCATTACATACCACCAGAACAAGCAAATGGTAAAGGTTCTACAATTAGAAGTGATATTTATTCAATGGGAATAATGATGTATGAACTATTAACTGGACTTCTTCCTTATAAAGGAGATAATGCAGTAGAAATAGCTCTTAAACATTTGAGAGAACCACTTCCAAGTGTAAGAAAATTTGATTCTTCAATTCCACAATCTATAGAAAATGTAATAATAAAAGCAACCGCTAAAAATCCTAAAAATAGATATAAAGATGCAAGAGAGATGCATGATGATTTAAAAACAGCATTAGATGCTAGTAGAGCTGATGAAAAAAGATATGTTTATCCATATCCAGAAAATGATTTAGAAGAAACAAAAGCTCTTGATAAAGAATTAGAATCAATAAAAACAGAAGATAAAAAAACAAAAGAAAAGAAAGAAAAAGAACAAGAACAAGAATTTGTAGAAGAAAATAGAAAACAAAATAAAACTTTAATAATAATATTAAGTATATTTACTGGTCTTGTATTATTATTAACAGTAGGACTTGTAATTTTACTTAATGATGATAATAAAGAAGCAGTTATACCAGATGTAGCTAATAGAACAATACAAGTAGCAACTAAAATGTTAAATGATGCTGGATTTGGAGTAGCAAGCGAATATAAATATATTGCTAGTGATGTAGTAAAAGAAGGAGATGTTGTTAAAACAAGTCCTGAAATTGGTAGTAATAATAAATTACCAAAAGATGTAATTCTATATATTTCAAGTGGTGAAGCAGCATATATAATGGAAGACTTTATAGGGCAAAATTATTTAGTTGCGCAAGGAAAAATAGAAGCACAATGCGAATGTAATGTTGAAATAGTAACAGAAGCAGTTGATGAAAGTAAAAAAGCAAAAGAAGATGAAGTTTTAAAAACAGAACCAGCTGCTGGTGAAAAAAGTAAACTTGGAAGTCCAATTAAAATTTATATTCCAAAAGTGGAATATAAATATCCAAACTTTACAAGTGGTTATACTCTTGATAAAATAGAGAAGTTTGCAACAAAACACGAATTAAAACTTGAAATTAAATATCAAGAAACAACATCGGTTCCAGATGGAACAATATTAAAACAAAGTAGAGCAGCTTCTTCACTTGTTACACCAGGAGCAACACTTGTAATTACAGTAGCAAGAACTCCAGAAGTTGAAGAACCAACTACTGAACCAACAGATGATAATACAGGGGAGTAATATGAAAGGTAAAATAATATGTATTAATAAATTTATACATAGAGTACTATTAGAAAATAATACTATAATTGATACAAGAACTAGGGGAAAACTTAGAAATATGAAAGTAAATCCAGTGGTTGGAGATAATGTTATAGTTGATGTTAATACAAAAACAATAGAAAAAGTTGAGACAAGAAAAAACTATTTAGAAAGACCACTTATTGCTAATATAGATAAGCTCTTAATAGTAATGAGCACTTCTATCCCAGCTTTTTCTAGCTATTTAATTGATAAGTTTTTACTTATCGCATATAAAAATCAAATAGAACCAATAATAGTTATTACAAAAACAGATATGATAACTATGAAAGAAAAAAGCGATATTAAAAAATATATAAATTATTATAGAAAATTAGGAACAAAAGTATATATAAATACAAGTGTATCAAAAATAAAAAAAGAATTTGCATCTTCAGTAGTCGCACTTTGTGGACAAACAGGTGCTGGTAAAAGTACTTTATTAAATAAAATAGATGCATCACTTTCATTAAAGACAGGTGAAGTATCAGAGTCACTTGGAAGAGGAAAGCATACTACAAGACTTGTTGAATTATTAGAAGTAAATGATGGATTAATTGCTGATACACCAGGATTTAGCTCATTAGAATTAAATATTCCTAAAAAAGAAATAAAAAAATATTATTATGACTTTAATAAACCTTGTAAATATAGAAGTTGTCTTCATATAAAAGAAGAAGGATGTTCAATAATCGAAGCTGTAAACAAAGGAAAAATTCCTGAATGGAGATATCAAAACTATTTAAAATTTATGGAGGAAGTTAAAGAATGAAAGTAAATGTATCAATATTATCTAGTACAATAAAACCACAAGATATAGTAAAAGAATTAGATAAAACTAATGCAGACTATATACATATAGATATAATGGATGGTAAATTCGTAGATAATAAAACTTGGACAATAAGTGAAATAACTAAAATAACAAAGAATTCAACTTTACCACTAGATGTTCATTTAATGGTAAATAATCCTTCAAAATATATAGAAGATTATGCAATGCTTAATACAAATGATATTATATTTCATTATGAAGCAGTTAAAGATGTTAATGGTATGATTGATGAAATTAAAAATTATGGACTTAAAGTTGGTATTGCAATAAATCCAGATACAAATGTTGAAGAAATATATCAATACCTTGATAAAGTAGATTTAGTACTTGTAATGAGTGTTTATCCTGGAAAAAGTGGTCAATCTTTTATAGAAGAATCACTTGATAAGATAAGAAAATTAAAGCAAGAAATACAAGAAAAAAATCTAAAAACATTAATATCAGTAGATGGTGGTATTAATGATGAAACAGGGAAGTTATGTAAAGAAGCAGGTGTAGATATTTTAGTATCAGCTTCTTATATACATAAAGATATAAAGAATAATATAGACATATTAAAAAATATTTAGGCACTAGAAATAGTGTCTTTTCATTGTTAAAAATTTTATTTAATAGTATAATATTTACAGATAATATGAAAAATAAATTAATAATAAATATGGTAATATTAATGCTAACTATTACTTCAATACTTGGAATAATAGGTTTTTCATATGCTTATTTTAATACTGATGTTAATGGTGAAGGAAAGTATATAACTTTAGATACTGCAGAATTAAGATTAAAGTATACTGATGATGTTATTATGTCACTAAATAATGCAATCCCAGGAGATAAGATTGAAAGAACATTTACTGTTGAAAATATGAATAGTATGTTTTATGGAAACAAAAGTAGTGTTTTAGACCTCAGCAGTTTTAAATTAAAAGATGATGTAGATTTAACTTCAATGTTTGGAGTTTCAAAAGCTAGAATAGGTTATGCTAAAGATGAAGAAACGGCGGCTAAGTTTAATGATAGTAGTATCACAAATATTCCTAGTACATTAAAATTTGTAGTTAAATAAATTAAAAAAATAATACAGTAAATGATAAAGAAAAGTTATACTTTTCTTTTTTTATGAAAAAGTTTACAAAAAAAGAAGTGTTTTGCAATTTTATTTCGAATAATAATAGTAGGGGGATAAGATGAACAAAAAATATATTGTAAGACAAAATGGTTATAAAGATTGCGGTCCTTCATGTTTATTATCCATTATGAAATATTATGGATGCGAGGCCTCACATGAAGAAGTTACCTTAAATTTAAAAACAACCAAAGAAGGTACGACTGCATTAAATATCATTAATGGTTCAAAACTTTATGGATTTGATGGCTATGGTTATCATTATAGTTATGAAGATATAATAAATAATAAAGTAAGCTTACCTATAATATGTCATGTAAATAAAAATAATATGTTACATTTTATAGTAATATATAAAATTAATAAAAACACTATAACGATAATGGATCCATCTAGTAATAGTACTAAAATAAGTAAAGAACTATTTAAAGAAATGTATTTAAATACAACAATTGTTATTTATCCAGTAAAACAAGTAAATAACAATTATAAGAAAAACAAATCAATCTTTATAACATATTTGATGTTGAATAAACTTTCACTCTTAAAATTATTAATAATTAATATATTTATTATATTATTAGGAATTATACTTAATTATTATTCATTTATAGTAATAGATTATATACTTCCAAATTATAATATTAAAATATTAATTTTTATTACAATTATATTATTTGTAACATTAATAATTAAAATGATACTTTCATTTATTAATAATAAAATTACTATTAATTTGAATGAAAAAATATCAAATGTTATAAATAATGATGTTATTAGAAAATTATTTTATCTCCCTTATCAATTCTTTAAAAATAAATCGTCTAGTGAAATAATATCTAGAATGAATGATTTAAAAACATTTTTAGACCTATTTATTAATGTTATTACTACAATACTATCAAATATACTTCTAATACTTTTTAGTATGATATTACTACTTATAATTAACTATAAATTGTTTCTAATATATTTAATAGAATTAATAATATATTTTATAATTATATTAATAAATAAAACAAAATTAAAAAATAAAAATGAAAGCTTAATGATTAATGAAGAAAAATATAATAAAACATTAAGTGACAATATTAGCTGTTATGAAATAAATAGAAATTTAAATACACATGAACCTCAAATAATAAAAAGTCAAATAAAGTATAAAATATATATAAAATCAAAATTATCATATTATAATTCTATAAATAAAGAAAATATCATTAAAGATCATATTTCAGATTTATCTTATATAATATTTATATTTCTAAGTGCTATTTTAATAAACAATAAGAATCTATCATTAGGAAATTTTATACTCTTCACTCAAATCATTTTTTATTTTATTACACCCATGAAAGACTTATTAGACTTAAGTGACACAATTGATTATATGAAAAATATATATAGAAGAATAAATGATATGATATTAATAAATAATGATAGAGAAGAAGAAACAGAAGAACTAATAAATGGAAATATAAGTATTAAAAATTTATCATATTCACATAATGATATTGATTATATATTTAATAATGTTTCATTTGATATAAAGTCAAAAAGTAAGTTTTTACTATATGGAAACAGCGGTAATGGTAAAAGTACTATCATGAAGATATTATTAAAATATTTAAAAAATTATAAAGGTGAAATATATATAAATAATAAAAATATAAAAGATATAAACAGTAATGTTATTCAAAATAGTTTTACTTATGTATCACAAAATAGCTATATAAATAATGATAGTATTAAAAATAATATTATATATGATAGAGATATAAACGATAGTGAATATGAAAATATAATAAATTTATGTAATTTGAATATTTTAAGAAATAGAAGTATATTAAGAGATAAATATATAATTGAAGATAATGGATTTAATATATCAGGTGGAGAAAAACAAAAAATCATTTTAGCAAGAAGTCTGCTTAAAAATAGTAATTATATTATTTTAGATGAAGCACTAAGTGAAATATCTTTTGAAGAAGAAATAGAAATAATTAATAAAATATTTAATTATTTCAAAGATAAAACAATAATATATATTTCACATAAAAAAGAAATTATAGAATTGTTCAAAGAAAAATATAAATTAGAAAGGAGTTAAGGTTATGATTGAAGAAAGAGAATTATCAACCATTAAAGGAGGTGCAGTTAATTGGGGCATTATTGGTATAGGTGGGACTATCATTTCTTTTCTTATTGGACTCGTAGATGGATATCTAAGACCTTTAAAATGTAGAAGATGATAAAGGAAGAAGAATTAAAAGAAATAAAAGGTGGAGCTGTATCAGTCGGTACTATTATTAATGCTGTTGTAAAAGCAATAAGCTTAGCATTAGAACTTGGAAGAGGACTTGGCTCTGCGATAAGAAGAAAAAAAGATGGAAGAAAATGTTCATATTAAGAGGCGATATGCCTCTTTCTTTTTGTAAAATCTTTGTGAAAAAATAAATATATAATTGACAACTTAGATAAGTAGAGTATAATCGTTATAGTTAGTTACCGAACTAAAAGGAGAAATATTATGGAAGAACAAAGTATTGGATCTGAAATAAAAAAGATTGATAATCTTATAGTAAGAAAAATAGTATCTTATAGTAAAGATAATGAAAATATGTTAACACCAGCTCAAATGATGATAACTAGATATTTATGTAAAAATAAAGATAAAAAAATATATCAAAAAGATTTAGAGAGGAATTTGCCATTTCGAAAATCAACAATATCTGGAATAATCCAGACAATGATTAAAAATAATATTATAACAACAATATCATCAGAAGAAGATGCTAGAAGCAAAGAGATACAATTGACTCCTTATGGAATAGAAATAAATAAAGAGATACAAGAAAATATAATTAAATTCGATAAAATATTAAAAAATAATATTAAAGATAATGATTTAAGAATATTCTTTAAAGTAACTAAACAAATACAAAATAATTTGAAGGGAGAAAGTAATGATAAAATTATTTAAGAATTTAAAGAAAAAAGATTATTTAATGATTATATTATCAAGTATATTTATAATATTTCAAGTATGGCTTGAGCTTAAAATACCCGATTATATGAGTGAAATAACTAGACTTGTACAAACAAGTGGAGCAATCAGTGACATATTAGTACAAGGATTATATATGGTACTTTGTGCATTTGCAAGTTTTGCATTATCTTGTGTAGTAGGATATATAATTGCTAATGTTGCTAGTGGATTTTCTAGAAATATAAGAGAAAAATTATTTAATAAAGTCGAAGAGTTTGGAATGGAAGAAATTAAGAAATTCCAAACAAGTAGTCTTATCACAAGAACAACAAATGATGTTACTAATGTAGAGAGTATGCTTACATTTGGACTTCAAATGATGATTAAAGCTCCAATAACAGCAATTTGGGCAATCGGAAAAATATTAAATAAGAGTTTTGAATGGACAGCAATAACAGGTGGAGCAGTACTAGTACTTTTAGCTATGGTTATTACTCTTATGATGATAGTTTTACCAAGATTTAAAATAGTTCAAAAATTAATTGATAATATAAATGGTTTAACAAGAGAAAATCTAAAGGGTATTAGAGTTATAAGAGCATTTAATGCAGAAGAAACAGAACAAAATAAATTTGAAAAAGTAAATAATAAACTAACAAATACACAATTATTCAATCAAAAAGTAATGAGTTTAATGTCACCAATGATGTATTTAATAATGAATGGTGTTTCATTAGCAATTTATTTTATGGGAAGTATTCTTATTAGTAAAGCATTACTTGCTGATAAAATAACATTATTTAGTAATATGGTTGTATTTAGTAGTTATGCTATGCAAGTTATAATGTCATTCTTAATGTTAGCAATGATATTTATAATGTATCCAAGAGCTGCAATATCATCTGATAGAATAAATGAAGTATTAAGCACTAGAACTAAAATTAAAAATGGAAAAGTAAGAAAATCAGAAGAAGTTGGAACAATAGAATTTAAAAATGTAAGTTTTAAATATCCTGACTCAGATGAATCAGTTTTAGAAAACATATCATTTAAAGCAAATAAAGGAGAAACAGTTGCGATTATTGGCTCAACTGGTAGTGGTAAAAGTACTCTTGTTAATTTGATACCAAGATTCTATGATGTTACTGGTGGAACTATATATGTTGATGGAGTAGATGTGAGAGATTATGAAATCAGTTCACTTCACGATAGACTTGGTTATGTACCACAAAAAGCCATAATGTTTAATGGAACAATTAATTATAATGTTAGCTATGGTAAAAAAGCTAATTATAAAGTAACAGATGAAAAAATAAAAGAAGCTATAAAAGTAGCACAAGCAAAAGAGTTTGTAGATAAAATGCCTAAAAAATATGAATCAAATATAGCTCAAGGTGGTACTAATGTATCTGGTGGTCAAAAACAAAGATTATCAATAGCAAGAGCAATAGCAAGAAATCCTGAAATATATATATTTGATGATACTTTTAGTGCACTTGATTATAAAACAGATTATGTACTTAGAAAAGAATTAAAAGAATATACTAAAGAAGCAACTAGTATAATTGTAGCCCAAAGAATAGGTACAATTAAAAATGCTGATAAAATAATTGTACTTGATAAAGGTAAAATGGTTGGAATAGGTACACATAAAGAATTACTAAAGAAATGTAAAGTATATCAAGAAATAGCATATTCACAATTATCAAAGGAGGAACTAGAAAATGAATAACGAAAAAGAAAGAACTCCTAGAACAAGAGCTCCAAGAGGACACGGTCCAGGAGCAGTAGGTGAAAAACCAAAAAACTTTAAAGTAGCACTTCTTAAAATGAAAAAATATTTAAGCAAGTTAATGCCACTTATTATTGTAGCTGTAATATTATCAACAATAAGTAGTATTTTGTCTATAGTGGGTCCAAATAAAATAAAAGACTTAACTAATGAAATACAAGCAGGAATAGTAATAAATAAAGATAATTTAGAATTGCTTACAAATGACATTAGTAAAGATATAAAAGAAAACTTAATAGTATCTAATGAATTATTAAAAGATATAAGTATTGAAGACAAGACTAAGTATTATGAAGTATTAAGTACTATTGATACTAATAATGCAATGGAAAAAGTAATTGAAATACCAGACACAGTAAAATTATTAATATTTAAAGATACAACAATTAAAGGTATAAAGATTAGTTCAAAAGATAAAGTAGAACTAATAAATACAATGAAAAACATAGATATGAATGAACCAACAAAAGTATATGGTGAACTTGATAAATTATCAGAAAATATTAATGAATTAATTAAACCAAATATGAATACTGATAAGATAAAAAATATAACTATATTCTTAATTTGTTTATATTTATTAAGTGCAATATTTAGTTATATTGAGAATTATTTAATGGTGGTTGTATCAAATAATTTTGCAAAGGGTCTTAGAACTAAAATATCACAAAAAATAAATAAATTACCACTTAAATATTTTGATAGTCATAGTTATGGAGATATATTATCTAGAGTAACAAATGATGTAGATACAATAAATATGTCATTACAAAATAGTTTAGGTACATTTATAGGTGCAGTAGCATTATTTATAGGTTGTGTTATAATGATGTTTACTACAAATGCTTTAATGGCAATAACTTGTATATTGTCATCAATATTTGGATTTGCTTTTATGGGCTTTATATTAAAAAAATCACAAAAGTATTTTGTTAGAAGACAAACTGAACTTGGAAAATTAAATGGACACATTGAAGAAATATATAGTTCGCATACAGTAGTGAAAGCTTATAATGGAGAAGAGGAATCATTAAATAAATTTAATGAATTAAATAATAAAGTATATGATTGTAATAGAAAGAGTCAATTCTTATCTGGCCTTATGCCCCCAATGATGGGCTTTATTGGTAATTTTAGTTATGTTGCAGTATGTATTGTAGGAGCAATACTTGTAATAAAAGGTAACATTACATTTGGAGTAATTGTAGCATTTATAATATATGCTAGATTATTTACAAGTCCACTTTCTCAAATAGCTCAAAGTATGACACAACTTCAAACAGCAGCGGCTGCATCTGAAAGAGTATTTGAGTTTTTAGAAGAAAATGAAATGAAAGATGAAAGTACTTTGACTGGACTTTTAAATCCTAAAAATGTTAAAGGAAACATAGATTTTGAACATGTTAAATTTGGTTATGATGAAGATAAAACAATAATTAAAGATTTTAATTGTAATGTAAAACCTGGTCAAAAAATAGCAATAGTAGGTCCAACTGGTGCTGGTAAAACAACAATAGTTAACTTACTTATGAAATTCTATGAAGTAAATAGTGGTGAAATAAAAATAGACAATATACCAGTAAGTAATCTAACAAGAGAAAATATTCATGACTTATTTATAATGGTACTTCAAGATACTTGGCTATTTGAAGGAACTATAAGAGACAACATAAAATTTAATAAAGAAAATGTTACAGATGAAGAAATATGGAA
The DNA here is from genome assembly GCA_934086955.1 of uncultured Bacilli bacterium. Taxonomy (GTDB): domain Bacteria; phylum Bacillota_I; class Bacilli_A; order RF39; family UBA660; genus CAG-1000. Next base: position 17,693 of record CAKOIN010000005.1, on the reverse strand, counting down.
AGCACTAAAAGTAGTAGGTGTAGATCATTTTGTAAAATCTCTTCCAAAAACATTAGACTACAAGATAGAAGATAACGAATCAATATCAGCCGGCCAAAAACAATTATTAACAATTGCAAGAGGTATGATAAAAGATTCACCATTCTTAATACTTGATGAAGCAACATCATCAGTAGATACAAGAACAGAAGAATTAGTACAAAAAGCAATGGACAAATTAACAGAAGGAAGAACTTCATTTATAATTGCTCATAGACTTTCAACAATTAAAAATGCTGATATAATTCTTGTTATGAAAGATGGAAATATAATCGAAACAGGAAATCATGATGAATTAATAAAACAAAATGGATTCTATGCAGAACTTTATAATTCTCAATTTCAAAACTAATTAAAATACCTAACTAATAGTTAGGTGTTTTTTAAATAATTGTATTGTTAAAAAAATCAATATATGTTACAATAATTATTAGAATAGAGGGGAATAAATATGTTGGGAAATATTCTTACGATTAATAAAAATAGTGCGATTGTTTCTATAAATAAAAGCAATGGTGCACAAATAACAGATTTAATAAATCTTCATGTAGTTTTTGAAGATCAAAATAAAAAAATATTAGGAGAAATAGATTCTATTGAACAAGATACTATAAAAATAACTTTTTTAGGAGAATTAACTTCTAATGATTTTATTGGTGGTTTAATTAAGAAACCTAGTTTAGATGCTAAGATAAGAATTATAAATGATGAAGAATTAAAAATTCTTACTGGTGTTGAAAATAGAAGTATTAGACTTGGTGTTTCTCCACTTTATAATGACTTTCCATTAAATGTAAGTATAGATGAATTATTTAGTAACCACACTGCTATATTTGGTAATACTGGTAGTGGTAAAACTTATGGTATATGTAGAATAATTCAAAATATATTTCCAAAATCACAAATTATTCCATATAAAGCAAATATATTTATATTTGACTCTTACGGTGAATATATAAATGCTTTTTCAAGCTTATCAAATAATAACCCATATTATTCATTTAAAGTTATTACAACAAATATGAAAAAGAGTTATGAAAAACTTAATATACCAGTTTGTTTATTAGATTTAGAAGATGTATTAAATCTTTTAGAAGCAACAAACTTTTCACAAATAGCTATGGTTGATACAGCCCTTACATATGTTAAAATGTTTGCTAGAAATGATAAAGAAGCAATGGATTTCAAAAATCATATTTTAGCAAAAGCAATAACATCAATTATGTATACTAATCAAACATCATCAAAAATAAGAGATCAAATTTTTGAAATATTAAGTGAAACAAATACACCAGAACTTTCTCTTGAAACAGAAGTACCAGGAATTGGATTTACAAGACAATTTAGAAATTGTTTTGATATAGATAGTGAAGGTAGATTTGCTGAAAGAAAAATTATTAGTGATTATATAAAAAGTTTCATAGACGAAGATAGAAAGTGGAATTACGATAGTACAGGAGTAAGTTATTCATTACATGACCTTGAAGTTGCATTAAACTTCACATTATATAGTGAAAGATATTTACTTAATGAAGCTATGTATGATTCAGCAATGAGTTTAAAAGTTAAATTACATGATTTAGCTACAAGAGGTAATAGTGCTTTCTTTACTAATGAAGGCTATATTACAATAGATGAATATATTAAAGGAATACAAATAAATGGCAATAAAAAGAGTCAAATTGTTAACTTTAATTTAGAAGATGTTGATGATAGATTTGCAAGATCAATAGTTAAAATATTTGGAAGAATGTTTATGAAATATACAAAAGGACTTGCAGAAAGAGCATCATTCCCAATACATATGATTTTAGAAGAAGCACACCGCTATGTTTTAGAAGGTGATGATAAAAAACTATTTGGATATAACATATTTGAAAGAATTGCTAAAGAGGGAAGAAAGTATGGACTTTTATTAGATTTAATTACACAAAGACCAACTGATTTAAATGAAAATGTTATAAGTCAATGTGCTAATTTCTTAATATTTAAAATAAATCACCCAGCTGATCTTGAATATATTGCTAAGAGTGTACCAAATATGAGTGAAGATGTAGTAGAAAAACAAAAGACACTTCAATCAGGTACTTGTGTAGCATTTGGAAGAATATTTAAAATACCAATGATTGTCAAAATGGAAAAAGCAGATCCACCTCCAACAAGTGCAAACTGCGAAATTTATAACAATTGGATGGTAAAATTAAAAGAATAATATAGAAAGGAAGGATAATTATGTATGATTTTGGTACACACTTTGAAGTTGATTTAACTAAAAGTAAAACACCATCATCTAATGTATTCAGAGGAAAAACATATAGAATAAGTATATTATCTGATGTTTTAATAAGATTTGAATATAGTGAAACAGGATCATTCAATGATTATCCTACTTTTTTTGCTAGTAATAGATCATTTGGAAAACCAAAAATTACCGTAGAAGAAGATAATAATGTATTAATTATAAAAAATAATATATTTGTTCTTGAATATACAAAAGAAAAGCCATTTATAGGAAGTAAACTACTACCAGATCAATATTTAAGAGTAACAATAGCTGGCACAGAAAGAACCTGGTATTTTAATCATCCAGAAGTTAAAAACTTTAAAGGAACAGCATATAGTTTAGATAATACTAAAGGTAGTATAGATTTTGAAAAAGGATTATTTAGTTTAGATGGTTTTACAACTTTTGATGATTCAAGAACACCAATAATAGATGCTCATGGTAATGTTTTATCTCCAAATTATAAAAATATAGATACATATTTATTTATATATAATAATGATTTTGGTGTTGGACTTAGAGATTACTTTAATCTAACATCATTACCACCACTAATTCCTAGGTATGCTCTTGGAGTATGGTGGAATAAAAACGAAGTATATGGTGAAAGCGATATTCAAAATTTAGTATATAATTTTAGAAAATATGATTTACCAATGTCAGTTTTATTACTAAATGAATGTAATAGAACTAAGAATAACTATTCACCAATAAGCTTCTCACTTGATAAAAATAAATTGCCTAATCCAAGAGGTTTAAGTGAATTCTTACATAAAAATGGTATTTATTTAGGAAGTAATATTAAAACAGAAGGATTAATAAGTGTAGAAGAAGAAAATTATTTAGAATTTCAAAAATTCTATAACAAAGATTTAAATAAAAATATACCTCTTAATGTATATGATCCTAAACTAGTGGATTCATATTTAAAAGGTATAATAAATCCATTCTTAGATAAAGGAATAGACTTCTTATGGGTAGATGATAATAATAAAGAAAATACTCTTAGAAGTTTTACAATGAATTATTTCCTTTATAAAAATTTCAGTATTAACAAAGCTAAAAGAAATTTTGTATTATCTAGAAATTTTGGAATATGTCCTCATAAATATGCAGCATTATATTCTGGTGAAACATTTATAAATTGGAAAACATTAAAATTATTACCATTTTATAATTCAACTGCTGCTAATATAGGAGTGTCTTGGTGGAGTCATGATATAGGTGGATTTAAAGGTGGCACAGAAGATGCTGAATTATTCATGAGATATGTTCAACTTGGTGTATATAGTCCAATATTAAGATTATCTAGTGATACGGGAAAGTATTATAAAAGAGAACCATGGAAATGGGATGCTAAAACATATAAAATAGTCCATGACTATTTAAAAATAAGACATAGATTAATACCATATATATATAGTGAAGCAAAAAAATATTCATCATTTGGTTCACCATTAATTCAACCATTATATTATAAATATCCAGAAACATATGATGAACCATTGTATAAAAATGAATATTATTATGGTAGTGAATTATTTATATGCCCAATTGTTAATCCAAAAGATGAAGTAATGAATAGAGTAGTACATAGAATATTCTTACCTAATGGAATATGGTATGATTTTAAAACTGGTAAAAAGTTTACAGGTGGTATGAGATATGTAACATTCTATAAAGATGAAGATTATCCAGTTTATGCTAAAACAGGAGCAATTATCCCTATGGCTAAACTTGATTCGCAAAATATAAATAGTACTGCTTCCCCTAAAACATTAGAAATACAAATATTTCCAGGAAGAAGTAATACATATAAATTATATGAAGATGATGGAGTATCTTCTATGTATAAAGAAGGATATAGTTTTACGACTGAAATAAATTATTATTATAAAGAAAATGATTTTTCAGTTTCAATCGAACCAGTTGAAGGTAAACTTGGAATAATACCAGAAAAAAGAAACTATATTATAAGATTTAGAAACACTAAATTTACTGATGGAGTACAAGTATTTGAAAACGAAGTAAATGTTAAATGTAAAAGATATACAGATGATAATGATTTCGTAATTGAATTTAATGATATAAGTACTACAAGTAAAATATTTGTTTATTGTAAGGGTAAAGATATTGAAATAGATGCTCAAAGAGTAATAAATGAAGATTTAGAAGGAATAATAACAGATTTAAATATAAAAACATCTTTAAAAGAAGAAATAGATAAAATTATATTTAGTGATGAAAGTATTAAAGCAAAAAGAATTGCAATTAGAAAATTAAGAAGAAAAGGTTTACCATCAGTTTTCATAAGAATGTTTATGAAGCTACTTGAATATGTTGCAGAAGTATAGTATAATTAAGCCATATTTCAGTGATGAAAAGAGTAGTAAATATATATTTATTTATTTATAGAAAGTTAGTGGCTGATGTAAACTAATAATAAAATATATTGAACTTGCTTTTTTAGAAATACCGTTTATACGCGTTAAGTAAATGAGATAGTTTAACTATAAAATAAGGTGGTACCACGGCAATAGTCGTCCTTTGTGTATCATCTTTTTATTTAGGAGGAAAAAATGGAAATATTAAGATTTATAGTAGATTTTTTAACATTATATATATTGATATATATAATATATTCAGTATTCTTTAATAAAAATAGAAAAGAATATAAAAACCTCAAAAATAATGATGAAATAAAATTTTTCATTAAAGCATACAAACTAGATATGAGGAAAACAGATTATAGTGAACTACTGAAAACATTAACAATAACTAACTCATTTATAATAGCAATATCAACAACAATAGTTTTATATATTGAAAACTATTTTATTAAGATAATAGCTTGTTTTATTACACTGTTATTATTAATATTTGTTTTATATAACTTAATAGGCACTTATTACAAGAAGAAGGAGAATGAAAAAAATGTATGATTTTAAAAAGATAGAAGAAAAATGGAAAAATTATTGGGATGAACATGAATGTTTTAAAACAGATACTAGTGATTTTAGTAAACCAAAGTATTATGCATTAGATATGTTTCCATATCCAAGTGGAGTAGGACTTCATGCTGGACATCCTGAAGGATATACTGCAACTGATATAGTATCTAGAATGAAGAGAATGCAAGGATACAATGTACTTCATCCAATGGGATGGGATGCATTTGGTTTACCTGCTGAGCAATATGCAATTCAAACAGGAAATCACCCGGGAGTATTTACAGCAGAAAATATTAAAACATTTAAAAGTCAACTTAGAAATATAGGACTTTCTTATGATTGGACAAAAGAAGTATCTACAAGTGATCCTAAATTTTATAAATGGACTCAATGGATATTTAAAAAATTATTTGAAGATGGACTTGCTAAAAAAGTTGATATGCCAGTAAATTGGTGTGAAGAACTTGGAACAGTACTTGCTAATGATGAAGTAATAGATGGTAAGAGTGAAAGAGGTGGTTACCCAGTAATTCGTAAAAATATGAGTCAATGGGTAATTAATATTACTAAATATGCAGATAGATTATTAGAAGGACTTGATGAAATCGATTGGCCAGAAGGAACAAAAGATATTCAAAGATATTGGATAGGTAAAAGTATAGGAGCAGAAGTTACATTTAAAGTAAAAGATACTGATTATGATTTTACAGTATTTACAACAAGATGTGATACTTTATTTGGAGCAACATATACAGTTTTATCACCAGAACATCCAATGGTAAAAGATATAACAACAGAAGAACAAAAAGAAGCTGTTGAAAACTATATCAATGAATGTAAAAGTAAAAGTGAATTAGAAAGAACAGGATCTTCAGCTGGTAAGACAGGAGTATTTACAGGTGCTTATGCAATAAATCCAGTTAACAATAAAGAAATACCTATTTGGATTAGTGATTATGTATTAATGTCATATGGAACAGGAGCTATAATGGCTGTACCTGCTCATGATGAAAGAGACTATGCTTTTGCTAAGAAATTCGATATCCCAGTAATTGAAGTATTAAAAGGTGGTAATATTGAAATAGAAGCATATACAAAAGATGGAGTTCATATCAATTCAGGATTCTTAGATGGTCTTAATAAAGAAGATGCTATTAATACTATGATTAAATGGTTAGAAGAACATAATTGTGGTACTAAGAAAATAAATTATAGATTAAGAGATTGGATATTCGCAAGACAAAGATATTGGGGAGAACCAATTCCAATTATTGAACTTGAAGATGGAGAATATATAGCACTTAAAGATAGTGAATTACCACTTATATTACCAGAACTTGAAGACTACACACCAGGAAAAGATGGAACAGCTCCACTTAATAAAAAAACAGATTGGGTAAATGTTACAGTTGATGGTAAAAAAGGTAAAAGAGAAACTTCTACAATGCCAGGAAGTGCTGGTTCAAGTTGGTATTTCTTAAGATATATTGATCCAGATAACGAAGAATGCCTAGCCGATTATAAATTATTAGAACATTGGATGCCTGTAGATTTATATATAGGTGGACCAGAACATGCAACGGGACATTTATTATATTCTAGAATGTGGAATAATTACTTATATGATAAAAAAGTAGTTCCAGTAAAAGAACCATTTAAAAAATTAGTTCATCAAGGAATGATTTTAGGAGCAAATGGAATTAAGATGGGAAAAAGATATCCAGAATATGTAGTAAATCCTAATGATGTAGTAAATGAGTTTGGAGCAGATACATTAAGATTATATGAAATGTTTATGGGACCTCTTGAAGCAGATAAACCTTGGAGTAATGAAGGAGTAGTCGGAAGTAAAAGATTCTTAGAAAGAGTATATAGACAATTAATTGAAAGCGATAAAGTAAAAGATAAAGAAAATAAAAACTTAGAACAAATTTATAATATGGCAGTTAAAAAAGTAACTGAAGATTATGAAAATCTAAAATTCAATACAGCAATAAGTACACTTATGATATTTATGAATGCCGTAAGCAAAGAAGAATATATAAGTAAAGAATATGCAGTAGGGTTTATTAAACTTCTTTATCCAGTGGCTCCATTTATATCAGAAGAAATGTATTCAATAATAGATGGTACACTTGATACATTAACTTATGCATCTTGGCCAACTTATGATGAAGAATTAACTAAAACAGATACAGTTACAATCGCAGTAAGTGTTAATGGTAAATTAAGAGCTACATTTGAAACAGAAAAAGATTTAGATAAAGAAAAAGTATTAAAAATAGCTCATGAACAAGAAAATGTAATTAAACATTTAGAAGGACACGAAATAATAAAAGAAATAGTTGTTCCAAATAAAATAGTTAATATAGTTATAAAATAAGCAGCATAAAAAGTGCTGCTTTTTACATTTGAAAATATATATAATATTTGTTATCATAAATATAGAAATAGTGGTGAAAATATGAAAGAAGAATTAAACAAATATTGGGATAACATACATAAGGTATATACATCCACTTATGATGAATGGTTTAATAAATATATAGAATTATTACATAAAGATGATAATATTGTAGAACTTGGCTGTGGAAGAGCATATACAAGTAAATATTTAATTACTAATGGCTATAAAAATATAATAGCTTGTGATTTTTCAGAAGAAGTATTAAAAATTGTTAATATAGAAAATCCAAATATAAAAACAATGCTTTTTGATATGAGCAATGGTTTACCATTTGATGATAATTCAAAAGATATAATAATCGCAGACCTTAGTTTACATTATTTTGATTTATCAAAAACAAAATATATTTTTAATGAGATATATAGAGTACTAAAAGAAAATGGATATCTAATTGCAAGAGTTAATTCATTTAATGATAGTTTACATATTCCAGTTAATTCAAAAGAAATAGAAAAGCATTTTTATTATGACGGTAAAATATATAAAAGATTTTTTGATAAAGATGATTTTGAAGAGTTATTTAAGAATTTCAAAATATGTAATTTAGAAGAAAAGAAAATGGATAGATATGAAAAACCAAAAATATTATGGGAATTTTGTATAAAAAAAGAAAAATAATAAATATATAATAATGTATAAGAAAAACTGATTGTTTGCATTTTATGTAAAAAATATGTATAATTAGATTGAGGTGTGTAGTAGATGATAGGATTTTATGATTATACAGTTTTATTAACATATATGGGATTTATTTCTGGTATAGTTGGTATAACTTTAGCAATAAATGGACATATTTTTCCAGCAATATTTTGTTTAATGTTTAGTGGACTTTGCGATATGTTTGATGGAAGAGTAGCAAGAACTAAGAAAAAAAGAACAGCAGAAGAAAGACATTTTGGTATACAACTAGATAGTTTATCAGATTTAGTTTGTTTTGGAGTATTACCTTCAATAATAGGTTATAGTTTAGCTCTAAAAGATACATTTTTACCATTTGATTATAGATATTTACTTCCAGTGGTTGCATTTTTTCCACTTGCTGCTTTAATAAGACTAGCATATTTTAATGTACTTGAAATAACTAGAAACAGTAATACACCAGTAAAAGTATATACAGGTTTACCAGTTACATCATCAGCATTAATATTTCCATTTTTATATATATTTAGAAAATATATAGGAAAGTATTTTCCAATTGCTTATGCAGCAGTAATGTTAATAGTTGGAATATTATTTATAACAAAAATTAAAATAAAAAAACCAGGTCTTAAAACAATGATATTCTTAATATTAATCGGAGTAATTGAGATAATGTTTATTATCGCAACTAAATGCTTATGATATATAAAATAAAGCATAGAAATAGTGATAAAATAGAAGAAGTAAAGTCAACAAAAACACTATCATTTTTCTATAATACACTAATAGGTAGAATACTTTTAAAAATATGTACTATGAAATTTATATCAGATATAGCCGGTATATATATGAATAGTAGATTATCAAAATATAAAATAAAAAAATTCATAAAAGATAATAAAATAAAAATAACAGATTACGAAAAAACAAATTATAATTCATTTAATGAATTTTTTACTAGAAAAATAATATCAATAAAAAGACCAATTAATATGACTAAAACAGCTTTTATATCACCTTGTGATAGTAAGCTATCAGTTTATACAATAAGTGATGATTTAACTTTATATATCAAAGATTCATACTATACAATTGATACTATAATTGATAAAAAAATATTAAAAGAATATAAAGAAGGGTATGCTTTAGTATTTAGATTATCACCAACAGATTATCATAGATATTGTTATATAGATTCAGGCTATCAAGAAAAGAATAATAAAATAAAAGGCATATTACATACAGTACAACCAATTGCCTTAAAAAGATATAATTTTTATAAAACAAACACAAGAGAGTGGACAATACTTCACACTAATAACTTTGATGAAGTTGTTCATATAGAAATAGGTGCAATGGCAATCGGAAAAATAAAAAATGAACACGAAAATTATATATTTAAAAAAGGTGAAGAAAAAGGATACTTTGAATTTGGTGGTTCAACTATTGTATTATTAGTAAAAAAAGGAATTATCAATATAGATGAAGATATTCTAGAAAACTCAAAAAATAATATTGAAACATATGTTAAATATGGAGAAAAAATAGGCAAAAAAAATACTTAGTTTAAGAAATTTTCTAAGTATTTTTTATATGCTTTTTTAGCTGTACTATCAGCTTTATTATATTTAAGTTTATGTTCCTTACATATTTTATCAAGCAAATAATCAGTAAAATATGGATTACGAATAAGTAGGGGACCAATTATATGAGTTCCAAATACATTTTTATAGTGAATACCATCACCATTACTTTCATAATCATTTGAATATTCTTTATCAATTTCAAATAGTGGGTTAGTTACATTATATACTAAATCACATCTATTTTGAAAACCAATTATTTTTTCTTTAATTAACTTAGTGTTTGCTGTAACTTCACCAACAATTCTATATAAAGAAGCATTATTAAACATTTTTTCATTTATAAGTTTAACTGAATAATCAAATATATTAAGTGCTTTAATTTCTTCATCATTATTAAGAATACATTTACCAAATAAGTCCATTGAATTACCTGTAAGTATCAAATAACCATTTCCTTCGATATATTTTTTAATTTCATTTTTTCTTTTCATAATATCTTCTAGTGCTACAAATAAATTATCTTCACTACCAGAACCTATATAAATAATATCATATTTATCAAAGTTAATTTGTTCATTGATACTTCTAAGATCCACATTAACTTTAATATTATTTCTTTTTAATTCATTATATAAACATCTTGTATTAGCATTCTCACCATATAAATTAAGAAGATCATAATATAAATGTAAAATATTAATCATTATTATTTTCCTCCTTTATAATCTTTTTAAGTTCTATTTCTTTATCAAAACAAACCATAGAGAATATCTTACCAGTTGTTTTATTTTTTAATATATCACTAAGCTTACTAATATCACTTACAAGTAATATTTTATCCTTATTAATACCTGCATATTCCATTCTGACCATCATATCGTAACAGAATTTACCAATTAAAACAATATTTTTAATAGAGGCATCATTTAAACTCTCAAAATCAATATCCCATATCCAAGATATATCATTTTCAGTATATCTACGACTAGAAGAATCAAATCCAAGTATAATAGTTTTATCTCCATCTTGATGTAATATATAATCAAGAGATTGTTTATAACTTAAATTATTTTCATTTTTACTTACAAGCATTTGCCATTTTCTATTATCAAAATCATATATTTCAAGTCTCTTAGTTTTAATATTTTCATCATTAATAACTTTTAAAATATCTTCATCACTTAAACCAATTGATTTACTAAGAGCATAACAACCAGTTACAAAATAAACAGTATATAAGAAATTAGAAGGTAAGTTAACATCGTGATCATTAATCTTAATTTTTTTATTATCTACATCTATATCAGTAGCAAAATAATCAGGATTACCACGATTAAAATGATATTTAGGGCAATTGTATGAACCAATGTGACCATATTGATAATAATTATATTCTAATTTAGAATGACATATTGGACAATAAGCAGCATCTAAATTATTAATATTACTTTTTCTTGAATAATCATTTTTATCTATTCCATAAGTTATGATAGCTCCTTTATGATTAATTCTAAGTCTATTAACAAAAGGATCATCTACATTTATAATAAGATTTGTTCCATTAGGAATAGCATTCTTAATCGCATTATATATATTTTCAGGATGAGCATTTCTAGGAGGTTGATCTCTTGTTATATTAGTAACCATTAAATGAGTAGGACTAATATATTCAAAAATATATTTCATAAATTGTTCATCTAATTCCATAAGTAATATATCAGCTTTAAGTTTACCAAATAAACTAGAATTGTTAAGTATTAAAGAAGCAATTCCATTAATAGTGTTACTTCCTTCTTTGTTATAAACAACCTTATAATTATTTTTAGTAAGTATATTATACATAAGTTCAGTAGAAGAACTCTTACCACTAGAACCAGTAATACCAATAACATATTTTGGCAACTTTATTTTCTTTAAAATATTCTTATCAAGCTTTCTTGCTATTCTTCCTCCGATAACACTACCAGCATGACCAGTTAACTTACTTAACTTATTAACTATTTTACAAGTAAGTATTACAATAAATCTCCACATCATAATCACCTAACTATATTATATAACATTTTTATGAATTTATAAATATCCCACTTGAAAAAGCATTATCCTTATGTTAAAATTAATTTGTTCTTTATGTGGCCCATTGGTGAAATGGTTAACACATCGCCCTCTCAAGGCGACATTCAAGGGTTCAAATCCCTTATGGGTCACCAAATAACAAATTAATCCCTTTTATAGGGATTTTTATTTTAATAAGAAATAACAAAGTGATGTTAATATATTATGAATATAGTCGAAGTAAAAACAATTTACAGAACAATATAAAGTATGATACACTATATTTAGTGAAGAGTTTAACCCCTGTGGTTGGGCATCACAAAATGTTTTGTTTACCCTAACAACAGTGTTAGGTGTTTTTTATTAATTGAAAATAATTAATAAAATAATGATTATGAGTAAAATTAAGAAATCTTTTTATTCATAACATCACCACCTTTACTAAAAATAAAGATGTAATGCCCAACCTAAATGCTTCGAAAGTTACAATAACATAAAGTGTTAAACATTGCAAATCAGCTATTTTTAAGTTTTAGTTGTAAAATAATATTTGAAATTATAAATACATAAAATAAATATTTAAAAAAATTAAATAATTAAATATAGAGTATATATTAAAATTTAATAATTGGTTAAATAATACAAAATCGTATTATTTTTTTTATATTGTAAATAATAAATATAGGTGACATATGAATAAGAAAGAATATAAGAAAATAGTTGAAAAAAATATTCAAAAAGAAAGCCCTAGTAAAAATATTTTAATAGCATTTTTTAGTGGAGGAGTAGCAGGGTTATTTGCAGAACTTATAACTAACTATTATATAGGATGGTTTAATTTAAATATAAGTGATGCATACTTAATGACATTTATTACATTTGTAACAATAGGAGCAGTACTCACAGGATTTGGAATATTTGATAAAATACTTAGTATCGTAAAATGTGGTCTTATAGTACCAGCAAGTGGATTTGCTAATACAATGACAAGTAGTGCAATGGATACGAGAAAAGAAGGATTTATTAAAGGAATAGGAGCAAGTATATTTAAACTTGCAGGAAGTATAATTCTTTATGGAATAATATTTGGAGTAATATTCGGATATATAAGGAGCATAATACTATGACAAATTACTATGATAATGTATATATAAATAATAAATATTCACTTTTAGCATCAACTAAATATAATCCTATCGTTAAAAATACAGTTGATAATTGTATAAATGATTATTATATAAAAGAAAAAACTATTGAACTTGCAGAAGCTAAATATCAAGAAATAACAATTGATGGATTATTAAAAAAAAGTAAAACAAAATCAAAAAATATAAATTTATTAATATCATCAGACTTACAAAATCAAAATTTATCATCAACTCTATCTGCTTCTAAATTTAGTATTCCATATCTAGGAATATATAGTGCTTGTGCTTCTTTTACAGAAGGATTATTAATTGGAAGTGAACTCATCAATAATAAAAATAAAAATGCAATAATAACGGTTTCATCTCATAATTTAGTAAGTGAGAAACAATTTAGATTTCCTGTTGAATATGGAGCGATAAGAAAGATGGTTAATACAAGTACATCTACTGGTAGTATAAGTGTGTTAATATCGAATGCAGAATCAAATATTAAAGTTGAATCATCGACAATTGGAAAAGTAATAACGATGGGTCATACTGATGCAAATGATATGGGAAGTGCAATGGCACCATCTTGTGCTGAAACTTTATATAATCACTTAAAAGACACAAATAGAACAATTGACTATTACGATTTAGTATTAACTGGAGATCTTGGAATATACGGATTAAAAATAATGAAAGAGTATTATAAAAAGAAATACAAGATAGATATTAGTAATAAAAATATAATAGATTCAGGAAGTGTTTATTACACGGATGATAATATTTATGCAGGAGCAAGTGGACCTTTATGTTTACCAATAATATTCTTTGATTATATATTAAAACAAAATAAATATAAAAAGATATTGTTAATTGCGACAGGATCTCTTCATTCAGTTCTTAGTTCTAATTTAAAACTAGAGATGCCTGGAATAAGTCATGCAGTAAGTGTGGTGGTGAAATAGTGAATTATATTTTATCGTTTCTATTCTGTGGAATAGTGTGTGCTATATCACAATTTGTACTTGAAAAAACAAAATGGACACCTGGTCATATGAATACTTTGTTAGTTGTAGTTGGTTGTGTTTTATCTGGATTTGGTATATATGATGTTATATTAAAAATATTTCATGCAGGAGCAAGTATTCCGATTATAAACTTTGGACATTTACTTGTAACTGGTGCTAGTGAAGGATACATTAATAATGGATTCATTGGATTATTTAAAGGAGTACTTGTAAATGCATCAGCTGGTATTAGTTATACAATAGTAATATCATTTATTATAAGCCTACTATTTAAGGTTAAAAATTAAAAAAGGAATGACAATTCCTTCTTTTTTTGCTATAATTTTTATAGGAATAAAAAGGATAGTGGTTAATATGGATAATACAAATAGTCAAGCTACAAATAGAGAAGTTAGTGCAAATACAGCTTCAGTACAAAACACAGTACCTGCACAACCTGTGAATGCAACGGCAGTACAACCACAAGTACAAGTTAATGCAGCTCTAAACTCTGCATCTGTGCAATCACAACAACAAGTTGCACCAGTTCAACAACCTGTGCAACAACCAGTGACACCTGTACAGCCTTTACAAGTAGGCCCAGTTCCAGTACAACAACCAGTAACGCCAGTACAACAACCACAACAAGTTAGTCCAACACCTGTTGCACCAGTGACACCTGAACAACCTGTTCAACCTCAAGTAGCTCAACCACAACCATCTATAGTTAATCCAGTCCCACCAACACCTCCGATGGTAGAAGTAGCACCAATGCCAGTGACACCAACACAAGAAGAGGTAATCTCAACACACAAAAAAACTCACAGTAATACAATATTATTTATAATTGTAATTATACTAATAGTATTTGTATTATTCATGGATAATATTTTAGATTTTGTTGATAAAAATATAATAAATAAAGTTCCTAATAATCAAAACACATCAGAAAATTTATTAAATGGTTTTCTAAAAATAGAAGATAAAACAGGTTATTTAAAAGTTAATAATATAAAATTTTATAATGTTAAAAGAGGTAATGGAACAAATATTATATTAAACTATGAACCATATAAAACAACATCAAAAATTGAAGAAGAGGGTATATATATTGAATTATATAATGCTGATAAAGAAATAATAGATAAGAAGCAATTTACTGTTGATAAAATTGAAAAAGATGTTGTAAGAACATATACATATGAAGTAACTAATGATGTATATGCTGATGCATTTTATGCATTAGTTAAAACATATACAGATAAGGAACTATCATCAACAAAAACATTAACATGCAAATATGAAGTGAATGATGATAATATAACATTAAATTATGTAAGTACTTTTGAATTTACTAATAATTCACTTACAAAATATAATATTAATAAAGAATTTAGTTATAAAGAAGAAAATGAAACAGTAAATAACTATAAAGAAGAACTTAAAAAAGAATATTTAAATATAACAGATTATAATATTCAAAGTGAATACAATGATACATTATTAAAATATAATATAGATTTAAATAATGAAATAAAAGATTTTAAACCACTATATAAAAAAGATACAATAATTACTATAGTTAAAAATAAAGAAGAATTAAAGAAATGGAAATGTGAATAATGGATAATTTATTAATAGGGGATTTTGAAGGTCCACTTGATTTACTACTTCATTTAATAAAAAAATCAAAAATGGAGATATTTGATATAGAAATATCAAAAATAACAGAAGAATACATTAATTATATTAATTCTATGGCAGAACTTAATTTAGATATTGCTAGTGAATATCTTGTTATGGCTGCAGAATTAATTGAAATGAAAAGTAAGAAGCTTCTTCCAGCAAAAGAAGAAAAAGAAGATGAAGAAGATATTAATCCAGAAGAAGAATTAAAAAGAAGATTAATAGAGTATAAAAAATATAAAGAAAGTACAGAAGTATTTAGAAATCTTGAAGAAAAAAGAAGTAATTATTTTACTAAATCTCCTGAAAATATAAAAAATTATTCTCTTGAAAAGCTAGAAAATGATGGCAATGTTAGTTTATTTGATTTATTAGATGCTTTTCAAAAATTATTAGAGAGAAGAGAAGCTAGTAAACCAAGAAATACAAAAATAGCTAGAAAAGAAATGTCTGTTAAAGAAAGAGTTATTAAAATTAGAGATATATTAAAAACAAGAAAAACTGTAAATTTTGTAGAATTATTTGATGATTTTAGTAAACCTTATGTAGTTGTGACATTTCTATCTGTTCTTGAAATGGTTAAAGGAAGAGAAATAAATATAAAACAAGATAGTAATTTCTCAGAGATATATTTAGAAAGAGTTGATTAACATGAATTATAAAGCAATAGTAGAAGGATTACTATTTGTTGTTGGCGATGAAGGTATAACAGTAGATGAATTAAAAAAAATATTAGAAATAGATAATGAAACTTTAAAACAAACATTATTAGAATTAAAAAGAGATTATGAAAAAGCTGATAGAGGACTTAGAATTGTATATTTAGGTAATGCCTTTAAACTTACTACAAAAGAAGAACATAGAAAATATTATGAGAGTTTAGTAACAGATACTAAAAATAAAGCATTATCAACAGCCGCATTAGAAGTACTTGCAGTAATTGCATATAATGAACCTATAACAAGACTTAAAATAGATGAAATAAGGGGAGTTAATTCTTCACAATTAGTAAGAAGATTACTTGCAAGAGGCTTTATAAAAATATGTGGTAAAGATGATTCTATCGGAAAACCTAATCTTTATAAAACAACAGATGAATTTTTAGATTATTTTGGATTATCATCAAAAAAAGATTTACCTGAAATAATAGATAAAGAGATAGAAAAAGATGATAATGAAGATTTATATGATTCAACATATAAAGAAAACAATTAGAATTGTGTTGTAAAACCTTTTTAGGAAACATAAAAACACACTATATTTGACACTAATTATAATTAATGATAAAATTCAATGTATGAAAAAGAAATGGTTAATATTAATAATTTTATTAGTTGTATGTGCTATAGTATGTAGTTATATTTTTTTAACTAGAACTAACGATGTTAAAATAACAATAGATAATCAATCACATGATCTAAAAGATATTAATGAAGTAGTGGAATTAGCAAAAAAAGAATTTCATAATGAAGGTATCAAAGCTAAATTGTTATCAGTTGAGTATCATGAAAAAGATGTTATGGATTTAGAAGAAGAATTAAAAAATGAATTTTCAACTACTGAAGCAGTAGTAATTAATATTAAATTTAAAACATTTTTAATTACCAATCAATCTTTAAATAAAAATGAAGTATATACAGATTCTATGCATTTTATAAAAAAAGATAATTCATGGAAAATGGTGAACTTTGGGCAAGGATAATTTTATAGTTTATATAAATGTTATAGTTTAAGTAAAGGATTTAAAAAGATGATTTCAATATTAAATTGTGAACTGAACCCCAAAAGTTGGACAGTTTATAAATAGTTTCTAATTAGAGGATTGTAACCTGTAATTTACAGGAGA
>CAKOIN010000004.1:0-115463 GCA_934086955.1 uncultured Bacilli bacterium | reverse complement strand
CCCATACCGAACAGAGAAGTTAAGCACTTTAACGGCGAAAATAGTGTAAGCGAAGATAGCAAGTTGCCAATTTTTTTATTGTTTTAAATGGCAGTTTATTGTATATAAATTGTCTTTTTTTATTATCTTTTCAAATTTTCTTACATTTTATGTTAGAATTATGGTGGAGGATACGATTATATGGCTACCGTTAAAAAAAGAAGAAGATTAAAGAAAAAGTTTAAATTATTGTTATTTTTTATAATTGCTTTTATTATTATTTTTATTGTTTATAAGAATTTTTTTACAAGTTCTAATAATGGTGATAGTAATAATAAATCTGATAGTAATATTTCTAAGAAGAATTATGATATTACTGATAATATTGAAAGTGATCATGATTCTGCGATTGATACTATTTTTGCAAATGGTATGAATATTGAGAGTTATAAGGCTGTCGTTGATCAAAAGACTAACTATATTAAATCAAATGATAAATATAATTATATTGATTATGATTTTGATAGTAAGTTGCATTATAGTGAAATCGAAGATATTGTTAAAAATATGAATAATAGTGATATTGTTAATGTTGAAATTATTGGTAAGTCTGTTGATAAAAGGAATATATATGGTATAGAGATTGGTACTGGTAAAAGGGTTTTATATTTGGATGCCAATGTTCATGCTGCTGAAATAGCAAATACACTTATTTTAACTAAGTTTTTAAGCGAATTGGTTAATGATTATGAAGCAGGTGATGAAGAAACTATCTCTTTGTTAAAGTCTGTTAAATTGGCTATAATTCCTTGTATGAATCCAGATGGTTATGAAGTATATAATTTTGGTGTTGATTCTTTAAATAATAAAAGTTTATGGATGTATCAAAACAAGGATAGTATAGATTTCGAAAATATTAAAAGTAATGCAAATGGAGTTGACTTGAATAGAAATTATCCTGTACAAAATGCTGGATTATACTTTAGTGGTAAAAAGCTTCTATATAATGTATCTTTAACTAAAACAACTAGTAAGACCGCTTATTTTGGTGGTGAAGAATTAGGAAGTGAACCTGAAACCAGGGCTGCTATGTATTTTATGTTAAAACATTATAAAAATACTTATGCTTATATTAATCTTCATAGTCAAGGTAGAGTAATATATGCTGGAAAGCCAAATTTATCTGATAAATTTAATAAGATTACTGTTAAGTTTGCTAAGGATATTGCTAAGATTAATAAATATACTGTGTATGGATTATCGTCTGAAGAAGTTGGAGAAGGTAATGATGGATCTGTTACTGACTTTATGGCAGAACTTGCTAATGGTTTTGTTATGAGTAGCAAGACTGGTAGGTTATCAACTGATAAACATATTAATAATTCTTGTGAATTAAAATATAGCTATCCTGTTATTACAATGGAGACTATTAGAACTTATACAAGAAATCCAGAATATTTTAAAGATGAATATTATAATTATGGAATAAGATCTGTATTATATAGTTTGTTAAAATGGTCTTATGAATAGTAAAAATGTAGAAAAAACAAGAAAAAGTGTTGAAATAATATATTTATTTTGATATAATACTTCTTGTTCATGGCGCAATTGGTGAAGTGGTTAACACGGCGGATTGTGGTCCCGTTATGCATGGGTTCGATTCCCATATTGCGCCCCATGATAAAAATAACTAGGTTTTCCTAGTTTTTTTGTTTTTTTGTACATTATTTAGATTAATTATGTATATATTTTTTATATATTGAATTTTTTATACTTTTTTGATAATATTTATATAGTAATAATAGATATAAATGTTTTTTATTTTGTTTTTTGAGTATAATAATTATGTTAGTAAAATTTAATAAAAAATTAATAATTTTTTCACAAAATATTAACATTTGGGAAATAGAATATATTTAGAGGTGGAAAGAATGAAAAAAGAAAATAAGGAAAAAGATGTTACTGATGTTGAAGAAAATGTTATAGTAAAGAAAGTTAATAATAAAAAATCAAATAATAATAATGGCATTGTTTATGTTATTATAACTTTTTGTGTTTGTTTGGTGGCTTTTGGTCTGTTTTATGAATTTTATTTGAAAAATTTAGTTATTGAAACTACTAAAACAATTAAAGATGTCACTGTTACTGATTCTGGAATAGCAGATGCTGTTGAAAAAGTATATGATTCTGTTGTAACTGTTAAGAATTATTCTAGAGGAAAGTTATATTCTACTGGTAGCGGTTTTGTATTTAAAGTTGATTCAAAGAATGGTTATATTCTTACAAATTATCATGTTATTAGTGGTGGTAGTAATGTTAGTGTAGTATTTACTAATGACACTGAAGAAGAAGTTAATGTAGTTGGATATGACGAATATTCTGATATAGCTGTTTTAGCAGTAGATAAAAATAAAGTTATAAGTGTGGCAACTACTGGAAGTAGTGAAAATACAAGAATCGGTGACACTACATTTGCTGTTGGAACACCTGTAGATTCTTCTATTTATTCATGGAGTGTTACAAGAGGAATTTTAAGTGGAAAAAATAGATTAGTTCAAGTTGATAATTATGTTATGAGTGTTTTACAAACTGATACAGCAATTAATTCAGGTAATAGTGGAGGTCCTTTATGTAATTCTAATGGTGAAGTAATTGGAATTACAAATATGAAACTTGCTAGTTCACAAATTGAAGGTATTGGTTTTGCTATTCCTATAGAAGATGCATTAAAGAATGCTGAATCAATTATAAGTGGTAAAAAGATAACTAGACCTTACATTGGTATATCTGTTTATGATTCAACTAATTATTTCAGTGGTGAGAGTGGAGTATATGTTGAATATGTAGAAAAAGGAGGAGCTGCTGAAAAAGCTGGATTTAAGAGTGGAGATAAAATAGTAAAAATTAATGATGTTGAAATAACTAATTCTTCATACTTTAGATATCAATTATATAAATATAACATAGGTGATAAGATTAAGATAACTGTTAATAGAAATGGTGTTGATAAAACATTAACTGTTACATTATCAAGTAGTGGTTCTAAAAATTAATAAGCAAATTAAAAACATTGAAAGTAAAATTTCAATGTTTTTTGTTATCTTGATAATTTAGTAACTTCGATTCCTAATTCATTACAATATTCATCTAAATATTCATAAAAATGATTAGTATCTATATTATATTCTTCTGGAACATCAAATAAAACTAAACAATTAATAAATGATTTAACTGTTGAAGCAAGAAGTATTGAAAATATTAATATTAAGGATAGAGAAAAGATTATATTATAGCTATATGTAAAATATAGTTTTTTTGATATAATATTTTTAATAAGTAGGTGATTTATGAAAAAGATAAAAGAAGCATATAAGAATAGTAGAAAAGATGTATTGACTGTATATTTATTACTTAGATTTCTTGTTATATTAGTTTTTGTAAGACAAGTAATATTGCATAATTATTGGAATGCATTTTTATGTGTGTTAGTATTAGTACAATTTTTAATACCTTATTTTGTATCTAAAAAGTTTAAAATAGATTTACCTAATACTTTTGAAATAATTATCTTACTTTTTATATTTTCTTCTGAGATACTCGGAGAAATTCAAAACTTTTATGGAACTTTTAAACATTTTGATACTGCTTTGCATACATTAAATGGATTTTTATGTGCTGCGGTAGGATTTGCTTTAATTGATTTATTTAATAATAATAGTGAAAAAATTAATTTATCACCTATATATTTAACTATCGTTGCATTTTGTTTTTCGATGACTATTGGTGTATTATGGGAATTTTTAGAATATACTATTGATAAAGTTATGCTTAGTGATATGCAGAAAGATAAGATTGTTACAACTGTTTCTTCTGTTTGGTTAAATCCTGAAGGAAAAAATAAAGCTGTTGTAATAAATGATATTAATAAAACAGTTATTTATTCTTCTTCAGGTGAAACTGTAATTGAAGGTGGTTATCTTGATTTGGGACTTAATGATACGATGAAAGATTTAATTGTTAATTTTGTTGGAGCAGTCGTATTTAGTATATTTGGTTATTTATATGTTGTTAATAGAGATAAATATAAGATAGCTGAAAAATTTATGTTAAAGAAGAGTAAATAAGTAAAAATTAATATATAATTCTATTAAATTATGTATAAAATAGAATATGATGATTTTTATAAATGAGGAGAAAGTATGTTAGAATTAAAAAATGTATCTAAATTTTACTATAATAAGGGTATGGTTTCTGCTGGATTTAGTAGAGTTAATTTAAAGTTTGATTTAGGTGAATTTATAGCTATAACAGGTGAAAGTGGTAGTGGTAAAAGTACTTTATTAAATGTTATTTCTGGTCTTGATTCTTATGAAGAGGGTGAAATGTATATTAATGGTGAGGAAACTAGCCATTATAGTGAAAAAGATTATGAAGAATATCGTAAAAGATATGTAGGAAATATATTTCAAAATTTTAATTTGGTTAATAGTTATACTGTATATCAAAATATCGAATTAGTTTTACTTCTAAATGGTAAGAAGAAAAAAGATATTAAAAATAAAGTAATTGAAATAATAAAACAAGTTGATTTATATAAATATAGAAATAGAAAAGTTTCTAAGTTAAGTGGAGGTCAAAAGCAGAGAGTTGCGATTGGTAGAGTTCTTGCGATGAATACCCCAATAATACTTGCTGATGAACCAACAGGTAATCTTGACAGGAAATCTAGTGAATCTGTTCTTAAATTATTACATGATTTATCAAAGGATAAACTTGTAATAGTAGTAACTCATAATTATGATCAAATAGAAAAGTATGTAACTAGAAAGATTACTATGCATGATGGTAAAGTTATTAATGATCAAAAGATTAGAGATTATGAAAAAGTAACTGAAAGTAATGTTACTGATTTTAGTGATATTAAATTATCTAATAAGATCAGATTAGGTGTAAGAAATGCATTTAATATATTTTCTAAATTCATATTAATATTTGCTGTATATTTATTTGTATTATCATCTATATTTTTTTCATATTCTTCATTTAAACAAGTAGAATATGAGGCTAGTACTAATGGATATAATATGTTCTTTTCATATAACAATGATAAAAGAATTATAATAAGAAAAAATGATAAAACTAGTATAACTGATGAAGATTATAAGAATATAGAAAAATTATCTAATGTTGATTATGTTGTTAAAAATGATTTGCTTGTTGAAACTAGTTTAGTTTTATCAAGTGATAATTATTATCTTTCTGGTAAAGTATCAAGTTTATCATTTATTAATGAAGTAGATTATGGTGATCTTCCTAAAAAGGATGATGAAGTTGTAATTGAAATGAGTAAAGATAATTTTTATTTTAAAAGTTTAAGTAAGAATAAATTAAATACTGAATTTGTTGTTGAAAATCTTACTACATATAATAAGAAATATGTGGTAAAAATTGTTGGTATTATATGTAGAGATGATTATGATAATGATTATGATGTACATTTTTATATTCCTAGCAAGTTTCAAGATGATCTTAATAAGAATCTTAATAGAGCGGCTAGTAATGTAAAGTATAGTTTTATGGGTGTAGATAATACTTCATATTATCAATCATATAAATATGAAATATTACCCAGTAGTAAAGTTTCAAAAGGTAAGGTACTAATACCTGAAGAGTATAGTTATAGATGTAAAGATAATAATTGTAAGAATGAATCTTTTAAAATTAATATTTCAAATATGTATTTTAATAAAAATACTAATTATACTGTAATTGGTAATACTGATAAAAAGAATTTTACAAATCTTACTGGATATAACTATGAAAACTATAATAATTGTATATTTATTAATGATAAAGATTATGATTCATTATTTAGTGAAGAATATTTTCAAAGTTCAGTGTTTGTTTTAAATGTTAAAGATGTTAGAAAAACTATTGTTGAACTTAATGATATGGGATATAAGACATTATATCTAGTTGATACATTAACTACAGATAATGCTTTTTCATATATTATTAGAATTGTTATGTTATGTGCATTAACATTATTATTGATTTTCTTATTCTTTATTTCATATTTTATAATAAGATTGATATTAAAGTCTAGAAATGTATATTATTCAACTCTTAGAATACTTGGTTCTTCATCAAAGGCCACTAGTGATTTACTTAAAATAGAGTTACTTACTATATCTCATACTGCTTTTATAGTATTTACGATATATGTTTTACTTAATTATTTTGGAGTTATTAATTTACAAAATATTAAAGAATCTTGTGATTATTTAACTTTTGGTAATTATGTAATTATGTATATTTGTTTAATGGTAATGACACTTCTTATTTCTAATAGATATTCTAGAAAGTTATTTAAGAATTCTGTTATGAATACATATAGGGAAGAGGTGTAATGATGATTGAACTTAAGAATGTTAATAAATATTTTTATAGAAGAAAAAAGAATGAAATTCATGTTATTAATAATACAAGTTTAAAACTTGATGATACTGGTCTTGTAGCTTTACTTGGACCTTCTGGTTGTGGTAAAACTACATTATTGAATGCAATAGGTGGTCTTGATACTATTAATAGTGGTTCTATTTATATTAATGGTGAAAGAATTTCTAAAAGAAGTAGTCATTCTGTAGATAAAATTAGAAACTTAAATATAGGTTATATTTTTCAAGATTATTATTTAGTTGATGATATGTCTGTATTTGATAATGTTGCTTTATCATTAAAGCTATGTGGTATTAAAAATAAAGAAGAAATAAAGAAGAGAGTTAACTTTGTTTTAGAGAAAGTTGGAATGTATAGATATAGAAATAGAGCTGCATCTATGCTTTCTGGTGGTGAAAGACAAAGAGTTGGTATAGCAAGAGCTATTGTTAAGGATCCAAGTATTATTATTGCTGATGAACCAACTGGTAATTTAGATAGTAAAAATACTATTGAAATTATGAATATAATAAAAGCAATATCAAAAGATAGGCTTGTTATATTAGTAACTCACGAAAGTGAACTTGCGATGTTTTATGCTTCTAGAATATTAAAAATAGAAGATGGAACTATTGTAAGTGATGAAACTAATAGTCATGATATTGATCTGGATTATAAAATGGATAATAAAGTATATTTACTTGATATGAAAAATCATAAAAATATAGATAATGAAAATGTAAATATAGATTATTATAGTGATTCAGATAATAAACTAGACATAACAATTGTTGTTCAAAATGGAAATATATATATTAAAAGTAAAAATAAAGTAGATGTTATTGATTCAAATTCTGGTATAGAACTTGTTAATGATCATTATCAAAAAATATCAAAAAATATTTATAATGAATATAATTTTGATTTTCATGAAATTATAGATAATAATTATAAGAAAAAATATTCATCAGTATATAATATATTTAATTCTATTAAAAATGGATTTTCTAAAATTAGAAATTATTCTTTTATAAAGAAAGTATTATTATTTGGATTTTTTGTATCTGGTATTTTTGTTACATATTCGGCTTCTTCATTATTTTCAGTTAATAATATTAATGATAGTGATTTTGTTACTTTAAATAAAAATTATTTAGTTGTTGATAAAATGAATGTAACAACAAAGGAAATCGAAGATATTGAGAGGGATCCTAATGTTAATTATGTTATTCCTGGTAAAAGTACAGTTAATTTTAGTTTTGAAATTAATGATTTTCATCAAACAAGCGATTATGAGTTTAATATGATGGGGTCATTATCAAGTATTAATATGTTAAGCAGTCAAGATATAATTAATGGAAGAATTGCTAAAAACAAGAATGAAGTTGTAATTGATAAAATGATTTATGATAATATTTTATTGAATCCTAGTGTTAGTGTTAAAAATGCTGGTGTATTAACTGTTGGAGATATGTTAAATAGACAAATATATTTAGGAAATTTAAAATATACAATAGTTGGTATTAGTAATACAAATAGTCCATCAATATATACTTATGAAAGTGAATTTACTAATATAATTTCTCTTAGTAAAAGTGTTACTAGTACTATATATGGAAGTTATGTTGAAGAAGAAGTAAGTAATAATTTATTATTTGATTATGAATTATACAAAGATAGTATAAAGTTAAAAAAAGGTAATTATCCTGTTAATGATTATGAAGTTATTATAAATGAAATTCATAGTGAGGAATATAAAATAGGTAAATATCTAGATTATAAAGTTAATGATAATAAATTAAAAGTAGTTGGATATTATACTTCATCTAATATTGATATAGACTATTATTTTGTAAATAATAATACTATTAAATATAATAATATAAGAAATAATGATGGATTTGTTATATATGCTAAAGATAAAGATGCTGCATTAAAAAAATATAGTGATTTAAAACTTAATATTAGAGATTCTTATAATTATAGTAAAAGTAATTATATTAAAGATAGAAGAATTGCTGCTAAATCAAATGTTATATTTGCAATAATAATTATGTCTGTATCATTAATTGAGATATATTTAATTGTTAGATCATCATTCTTATCTAGAATAAAAGAAGTTGGTATTTTTAGAGCAATCGGTATGAAGAAAATTGATATTTATAAGATGTTTTTTGGAGAGATATTTACAATTACTAGTATATTTAGTATGTTGGGTGTTGTATTTATGACTTATGTTATTAGTCAATTATCAAAGATTCAATATATTTCTAATAATTATTATATGAATGGTTTTATATTTATTGGTATTGTATTATTTATTTATGTATTTAATATATTAATTGGTCTTTTACCTGTTATTGGAATTGTTAGTAAAACTCCAGCTAAAATATTATCTAGAAATGATATTTAGTATAGACATTTAATATATTTTATGTTAAAATCTATTGTAATTGATGAAGAAGGAAAGAAGAAGATACTTGATTTATAGAGAGTTAGTGTTTGGTGTAAACTAATATGATGGTTCTTTTAAATGGTTCTGGAGTCAAATCGTATATATGCGTTAAATATTAAGTTGCATGTTAGTCATGAATTAAGGTGGTACCGCGGTTTTATATCGTCCTTAGTTTATGACTTTTTTATTTATAAGGAGGAATTATGGAAAAAGAAAAATTTTATATTACAACACCTATATATTATCCTAGTGCTGATTTTCATATTGGGCATTGTTATACAACTATTATAGCTGATGCAATTGCTAGATATAAAAGATTAAAAGGATATGATGTGTTTTTTCAAACAGGTACAGATGAACATGGTCAAAAGATTGAAAAGAAAGCACAAGATGCTGGTGTAAGTCCAATTGATTATATAAATCCTATTATTGATAATGCTAAGGATTTATGGAAGAGTTTAAATATTTCTTATGATTATTTCATTAGAACAACTGATAGTGATCATGAGAGAAGAGTTCAAGAGATTTTTAAGATAATGTATGATAAAGGTGACATTTATAAAGGAGAATATAAAGGACTTTATTGTACACCTTGCGAATCATTCTGGACTGAAAGTCAACTTGATGAAAATGGTATGTGTCCTGATTGTCATAGAGAAGTACACGAAGTAAGTGAAGAAGCATATTTCTTTAAATTATCTAAATATCAAGATAAATTAGTTAAGTTTTATGAAGATAATCCTAATTTTATACTTCCACTTAGTAGAAAGAATGAAATGTTAAATAACTTTATTAACCCAGGTCTTTCTGACTTATGTGTTTCTAGAACATCATTTACTTGGGGAATACCTGTTAGTTTTGATACTAAGCATGTTATTTATGTATGGGTAGATGCATTATCTAACTATATTACATCACTTGGTTATCCAGAAAACACTGAAAAGTTTAATAAATATTGGCCTGCTGATTTACATTTAGTTGGTAAAGAAATAGTAAGATTTCATACAATTATTTGGCCTTGTATGTGTATGAGTTTAGGTATAGATTTACCTAAACAAGTATTTGGTCATGGTTGGTTAATTATTGATGGTGGTAAAATTTCTAAATCATTAGGTAATTATAAAGACCCAAGAGAATATATTAGTTCTTATGGAGTAGATGCTGTTAGATATTTTGCTTTAAGAGAAGTACCTTTTGGTAATGATGGTAACTTTTCAGAAGATGCATTAATTTCTAGAACAAATAGTGATCTTGTTAATACTTATGGTAATTTAGTTAATAGAACAATCGCAATGAGTAAGAAATATTTTGATTCTGTTGTTACTAATCCAAATGTATATGAAGAAGTAGATAATTCAGTAATTAATTATGCTAAAGAATTACCTAGTATTGTATATGAAAAGATGGATTCATTAAAAGTTAATGAAGCTCTTGAAAGTATATTTGAATTATTAAAGAAATGTAATAAGTATATTGATGATACTACTCCTTGGATACTTGCTAAGGATGAAACTAAATCAGATAGACTTAAAACTGTACTTTATAATTTACTTGAAGGTATTAGAATTGCTACTGTATTATTAAGACCTTATATACCAGATACTTGTGATAAAGTATTTAATATGTTAAATACTAATAATATTGATTTTGATACATTAGAATTTGGTAATTTGGAAACTGATATTAAGCTTAATGAATCAACAATATTATTTAATAGAATTGAAGAAAAATAGTTATGTACAAAGCATAACTTTTTTTATATAATTATTGTATGAAAGAATATACTAAGTTAAATACAGATACAAATTTTATTAAATTAGTAGCTATCATAACTATGACTATTGATCATATAGGAGCAGTGTTTTTTGAAGATTATTTGATATTTAGAATAATTGGTAGAATAGCTTTTCCTTTGTTTGTTTATTCTATTATGATAGGTTATTTTAATACAAAGAGTATAAAGAAATATTTATTTAGAATGTTTTTTATAGGTTTGTTATCGCAATTTTCATATAGTATGTTATTTGATATATATAGGCCTAATGTAATGTTTACATTAATTTGTGTATTACTTGGGTATTATGCTTTAGATAAGAAAAAATGGTGGATTCTTCCATTATTGTTTGTATTTCCATTTTTATTGAATTTTGAATATGCGATTGTATTTTTATTTCTTGTTTGTATATTTTATTATTGTAGAAATAATGAATTATTATTAACTATATTATTTATATTATTTTATTCAAATTATTTATTCTTTGGTACGACTGATTTTAATTTTGTTACTTTTTTTACTATATTGTGTTTACCATTTATATTAATTAATACTAATTTTAATATAAAGATTAATAAATATGTATTTTATTTATATTATCCAGTACATATAACAATATTACTTATTATAAAAAGTTTACTTGTGTAAACTTTTTAATTTATTTTATTATTATGTAATATATACTACTTGACAATACATAGTAGTAGTGATAGTATATCATTAAGAGGTGAGAAAGTGGATACTCAATTTAAGAAAGGTGTCCTTGAATTATTAGTTTTGCTTTTTACATCTAAAAAAGATAGATATGGATATGAACTTGTTGTTGAAGTAAGTAAAGTTGTTAATGTTAATGAAGGAACTATATATCCACTTTTGAAAAGATTAACTAATGAAGGATATTTTGAAACATATTTAAAAGAATCTAGTGAAGGACCTAGTAGAAAATATTATAAACTTACTGTTCTTGGAGAAAAGAGAAAGGACTTGTTACTTCAAGAATGGAAAAAATTTGAAAGTAGTGTTAATAATTTTATTAAGGAGAGTGATAAGTAATGAATAAAGAGGAATTCATAAATGAACTTAGAAGTAAATTATCAATATTAAAAGAAGAAGAAATTGATGATATAGTTTCTGAATATGGAGAACATATTGATGAAGAGATTAAGTCAGGTAAAAGTGAAACTGATGCGATTAATGAGTTTGGTGATATTGATGAACTTGTTAGTGGAATATTAGATGCATATAAAATAAATGATAAATATTATAATAAAACTAGTGTTTTAGATAATATATTTGATGATGCTAAAAATGTATTTAATAAGATAATTAAAATTATATCTAATGGAACTTCTAAAGATATTATTAGGTTACTTGTTTATGTAGCTATAACTATATTAATATGTTATATATTGAAGTTACCATTTTATATTTTAGAAACATTTGTTAATAAGATGTTTATAGGACTTCCTGTGTCAGTTTACAATATTATTAGTAGATGTAGTTCTATATTGGTGTATGCTCTTTACATTATGTTTGTATTTGTAGTTTTTGTTAAGGTTTTAAAGGAAAAAGTTATTAATAATTTTGATGTTAAAGTTGAAACGAAGAAAAAGAATAGTAAATCAAAAGTAAAAGAAAGTGTAAAGAAAAAAGAGAATCCTGTTAAAGAAGGTAAGAGTGTTTTTGATGTAATTTTTGATATATTTAAGTTTATGTTTAAATTATTTGCAGGATTTATGTTGTTTGCTGTATCTATTTGTTTGTTTGGTTTTACTGTTATGTTAATTTTATCTTTATATGTTTACTTCAAATATAATTTTTCAATAGGCATATCTATAATGTCAATTGGATTAATTGTTGGTAGTATATGGTTAATATATATTTTATATAAATACATTTCTAACTCCAAGATTTCTTCTACAGTTGCGATAATAATGTTCTGTGCTTCAATAATGTTAGGTGGAGTAGGAGTTGGGGTTTTTGCTGCTGAATTTAATAAATTAGAATTTATAGATGGACATCATGAATTTGAATTAAAAGATGAAAAAGAGTATGATACTTCTGTTAATTATATAGAATGTCAAAGATGTGAAAATATTACTAAAACAATAGATAATAAACTTGAAAATAATAAATATATAGTAAAAATATATTCTTCTGATTATTTTAATGCTTATTGTGATAATTATTATGAAAATTATTTATATTGTGGTACTAGATATCCTAATTATGATTTTTATAAGATTATATTAAATGATATAAAAGAAAAGAAATTTTATAATTACGATTCTTTCAATACTGTTAGATTAGAAATAATAGCAAACGAAAAAACTATGAGTGAATTAAATATTAAGGGATAAGTTATTTTATTCCTTTTTATGTGATATAATAATTGATATGAAAAAGTTTAAGAAATATATAATTATAATTATTTTATTTGTTATTGTTATGATAGGAATATTAATATTCTTTATATTTAGATATGATAGAATACATTTATTAAATAGAACAAGAGATTTACTTAGTTATGTTTATACAATTGATGAAGGAAAATATGAATTTAAATACGGTGTTCTTGATAATGGTAATATAAAGAAAACAGATTATTATATTGATGGAACTGGTAAAATAGAAAAAGATAAATATGGTAATGTAAGATTTTATATAAAAAGTAAAGAGTATTGTGTTTATAAAACTTTTTTAGGAAATATTAATATTCAAAAAGAAGAATGTAGTGAATTTAAAGATTTAGAAGCATCGTTAAATAAAAATAATACAACTATTTCATTTGAATTTAAATATCCTGTTAGTGGGTACTTAATATCTAATAAAGATGATTTTAATGGAGAATGGAAAAATATATCTAATAATAATTTAATACTTAATTACTATGAAGAGGGAATACATTATATTTGGTTTAGAGATATTGATGGTAATATTAGTGAACCTATTAAATTTACTGTTGAATGTTTAAATACAACTAAAAGTGATTTTAATAAAGATATATTTTATTGTAACGGATCTACTGTTTATATAGATAAAGAAGAGTGGATTATAGTAGATAATTCTTTTGATAGAATAACTATGATGAAATATTTACCTATAAGTGAAAAGTTAGCTCATTGTAGTGGAGAAAATAGTTCATTTTGCAATAAGAATGATAAATATAAATGGAGTAATTCATATATAAATTATTATCTTAATACCGTTTATATTAAAAATCTTAGTTTAAAAGATGATTTATTAGAATATGAAATTTGTGATGATATTGATAATAATACTTGTGATGAAGAGTATTGTGGTGGTTATACAAAAGAAGAGATAAATAGTAATAATTGGAGTTGTAGTAAATATACTAAAAGTAAAATTAGAATTATTAATTATTATGAATATTCTTTATTAGTTAATAAATTTAAAGATATTTCTTTGTTTAAAGGTAATTATTGGATGAGTGATATAAGTAAAGATAGTGGTTATTCAGTTACTTCTAGCGGTGATGTTTATATACATGAAAACTATAACAATAAGTTAGATGTAAGACCGATTATTACTATTAAAAAATAATATTAACACTATATATAAATAATATAGTGTTTTTAATTCGTATAAAAATATATAATTGAATAATATAAAAGTTACAGTTCAGTCAAGAGACTAGAAAAATTGAGTGTTTGCTCACTTCAGACTGTTGACAAAGCAAATTTTGTTAATAAAAAATAATATAAAAATATAATTGAATAATAGTACTATGTATGCTAAAATATAGAAAAAGTAAGATATAAGTGAGGTTGAATTATGAAATATCTAAAGATTACTTTTGCTGTATTACTAATAGCAATAATTACGGATAGTGTATTATCTTTTGCAAGTGTTAAACCTATATTAGTTTCAGTTACATTAAACAAACAAGAACCATATGTTACAAAAGAATGGGAAAAAGAGACTTGGGCTACACAAGAGTACGAGCACTCAAGTTCAATAACTGATTTAACTAATCCTTGTACAAATTGTACTATTTCTGCAAGAATTTGGAATTCTAGTAATGATTGGAGTGCAGCAACATTAACAAAAATGGGACAAAAAACACCAATAGCAAGAACAACACATAAATCGCCTGGAAAATATAAGTTAAAAATTGAGCGTGCAGATTTTACTTTATTAAAAACTTATCATGTTGCAACTTGGCACTTGGATTAAAATATATAAATAACTTTTAGAGGTAAATATGAAGCAATTTATCAAAAATAATTTGATGTCAATAATATTGTTTTTAATATTATTAAGTATTGGATTATATAGTACATTCAAATATATAAATTGGTATAATAATTATGAAAAAATAGTTATTAGAAATATTCAAGAATGTAAAAACAGTAATATAGAAGAACAAATAATCAATTGCGAAGATATAATAGAATTATCAAATGAAAAAATGCAGTCAGATTATTTTTATATGACAAATGAAATAATGAGAGATTATTCTAAAATAACATATATATTATTTTTATTTATATCATTACCTGTATTATATGAAATATGTAAAATATTTAAAAATAAACAGTTATTGTATGAATTAACAAGAGAAAATTATAGTAAATTTAAAAATAAAATTATAAGAAATTCATATATAAAATCAATGATTTTACCATTATCAGTATTAATTATACAAATTATTATATTAATTTATTGTAATGGATTTACTACTAATGTTTATTTTAAAGATGGTATTATGATTGATAATATAATAAATCCATATTTATATTTTGTTACAATTATAATTAGATTGATTATTATAAGTATTATATATACAAATATAGCATTAATAGTAGCAAGGAAGAAGCATGATTTTTATATAGCAACTATCTTATCATATTTATTATTTATAGGAATAGAATTCATATTAGAATTTTTAATTGGAGTTATATTATTTGATAATCTTTTTAAAATGAATTCAATGGAATTATATATAAATATAATTAATGTTTTTAATTTAAATTTAGGAAAGGGTTATATGTTATTATATCTACCATTAATAGTAGTCTTAATTATTTCATCAATAATTTTATATTTTGAATATAGAAATAAAGAAAAATTAATATTAGATTGTGAAAAAAACAATTAGGAGAGTCATGAAAATAGAGTTTAAAAATGTTAGTAAAAAATTTGATAAAACAGTTGTAATTAAAAATACAAATATTATTTTTAATAGTGGAAATATATATGGGTTATATGGCCGTAATGGTAGTGGAAAAAGTGTACTTATGAAAATGATATGTGGATTTTATATACCAACTACTGGTGAAATATTATATGATAATGTAAACTTAAATTTAAAAAATGAGTACCCTGATAGTTTAAGAGCTGTAATCGAAAAACCAACATTCTTTCCGGACTTAACAGGATATGAAAATTTGAAAATATTGGCTGAGATTCAAAATAAAATATCCGATAGAGAAATATTAGAATCATTAGAAATAGTAAATTTATTAGATGAAAAAGATAAAAAATATAGTAAGTATTCAATAGGTATGAAACAAAAACTATCTATTGCACAAGCAATAATGGAAAATCCAAAAATATTAATTTTAGATGAACCTTTTAATGGTATAGAAGATAAGACTGTTAAAAAAATAATTAATTATTTAAAAGAATTAAAAAAGGAAGATAAATTGATAATATTTAGTACACATATAAAAGAAGATTTGAATGAGTTAGCTGATATAGTTTATAATATAGATGATGGAATAATAAAAAATGATAAAGAATAGACTCACTCTTATAAATGAAAAATATCCGCTAGTATATCTTTTAATATTATTAGGGGTAATATTCGGGTTTATTAGTATTTTAAATGATAATAATAATTTTTTTATATTATTTTTACAAACATTAACATCTTTGATTGGTAATTTATTCCTTTTTTTTGCATTATATATTGTATCAAAAAGAACTAGCGACCAATATTTTCATAATTATAATTATGTAATAAGAAATAAAAATTATAAAAAGAATTTTAAAGAAAATATAAAAATTATAACATTTAATGTATTATATTTTTATTTAATATATACTTTATTAATAGTATCAATATCACTAATATTTTCAATTGATGGTAAAAGTATAATTATATATAACAAATATAATATAAATATATTGTTATATGATATATTTGTTTTTGTAAAAAATGGAATAATTTTATCATTAATATTTCGTATAATTTCTATATTGAATAGTTTAAATAACAAAAATATAAATATATTTTTAATAATTTTAAATCTAATTATGTTTACACTAACTAATTACAATAACATAATTTATCATTTTTATAATATGTCAGTTATACCACATAATTATATATTAAATAATTTGAGTTTTAGCAGTTTCTATATAGATATTATATCTACTATTTTAATGATATTTATATTATTAATTATTGAAAATATATTATTTGATTTTATAGTTAAAAAGAGAGAAATAATATGAAAATAGAATTTAATTTAATAAAAAATAAAATAAAAAAAGATAAAACATGGTTGATAATATTATTAATGTTAACTATTATAAATATAATATATTGTTACTTAAATTATAATAAAATAAGTAATAATATATATTATATGAATTTAGTTGGATATCCACTTATTAATGAAAAATTAGACATATATGTATTATATAATATATATTATATAACATATATTGTTTATTATTCTATATCTTATTTTAATTATGAACTTGAAAATTTAAAAGAAAATATAGTAATAAGAGAGAATGATAAAAAATGGTTTATAAGAAAAGTTATATCTATTTTATTATATATTGTGACATTAAAATTAATAACAATACTAATTATTGATGTTTTTTCTAATTTTAAATATAGTTTTAATATAAATATAATTTTAATAATAAATTTATATTTATTTTTAATATCTATAATTACAATAACAGTAAATAATATCGTAAAAAAGAATACATTAGTAATTATTATTTCAATAATATTGTCATTTTTGATTTTTTTTAGTATAAAAAATATATTATTTTTATTTATATTGTTATTATTATTGCTAGTTTTAAATATTATATTTTTTAAATTTAAAGTAATGTATAAATTAAAAGAATATTGAGTAATGCTTTATTTAGTATAAAAAGTATAATTGAATAATGGTACTAAATATGTTAGAATTGTATTGATAATAGGAGATATCATTATGGAAGATAATAGTAATTTAGTAAATCAAAATAATGTTGATAATATAGATAATAATGAAGAAGAAAAGAAAAGTCATAAGAAAAGATTGCTTATTCTTTTATTATTGTTATTATTCATTATTATAATAGTTTTTAGTAGTGGAATATTAATTAAGAAAAATAATGGTATGTCATTTAATATTGATATTGATGGTGATGGTGTACCTGATATTAATTTAGATTTTGATACTAAAGAATGTAAAGTTAATTGTAGTAAAGATAATAAGAAACCATTTTTAAATGTTGATTATGGTGGTAGTAAAAAGCCTACATTTAATGTTGATACAGATGGAGATGGAAAACCAGACAGTAATTTGATTAATCAAGATACAAATGGGGACGGAAAGTGTAATTTGAACTGTGATACTAATGATGATGGATGGCCTGATACTAATATTGATTTAGATGGAGATGGAGAACCAGATATAAATATTGATCTTGATGGAGATGGAAAATGTGATTTAAACTGTGATTTAGATAAAGATGGGGATCCAGATTTAAATATTGATACTGATAAAGATAATGTTTGTAATATAAATTGTGATACAGATGGTGAT
The DNA here is from genome assembly GCA_934086955.1 of uncultured Bacilli bacterium. Lineage (GTDB taxonomy): Bacteria > Bacillota_I > Bacilli_A > RF39 > UBA660 > CAG-1000. The sequence continues at coordinate 97,015 of CAKOIN010000004.1, read as the reverse complement.
GGAAGGCCTGATATTAATATAGATTATAATAAAGATAAGGAGCCACATTTTAATGAAGACACTGATGGTGATAAGAAACCTGATAGGAATCCAATGAATCAAGATAATGATGGAGATGGAAAATGTGATTTAAATTGTGATACAGATAAAGACGGATGGCCAGAAATAAATATTGATCTTGATGGAGATGGCAAATGTGATTTAAATTGTGATCTAGATAAAGATGGCAAATGTGATATAAACTGTGATACAGATAATGATGGTAAACCAAATATAAACATTGATAAAAATGGAGACTATAAGTGTGATATAAACTGTGATACTAATAATGATGGAAAACCAGATATAAACATTGATTATAATGATGATAGAGAACCACATTTTAATGAAGATACAAATAATGATAAGAAACCTGATAGGAATCCAATGAATCAAGATAATGATAAGGATGGAAAGTGTGATCTAAATTGTGATACAGATAAGGATGGCTGGCCAGAAACAAATATTGATCTTGATGGAGATGGAAACTGCGATTTAAATTGTGATACTAACAAAGATGGTAAATGTGATTTAAACTGCGATACTAACAATGATAGTAAATGTGACTTAAATTGTGATACTGATAAAGATGGTAAGTGTGACTTAAACTGTGACACAAATAATGATGGAAAGTGTGACTTAAATTGTGATACTGATAAAGATGGAAAATGTGACTTAAATTGTGATACTGATAAAGATGGAAAATGCGATTTAAATTGTGACACAAATAAAGATGGTAAGTGTGATTTAAATTGCGATACTGATAAAGATGGAAAATGTGATTTAAATTGTGATACTGATAGAGATGGCAAATGTGATTTAAACTGTGATACTGATAAAGATGGAAAGTGTGATATAAACTGTGATACAAATAAAGATGGTAAGTGTGATTTAAATTGCGATACTGATAAAGATGGAAAATGCGATTTAAATTGTGATACTGATAAAGATGGCAAATGTGATTTAAATTGTGACACAAATAAAGATGGCAAATGTGATATAAATTGTGATACAAATAATGATGGCAAATGTGATGTAAATTGTGACACAAACAAAGATGGTAAGTGTGATTTAAATTGTGATAATAACAAAGATGGAAAGTGTGATTTAAATTGTGATACTGATGGAGATGGAATTTGCGATAAGAATTGTGACACGAATGGTGATGGTAAGTGTGATACGAACTGTGATGGTAAAGAAGATAATGTTAATATAAATGAAGGTGATGAGTATGTACTTACTCTTACTGGAAGTGATTATGATGCATCTAGTATAATTCCTGGATGGAAAGGAATTAAAAAATTCAAATTAACAAATACTACCAACACTGCTCAAACAATAAGTATGAAATGGATAGATGTTAAAAATACATTTACTACAACTAACAATTTATACTATAGTGTTATGCGAAATAAAACTAATATTATTACTAATGCAAGAACCCCATATAAAGAAACAAATATTGTTACAAATGTTGTTATACCAGCTAAAACTACTTATGAATGGACATTCAGTTTCGAATTTAAAGATACTGGTAAAAATCAAGATGTAGATATGGGAAAAATATTTGATGCTAAAATAAAAATAATAGTTAAACAATAACTATTATTTTTTTCTTATATAAATTATTGAAATAATTAATGTAACTAATGAGATGATTGAACCTATTATAAAACCTCTTGGTATATAATTTAATTTAATATTATGTTTACCTTCTTGTAGATCTAAACATATAAATGTATCATAACATGATTTATATTCTACTTTTTTATTATCAACTTTTATATTCCATCCTTTGTTATATGGAATTGTTAACAATAATGTTTTTCTTTCATTAACAATTATATTTCCTTCAATATTATTATCTTTGTTATATTTAGTAATTTTTAATTGATTTTTTTTAAGTTCATTAATAAAGTTAATATATTTATCATAATCAATTTTATACCAATTTGTATTATTATATTCAAGTTTTGCTATACTTGTTTTCATTATTATTTTATAATTATCGTCTTTTTTAATAAATAATGGAAATTTTTTTGATGAAGCATTTTTTATTTCTTTGCTATTTATATAAACTTTGTAGTCAAATTCATATGTTATATTTTTATTAGGTATAAGAAATATATCTTGTTTTGCTTTATTAGATATTTCTATATATGACTCTGTATCTGATTCGGGTTTTATATATTTTGTATTATTTTGATTAATTATATTTATTTTATGTAGTTTTATTTTTTCAATTTCATATATATTTTCATTTTTATTTAACATTGAATTTACTAATAATTCTGTGTTTTTATAACTACTGTTAGTGAATTTTATATCATTATAATTAATCATATATCCTAGGCTAAGATAATCATTGTTTAAATAGATATATGGATTAGTATTATATATATTTTTATAATAAAATTCATTATTACTTCCATTAATATACTTTATTCCTAGTAGTGATGTTATATATGGATTATAATTATCAAATGTTACACTTGCATCACTATTAGTTTTATAATTAAATCTTTTAAAGAAAGTTATTATTCTACCATTTCTTATAGAATTAAAATGATTAATACCATTATAGTTATAAATAAGTCCAGTATTATTTATATCATTAGAGTTTATTTCCATTCTATAAAAACTATCTTTGTTTTCTAGTTTTTTGATTTCATTAACAGCTTTTTCATTTAAATCATTATTTAATTTATAATATTCTATTGTTGTAGAAAATGGCATTGATTTTATTGTTATGATTGTATTAAATATTATTTCTATAAAGAATAATAATATTATAAGATATTTAGCATTTTTATTATTTAAAAAGAATGTATTTTGTATTAATAATAATATTCCAAGTGTATAAGCTATTATTTTAACTATATTGTTATTTGCATTACTTGTTAACATTGGATAAATTGTTAATAAAATGTATATAAGTATTAATAATATATTTCTTTTTATATTAGTCTTATTTTCTATGTTTATAAGTTCTTTTATAGCTATCACTATCAATAAAAATGAAAATGTAAAAATATATCTATTAGGATACCATATTGGTCTTTGAAATAATTGCCATGCATAATCAATTAAATTAAAACTAATACTTAATAAGAAGAATAATATAAATATAGCTGTTGCTTTCTTTTCTCTTTTAGTAATTTTCTTATTAAAGAAATATTTTATGTCTAAAACTATAACTAACATTGAAATATATATATTAACCATACCATATTTAAGATCATAATTATTTATTGTTCCTGGAAATGCTTTATAAAATATATTTAAAAAATTTAAATTGAATTTGAAATAGTCTGTTTGATCAGCACTTTTGTATAATAAAGCTTTTCCCTCTAATAGTTCTAATGCTTCTGGTATTAATATTATTGAACAAATAAATCCTGATAATAAACTTGATATTATAAAATTTTTAATTGTTTTTTTATCTTTTTTATAAATATAAGATTGATATATAAAATATAATAATGAGAATATACATACCATATATCCTATATAATAATTAGACAGTATTGATAGGGTTAAAGATATTATATAAAGCCTGTTATCATTTTTATCTATTAGTTTTTGAAGACCTAACATAGTTATTGGAAATAAAACTATTGTATCAAAGAACATATAATTAAAATAATATGTTACATTATAAGCCATTAATGCATAAGTGATACTAAATATTATGTATGTTATATTAGATTGTTTAGGATATTTATATTTAATATATTTACACATTGTAAATCCTGAAAGACCAATTCTTAAAAATATTATTAAGGTATAATATTCTAATATAGTGTTATTAGTACTAAATATACAAAGTAGGTTAGTTGGATTAAATAAATAATATATAGCAGTAGCATAGAAGTTAAATCCTAATAAACCTTTAAATGAATAAAATAAACTATTTTTTCCTAATAATACTGTTTTGTAATAATTTGTAAAGCCAATGTATTGGTAGTATCCATCATATTTTGAAAGTGCTTGTTCACCTAGAGGATAAGTTTTACTTATTAAACAAGCTATTAACATTATTAATATTGGAATTACGAATGATAATAGTTCTGGTATGTTTTTTTTAATTTTATTTTTCATGTTTATCACAAAGATATTTTATCATAAATTTTATAAAAATAATTGAATTATAAAAAAAATAATGTTATGATTATATCATAAAAGGAGGATACGAAAATGGATAACAGTAAGGGTCAAACAATATTCTTATCTGTAATTGGAATTGCAACTTTATTAGTAGCAATTGTTGGTGCAACATTTGCATGGTTCAGTATCTCTGTTAGTGGAAATGCTAATGCTTCTAGTATTATCGTTACTACTGCTAAGTTAGGTAGTGTAGAATATACTGATGGTAGTTTAATCAATATGACAAATGTTAGACCAGAAGATGATCCACAAGATACTAAAACATTCACTATAGCTAATACTGATTCTGAAGCTACAGAAAGCATTGCTTATAAGATTGGTCTTGTTATCGATGTTAACACTTTATCAGCAGCTGCTGGCGATGCATTTGTTCATAGTTTAACAGGTGTTAGTGATAAAACAAGTAATGTTGGTACTTTAGTTTCTATTCCAGAAGAACAAGTTCCTACTGCAAGTAAAATTTTAGGACACGGAGTTTTAAATGGATATGAAAAGCATACTTATACTTATACTATTCATTTTAAAGAAACTGGTTCTGATCAAAATGCTGCTCAAGGAGCTAAATTTGGTGCAAAGATTAATGTTGCATTAGAAACAGATACTATTCAAGGTATTACTGAATAAATATAAAAGTAGTTTAAAACTACTTTTTATTTTATGAGAATAAAATGTTAAATTTTATTCTTTTTTATTTGAATTATTGTATATTTTTAATATTTTTGTTATCATATTATTAGTATGGAGGATAGTTTATGGAGGGTAAGTATGTTAATAAATGTAATACTATTATTTATTTACTTGTTTTGATAGTTTTGTTTACTATGCTTATTGGAACTTCATATGCTTACTATGTTAAGAAAATTAAAAATGGTGACGAATCTAGGGTTGTTATTAAAACTGCTAATATGTTAATGAGATATGCAGAGAAGAACGAAATTAATGCAGCTAATATTGAACCAGGTTTTGAAACTTCACTTGATTTTTCAATTGAAAATTATAGTACAGATACAGTTGGTAAATATAAAATAAAATTAGAAATAGAAAGTCCTTTAATAGATAAAGTTGATGAAAATTTTGTTTATTCTATTACTGGAAAATCTAATAAGAATAGTTCTAATAATACGGTGATTGAAGTTAATGAAACTTTAGTTCCTGTTGAAACTTCTTTAATAGGTAAAGGTATAATAACACCTGAGACAATGCATGAATATAAATTAACTATAAAACTAAAAGAAAATAATCAAAATCAGAATTATTTATCTGGTAAAACTTTTATAGCTAAAATAGTTGTAGAAAAGGATTACGAATAGGTGAAGTATTATGGAAGAGGATAAAAAGCTTAAAAGAAAAAGAACTTTGCATATGATTTCTAATATATTTAGTTATACACTAATAGCTATATTAATGATTATTGGTTCGTTTTTAGTATTTTATGTTATTGATGGTAAAGTATGTAAGAGTAGGGGTAAAACTCCTATGTTTGGATTGTTTACTATAATTAGTCCAAGTATGACTGGAACTATTAATGTATATGATGTTGCATTTGTAAAACGAGTTAATACTGATACTTTAAAAGAAGGAGATATTATTACTTTTTATTCAGAGAATACTTTCTTTGGCGGAACACCTATAACACATAGAATAGTTAAAGTTATAGATTCACCAGATACAGGAAGATTATTCATGGTTCAAGGTGATGCGAATGCTAAAGCCGATGATGAAAAAGTAAAACCAAGTAATGTAGTTGGTAAAGTATATTTTAAAATACCACAACTTGGAAGAATTCAATTTTTTTTAGCTTCAAAAAGTGGTTGGTTAGTTGCAATATTAATACCAGCTCTTGCAATAATATCTTATGATGTTTATAAAATATTTAGATTATTTTTACTTAAAAGTAAATTATTAAGTTTAGAAAATCAACATGGTAATATATAAAAAAGTTTTTTGATTTTTATTCAAAAAACTTTTTATTTTCTATTATTCTTTTATTATTAGGATTAATTTTTAATGCTTTTTTAATATGTTTTAAACCTTCTTTTTTGTTACCTATATAATAATAACAAATACTTAGTATGTCATCAACTGTTTCATCTTTTGAAAATATTTCATTTATATAAGTAAGATTATTATTTTTGATTTTTAATGATTTCTTACCATATTTAATTGCTTCATTATATTCTTTTAAATTATAATATAATATCATTAATTCAATATATGATTCTTTTAAATAGGGTGCTTCTTTTATACCAAGTTTATACCACATCTTAGCTTCTTCATATCTTTTTAATGCTATATAACTTCTAGCAATGTATCTCATTGAAGCAGCTCTTTCATCTTTCCATGTTGATGATTTTAAACTTAAATGTTTTATTAATGTATCTATGCATTTATTCCATTTTTTATAATACATATATTCTCTTCCAAGATAGTGCATATTTCTATCATCATTTGGATCTTCTTTTACTGAAAGTTCTAATAATTTAAGGTATGAACTTCTTGATTTATTGTTATCAGGATAGTGATTTATTATTATTTTATCTGTTTGAATTATGTTTTCATTTATATCTGTACTTAATATTTCATGAACTGGATGAGTCCATTTATAATATTTATTTTTATGTATTTTATTTGCATAAAAACTAATTAATGGTTTATTATTTTCATCTAGTTTCCAATTATATAAATATTTAATTCTTGTTATATTGTTATTCCATAGTTTTAATAATTCATTTTTCCATCCTGGTAGCATTATTTCATCTAAATCTAAACAAATACATATATCTGTATCTTCTGGTATTAGTTTTAATGATTCATTTCTTGCTATATCAAATCTCCAAGGATTTATTGTTTTTGTTTCATACTTTATTCCTAATTCTTTGAACTTTTTGATTGAATTATCAGTAGAACCTGTATCTAATACTACTATATAATCTGCTTCTTTTATACTTTTATACCATCTTTCAATAAATTTTTCTTCATTTTTGCATATTGCATAAACACATATTTTATATTTTTTCATTATTAGGCAGATGGTCCAGTAGGTCCTTGTGGTATTGTTAAGTTTAAAACAAAGTTTGGAGCATCTCCTGTTATATTGGCTTGTGCTTGTGTTCCTGGATCACCAGTAGTTACTGTTCCGATAGTTATTACTGGTGTTTCGCCAGCGGCTCCTGCAGGTCCTGTTTCGCCTGTTGGCCCTGTAGGCCCAGTAGGTCCTGTTGCACCTGTTGCTCCGGCAACTCCTTGAATTCCTTGTAGACCTTGTGGTCCTGTAGGTCCAGTTGGTCCTGTTGTGCCTGTAGGCCCAGTAGGTCCTGTTGCACCTGTTGCTCCGGCAATTCCTTGAATTCCTTGTAGACCTTGTGGTCCTGTAGGTCCAGTTGGTCCTGTTGTGCCTGTAGGCCCAGTAGGTCCTGTTGCACCTGTTGCTCCGGCAATTCCTTGAATTCCTTGTAATCCTTGTGGTCCAGTTGGTCCCGTTGCACCTGTTGGTCCAGTAGGTCCTGTTGCACCTGTTGCTCCGGCAACTCCTTGAATTCCTTGTAGACCTTGTGGTCCTGTAGGTCCTGTTGGTCCCGTTGCACCTGTTGGTCCAGTTGGTCCAGTAGCTCCTCCACTTGGTCCTGTAGGCCCAGTAGGACCAGTAGGTCCATAACATGTATATATTGGTGGCATTAATTTACAATTATTACTCATATTTCCTCCTATATTATTATATTAATTCATTATAATGATGATAATTAGTTTTAACTATATAAAAATACAGAAATTATTTATCTGTATTTTTTGATATTAATTTATACATAATTATTGAAATTATTGTTAATATAAAAATTCCACTCATTACAAGATTTAGATTAAATACTTGTGAACCATAAAGAATAAGATATCCGATTCCAGCTTTTGATGTTAAAAATTCTCCCATAATAACACCTATTAAACACATTGATATATTTATTTTAAAACTATTTAGTATTGTACTTTTATTTTCTTTTAAAACGACATTTATTAATATATCTTTTTTTGATGCATTAAAAGTTTTTAATAATTTTATTTTTAATTTATCTGTGTTTATAAAACCATTATATATAGTTTGTATACTTACTATTAGTGATATTAATATTGCCATTAAAATAATACTTTTTGTATTTGCACCAATCCATATTATAATAATTGGACCTAATGCTACTTTTGGAAGACTATTTAATATTGTTAAATAAGGGTCTAATACTTTTGCTATGAAATTGTGATTATAAAGTAATATTGATATTATTATTGATAGTATACTTGTTAATACAAATGAAATGATTGTTTCTTTTATAGTAATGAGTATATGTGGAAATAAGTTATTTTGAATATAAAGGTTTTTAATAGTTATAAAGATTTGTTTAGGTGAGCTGGTGATGAAGGTATTAATAATATTTTTATTAGCAAATATTTGCCATAATGTTATAAATAGTATGAATATTAGTATTTGAGTAAATATTATTTTTATTTTTTGTTTTTTAATATTTTTTAAATATTGTTTTTGTTCATTACTCATTATCTATTTCCTTCCATATTATGTCATAATATTCTCTAAATAATGGGTCTTTTCTATTTTCTATTGGACCTTTTTTATTTTCTAATACAATATTATGTATATTTTTGATTATGGCTGGTCTATTTGATAGTACTATTATTTTGTCACACATAGATATAGCTTCTGAAATATCATGTGTTACGATTAGAACTGTTTTTTGTTCTTCTTTTATAATGTTATAAACATCGTTACTTACTTTTAATCTTGTTTGATAGTCTAATGCTCCGAAAGGCTCATCTAGTAAGAGAATATCTGGGTTACAGGCAAGTGTTCTAATAAGTGCTAATCTTTGTTTCATACCACCTGATAGTTCATTTGGATATTTATCTTTAAAATCATATAGACCATATTTTTTTAATAAGTTTATTGTGAAGTTTTTACTATCATTATTTAACTTCCTTGATATTTTTAAACCTAATATTGAATTTTCATATATTGTTAGCCAAGGAAATAAACAAGCATCTTGAAGCATATATCCGATTGATACATTATCTTTTATAGATATAGTTCCAGAGTATTCATTATCTAAACCTGATATTATATTTAATATTGAACTTTTACCACATCCGGAAGGACCAATTATACCTACAAATTCATTATTATATAAATCAAATGATATATCTTTTATTGCTGTTGTTTCTCCTTTTATTGAGTGATATGTTTTTGATATATTTTTAAGTGTTAATAATTTATTTGTTGAATTCATTTGTTATTAAAATATTAGAATCTAGTTTATTTTCTATAAGTTTTCCATAATAAAGTATATCCATTAATTTGTCATAATCTTTATTATTAACAAATGTTGAATCATACCATGAGTCTGCAGTTTTATATCTATCAACAAGTGTAGTTAAATCTTTTAAACTTGTATCTGGGAATTGATTTATTATTGCTTTTGCGATTGTTTCTGAATCATTTTCTTTTGTGAATTTTATTCCTTTGTTTAATGCATTATTAAATCTTTTTATTAAGTCTTTATTATTATTAATAAACTCTTCTTTTGCATAGAATGCTGTATATGGTACTGTTCCTGATAAGTTACCAAGTGATGTAAGGGGGCAGCCATAACCTTGTTTTTCTAGATTTAATGCATTTGGTTCGAATAGATTTACAAAGTCACCTTGACCACTTATATAAGCACCAGTTAATGCAGAAAATTCTACACTTGAATCAATTATTACATCATTTTCATTTAGTCCATTTTCTTTAAGTGCATATTTAAACATTAATAAAGGCATACCGCCGCTTCTTCCGGCTAAAACTTTTTTGCCTTTTAAATCATTAAGTGTAAAGTTATCTTTTAGTTTACAATCTCCAACTATAAATTGTCCATCTCTTTTTGTTAAAGATGCGAATGTTAGAAGCTTTTCTTTAGAATTATTATAGATGTAAACTGTAGCTTCTGGGCCAGAAAAACCAATATTAACATCGTTACTTAAAACAGCAGTTGCAACTTTATCTGCTCCTGGGGTAAGAATAACTTCTAGATCAATATTGTTGTCTTTAAAATATCCTTTTTCAATTGATACATACCATGGTGTATAGAAAACTGAATGTGTTACCTCTGAAACAACTAATTTATCATTTCTACTATCTTTTTCTCTTATTCCTATTATTATACTTAGAATAATTATTGCTATTAATGAGAAAATAGTTAAAAATATTTTTTTCATATATCCTCGCTTTCATATTTAATATATTCAAAGATTAATATTTTGTTATTTTATATTGAATTATTTTAAAAGACATTATATAATTAATTTGTATAATGTGAAGGTAAGGAGGATGTAATGAGGTGCTTAGCAAATGTTTTTTTGAAACAAAAAGCTAAATGCATTCTTAAAAATGTAGATGTACTTATTTCTAAGGAATTAAAACCCTATCCTAAGAATATAGAAGATTTTGAAATTTGTGTTGATAAATTTTATGAATATTTTATATTTGGTAAAAGGGATATAACTACCGCTTTAAATGAGTATGAGGATATTTTTAATAAGTATGATGTTGATAATATCGTAATAAAAAGAATGCTTTTAATATTTTTTGAAACTGTTATTGATTATTTAGATATTATTAATAATCCTGTGGAATTTGAATGGTATTATTTAGTTGCTAAAATGATGCTTTTATGTATTATGTTAGAAGAATTAACTAATTCACTTACTGTTCCTAAGGTTGATTATTATACTGCTATTAAGATATTAGAAAAGAAAAATGATTATCTATTTGATGATGAATCTAAAAAGTTATTTAATGATAATTATTTGAAGATTATGAAGAACATTACTAAAAGTGTTAATGCTAGTAAGAAATGTTTAAATACTCTTTCTAAAAGTCCTTTAAAAGTTTATTATGATTATATGGGTAAAATAGATAATACTAATCTATTTATATCTAAAGTTAATTTCGATAAAAAATATTTTGAAGGAATAGATGAATCTCATGCTTTTGATGCTTTTGTTAAATATGGTTTTGCTGAAGATTTTAAGTATATTGAAGCAGAACATACATCTTTTGAAATTATTAAAAATTATTTTGATAATAAGGCTAACACATTGTATTTTATAAAGCTTCCAGAGAACTTCTTTAGGCTTATGACTAATGTTACTAAAATGTGTAATATTGTTGAACCTAAAACTATTAAAAACATTGTATTTTTAGTTCCATATAAGGAATTTATAAGTAGAGATGTTAAGGTTAAAGAACTTAAAAATTTTGGATTTAAGTTAGGTGTATATGATTTTAACACTGTTGAAAGCAAAAGTTATAAACTAAGGAATGTTGTTGATTATGTTTATTTTAAACATGATAAGGTGTCTAATTATAACAGTACTATTGAATTTTCTAAGAGTATTGGAGTTACGATAATAGAAAATGAAGGTAATGCTTATAAGGTTTATAAGTAGGTGATTCATGAAAGACGGAACTATAAAGGTAAAAGCTGAAAAAATATATAAAAGAAGTCTCTTATCTAGAATTGTTAAAATGAGTTTACTTGTTCTATTATTATTCTTTTCAATATTATATTTAATTTTATATGTTATTAATAGTAATGGTTATTTTACCATTAAATTAGACAAAAATTTGAAAGCTGAAAGACATATACTTTTGTCTTCTGATTCTGAATTTTCAGCTGAAACAGTTGAAATAAAGGTTAAAGGTTTAGAGTATATGGATAATATTACTGAGTCGTGGATACCTATAGACGAAGTAATACAAAAAGAAGGCGATAATAGTGCTGATAACTATATTGCTTATACATTCTTTATAAAAAATGATGGAGAAAATAAAGTTGATTACAAAAATAAAATCGTTATTGAATCTGTTATAAAGAATGTTGATGATGCTGTTAGGGTTGCAGTGTTTACTAATGGCGAAAAGAAAGTCTATGCAAAAAAAGCAAAGGACGGAAAAGAAGAACCTAATACAATTGCGTTTTTATCAAATCATTTAATTATGGAACAAGAAAGAAATGGGCTAGAACCTGGAAAAATTGATAGGTACACTATTCTTGTTTGGTTAGAAGGAAAAGACCCGGAATGCATCGATGATATTATTGGCGGTGAAATGAAGATGTCAATGATAATCACTGAGAAAAGTGAATAATTATGAAAGGAAATGTATATGGAAAATCAAAATGAAAATTCTACTTTTCAACAAGCAGAAGTAATTATGCCTGTTGAAAATAAAGTAGTAGAAGAAACTAAAAAAGAAGAAAAACAAGAATCTAATGATGGTAGAAAAAAGATTCTTACTGCTTTCTTAATGTTAGTAGTAACAGCTATTTCATTAACAACTGCATCATATGCATGGTTCACAGAAAATACAACTGTAACTGTTGATAGTATTGATGTTAATGTTAGTGCAGCAAATGGTATCCAAGTTTCTGTTGATGCTGTTAACTGGAAAGCAAATATTACAAATGCAGATATAACTGGTGCTGCATATCAAGGTAATACTAATCAATTACCTACTCAAATCGTACCTGTTTCAACAATAGGAGAAGTTGATACAGCTACTGGATTTATGAAAATGTTTAGAGGAAGTATTGAAGCTGATGCAACTACTGCTCATGGTTATAGAATAGTTGCTAGTCGTTCAACTGAAACAGCTGGTACACTTGGAGATTTTATAGCATTTGATTTATTCTTACTTGCTACACAACCTACAACTGTATATTTAACAACTACTTCTGATGTTATTGCTAGTGGAGCTGACACTGGACTTAAGAATGCTGCTAGAGTAGCTTTCTTATATGAAGGTAATGCTGCTACTGGTGCTAGTGCTGATGCTATCGCACTTAAAGGTGCTACATCTCATGGAAATGGAAATACTAATTTGTTCTGGGAACCAAACAATAATATCCACAAAGCTGGTGGAGTTGCTCAAGCACAAAACTATGGTCAAACTAGTTTTGCAACTGATACAGTAGTTCCAAATTATTTAGGTATTAAAGCTAATATTGATGCTGGTTTAGCACTTGATTATCAATCAAATAATGCAACATATTTTAGTTCTGTTACACCAGATATTACAACTCCAGATGATAATAATACTAATGGAGAATATAAAACATTATTTAATTTAGGTGCTGGTATTAATAAGATTAGAATATATGGTTGGGTAGAAGGACAAGATTACGATTGTGAAAACAATGCATCTGGTACTAATATCAAATTTAATATTCAAATATCTAAGAATGCTAATGCTTAATAGAGGAAGAGGTGTAGAATGAAAGGGAAAAAAATATTTAAAGTTATTTTAGATGTGTTAGTGTGGATAATTATTATCCTAGCTGCTAGTGTTACTTTGATTACACTAACTTCTCGTGAAAAAGGAGTTTCTCAAATATTTGGATATGTACCATTAAATATTCAAACAGGATCAATGGAACCTACAATTAAAACTGATGATTTAATCATTACTAAACAATATGATGGAAAGAGTGAACTTAAAGAAGGAGATGTTATCTCATTTAGAGCTACAGAACAAGATACTTATATAATTAAAACACACCGTATTAAGTCTGTTTTAACTGTTAATGGTATGACTTCTTATATTACTCAAGGTGATGCTAATACTGGAGAAGATGATCAACAAGTAGCTCCTGGTGATATTATATCTGTATGGGATGGAACTAGAATTCCTAAATTAGGAGCTGTTCTTACATTCTTAAAAACAAAGGTTGGTTTCTTTGTATGTATTATATTACCACTTGCAGCATTCTTTATTTATCAATTGTATAAATTTATAATGTTGTTATTAGATTATAAAAAAGTTAAATGATTTGTTAATATAAATTGACTACTTAATGTAGTCTTTTTTATTGACTTTATTTTTTTAGATGTTATAGTTATATTAAGGTAGGAATGTGTTATGAAGTGTAAAACTGGGTTTACTTTAGTGGAGTTACTAGCGGTAATTGCGGTACTTGCTATACTTGTGGTATTATCAGTACCAAATATCATTAAATTATTTAATGAATCAAAAAAGAAATCGTTTTTAAATGAGGCTAAAACAGTATATAGAGAGGTTAGTAAAAAATATTTAATTGATGGTATAAAAGATACAAAAATAGAAAGAATAAGATCTAATGATGAAAAAACTAAATTAAGTTTAGAATCTAATAATTTAGTTTATGATATTAAAATAGATGCTAAGGGTTCTATTGAATATTTTATGGTAACTAATGGAGAATATTGTATTAGTGGTGAATATAGAAATATAATTGATTTAGATTTAAGTACTATAAAAAATGAAGTATGTGAAATAGGAAAAGATGATGAACCTATTGAGCCAGTTGAGCCAGATGAACCTGAAATAGTCGTTCCTGTAATTAATTGTGCTTATGATGGAACATTAAAAAGAGGTATTGAATTTGTAAGTGGAGCGTATACTTATAGATATATGCAACAAGGAAGTTCAGGTTCTACAAGACTTACATGGGAAAATATAAATATTGATGGTTGGGGAGTACAACTTACAAATAAAGAAAATAAGAATCCAATAAAATCTCAAGTATGTACTAATATAGGTGGTAAGCCTATTGTTTCTATGAAATATATGTTTTATGCTAGTGAATCTACTAGTATAGATTTAAGTAGTTTTAATACTGATAATGTTAAAGATATGGGAGCAATGTTCTCTTATACTAGTTTTACTAATATTGATTTAAGTACATTTAATACAAAGAATGTTGAGACTATGTATGGAATGTTTTATGGGGCTGTTGCTAAAAAAATAGATGTTACTGGTTTTAATACAAGTAAAGTAACTGATATGAGTTGGATGTTTAGTTCAACAAATATAGAAGAATTAGATTTAAGTAAATTCAATACAAGCAATGTAACTAATATGTATGGAATGTTTTCTAGTACTAAAATAAAAGATTTGAATTTAACAAGTTTTAATACAAGTAAAGTTAAAAATATGGAGCAGATGTTTTTAGATGCTAAATCTACTACAATTGATCTAAGCAGTTTTGATATTTCAAGTGTTACTAATAATAGAGATATGTTTAGTAATTGTAGTGCTAATACCGTATATGCTAAAAATAATAATGATATAAATTGGTTTAAACGAAGTGGAAGAATTCCATGGAATTTGAAATTTGTTATTAAGTAGTTAAATAAGTGATTAAGTTCACTTATTTTTATTGTATTCAAGTGCCTTTTTATGGTAAAATTAATATGAATAATAGGATTAAGAATAGAGGTGAAGAGAATTGTCAACATATATGAGATTTTTATATGATTTTATGGAACAATTCTTTTCTGGAGTTATAAATATTTTTATGGGTATTGTTAGAGGCTTTGGTAAAATGTTTAATTTTAAAGCATATCTTTCAATATTAAAAGAATATTCTTCAGAATTTTCGGTTGGTCAATGGATACTTGTAGGTTTTGCTGTACTTTTAGTATTTGCTTTTTTAGCTGGTATATGTTTTTTAATATATCTTTTAATAAGAAAATATTTAAGATTTAGAAAGACTCTTGTAGAACAAGAAAGTTTACTTGAAGAAGTTGCTAAACTTGATAGAGATGTTATAAGACTT
The DNA here is from genome assembly GCA_934086955.1 of uncultured Bacilli bacterium. Classification (GTDB taxonomy): domain Bacteria; phylum Bacillota_I; class Bacilli_A; order RF39; family UBA660; genus CAG-1000. The sequence goes on along the minus strand of CAKOIN010000004.1, from coordinate 81,173 downwards.
AATCAAGAAAAGGAAGAGCTGTATGCTTTAAAAGTTTCTCAAATTGGACTTACACCACAAGTTAGTGGAAGTAATATTAAAATGGATATGCCAAAAGAAATTAAAGAAGAAAATGGTGAAAGTAGTGAAGAAGGAGAAACTGCTGAAGAAGTTCCAACTGAAGCAGCCAATGGTAGTAGATTCTTTAAACTAACACAAATTGATGAAGAATATGCTAATAAACCACCTGAAGATTTTGGGAATACATTTACTCTTGAAGAGTTATGTGATACATTTAGAAACTTTGCAGCTTCAAGAATGAAACTTTATTATAAAGTTAAAATTATTAGATTATTTGTGGCAGCTCTTGGAGCAACAAGACTTGTAATTTTACAAGGTATCTCTGGTACAGGTAAGACATCACTTCCTTATGCTTGGGGTAAATTTATTAGTAGAGATGCAACTATTGCTTCTGTACAACCATCTTGGAGAGATAGAACTGAGCTTTTTGGATATTTCAACGAATTTACTAAAAAGTTTAATGAAACAGAAGTTTTAAAAGCAATGTATGAAGCAAGTTATAATGATGAAATGTATTTAACAATACTTGATGAAATGAATATTGCCAGAGTTGAATACTATTTTGCTGAAATGTTATCTATTCTAGAAATGCCTTCTCGTGATGAGTGGGTTATAGATTTGGTTCCTAATGTATGGCCAAACGATCCTAAGCATTTACCAGATGGTAAACTTAAAATACCGGATAATATGTGGTATATTGGTACAATCAATAACGATGATTCAACATTTATGGTTACTGATAAGGTTTACGACCGTGCTATGCCAATAGATATAAATGATAAAGGTCAAGCATTTGATGCTCCTGATACTCCTGGCATTAGAATTAATAGTAGTTATCTTGAAAGTTTATTTAATAAAGCAAAAGTTGAGCATCCTGTTTCACAAGATACTTTAAATAAACTAGAAGATATGGATAATTATGTTATTGAACATTTTAGACTTGCTTTTGGTAACCGTATTGTTAAACATATAAAAGAATTTGTTCCAGTATATGTAGCATGTGGTGGTACTGAACTTGATGGATTCGATTATATTCTTTGTAAAAAGGTTTTAAGGAAGTTTGAACAATTAAACTTATCATTTATTAGAGATGAAATTGATGGATATGTTAAATTTTTAGATAAAACTTTTGGTAAAGAGAATATGAGTGAATGTAAAGAATATTTAGCTAGACTTAAGAAAGCTATGTAATATAAGAAAGGATTTTTATGAATAAGAATGAATTATTAAATTTATTAGATGATACTGATAATAAAGCAATTGAGCAGTTTTGTGGATCTAATGATTCTCATGTTGTTGTTAATTCTTCTTTTCAAAGTGTTGAGTATGATTATTCATGGATAGATAAGATTGAAGAAACTCTTGTTTATTTAGACAACATTATTAGAAATCCTAAAAGATTCATTATGCAGGAAGAAGAAGTTGTTCCTGTTGAAAAGGCTAAGAAGATTAGTCAAGAAACTATAAAACATTTGGCTCAACATACTGATTTAATTCAAGATGTTGATGAAGATGGAACTATTACTCCAAGTAAAGTTCTTAATGTACATAAAGAAGAAAGTTTTGATATTTATGAAAATAGATTTATTATTTCGTTACTTAATAATCTTAATTATTTCTTTACATTAAGAAAGCAAGTTACTGCGAGTGGTAGTTATGCTAAAAAGAAAAAAGTTATGACTTACACAGGTAAAACTAAACTTGGTAATGAGGAAGTTAATATTAGTTTAAATATGGAGACTAATTTACAAGAAGATTTAGGTGGTGTTTCAAGTAGTGGTGAATCTGTTGAACAAAGAATTGCTAAGATTGAACTTGTTGTTGGAGATTTCTTAAAGACACCATTTGTTAAAGAACTTGGTAATGCTGCTCCTGTTAAGTCACCAATTAGAAAAACAAATACTATATTAAAGAATCCTAACTTTCAAAAAGCATTAGAATTATGGGAATTTATTGAACAATATGATGTTAAAGATAAAAAGGAAGTTAATGATTCTAATGAGAAAGTTGATGAAGAGAAAACTAAAAATAGAATGGATGGAGCATTTTTCTTAGATTATGTTATTTTAAATGAAATGGATAACAATAAAACCATTAAGAAAGATCAAATAAATAGATATGCTCTTAAAAAGTTAATGGAAGATTTTCTTGCTAATAACAGAAATCATTCTATGAAAGAGTTTAAAAAGATATTAGAAGAGGAATTTAAACTTGCTCTTGCTAAGGAAGAGAAAACTGATAAGGAGATTATTAAAGGATTTAAGACTTTATTAAAGCATTATAGGAAGAATAAACAAGATGCATTTGCATATTTGAGGTAATAATATGAATAAAGATATGAATAAGAAAATTAGTAGTACGATTATTAAAATGATAGCTATAATTGTTTCTATCTTTGTTTTTTCTTATGCATGGTTTGTTCATAATGAGAATACTCACATTAATGCGATTGAGATTGGAACTGCTAAAACTAATAATATTCAAGTAAGTGAAGATGGTAATGATAATTGGGGTACTTCACTTAGTATAGATGTTGGTGAAGGCTTTAGATTTGATAATGAAGTTACTAGTGAGGGTATTAATTTTTATAAAGCTAATTTAAAAAATGATGATGGTTATCCATTACATTTTATAGAAGCTACTGTTAATAAAGATTATTTGGATTTTGATTTATGGTTTAAAAATGATAGTAGTGTTAAGTTATTTTTAGATGATAGTTCAAGAGTTTATCCTGAATGTGGTACTGATGAATCGGATTTAATTTGGGATGGTGTTACAGATAGTTTAGATTCTATTACAAGAGTAAGTGCTTATGGAAACTTTAGTAGGGATTTAATTGCTGGTTCTGTAAGAGTTGCTTTTATTAAATATAATTATGATGAAGAAAACGATAAGTATGTTTTAGATGATAAAGCTAGTCTTGTATGGGCTCCTAATAAAGAATATGAAATTATTTCTAATGGAGAAGATACTCTTACAGCTTCTATTAAATCTAAAAATTTACAAAATTATAAATATTTAAAAGTAATAAGTGGAGAAAATTTTATAGAGAGTGATGTACCAAACTTAACAGATGTTATTCATGCTAGTATTTCTACTAAGATGGCTAACGGGGATGCTCCTCTTGCTGTTATCAATACTGAAAATGATGTTGAAAAGAAAGTTGGTTTAAAAGTTAGAGTTTGGGTAGAAGGTAATGATAGAGATGCAGTAGCTGCATTAAAAGGTGGCGTATTTAAGTTTGATTTATCTTTTGTAGGTTTACAAAAAGACGACAATATTAATTTACCAAATGTTAGTAAAACTGGTTCATCTATAACAGGTATCACAAATAATATGGAATATTCAATAGATAATGGAAGTACATGGACAAGATATAATGGTGAAACATTAAATTTTAATGAAGGAACTTATGTACTTGTAAGATATAGTGAGAATAGTAATTATTTTGCTTCTCATTATGTGGAACTTGAATTTTGATAGGTGACTGATATGAGTAATAAGACATTTTTTAAAATTATATTATTGATTGGTTTTACTGTTATTCTTATCATTAGTTCATATGCTTGGTTTCAAGATAGATCTAATCCATCTATAAGTTTATCTAATATTCAAGTTTCAGCTGCTGAAGGTCTTGTTATTAAGTTACAACCTGATAGTGCAGCTAGAAATACTGTTAGTTTAAATAGTGTTCTTGAAAATTTTGATGAATTTGAATTAAAACAAGTTTCAAGTGTGGATGCGGTTAATTTTTATACAATTGACTTTAATGAAGGTTTAACTTTAACCGATCCAGAATTTATAAAACTTCTTGATGTTAATGGTAGTGTATCTCAAATGATTGAAAATGGTTATATAGATTTTAATTTCTATTTACAAACAGAAGATTATCCAAAACATGTTTATATTCATAAAGATACAGCTGTTACTGGTCCTGCATATGATGCTCTTAGAATAGCTATTACTTATCCAACTAGTGATAATACAACATCAACTATAATATTTGGTAAAACTCCTGAAAATGGTATTACTGATGAATATACTACTAAAGCAATTATAACAACTGGTAAATTTAAGTTTGGTAATATACCTAGTAGTTTTTATACAACACAACTTGTTAGAAACTTTAGTTATAGAGATGGTGGTAGAGGAAGTAGTGATAGTGATACGATTGATACTAATAAAGTATTGTTTACTATTCCAGCTAATAGTAGAATGGCTATTAACTTAAAAATATGGTTAGAAGGTGGGGATATAGATTGTACTAATGCTCTTGCATCTACTATATTAAATGTATTATTTAAGTTTGGTAGTGCTAATGAGTTATTAGCGGCTCCTACATTAGTTGGAAATTCTAATTATACAATAACTGGTCTTGATACTACAATGGAATGGGCTACAACAAATACTGCTACTACAATATGGACTCCTGTTACAAGTAGTACTCAACAATTTACTGGATATCAATCAGTATATGTTAGAATTAAAGAAGTAGTTGGTGTTTCACCAGAGAGTTATGCAACTCTTGTAACTTTCCAGTGAGGTGAAGCATGAAAAAGATATCAATATTATTAAGTATAGTAATTATAATATTACTTACAGTTAGTGCTTATGCTTGGATGCAAACAGAACCATCACTTGGAGAAAATGTAGAATACAATAGAGATTTTTATATAACTGATAGTGATATACAAGTTAAGTTATATGCTCTTATTGATAATAAATATGTTTTACAAGGTCAATATTCAGATGATGAACTTCTTAATCTTGATCTTATGTATCCAGGTAAAATACAAAGATATAGATTTGAACTTACTAACATTAATCCAACACCTGCAAGAGTAAAAATTGTATTTACTGAGATAACAGGAAATATAAATTTACTTAAAAATTATTTAAAAATTGGTATTACTAATCCTATTATTGATAATTTTAAATTGTCTGATAGGTTAGAACATAATACTGATGATGATAGATATTTCTTTGATTTTGCTAATAGTGTTACTATACCAGCAGAATCAACACTTAATTATTATTGGAACATTGAAATTGATATAGATGCTCCAAATGCACTTCAAAATACAAATTTAAGAATAAATAAAATTATGTTTATTAAACCATCATAATTTAGAAAGGATTCATATGAAAAAGGTAATAAAAAAAATATTTGATATTTTAAAAATAATTATATTAGTATTATTGATATTATTTGCTATATTTACTGTATATCAAAAAGTATTTCCAAATAATCCTAGTGTTTTTGGTTTTAGAACATATTCTATTATTACTAAAAGTATGGAACCTGTTTTACATAAAGGTGATGTAATTCTTGTACAAGAAAGAAGTACTGATTCATATAAAGTAGGAGATATTATTACTTTTAAGGGATCTAGTGGTAATTTAAAAGGAAAAATAGTTACTCATAAAATAGTTGGTATAAAACTTGAAAATGGAAGAAATATATTTTATACAAAAGGTATACAAAATATAAGTGAAGATCCAGCTGTTTATGAAGAAGAAATATTAGGTAAATATATTTATAAATTTAAGTTTTTTAGTTTAATTGAAAAGATAATGGATACTAAAATAGGATTTGTTCTTATTATAATTATTCCATTAGGGTATATTTATTTTTATGAAATAAGAGATATAATAAAAGATGTAAAGAAGATTAAGAATAAGGAGTAGTATTAAATGAAAGAAAGCATTAATAAAATTTATAATGCGATTATCAATTATTTAATTGATTTCTTTCATGTGGCTAAAAAAAGATTTTATAAGTTTAAAAGAAGAACTAAAAGAAAGCTAAGAAAATTTTACTATTATGAAATACTTGGTGTTGTTGCTTTATCTGTTTATTTTTATAGGTTTTTATATAAGATACATTGTTTAAGTATATTTAAGAGGTTTAGAAAAGAGAGTAAACTTTTATATAAGAAGTCTATTGTTAAATTAGAAGAAGCTAAATATGATTATCAAACATATTTACTTGAAGTTAGATATGATACTAAGGATAAAATTAATGATGTAAAAGATAAATATTCTAAATATTGTACTAAGAGAATAGTTGCTAAAACTCTTGTACTTGCTGCATTATCTGTATTTTTGATATATGATGCTTATTCTTGGTTTTATAATGAATATGTAAGTAAAGGAACTAAGATTGCTCTTGGTATTGTTGAACATATTGTTAATCAATATGATAAAAATGGTAATTTAATTGGTATAGAAGGAGATACTGTTACTGTTGTTGAAGAAGATAATCTTGCTAATACATTTAAGAATACAAGATATGTTGAAATAAAGAATACTGGTTCTCTTGATTTAGATTATAATTTAACATTTACATTAGATGGAACTATGTCTAATGCTGGTGTACTTTATTATAGGGTTATTGATATAACAGAAGAGGTTTTAAGTAGTACTGTTACTGAGGGAGTTAGTAGTAAACTTGAAGCTTATGCTAAAAATAATCCAACACCTGATAATTTGGAAACTGATGCTGTTAATCCAGTTTCTAATATGACTACGATACCACAAGTATTAATTAAAGGTGAAATTGATAAGGATGAGGATAATCCTGAAAATAATTATAAATATTTTAGAATAGATTATGGTATGTATCAAAGTGTTAATTCAACACTATATTCTGGTGCTTCTGTCGCAGTTCATGCTAATGTTTATTGTACTCAAAGAGGAATAGATGCGAGTCTTATAAATGAAGGTCAAATATGGCTTGTTGAAAATGAAGAACAATTTAGAGATGCTGTGCTTAATGCTTTAAGTGGTGATACTATTAAACTTGCAGATGATATAACTATTAATGGTAGTATTGATTTTCAAAGAAGAGTAGGAATTGATACTGATACATATAATTTACATGTTACTGGAGATCTTGTTTATGATTTTGTAGAACTAGGAAAATTAAAAATAGATACATCTGGTGGTGGTAAGATTGATGTTGATAATAGACTATATGTTAATGCTCCTAAATCACAAATACATTTTACTGGTCTTAATAAAGATTATGATATTTTTGTTGGCGGAGAGTTTACTGTTAATGGTATTCAAAATGAAGAAGAAGATGGAGTACTTTTAGAAGCAGTAAGAATTGTTAAAAATAAGATAGGAAATATTCCTGCTGATATTATAGTTTTATCTAATACAAGACTTACAATAGCACCTAATGTTGAACTTAATTATGTAATAGGTGCTCCTGGAAGTACAAATATAGAAATATTAAATAACGGAACAATTACTCAAATACAATTACAAGATATGAATCTTATTGATTCTTTCTCTAAATATCAAATATATATTTATAACTTAAATACAATACTTGGAGTACTTGGTGGTTCATCAATTATGTTGCCATCAAACTCAACTCCTTATACTGGACCTAATACTGGTAATACATTAATTATTAGAGGTGTTAGTTCTAATGATATAACTGTTTCTGGTAGTGATCACTATACTGGAGATGATATTAATCAAGGAGCACCTGAAGATTCTGTTGTTCCAATACAAGGTGAAGAAGATTCATATTATGTTTATATAAGAGATAATAAAGAAACTCTTGAAGGACTTTTAACCGCATATTTTGATGAGATTGATCCAATTACTACAACTGATAGAATATCTGCTATTAAAAAGTTAGTTATTTATACATTAAATCAAGCATATTTTGAAAATGATGACTTTGATTATATCGCTAGTGATGCAATGCCTGATATAGAATATTTAGGGCTTCAAAATGCAACTATAAGTGATAATAAAACTATTAATAAGATAGCTAATAATACATTAAAAGATAAAACTTCTATTAAAACATTAATATTATCTAAAACACTTACTACTATTGGTGATAATGCTTTTGCTAATGTTAATTTAGGTAGAATAAGTACAAACAGAACATTTAGTTTCTTATCTATACCAAGTTCTGTTACTAGTATAGGAAGTGGAGCATTTAAGAATGCAAAATATGTTAACTTTGAAGGACAAATTCCTCCAACTGTTGCGAGTGGAGCATTTAATGATGTATCTAATGGTACTAAATTCTTTGTACCAGAGGGAGCTATAACTGCTTATAGAGATGCTAATAATATTAATGAAGCATATATATATTATGCAGCTAAATTATCAGACAATAAACAATATTTCTTATATGATTATGAAGATGGATATGGAATATCATATTTTATAAATAGTGTATCTGTTGGATCTAATTTAACAATACCAAATACAATAACAATGAATTCTATAACTAAAAATATTACTGCTCTTGGATATAATTCATATAGAAAATTAATTACACCAGCTACTGGTGTTAGTGTAGTAATACCAAACACTGTTAAATTAATAAATAGTTATGCATTTTATGAAGATAATATAACTAATATAAATTTATCTAATGTTGAGATTATTAATTCATATGCATTTTATAAAACTAAGTTAACTAAGTTAGAATCAAATACAATAACTAGTATAGGTGATTATGGTTTTTATGAAAATCCTATTACTTACATATCTCTTGGTAAAATAGATAGAATTGGTAAGTATGCATTTACTAATAGTACTACTTTATATGAAATGGATTTAGGTCCTGTTACATATATTGGCGATTATGCATTTTATAATTGTCCTCAACTTGGTAGAGTATGGTTTAGAAATATGAGTACTGTTGTTGTTAACAATGGTAAAAGTATAAATTTAACTGTTGGAGAAAATGCTGTATTCACTAACTGGGGAATGTATCTTGATGGAAGACTTAGAGTATATGTTCCTGATGGTAGTGATGATGAAGGATTTAATTATTTAAATGGATATAAGAAATTATTCCAAGGAAGCAGTGCATTTATTTATCCAATGGGTACAATCATAGGTAATTATAAACATGTAGCTATACCTTATGATTGGGGTGAATATAGTGTTAGAACTGTTACTAAGAAAAATGGTGCAGGTAATGATGTAACTGCTTATGAAATAATTGAATATCATGGAGCTGATTTAACAAGTAGTTATCAAATTCCAGATATAATATCAATTGGCGAAGGGCTTACTGCTACTATTAGTGGTAATTCATGGCAACAAGGTTCTGGATATAGATATGGTGGTACAATTAACATTAAGAATAATATGGATACTGCTGTTACTGATTGGTTTGTTAGAATAGCTCTTCCTGATGGAGTTACTTGGGGAAGTACATATACTAATGCAGTAGAGAATATAGATGGAAATATATTGACACTATCTAATGCAACATATAATGGAACAATTAATGCAAATAGTAGTATAAATATATCTTTCTATTATGATACGATTAGTCAAAGTTTATCAGCATCAGTTCTTAGTGCTTATTCTTCAAGTACACCAGTTATGAATATAATATCAATTGGTGAATATGCTTATAGACATACAGTCTCAAAAGAAAATCAAACTATAGATTTAGTAGCTAATAACTTACTTAATATTGATGCTCATGGTTTAGAGAATATTTCTGTTAAATCACTTACATCAAGCAGTTTAGTTTCAATAGGTGATTATGGACTATATAATACAGCACTTCAAATAGTTGCACTTCCTAATTTGAATTCACTTGGTAACTTTGCTATGTCTGGTATGGATACACTTTATAGTGTTAACTTAGGTAATATTAAAGTAATGGGTGAGAATGCTATTAGTAATAACCCTAACTTAGAACAAGTATTTATTGGTACTACTGATACAGCTAATATGTCAATACATTCAACTGCCATATTAAATATTGGTACTAATACTAATAATAGACTTAGAATATATGTGCCAGAAGGAAAAGTTGATTTCTATAAAACATTATTTAGTACTTATGCTGAATATGTATATCCGACTGGTACTATTGTTGGTAGTTTTATAAACACACCAATTCCTTTTGATATTGGAGAGTATAGTGTAAGAGAAGTAACTATTAAAAATAGAAATAATGAAGATGTTGTTGGTTATGAAATAATTGAATATCATGGCGAAGACATCACAAATACATTTATGATACCAGAGACAGTTACAGTTGATGGAGTAAGTAAGGATGTTATTTCAATTGGTACTTATGCTTTTAGACATACAAAAGTAAATGGTACTACTGGTAGTGATATTATTAATAATAAATTGTTAGTTATTAATGATCATGCTTTTGAAGGAATAAAAGCCATAAATTCATTTACTTCAAATAGTTTACTTGATTTAAAGAGTTATGCATTTAATAATGGTTCACTTATATATTTTGATGCTCCTAATTTAAGAAGTATTGGTTCATATGCTCTTGCTAATATAAATAGTTTATATAAAATAAATCTTGGTAAAGTTTATAATATGGAATCAAATGCTGTATTTAATTTACCAAACTTAGTACAAGTATTCTTTACACCACCAGAGGAAACAAAGGTATTTGACCAATATGCATTTACTGATGTTGGTACTCTTACAAGTAATAGAATAAGATTTTATGTTGCTGAATCAGTAATTAGTAGTGAAACTAAAGTTCCTACAACTACTGCTATTAATGTAACTGATAGTTGTAGGAGAACTACAACTAATAGAAGATATACTTATACATGTACAGTTACAGTTACAAATAATACAGGGCATGAGTTATCTAGTTGGACTACATCAATTAATTTAGGTAATACATCTTTTCAATCTTCAACAGATGTATCATATGAAACATCTAGTACAAGTGTTAAATTTAATAATACTAGTGCTAATGGAGTTTTAGCAAATGGACAAAGTACTACATTTACATTTGTTGTAAGATCTAATAGTAATTATTCAACTTGGAATTATTTAAATAATCATTTATTTGATTCAAATGGTACTTATTATACAACTAATACAACTACTAAAAATGATTATTTAACTGATATATATGCTAATTCATTTAGGACTGAATATAAAGATTATTTCTATGATTATGGAACTATTTTAGGAACATTCTCAACTTCATCTATTCCATATAATATTGGAGAATATAGTGTTGTTTTAAGAGATTATACAACAAAAGCGGGTGAAACAGTTACTGGTTGGGAAATAGTTGAATATCATGGAGCTAATTTGAATTCTAGATATATTATTCCATCATCATTAACAATAGATGATAAAACATATGATGTTATTGGAATAGGTGATAGAGCTTATAGATGGGCTACAATGGATTCTGGAGGAGAATTTGATATAGTAGCTACAAGTATAAGATATGTTTATGATTATGCATTTTATAATTTACAAGGTGTTCATGAAATAAATTTACCAAATACAGATTATATTGGAAATTATGCATTCTTTAATAATAAATTATATAAAGCAACAACTACTAGTCTTGTTGAATTAGGTGCTTATGCTTATGCTAATAATACAAGTCTTAATTATGTTAATGCAGGACCTGTTACTAGTATAGGTGAAGGAGCATTCTATGGATGTATTGGTATGGAGCAAATGTTCTTTGCTTCAACTGAGGCAGATAGTGGTGCTAGTGGTATGAAAATTGGTGTTGGAGTTAATTCTTTCTATAATGTTGGTACAACATTAGGTAAGAGATTTAGAATTTATGTTCCTGATGGTAATATTGGTACATCTGATGTTACTTATCAAGAAGCATATAAAAAGACTTTCCCATCTAATGTTAAAGATTATATTTATCCAACTGGATATATTATTGGTAGTTATAAATATGGAGCTCTTCCTTATGATATAGGTGAATATAGTGTAAGAGAAGTTACTCTTAAAAATATGTATAATGCTGATGTAACAGGTTGGGAAATAATTGAATATCATGGACCAGATATAAATTCATCATTTGAAATACCTAATACTATAACAGCTGGTGGACAAAATTTAGATGTTGTATCTATTGGTACTTATGCTTATTATGGTGTTTCTGTTCAAACTGGTGAACAATGGATTGTTAATTTACCAAATAGTGTAGTTCTAATCGGAGATTATGCTTTCTATAAGACTGATATTTCAAGAATTACTGGTAACCAAATAACTAGACTTGGAAAATATTCATTTGCTGATTGTGAAAAATTAACTAATGCAGTATTTAATAGTGTAGTTATAGCTGATGATTATTGTTTATATAGTTGTGGCTCTATTTCATATATTCAATTTGGTACTGGTACTACTGCTATTAATGATTATGCTTTATACAACCCATATCAAGGTGGGCCTAATACAACACTTAGTATGCAAGTAGGATCTGTTCCAACAACAGCTTCAACTGCATTACCAGATTATGACACTGTACTTTTCGGTTTAATTTATAGATCACACTTTACATATTCAGTTCCATCATCAGTATTAAATGATTTTAGAAATGCTACTCCATGGAGATATCATAATTATTCAAGTGCTCAATATTCATCTGATTTCTTATATATACTAGATAATAATAATCAAATAAAAATAACATCTTATACAGGTAATAATAGTTCAGTTACTATTCCTGATACTCTTGATGTTAATGGTGTTAGTAGAAGAGTTACAACAATTGCTGCTGATGCTTTTGATGGTAATAATTATGTTAGAAACTTAACTTTACCAGCATATTTAGTAGAAATACCAGATGGATTCTTAGATGGAAATACTGAAATAACTAATATTTATGTAAGTAGTAGTAATACTTCATTTACATCACTAAATGGTGTATTATTTGATAAAGATGAAACTACATTAATTAGATATCCAAATGGAAAAACAAGTCAAATATATACTATACCTGATACAGTTAAAACTATTGCTTATAGATCATTTGCTAATCAAACTAATTTATATACTGTTTATATGAGTGATAATCTTGAAAGTATTGGTGCTTATGCATTTAGTGGTTGTACTAATTTATCTACATATTATTTCTATACTGACACACCAAAACTAACCGCATATGAAACATTCAACAATTCATATAATTTAACAATATATGTCCCAACTGATTATTATAGCAATTATAGAACAGATGTATATTTTAAACGATATAATAGTTATTTAATACAGAATTAGAAGTAGAGATACTTCTTTTTCATTGAACAAAAATGACGGAAACGGCAAAAATGTTCAATGAGATTAAAATAATTTTAATTGTTTGCTTTTAATAATAAATCTTAAATGTTATAATGAGTAAGAGGTAAAAAATATGACATTAAATGATAAACAATTAGAAGCAGTTAATCATACAGAAGGACCTTGTTTAGTCTTAGCAGGAGCTGGAAGTGGTAAAACAAGAGTATTAACTGAAAGAATAATAAAACTTATTGATGATGGTGTTAGTCCATATAATATATTAGCAATAACATTTACAAATAAAGCCGCAAAAGAAATGAGAGTTAGGGTTCAAAATAAAATTGGTAGTGTAGCTGATTCTATATTTATTGGTACATTTCATTCTTTTGGACTTAGAATATTAAGAGAAAATTATGATGCGATAGGTTATTCATCAAATATTACAATATTGGATACAGATGATACTAAATCATTAATTAAAAGGATATTAAAAGAGAATAGTTATGATCCAGCTGATTATGATATAAAACATATTATAAGTAGAATAAGTTCAGCTAAAAATGATGGTATAAGTCCTCTTGAATTTTCTAAATTATTTTTAAATGAACATGATAAAGTAATAGGTCTTGTATATGAAAAGTATTTAAAATTATTAAAAGAAAATAATTCAGTTGATTTTGATGATTTATTATTAAAACCAGTTGAAATATTTAAGAAAAGAAAAGATATATTAGAAAAATATCAAGAAAGATTTAGATATATTTTAGTAGATGAGTATCAAGATACTAATAGTATTCAATATGAATTATGTAAGTTACTTGCTAAAAAATATAATAATATTTTTGTAGTAGGTGATGCTAATCAATCTATATATTCATGGAGAAATGCTGATTATAGAAATATACTTAATTTTGAAAAAGATTATAAGAATGCTCATGTAGTTTTACTTGAAGAGAATTATAGAAGTACTAATTCTATCTTAACAGCGGCTAATTCTGTTATTAAAAATAATAGTGAAGGAACTAAACTTAATTTATGGACATCTCTTGATGAAGGTGAAAAGATTGAATACATAAAAGTTGAAGATGAAATTAAAGAAAGTAGTTTTGTTATTAATAAAATAAAAGATTTAGTTAGCTTGGGTTATAGTTATAGTGACTTTGCTGTTCTTTATAGAACTAATGCTCAAAGTAGAACAGTTGAAGAAGCTTTTGTTAGAAATAATATTCCATATAATATAATAGGTAGTTATTATTTCTATAATAGAAAAGAAATTAAAGATTTAATTGCTTATTTAAACTTAATATATAATACTAATGATTCAGTAAGCTTAGAAAGAGTTATTAATACTCCTAAAAGAGGTATTGGTACTAAGACTATTGATAATATAAGAGAAAAAGCCAATATGAATGATTTATCATTATTTGATGCTATTGATAGTGGTAAAGAATTAGAATTTAAAAAATTGATATTAGAATTAATTGAAGACTCTAAGAGTTTAAACTTATCAGATTTAATTGAAGATGTTCTTGTTAAAACTGGTTTAAGAAGAGAATATGAACTTGATAAATCAATTGAAAGTGATACTAAGGTAGAGAACTTAAATGAGTTTAAGAGTTTAGCTGTTAACTTTGAAGATAATGGTATATATGACTTATCAACTTTCTTAGAAAATATTATGTTAGTTAGTGATAAAGGACAATATACAGAAGATGATAATAAAGTTAATGTTATGACATTACATTCAGCAAAAGGTCTTGAATTTAATGTGGTATTTATACTTGGTATGGAAGAAGGAATATTCCCTCATAGTAGAAGTTTTGAATCTGCTAAGGAACTTGAAGAAGAAAGAAGACTTTGTTATGTTGGTATAACGAGAGCTAAGAAAAAATTATATTTACTTTCTGCTAAAACAAGAACTTTATATGGTAAAACTAGTGGTACTATTGAAAGTAGATTTATTAAAGAAATTGATTCTTCAGTAATAAATATTAAGAATGAAAGTGTAAAGAAAGAGGAAACTAAAAAAGTAGGTAATATGTATAATAATACTACTGTTGATGGACTTAAAGCAGGAGATACAGTTATCCATACTATCTTTGGAGAAGGGGTAATTGTTAAGATAAGTGGTAATATTGCTACTATTGCATTTAAGTATGGAATTGGTATTAAGAGTATAGCTGCTAATCATAAATATTTATCTAAAAAGTAAATTAATTGTATATTGACAAGTTATTAACAAATAACTTGTCTTTTATATTTTGTTAGTTTAATTAGTTATATTTAAGCAAAATAAAATCTTTCAATTAAGAAAGATTTTTTTGTTTAGTTTTTAATTATATCTTTATGTTTTTTATAGAATTCTTTAAGAGCATTTTCAAATTCTTCTTTTGAATCTAATGCTTCATAATATTCTTCATCATTTTTTGTTACTATTCTTTGTATTAATATATCTAGTTCATCATTTATGCTTGATAGATATGCATATTTAGTGTCATTAATTGTAATAACATCTAATTCATCATATTCTTTACCATCTATTTCTACTGTGTTTACTATCATTGTAGTTTTGCACCTTCTTTCGCTTGTTTTTCAGCTTCAATTATTGGAATATAATCATTAACTCTAAGAGAGTAGAAATCAATTGCATCTCTTAAGCTTGGTTTTCCTTCTTTATCTACGAAATGATTTTTAAGTAACCATTCATCAAGATTATCAACATCTCCGAATGATTCTTCAGCATAACTTCCTTCGGGTGCTAATCTCTTAATATTTTCTATTACTAAATCAACATTTGTTTCTTTATTTGGACCGACTTTATTATATTTGTTTTCAGCCATATTTTCACATACAGAGCAGAATCCTATATCAAGTAATTCATCATCTAATTTTAATAAGTCTTTTGCTATACCTTCGTGATTATAATAATAGTCAATTGCATTTCTTTTTGTGTTTTGTGATAATATACTTACATCAGTTCTATCAAGTCCCTCTATAAAATCATCACCTTTTACAAAAACTATTTCTCCAATTTGACCACTAATACTATTTAAAGAACCTTTTGGCATATCATTTATTGTTTGATTTACGAATGCTCCGATTGTTATACCACCAGCCATTGCTAAAGCAGCTATTGCTGTTAAAAACTTTTTAGCATTTGTAACTCTTCTTCTAGGTCTTCTTCTATTATTGTTGCTAGTTCGCATACTTGCTTCATAATTTTCGACAACTCTTTGTGTATCTCTTCTGTTAAACATTGTATTAATTGCACTCATATCTATGTCTTCTTGAGTAGCTCTGAATTTGCTATTTTCCATGTTCCACCTCTATAATAAATATATAAATATTTTATTAAAAAGTCAATGTTACTATGTAAAGTCTATAAAATATATGATATAATCTTTTTAGAATAAAGAGGTTAGGGATATGTTTAAAGAAATGAAAATGAGACAACTTCAAAAAAGAGCTAATGCATTTGTAAAAAGCTTAGAAGGAAAGAGTGATAAAGAAGTTGAACAAGCTTATTTAGATAACAAAGAATTTACCAATAATGAAATTGTACTTAGTTTCTTATTTTTTAAATATCCATCTTTAATAAGAATTTTACCTGTTGATTTTCAAAAATCGAGAATTAATAGTAATCTTTCTATGTTTAGAAGTGGTAGTGTTGAAGCAAGAAAGTCTCTTGTTTCTGATTGGATGAAAGATAATAAATTTTTCATGAATGCTACTTCTATGAATATGGATGAAGAAGAATATAATAGTTATTTAAAAATATATTTTCAACAAAAAGAAGATATTTTAAAATTATATATGGATGATTTAAGAACAGTTATAGCGATATTA
The DNA here is from genome assembly GCA_934086955.1 of uncultured Bacilli bacterium. Taxonomy (GTDB): domain Bacteria; phylum Bacillota_I; class Bacilli_A; order RF39; family UBA660; genus CAG-1000. The sequence continues at coordinate 64,241 of CAKOIN010000004.1, read as the reverse complement.
TTTAAATCTAATCCTAAAGAAACAGAAGAATTAATTAAAGAAGTATCTAGCAAATTTACTAGTAGACAGTGGGAATATATTGTTAAAGCTGAGGCTTCATTAATTAAGTATGCTCCTCAAGATGTACAAGATAAATATTCACTTAATAAAGATTATATAATGTATATAAATGGAGATGCTAAAAAGAAATATATTGATGAAGAAATAAAAAAGATTAAAGAAGATAATTCTTTATTAAATGATGCTTCTATTGATATAAAATGTGAATATATAAGTAGATATCCATATATGATAAATTATATAAGTAGTCAAACTGTTGTTGAACTATTAAAATATGATATTGATTTATTAAAATATATTAATATTTCATCTTTTAAAAGAGAAGAAGATAAAAGTATAGAAATTATATATGAAGTTATATCTGATATAGAAAATAAATCTGTTAAAGATATAGTTAATATTATGGTTGATAAAGGATTATTTAATGCTAAAGGTAAATTATTTAGATTTGATCCTAAAAGTAATGATATAACTTATCAATATACTAAGAGACTTATTAAATCTATTCAAAGTCTTAGTATTGATCAAATGATACCATTAATAAATATTGATGTTAATTATGTTTTACCTTATATAGCTCCAGTATATAATGATAATACTAGTAGTAGAGATAAAGAAAAGATAGTTATTGATTGTGATTTTAGATGTTTAAATTTATTTAAAGCTTATTATGATGATGAAGAAATATATAATAAATATTATAAGGTTATAAATAAAATATTTGATGAATATTTAAGTAATATAAATTCTTATGATTTTACTAAGGATTATAATGCTGTTTTTGATTTATTTAAAATATTATTTAATAAGAAAATAATGTTAAATAATTCTTTTGATAAAGTTAGTTTATTTATTGGTATGTCAATGTTTTATAAGGGTAAAGAAAATGATAGAACAAGGAAAGTTACTAGTAAATTATTAAATGAAATATTAACTAATGCATATAAGAGAACTGTTAATTTGAATAAATCATTATATGATACATTTTCACTTGAGATATTTGATGATAGATTATCTTTTATACCATTTAATTTACTGAGTGATTTTAATAGTTATAATTTTACTAATTTTAGTACTTTATTATTTATTGTAAAGAATGAGAGTAGTTTAAAATTATTTAAGTTTTATTTAGAAATTATATTTGATATATATGGTGAATCTAAGGAATCATTATTTAGAGCAGTTGAAAACTTTACTTATTATAAAGAGTTATTAAGTGATGTTGTTGATTGTGATTTAAGTGATGAGGAAATAACTGCTTTGGTTGATGTTTTATCTTCATTTGGTAACTTTAATAATATTACTAGAAGAGGTCAATTACCAAGTTATGAATTAACTTTAATTAAGAAATTTGTTAGTGAACTATCTATGCTTAAAGATAGTGATATAAGTATTTATTCTAATTTATTATGTAGTTATTTATTTAATAAATCATATGATATTCAAGGTAATCATGGTTTTCTTGAGGTATCAACTATAAAACAAATTATTGATACATTTGATATAGATTCAATTGAATCTTTTGAAATAGATGGTTCAAAAGTATTTAGTGAAGAAGAAGTATTATTTTTATCATTATTAAATGTTATGTTTGATAAGTTATCTATTGATATAGTATTTGAATATATTAATAATTTAATGAATGATAAATATAAGAGAAATGTTATGTTTAGTATTAATTTCTTTAATAAAATTAAAAAATATATGAGAAATATTATTAATAATAATTTAGTTGGTATTGATGATATTATTGATCTTTATAAAGATAGTCCTGATATGGTTAAATATGAAAATAAGAATGGTGTTGATATTTATACAGTAGTAGGTCAAGACTTTAAAGTATTATGTTCAGAGAGTGATGATGGTATTAATTATAAGTATGTTAATGTTTCGTTATTATCATTAAATTGTTATTGTTATAATAAATTAAGTGATGAATATAGTATAAGATTAAGTGATTCTAAGAATGGAACTTGTATTAAGGTTAATAAAGATAATAAAAATAAAGTTAATATGAAAGCTGAGTTCATTGTAGTAGTAGGTAAACTTACTGATGATATAATCAATATTGCTAAAACTAATAATTTAAAAGTTGTTTATGTTGAGGGTAGGTGGTAAATTATGAATAGTAAGATTAAAGAAAAAATACAAGAATTAAAAAAAGATAAAGGTATATGTAAAAAACTTATTAGTAATTATTGTTCTATAAAAAAAGCTCAAGAAGTAAATGAATATAATGAATTGTTTAAAAAGATAAATATTAATAAGAAAGAAGAAATTTATTATTAAAAAAGGAAGTGATTTTAAAATCACTTCCTTTTAATCTACAATATCATTATTTTCAAACTTAATATTTAAAAACTTTCTACTAGCTAAATAGTCTGCCATATGTACAAAGCATTGGTATTTTGTTTTTGGTTTTTGTAATATTTCATTTCCATTATAATCTGTTGTCCATGGTCCCATATGTGTTTCAACTGCTGAACAAACTAAATCTAATTCTTTATCTGTTAGTTCTAGTTTATCTTTATTTTCTCTTAAGAATTTACTTATTAAAAGTGGATGATCAAATGCAGTATATTTGCCATGTTCTCTACCATTTTTAAGACCATCATGTACAGTTAATGCAAATAGTAGTAAATCCTTTTCATCGTCTGTAAAATTATTTACAGATGAGTCTTGTAATAACTCATAAGCAATTCTAACAGCTGCTTTTGTATGTCTTACTAAACCTTTTTCACCAAGAGTAAATTCAGGATGATATTTACCAGTAGATGATGCTGGTATTTGATAGAAATATTCTGGTAATAAATCTAATATTGTTATCAAACTATTTCTTATTCTTTCATTTTTTATATAACTTATTTCTTTATTAAAATCTGTATGCATAAATAAAACCTCATTTAAGATTATAATATAAAAGTATATTTTTTTCTATATTATTTAATAAATATAATACTAAAATCATACTTTATATTAATATGTTAAAATTTATGTAAAGCATTTGAAATATAAATTATTTTATGTTAAAATTGATTTATAAGAATGGAGAGACTTATATGGAAAAAAAGAGAAAAGAAATACCAAGTCGTAATTATTTTATTGTTATAGTAGTATCAGTACTTATTATGGTAGTTATATTGTATGCTAGAAATTTTTATCTGAATTATAAAAACAGTAAAATTAATGAAAGTGTATTTAATAATCAAAAAATAAGTCAAATAAATACAGATGATTTTAGTTATGCTTTAAGTGAAGTTGGTAGTGAAGTAATACTTTATGTAAGTTATACTGGTTCTTCTGATATAAATAATATAGAAAGTAGATTATATAAAGAAATAGAAAACAAGAATCTTACTGATAAAATAATATATTGGGATGTTACTAATAGTAAGGATGATAAATATATTGAAACTTTAAGAAAGAGATTTCCTGAAATAAAGGATCAAATAAATTCAGCTCCGTTATTTATATATATAAAAGATGGAAAAGGTATTGAAGCTATGAGTAGTGAACTTAAAATGGTTGATTATAAAGTATTTAATAAATTAGTATCAAAGTATGATATTGAATAGAAATCTTAATTGATTTCTTTTTTATTGTAATTGAATATTTAAATAATTGATTATATAATGTTTATGGTAGAGGTGTATATATGAATAAAAATGGTTTTACTCTTGTAGAATTATTAGCTGTTATAGCAATACTTGCTTTACTTGTTATTATAGCTCTTCCTAATGTACTTAATATGTTTAATCAAGCTAAGAAAGATGTGTTTTTAACAGAAGCTAAAACTATATATAAAGAAGTATCTAAAAAATATATATCTGAAAATATGAAGGGTAATAAAGTTAACAATATATCTAATTCAAGTAATAAGTTGGATTTAGACTCAAATAATTTAGATTACAATATTAAATTAGACAGCAAAGGCAATATTAAAGATTTTCAAGTAAGTAATGATACATATTGTTTAAGTGGAAAATTTAAAAATTTAAGTGAATTAACAATTGACAAGATTACTGAAGGTGAGTGTCAAAAATTAAAAAAATCATTTAAAAACGATTCATGGGAAACAATAGTAGATAATGTTAGAAATTCTGATATTGAAGGTTATAATGTAGGAGATACAAAAGAGATAGATTTAGGAACTTATGGTACACATACAGTAAGAATAGCAAATGTATCAACACCAAGTGAATGTTCAACAGAAGGTTTCTCACAAACAGCTTGTGGATTTGTTATTGAGTTTGCAGATATAATAACTACTCATATTATGAATCCTGGTGGTATTTATAAAGGGAAAAATTATTATCAAGGGTGGAATAAGGATGGATGGCCTGCATCAAACTTGTATTTATTTGTAAATAACGATATATATAATGCACTACCAAATGATTTAAAGAGTGTAATAATAGATACTAGAGTGGTTTCTGGTCATGGAAGTGAAGATACAGATAATTTTGTATCAATAGATAAATTATATTTACTTAGTACAGTAGAGGTATGGGAACAAGGAACAACAAGTACAATAGATTATGATACTACAAGTAATTTAACAAGACAGTTAGATTATTATCAAAATTTAGGAGTTACTACAGATAGTTATAGTGGTGCAATAAAGAAAAAAGGAACTGTTGCTACTTGGTGGTGGCTTCGTTCAACTTTTTCTTGTTTAAATGATACTTTTTATTTAGTATATAGTCATGGTGGTTGGCTAGGTACTGAGCCAAATGGGTTAGGTGGAGTTTCACCAGCATTTAGAATAGGTTAAATTTATATATTTAATCTATTTTTTTTTAATTGTTTTTGTGATAAAATTATTTTAATAGGAGAATAGGATATGAAAGAGTATTTAATTATTTCAATTAAAGATAATGTACTTACATATGATTTTAAGTCTATTGATGAATCATTATCTAAATTTGTTAATAAAAATGAGTTTAATGATAATACTTTATATTATTCTATGAGATATTACAGTAATAACTATGAAAAGATAATTAATAAAATAAAAGAAAATTATAATAATTTAGATACTATGAATGTAAGAAGATTAGTTACATTTAAATATGTAGTTATTATGATGATAAGACTTAAGATGAAATATTTAAAATTAGATATTCCATCCACTATTGGTTTAAATGATTATGAATTATTTTTAACAGTTAATACTTTAAAACAAATAGATTGTTATTTTATGCCATCTTTTATTAAAGATAAATTTAATGATAAAGGTGTTGTAGTTAATTTATATAATCGTAATAAAGTAAGTGATAGATTTATGATATCACAGGATTCTTTTGATTATGAAACATTGTATTATAGAAAGATGTTAGAAATAAGAGAAGAATATCCTGGTTTACTTGATGATATAAAAGAATTCTTAAGAATTAATTATAATTTAAAATCAATACATATTTATGTATTTTCTAAGGAATTAATAAGTAATGTAATAGATTTAGTTAAAAATGATGAAGCAAGAAATATAATAGTGTTTTTACATCAAGGAAAAGATAAAGGTAACTTTATAGTAAATAATTTTGCATGGTTAAAAGAATTAAATAAGAAATGTAAAGAAGATTATACATGTGAATTTAGAATATTATATTCAAATGATTTTTTAAGAAATAATTTGTTTAAACAATTAACATTTAATAATTTAAAACTTATATCTATAATGGCTGTATATGTAAGTGTTGTTTGTTTACTTATATATAAATCATATGAATATATAGAAAAGATGAGTATAGATGAAGTTAATCAAGAAATAATAAATAGTTCTTTTGCTTTACCAGATAATGTTAGCGAAGATGAATTAACTAATGATGGAGTTATACTTGATCAGAAATTAAATGATAAACAAGTTAAAGATAAATATACTTTTGATAAAGTATTTTCTAAATTAAAAAAAATTAATAATGAAACAGTAGGTTATTTAGTTGTTAATGGTACTAATATATCTTATCCTTTAGTACAACATTCTGATAATAGTTATTATTTAAAAAGAGATTTCTATAAAAAGAAAACTAGTATGGGATGGATATATTTAGATTATAGAAATAATATGAGTGAACTTGATGATAATAGTATTGTTTATGGTCATAGTATGTTAAATGGAACTATGTTTGGGACATTACATAGAGTTCTAAATAGTAGCTTTAGAAAAAATAGTGAAAATATGATTATTTCATTAGATACTCCGGCTAAATCATATAAGTTTAAAATATTTGCTGCTTATAGAGTGGATTATACTACTGATTATTTAGTTGATAATTTTGATAGTAAAGAAGACTTCGATGCTTTTGTTAAAATGATTAGAAAAAGAAGTGGTTTTAAAACAAAAGATACAGTTGAATACGGAGATAAAATATTAACATTATCTACTTGTGCTGGTGGAGGAAATAGAAGAATGGTTGTTCATGCAGTACTTATTAAGGATGGTGAATAATGAAGAAAAAAATATTTATAATATTTATTAGTATGTTTTTGATGTTAGGTTCTATTAAAGCAGAGTGTACTGATTCAAAATATAATGAATTAAAAGGTTTAGCGAGTGATATAACTTATGAAACATCTTATAGTATGAGTAGTAAAACATTTACTGTTACTTTTTATAATGTGTTTCCTGGGATGTATTTAATGATTAATAAAAATGTGTATATAAGTAATGGTAGTGATAATTATGCTGTCACATTAAGTGGTCAAGAAGAAGGAAAATATTTAACTGTTTATGTGGAAGCTTCAGGAGATTGTACAGGCACTTTAAATACAATATTTATTACTCTTCCTTATTATAATTCATTTTTTAGAACACAAAAGTGTGAACCATACGAAGATAAATTAAAACTTTGTTCATCTAAATTTTTATCTTATAGATTAACAGAGGAGATATTAGATGATGCGATAGCTCAAATTGAAAAAAAAATAGATCCTGTAGTTAAACCGGAAACTCCTAAGAAAACTACATTTGAATTGATTGTAGATGCTGCTAAAGATTTCTTTTTTTCCTGGGGTATTAATATAATTGTATTTGTTGTATTTGGTGCAATTACTGCATTAATTGGAAATAAGATATTTAAGAAAGTTAAACATGGTATATAAAAGTATCATGTTTTTTAATATTTTAATGACATTTTTAATTAGTTATGTTATAATTTTTCTAGAATAAAGTAGGTGAAATATGAAGGAATTGAAAAAAATTTTATTTAGTATTTTTTGCTTATTTGTCTTTTCATTTGGAGTAAATGCAGCTACTTGTAATGATAAAGATTTGAATGAGTGGGCAGAGAATGTTTATATCAATTATGATGAGGATTTGGGAGTTGGAGATGAAAAAGGAAATATTATTAGAGAAAAAGAATATTCATATCTTCTATTTATTTATCCTTATAATAAAAATATAAAGGTTATGGCTAGAAATAATCATACTAATAAAGATATTGAAATAGAGTATGATGATTTATATGGCACTAATGTTTTAGGTTCATATGTTCATATGGATAGTAAAACATATACTTTCTCTTTTTATGGAGGTAAGAATTCAGCATGTCCAGGCGTTTTACTTAAAAGTTTAGAATATACAGTTCCACCATATAATATTTTTTCTCAGAGAGAGTATTGTATAAATAATCCTTCTGATGATATATGTAAAACTTATAGTAATGATATGAAAGATGTTACAGATAAAGAGTTCGGTAGGCTTGTTAAAAATGCTGAAAAACAACATGAATTAGAAAATATGAATTTCATTCAAAAAGTTTGGTATTATATTAAAAAGAATTGGTATTTTGCTGTTATACCTGTAGTATTAGTTGCTGCTTTCTATGCTATAAAGATTCATTTATATAAAAAGAAGGTGGATAACGAATGAAAAAGAATAATAAATTAATTTTAGTTTTATTAATAGTTCTAAATATATTTTTCTTAAATATAGATTTAACTTTTGCAGTTACTGGTGATTCTGGAAGTTCTACTAATATTAAAATATTTAATTCAGGCAAGACTTCTACAACAGATCTTAGTTATTGTATTGATTGGACAAGTAAAAAGGATGGAAAAGCAATTCCAGCAACTATAAGAAGATCTGGAACAAAAAGACCAGAATTAATGAAGGAAGTTAATAAACAGCTTGAGCTAAGAGTTGCTCAAGCAAAGAAGAATGGTTATACAGTTACTAATGTGCAACAAGCAACTTGTTTAAGAAGTGGTACTCAATATCAAATTAGTGACTCAAAGAATAATATGCCAACTTTAATGAGTGCTGGTGTTGATGATGATTATACAGTTCAAAAACTTAGACTTGGAGAAGCACCTGTATCATTTACTTGTACGGCAACCTTTTCTTATTATAAAACTTCAGTAGAAAAACATACTAGTGTTAGACCAATGCCTGCTGTTGAATATAATTCATCTAATCCAGATTTTGCAAATATAAGTGAAAGAATATATTGTTTGCAACAAGGTAGAAGTGGTCCAGACAAGAGTGCAATGAATTATAAAGCTCTTGAGAACTTTGATTTATCTAATTGTACAGGTGATAGTAGTTACTCATATCAATGTGGTCTTGCTTCTGTATTACTTAATTCTGCTAATGTAAGTTTTGATGCAAATGGTAATATATCAAAGAGTGATGCTGGTTACTCTTATGCTTCAGTTTCTTCAGCCCTAAGAGCTTATGTAGCATATTATCATAAATATATAGATGGTCAAGGTGGAATCAAAGATTCTGATGGTAGTGTAAGTTCAGGAGCATCAAGTGCTGAAGCTTCTGCATTTGATTATTACTCAGCAACTGATGTTTATGATAAAAGTATGGAATATTATCTTAAGGGAGGAACACCAATAAGCTGTAATGATGCTTGTAAAAATAAAGGTGTATTTTGTTATAGCAATGATACTCAGAAAAAAAATATAGAAGATTTTGCATCATTATTACAAAGTGCTGTTGATTTTGCTAAAAATCCTCAGAATTCTAAATTAGCAGATTTTATTAATCAAGTTCAATCTAATACTGAGGCTTCAGGTGATGTTTCTATAGGAACTTCAAAAGATATAGATGCTAACTTTGAATTTGATAAAAAGAATAAAAATGTTCAAATAGAATTAGAATTCAAAAAAATGTTTATTGGTTCAACTATAGTAACAAAAGATACTCCTATTGAAGTTCCAGTTAAATACTGTAATGAGTTAGATGATGGATGTAATGTTGTTATTACTGTTACTGATAAATATGGTAGAGTTATTCCAACTGAGAATTTGCCTGGTGGTTGTGATAAAAATTATTGTAAATTTACTGCTAAATATTCTCAAATGTGTACTCAAACTGAGACAACTCAAACTGATAATTATTTAGTTGTTCACATATATGGTGTTCCAGGTGGGAAAAGCGGTAGTGGGCCAAATGCATTTATTAAAAACTATGTAACTGCTAGCGGTGAAATTGCTCAGCAATTTGTAGGTTTTGATATAAATGGTTGGCAAACTAATGGTAAGACTCCTGGGGATGAGGATGTAACTCCAGGTAGTACAGTTAAAAAAGAAGACTTAGAACAAATAGCAACAAAGACTACTACAGTTGTATGTCCTTGTGAAAGCAATGGTCCAATAAAGAGATGTGATAATTTTGAAGTACAAAATTCACTTCCTGGATATTGTTCAAATTATGGAGAATTTAATCAAGGTATTTATGATACTTACGATCAAGGTACTGTTGAAGAGCCTTACATGAACTGTATTATGAATGCTTGTAATGTTAGTGAAAGAAATCAATATGATTTCAGCGATAAATATGGTGTTGATGTTGGTATATGTAGAATATTCTGTCGTGAAGAGATTGAATTCTATATGGCAAATAAAACAAGAGTTTATGCTGGAATGCAATTTAAATATCAAATAGAAAATGTTCTTGGTGATAAGAGAAAATTAACAAATGGTCATTCTCTTACAGCAATGGTTCTTCAAAAGAGACAATGTGCTTCAGAGATATATTATGACCACAGAAATCCAAGATATAATTATTCGACTACAACTTCTAAGTATGATTCCTATATTAAACAAGGATATAATACATGGCAAAAAATGTATGGTAAAGCTGTTAAAGATATGGTTGATGCTTGGTCAAGTTGGAAAGCATATGAGACACTACATAAAAATGAAGGTTGGGGTAGTTGTAATCCTAAATTAAATCATGCTCCTACTGTATTTTGTTATAACAGTGGTAGCGGTTGTCCAAGTACCTGTCCTGTTTCTGATACACTTGAAGGTTTTGATCATGTATTTACTTGGCCTTACAGTGGCAGCCCACGATATACAAAATCAACTACTGGTAGTGGAAATGGCTATAATATAAATAATAATAGTAAAAACACTTCAAATAAAGTAACATTTAATATTAGTAGTAGTCCAGTGGCTCCAAGTGATATTGATGGTAGATATCATCAAAGTAACGGAACATCATATAGTGAGTGTGATTCTTATTCATGTACTATAAATGGAAAGAAAGATACTTGTCATCATTATAGTTGTACTGCTGGTGCCTCTTCTGGATGTGTAGAAGGCGAGGCGGGTGACGAGCCTTGTAAAGTTAAAGATCGAGAGGCAGCATTATGGGGTGCATTTAAATCTGCTGTTAATAATGTTACTCAATTAATATATGAATTGGAAAACTGTAACTTATATAGAAGTACTGATTTGAATTTATATTACAATAGTGCGAGTTATGTTGACTTTAGTGGGTATACTCCACATAGACCTAAGTATCAAGGAACATTCACTCATGCAATAGATGGTGGAACAACTAAGGACTATATTCTTAAACTTGCTAACTGTGAAAATGAAGAAGAATGTATTGGTTTAGACATAACTTATGATGATCATAATTATGGTGCAACAACTACTTTTGGCAAAGAAGTTGAAATTTTAACACAAATTGAAGATATTAAAGAACAAGAACAACAAACTAAATATTGTGTTAATGATGAAAATGAAAAGAAGGGTGGAAATTCATATTATGCTAGTTGCTATAATGGTGATTTCAACTCTGAAGTTGATTTATCTGCATCAAATTTATTAGGAAAACATGATTTAGTTTCTTGTAGTGGCTATGACACTAATGCTAAATGTGAGAAGAATGCTGTTAGCGGTAAACAAATTGAACTTCCTATTAATGACTTTGCTATATTTACAGTTGTTAGTGAAGCTGATTTCTGGCAGCCAAAAGAATATTCTACAGAAGCTTATACTGGGATAGTTAGGGAAGGAGCTGGTTCTGGTAATTCACTTAGCTTAGATAAATATGTATTCCCTGTAAGTATGGATACTGAAAGTGGTTCAACAAAAGCTTATGATATAAAACATAGATATACTAAAGTTGGTTCTAAATTAAGTAAATCTGGTATATTAAATCATGATTATTATGAATTTACTTGTCAATATGAAGTTTATAATATAACTAATTTATATGATTGTGAACTTCAAGTTGATGATGCTGGTAATGTTGATTTATCTGATGCTTGTAATAACTTATGTTATGAAATAAAAAACGGAGTACCAATAATTCGTGAAGAAGGTGCTTGTGCTCACTGGAGTGATAAAAATACTAATTCCAAAGGATATGGATTTATTTATAGAAATGTTGAATTAGGAAATCTATTCCCAGCTGAAAGACCTATTGGTAATAACTGGTTAGAAAATTCTGATATAAAAGATGCTATTGAAGCAACTGCTAGTGATATGTATAGCAATGGTAATAAATACTTACAATATAGCTTCATATTAAATAGTGATGCTATTAAGAAAATAAAAGAATACAATAAAAATAAAAATGTTAGAGGTGGATATATAGATAACTCTTACGATCAATGTTATGCTGTACCTATAAGTGATTCAACTGGAGGATTCTATGAATGTACTACTTCGTTTATGAATGAAATTAGAACTAATAGTAATAACTTTGGTATTCAAGTTATTAAATCTGATGGAGTGAAAGGAGATGACTATTAATATATGAAAGAGTCAATATGGGGATATCTAATCTTAGTACTTGCTATTATAGTAATAGTTATCCTTCTATTAGTTCAGAGAATGACAACTACTACTGAAGAAGATTTCTATTTAGGTAGAGAGATAATGGAAGCATCAATGTTAGATGCTGTAGATTATGGAACTTTTAGAGCTAGTGGTAGAGTAGTAATGTCTCAAGAAAAGTTTGTTGAAGTTTTTATTCGTAGATTTGCTGAGAATGTTACTAATAATAAAGATTATCAGTTAGATTTTTATGATATTTATGAAGAACCTCCTAAGGCTACTGTTAGAATTAGAACAGTAAGTGGAGAGGCAACATTAAAGTCTGGTAGTTTTGATATTAAATTAGATACTTATATGCATGGTATTTTAGAAACAGTTTATGGTATTGATTTTAATTCTAATGTTTTACCTTCTCAAACTGGTTCTGGAATTGGAACTGCTGGTACAGGTGCTTTACCTCCATCTGATGATGGTGATGAAGAAGAACCTGTTGAGGAAACAAAAGTGGCACCGCCATTAACTTGTGGATATCAAACTAGTTATAATAGAAATGATTATGATTCTAGTAAAACAGGATTTGCTAATGGTGCAAACTTATATAATCAAGGATGCGGATATACTTCAATTTCGATGGTTGCAAGTGCATTTGGAAAAAATATTTCTCCTAATGATGTAAAAAATACAATATGGGATGGTCCAAATCATGCAACTAGTAGTATACCTGCTCAAAAGTCAGAAGAATGTAAAGGAGTACAAGGTTCTACTACTTGTGGTAGAGTTGCTACTTCTACACTTACCGATTCAAGTTTGATGGATAAGTTAGGATTAGAAGGAAAACAGCTATTTAATAGTGCTAGTAGTGTAGCTGATAGAAAGAAAGCTGTAACTGATGCACTTAACAGAGGTGAAACAATTATATTAAGAATTCCAAATCATTATATTGCTATTTCGGGTTCTCCTGATAAGATTCAAGTATGTAATCCTTGGGCTGGTGAACAAAATGGTACATATAATGTAGATAGCTTATTTAATAATACAGCTCTTACTAATTGGCATGGTAAATGCAGTACTACTAATGAATGTGGTATCTGGTTTGGAGCTTCATATAAATTAAAATAATAAATAAGAGATAGCTAACAAAGTTATCTCTTTTTAATTTTTATGAAATGTGCTAACATTGTTATATATGATAGGTGAAGTAATGAAAAAGAAAGTAATTATAATATTAATTTGTATTATAGCATTTATAACTGTAATATTTATTTATAATAAAAATAATAAATTATCTATTGATAATATGTCACTAAGAGAAAAAATAGGTCAAATGTTAATGGTATATTATAATTTAGATGAAGTTGATGAAGATTTAATAACTTCTTTAAAAGAGAATAATCCTGGTGGTTTTATTTTAACTGGAGCTAATTTAATTAGTTATGATAGAACAAGAAAGTTTATATCAGATTTATATAAATATGGTGGTAAGAATATGATTGTAGCTGTTGATCAAGAAGGCGGTAGTGTTCAAAGACTATATGATATTAAAGATAAGAAAGCTACATTTATACCAAATGCTTATGATATTGGAAGTCTTAATGATAAATCTGTTTCATATAAAATAGGTAATATTATTGGTACTGAGGTATCAAGTATTGGAGCTAATGCTGTGTTTTCTCCTGTACTTGATATTGGAGATTATAAAACATCAGCTATGGGTAAAAGAATGATATCAGATGATAAAGATATTGTTATTTCTAATGCTAGTGAAATATACAAAGGTATTATTGATAATGATGTTATATCTATTGTGAAACATTTTCCTGGTATTGGTGATACTGTTGATGATACTCATGATTCTAAGGTATCTATTGTTAATAAAACTTATGAAGAACTTTATAATACAGATTTACAACCGTTTATTAAATTAATTAATGAGGGTGTTGAAGTAATAATGGTAGGGCATTCTAGTTATCCTAAAATAACTAATGATAATTTGCCAGCTTCATTATCATCTGTTATTGTAAATGATATATTAAGAAATGAATTAAAGTTTGATGGTGTGGTTATGATTGATGCGGTAAATATGGGAACTATTTCGAATAATTATTCAGAAAAGGATATATATGTTAAAGCTATTAATGCAGGTGTGAATATGTTTATTATGCCAAATGGTTCAAAAAGAGTTATAGATTTAATAGAAAAAGCTGTTAAGAGTGGAGAAATAGATGAAAAAATGATTGATGATTCTGCTAAAAGAATTGTTGATTTAAGAAATAAAATATCTAATAAAAATAAGTTTAATAATAATTTTGGACTTTCGATTAATAAAAAATTTATATGTGAAAAATTTCATGATTATTGTATTTATAATGAATAATATATTGAAATATTTTTATTTGATGTGTTATAATTAATTAGAATAGATAGTAGTAAAAGTCTATGGAGGAAAAAAGAATGGGAAATATTAAAGTTGCATTGAAAAGATTTTTAAAAAATAAAAATACGGTTACTATTTTTGCATTATTAGCATCACTTGCGATACTATATTATGCATATAATTTGAGAATTAAAAAAGCTACTGAACCAATAAGTGTACCTTATGCGGTAAGAAGATTAGAGCCAAGAACTGAAATAGTTAATAAAGATATTGGTATTAAGAAAGTTCCTGGTGGAATGATAACAAGAGATGTTATTATAAGTTCTTCTTTGATTGTTGGTAAGTATGTATCTCAAGATGTAGAGATACCACTTGGTAGTTTATTTTATAAAGATACTATTAAGACATGGGATGAACTTCCATCAAGTTTATTTGAAGATATCCCTGATGATTATACAGTTATAACATTGCCAGTTTCACTTGAAACTACATATGGTAATTCAATATTCACAGGTAATTATATTGATTTATATTATGTTGGTTATGGTGAACAAGATAAGTTAATAGTTGCTAAGTTTATTGAAAGTATTAGAGTTTTAGCTGTTATTGATTCTGATGGTAATAATATATTTGAAAAGAGTACTAAGGTTGAATCTCCAGCATATTTAATGTTTACTGTTCCTGAAGAATTACACTTATTATTAAGAAAGGCAATTTATAAAGATATTACTTTGATTCCAGTACCAAGAAATGCTGAATATTCTTTAAATCCAAAGCCTACTAGAATTAGTAGTGCATACATTAAGAGCATAATAGAAAAGAGAACTGTTGATGTATCTGAAAAAGATTTAGAGATGAATCCTATTCAAGGAGGTAATCAATAATGAAGGGACTAAAAAAGATTTTTGAAAATAAAACAGTAGTTACTATTGTTTTGGGTATAGTGTGTTTATTAATTCTATATTTTGCTTATGAATATAGGGTTAGTAAAGAAATTAATAAAGTTAAGATTTATGTTGCTAAGGAAACTATTCCTGCTAGAACTGAAATAACTGAGGATTTAATAGAGGAAATAGAAGTAGCAGCATCTATGCTTAATAGTAATGTTATTAGAGATAAGAAAAGTATAATTGGAAAGTATGTTAATTATAATACATATATTCCAGCTGGTAGTGCATTTTATGCATCAGCTATTATAGAGTGGAAGAGAATGCCAGATTCAGCTTGGTCAAGTATTCCAACTGGTGATACAGTATTCTCACTTCCAGTTAGTACTATGACTACTTATGGTAACTCAATATTCCCTAATGATAAGATTGATTTATATTATCAAACTAAAGATGATAGTGGTCAACTTGTTTTAGGTAAGTTAATAGAAGGTATTACAATACTTGCTGTTAAAGATAAAGATGGTAGTCATATATTTAAAAAAGGTTCAAATCAAAAAGATGCTAGTGCATTAATATTTAGTGTTTCTGAAGAATATCATATTCTTTTAAGACAAGCTATGTATTTATCTGGTACTTTAATTCCTGTTCCAAGAAATAAGAATTATGATAAAACAACTAATATTAGTAGTACTTATTTAAGAAATTTGATTGAAAGTAGATGTGAGAAGGTTGTTCCTGATATTATTGATGATAATGGTGCAGGAGACGATAATATAAAAGTAAATGAATAAAAAGATATAGAAAGGGTTTTTCATGGATAATGTTGTTTTTTCACAAATAGATTTTGGTTTATTTATGCCTTTATTAGAAAATGATGATATAACAGATATTTCATATTCTAATGGTGGTCAATTATGGGTTAAAACACTTAGTAAAGGTGTATATCCAGTTAAGATTGAAGGTATAAATAATGAAGTTGTTGAAAAGTTAGCATTTCAATGTTCAAATGTTATGGGTAAGACATTTAATATGGCTCATCCACTTTTGGATGCTGAGAGTGCTGAGCTTCGTCTTAACTTCGTACATGATTCTATAGCGACTAATGGAATAGCTTTGCTTATAAGAAAAACTCCAGCCATGATAAGACTTAATAAAGATAAGCTTGTTAAAGAAGATTATGTATCTCTTAAATTACATGATTTCTTAATTACTTGTGTTAGTGGTCACTGCAATATACTTGTTAGTGGAGAAACTGGTTCAGGTAAAACAGAGTTTATTAAATATCTTGCTAGTAATATAAAAGAAGATGAAAAGATAATTACTATTGAAGATACTTTGGAACTTCATTTAGATAAGATTTATCCTAATCGTGATATTGTTGCGATGAAAACAAATAATATTGCTTCATATTCTGATGTTTTGGTGGCTTGTATGAGACAAAACCCAAGATGGATTTTACTTTCAGAGGTTCGTTCTGCTGAAGCTGTTCTTGCTGTTCGTAACTCAATTTCATCAGGACACAATATTTTATCAACAATACACTCTGATAAAGCATCAAGTATTCCAATGCGTTTATATTCACTTTTAGAATCTAGTCAAGATATAGATCAATTTGTTGCATCAATGCATAGATATATTCAACTTGGAGTACATATTAAAGGTTTCTTTTCTAAGAAATATAATAGATTTCAAAGAGAGATTACACAAGTTGTAGAATTTTATGTAGATGATACTGATAATAAAGCAAAAGTTAATGTTCTTTATTCAAGAGATTTAGTGGATAATGAAGTTTATAATAATCCGACTAGTCATTTAATTGATTATTTAGCTAGTCAAGGTGTTATGATGCCGGAAGATCCGTTTATACCAAAGGGTAGTGAACTTAAATCTACAGATAGTGATGTTGGAACAAGTGAACTTGATTCTAATGTTAACACTACTGTAAATGGGTCTGTAAATACAGTTAATCAAAGTGTAAATGACAATTCCAAACTTGAAATTGTTGATATATAGGAGGTGAAATAATGTATATTGAGATATTTGTTGTTGCTGCTATTATTGCATTTATATATTTTTATCGTAAGAATACAGGCGATAATTCATATAAATTTTTAGCAGATCAAGTAGCAGGTACATATGAGAAATATGCTCCATATTCATTTAAAGTTGTTAGAAAGAAAGCTCAAGAATTAGGTCAAGAGTATACAACTAGACAATATGTTATACAAATTGCATTGTTTGGTATAGGTGCTGCTTTTGTATCATACTTATATTTTTATAGTATTATTTGGAGTGTAATTTATGCTTCTGTTGCTATATTAATAATTCCTTATTTAACATTTATGAGATGTAAAAAAGCATATAGTGAATTTATATTTGAACAAATTCAAGTTTATTCAACAAATGTTATTATGGAATTTAATACAACTCAATCATTTGTTAAAGCTCTTGAAGGTGTTAGAGATTCAGGTGTACTTGAAGACCCACTTTTAGGTGATGTTAAAGAAATGATTAATATGTCATATGAAAATGGTACTATAGATGAAGCTATAAGATTTATGAATGAAAAATATGATTATTATGTTATTAAGAATATGCATCAATTATTTATTCAAATAACTAAAGAAGGTTCTAAAGATTCTGGAACTGCTCTTGAAGGTATGCTTCAAGATATAGATATGCTTGTTGAAAATGTATATCGTGATAGAATTGATAGAAATACATTCTATACTCAATTTATTACATTCGGTTTAGCATTATATTTATTAGTACTTCTTGTTCAATTATTAATAGGTAATCAATCTTATATAAAACTACTTAATAATGTAGTAGTTCTTGTATTATTACATGGTGTAATACTTGTTAACTCATATTTCTTACTTTCAGGTATTAAATATTACCATGAGGATGTAGGTGCTGAATAATGGAAATATTAATAGTAGGTGTTATATTGATATTCTTATTTAATTATATAAATTTATTTAATTTTAATAAGTTTGTAGATGATAATAAGGCAATATTTAATAAATTAAAAGAAGATGATTATGATTTCTTAATTAATGCTAAATATGGTGATAAAGTAGATCCAATCTTAAAGTATCAAAATAGAGTTAAAACAGCTATTATTACTTTCTTAATTGGTACTATTGCTGCTATGACTATGTTAAATGATATTAATTTTGCATTGAAATTAGTTATTGTATTTGTTATTACTTATTTAATGTTTAAGGATGAATATAATAGACTTAAAGGTTTTTATAAGATGCATTTACATGATATTAATTTAAAGTTACCATATTATTTAAAGAGTTTAGAAATATTAATTCAACACTATACTGTACCAGTTGCATTAACAAGAAGTTTGGAACAAGCTCCTGAAATGTTTAAACCTGGTCTTCGTGAATTAATTGCTTCTATTGATGCTGGCGATTCTACTGTTGAACCTTATATGGAATTTGCTAGAAGATATCCAGTAAGAGATTCAATGAGAATGATGAGACTTCTTTATAGACTTAGTTTAGGTAGTCAAGAGAGAAAACAAGAACAACTTGAAACTTTCTCTAGAACTATTTCAGCTCTTCAAGCTAAATCAAGAGAAACTAAATATAAAGAAAGACTTGATAAAATGGAAAAGAAAACAATGACAATGCTTACTGCTACTGGAGCAGGTGTTATGATTATATTACTACTTTCAATAATGCAAATTATGGGATAATGTGTAAAATAGACTTGAATAACAAAATTTAGTATTGTATAATTGTATTATGAAAATAAAGGAGGAATGTGTTAGATGAAAGAAGCTACAGGAGAGTTAAATATGACTGTTGTTACTCTTATCGCAGTTGCGGCTGTTGCAGCATTATTCTACTTCTTCTTATGGCCAATGGTTCAAAGAATGGTTGCAAACCAAACTTGTAGTACATATGGTACAAACTGGACAGCTAAAAAAGTTTCTACGGTAGATACTGGCACTCAAGCTGAAGTTAATGTATGGAAATGTTGTCCAAAAGATAGTGAGAATGATGATGATTGTGTTGCTATTGATGATGCTGAAGACAACAATGGTGGTGGAAATACTCCAGATACACCTTAATTTAACTTTACATTGAGTTTAAGTTTTGTTTAATTAAAACATTAAGTGGCTATAGGTGATTTTAATGTCACTTATAGCCATTTTAAAATAAAAAGGGAAGTGTAATATGAGAGAATCTATTGGTGGATTATGGTTATTTAGTATAGTTATAACTTTTATTGTTTTATTTGTTAGTTTTCTTGCATATTCAATAAGTTATACTAGAGCTTTTAAAGTTAAAAATGAGATAATTAACTACATTGAAAGAGCTGAAGGATTTACTACTACAGAAGGTGGTATAGATAATATATCTGATGATGAAATGAAAGGTATGGCTGCAAATAATACTGCTCCTGTTGATGTTCTTGCATATTTACAAATACAAAATGTTGGTTATAATTATTCTATCGCTGAACAAATAAGCTGTAATGATTATGATTATGGTCATAATCAAACAGGCGGTTATTGTTTAAAAAGGTATTGTCCAGGTGGAGATAATGGTGAAATGATATATTATAAAGTAACTACTTTTGTTGCTTTTAAGATACCAGTATTAAATTTTATATTTAAAATACCTATTTCTGGTGAGACAAAATCATTGTATTACGATAGAGCATCTGATAAAGGTTGGTGTGATGTAGAATCATACGGATATTAAAAAGGAGGTAATAATATGAATGTAATGGTTGTTAACAAATATAAAGAACTTCTTATGGGACTTAATATTGAAGTTATGAAATCAATAGAAGGTGTATTTAATGTTGATGAAATAATTGATACATTTACTAATTTCTATTATGATAAGATGATATTAGATATTACTGCTATAAGAGATTATCAAAATACTGATAATTTACAAAAATTAGCCATGAATATTAATATGGAAAATGTAATTTTATTACTTGATGATAGTCCTGAAACAGCTACTAAATCTTATTTATCTAAGTTAATTTCACTTGGTATATATAATTTTACAAGAAATGCTGATGGTATTAATTATTTACTTGTACATCCTCATACTTATAGGGATGTTGTAAACATTCATAATCTTGAAGATTTAGATAGTGTTACTAATGAAAATGGTGATACTATAGTTACTAGTAGTACTAGTGGTAAAATGAAAATCATTGGATTTAAAAATATGACTCAACATGCTGGAGCTACTACATTAATATATTTACTTAGAAAAGCATTATCTGCTAGTAAGACAGTAGGTGCTATTGAAGTAAATAAAGTAGATTTTTTATATTTTAATGATAAGGATTTAGTTAGTACTACAACTACTGAACTTCCTAAAGAACTTATGAAGAAACAATTATGTGATGTTGTTTTCGTTGATTTAAACGATTATGATGATGTTTCTATATGTGCTGAAGTATATTATTTGATTGAGCCATCTACTATTATGATTAATAAGATGCTTAGAAAAAATAAGTCAGTTCTTGAAACATTAAAGAATGAAAAAGTTGTTTTAAATAAGTGTGTTCTTAATAGTGATGATGTTTCTACATTTGAATATGAAACTAAGTTAAAGGTATTTGCTACTATACCACCAGTTGATGATAGACAAGATAGTATAGAAGCTATAAATAAGTTCATTACTAAGATGAATTTGTAATGGTATATTTTTTATATATTATTGACAAAATAGTATAAATTATATTAAAATTATAACAGAGAAGGAGATAAAGAGAATTATGTTAGATTTATTTTATTTTTTAATCAATTCAGAAAAAGAACTATGTGATTCAGCTGCACCTATTCTTCGTTTAGTTGGTATCGTTGTTTTTGGTATTAAGGTAGTTGTACCAATTATATTAATCGTTGTAGGTATGATTGATTTAGCTAAAGCAGTTACTGAAAAGAGTGAAGATAATATTAAGAAAGCTCAACAAGCATTAATTAAGAAAGCAATTGCTGCTGTACTTGTATTCTTAGTTGTTACTATTGTTGGATTACTTATGAAACTAGTTGGTGATGAATCATATGATCAATGTATGGATTGTATAAATGATCCATTTGGAAAATGTGAAGTAAGTAAGTAAGTTATATTTATAAAATAAAGTTCTTTTGAACTTTTTTTTTGACTAGTTTTATGTAAATATGTTCTATAAATTGAAAAAATATTAATAAAATGGTATAATTTGTTTGAGGAATTTAGTATGAAAAGGAAAATTAATTTTAAAAAGATATTTAAAGAAATAAAAAAATTTATTGTTAAGTACGCAAGTACTAATATTTTATTTTTAAGTTATGTAATCATAAGTTTATTGTTAGGTTTTTTCATTAGGGTATTTACTGTTGGTACTCCTATATATTTTAGGGCAACAGCGGCTGATTTAATGTTAACCTTATTTGTTGGAGCATTTGGTTATTTGATTAGACCTAGATATCAATTTAGATATTTCTTGATATGGATATTATTTTTTACATTCTTATGTATTGGTAATACTATTTATTATCAGTTTTATCAATCATTTTTATCTATTAATCTTATAAGTACTGCCTCTATGTTAGGTGAAGTTAATGATTCAGTATTTGATAAATTAAATATATATCAATTTTTATATTTGATATTTCCAATAGTATTTATATTTATTCATTCTAAGTTAAGTAAGAAGAATTATTATTTTGAAATTGAAAAAACTAATAAAGATAGAAAGAACTTTATATATACTTTGGGTTCTTCTGTTATAATAATTGTTATTCTTGCTTGTGGACTTACTGGTACTGATACTAGTAGATTAGTTAAACAATGGAATAGGGAATATTTAGTAAGACAATTTGGTTTATATTCTTATACTGTTAATGATTTAGTACAAAGTGTACAACCTAAAATTAACACTTTGTTTGGGTATGATGAAGCTGCTTTAAAGTTTAGAGAATTTTATGCTTGTAAATTTGAAAAGGAAACTAAGGTTAATAAATATACTAATAAGTTTAAAGGAAGAAATGTTATATTTATTCATGCTGAGAGTGTGCAAAATTTCTTAGTTAATTTAAAGATTAATGGGGAAGAGGTTACTCCTAATTTAAATAAGCTTGCTAAAGAAGGTATTTATTTTGATAGATTTTATCCTCAAATAAGTGTAGGTACTTCTAGTGATACAGAGTTTACTTTAAATACTGGTTTAATGCCATCTTCTAGTGGTACTGTATTTGTAAATTATTATGATAGAAAGTATTATGCATTACCTCATTACTTTAATGATATGGGATATTATACATTTAGTGCTCATGCTAATAATGCTGATTATTGGAATAGAAAAACTATGCATAAGACACTTGGGTATAAAGATTTTTATGCTAAAGATAGATATATAGTGCCAACTGATATTAATTCTAAAGATTGGGTTGGTCTTGGTCTTAGTGATAAGTCATTCTTTAGTCAATTAGTTCCAATACTTAAAAATATTAAGGAAACTAAATCACCATTTTATGGTACTGTTATTACATTATCTAATCACTCACCATTTAATGATTTAACTAAATATGATCCATTTGATGTAACCATGAAATATACTTATACTGATGAAAATGGTAAGAAGCAAGAAGGAACTGCTAAATATTTGGAAAAGACTTCTATGGGTAATTATATTAGAAGTGCTCATTATGCTGATTCTGCTTTAGGTGAATTTATTAGTTTACTTAGAGATAATGGTTTACTTGATAATACAATGATTATATTATATGGTGATCATGAAGCAAGACTTTCTAAAAATCAATTTAATTTATTATATAATTATGATCCTGTTACTGATGGTATTAAGAATGAAGAAGATCCTACATTTGTAAGTATGGAAAATTATAATTATGATTTACTTAAAAATACTCCATTTATTATATGGAATAATAAAGAAAAATATAAAAAGACTGTAAGTAATGTTATGGGTATGTATGATGTTCTTCCAACTATTGCTAATATGTTTGGATTTAAAGAGAAATATGCTCTTGGTCACGATATATTTAGTGATAATGAAAAGATTGTAGTATTCCCTAATGGTAATGTTCTTACAAATAAAGTTTATTATAGTAGTTTAAATGATGAATATATTACATTAACTGAAGAACCTATTGATGTTGATTATATTAATAGATTGAAAGCTTATGCTAATAATATTCTTGAAGTATCTAATGGTATTGTTACTCATAATTTAATTAAGAATGAAGAGGATAAAATAGGAGAATGTAATAATGAAAAAAAGTAAGGTTAATAAAGTAATTGTTATATTTATAATAGTTGGTATTGTCTTATTTGGTTTTCTTGGATATAAGGTTAAGAATGATTTCTTTAAGGGTTCAGTTCATAGAAAGGTTGATTCTATTGAATTTTATGGTTATACTTTATCTAAGAATGATACAGATATATATAAGAGCAATTTTAAGGAGCTTAGTAAGGTTTTAAATGAGAAGGAGATAAATTATACTGATTATGCTAAATCAATCTCTAAATTGTTTATAATTGACTTATATAATCTTGATAATAAGCTTGCTAGTACTGATATAGGTGGTCTTGAATTTTTACACAAGGATTTAAAAGAAAATTTTAAAGAGAATATGGGAAGTACATTATATAATTTTGTTGAAAGTAATATTGATGGTAAAAGAACTCAAGAATTGCCAATTGTAAAAGATGTTATTGTTGATGATGTATTTGAAACAAAATATACATATAATAAAACTGAATATAATGCTTATATTGTTAGTACTACAATTTCTTATGAAAAGGATTTAGGATATCCTAAAAATATGAAATTAACTATTATTAATGATAATAATATATTGTATATTGTAAAGGGTGAGTAATCACCTTTTTATTTTTGCTTTTATTATCAATTTATGTTATCATTAATAATAGGAGTGAAATAATGAAAAGGGAATTATTTTATATAAAGGATTTAGATGAATTTACTATATTAGATTTTTTAATTATATTAATATTAATTATAAATATATTTTTACATATAAAAGGTTTTAATGAGATCTTATTTAGTATATCTGTACTTGTATGTTTTATATTGTGTATGTTAAAGATATTTTTATATTTTAAGGAAACAAAAGGGGATGAATATGTTAATACAGTTAGACATCCAATTATTATAGATGATAAAGATATATATATTGTTGAAGATAATTTTAATTTTGTTAATGTTGTTTCAGCTATATTAATAGTATTATTTGTATCTGTTATAGTAATGTCTATATTTGTTAAATCATTTAATTTATTTGATACTATTGTTAAGTATTTATCTTTATCTAGTATATATATATTTATTATTGATATTTTACTTGTTAGTTCTATAGTTATTATTGAAACTAAATTTATTCTTAGAAGTTTAAATATTAAGTATATTGAAAAGAATATTAATGATTTGGATAAAATAATTAAATCTAAGAAGTTTAAAATAGAGAAGTTAGAAGATATTAGTAAGACTGGTAATAATAGTTATATGACTGTAAGAGAGAATTCTATAAATAATGTTATGTTTACTAATAAATATGAAAGATATGATGATTTGATAGTATTAATTAATGAAAGATGTAGTTTAACTGAGAATTCTTAAGATTAAGAATTCTTTTTTTATGAATAAAAAAAGATTCTTTCGAATCTTAATTTGTATTATTATCTGTGTTTTCACTAGGTGTAGTAATTGGTGTTACTGTTTTCTTTTTAACATATATTGTAAGTGTACTTAATTGATCTAGTATTATTTTTGTATGTTCTTTTTGGCTATAGAATCTATAATTTGTATAGTCATCTATTGATATTGTTTTATTTGTATCTACATCTATAAATGATAATTTTAATGAATATTTAGAAGCATAACTCTTTAGTTCACTTACTGTATATTTTGATACATCTGCGAGTGTTGCGATTGTTGATTGAGTATATTTACCATTACCAATTAATGTACTCTCATAAGGCTTATTTAAGTCAAATGAAGCTGTTTTTATAAGAGTAGGTTTAGTTTTACCTAGATTAATATTTATTGCTTTTTTGATGTCTTTAATGCTTCCATCGTATGGTATTTCAACAGCTGGATAACTTTTAGATGCTGGTTCATATACTTTTTTCCATACACCATATGTTTTAAGTTGCATTCTTTCAACATTTACTAAATTAGTACTATCACTTATTACTAATGATTTACCTAAGTTATAAAGTGATAATATATCTTTATTTGTTATATTTGTTTGGAAATTTGATTTTATTGAGTTTAATATATTTATTGCTTCATCTGGATTAGTAAGTTTTTTTGTAGCAGCATTTACTATACCAAGTATAACTTTGATTTGATTTTTTCCTCTTGTAAAATCATTTCTTTTTCCTTCTGTCCAAGTAGGGCAGTGTTTTTGCATTGCTTTGCTATCTTTAGCACTATGTCTATTTCTTGATAATGCTAATGCTTGTTCACCATTTAAATGTTGTTTTCCTTTTTCTACAAATATAGTTTTATTTCCCCATGTTCTTGAACTGTTTTGTTCACAGAAAGAGTAAGGTACATCTACATCAATTCCACCAACAGCATCTACAAGTTGAACAACTCCTTTAAAGTTGATTTTAGCATAATAATCAATATCAACTCCGAAAAGCTTTTCCATTGTTTTAACTGCACATGATGCTGAGCTTCCCCAAGTTGTTGTATTTATTCTTCTATAACTTCCATTTGAACAAGCTGTTTTTAAATAAGTATCTCTTGGTACTGATGTAATAGTAGCTCTTAATGTATTTGGATTAAATGTTACTAATAATAATACATCTCCATTATATCCTGATGTAACTCCATCTTTTGATGAATCAACACCTATTAATAACATTGTAAATGGTTTTGTAAGTGATGCTTCTGTTCCTTTAATATCATCATCATTACTTACTTTATATTCTTTTTCTGCTGTATATATTACTTTTGTTTCTTCTTTGATATTTTCATAACCTTCTAGTGAATAAAACATATCAGCATAGTTACGGCTAAAGAATGCTGCATCTATTTCATTATTTTTAAGTGCATATAGTAATTCTATTGTTGAATTATATGTTTTTATTTCATTGTTATCTTCAAGTTTTAATTCTTTTATTTTTTCTTGAGGTAATTCATATCCTTCTTCTTTACCATCACTAGCAATACCTATTTTTTTCTTCTTTAAATTTTTTTCATTATTTAAAGATTTATCATATGTAACTAATGCAGTATATTTGATATTTGAGTTATCTGTATAGTTCATTGATTTATAAATCTTTTTTAAATAATATGAACCATATAATTCAGCAGATATAAATATTATACTTATAATTGCTGGGATAAGAAAGGATTTAAAACCTTTCTTTTTGATACTACTTAGTTCTAAGTAACTAAGTAGTAAGAAGAAATAAATTAATATTATAGTTCCATATATTCTATAAAATGTTTCAATACCTTCATATAGTGTAAGAGAATATGCTAGATATCCAATAGAGAATAGGGAACATATCATAATTATTAATGTTAACATTGCTTTTAGTACTTTTCTTTTTTTCATTTAGTAACACTTCTTTCTTATTTTTTTTTGTTCTTTTTCTTTTTTTCTGTTTTATTATCTTCAGGTTTATTTTCTATAGTTTCTTCTTTATCGTCTTTTATTTCTGTTTTTTTCTTCTTTTCTTCTTCTAACTTTTTAGCTTCTTCTAATTTCTTTTGTTCTTCTTGTTGTTTTAACAATATTAATTGTCTTTGTTTCTTTCTTTTTTTAGTTTTACTTATTTTTGATATAAGTATACATATTAATATTATAAATATAATAATTGTTTCACCAAAAAGTAACATTAACATTTTTTGATATTCCTGATTCTTATCATTGCATTCTTTTAATTCATCTTGTTTTTGTTCTTCTTCGTGGAACCTAATTATTGTATTATTTATTTTATCATAAGTAAAGTAGTTATCTTTTCCTGTTTCTAAATCTTTAGCATGTATTATATGGAATTCTTTATTATCATTTTCATATGCTTCAAATTCTATATTATTTATTGTTATTGTTGATTTAGTATATCCTTTTATTTCTTTATCAAGTGGAAGAGGGTATATTTTACTTTGATTTAGTATTGTTTCACTATAAGGCTTATATTCATTATTTTCTTTATCATAAATGAATAAGTTTATATTTCCTTCTGTATCTTTTAAACCAACTAATGTGAAATCATTTGTTTCATTATAGAATCCTGGGATATTTTGATCATTTATTGTTACTGTCATTTTTTCAAAGCTTTTAGGAGCTTCTAGTTTACTTTCTCTTTTAACAACTGTATATTCGTTATCGTTTATTTTTACTGTTATTGGATTCGGATCTTTCACTGTAACTATTATTGTATATGTTTTTGTACTTCCATTTTCAGCTGTTACTGATACTTTTATTTTGTTATCTCCTTCAGTTACAGAATGTTCTCCTGTTCCAGAAATACTTGCTTTTGAGTCTTCTTTAGTAGCGGTTACTTTTACTTTTTCTGTATTTGAACCTGCTTCTGCTTTATATTCAGTTGTATTCTTATTGAAAGTAGGAGATAGTTTTAATCCATCAATTGATAAACTTTTTAAATTATTATTTTTTGAATATGAAGCTTCTAGTTGTGCTTGAGTTATTATATTTATATTTTTAGTACCTTTTGTAAGTGACATTGTTTTTTCAGTTTTATAGTCATATACTGCGGCTGATTTAACAGATACTGATGTATTTCCAGTTGCGATAGCTTTAAATTTATATGTATATGTTTTTGATTTGATTTTACTATCACCATAATCTTTTACTGTTGATGGACCAGATACTAATTTTAATTTTTTAGTATCATAGCTCATTGTCCATTCCCAAGTACCTATTGTATTTGATGATGATACTTTAACATTAACTGTGAATGTTTTACCTACGACTATTCTGTTTGTGCTTGATGACACTTGTATTGATGCGGAAGCAGCAGATACTTTACTTATACTTGTGAATAAAAGTAGTAGGGTAAACATTATTATAAATAATCTGTTTATTTTTTTATTCATTTTATCCTCCTTATAGTTCTTTATCTCCTAGTAAATATTTTTGTACTTGTAATAAATCTAATATTGTTACTTTTCCATCTCCTGATGTATCAGCAGCTAGAGAAGCTTCTTTTGTTAGTTTTTTATCTCCTAGTAAATATTTTTGTATTTGTAGTAAATCTAATATTGTAATGGCTCCATCTCCTGATAGGTCACCATTTACAATCATTGTGAAACTTTTTGTTTCCATAGCTGTTACTATTTTTATTTTTGTACCAGTTGTTATATATGACTTATCTGTTAATTCTTTATTATTACTATCTGTTATTGATATTGATAGAGCTTTTGCTGATAATAGTTTATCTTTTATAAGACTTACATTTGTTTTATTTTTAATTTTTACTATATAATCTTCATCACTAGTAAGTCCTGAATTTTGAAGTGCATCATTTACTGTTGTATTATCTTCAACTCTAATAATTGTTACTACATATTTCTTTTCTTCTTGTGTTTCAGATAACACTGTTATTGTTATATCTGTTTCTTTATCTTTAAGTTCATATTTTCCAGTACCAGAAATACTTGCTTTTGAACTTTGTGTTGTAGCTTTTATATTAACTTCATTTACTGTGTTTGGAATGTATGTTTCATAAGTTAGTACATCTTCATCAAATGTTGGAGTTATATGATATCCTTCAACTTCAAGTGTTTTTAGGTTATTATTCATATCTCCACTTTTAGGAAGAGAAGTATATTCAGGCATATCTAAATATACAGGGATTTCAAATGTAAATTTTTGATTTAATTGATTTGCTTTTTTTAAAGCATCGTAAGTTTTATTTCCTTCTGTTGCTGGTGCTTGTATGTTTGTTTGATATTGATGAGTATATTTATCGTAATAAGCATTTGGCCCAACATTAAATTTTTGATAGTATAATGTACCTTGTCCTGCATTTACATATCCTTTTGCTAGAAGACTACTTCCTTCTAGAATTGAGGTTTCAATGTTATTCCATTTATTACCATCTCTATTTATTAATTTAGCAGCATAGGCAAGACCTCTTGTTATTGCAGAATATTTAACACCATCTATTGTTGTTTCATAAGCACCAATATTGAAGAAGTTGTAATATCCACTATAAGTTTTACCTTTCCAAGTGAATTTTGTTCCATTTGTTGAATCACTTCCATTTGGTCCAACTTCTAGTCTTATTCTTGTTGCAATATGTAATGGACTGATTTTATGACTTTTCGCTGCATTAAACATTGGAACAGTATATTTATCATCTGCTAGTTTTCCGCCACTAAATACTGATTTTATAAGTGCTGGATATTCTTTTTCTAATGTTTGATCGTAATTTAAATCTTCAAACATAAATATTCTTTCTTCTGTAAGCCAGTTTCTTGGGTCAAGATAAAATGCAATTACTCCTGAATTTACTTTAAACCAACTTGAACCTTCTGCAGGTTTACTAGATGTTCTATAGTTATCATTTTTTGTTTGCATATAATTTTTACCTTCTTCACCACTTACTGAAGAAGCAAATCTTTTTTTTGTAATACCTGGTTTAAATTGCCAGTTTGGATATTTGCTATGTAAATAAGTTAGATAGGGAATGTAGCTATCTGGAAAACCAGCTGATTTTAGTGTTTTAGCATATTCAGCATCTTCTAAAATTGTATCTTTTTTTTCAGTAACATAATTTTTACATATATAACCAGTTTTATTTCCATAATATGATATTTGATGCCATTTACCACCTGAACAACCACTTGTACTTCCTGATACAGTTTTTAATATTGTTACATTTGCTCCAAGAGTTAAAGTATCAAGAAGAGAACCATTTGTTGCTGCTTTATTTCTTACTGCAACATTATTAGCATTGACTCTTGCTGTCCAATCAATTACATTTATTCCTGTAAAAGTATTATCTATAAAATTAACATATTTACTACAAACATAAGCTTCTTGCTCTTTATAAATTATTTTATACCATTTATTTGAACAACCGCTTCCTGCATATAATGTTTTATCTACTACTGTTATTGATGTACCTGCATTAACTGTTGCTATTATTGAATTATCACTATTTGCATTATGTTCTTTTCTAATTCTAACTGAACTTCCTTTTATTTCAGCTGCAAAGCTTGCTTTTATATTTAATGGTACAAATAAGAATAGTGTAATTAATAATGTAAATAAAATCTTCTTCTTATTCATATATACTCCTTATCATTCTCATTATTAATAATTATAACAAAATTCTACATATTTTTCATTATAAATAGGGGAATTTTACACATAAAAAACTAAATAATTTTTGATTATTTAGTTTAAAAAGTTAATTTCTTTCTTTAAATGTATCAACAACTAATTTATTATTGTATTTTTTAAAGGTAAATTCATATATTTCGTCGTTAGATTCGTTGTTGTAATCAGTTGCTGTTACATCAACAGTGTAAGATAAATTTTCAGTTTTTGTGATCTTATTTATTTTATATTCAGGATATTCACCGCCACCTTGTCCTTTTCTAATGTAGCCATTTTCATCTTTTATATATTTGTCACCATATTCTTTATTAAAATAATCTTCTGTCATATAGTTTAGCATTTTATTTTTAAAGTCATCATATTTAACATTAGTTATGACAAGATCACTTTTTTCATCATATACTTCTTTACTTTCATCGTATCCAATATTTAAATAATTTAAAATTCCATCTGTATGTCCTTCACCATCAATAATAAGAAATTCTGAGATTATTTTTCTTAGTTCTTCTTCTGTTGGTTCATTAGTAATGTTCTTTGTTGTAGTTGTTGATTTATTGTTATTGTTATTATTATTGTTTTTGCTTTCATTATTGAATTTAAATATAATTACTCCCAAAAAGATTATGACTATTAATGCAATAACTAATAATATTGTCATTATTGTTGTTTTCTTTTTTTCTTTCATATTTATTCTCCTTATAATGTTATTTTATCATTTTTATTTTTTTAGTACAATTCTTTTAGTATTTTATTAAATTTATTGAAAAAAATGTCTTTATTAGTTTATAATAATTATTAGGGAGTTGAAATATATGAATTTTGAAGTTAATGGTTATAATATATTTTTAATTGTTTCAGTATGTTTTTTATCTTCATTAATATTTGTTCAGATAATGAAGAAGGTTGCTATATTTTTAAAAATATTAGATATACCAAATGATCCTAGAAAGATTCATAAGAAACCAGTTCCATTACTTGGAGGTCTTGGAATATTCTTTGCATTTTTATTAGGATATATGATTTTTGCACCTAAGAATAATCTTATGATTGCAGTTTTAATAGGTTCTTTTTTGATTATGCTTTTAGGTTTATTTGATGATATGACTAAGAGTGAGACACCTATGCCTAATAAATATAAGGTTATTGTTCAATTAATAGTTGCTGCTATTGTTGTATTTTATGGTGGACTTGAGCTTACAAAGGTTACTTTATTTGGAATAACAATTAAATTTAATACAGTACCACTTTTAAGTGAATTATTATCTATACTTGTTATTGTAGCTACAATTAATGCTATTAATTTAATTGATGGTTTAGATGGGCTTTGTGCTGGAATTAGTTCTATATATTTTTTAACAATTGCTGTTATTGGATTTATATTAAATAAATTTGGTGGTTTAGATGTAATTTTATCTTTAATTATGTTAGGATCAACACTTGGATATTTAGTACATAATTTTCCACCAGCTAGAATATATCAAGGTGATGCGGGAAGTACATTCTTAGGCTTTATGATTGCTGTTATATTCTTACTTGGATTTAAAACAACTACATTAACTTCACTTATTATTCCAATGTTAATACTTGCAATTCCAATTATGGATACATTATTTGCTATAATAAGAAGAAAATTAAAAGGACAAAGTATTGATCATGCTGATAAAGAACATCTTCATCATCAATTACTTAAACATTTTTCTAAAAAAAGTTCTTTACTTGTTATATATGCTATAAACATAATGTTTTCAGTTACAACAATATTCTATGTATTAGGTAATAAGAAAACAGTTATTTGTTGTTATGTAGTACTTATGTTTATTGTATTATTCTTAATACTTAAAACAGATATTGTATTTGATTGGACTAGTAAAAAGAATAAGAAATAATTAATACCCATTTCAATGTTGAAATGGGATTTATAATGTTTAAATGTTAATTAAATGTAAATAACTCGTATTATTTACTATAATTTAACAAATATATTGTTGATATTTTGAAATATTAGTAAATTTTGCTATAATAATTTTAGAGGTGAATAGATGAAAGTAGGTGTTTTAGGTGCTGGTGCTTATGGTTTGGCACTTTCACACATATTAGTTAATAATAAAGTTGATGTAACTGTTTGGACTCATGATGAAAATGAAGCCAAAATTTTAGATAAAGATAGAATAAGTAAAAAGTTAAATGATTATAAAGTTCCAAGTGAAATTAAGTTTACAACTTCTTTAAAAGATGCAGTTGTAAATATGGATTTAATTGTTATGGCGATACCAGCTTTTGCTTTTGAAGAGGTAACTATTAAACTTAGTAAATATATTAAAAGAAAACAACCTGTTTTAATTGCGACAAAGGGTATTCAACAGAATACTTGTTTATTTTTAAATGATGTATTTTCTAAATATTTAAAAAATAGTATTGCTGTTATAAGTGGTCCTACATTCGCAGTTGATATGATTAAGGATGCTCCAATAGGATTTAGTTTAGCAACTAAGAGTCATAAAACTGAAATGATTATTAGAAAATGTTTTGAAAACTCTACAACTAAGTTTAGAAGAACTAAAGATATAGTAGGTATAGAAATATGTGGAAGTATTAAGAATGTTATGGCTATTGCTTCTGGTATGCTTGAGGGAATGGGAGTAACAGATTCTACAAGAGCATTATTTTTAACTGAAAGTATGAATGATATAAAAGAATTAATTGATGCTTTAGGTGGTAAAAAGAAATCAATATTATCTTTTGCTGGTTTTGGTGATATTTTAATGACTTGTACTAGTAAAAATTCAAGAAACTTTAGTTTCGGTTATTTAATTGGAAAAGGTGCGAGTACTAATGAAATAAATGATTATTTAGAAAATACTACTGTTGAAGGTATGTATACATTGAAATCTATTCATAAACTTGTTAGAAAAAAGAAAGTTAAAATGCCAATAATAAATTTAATACATGATATTATTGATGGTAAAAAAGATAAAGAAGAGATGTTAAGTTTTTTAATAAATAAATAAAAAGTCTCATATGAGACTTTTTAAAATTATTATTTTTCAATTTTCATTTTTTGATTAATAAAATAATAATTAGGTTTCATTTTATTAACATATATTCTAGTTGATTTACCAAATGGAAATTTAATATCACTTTTATTTTTTTCTTCTGTAGATATATAAATATCTTTTGCATTTAATAATATTAACTTATATTTTAATGATTTTTTTGACAAGTCACTATCTTGTTTATTATCTGATATTTTATATACATTTTTAATATTATTTTTTTCTAAATATTTTTTAACAATATCATTGTTATCTAAATAAGCAATTTTAATATTTTTATATTTAATGCTTAATAGACTAGATAATATTATTAATTCTTGTTGTTTTGGATGTCTTATAAACATATGTATTGTATGAATAATATATCTATATATTTTTAATAATATATTTTTAGTTATTACTAGAGTATTTCTTGTAATGTAGACATAATAATTAAATAATTTATATCTTAATGTACTTTTAGTTATTATTTTATATTCTAAAGTACCACATATAGTTATTTTTTCATTATTAATAAGAACTTTTATTTTATTAGTTTCATCTTTTAATATTCTGAATTCTAATGATTTCATAATAGGCATATATTCTATGAAATTTTCAAATTGATCATTAGTGTATTCTTTTGTATCATAATTTAAATTTCTATTGTTAGTTTTTATTTGAATATTTGCTATGTTTAATATATTTTCTGGTAATTCTAGCTTTACTATGAATTCATTATTGTTATCTTTTATTTCGTATAAATTGGTATGTATATCATTTATATCGCATATTTCTATATTCTTAAATAGCAATTTATTATCTTTTATTTGATAATATTCATCTGTTTTATTATCATATTTTATATTTAATGCTTGCATCTTATTATAAAGTGACATAATTTTTTGTTCTAAAATAATATAATCATCAATCTCTTTTAATAATGATTTTATTATATTATTATTTTCTTCTTTTTCTTGATCTGTCATTTTAGCATCGAATGACTTATTTATTCTGGACTGTAAATGATACATTACGAAATATTCTGCATAAGGTATTACTTTTCCAAACATTTTTTTAGATAATTCCATTACGAATACATAAACTTCTTTTAATGTAAGAGTGTACCAATTTTTATTTAATGTTTGTGTTTGTATTGAAGAATTTCTTGTTCTTCTTTTTCTATATAAATAATTGGATGAAGCAATTACTCCATACTTCATTTTCTTTCTTTTAAATAGAATCTCTGTCATAAATTTGGCATCTTCTGAATATTTAAGTTTTTCATCAAATGTTATATCTTTTATAGCTTCTCTTCTAATTAATGAAGCAGCAGCACTTAGTTGAAGTAATTCGTGTTCTTTTGTAATATCAATTATTCTATCTCCTTCATCAAATCTAAAATCTGTTATATGATATCCTCTGGCTGCTTCAAAGAACTTTTGTCTAAATCCAACTACATCTATTTCAGGGTGGTTATCTAGCATTTCACAACCTTTTCTAAATGCATCTTTTTCAAATTTATCATCTGAATCAATAAAATTAATATATTCTCCGGTAGCTAGTTTGATGCCTTCATTTCTTGCTGATGAAACACCACCATTTTCTTTTTTTATATATTTTATATTGTCATATTTATTTTTATATTTTAAACATATTTCTTCCTCATTATATGGACTACCATCATTTACTAATATTAATTCTATATTTTCAAAACCTATTGTTTGGTTTATTATACTTTTTATTGTATCTTCAATATATTTTTCAACATTATATATTGGTATTATTACACTTACTTTGTATTTTGACATATTAACTCCTTTTTAATAATTTCTTTATACATTATAAAATATATAATACTAAAAGTAAATCAAGTGCTTTTATTTATTTGCCACTTTATGTTATACTTTTTATAGGAGATAGAATTATTTATGGATAAATGTAGCATAATTTCTTTAAAAAATATTGATAAGATTAAATCTATCAAAAGTAAGTATGTAATTATAAGTGATAAAAAGTATGATATGGATTATGATAAAATAATTGATTTTATGGAAGAAAATAAATATGATTTATATGCTTTGTGTCCTTATAGTGATAGTAAAAGTTTAATAAAAAAATATAATATTGTTGACACGGAGAGTGGCTATTTTAACTTCTATTTAGAGAGTTTTATTATTAAGAAAAGTTTACTTGATAAATGTGATTATAATGATGAATATGGTATTCTTATGTATCTTTATGATAATGTTAAATTTTATTATCAATCTAATGATAGAATAGATATAGATATCGTTTATACTGATAAAAATAAAAATAGTTTTTATATTGATAAATCTTGGTATTTAGAAAATATGAAAGTATTGTATAAATTATCAAAAAAATGTAAAAGTAACGGTAAGAATTATTTGTTTAATATGTATTTACTTAAATTAGTTTATAATATTAGACAAGTGGAAAATAGTATTATTAATGAAAATGAGTATGATGAATTTATTAAATTATCATATGAATTTTTAAATAATATTGATGACAAATATATTAATACTGATAATGTAAAACTTAATATAAACATAAATAAAAATATAGTATATTATATACTTGATATTAAATATAATAAACCCAAATATATATTATGTGATAATCTTATAAAGTGTAAGTGTTATGTAGATGATATTAAATCTAATTCTATAATGGTGCATTGTATTAACTATAAGAAAGGATATTTATATTTTGATTGTTCATATGATAAAACTTGTTTTGAATTATCTGGTGTTAATATATATGAAAATGATAAAAAGATAAATTATGATAAGACAGATATTTATATGGGAAACAAGATATTTGGTCGCGAGTATTATAATGATACTGTTTTTACTTTTAGAGTTAAATTAGAAGATAAAAATATAGTATTTAAAAACAATAATAATGAAAAAATACATGTTTCTTTTGGAAATAATGTTTCTAGTAGACTTATTACTAATAGAAAAAATTCTTATTGGAATGTAGAGAATAAGTGTTTAAAGTGTAATGATAGTATAATTATGATAGGTAAAAAGAGTTCATTTGTAAATGAACTTAAGTTTATCGTAAGTGAGTTTGGACATAAGAAACTTAAGACAGTCAAACCTTTTGTGGTTCGTGCTTGTTATTTTTTAACTCATTTATTTTATAAGAATAAAGACATAATGATTAGTTATGATAAGCTTTATAAAGGTGGAGATTGTGGAGAGTATATATTTAAATATATAAATGATAATACAAGTTCTAAGGCTTATTATATTGTTAATAAAAATACTAAAACTTATAATAAGTTAATAAAAAAATATAAAAATATTTTAATATATGGTAGTTTAAAATGCAAAATTATTTGTTTAAATGCTAAACATATTTTAGCAAGTGATTCACTTGCTGCTTCTTTTTGTAGTTTTAACGGTTATATGAGAGAATATAATAAAAATCTATTTAATGCAGAAGTACATTGTATACAGCATGGTGTAACTATGCAAAATATGTATCATAGACAAAATAGAATATTTGATAATAATAAATTATATTTTATATCATCTGTTTATGAGCAAAAGAACTTACTTAAAAAAGAGTACGGATATACTAAAGATGAATTAATATTTAGTGGTCTTGCTCGTTATGATGGTCTTAAAAGTAATCCTAAAGGTGTAATTTTAATAATACCAACATGGAGAGTAGATGTTGCTAGTAGTACTTCAAGTGGTAAAGTAAGACCATATAATAATAACTTTAAATACACTAATTATTTTAAAGTATATAATAGTTTAATAAATAACAAACACATTATAGAAATAGCTCATAGAAATAACTATAAGATTAAATTTTTAATACATCCAACATTAATATCTAATATTAAAGATTATGATAAAAATGATTATGTTGAAATAATACCATCAAATACAGTGGATTATGAAGATATATTAGTAGAATCTAATATTATGATAACTGATTATTCAGGAGTTCAATATGATTTTGCTTATATGAAAAAGCCTATTATTTATTATCATAATGATGATTTGCCACCTTCATATGGTAATGGTGAAATGGATTATCAAAATATTGGATTTGGTAGTATTGCTAAGTGTGAAGAAGATGTTGTTAGTTTACTTATAGATGTTATAAATTCAAATTGTAAATTAAGTAAAAAATATGATAAGAGAGTTAATGAATTCTTTAAGTATTTGGATTATAATAATTGTAAAAGAATTTATGAAGCTATTAAGAAGTATGAAAGTGAGTGAACGGTATGTTTAAAAAAGTAATTAAATCTATTAAAGATGGAACTTTTTTTAAAAAAGTATTAAAGAAATTAAAATCTATATATTATAAAAGACTCACTAAAAGGAGTAATGTTAAATTAGTCAATAATCAAGTTATGTTTATCACATTTCAAGGGGATTATACTTGTAATTCTAAAGCAATATGTGACTATATTTTAAAAAATAAACTTAATTATAAAATTGTATGGGTCATTCGTAGTGAAAAAGAAAATGATATAAAGCAATTTCCACATGAAATTAAAGTTGTAAGTAGAGATTCAAATGAATTTTATTATGAATATAAAAGAAGCAAATTTATATTTGATAATTCTACTAATTTTGCTTATATGAATTTATTTAAAAAAGAAGGTCAAATTGTTATTCAAACATGGCATGGTTCAATGGGATTTAAAAGAATAGATCCAAGTTCGGTAAGTGATAAAAATTGGTTAGAAAAGGCAATTTCTTCTGCAAATGAAGATGATTATATTATAACTAATAGTAAGTTTGAAGAAGATGTTTTTAGAGGAAGCTATTGGCCTAAAACTGAATTTTTAAAAGTAGGGCATCCTAGAAATGATATTTTATTTAATAGAAATAATGAATTTTTGAATTATAGTAAAAAAATAAGAAAAATGTATAATATTAAAAATGATACTAAAATATGTTTGTATGCACCAACATTTAGAAATAGTGATAGTATTGATTGTTATGATTTAGATTATAATAGATTACACGATGCATTAGTTAAAAGATTTGGTGGAAGTTGGGTAATACTTGTAAGATATCATTTTAGACTAAAAAATACTAAAATACCTAAAAAGTATGAAAATACCGTTATTAATGTAACTAGTTATCCTGATATGCAAGAATTGTTATGTGTAACTGATTTTGGTATAACTGATTACTCTAGTTGGATATGTGATTATGTTCTTACAAAAAAACCCGGATTTTTATATACAACAGATATTGAAAAATATATTGATACTGAAAGAGGATTTTATCATAATTTAGATTATTATCCATTTCCAATATGCAAAAATAATGATGAATTATATGATAAAATTATTAATTTTGATGACAAAAAGTATTTAAAAGATGTTAATAGCTTTTTGAGAAAAGTAAATTGTTATGAAAAAGGCAATGCATCTAAACAAGTTGTAGACAAAATGAGTGAGTTAATAAAGTAGATTTTTAGTATTATATATGCTATTATATGGTTAGGAGGTTTTTTTATATGAAAAACATAGCGGTTATATTCGCTGGTGGAACAGGAACTCGTATGGGAGTTAAAGATGTTCCAAAACAATTTTTAGAAGTAGGAGGAAAGCCAATTATCATTTATACACTTGAATATTTTCAAAATCATCCTGAAATTGATGAAATATATGTTGTTTGTATAGAACCATGGATTGATTATTTGAAATTTCAACTTGAAAAATATGGTATGTCAAAAGTAGTTTCAGTAGTACCTGGTGGTAAAACTGGTCAAGATTCAATTTATATTGGATTAAAAGAAGCAGAGAAGAATTGTAGTCCTGATGATGTTGTATTAATTCATGATGGAGTAAGACCTTTTATAAGCCCTGAATTAATATCAAAAAACATTGCAGATGCAAGACGCAATGGAAACTCTATTACATGTACTGGATGTAATGAAACATTTATTATAAGTAAGGATACTGTTAATGTTGATTCAGTACCAGTAAGAAGAGAGTCTTATAATGCTCAAGCACCTCAAGCATTTAAATTAGGTGAAATTATTGAAGCACATGAAATAATGAGAGCTAAAAATCCTGATTATATTGATGTTATTGATAGTTGTACTTTATTTAATATGCTTGGAAAGAAAACATACTTAACAGAAGGTGTTAGAGGTAATACTAAGATTACTAATCCAGTTGATTTATATATTTTCGAAGCTTGGTTAGAGTTTAAAAATAATGGTGGTAAGGCTAAAGGAATACCTGATTTAATTGAATATTATGAATATGAAGAAAATAAAAAAAAAGAATCAGCAATGACAATGAGGTTAACTAAACATGAATAAAATTATTAAAGAAGATATGGATAATTTAGTGAAAAGTTGTCCATATGGAGATGAATTTAAAGATAAGACTATACTTATAACTGGGGCAACTGGTTTAATAGCTCGTAACTTAACATATTTCTTTTTAGAACTAAATAAACAAAAGCACACTAATACTAAGGTAGTAGCACTTGTTAGAAATATGGATAAAGCATCTGATGCATTTAGTGCTTATTTAGATGATCCATCTCTTGAGTTTATGAATCAAGATGTGTGCGAAAAATTAGAATATGCTGGTAATATTGATTATATATTCCATGCTGCTGGTAGTGCTAGTGCAACGGCTATAAAAAATAATCCAGTTGGTATTATTAAAGCAAATACTATTGGAACTATGAATGTACTTGAATTAGCAAAAGAAAAAGGTTCTAAAGTAATATTCCCATCTACAAGAGAAATATATGGTAAAGTCGATGGAATAGAAAAGATAACTGAAAGTGATATGGGAGTTATCGATCCACTTAATTCAAGAAATTGTTATCCTGAGAGTAAAAGACTTGCTGAAGCACTATTTAGAAGTTATTATGAGCAATATGGTGTTCCATTTAATGTACTTAGAATTGCTCATACATACGGTCCAACAATGGAAATTAATAACGATGGAAGAGTAATGTCAGACTTTATTGGAGATGTTGTTAATGATAGAAATATTGTTTTAAATAGTGATGGTACAGCAATAAGAGCATTTTGTTATGTAGCTGACACAGTTACTGGTATTGTCGAAGTAATGGTTAATGGAGAAAATGCTGAAGCATACAATTTAGCTAATGAAACTGAACCATATATGATAAGAGATGTTGCTCAAAAATTGGTTGATTTATATCCTGAAAAAGGTTTGAAAGTAGTATTTAGTAATCCAAGCGATGAAGTTAAAAAGGGATATGTTTCATATAAAATAGTTAAACTTGATACATCTAAGCTAGAATCTTTAGGTTGGAGTCCTAAAGTAGAACTAGAAGAAGGTATGAAAAGAACTGTTGATTCATTTATTTTACAAAGAAAGAAATAGTTAAGGAGAAGATATTATGACATTTATTATTAAGATTATTAATTTTATATTAAATGTAATTTATCTTCTTTTTAAGTGCTTTAAAAGAAGGAAACAAATTACATTAATAAGTCGTGAATCTAATACTATAACTACTGATTTTAAATTATTAAGTGATGAACTTAAGAAAGAATTACCTGACTATAAAATAGTTGTTCTGTGTAAAAAAATGGATAACAAATTATTATATGCATTTCATATGTTAAAACAAATGTATCATATTTCTAGAAGTAAAGTAGTTATACTTGATACATATTGTTATTTAATAAGCAATTTAAAACATAAAAAAGATTTAGTTGTAATACAAATATGGCATGCAATAGGTATATGTAAAAAAGCTGGTTATGCTATAGTTGGTAAAAGTGAAGGAAGAAGTGAAA
This sequence comes from uncultured Bacilli bacterium, assembly GCA_934086955.1. Taxonomy (GTDB): domain Bacteria; phylum Bacillota_I; class Bacilli_A; order RF39; family UBA660; genus CAG-1000. Next base: position 22,706 of record CAKOIN010000004.1, on the reverse strand, counting down.
AGATAAGTAAAAGTGCTAATATGCATAAAAATTATACTTATGTTTATACCACTTCAAAAGAATGTATACCTTATATGGCACAAGTATTTAATTGTGATGAGTCTATAGTTCATAGTGTACCACTTCCAAGAATAGACTTATTAAAGAATAAAAAATATATTAATAATATTAAGCATAAAATATATAGAAAGTACCCTAATTTAAAAAATAAGACTAATGTTTTATATGCTCCTACATTTAGAAAAGATAACGATTTATTTAAAAAAAGTATTTATGAATTAATAGACAATTTTGATTATAAAAAATATAATTTGATTATTAAATTACATCCACTTTGTAATATTAAAATTGATAATGATAATGTATTTATATGTAAAGATTTTAGTACCAGTGAAATGATATATGTATCTGATTATGTTATTAGTGACTATAGTTCTATTATATATGAAGCAGGTATTATGAATAAGAAAATGATTTTTTATGCTTTTGATTTAAATGATTATAGTGGTAAACGAGACTTTTTTATTGATTACAAGAACGAAGTACCAGGGCCAATATGTTATAATGCTTCTGAAGTGATTTCTTTTCTAAAAAACAGTGATTATACCAAATATAAAGATAGAAATTTAATAAATAAATATGTTGATTTGAATATAAAGAATTATACAAAAAATATGGTAAATGAAATTAAAAAGACTTTATAGTTATTTTGTGATAAAATATACTTAAGAGGTTTAGATGAATAATAAGAAAAAAGATGTTTATAAAAGCATAAAAAATAAAAAAGTAACCAAGAATAAAGTATGCAGTAAATATTTTAAAACACTTTTTATTTTTTCTTCAATACTTAATTTATTGTTGATAATACTTTCTTTAGTACTTATTGTTTTATATATAAAAAATAGTAATAAGATCAATGATTTAAATGAAAATATTAATGATTTAAAGAAAGTTATTATTAAAAAAGATAGTGAAGAAGTACCTGTAAAAGAAGAAACAATTATCAAAAATAGAGCTACTAAAATACCAGTACTTTCTTATCATAGAACTGTTACTAGTGATATTAAAAACAAATATTTTAAAGATAATGTATGGGTTAATAATTTAGATGATGTAAATAAACAATTAGAATATTTATATAATAATGGGTGGAAAACAATAAATTTGGATGAGTTTTATTGTTGGTATAATAAGGAATGTAATTACGAAGAAAAAACATTTGTTATAACAATAGATGATGGTGATAGTGAAGCATATTATAATTTACTTCCATTATTTAAAAAATATAATTTTAAAGCAACATTGTTTTCAATAGGAAAAGAAATACCGAAAGTTACAGAAGAATTAAATGAACCTAAAAGACTAAAACTTGGATATGATAAAATATTAGAACTTAGAAAGAATAAATCTCTGCTTCAAGTAGAAAGTCATACATATAATATGCACTATAAAAAAGGTAAAAAGAAAGCAGTAGAAATATTATCTTATGATGAGTTGGTACAAGATTTTGAAAACAATAAAAAATATAATTTTAAATATTTAGCTTATCCATATGGTATATATACTAAAAATATGTTAAAAGTAATATCTAACAGTGATATTAAATTAGCATTTAAAATAAGAGATAATAAATATGCAACTAGACTTGACAATAGATATGAGATTGCTAGAATAGAAATAGATGCATTTATGAAAATGGATAAATTTAAAAAAATATTTGAATATGCTAAATAGTTTTATTTATAGAATGAAGAAATTAAAAATTTATTATATAAAACATAAGGAGGAAAAATAATGATAAAAAGTATAACTGATTATTTGGATGTTACATGTAATAAATATCCTGATAAGATTGCTTTTGCTGAAAATGAGAATGTATTTATAACATACAAAGATTTTGTTTTAGAATCTAAGAAGATTGGTAGTAATATTATAGAAAAGTATAAATTATTTAAAATGCCTATTATTGTATTTATTGATAAAAGTATAAATACACTTCTTTCTATGTTTGGAGTTTTATATAGTGGAAACTTTTACACTGTTGTTGATGTAACTTCTCCAAAAAATAGAATTGATTCTATAATTAGCACATTAGACCCAGCATTAATTATTACGGATAATAAAAATATAGATAAAGTTAAATCATTAGGTTATGATATAAAAATATTAAATATTGATGATTTAAATAAAACAAATGAAGATTTAATAAATAGTGTTAGAAATAGAGTTATTGATACTGATCCAGCCTATGTATTATTTACAAGTGGATCAACTGGGGTTCCTAAAGGTTCAGTAATAAGTCATAAATCTGTAATAGAGTATACTGATTGGTTTAAGAATGCTTTTAATATTAATAGTAAAACTATATTTGGAAATCAAACACCATTTTATTTTAGTATGTCTATAAGTGATGTATTTACTAATATAATGGTTGGTTCTACATTATATATTATTCCTAAGGTATGTTTTAGTTTTCCTGTCAAATTAATTGAGTATTTAAATACTAATAAAATTAACACTATATATTGGGTACCAAGTGCTTTGTGTATTGTGGCGAATATGAAAACATTCGATTATATTAAGCCAAAATATTTAAAGAAAGTATTATTTGCTGGTGAAGTTATGCCTATGCCACAACTAAATATATGGCGTCGTCATTTACCAAAATTAATGTATGCTAATTTATTTGGTCCAACTGAAACAACTGATATATGTACTTATTATATTGTTGATAGAGAATTTAAAGATAATGAAACTTTACCAATAGGTAAACCATGTGAAAATACTGATATTTTAATTATTAAAGATGATAATACTCTTGCTCAAGATGAGGAAGTAGGAGAACTTTATGTAAGAGGTAGTATAGTTGGAAATGGATATTATAATAATCCAGAAAAAACAAATTCAATTTTTGTTGTTAATCCACTTAATAAAGCATATCCAGAAATTTTATATAAAACAGGTGATTTAGGTAAATATAATAAATATGGTGAAATAGAATATTTAGGTCGTAAAGATTTTCAAATAAAACATATGGGTTATCGAATTGAACTTGGGGAGATTGAAACAAATATAAATTCAATAGATGGAATTATATCTTCTTGTTGTATTTATGATGTTAAGAATAGTTTGATTGTATTGTTTTATGAATCTTTTAAATTAAATGATAAAGAAATACTTGAATTTTGTAATAAAAAATTAGTAAAATATATGCAGCCAAACAAAATTATCAAATTACCTAAGATGCCACATAATGCAAATGGTAAAATTGATAGAGCTAAATTAAAAACAATGTATGAAGAAATGGAGAAATAGTAATGAAAAATGATATTATTGAAGTACTTAATGAAATAAAAGCTGGTGTTGATTATGAAAAAGAGAACAAACTAATAACAGATGGGGTGCTTACATCATTTGATATTATAATGTTAGTATCATTATTAAATAACAAATTCGGTGTTGAGATTGGTGTTATGGATTTAGTACCAGAAAATTTTGAATCTGTTAATGATATTGAAACATTAATTAATAAATTAAAATAATGATATTGTGTATATGAATGAGGGGTGTTTTACATGAGTTATGCTAGTATAGAATTTTTATTATTCGTACTTGTTCTTGTTTTAATATACTATGTATTTCCTAAAAAATATAGATATATAGTTTTACTTGTTGGTAGTTTAATATTTTATTATTTATTTAGTGGTAAATATATAATATTTATATTATTATCATCAATAATTACTTATTTTAGTGGTAAATTGATTGAGAAATATAATGACAAAAAGAAATTAATATTAATTTTGTCTATTCTTTTAAATTTATCTTTTTTGCTTGTACTTAAGTATAATAATTTTTTTGGTGATATATTTAGAACTTTTGGTATAAATATTCCATATAAGAAATTTATATTGCCAATAGGTATATCATATTATACTTTGGAAACTATTAGTTATCTTACTGATATATACAGAAAAAGAATAAAGGCTGAAACTAATTATTTGAAGGTTTTATTATTTCTTGTATATTTTCCTCAAATAGTAGAAGGACCTATTGCAAACTACAGCAGGTTATCTAAAACATTATTTAATACTGAGAAATTTAATTATGATAATTTTGTGTCTTCATTTGTACTTATAGGTTGGGGATTTGTTAAGAAGCTTATTATTGCTGATAGAGCAGGAATATTTGTTAATAAAGTGTTTGAAAATAATTATGGTGGTGCTTTATTAATAGTTGGTATAATTTTATATACATTACAAATATATGCTGATTTTAGTGGATGTATTGATATTGTAAGTGGTGTTTCTGAATTATTTGGTGTTAAACTTGATGAGAATTTTAGAAGACCATTCTTTTCAAAATCAATTCAAGAGTTTTGGAGAAGATGGCATATTACTCTTGGTACTTGGTTAAAGGAATATGTTTTTTATCCAGTTAGTTTATCAAAAGTAAATATGCAACTTAATTTGAAACTTAGAAAAATGAAATCTAAATATATATCTAAATTTATAATAACTGCATTTCCATTATTTTTTGTATGGTTCTTTAATGGCATGTGGCATGGTGCTAGTTTTAAATATGTTGTTTATGGACTTTATTATTATGTCCTTATGATGATAGGTATATTATTAGAACCAGTATTTAAAAAGATAATAAGTATATTTAAAATAAATACAGAAGTGTGGAGTTATAAATTCTTTCAAGCAATTAGAACTATCTTAATAGTATGTTTTGGTATGTTCTTATTTAGAGTAGATAGTTTTAAGCAAATGGGATTAATGCTTCATAGTAAATCATCAGCTGCATTATTTAGTTTAGGATTGAAGAAAGTTGATTTCGCATTATTGATAGTAGGTGTTCTTGTTATGTTAGTAGTAGGGGTAATGCAAGAATTTAATATCAATATTAGAAAAGAATTAGAAAAACAAAATCTATTATTTAAGTGGCTAATATACTATATAATAATATTCTCAGTTATTATATTTGGTATTTATGGTAAGGGATATGATGCTTCAAGCTTCATATATGGAGGATTCTAATATGAAAAAGTTATTTATATTTATAAGATTAGTTATATTCTTTACTATAATGTTTGTATTAATAATTGCTCTTGGAAAAATATTCACTCCTAAATGGAAGAATGGTACTTCTTCTCTTATTGATGGACAAGATTATACAATAAATGGATATTATGAATTACCTAAAAATTCTATTGATGTACTTTTTTTAGGTGATAGTAGTATTTATAAAGGTGTTTCACCTATGGAAATATATGATAAGACTGGAATATCTTCATATAATTATAGTGTTAGTTCAGCTAGAATATATTTACTTTATTATATACTTCAAGATGCATATAAATATCAAAAGCCTAGTGTTATAATGATAGATCCACTTACATTATTTTATACAAATAAAGAAGAAGAACCTGAAAGAAGAAAATCATTTGATTATATGAAATTTGGTAAAACAAAATATAAGATGATAAATGATGATTTTTTTGAATTTGATTTTAAAGAAAAATTATCATATTACTTTCCATTATTTAGATATCATTCAAGATGGAATGAAGTTAATTTATCAAATGTAAAGAGAACTTTCGGAAATTATCATTCAATTACTAAAGGATATATTATGTCAACAAAATTAAATCCTAGAAATAGTGGATTTAGTTATATGGAACCAAGTGGTAAAAAAGTTATAATGGAAGATTATACTAAAAAGTACTTGGAGTTGTTTATTAAGTTTTGTAAGGATAATGATATTGATTTAGTTTTTTTAGGTATTCCAGATACTAGAGCTTGGGGATATGAACAAAATGAAGAACTTAAAAAGATTATTAAAGAATATGATTTGAAATATTTGGATTTAAATAATGATTCTTATGGACTTGATTTTACTACTGATACTGAAGATCGTGGAATGCATTTTAATGTAAAAGGTGCATTAAAAATAACAAGTGAAGTAACTAAATATTTAGAAAATAATTATAATTTTAAAGATCATAGAAGTGATAGTAAGTATCAAAAATGGAATAATGATTTGGTAAAATATAATAAATTAAAAGAAACTAGATTAAAAGAATTAGATTACAAAATAGAGAATAAAATATATGATGTTAAAAAGAAAACAACTACAACTAAAAATATTAAAGATAAACATTAATTCTAAAAAGATTAATGTTTCTTTTAATAGCAAAAATAAATATTATGATGCAGAATATTATCTCATTGAAAAAGGATTACATAAGTACTTTAATATTAATAGATTTAAAATATTGTATACAGAACATGGTAAACCATATTTAGATAATGATGTCTATTTAAGCATATCTCATGATAGAGATATAGTTATTGTTGCCTTATCAAATGTACCGGTTGGAGTAGATATACAATACTATAGAAATTTTGATAGTAAAGTATTGTTAGAAATGGGTAAAATATTAAATGTGAATTGTGGTATATTTACTAATTTCTCAATAAAAGAAGCCATATTAAAATTAAATGGTGATTTATTTAAAAATATAAATGATTATGATATTAATGATTATTGTGTTATGAGCCATTATAGTAAAAAATATATAATGATTTGTGTTTATCATAAATATATGATAAAATAATTTAGTACTTAGGAGAGATAATGAAAAGATTTATTAATGATTTAAAGAGGTATAAAAATTATATAATGTATGCTACTTGGGCTGAACTTAAGACTGAAGTAATAAATTCATATTTGGGATTTTTATGGATGATTTTAGAACCACTTGCATTTATGCTTATTTATACTTTTATAGCAACAATAGTGTTTAAGTCAAGTGTTGATTATTTTCCAGTATTTGTTTTTATTGGACTTTCTATATGGAATTTCTTTAATAAGATGGTTACTACATCTGTTAAATTGGTTGCATCAAATAGAGATACTGTTACTAAGGTATATTTACCTAAATTTGTATTATTACTTATAAAAATGGGTGTTAATGCTTTTAAAATGGCTGTATCTTTCTTACTTGTTGCTATATTTATGGTTATATATAAAGTGCCAGTTACATGGAATGTATTATGGTTTTTCCCAATTATTATTACTACAATGGTATTTACTTTTGGAGTTTGTACATTAGTAATGCATTTTGGTGTTTTTGCTGAGGATTTAACTAATTTAATTAATATTGGACTTAGAATGTTATTTTATTTAACTGGTATATTTTATGATATAAGTAGTAGAATACATAATGCTATTTATAGAACAATATTACTTGATTTGAATCCACTTGCTAATTTCATTTATAACATGAGAAATGTATTGATATATAAGAGTGTTCCAGTAGGTATGTGGACTCTTATATGGTTCTTTGTAGGTGTATTATTATCAATACTTGGTGTACATACTATATATAAATATGAAAATACATATGTAAAGGTGATGAAATAATGAAAAAACAAGAAATAGCAATTAGTGTTAATGATTTACATGTGTATTATAGAGATATGAATAGATTTTCTCTTAAAAAAGGTGGATTAAAGGCACGTGGGTCAGGAAAAATATTTAAAGCTGTAAAAGGTGTATCTTTTGAAGTCCCTAAAGGACAAATACTAGGAATATGTGGCAGAAATGGTAGTGGAAAGAGTACATTATTGAGAGCTATATCTGGTATATTTAGTGCTGATAAAGGCAGTATTAATTTGCATGGAAATAGTATATCTCTACTTTCAATAGGAGTAGGTTTTCAAAAACAATTAACTGGTTATGAGAATATATTTTTATCAGGAATGTTACTTGGTTATTCAAAAGAACAAATAGAGGAAAAAGTAAAGGATATTATAGAATTTAGTGAACTTGGAGATTTTATATATAAACCAGTTAGAAGTTATTCTAGTGGTATGTATTCTAAACTAGCATTTTCTATAACTGCAATACTTGAAACTGATATTATGCTTATAGATGAAGTTCTTAGTGTTGGTGATATTCATTTTAAAGAAAAAAGTTATAATAAAATGAAAGAACTTATAAGTGATGATAAGAGAACAGTTGTTATAGTTTCACATAATAGTAAGACAATTGAAGAACTTTGTGATAAAGTTATATGGCTTCATGATGGTCTTATTAAGGATGAAGGAGCTCCAAAGATCATAATGGAAAAATATGAAACATTTATGAGAAGTGAAGGGTAAGTGGTTGAATATGAGAAAGTTTATAAAAAACAATTATATTAAAATAATAATTTTTATATTTTTTCTATTATTAGCTATATTTATTCCATATGTTCATGATGATTGGGGCTGGGGGTCAGCTATTGGTGAAAACTTATTAAGAAATAAGTTTAGTAATTATAACGGAAGGTATATAAGTAATTTGTTTGCAATATTGCTTACGAAAAGTAAGATAATGATGATTTTAATTTTTTCTATATCTTCTTATTTGATATTTGATTTAATAAATATGTTTTTAAAATTAAAAAACAATAATTTTTATTTATTGATTTTGATATTATTTTTTACTATGCCAACTAAAACATTATTTCAAGGTTATACTTGGGTAGCTAGATTTGTTAATTATACATTATCTTTACTACCTATATTAATGTATCTTTATTATAATAAAGATATGTTTAGTGGAAGATTTTCGTCTGATAGTATTATTAAGATGGTCTTACTTTTTATACTTGGAATAATTTCTTCTTTGTTTGTTGAACATCTTACACTTTATAATTTGATTTTGTCTTTATTTGTATTAATTGTTAATAAAATAAAAAAGCAAAAGTTATCTAAAACTAATTTATTATATTTTTTTGGATCAATTATTGGTACAGCTATTATGTTTTCAAATGGTGCTTATGTTAGTGTATTAAATAAAAGTGATGAATATAGAAATGTTGCTACTAATAATTTTATTGAGAATATTTTTAATAAAATTGAAGAAATGATTGCTCCATTTTTGGTGTATAAGAATATTATTTTAATAATATTTTTAACAATACTAATTAGCATTGTTTGTTATAATTTATTAAAGAACAAAAATATAAAGAATAATAAATTAAAATATTTAATATTATTCTATAATATATTATTTTTAGCATATAATTTAATATTATTATTAAATCCTTCTTGGAGTGTAGTTGCAGATTTTACTAGTACATTTAATATGTTGATTTCTATAACATGGTATTTATTTTTGATATTATTTGTGTGTATTTGTATAGATAATAAAAGAAAGTTTAGAATGTTGTTTTTACTAATAAGTATACTTGTTATGTCTGCACCATTATTAGTTGTAAATCCAGTTGGACCTAGATGTTTTATTCCAATGTACTTATTCTATATAATATTTATATTAGATTTAACGGATTATGTCATTGTAAAAAAATATATTAGTGTTAATGAAAATACTATTAAAATGTTTATTTATCCTGTGTCATTGGTAGTAATTGTTTATGTGTTATCAGTATATGGATATATATTTAAATTTGATTTGGTTCGTAGTAAGGTAATAAATAAATATAGAAATAATGATTACATATGTATTCCTAAATTACCTTATAATTATAAATATCTTCATCATAGTGAACCAGAAGATGAACTGTTTGAACTTAAATTTAAAAATTTTTATAATTTAGATGATAATACTAAATTAGAATTTAATTCAATAAAGAAATGTAAGCAGAAAAACAAATAGTTTTTCTCTTTTTTTTAATTATTATTTTTGATACAATTATAAAGTAGGTGATTATATGAATATATATGATTTTGATGATACAATTTATGATGGTGATACTAATAGAGATATAATTTTATATGGATTTAAGAAACATCCTTTTTTAGTAATGAAAGCTCTTAAGAAAGCAAAGAATCTTGAAAAGGAATATAAAAGAGGTATGGTTGAATTTGAGAGAGTTAAAGAAACTATGTTGTCTTTCATATTTAAAATTAAAAATTATCCTAAGTTTATAAATGATTTTGTTGATTCACATATGAAAAAGATTAAACCTTGGTATATAAGTAGAAGAAGTGTTAATGATATTATTATTAGTGCTTCTTATGAATTGTGGGTTTCTCAATTTTGCAAAAGACTTGGTATTAAATATGTTATAGCAACTAAAACAGATGGTGAAGGAAAAATAATTGGTAAGAATTGTAAAGGACCAGAAAAGTTAAGAAGATTAGCTAATGTAATTCCTAATGCCGTTATTGTTAGTGCTTATAGTGATTCATCTTGTGATATTCCAATTCTTGATGCAGCTAAAACAGCTTATGTTGTTGAAGGTGATAAATTAATAACATATACTAAGGGATATAAATTTAAGAACAATAATTAGTTAACCAAAAAAGGTTGACTTCTTTTTTATATTGTAGTATATTATAAAGCACAAAGGAGGAATTAAAATGGCAGTTAAGATTAGACTTAAAAGAATGGGTGCTAAGAAAAGACCTTATTATCGTTTAGTAGTAGCTGATTCAAGAGCTAGAAGAGATGGTAATGTTATTGAATCTATCGGTACTTATATGCCACTTGAAGCAGAAAAATATAATGTTAATAAAGAATCTGCTTTAAAATGGTTAAAGGAAGGAGCTCAACCTACTGATACAGCTAAAAATATTTTAAGTGAAGTAGGTGTTATGGAAGAATTCCATAATTCAAAAAGAAAATAAATGAGTTTAGTAGAATTTTCTGAATTAATCGTTAAAAGACTTGTTAAAGAACCTGATTTAGTAAAGGTTCAAGAGTTTGAATCTGATAATGATAGGACAATTGAAATTCTTGTTGCTGAATCTGATATGGGTAGAATTATTGGTAAAGGTGGTAAGATTGCTACTAGTGTTAAAACTTTAATTCAAGCAAAAGCTTATAATGATGGTATTAAAAAAGTAAGAGTAAATATAGATTCATTTTAAGAAATAGGAAACTATTTCTTTTTTGATGAATATGTGTTATAATATGTGGACTAAGTGGGAGGTTAGGTTAAAATATGGATATTAAAGATGAACTAGCTTATGAATTATATTTTAGATATCAAAATTTAAGTAAAGAAGAGGGAGACTTTTATTTAGATGTTTTAAGAAGATGTAAAGAAGTTTCTGATAGTGAATATGGTAATGGTGGGGCTTTTGATATTGTTGAAATGTTAATAGCTCAAGATGAACAAGGAGTAATATTTAATGGATCTATGTCAAATGGTACTGAGAATAGATTTATTCATGGTAGTATTGCTAATAAGCTTGTTAAAACTTATGTAGATTTAAATGTTGAAAGATTATGTGATGTACCTGAAAGAGAATTTAATGTTCTTGAAGTATTTAATTTTAAACATAGTGAAGTAAAAAGAGATACATATTATAGAGATGGAAGATATTTTGAAGCTACATTTAAACCTTTTGATAAAGAAGAGATGGAAGCTTATAAATTAACTAAAGTATATAGAAAAGGGAATAATTAAATTTATTCCCTTTTAAATTTCAAAATAATTGTTGTTATAGTAATAATTATTAATAATACTATAGTTAAAATAATTGGTATTTTTATATAACTAAATGTTTCAGTATAACTGTTATTAGTAAATAAAAATTTTGGTATTATTAATATTATAATAGTTGGTACTATTTTATAAATAATATTTTTATTTGATAGATTAAATGTTTCTTTTATATTGTTGAATATAGCTAAATTTAGTATTGAACAAGCTGTTATAGTAAAGAATATCCAAAGAGATGCGGTTATGTTTTCTATAGAATCTATGAATGAGAATATTTGTATTTTTTTAAGAACTGTATATAATGGATAATCAAACATATTTACTAGGTTTGAACCAAATATACCAAGTGTTATGAATATAGATCCGAATACTAATAAGAATGATATAGTATAAAAGATAAAATAATATTTATTAAATTTATTTTTATCAACTAATAAATTTTTTTTACAAGCTGTAATGAAGAAAAGAGGTATTGTTGAAAATAAAGCATATATTATTCCTGATATTAATATATCTTTATAATCTACTGTTATAAGTGGTAAGAAATTATTTATATCAATATATTGAATTAAATTAATAAAATCAAATATGAACATAATAAGTGATGTATAGAATGTTATAAGCGATACTCTTGTAATTGTTTCTATACCTTTATTAGCTGTATATGTTGTTAGAAATAATATCATTATATAAAAGTATATACTTGGTGTTTCTATTAAATATTGACTTGATAAGAAATTAGATAATCTATATGCTAAAAATATATACATAAATATTGATATAATTAATATTATAAAGTTTATAAGTATTGATACTTTTTTATATACTTTTTTGATTTTATTAGTAAGTGATAAATCTGGAAATTTATTATAAAAAGATAATAGTATTTTTGATATTATTAATCCTAAGATAAAACCAATAAACATTGAAATGATAGTTGCATTTTTAGATTTACTTAACATATATGATGTTAATATTCCCCAGAATGCTGAACCACTTAATGATATTATTAATGTTGAAAGGCCTAGACTATTTATTTTTTCATTTTTATCTCTCATTTTCTTATTTCTCCTGTTGATATAATGTTAACTGTTATATCATTTTTATTTTCTATATTGTTTAAATTAAATGTCTTTTTATTATAGTTTTTATCATGTTTATAAATATAGTTTTCAATACCTAATATGTCATTGTTATCTTTTTTTGTTTTATTAACCAAATTATTTATTTCATCATTCATATAATCTTTGCTTAACTTTTCTAATTTTTTTAATGAGTTTATATCATTTAAATCGTATTTACATTCGTAATCCGTTATTTTAGCATTTAAATTTGTGTTTATATTAAATATATTATTTTTCCATTTATATTTAGTTTTTATATCTTGTATCTGCATTGTGAATGTTTCATTATCACATTTAACTGTTATAGAACTTTTATCTATTGTGTTTGTTAATATGTTGTATGTTATTGATTCATTTTCTGTAAATTCTATTATTTTGTTATTTTGATAACTTATTTGATTAGATAAATAAAGTATATCTTTTTCATTATTGTTAACTATTTCTATTCTAGGATATATTATATCTACACCTGGTTCTAGTTTTTTATAAACTAAATCTATAAATGAAAGTGGTGTAGAGGAAGAAAATATTTGTTTATTAAATTCTAACATCTTTTCTATATGTAATGCGGTTTTATCATTTATTCTAAATATTTTATCTTTTATATTGGAATCTGTATAATAAACAAAGAAGTTCATTGAAGATTTTGAATTTCTAAGAAAGTAATCATAATAATCTATATCACTTTTTAATATATTATCTGTTATTATTAATACTTTTAAGTGTGGTATGAATACTTTTTTGTTAGTGAGTTTTGACATTTCTTTTATTGCTTCATCTATTGATGTTGAAGTTGTTGTTAGAATTTGTAGTTCACTTTCTTTATCATTTATAATTAGTTCACTTGTTATTTCATATTTATTATCAACATAATCTATTATTATTCCGCTTACTATTGCTAAATCATTTATTTCTGTATAGTCTTTACATCCAGTTAAAGTAAGAAGTAAGAGTATAAGTATTATTTTTTTCATAGATTCTCCTTATCTGTATTTTGTAACATTAAACCTTGTTTTATTAATTTCTTTTTATTTTTAATATTTAGATTAGGACTTATTGGTATCATAAATGGTTTACCAAATGATTTAATACTGCATAGATTAGTTATTATAAATATGAAACCAAATAATACTCCGATTATACCTAAGAAGGAAGCTAAGAACATAAGTGAATATCTATAAAATCTTATGAATGATTGAAAATCATAATATACAAAGAATATTGAACTTATCGCAGTTACTGCGACTATTATTACCATAATAGGAGAAACTACACCAGCATTAACAGCTGCATCTCCCAGTATTAAAGCTCCAAGTATTGAAAGAGAGGTACCTCTTGATGATGGGGTTAATGCATCTCCCTCATATAAAAGTTCAAAAGTAAACATTAAAATAAATGCTTCAATTAAAGCTGGAAAAGGGACAGATGCTCTTTGAAGTGAAAAGTTTATTAATAAATTAGTTGGTAATATTTGTTGATCATAAGTGATTATTGCTAAATATATAGACGGCATAAATATAGTTATAAATAATGCTATAATTCTTATTATTTTAACAAATTTAATATATATATTTTTTTGATAATTATCTTCATCATTATAGAAATAATCCATAAAGAATGTTGGTATTATTAAAGCATTACAAGAGTTTTCTGATATTATACATATTTTTCCTTCTGTTAAACATTTACTTATTGTATCTGGTTTTTCAGTTGATTTTATAGATGGAAATGTTGATTTATTTTCATTTGTTATAAGTGATTTTATATAATAAGTATCTAATATTTTATCTGATTTAATATTTTCTATTTTAGTTATAGTTTCTTCTAATAATTCTTTATCAACCATATCTTCTAAATACATTATGCTTACTTTTGTTTTAGTTTTAGCACCAAGTGTTAATTCTTTTATATGAAGTGAATCAGTCTTTAATCTTTTTCTTATAAGGCCTATATTTGTATTGTAGTTTTCATTAAATGAATCTTTTGGTCCTTTGATGGTTGGTTCACTTGATGGTTCACTAATACCTCTATCTAAATTAGCTTTTGTTTCAAATGCGATTACTTCATTTTTATAAATTAATATAGTAAAACCATTATATAAATATTCTGTTATATCTTTTTCTTCTATTTCTATAAAACTTATTGATGGTATATGATTTTGTATATCATTTTTTAATGTAGAAATAACTTCATTTTTTATTAAACTTCTTTTTGCTAAATAATCTAATATAAAATGATTTGATAATGTAGAAGAAGATACTGTTTGTATATTTATTATATAAATTTTAGACATACCAAAAGCTTCTTCTTTTATTTGAAGATCAGGAGCATATTCTTTCATTTTATATAATTTATCAATATTTATCATATTTTTATTATGAATAATATTTTAATTTTTATTCTTTTAAATATATAGTAGATTTTTGTCGAATTGTTATTGTTATAAATATGATTTTTAATACATAAAATATAGTTAGAGAGAAAGGTGAAAAAAGATTGACAATAATTAAATTTTATAGTAGTATACAGAGCTGTAAAAGGAAAATAGTTGATAATTTTTCTTTAAAATTTAATTTTGGGAGGGTTTTGGAATGAGTAAGAAATTACTTGTAGTTCTTATGTCTTTCGGGCTTGCTTTTTTTAGTGTTAAAGCAGATGTTAAAGATGCTCCAAGAGAAGAATATGTTGGATCTGATATTAAAACTGTAGTTGATGCTTTTAAGAATTTAACATTAGATGAAGCAAATCAAAAGAAATTAGAACTAGAAAAAGATGATCATTATACTAAGGTTACTGTTAAGATTAAACCTTATATGATTGATAGTGGTAGAGATGAAGTTATAAACATTACTAAAAGTTTTTCTAGTAAGGAAGAGTTAGATAAGTTTGTTTCTGGTCTTGAAAGTCAAGGTTATAAACTTGATTTAGAAGTTACGGAAGGTATGACTGCTGTATTACATACAATTAATGAAAAATTTGATACAGAAGCAGAAGCAATAAAAGCTAAAACTGATTTTGAAAATACTTATAGTGATGCAGTTGTTACTATTAGTAAAATAAAAAATGCTAATAAAGATAGTCTTTCATTTGTAGAAGGAACTACTAGATATTCAACTTTAAGTGAAGCTGAAAGTGTAGCTAATGGTTTAAATGCTGATAATGATGAAGTAAGAGTTACAGCAAGTGTAAGAACTGTAAATGGTGAAAGTGTAACTACTAAAGATAATGTTAGTAAAACATTTGATAATGAAAAAGCCGCTGATGATTACATTGCTAGTTTAACTAAAGCTGGATATGATACATCAAAATTAACTAAAAAAATGTTAACAAAAGAAGAATTTACTTGGGATGATGCAGTAGAAGTTAATCCTGGTGATCCAAGTGGTACATTTAGTTATGGACACTTTGATGTAACTGTTCTTAAAAAATTTACATATATTGATGATAATGGTAACAAATCAGTTGTAACTGGTGATTTAACTATTAATAGTGTAAAAATTAATAATAAAATAATTTCTATGAATAAAACTAATGATCCTAATCGTGGTGATATTGAGTTTGCTTCTGTAGCAAGAAATAGTTTGGATGTAACTAATAAATCATTAGTTGAAATAACTGGTAATGTAACATATAATGGAAAAACATTACCATTTACTGTAAAAGGTTATTTAAGTGAAAAGCAAAATGTTTGTAAAGGTATTGGAAAAGCAAAAGGGTTTGATTTAGAATTTGAATCAATTACAATTATTAAAGATAAAGTTCTTGTTGATACTAAGTTAGTAACTAAATATCAAGTTACAGGTGAGATAAGTAAAGTAGAAGAAACTGTTGTTTATTATGTAGATGTTGAAACTGTTGTTTATGGTTATGATTATATTGTTAAAGGACAAGGTAATCGTATTGAAAAAACTGGAATTTATGAAGTAACAGGTACTGCTTCAAAAGATATAATGGAAACAAGAGCTAATATAGATGTTACTACTGAAACTAAATTATATGAAAGATATGGTAAAGTAGTAGTTAGATATGTTGATACAAAAGGTAATGAATTAAAAGAAAGTATTAGTAATATTGATAAAGTAGGTGCTAAATATGAAACTACATATCCAGAAAGTATTGGTAAATATGATTTTGTTTATGTAGATAAAGAAAGTGATGCAACGACTGGTGAATATGAATATGCTGTTAAAACAGTTACATATGTATATGAGTATGTTGGTGGAACAGGTGGAGATGATCCAGAATTTCCAAGAACAGGTGTTACAACTAATTATTATTTAGAAATTATATTTGTAGTAAGTTTACTAGCATTAATAACTGTAATTAAACTTAAAAACAATTAAAAAATATGGATTTAAAATCCATATTTTTATTTGACTAAATAATTAATGTAAATAACAAAATTATAAGTATTACATATATTGATAGAGATAAACCATATGTTAATATTTTTTTAGTTTTTGAATCAACTGTGTATTCATATATTTCTACATATGGTACAGGATTTCTTCTATACCAACCTTTAACTGTAACTGTTTTTCCAAAGTATTGTTCACTCTTAAATAAAGCAAATAATTTATTAACAAAGTGAATAGGTTGATTATAATCTAAAAATATAATACCAGTTTCATCTTTAATTACAAAATCTTCATTAAATATACATCCTGGATTTCCTCTTCCGATTATTTCTCCTTTTAATATACAAGGTATTGCTGTTACATTAGATACTTTAACTTCATTTAATAGTTCTGAAACAGTTGTTTCTTTATAATTATTTCTATGTCTTCTTTTAAATTTAATAAATGATGTTATTACTGTAAATAATAAACAAGTAGCAACAACTTTTAAACTTTTATCACAGAAATATAATATTATACTTATTATTCCTAAAATAGATGGCATAAAGTTAATAACTAATTCTAATAAGAAATCATCTACATAAGATTCAGGCTTTACTAAATCAAATACTATATAAGGTTCTTGATTAAATTCTTTAGATCTTTTAGATATAGCTAATAATCTTTTAGAAATAAGAGGGTGAGTAGAATTAAGTTCTGCCCATTTTCCCCAAGGGTTCCACATTTCCCATTTCATTGCTGATTTTATTTTATCTTTACAAACTGTATTATTTTCTATACAATTTATAGCCATAGCTTTTGATTCTTTAACATCACTAATACCAAGAGTACTATTTTTAGATGGATTATGTTTTCCATTCTTTTTAGCTGTACTAAGTCCAAATCCTATTTTAACAAGTGCTTCTGCTAAACCATTTGGATTTTTAGTTTCATCAACAGAGAAACTATCAGCATAATATTCTCTTGTTCTAGATAACCATAATACTATATATTCAGATATTATATATAGAATATAAGCAATTACTGAAAACACCACTTTAACAATTGCATCATCTTTATCATCAACATCAGAGTTAGCAAACATTTCATATATTGCATAAAGTACTAATGGTATTATTTGTACAGCTGTCATAAATAACATATCATAATGTACAATGTGTCCCATTTCATGAGCAACTACTGTTTTGATTTCTTCTTCATTTAATAAATTAAATATTCCATCAGTAAGAACAATTCTTGCATCTTTTTTAGTTCTTCCATAAGTAAATGCATTTGGAGCTCCATCATGAATTATTCCTATCTTTGGATATTTAACATTATATTTATTACATAACTCTGTAATAAATGTTTTTAAATATTCTGGAATTTCTTCATTAAATTTTGCTTTATAGAACCATTTCATTGATAAATCAGTGAAGAATGGAGCTAGTAAGAATTGTAAAACTATTATACCAATAGTAATATAAATTCCTATTATTGTGTTAATACCAGCCATATAAGTTATAGGTATAATTATGATACCAAGTAAGCCATATAAGCAAGTTATTGTTAGTAAAGATATTCCAAGTAAACTTTTTTTCATTTTATCACTTCCTTATCATAATAATAACATAAACTTCTTCTTATTTGAAATGTATATTTGACTTTGTGAAAAATTTGTGATATATTCTTGTTGAATTTAAAGAGAAAGGAGTGGAGAAAAATGAAGATTTTAAATTTAAATTTATATGTTTTTAATGATAAGAGTTTTAATAAAGGAAGTGGGAATCTTCAATGTTTTCCACAAACTTTATAACGGTTAATATTTAATTAGTTAGACTACTCTTATTTGAGTAGTCTTTTTTTGGGAGGCAAGAAATGAAAGATTTAAAAGAATTTAAGCCTCTAATTAAGTTAATGAAAGATGAAAAGGGTAAACTTATCTTAGCAAGTGTAATAGTTGTTATATGTGGTTTTTGTGAGATATTTACTGGTTATTTAAATGGTAAAAGTATTGAGTGTATTACAGAGATGAATATTAAATATGCACTTATATATATTGGTATATATTTTCTATTAGAGATTACTACAGATGGTATACTTTATTTAAAAGCTAAATCAATATTATCTAAATTAGAGAGTGTACTTACAAGAAAATTAGAGTTTTATACATATCAAAAAGCTCTTAACTTACCAGCAGTAGCATTCGAAAAAATGTCTTCTGGTGAGATAATTAATCGTATAACAAATGATGCTAATACATTAAGTTTTGTATTTTTAAGATTATTAAATATGGTAACTGTTTTAGTTACATCATTTGTTGTGCTGATATACATATTTATAAATTCTTGGATTATAGGTTTAGAAATAATAGTTTGTATAATTATATTATATTTAATAATAAAGAAGTATAATCCAATATTAGAAAAAATACATAAAGATAGAAAAAAGGAACAAGATAAGTTTATATCTTTAACTAATGAATCAATTAGAGGTATAAGAGAGATTAAAACATTAGGTGTTAAGAATAATTTAGTTAATAATGCAATTGAAATTGTAAAAAGAATATTTAATAAGTCAGCATATGAAATTGATACTAAGAAGAATTTTGATATAGGAACAAGATTTTTAAAATCAGTTCTTGAATGTGGTGTTATAGCTACTAGTATAGTGTTACTATACTATAAACAAATTTCATTATCATTTTTAGTTTCTATGACATACTACATTTATAGATTTACTTATTTAATAGAAGATATTAATGAGTTAACTCAAACATATCAAAAAGTAAAAGTATCTGTTTCAAGAGTTAATGATATTTTAGAAAATAGACTTTTTGAAGATGAAAAGTTCGGAAGTAAAGAATTAGAAAATGTTAAAGGGGTAATTGAATTTAAGAATGTATCATTTGCTTATCCTGATGAAGAAGATACACTTAACAACTTTAATTTAAAAGTTGAGCCAAATACAAAGATAGCTATTGTAGGTGCTTCTGGTCAAGGTAAGAGTACATTATTTAACTTATTAACTAGAATATTTGATGTAAATAAAGGAAAGATATTTATTGATAATGTTAACATTAAAGATTTAAAAGAAAGTGAACTTAGAAAAAATATATCTATAATAAGACAAGAGCCTTTTATATTTAACAGAACAATAAAAGAGAATTTCCTTATTGTAGATGAGAATCTTACTTTAGATGAGATTCGAAAGTATTGTAAAATGGCATACTTAGATGATTATATAATGTCACTTCCTAAAGGTTATGATACTGTTTTAGGAGAAGGTGGAGTTAATTTATCAGGTGGTCAAAAACAAAGATTATCTATTGCGAGAACTTTATCAAGAAATAGTAAGATAATATTATTTGATGAAGCTACTTCTGCTCTTGATAATAATAGTCAAAATTATATTAAGAAAACAATAGATGATTTAGTAAATGATCATACAGTCATAATAGTTGCTCATAGACTTTCCACTATTATGGATGCTGATATTATACATGTTGTAGATCATGGTAAAGTTATAGCTACAGGTAAACATAATGAATTATTAAAAACATGTGAATTTTATAAAAATCTATATTTAAATGAGTCTTTAAATTCATAATATAAGGTACTAGAAATAGTATCTTTTTTATTGTATAATTTTAACAGAATAGAGGAATGTATATGAAAGAAAAAAGAATATTATTTATAACTGGAATTATTATGTTGTTTTTTATGTCAGTAGGTCTTTCTTATTCTTATTTTACTACAGCTGTAAGTGGTAATGAGAATGCAAAAGATATGGTAGTAGAAGCAGGAACATTAAAGTTAGAATACACAGATGGACCAGAAATAACTGTTAAGAATATTAAACCTGGATGGACAATAACAAAAACAGTAACAGTAAAAAATACTGGTACATTAGATGCGATTTATAATTTAAAATGGAAAGAGTTAACAAATACAATTACAAGTGATGAATTAGTATTTGATTTAAATTGTGAATCATCAACTGATACTTGTTCATATATAAATTTAGAGAATCAAGTAGTACCATCTTCTCCTGATTTAATTATGGGAGATATAATAATATATCCAGGAGAAACACAAACTCTTTCATTAACATTTACATTTAAAGAACTTAATAAAGATCAAAATTATAATCAAGGCAAAAAGTTTAATGGAGTATTAAATATTGAAGAAACAACAACTACTAATGATAACGAGTATACAATGTTAGCACAAGTTATAAATATAAATAATGAACCAATAGCTAATACAACAATAGAATTACAAAATGAATCAAAAACTGGAACAACAGATGACTCAGGTTATGTAATGATAGATGCTATTAAACCTGGTTCACATACGGTACTTGTAAAAGATAGTAGTGGAAATGTATTAGATACAAGAAGAGTATCAATACAACAAAAGAAGGAATCAGATGTAATAGATAGTAAAGTAATATATGCAGATATCACATTACCTCAATTTACAACAACAATAGTATTAAATGATTCAAGTAAAATAGAAGAGATGTCTAATTTAATAACACCACCTGATGATTGTTTCACAGTAAGTGATGGGAAAATAAAAAAATATAATCCTAATAACAATGTTAACTGTCCATTAGAGTTAATAATACCTAGCGAAGTTAATGGAAATGTTATTACAAGTATATCAAAATTAATGTCAGGTTGTTCATCTTATGCTGGTGCATTTGAGTCTCTTAATTTAAGAAAAATAATAATACCAAGTACAGTAACAACAATAGAAGATTTTGCATTTAGAGAAAATCAATTAACTAGTATAACAATCCCAAATAGTGTAACAACAATAGGTCAATCTGCATTTAGAGAAAATCAATTAACTAGTGTAATAGTACCAAATAGTATAACTTCAATAGGCTCATCTGCATTTAATAATAATCAGTTGCCAGATAACCAGGCATTTATATATAAAAGAAATGGTGATGGAAGTGAAGATGAAACAACTATTGTAAGTTATGGTGGTGCTAATAAAAATCCAGTTATTCCAAATAATGTAACAACTATATCTGGTGGTTCATTTGCAACTAACCAACTAACGAGTGTAACAATACCAGATAATGTGACAACAATTGGTGCTTGGGCATTTGGAAATAATCAATTGACAAGTATAACAATTCCAAATGGTATAACAACAATAGAAGATAATGTATTTCATAGTAATAAGTTAACTAGTGTAATAATACCAGAAGGTATAACGGAAATAGGATATTCGGCATTCGGAGATAATCAATTAACGAGTGTAACAATACCAGATAGTGTGACATTTATAGGACTTTATGCTTTTCAGTACAATAAGTTAAAAAGTATTGTTATTCCAAAGAATGTAACGACTATATATGGTGCTTCATTTGCAAATAATCAATTAACGACTGTAACAATACCAGAAGGTGTGACGACAATAAGAACTAATGCATTCAACTATAATCAAATAACAAGTATTACAATACCTAAAAGTGTAACATTAATTGAACAATCTGCTTTTGCAAATAATAACTTCAAAATAATAAAAATTAAAAGCAAAACAAAAAGTAGTGAATTTAGCACATATAGTCCTAATTGGGGTTGGGCGGATGATGTGACTTGTGTAAAAGATAATACTGAGAATGTAGAAAACGGCTGTATTATTTGGGGAGCTGAATAGTTATTTTATAAGAAGGACGAATGTTGAACTGATAAAATAAAAGTAGACACAAAAATAGAATGTGATCTACTTTTTAAATTGCTATAATAATTTATATAAG
>CAKOIN010000003.1:0-144826 GCA_934086955.1 uncultured Bacilli bacterium | reverse complement strand
TGATAATTTCTTTTATTTCTTTTATATTATCTAATTCTTTAAACTGATTAGTTTCAAAAGTATCACCATTATTTTTAGTTATTGATAGTGATGTATTTGAAATCTTGTATAAGTTTTTTTCCAAATTACTTGTTGATTTTGTTATATTCAAACATGAATATAAACAAGAGAGAACTACTGTTAAAATAATAAATACTATAATTGTTCTATTTCTTTTTCTTAAAATATATGCTATAGCATTTTTTAGCATTTTATCAACCTCCTATCTTCAGATTTTTTGCTTAAAAAAAGATATGACAAAGCTTTATTTATAATATTAGCCATATCTTTTATTTTTTGTTTAAAAATGCAAATAACCCAAATAATTGTATTATTTTTTTGGGTTTTTGTCAATTATTCTAACAAATTTTTCTGCCGAAATCGGTAAAAACCCTATTGTTTTCAGAAAATATATTTATTTAAATCAATTTCATATTCAAACTCATTCATCATTTTTTTAGTAAATACTATTTTATTTTCAGCTATTTTTTTGAAATCACATGTAGTTAAATAGTATTTTTCATCAACATTTTTATCTAAAAAATCTATCAATTTTTTTATCCATTTCCTTCAGCAAAAGTAAAAACTTTTTGCAACTTGTTTAAAATTATTAGTATTATATGTTTTATGGTTATTTATTTTATTATAAATTATATTTTAAATCAAGAAATATTACTTTATTTTATTATCGTAAATTGATATGAATATTGCACCCAAACTATTTCCAATTATCATTATAATAATAGAAAAAAATGACTTTAAAGACCAAACTTCAGCAACAGAAAAATAAAACATATTAGCAAT
This sequence comes from uncultured Bacilli bacterium, assembly GCA_934086955.1. Classification (GTDB taxonomy): domain Bacteria; phylum Bacillota_I; class Bacilli_A; order RF39; family UBA660; genus CAG-1000. The sequence continues at coordinate 143,983 of CAKOIN010000003.1, read as the reverse complement.
ACAGTGTTCAAAGCCACATAGTATAAATACTATAACAGATAAAAATATAGATAAATATTTCTTTATAACATCTTCACTTTTCTTATAATTATTAACAGCAAGATACATTAATATTCCACAAAAGAAAGAAAGTATTAATATACTTAAATAACTATCATTTATTTTAATTAAAGATATATTTTTTGCTTTGATAATTATATCAGATAATCTTGTGTTTATAATTAAAATTGCTGTTAAAAATGTTCCTATAAAATTCCCTATTAAAGTTATTAATAATTTAAAAACATAATTAATTTTATTTTCTAATATATATCCTACCATTCCTGTATATAAATTCATTTTATAAACACAAATAGTAAACAAACCTATACCAAATAAAGTAGCACCAATAATAGAATTCTTACTCATTAAATAAACTATTCCACCAATTCCAATCATAATACCAGCATAAATTGCTTTTATTAGAGTACTTATATTTTCGTTTATTTTTTTCATTTGATCACTACCTTAAATAAATATTACTATAAAATTCCTAAATGTTCAAGTAAAATATTAGTGCCCAGTAGTATTAATATTACACCACCTATTATTTCAGCTATTTTACCATACTTTGAACCAAACTTACTACCAATTTTAACACCGATTATTGATAAAAAGAAAGTTATAATTGCTATCATTACAAATGTTAAAATTGCATTATAACTACCATAAGCACATACATAAGCAATACCTACTGCAAGAGCATCAATACTAGTAGCAATTCCAAGCAATAATACTGATTTAATACTTAAATCTTTATTATCACTTTTTTCATCATCAAAAGCTTCAATTATCATTTTAATACCTATAAATCCTAGTAATACAAAAGCAACATAATGATCAATATTAGTTATAATACTTTCAAATGTACTACCAAGTAAATAACCAATTGCTGGCATTATACCTTGAAATAAACCAAAACATATAGCAAGTTTAATAGTATCTTTTAAACTAATATTTTTAATAGATAATCCTTTAACAACTGATACAGCAAAAGCATCAGCAGCTAAGCCTACACTAATAAGCAATATTTGTAATATATTCATAAATCATTCTCCATAATTAATTATATCATTAAATACATAAAAAAGAATTTAGATTTATAACAATTTACATCTAAACTCATCGAATATTAATTATAAAATAAATTTAATTCTTTAATTTTGGTACATAACCTTTTTGCAAACCACCATCAATAGCAAAACAACCAATTGATTCAAAATTTTTAAAAGCTTGTACACTCATTTTAGAAAAAATAATTTGTTCATCTCTAATCACTGACTCAAAAACCGAAATACAAGCAGATAAATTAGGAGAATCATCAAAATTATTAATTAAACTAATAATTCTTTCATCAAATGAAGAAGAAAAATCTCCTTGAATTTGATAACCAATATCATCTCTTAAATACAAACTATAAAAGTCTTTCCAATTAGTAATTAATCTTCCAAATTTTAATCCATAAATATTGCCAGTTCTTGTAAAACCTATATTCTCAGAATTTAATTCGAATTTTTTAGCAAGAGATAAATCATAATCTATAGTTCCGGAATTATCTTCTTTTATTAATTTCAATAAATCTTTTTTGTCAAATGACTCACCGTAAAATATAAATAAGTTACTATTGCTATCAAAACAACATAATCTAATTTTTTTATCTTCTCCAATACTTAAAGTATCATAAATTTCAACCTCAGTTTTCCCATCAAAACTACCCAATAATTTTAAACCTTCAATTAATCTATTATAAATTTTTGAATTAGTTTTCATAGAAGATAAAACTGCACTAGCTTCTTCATTACTAGCAGTCAAATCAAATTTATTTGGCTTATTACTTTTTTTCATAATCTTCCCCCATTATAAATCATATATTAAAATTTTAAATCTGAAATTTTTAAAATATCAATACCCTTTTCTTTATATAAACCTTCTGTATTTATTGAAACTATTCTTTTATCATTAAATTCAAGTAAAGTAATAATTTCATCAATAACTTTTTCATCATCACATTCTATTTCCATATATGGTTCTAAATTAGGCCAAATATCTAGTTCAATCTCAGCTGATTTATACACATAACTATATCTTATTTTCTCTTGATAATTTCGTCTAACTAATCCTAGTTCTTCTAATAACTTATTAGTTTCTTCTAAATCCGAAACCTGTATTTCAAATTCTTTTACTTTTTGTATTTTATCATTATTTTTATCATAAATATGTTTTACCGTAAGTTCTACTTTATCATTACTTTTTCTAAGTCTTACCCATTTATTAGGATTAATTTCAAACTTCTTAATTTCAGTTAATAATAATTTTGAACTTAATATTTTTTCAAGAATAACTGATACATCATTTGATAATAATTCAGAAAAGCTATCCACTCCTAAATCATATAATATTAATTTAAGTTTTTCATCGCTAACTAAATCCTCAAACTCATCTAATACAATTGCAAGTTTCTTAGTTGCAGTTGTTTTTAATAATTCATTTTCAGATTTTAATAATAGAATAGCTTCCTCAAATCTATAATTTATAGTCATAATATCATAAGTATATATTTTTTGATCTTTTTTAGATTTAAAAGTAGCTCCAATTTTATCAAGTTTTTCTTTAGTACCCTCCACATCAATATCCAATATTTTAATTTCTTTTTCCAATTTTGCCATAAGAACTCCTATATAAATTAAAAATATTATATCATATTTTTATTCTTTTATTATTTTATCGATAAAAAAGTATATAAATACCATCATAATAGATATTAAAAGTCCAATATAAAATTCTGGAAAAGCAAACTGTATACTATTATAAAGACTAAACTTACCAGTAATATTTGCTATATACCAAGTAAAATAATTATAAATTTCTGAAATAACAATTCCTAAAACACCACATCCACCAAGAACCTTATTAATTATATTGTTTTTAAATGGAAACCATACTCCAAATATAAACATTAATATAGATAAAACACCCAATGGATTTAATATATTAATTAAACCACTTATTTCTTGTACACCTCTAGACCCTCCATATTGATTCAAAAACATCGGACTTAAACTCATAATAAATAAAATAGTTAAAACTATCCTTTTATTTCTAATATTTTTATATTTACTATAATTTATTAATGTTTCAATAGACATTTTATTTGTATTTTTCTTATTATTAATTTTTTCACCTTTCAATAATTCATTAATAGTTATATCAAGTTCATTGCATAATGGTTCAAATAATGAAATATCCATCATTGTTTTACCATTTTCCCACCTACTTATTGATTTATCACTAACATTTAGCTTTTCCGCAAGTTCTTGTTGAGTTAACTTTTTATTTTTTCTACATTCTGCAATAAATTTTCCTATTTTTTCTTGATTCACATTTTCTCCTTTCAATATAAATTATATATAATTATTTAAATATTAACAGAACATAAACTGAGAATTGCACTATTTATTATTTTCTTCTTTCCTGTGTTCCTTTAAAATAGATTCTAAGGCATCAAATACTTTATCAGTTATTACAACTGGTTTTGTAAAAGCATCTAAAACAAGTCCAATACATTTTTCATTACTTCTTACGAATTTAATACAATCATCCAAAGATAAATTTATCCAAGAAAAGTTTTTACGATAATTATCTGTAGGTTCATCAATACTTGAAAATATAGGAAAATATAATTCTTCCGATTCAACATTTATTTTTAACCAATCTGGTTTCATTCTAATATTGTTATTTAAACTTACCACATCACCAACATTTGAATTTTTAAAAGTATTTATATCTTCATTACTCATAATCACATTCATCGGAACATACAAATCAGAATCAATTAAACAATCAAATAAAGGGCTTAAATTCATAACTGTTTGATCATTTAAAAAAGCATCTCTCAAATATCTTAATACTTTTCCACTTCTTAATGCTTCCTTATTTACTTTTGACATAACTTTTTCTCCTTTTCTATTTTATAAATTTTATTCTCATATTCTTCCCTATATTTATCAATAGTTTTTGTTACATCAAACTGATAAACACTAGTAAGAATACCATCATATGGATCAATCTCAGTTCTTTCAAGTTCACCACCAAGTGCCTCCATTGTTTTACTAGAGCCTAAATTTTCTACATCACAATCCAACATTACTTTATCTAATCCTAACTTTTGAGCTTCGATTAATCCTAAGTATAAATTGATTTTATTGTAACCTTTTCTTCTTTCAGTAGGTCTTATTCCATAACCAATATTACCACCAAATCGTTTCATTGCTTCTGTTAAATTCCACCTAACATTTATCATACCAACTATTTTATTATCATTTGCTCTAATTAATAAAAATGTTTTTGATTGACATCTATTTAATTTCTTAGCATATACTTCATCTTTCATATTTAAACATCTTTCTAATGCTTCTTCAAAAGTATAACCATCTAATATTTTATCAAGTGATCCACTACCATTAATATCAGAATTATAAACTACAAACTCATTGATGTAATCAATTATTTCATTCTTTCTATCAGTGGATGGTAATTCCAAATAAAACTGTTCCATAATTTCACATCCATTCATTCTAAAATTATTGTAGCATATTTTTGATTCTTTTTAATAATTCTTTTTTAAATAATTCTTCATTCATCTTATAAATATAACTATACTTTTTACCAATATCTTTTAAAGACATACCACTTATATAAATAGTTTTTCTATCTAATATGATATATCTATCATGAAGAGTATTATTACTTATAAATATAATATTATTATATTGATTACTATATTTTTCAACTAACACATCATCAATATTTTTAGAAAAAATAATAATTTTTTTATCTACATTTCTTAATATATCTAACAATTCCTTATTAGTATAATTGTCAATTATAATTACTTCTCTTGTTGCTTCATTTAATATATCAATTAAAATTGAATAAGCATCATATATTTTTCCTTCATAAATGATAGAGTTTTGTTTAGAAGACATCCTTTCAAATGACTCTTCAAGTTTTAATATTCTTTCTTCATGATTAATAAGAATTGTGTTTTTACTTTCATATGACATATATTTTCTCATATACACAAAAGCATCAATTATTTTCATACTTATAATATCAGCTACTTTTGTTCTCAATATTGTAGCAAGTATAGCGACACCTTGTTCTGTAAATACATTAGGTAATTTTCTATTTCCACCATAATTGTTTGAATTTATAGTCCCAACTTGGGACTTCAATTTTTTATATTCTTCATCAGTCAATTTAAATACATACCTTTCTGGAAATTTATTAATGTGTCTTTTTACAGCTTGGTTAATTGTTTTTGTACCATTCACACACCCATATAATCTAGCTAAATCCGAATCTAACATAACTTGTCTTCCTCTTATCTCATAAATCATATTTTCTATTTTATTTTCTACAATTTCATTCATCTTATACACCTCCAAAATAAAAAGATATACCTATTAAAAGTATATCTCCGCATGCTTGTACATAACTTTTATTGCCAGAAAATTATATACACTAGTCGACCAAATTGTCATATTAATTAGATAGCAATTAAATTAATACAATTAAATTATAACAAACAATTGTTTTATATGCAATAAATATTAAAATTATTTTATTTCAAGTAAAGTAATGCATTCTATATGTTTAGTTTTATTAAACATATTTATTATTTCTATTTTTTTCATATTATATCTGTTAAGTAATTCTAAATCTCTTTTTAAAGTTTTTGGATTACAAGAAATATAAACTATTTTAGAGGAATTTGAATTATTTAGAAAATCAATAACTTTCATTGATAAACCACTTCTTGGAGGATCAACTACTATAACATCATAATTATTATTTTTAGCAATACCTGCATCCCCACACACAAAATCTATATTTTCTATATTATTTAACTTTTTATTAATATTAGCATTTCTAATAGAATCTTTATTTATTTCAATACCATCTATATGTTTAAAATTATCTTTTAAATATATACCTATAGTACCAGTACCACAATATAAATCAAGTAAATTATTACCATAAAAAGCATATTCTTTTGCTTTATCATACATTATTTTCATATTTAAAGGGTTAACTTGAAAAAATGATTCAGGATAAATACTATATTTAATATTATTAATTTCTTCAATAATATAATCTTTTCCATAAATAAGCTTATTATTTAAATAAATTGATGTAATATTAAATCTATTTATAAGAGTATTTATATCATATTTTTCGCCTTTAAATATAATCATAGTATCTTTATTAGTAACTCTAATAATTACTTCAAAAAGGCCACTCAAATCAGTTCCTTTTAAATAATTATATATATCATTAATTCTATCATCCAAAAGTAAACAATTATCAAATTCAACTATATCATTACTCTTTTCACTATAATAACCAATTCTATTATTTTTAATATGAAAAGTAGCTTTATTTCTATAATTATATTCATTATTAGTAAGAACTTCATTAATATTAGTATTAAATAACTTATTAATATAATTTATCTTTTTTAATTTTTCATTTTCTAAATCGATATGTAAAAAATTACATCCACCACATTCATTATAAGAAGAACATTTAACTTCACATCTATTTTTACTTTTACTAATAAACTCTATAACCTTACCAGTAGCAAATCTTTTATTAATACTAGTTATTATAATTTTAACGACTTCACCACTTAAAGTGTAAGGAACAAATACAACAAGATTATTAATTCTTGTAACACCATTTCCTATATCATCCTCATTATCAATAGTTACTTCATATATATCATTTAATTTCATTTTACACCTCAAAAAAAGATAACTATATTTTATCATACAGTTATCTTTATTTCTACTTTTTGTCTTTTCTTAATTCATCAAATATTGATGTACCAATTCCAAGTTCATTTTTAATTTTAAAGTTATCAAGAATAGTAGCACCAATATCAGCAAATGTTTGTCTATCTGGAAGTCTTTTACCAGTTTTAAATATAGGACTATAAATAAGAACCGGAACATTTTCTCTTGTATGATCAGTACCTCTAAATGTTGGATCATTACCATGATCAGCTGTTATAATTAATAAATCATCTTTTTTAAGATTTTTAAGCATAATAGGTAAATAATAATTAAAGTCTTCAAGAGCTTTTAAATAACCTTCTCTATCTCTTCTATGTCCATATAACATATCAAAATCATTTAAATTAGCAAATAATAATCCACTAAATTCACCCTTAGCAAAATCTATCAACTTCATCATACCATCCATATTATCTTTTGTTCTTATTTTAACAGCAATACTTTTACCATTAAAAATATCAGATATTTTACCAATAGCAATAGTTTGTACTCCATTTCTATCAAGTAAATCAAGTACATTAATTGGTGGATCAAGTGCATAATCATGTCTTCTTGGTGTTCTTGTAAAGTTACCAGGTTTACCAATAAATGGTCTTGCTATAATTCTAGCAATTTTATATTCATCACCTTTTGTAAGTTCTCTTACTTGTTCACAAATTTTATATAATTCTTCAACTGGAATAATATCCTCATGAGCAGCAATTTGTAAAACAGAATCAGCAGAAGTATATATAATTAAAGCTCCTGTTTTCATATGCATTTCACCCAAATCTTGAATAATTTGAGTTCCAGAAGCAACAATATTACCAATTACATCTCTTCCAGTCACTTGTTGTATTTTACTAATAAGTTCTAATGGAAAACCTTCTGGATATGTCTTATATGGTGTCTTAGCAACAGCTCCCATCATTTCATAATGTCCATTCAATGTATCTTTTGCAAGATTAATTGGACAAGCTTTCATATAAAGTCCTCTTGTATTTTCTACTTCTTTTCCAACAAGTGTAGTAAGTCCAAGTCTTTCTAATGTATCTAAATTATATGAATCTCCAATTGTATGAAGTAATGTATTAGCACCGACATCTCCATATTTAGCTGCATCACTTGCTTCTCCAACCCCAACACTATCCATAACTACTAAAAATACTCTTTTAAACATTTGCATCACTTTCTTTCTTACTTCTATTAAAATATTCATTATAATTATCTTTTATAAAATTATTAGCTAGATGAGTATAAATCTCAGTCGTAACAACATTTTCATGTCCAAGTAACTCTTGTACACTTCTAATATCAGCACCACACTCAATTAAATGAGTAGCAAAACTATGTCTTAAAACATGAGGTGTTATTTCTTTATCAATCTTTTTCTGTCTAGCTATTTCACCAATTATTTTATATAATCCTTGTCTAGTCATTCTGTTACCGTGATTATTCAAGAACAATGAATCAGTAGGTTTCTGCCTTTTAACAAATAGCATACTTCTATATTTATTAATATATAAATCTAAATAATTTACCGCTACATGAGATAATGGAACAATTCTTTCTTTACTTCCTTTACCATATACATTAACAACCATATTACTTAAATCTATATTATTTAAATCTAAATTAACAAGTTCTGTCGCCCTTAGTCCTGTCGCATATAATAATTCAAGAATTGCTTTATTTCTATAATCAAATGCAGTTTCAAGCTTAATATCAAGCAGATTATCTACTTCTTCAATACTTAAATACTTAGGAAGAGTTTTCTTTCTTTTCAAACTTTCCACATCTTCTGATATATTAATATATCCTTTATATATAGATAAATATTTATAAAAGCTTTTAATACTAGCAATTATTCTATTAATAGAACTTTCATTATATTTTGGTAATATATGTAAAACATAATTATCAATATCTTTTTTAGATATATCTAAAACTTCCTTATTAGTATATTCTAAAAATGAACTAATATCTCTTATATATGATTCAATAGTATTCTCAGAATAATTCTTATCTATTCTTAAATAATCTTTAAAATCATCAACTAATTCCTTATTATCAATCTCTATCATATTTTTTACCCAATAACATTATACAATAAAAAAAGCTATTTAAGATAGCCTTTTTACTTATTTTTTACACTTTTTGAATCAATTATATTAAACATAACACCACCAACAATCATAGGTATATAATAAGTTATAAATCTCCATAACAATAATCCTGGTACAATAAACACTTCTTTCACTATAACTTCAAAGTAATGAATAAAAGAATATTCAGCACCAACACTTCCACCTGGAATTGGTATAAAACAAGATGCAGTATATATAAAACAACCAAAAATAATTGAGAAAATAAAATTAATATTTATATCAGTATTTAATGCTTTAAATGTAAAAAATGGAACCATAAAATATATAGACATATATATAAAATTAATAATAATGCACTTAACAACAAACTTTTTATCTTTAATTAATTCCTTATAGCCAAGAGAATATTCACTACATTTAGATGACCATTTCTCTTTTTTACCTTCTTTATCTTTAATAAATTTAAATTTATCAATAAAGAAATATCCTATCTTTTTAGCAACACTAGTTTTTAAACATGAAAATATCGCTATAAAAAGTGAAACTATAGTTATAATAATCCCAAGTATAGTACAATATAAAACAAATCCACTAGGCATAATATTAAATGCATAACCAATTATTAAATATAAAATACACATTATACTCATTGTAATTTGTAGTATTATAAAATTCTCAACTAAAATCAATATTCCTTTTGTAACCGCAACTCCTTCTCTATTTAATCTATATATTTGAAGAGGTTGTCCCCCGAGTGAAAAAGGAGTTATCCCATTAAAAAACTTAGTCATAATATCTAAATTAATCGCATCTTTAAATTTATAATTTTTCTTTTGCTTTCTAATAAGTATATATAATAAATAAGACTCAACTATAATATATAAAATAAATACCAAAACAGCTAAAAATATATATAAATAATTAGCATTTTTAAGTAACTTCATAGACTCTATAAAATTATCCTTTAAAAGATAATAAAATAAAAATATAGTAATCAAAAATATAACAATTGTCTTTAAACCAAGTTTCTTCATATTAGTCACCTTAAATAATTATATCATAATTATATTATTTTTAAAGTGACTTTTAAATGACAACTTAAATAAATTTTTAAATGATTATTAAAGCACATAAAAGCCTAACTCACTTTGTAGTTAGGCAAAACAACAAAAAAAGTGATGCCCAACCGCAGGGGGTTAGGTACTTCACTATTAATATTTTATTATAACAAACAGAAAGTTGTAAATACATTATAATAACTATATAAAATATTTAATTTGTGTTAAAATATTTCTGAGGTGAATTATGGAACTATTACAAAATAAATTAAGACCAAACTCATTAAAGGATGTTCTTGGACAAACACACATAATTGGCAAAGGCAAAGTACTAAGTAACCTAGTAAAAGAAAAGAAATTATTTAATATAATATTTTATGGATCTAGTGGATGTGGTAAAACTACAATTGCACTAGCATTAATGAATGAATTTAATATGAGATATAGAATGCTTAATGCAACAGTTAACTCAAAAAAAGACTTTGAAATTGTTATAGAAGAAGCAAAAATGTATAATGGACTTATTTTAATAGTAGACGAAATACATAGAATGAATAAAGACAAACAAGATATACTATTATCTTATTTAGAAAGTGGTCTTATCACATTAATAGGTCTTACTAATTCGAATCCATATCATTCACTAAATCAAGCTATAAGAAGTAGATGTAGCCTAATAGAACTTAAACCATTAAGTGAAAGTGATATTGAAAAAGGAATTAAAAAAGTAAAAGAAGTACTTCCAGATATTAAAATGGATAATAAAACTATTAAATATATAGCAAGTGTTTCAAATGGTGATATAAGATTTGCATACAATTTAATCGAATTTTGTTACTATGGATATAATAAAGAAATAACAATAGATAATATAAAGTTAACACACAATACTCCATCATTTTTTGCTGATAAAAATGAAGATGGATATTATGATATGCTTTCAGCTTTTCAAAAAAGTATTAGAGGTAGTGATGTAGATGCTGCCCTTCACTATTTAGCAAGATTAATTGTAAGCGGTGATTATGATATTATTTATAGAAGAATGCTTGTAATAGCATACGAAGATATTGGCCTTGCAAATCCAACTATGGGAATGAAAGTATTATCAGCAATTGAAGCAAGCGAAAGAATTGGATTTCCTGAATTATATAAGCCACTTAGTTGTGCTGTAATAGATATGGCTTTAAGTCCTAAAAGTAATTCAGCAGATACGGCAATAACCGCTGCGGTAAATGATATAAATACAATATCAGTTGGTAGAATACCAGAGCATATAAGAACAACTAGTCCAAACTATAAATACCCACATAATTATCCAAATTATTGGGTAGATCAAGAATATATGCCAAAAGAATTAAAAGGAAGAAAATATTACACTCCAAGAAGAAATAAATATGAAACAGAAATGTATAAATTTAATAACAGTATAAAGGTGAAACAATGAATTACATAATAGAATCAACACCCAAAACAGTAAATATTGATCCACAAATAATAGAAATACTAGAACAAAAAACATTATTAAAAGAACCATTAACCGAAGAAGAAATTAATATGTTTTTAGACTATATATGCTATGAAACAAGATGCAAATTTACAAGTAATATTAATAATTTTAGTTTTCAATTTAAATGTGATAAAGCTCAAGCTATAATAACACATTACTTAAATAGTTTAGAAGTTGAAGTTCATCCTTGTATGACACAAAATGTAATAACAGAAGATATAGAAGGACATTCATTTCTTATCGCAATATTTAATGTAAATGGTATAAATGTACCATATTTAATAGATCCAACATATAGACAATTCTTCATAGATGATAAAAAAGGATATATCCTGTATAACAGTAAAATACTAAGAACACCTTCTCCTGGATATTTCATAAATGAAGAAGATAAAACTGAAATACAAAAATTATTAATCAATGGATATCATATACTAGATGAAAATATAGCTAGAATATATGGAGACTCATTTTATAATACTAAAACAGGATATAGAAGAAGAGATTTTCAATCAATAAGTGGAGATGTATATATAAATTCATTTTTAAAAGGTCACGAGCCACTTTCTACAACAGAAGAAGAACTTGATAATGAAGGATTAAGCTTAAAATTAATAGCAAAAAAGATGTAGCTACATGCCAGTTACATCTTTTATTATATAATTTGTTATAAAAAGTCCAGCAGTTCCAGGAACAAATGCGGTTGAGCCAAGCATTGTATTATTAATAGCTTTTTCGCTTGAAGTAACAACAGTAACATCACTCATATATTCCCTATACTTTCCAAGTTCATGTCTAATCTTCTTAGCAAGAGGATCACTGTGAGTTTTATCAAGAGTAGTAATATACACTTTAGTAGCATCAAGTTTATTAGCAGTTCCCATAGAAGAAACAAGTTTAATATTTCTATTATGACATTCAATAATTAATTTTACTTTTACCTTAGTGGTATCACAAGCATCAATAATATAATCATAATCACTACCAAATAAACACTCTATATTATCTTCAGTTATATGAACATTAATAATATTAACAATAGCATTTTTATTTATAAGTTTTATTCTCTTTTTCCATTCTCTTGTTTTATATTTGTTTATATTTTTACTTGTAGTAATAATTTGTCTATTAATATTACTTGGTTTAATAATATCACTATCTACAAGTGTTATATTTTCAACACCACATCTAACAAGTGATTCGACTGTGTAACCACCAACTCCTCCAAGTCCTAAGACAAGGACCTTAAGTTTTCTTATCTTTTCTATATTCTCTTCCCCTACTAAACTTTCGAGTCTAACAAGATTCATAAATTGCCTCCCATAAGCAAGTAGTATTATATCAAAGAATAGAAAATAAATCAAAATTTATCATAAATATATATTTTTGCAAAATAAAACCCAGTGAAAATATAGTGTAATAAAACTCGCGATTCGCACGAGGTGGTAGGATACATAATATACTCGGGATCTTGCATTAAAATGCAATATTCAACACCATATACTAATTAATCCCCCTATAGTATTACATAGCCGGTTTATAAAGCTATATCTATCATCTAGGTTATTTATAATATACCATATATATTTTAATATATCAATATATGTTACAAAACTTTACATTATAATACATTTTAAAAATGACCAAACATACTAGTTTCATAATAACATTTATTTAAAAGATTTAGATCATTAATAATATTTTTTGGTTCACACTCTTCATATAAAGAAGAATATGAAGAAATAGTTACTTCATCTTTTAAATTACCTTTATCACTATCAATATATATAGCAAGAGGTTTTCTAATACCAATTGCATAACTAAGTTGAACTTTACACCATTTAAGATTATATTTCTTTAAGTAATAAACAGCTATTTCTCTTGCTTTATATGCAGCACTTCTATCAACTTTTGATGGATCTTTACCACTAAATGCACCACCACCAACAGGAGCAAATCCTTGATAAGAATCAACTACAATTTTTCTGCCAGTAAGACCAGCATCACCAGCAAAACCACCAATTTCAAATCTACCAGTTGGATTTATTAAATATTCCAAAACCTCTATATTATATTTTGAACAAATATTATCTACTATATCTTTAATTATTTTATCAGTTTTATCTCTCTCTTTTTCAGTATTTTGATAACTTATAGTAAAAGTTTTAATTTTTAATAACTTCATATCATCATCATAATATCCAGTTATTTGAGCTTTACCATCACTTTTAAATCTAGAATCTTTTTTTCTTAATTCATCATATTTAATGCTTAACTCTTTAAGAATAACCATTGCTGTTGGCAAATAGTAAGAGTTATCATTAACTGCATAACCAAACATCATACCTTGATCCCCAGCACCAGAAACCATATCATTAGTACCAAGAGCTATATCACTACTTTGAACTCCAATATTATTAATTATTTCATACTTTTCATTATAACCAACATCTTTTAAAACAGAATTAACTATTCTTTCAATATCTACTTTACTATTAGAAGTAACTTCACCGGTTATAAATATTTTTTCCTTTACCACCAACTGTTTCAATCGCACATCTACTTTTCTTATCACCTTTTAAATATTCATCAAGAAGTGCATCACTAATTTGATCACATACCTTATCAGGATGTCCCCTAAAAACAATTTCATTACTAAATAATCTCATATAATCATTCCTCCTTCTAAGATTACAATTACCTTAAAAAGAAAAATACCTAGGGTAACCTAGGTATATATAAGTTATCCTCATCCATCTGGGCTTACCACCTATCTTATTTAGGTTGGTGTGACTTCATAGAGCCAGTCTCTCAGTCACTCTTTATAAGGTAATTATTAAAATTGTTGTCACTTACGACTACTAAATAATAACATAATTATTTAATTTATTCAAGTATGTTCTCATATACTTTATTATGTTAAATAAAATAAAAAATAATATATTTTTAAAATCAACATTAGTTCTTTTAATCGGAGGAACCATTGGAAAAGCAGTAGGTTTCATACTTAAAATATTAGTTACTAGAACATTAGGTAGTGAAGGAATGGGACTCTATAGTATGCTTTCTCCTACTATATCTTTAATAACAGTAATATCTACCTTAAGTTATCCCACAAGTATTTCAAAAGTAATATCAGAAAAAAGTGAAAGATCAAAAACTATAATATTATCATTACTTCCTTTATCAATAATAATGAATGCAGTATTAATATTAATAACAATATTATTTGCTAAAACACTTTCAACAAATCTTCTTCATAACAGTAGTCTCTATTATCCAATAATATGTATATCTATACTAGCACCATTTATATCAGTTTCATCAATTATAAAAGGATATTTTTGGGGAAAACAAAATATGTTTCCATATATGCTTTCAAACTTTTTAGAACAAGTAACAAGATTAATATTAATAGGAATATTCATACCAAAAATAATAAAAATAAGTTTAATACATGCAATAAGTTTCATTATTTTAGTCAATGCAATTGGAGAAGTAATATCACAAATAGTTATGATATATTATTTTCCTAAAAAAAGTATAGAATTTAATAAAAAATATATTAGTAAAACAGCAGTTAAAAAAGTAATGAATATAAGTATACCATCAACATCTAGTAAAATAGTTGGTTCTTTTTCATATTTTTTAGAACCAATAATACTTACAAATGTATTACTTTTTGTAGGATATCAAAATGATTTTATAGTAAATGAATATGGTATTATTAATGCATATGCTATGTCACTATTACTATTACCTGCATTTTTTACTCAAAATATGTCAACATCACTAATACCAGAATTATCAAAATATTATAGTATAAAAGATTATAAAATGTGTATCAAAAGAATAAAACAAATAGTATTAATTTCTTGTACAATCGGAGCCTTATCAACATTCGTAATAGTTCTTTTTCCTAAATTCTTTTTAAATCTTTTATATAAAACTACTTATGGAGTAGATTATATAAGAATACTTAGTCCTTTCACAATATTATTTTATATTGAATATCCACTTTCAAATGCTCTTCAAGCACTCGGAAAAAGTAAAGAAGCTATGAAAATAAGTATAACTTCATCAATAATAAGATTAATATTAATTGCAGCATTATCACTTATGAGAATTGGTATGTATAGTTTAATATTATCAATAATAGCAAACCTAATATATACAACATATTCATATTATAAAGTTCTTAAAAAAACATTAACATTTTAGCTCATTTCTTTTAATTATATAAATCTGTTTATTTTTATAAAAAGCATAAAATATATCTTCTTTTTTAAGATTATTAGTTACTAAATAATCATTAAGCCAATTTTCATCCTTTTCAATATAATCAAGAGTATCTTTTTGAATAACACCATCTAATATCAATGGAAAAGGATTAGCACTATCTATGCCTAAAAAACTATATTTAAAGATATTTAATTTACCACTATTTTCAAGAACAGCATATTCTACATCTTTAAGATTTTTAATATTATTATTTCTAAGTTCAAGTAATAAATCATCAAGAGAATATCTTTGTTTAATCATTTCTTTATAGTTAATTATTCCCCTATTTATTATTAAAGAAGGTTTACCATCAACTATATTTCTAAACTTATTAAATCTTAAAGATAAATATCCAGAAGCAATTTCAAAAAATAATAATATTATTATAGGTACAACAGTAAGTAAAACAGAATCCTTATAATTTTCAATACTAATCGCAACAAGTTCAGCTATTAAAATACTAACAACCAAATCTTGGACAGATAATTCTCCTATTTCTCTTTTACCCATAAGTCTAAAAACAATAAGTACAATAAAATAAAATAATACAGTTCTTATAATAACCATTATTAAATCCATAATTTCACCCATTATTATTATGTTTAATCATAATATTTTTAAACATAAATATAATTAATTAGGTGAATAATAATGAATATAATTTTAACATATCTAAAAAGCATATATAAATTTATAATATTTTTTATAGTTTTACTACTTATAACATCATTATTTTATTATTTAGAAATACTAGATCTTAATGTAATAAATATTATTAATTATGTATTAACACTTTTAATGTTTTATATGTTTGGATTAAAATTATCAAAAATAAGAAAATCAAAAGGATATTTAAATGGCTTTATAATTGGATTAATAATGACAATATTATTTTCTTTAATAACAATAATCGTATCAAAATATAGTTTAAATACACTTATATATTATTTAACATTAATATTATCATCAATAACGGGTGGTATAGTTGGAGTTTCAAAAAAATAAAAAAGAAATAACCACTATTTCTTTTTATTATATCTTTCAACAAACTCTTCTCTAAATTCTAATAAATCATCATTTTCAATATGAGTTCTTATTTCTTCCATTAAATGAGTTAAAAATCTTATATTATGAATAGATATTAATCTTTGACCAAATGATTCATCAGCAACTAATAAATGTCTTATATAAGATCTAGTAAAGTTTTTACAAGTATAACAATCACAATCCTTTTCAATAGGATCAAGATCTTTAATAAATCTAGCATTACGAAGATTAGTTCTTCCATCTTTTGTAAGTGCATTTCCGTGTCTTGCAAGTCTAGTTGGAAGTACACAATCAAATATATCTATACCCCTTATAACACCATCAATTAAATCTACTGGTTCTCCAACTCCCATTAGATATCTAATTTTATCTTTTGGTAAATAAGGTGTTGTATATTCTATCATTTTTAATTTAGTTACTGGGTCTTCACCAACTGAAACACCACCAACACTATATCCATCAAAACCAATTTTAGCAGTTTCAATCGCAGAAAATTTTCTTAAATCCTCAAACTCTCCTCCTTGAACAATACCGAATAAAGCTTGATTTTCAGGATCCTTATGAGCAGCCTTACTTCTTTTCATCCATCTAAGAGTTCTCTCAATACTATTTTTCATATATTCATGAGTTACTGGATAAGGTGGACATTCATCAAAGCTCATCATAATATCAGAATGAAGCTTGTTTTGAATTTCAATACTTTTTTCAGGAGTTAAAAATAAATTTCTACCATCAATATGACTCTTAAATTTAACACCTTCTTCGCTTATATCTTTTGGTTTAGCTAAACTAAATACTTGAAAGCCACCACAATCAGTTAAAATAGGTCCAGTTTTATAATTCATAAAATTATGAAGACCACCAGCATTATCAACAACATCTTCTCCTGGTCTTAACCATAAATGATATGTATTAGATAAAATAATATCAGCACCAGCAGCTTTTAATTCTTCTGGACTTAAAGTTTTAACAGTAGCTTGTGTACCAACAGGCATAAACATAGGTGTTTTATGATGACCCCATCTTGTTTCAAATTCACCAAGTCTAGCACCATAGGATGTCTCTTTTATTAATTTAAATTTCAAATCCATTATTTAACCTCCTCATTTGTTAAAAACATTGCATCTCCAAAACTAAAAAATTTATATTTTTCATTCATTGCATGTTTATAAGCATTCATTATAATATCAACACTACTAAAAGCAGAAACAAGCATAACAAGTGTACTTTTAGGTAAATGAAAATTAGTAATTAAAGCATCACATGACTTAAAATTATATGGAGGATATATAAATATACTAGTTGGTTCTTTTACTGCCTTAAAACTTCCATATTTTGATATATTAGCTTCTAAAGTTCTCATAGAAGTAGTACCAACACAAATAATTCTTCTATTTTCTTTTTTAGCAAGATTTAATCTTTCACTTACGGCTTCACTAATTTCATAAGTTTCACTATGCATATCATGATGAGTAATATCATCTTCACTAACAGGTCTAAAAGTTCCAAGTCCTACATTAAGAGTAACATATAATATTTCAATACCTTTTTCTTTAATTTCATTAAGTAACTCTTTAGTAAAATGAAGTCCAGCAGTAGGAGCAGCAGCACTACCTTCTCTTTTAGCATAAACGGTATTATAGCGACTATTATCTTTAAGTTTTTCATGTATATAAGGAGGAAGTGGCATCGCACCAACTTTATCCAAATGCTCAACTAAAATACCATTAAACATTAATTTAACATGAGTAATACCATTATCTTTAAGCTCAACAACTTCACCAGCAAAATCATCATCAAATTGAATAATAGTACCAATATGTACTCTTTTTTGTGGTCTAACAAGACATTCCCATATATTATTGCCTAAATCAGTAAGCAATAATACTTCAATTTTAGCATTAGTATCTACTTTATAACCAATTATTCTACTAGGCAAAACTTTAGTATTATTAAGTACCAACACATCTCCCTTATGAAGATAATTTATAATATTATAAAACACTTCATCTTTATAATTTCCATCTTTTCTATTTACAACTAATAATTTAGAATGATCTCTTTCTTTAATAGGAGTTTGTGCTATTAAAGATTCATCCAAATCATAATCATAAGTTTCTATATTCTTATAATCCATAATCAACCTAGGAAAACAGCCTAGTGATTCACCTCTTCTTTCCACAAGATTATATCACAATAAAAGCACTATTTCTAGTGCTTAAACTATATAACTATTTATCATATATAACATCAATTGGCTTCTTTTTAGAAAGACTAATTATTGGAAGCACACTAGATACAAATGATATTAAAATGATAAGAATAAACATATATAATAATGAATTTATATTAAATAAAATTGGTTTAACATTAAAGAATAAATCTTTTGAAATAATATTATTAGAAACAATAACTCCAAAATACAAGAGCATAGTAGAAATTATATAAGAAATAACCACTATAATTATACTTTCTAAATAATATATTTTAAATAAATCAGATTGTTTAGTACCAAGACTTCTTAAAATACCAATTTGTTTTTTATTACTATTTATTGTCACAATTATATAATTAGTAAGAATAATAATACCAAGTGTTAAAAAGCCAATACTTAAATATTTAAATAATTTTTCCGTTTTAATTATTGTTTTAGATATAGTATCTATTGTACTAGTATAAATAGTATTTATAGAATATTTTTTATAATCAAAGTTATCAAATATATTTTCTAATTTTTCTTTATCATTCAAATTAAAATATATTTTATTTACTTCATGATTACCTCTTAAATATTTAGAAACATTTTCACTATTTACAAAGTTATAAATATCATTTAAATCTTGATTTCCATAAACATATCCAATTACTGTATAAGTATTACTAGAACTATCACTAGAACTATTATTAACAATATCAACAGTAATATCTTTTCCAACTATTCCATAAGTATCAATATAATATTTATGAAATTCTTTCTGTATTTTTTCTATATCAAGTTCAGGTATTTCCTTAATTATATATTCTGGATCATCTAATGCTTTATCTTCTTCTGCTTTTACTTTAGCATCTCTTTCATTCTTTAATTTATCATAATATTTTTGATATTCACTTGCCCATAAACCATCATTAGAATTTAATACACCTATACTATCTATATTAAGTATTATTTCATTGTTTTTTAGTTCATTTACTTTCTTAAACTCTTTGCCATCACAAATAGCTATTTCTTTTGATATTCCACTCATATAACCCATCATAGGATAATATTTTTTATTATCATAATTATATACAGTTGTATAAAGCATTAAATCAACCACAGTATTTTTTGAAATATTATAATCTTTAATTAAATCTTTATTAACAATTACATCAAATAATGAATTAATCTTACTATTAAATTCATCATATATTTTTTTATAATCAGTTTTAGCTTCGTTTTCATTAATAGTTTTTAATTTATCAAATTTAGATATATCTTCATCTAATATTCCACTTATTGTAAAAGTATAATTACCATTTCCATTAGTATAAAGTACTATTTTCTTTTTATCATTTATAATTTCATTATAATCTTTTGGAAAATAATCGATATTAGTTAATTTTTTATCTTTATCATAATCATATATTGTAATACCATTTTCAATCATATAATCTGCAAAAAACTTATTTACAATTATTTCATCATTATTAGATGGAACATTACCTATAAGTTTTAAATTATTTATTTTTTCACTACTATATTCAATAAAAGATAATATATTTGAATTAATAGAACCTTTTTGATAATAATATAAATCAGATGAATTAACAAAACTAACAGTTAAATATTCATTATTAACATTAAGTCTTGATACATTAGTAAAATCAGTATTAATAAGTTTACTTATATTATTTATATCATCTTCAGTAAGATTTTTAAGTGGATTAATATCAGTAGCATTATTATTCTTATTAATAATAATTAAATTATCATTGCCTCTATTAATCGCATCAGCATGCATTTTATTAATATCAAAATTTGTTAAGAAACTTGTATATCCAAATAGAAATAACGATACAGTTACAAGTAATATTGATATAAAAAGTCTTATTTTCTTTTTCTTTAAATTAGTAAATGCAAAACTAATAGATTTTGATAAAGATAATTTAGATTTTTTAATAACTAATGATTTAGTTTCAGTAGTAAGTTCACCATTTTGTACAACATTAGTAACAGTACCATCACTTATTTCAATTATTTCATTTCCATATTTATAAGCAGCATCTCTATCATGAGTCACTACGACTACTAGTTTAGCATAAGAAATTTGTTTTAGTATATTAAATATATTTTCACTATTAGTACTATCTAAATTACCAGTTGGTTCATCAGCAAGAACAATATCCGGGTTTTTAATCATAGCTCTTGCGATTGATACTCTTTGTTTTTCACCACCTGATAGTTCATTAATATTCCTATCTTCCATATTAGGTAACCCAACACCTATTAGAACTTTTTTTATAAGATCATTATTATCTTTTTTCTTTTGTAAATTTAAAGGTAATTCAATATTCTTATAAACAGATAAATTATCAAGTAAATTAAAGTCTTGAAATACAAAGCCTACTAATGAATTTCTATAATTATCAAGCATATTATCATCAAATTTAGTAATATCATTATTATTTATTAAAACACTACCAGAAGTTACTCTATCAAGACCGCCAATTAAATTAAGAAGTGTTGTTTTACCACTACCACTTTTACCAAGTATAAAAATAAGGCCCTTACTAGGTAACTTAATATTTATATTATTAAGAACTTTTACTTCACTACTTTTAGTTTTATAATTTTTATATACATTTTTAAGTTCTATCATACACAACCTCTATTATATATATCATAACATACATAATAATAAAAAAATAGATTCAAGTAATAAAAAAGTACTATTTCTAGTACTTATATTTCATTAATGATTTCCATTAATTCTTCTTCTGTTTGAAATCCAACTACTTCTTTAACTTTTTTACCATCTTTAAAGAATATTAAAGTTGGGACAGACATAATTCTATAGTTTTCAGTTAACTTTGGAAATTTATCAATATCAACTTTTACTACATTTATTTTATCACTGATATCTTCAAGTACAGGAGCAAGCATTTTGCATGGCCCACACCATTCAGCATAAAAATCCACTAAATAATTACCACTACTTATAACACTATCCAAATCATCATTTTCTAAATGTATCATTTTAGTTTTCCTTTCTCCTTTAATAAATCAACATTTTCTTTAGTTATTATATCATATTTAATAAATAAGTCTATTGCTTCATCATTAAATTTTTCACCTTTGTATTTAGTAGCTAAATTATATATTTCTTCACTAACTTCTCTTATATCACTTACAGCAGGACTCATTATTGGAGTATTATTAAGAATATAATTTCCAACTTTAGAATCATCTAAACCAGTTATTTTTAAGAATGGTTGACTTGCTATTACTAAAATAATAAATATAATAACATAACTCTCAATAAATCCTACTATTGCTCCACCTATTCTAGAAAATATTCCAAGAATAATTGTTGCTTTTAATATTTTTTCTATAATACCAGTTATTTTTAATAATATTCTAAGTATTAAATATAAAATAGAAAATATAATTAAAAATGCGATTAGTTCATATAATAAAATATTTAATATTGCAACACCTTTAAATTTACCACTAAATTCAAAAAATGGTAAAGTCTTATACATAACAGTTGCAATAGGTGTTCTAAGATAAAAAGCAACTATTATTATAAATATTAAACCAACAAGTAAAACAGTTTCTTTTATAAGTCCTCTTCTCATACCACCCATGATACCAAGAACAAATAAAACAATTATTAAAGCATCTAATATATTCATTTTTCACCTACTCTGTTATTTTATATGGACTAGTTAAACTTCCATCTCCACTTAATACTTTTGCATCACTTTTAAGTGTTATTACAGGTCTTACATCAGCATTACTATTAGTAGTAATAGTATTAAGCTTACCATTTTGTACTACATAATTATATGCATTAGTACCATTATAATATGCAGGACTCATTGTCCAATAAGTATTAGCAGAATATAAATAATTATTGGTTAAACTAGAACTTTCATTTAAACCAGCAAACATAGCCTCTTCTGCAGTTAATAATCCGATTGGATAAATATTAGTAGATTTTTTAACAGTAAATTTATCCTTTTCATTATAACATTCATAAGATGGAATAGAATTAATATTAATATTCATTTTAGATTGATAACCTGTATTTAAATTACCATAACCAGATTTAGAATATGTAACACTATTTATTGTAAATGCTACTGATTTTCTATTATTACAATACACTGAATCTTCTATATAACTTCCATAATTAGTTAAATTACTAGCATACCAACTTTCAAGTAAAGTCTTAATCTTACTATTATTATCATTCTTATGTTCATCTATATAATTAGTACTATTAGGGCTACCATACATATAACCAACATAAGCATTATAATTAGAATTATCATTAAAAGCAGTAGAATCTATTATAGAATTACTACCAGTAGTATTACTACACTCTCCATTATTTAAAACTCCATTATATATTAATCTTACACCAATATCCTCAGTAGTTCTAACTACTTTCCAACAAAATCCTCCAAAAGACACATTATTATTTAAAGCATTACTTCCTCTATAAAAATATATTTTAGTACCATTAGTAGCATTATTAGTAAAATATAAACCTTCTCCATTAGTAGTATTATATTTTAAATTATTAGAACTACTAGCATTAGAATTAATTATTTTATAAGATAATGTATTATTACTAAGTTTAGTAAATTCACTATACTTTTCACTTGGTAATATATTTATTTTAGAAGAAAATGTTTTATTCATATTGTAAGATTGATCATATGTTTTTTCTAAAAAAGTTATTTTCATTACATAATAATGAGTTTCACCTTTTGCTATTTTAATGTCAGATACAATTACTTCATCACTAGTAGGAATAACAGTATCATTTTTAAAAACAGAACCACCAGTTTCAACAATATTATAAACAAGTTCTTCAGGTACCTCAAAATTATTAACAACATCTTCAAGTGTTACATTGTAATATACATCAACATCTCCTGTATTTTCTACTGTAAAAGTTTTACTTATAGAGCTTCCTGTATATGCATTAACCAATGTTACATTACTTGTATCAGTATATGTTACCTGCATATTTTTATTAAAGGTTGTCATAGAAATATCAGTTCCACTTCCTTCAACTTCCAAAGTAAAATATGCATAAGTAGCAGTACACATAAGAGCTAAAATAATAATAATACCAATACTGGATAATAAAATCTTTAAACTAATTTTATTCATATAGACCAATTCCTACTTTCCTAATCTATAACAATTATATAATTATTAATCATTTTTTTCAATAAAATTTGAAATTATTAACCATTTTTGATAAAATATGTTCGGAGGAAAGAAGTATGTTCAAACAAAGTGATATATTAGATGAAAAAAAGTCTAAAATACTAAGACAAAAAAGTAAAAAAGTAACTTTTCCATTAAGTGAAGAAGATAAATTTTTAATAAATGATATGATTATGTATTTAAGATTAAGTCAAGATGAAGAATATGCTAGTAAAAATAATATTAGAGCTGGTATGGGTCTTGCAGCAGTGCAACTCGGAGTACTTAAAAGATTCTTTGTTATTTCTTATAAAAATGATGATGGTACTTTTGAAGAATATAGAGTCATTAATCCAGAAATAATATCTAATTCAGAAGAACTTATTTATGTTGAAGAAGGAGAAGGATGCCTAAGTGTAAATAGATATGTTGAAGGTATAGTACCAAGATTTGCTAGAATAACTGTTAAATTCTATGATGAAGAAGGAAATGAAGTAATTAAAAGAGTTAGAGAAGAAATAGCAGTTGCATTTCAACATGAAATAGATCATTTAAACGGAATTATGTTTGTAGATAAAATTGATCCAAAAAATCCATTTAAAAATCAAGAGAACATGAGAGCTATATAATAGTTCTTTTTTCTTTTTTAATATTTACTTTTTTAACTTATTATCTTATAATTATCATAGGAGAAAAATAAGTATGAAAAAAGAGAATAAAATAAGGTTAATATTTTGGGGTGTTATATGGATAATTGCATTAGGAATGGCAGTCGCAGGAGTTATCCTCTATATGAATGGTGTTGGTACTTATGGCAAAATAAGAAAACAATTAAAACCAGCAAATGATGCTTTTAATAAATTAAGTACTATTCAAAGATATAGAGAATCTGGAATAGATATTAATTCTAAAGTAAAAGATGATAGAATTACAGTAAGATATAAAACTGATACAATAGATGCTTCTTATGACTTTATTTATGAAGATTATCTTGGTGAAGATACAATTACTATGGAATATGGAAACACTTCAGCAGATAAAGATATTAGTATTAGTGTAGCAAGATTTATGATAGATGCACTTGCTGTTAAAAATGGACATCAAGAAGGAGAAATATTTAAGAATTATCAATTTGATTATTTCTATAACACAAATGTATTACAAGGTTTAGGAATAAATGATGAAGGAACAGTTACTAAAGTAAGAATTAATTTAAATAAAGTAGTTATTGATAATTTAGATAATAATACACCTACTCCTCCAGATACACCTAATGAAGAAGATTTATCAGATTCATTAAAAGAATTAAATAGAAAATTAGAAAGTGAAAATAAATTATTATTAGTTATAGCAAAAAAAGATGCAAAAAGCTATTCAGAATATAAAACAGATATTTCATCACTAACAGAAAGAAATAGAATTGAACTTACTTGGTTAGATTATGAAAATTTAACTGAAGCAGATATTAAATATTTAGAAAATACATATCAAATGAGTGCTGTTAATGATTTCTGTACATTAATTATTATTGATAAAAATAAAGATGATGAAATACTTGGATATAAAAATTATAATGAATTAGAAAGTATTTTAAAAGAAAAAGGTATTACTCGATAATATCTTTTTTATTGCAATAAAAAAGAGGACTTAATCCTCTAATTTAACACTAACTATTTTACTTACACCACTTTCTTGCATTGTTATACCATATAGTTTGTCTAAGAATTCCATTGTTTTCTTTTTATGTGTTATAACAAGTAATTGAGTTTTATTTTTATAGTTATCTAAATATTCTCCAAATATAGTAGCATTATTCTCATCAAGTGCAGATTCAACTTCATCAAGAATTACAAATGGAACTTTTTCAAGATTCATTATTGAGAATAATAAACTAATCGCAGTCATTGTTCTTTCACCACCAGAAAGCAAACTAAGTGGTTTCTTATTCTTTCCAGGAGGTACAGCAATAATATCAATACCAGTTTCAAGTATATTATCTGGATCAGTAAGTTCTAAATGAGCACTACCACCTTTAAATAATGTTTTAAATACTTTACCAAATTCAATATTAATATTATTAAATGATGTAACAAATTTATCTTTCATAACATTATCCATATCATCAATAATATTAAGTAAATCACTTTGACTCTTTTCTAAATCTTCCTTTTGTTTAGTTAAAAAAGTAACTCTTTTATATATTCTATCATATTCATCAATACTACCTAAATTAACATCACCAAGAGATTTAATCTTTCTTCTTAAATTGCTAACCTTTTCTCTAGCTACACTTTCCTCTATTTCAAGAGTATATTCACTTCTAGCCCTTTCATAACCTAGGTTATAGTCTTCATTTAATCTACTCAATAAATTATCTAAATTCATATTTAATTTAGTAATATCAATCTCTAAACTACTTATTTCATTCTTTAAAGATATATATTCTTGATTAGATTTCTTAATCGCAGTTTCTAAATCATTTAAACTTACATTTAATTCATTCTTATCATTATTATATTTATCTAATAATTTTTCTTGCTCATTCTTTAACTTTTCATTTTCATAATACTCATTAATAATATTATTAAGTTCATTATCTAAACTTTCATCTGTTAAATTCTTTATTTCATTATTAATACTTTCAAGTTCACTTACTTTTTCTCTTAATAAATTAATTTTATTATTAATTTCTTCATTTACTTTAATAATCTCAATATTAATACTGTAATTTTTATTTTTAATAATATCTAATTCTTTATCTTTATTATCAAGTTTAATATCCAATTCTTTAATATTATTATTTATATTATCAATACTTATTTTTAATCTTTCAAGCTCATATTTATCAGTAATATATGAATTATTACTTTTAACACTACCACCTGTCATAATACCACCTACATGGATTATTTCTCCATCTAATGATATTACTCTATATCTATGATTTATTTTTTTAGATATTTGTATAGCAGTTGTTATATCCTTAGCAACAATAATATTACCAAGTTGATTCATAACAATATTATAATATTTAGTATCATAAGTAACTAAATCACTAGCAATACCAACAAAACCAACTATATTAGATACTGATTTCAATGTTTCAGGATCAATACTCTTAGGTTTTATAACATTAAGTGGAAAGAAAGTAGCTCTTCCTTTATTATGACTTTTTAAATATTCAATAGCTTCTTTAGCACAAGCTTCATCATTAGTAATAATATTATTAGCACTAGCTCCAAGTGCTATATCAAGCATAACTGAATATTCTCTTTCTGTACTTATAACATTAGCTATAATATCATGAATACCTCTTAAAGTAGGATTTCCCACAATAGCTTTAACTGCATAAGGAATTTTACTCATATTTGAAATATTACTTTCAAGTATATCAATCTTATTTTTAGTTTCAATTAATTTTTTTCTTTCATTATTAAGCTCAAAATTAACCTTTTCTCTTTCATTTAAAACTTCTTTATAAACAAAATTATTATCATTAACTTTAGTATCTAAATCGTTCTTATTATTTTTTAAGTTACCAATATCAAATTTCAAAGATGATATTAAATTATTAACAGAACCCTCCCTATCTTTAAGTACAATTAAATTATTTTGTACTTCATTAGATTCTTTATCATATTTAATTCTTTCCATTAATAATGTTTTCTTATTACTTAATTCAATTAAATTCTCATTTATTTTAAATATATTAGTACTAGTTTCCTTAATCCTATTATCTAAATCAAGAATACTTAATTTTATCTTTTCCACTTCTGTACTATCTTTAGTATTATCAGTATCAATTAATGAAAGTTCTTCCTCTCTTTTAAGTTTAGTATCTTTTTTAATTTCAACTTCTTCACTATAAGTATTTATATCCTTAGCAATTAAAGCAATCTCAACACTTTCAAGTTCACTTAAAGCATCTTTATATTCTCTTGCTTTTTTTGCTGCAACACTTAATGGTTCTAAATTTTCACTATTTTCTCTAATAATTAAATTAATTCTTTCAATATTATCATGAGTTTTAGATAATTTAGATAAACTTTCTTCTTTTCTTCTCTTATATTTAAGCACACCAGCTGCATCTTCAAAAATAACTCTTCTTTCTTCTGGTTTTTCACTTAATATTTGATCTATCTTATTTTGAGGAACAATATTAAATGATTCCTTACTACTTCTTGAATCCATAAATAAATCAGTTATATCTTTAAGTCTACATCTTTCTTGATTTAAATAATATTCATTTTCTCCTGATTTATATACAATTCTTTTAACAGAAACTTCATTAAAATCTATATTAAGAGTTCTATCACTATTATCAAATACAAGAGTAACAGCCGCATAATTAGCTGCTGGTCTTGAAGAAGAACCACTAAATATAACATCAGTCATATTATTAGAACCTCTAAGTGTCTTTACACTTTGTTCTCCAAGTACCCATTTTATCGCATCTACAATGTTACTTTTACCCGAACCATTAGGTCCAACTATACCAGTAAAAAATTGATCAAGTTCAATATCAATTTTATCAGCAAAACTCTTAAATCCATGTAGTTTGATATTTTTAATGTACATATTTATTCACCACTTCTATTTTAATTACTAATTAATTATAACATAAAAAAACTGAATAAAAAAGAAATTATTCAGTTTTAAAGCTATTTAGCTCTTTTTTGATAAGCTTCTTTTGCTGCATTTTGTTCAGCTTCTTTTTTAGAATTACCAATACCTACTCCATAAACTAAATTATCAATAATAACTTCAACTTTAAATTCTTTATGATGAGCAGGTCCACTTTCATCTACTAATTTATATGTAACACTTTTTTTAACAGTTTGAACACTTTCTTGTAATAAACTCTTATAATCCTTTAAAAAGTCATCATGATGCTTAATATATGGAACAATTAACTCATTAAATAATCGCTTAACAGTATCAAGTCCTTGCTCTAAATATATAACAGCAATAACCGCTTCAAATACATCAGCAATTATAGTTTTATTAGCTTCAACAATTCCATTACCAAGTAATATATAATCTTTTAAATTAATTTCCTTTGAATACTCATATAAAGCATTTTCACATACATAAAGACTTCTAAGTCTACTCATTTCACCTTCTGGATAATCTGTATTATTATATAAATAATCACTACATACAATTTCAAGAACTGCATCTCCAAGATATTCCAATCTCTCATAACTTTCTTCATTATGCTCATTAGAATAACTAGAATGAGTAAGTGCAACTTTTAAAAGTGCAGTATTCTTTATTACAATATTAAATTTTTTAAATATATTTTCCATATCAATCACAATAAAATTATAACATAATTAATCATAAATTACATTATTATTTTTCCTTATCATAATAATACTTACTATAATAAATATTAAACATACCAGTTGATTTACACTAATAAAAGTATTAGTATGACCACTTCTTAAAAAATCAAGTATAAATTTAGAAAAAGAAGAAATCAATATAATGAAATTTGTATTATATTTTCGAGTAATAGATAAAATAAATATTATTAAAAACACTATACTTTCAACTAACTGTATTGGAAATAAATGAATTCCATTTATACTTTCACTAGCATAT
Source organism: uncultured Bacilli bacterium (assembly GCA_934086955.1). GTDB lineage: Bacteria > Bacillota_I > Bacilli_A > RF39 > UBA660 > CAG-1000. The sequence continues at coordinate 114,074 of CAKOIN010000003.1, read as the reverse complement.
TTATAAACGATATTTCCAATACCATTATATTCTATACCATAACAACAGCCTACTAAAAAACAACCTATTTTACCAATTGAATACATAAGAGGAATAGTTATTATAAACATCTTCATAGTCTTTTTAATATCTTTTTTAAATTGAATACAAAACAATAATAAAAATAACAATCCTCCAATTAAACTTCCTAATGAAGAAAAACCAATATTAAGAAAATCAAAACTATCATATTTATCTAGATTAGTTAAATAAGTAAATAACTTTCCACCATATATAAATCCAATGTTTTCATATATAAGCATATAACCAACATATTTTTCTTGTCTTTTGTTTAATAAAAATATAATAACAGCATTTACTATAAAAGATAATATAATACATATAGAATATAACTGTATATTAGTATTTACCATCCTCTATTACCTACTTCCAACATAAATTCTTCATAAGTAATATTATCAGTTTCAATAGCCTTTCCATTTAATCTAAAACGATCATCAATTTTATTATATATATTTATACTATTATTTTTATACATAAAATAAATTTCTTTATCATCATCAAAATGAATACCAAAAGCACACTTACCAATTCTATCATTTGAAAAAGCAACTAATTTGTTATATAATTCTTCATCAAAAACATTTTTAAAAGTCTTGGAAGTATATAAATCAATACCACATTCACTACTAGAAGTTTCATCTTCATCTAAAACAGAATATTCAAATTTAGATTCTATATTAAATTCACTAAAATTTTTTTTAGCTCTTGCTAATATATTATTATAAAAATTAGTTTCCGCGCGACTACTAAAGAAAGCATATCTTTTACTAGTTTTAGTCTTTTTTTCTACCAGGTAAGCTTTATATTCTAAGTCACTATCATTAACTGTATATTCAAATATCGTACAATTTTTATCTTTTTCATAACTAAAACAAGAACCATCACAATCAGTAGCACACCTAATGCAGTTTTCTGATGAATTAAGATGTAAATTATAATTATCACTAACAATCTCAGAATATAAATTATTTTGTACTATATTTCTAATATTTTTATAATAATTATCTTGTTCATTTCTATATTTTTTATATTTAATAATACCATTAACAAGACTTGGTAGAATCAAAACACCTATAACAACAAAAACAGTAATAGTAATTATTCTATTTGTATGTTTTTTCTTTAATCTTTTACCACAATTATTACAATATTTATTTTCACTATTTAATTTATTCCCACAATATATACAATATTTCATACTACACCTACACTAATTTTGTACAAGATTTTATACATGCTACCATCAAAATTGCTAAAAAAATTACTAAAACTATATATGATACTAATTCAAGCCAAAAAACTACGGAAACAATAGTATTTTTAGGATATTTTATTTTGGCAGTTACTAAAACCACTAAAGCTGCTGGTAACATATATTTATTACCAAATGGTAAAAAAAATGCACAAAATATTAAAATAGCATTAATTAATAAATAATATTTCCAATTACCATCTTCTATTTTTTCATTTTTATCAATTTTACTACCACATTCTCCACAATAATTAGCATCTTTAACTAATTTTGCTCCACATTTATAACATCTACATTTCATAGCAACCTCTATTTTATATGTATAGTATAACATATAATTAATAAGAATTATATTTATTTTTAAAACAATTTATTATATAATTGATATATGAAAAAAATATTAATAAAGTTAATTGATATATATCAAATAACACCTCTTCATTGTCACTCTATGTGTAGATTTACACCAACTTGTAGTGAATATATGAAAGAATGTATAAATATATATGGAATTAAAGGAATATTAAAAGGAATAAAAAGAATACTCAGGTGTCATCCATTTGGAAAAATTGGATATGATCCTGTAATTACAAAGGGAGAAAATTATGAAAAAAATATTTAGTGTTTTATTAGTTTGTTTTTTATTTTTAACAGGTTGTAACATAAATGATGACTTTAGTGATAGTTATATATATGTGACAACTTATCCAATTGAATATGCCACAACAGCACTCTATAGTGATTATGCAAAAGTAAGTAGTGTTTATCCAAATGGTTCTAAAAGTGATTATAAAGTTACAGAAAAAAAGAAAGATAAATATTCTACTGGAAAAATATTTATATATAGTGGTGTTTCAGGAGAAGCATATTTAGCAAAAGATTTATATAATAGAAATGATAATATACAACTTGTAGATGCTACAAAAGGAATGAGTAGAGATTTAAAAAATGAAAGTATGTGGCTTAACCCATCAAATTACTTAATGCTATGTAGTAATATTAAATCAGGTCTTATAGAATATAATGATAATGTTTATATAAAAGAAAAAATAGAAAATAATTACAAAACTTTAAATGAAATGGTAAGTGAACTTGATGTAAGCCTATATGATATAGGAAAAAATGGTAACTATAAAACAATACTTACTACAAATGATGTATTTAATTACTTAACAAAATATAATATTAATGTAATATCACTTGATGAAAATAATAAAACAATAGATAAAGCATATGCAGAAGCTAAAAAATTAATTAGTACAAAAGCTATACAATATGTTTATTATTTAGAAGATGATACATTAAATGAAAGACAAGAAAAATTCATAAGTGAAAATTCAATCGTTAAAGTACCTATTAAAAGTATGTTTACAATAACAGAAGAAGAAAAAAATAATAATAAAGATTATATATCAATGATGAATGATGTAATTGATAATTATAAAAAGGAATTATATAAGAAATAATTCTTTTTTTATTAATATAAAAACACTATTCAAAATCAAATAGTGTTCTTTGTGTATTAATTTTAAATTCTCTATAGGTTTTCTCAGTAACAATTCTACCTCTTGCAGTTCTTTTAACATATCCTTCTTGTAATAAGAATGGTTCAATAACATCTTCAATAGTAGTAGCTTCTTCACCAATAGATGAAGCAATTGATTCAATACCAACTGGTCCTCCATTGAATTTATTAATAATACTCATTAAATATTCAATATCAGTACTATCAAGTCCATTATCATTAATTTTAAGTCTTGATAATGCTTTTTTAACTACATCAATATTTATTTTACCATCACTCTCAACAAGAGCAAAATCACTAACTCTTTTTAAAAGTCTATTAGCAATTCTAGGAGTCTTTCTACTTCTAATAGCTATTTCATATGCTGATTCATCATCTATTTCTACATTTAGTACTCTTGCAGTTCTTTTAACAATTAATGCAAGTTCTTCATTACTATAAAATTCAAGTTTAGAAACAATACCAAATCTATCTCTTAAAGGGCTAGATAAATCACCAGCTCTTGTAGTAGCACCAACTAATGTAAAAGGAGGAAGATCTATTTTAATACTTCTACTTTGTCCTTCACCGCCAATTATAATATCAAGTTTAAAGTCTTCCATAGCACTATATAATATCTCTTCAATATATCTTGGTATTCTATGTATTTCATCTATAAAAAGTACATCATTTGGTTCAAGTGTAGATAATATTGCAGCAAGATCACCACTTTTTTCAATAGTAGGTCCACTAGCAGTCTTAATATTACTACCAAGTTCATTAGCAATAATATGAGCAAGTGTAGTTTTTCCAAGACCAGGAGGGCCATATAAAAGTACATGATCTAAATTAGTATTTCTAATCTTAGCTGCCTTTACAAAAACCTTTATATTTTCTTTAACATCAGTTTGTCCAATATATTCATCAAAAGAATCTGGTCTAATCGTCTTTTCAAAAGTATCAGCTTCAAGTTCATGATTAGTAACTATTCTCTCATCCATTATATTTTTCCTCTATATATTTTTCTATATCTTTCCAGTTATCTTTTCTTACAAATCTATTTTCCTCAGTATTATAAGCATTAGTAAATAATATAACATCAATACCAGCTTCACTTACTTCTTCACAATGACTTTCTTTGTCATCAATAAATAAATTTACTTTTGATTCAATACATTCATCAACCTTAGATCCAGTATCAACATAAATTTTATCATATTTAACACCATTTTCATCTAACCAATTTTTAGTAAGCATATAAGGATCTTTTAAATATTTAGCTTTTCTAAAAGATATAATTATAATTTTATACCCTTTATCATGAAGTCTATTAATAACTTCTTTAGCATCTTCTTTAATAACAGCACTAGACATTATATATTCAAGTCTATCCTTAAAGAATTGCCCTTTCATTTCTGGTGCCCAACCAAGCATATCATTAAATTCATATGCTTTAACATCCTTTACACCAGTACCACCTAATACTTCTTTATCATACTTATCTGCTTCTACAATAATAAGTTCATTAGTTGAACATATTGTATCATCCATATCAATTCCAATTACCATAATTTGCTCCTTTATTTTAATAATAATTTTAATGCTTCTTTAATTTGATTTTCGATAGTTAACTCTGGATCAATTCTAGTTACAACACTCTTAATATCAGCACTTTTATATCCAAGAGCTTCAAGTGCCATAACAAGTTCTTCACTAGAATTACTTTCTTCACTATATTCAATACTAGATAATTTTCCTTTTAAATCTAGAATAATTTGTTTAGCAACCTTATCTCCAATTTTAGGAAATTTCTTTAAATATAATATATTTTCTCTATCTATTGCATCTACAATACCGCTAATAGAACCTGTAGCAAGTATAGGAAGAGCCATCTTAGGACCTAAACCTTTAACACCAATAAGCTTTAAAAATAATTCTCTTTCATCTTCACTTATAAAACCATATAAAGAATTTTCATCTTCTCTTATATGATTATAAACATAAGCAGTAGAAGTAGTGCCCTCTTTAAACTTATAAGGATTTGGTGTATATATCTTATAACCAACACCATTACAATCAATAACAACATAATTAGGAGCAGTCTTACTAACTATTCCTTTCAAATAATCAAACATATATATTACCTCATTTTTCCATTTCTTTATATTTTTTGCCTATTCTAAATATAGTATTTTCAACATATTTTCTATCTTTATCAATAAGTTCAGCTATCTCCTTATTATCAAGTCCTTGAAGTTTAAGTTCAAAAATAACTTTTTCATTTTCACTTAATTTAGATTTAATTCTATTAGTAAGTTCAACTGTTTCCTCATGATCAATTAATTTCTTATTAGGTTCTTCTCTTTCATCTTTAAATATTTCATAAAAATTATTTTCAGAATCTTCAAACATTTTATCAAGAGAATAAGAAGTATTAAGTATTCTATTCTTTTGGGTAAATGTACTTCTAATAGTAGTAATAATAGATGACTTTATACAAGCATTAGCATAAGTATAAAAAGTAACATCCCTGTCTTTATCATAAGTCTCAATTGCATTTAATAAACCAATTAAACCCTCTTGATATAAATCAGATATTTCAATACCAACAATTTTATACTTTTTTAAAAAATCTTTAAGTATTATAAGTATCATACCTTTATATTTATTAATAAGCTCTATAGTTGCATTTTCATTATTTTCACTACATAAATAAACAAGTTCATTATCATTTAAATCATCATAATTCATAATTCACCTATTTATATTTCATTATTTCATATATAAGAATACCAGAAGCAACAGAAGCATTTAAAGAATTTACTTTACCCTTCATTGGTATAGAAATAATCTCATCACAAGAATTACTTACTATTTTTTTAAGACCATGTCCTTCACTTCCAATAATTAAACAAGTCTTAGAATCATATTTAATACTCCTATAATCTTTACCTAATGCATCACTTCCATAAACCCAAAATCCAAGTGATTTAAGCTTCTTTATAGTATTATTTAAATTAACAACTTCAACTATCTTAACATTGTTTAAAGCACCACTAGAAGTCTTATAAACAGTACTATTAACACTAACACTTCTATTTCTAGGAATAATAATATAATCAACCCCAGCACATTCACAAGTTCTAATAATAGCTCCAAAATTATGTGGATCTTCAATAGAATCTAACATAACAATAAAATTAGCTTTATCATCATTTTCAAGTGTTTCAATATTTAAATATCCATATTCTTCAATATCTAATGCAATACCCTGATTAGTACTACTACCACACATCTTATCTATCTTATTCTTATCAATATGAAACTTCTTTAAACCCTTTTTATCAATCTTATCCATTAATTCTTCATCGCGAAAATTATTATCTAAAAATACCTTATAAACTTTAGTATTACTATTTAATATTTCTCTTGCTACATTTCTTCCATATACAAGCATAATTCCTCCACTATTCCTTAATCTTCTTAATAAGTAATTTAATAACATTAGTAAATGTAAATATTAAACTATATAATATATTTATTATAAAGAAAGAATATATAGAAAATGATTCCTCTATATTACTCAAATCTTCATCAATAACAAAATCTATTTTACCATTAACAATATATATTACTAATATACCTATCAAACACATAATTAAGTTACTAACTATTACTTTATAACTAATATAATCTTTCTTAAATAACAAATATATATAATATACTAAATATAATATTATTTCAATTAATATTGTTATATATCTATTAGTAGTTATAAGACACAATAATATTAAAAGTATTATATTAATTAATATAATTATTAAAATATCTTTATTTTTCATTTATAATATCCATTTTAGCACTAAGTGCAGCAATACATCCTTCACTTACAGCTGTATTAATTTGATAAACATCTTTTTTAATAATATCACCAGCAGCATAAATACCTTTAACATTAGTTTCCATTCTGCTATCTACATCAATATTACCAGAATCATTTATAATACCAAGTTCATTTAAAAAATTTACTTCAGTTATATATCCATTATAAATAAAAGCAGCACTACATTTAATAACATCATCATTTTCTAATTTAACACCAGTAAGTACATCTTGCCCAATAAACTCTTTAACACTAGAATTTATTATTTTAATTCTTTTATCATTATATTCATTATTTGTAATAAGTGTTACAGAAGAAGCTACACTAGATAAATAAATAGCTTCACTAAATGCTAAATCATTATTACCTGTAACAACTACATCTTTATCTTTATATAAATGACTATCACATATAGCACAATAACTTATACCTTTTTTATTATATAATTCTTCTCCTTTAACTCCTGCTTTCTTAGGCTTTCTTCCAATCGCAATTAATACCTTTTTAGTAAGATATTCACCTTTGTTAGTTATAACTTTTTTAGTTTCATTATTATCTTCAATTTTAAGCACCTTTTCATGCTTTAAAGGAACATTTAAGCTTCTAACATGATCATACATATTAAATGCAAGATCACTGCCAGATACACCTTTAAAACCCAAATAATTATCAACTTTATTTAATTTATTTAATAATCCACCTGGACTATCAGCTTCAATTAATAAAGTATTTAAATTAGCTTTACTAGCATATATACTAGCACTCATACCAGCAGGACCAGCACCAATAATTATTAAATCAAACATAAACCCTCCTAAAATCTTATTTCTTCTGTTTCTGGTGAATTATATAATTCCTCTAACTTAGGTTTTCTACCTTGAATAAGTTGTATAAATACTCCAATAATAAACATAATTACACTAACTATTCTAGCAATCTTTAAATCTCCAAGCATTAAACTATCAGTTCTAAATATCTCTATAACAAATCTAGCAGCACCATACCACATTAAATAAAATCCAGTAAGTTGTCCTTTTTTAATATATTTTCTTCTTCTAAGTATTAAAGTAATAATAAATCCTAAAAAACACCATAATGATTCAAAATAGAACATTGGTAAATGATAAAAACCATCTATATACATATTATTAATAACAAATTCTGGTATTATCTTCATATTTTCAAGTGTAGTTCTAGTAACAATAGTACCATAAGCTTCACCATTAAAGAAATTACCCCATCTACCAAGTGCTTGTCCTAAAAGTAATGCAGGAACTATTAAATCCATTATTCTTCCGACCTTAACTTTATATTTCTTACAATATATAATTACAGTAAGAGCACCAGCAATAATACCACCATGAATAGCAAGACCACCATTCCATATTTTACATATTTCACTTAAATTCTCACTATAATATGACCAATTAAATACAACATAATAAATTCTAGCTCCAAGAATACCAAATATTAATGTCCAAAACATCATATTAAAAATAAATTCACTCTTAATATTAAATCTTTTACTTTCACTGTATATCATAAAATAAGCTATAACTACAGCTATAGTAATTAAAACACTATACCATTTTAATGAAAAACTTCCTATTGTTATTATTGTATCCATAATCTATCTCCCTATATTTTTAGTTATTATATTATCTAATATTATTTTAAGTCCACTTATAAATATTGCAATTACAAAAGTAGCAAAGAAACCATATATATTAAATGAACTACCCATTATTAAATCACATAGTTTTAATATAATCATATTTACTATTGGATATGCTATACCAAAAGACATAATGCTAAGCGGTAAAGTCCAATAAATCAATATTGGCTTAATAGTATAATTAAGTCCACTTAATATTAATGCTGCAATAATAGCATAAAAGAAATTCTCAACTTCAATTCCTTTAAACAAACTATTAGCTATCATAAGAACAGCTGCATAAACAAGTATACCTACACAAAAAGATATAAAATCATCTTTCTTATTAATTTCATATTTATTATTTTTACCTATTTTATATATTTCACCTTTACTCATAATATCACCTATTTAATTATAATATAATTTATTCCAAAATAAAAGATATTAATTTCTTAATATCTTTAAATTAACTATGATGCAGATATAGTTTTACATACAATATTATAACCAAGATCAACTAAACCACAAGTAGTAATAATTTTATTTGAAACAGCACTAACCAAATCATAACCATCCGAAGTTCCATTATTATTATAGTAAAGTATGTATTGAGCTTTGCTATCAGATGATGCATTAACGGCATACACACAATAAGAAACATTATTACAAATTCCAATAGACTTTTCTTTGCCAACCACACTATCTCCAGTACCATCAGAAACACAATACATTAAATGATAATTATCATTTTTAGCTTAAACAGTACAATTATCAGGTATATTTGGAGTTTTTCTAGTTGTTGTAGTAGTCACACACCACCACTTGGTGAACCATTCTTTTTAACATTACATCTTGGATATTTACTTAAATTCAATGATGGATTAGTCGCATAATTAAATGTATTTTTTGAACTATCATATCCACAAAATAAATATGAAACAGTTTCAACATTTTCACCCTCAGCATTTTTTTCAAAAACAACTATACCACTACATACATCATTTTTATATGTTACTTCAGTTAAATAATTTTCTTTAACATTTTCAGTCAAATCTTCTAAGCATATATATTGGCCTTCAGTATAAGAATCAGGGCAAACAGCTCCATCAAGTGGTAAAAGACACTTATCATTTAAATATATACTAGCTGCCTCCATAACTTTATTATTTTGAACTATCATTGTTTTATTAACATTATCATTATAAATCTTAGTAACAGCTATACTAACTGTTGTTACAAGTAAACCTAATATTGCTATTACAGCAAGTAATTCAATCAATGTAAATCCTTTTCTATTCAAATTAATCATTTCTTTCATTAATAGTATTTAAATAATTCTTTTTAGATTGTTCAATAATTTTCAAAGCTTTATTCTTAGGATAATATTTTTCAACTTGAACATTTATTTTTTGAAGAACTTTATAATTTTCAAAAAAGTTTCTTATTTCATCTAATATAAACTTAGATAAATCATTAAGTTCCTTAATTTCATCATATCTTGGATCAACATCTACAACTGATATAATTTTATAATCTTCAAAACCATTATCAATTATTTTTAATACACCTATTACTCTTGCTGGAATAATACATCCTGGATATGTTGGTTCTGTTCCAATAACAAGAATATCAAGAGGATCACCATCATTTGCTAATGTTTTATCTATAAAACCATATTCAGCAGGGTAACCCATAGCACTATATAAAACTCTATCAAGTTTAACTTTACCATCTTTAATTTCAAATTTGTTTCGGCTTCTATAAGGTATCTCTATAACAGCCTCTATAACATCATTTTTCATATACTCTCCTATTCTTTTATAATTATACAATTTATTATTTTCATTTTCAATATACAAATAAAAAATAGGCATATAGCCTATTTAACTGTAAATATTAATTTAGTTGGTATACCAGTAACACTTTTATCATTAAATTTAGCAGCAGTAGCAGCATCTTTAGCATAACCAGTCGTAGCTATTGAATATAAGAACATATTTTCAAGCTTAACACCATCTTTTAAAGTAAAGTTACTTAAATCTAATGTATCAACTTTAGTTTGAATAAACAACCAAGTCATATCAGTTACTTTACTTGTATCAAAACTACTAACATTTATTGTTTTAGCTGCAGCAGATTTAAACATACACCACATATTAGTAACATTACTTGTATTGAAACTACTCAGATCAAGAGATTCAGCTTTTGAATCAGCAAACATTTGTGACATACTAGTAATCTTACTTGTATCAAAATTCTTAACACTTATTTTTTTAGCTTTACTTTTATTAAACATAGCATACATAGATTGAACATTGCTTGTATTAAAATGATCCAAATTAAGTTCAGTGGCAGCACTATTACTAAACATATAACTCATATTAGTAACTTTACTCGTATTAAAACTACTCAAGTTTATAGTTGTAGCCATTGAACTAGAAAACATAGAACCCATATTTGTAACTTTTGATGTATTAAATTTACTTAAATCAAGACTTGTTGCCTTTGAATTTGAAAACATATATCTCATATCTGTAACATTGCTTGTATCAAAACTACTAAGGTTTATGCTTGTTGCCTTTGAATTTGAAAACATATATCCCATATCTGTAACATTACTTGTATCAAATTTACTTAAATCAAGACTTGTTGCTGCTGATCCAGAAAACATAGAATACATATTAGTTACCTTTGATGTATTGAACTTATTTAAATCAATTGTATTAAACTTTGTAGAACTAAACATACCACTCATATTTCTAACATTTTTAGTATTTAAAAAACCTAAGTTTATTTCAGTAAATTCTGTATCAGCAAACATATAACTCATATCAGTAACATTTGATGTATTCAAATTCCCAATGCTGATTTTCTCACAATCTGAACGATAGAATAAATATGACATATTAGTTACTTTGCTTGTATCATTATCGCCAATAACTATCTCAGCAATTTTAGAGTATCTAAACATATCTTTCATATATTTAACATTTGATGTATTATACTTGGAAATATCTATTTTTGTAGCTGTTGTACGATAAAACATTCCACTCATATCAGTAACATTGCTTGTATTAAGATTTTCTATATTTTTAGCATTACTCAAATCAGCATCTTCAAACATATATGACATATCTGTAACATTGCTCGTATTGAAATTTTTTATATCAAAGTTACCAAGATTAGAGCTATTAAACATACTACTCATATTTTTTACATTACTTGTATCAAAGTTTTCAATTCCACTAAAATTGGTTAAGTTATTTTCACTAAACATTGCACTCATATCTTCGACTTTGCTAGTATTAAAACCAGATAAATTTAAACCATTTCCATTATAATCATTAAACATACCTCGCATATCTATTACATTACTAGTATTGAAGCTATTGATACCATTTATACCAGCACCATAATAATAACTAAACATATATGACATGTCAGTTACATTGCTAGTATTAAAACTTTCTAGATTTAGCTTTCCGCCTATACGACTTTCAGAGAACATATATGACATGTCAGTTACATTACTCGTATTAAAACTTTTAAGATTTAAACTGTTTAAATGAGTATTTCCAAACATACCTCTCATATTAGTTACTTTACCCGTATTAAAACTGCTTATATTTATATTTCTATATAAGTTTCCATAAAACATTCCTGACATATCAACTACATTTCGAGTATCAAAATTTCTTAAGTCTAATACACCACTAGGATAAAGATCACTAGAATCTCGTCCCAACTTAATTATTCTATCAGAAGTATTATAATTAGCTGCTTTCCTATTTCCAAAAGTGGTAGCAAAAGTAAATGACATATTTTTAACTGGTCTAGTATTAATTTTATTTAAAGCCACATTTTGAGTTGGTACATCCAAAAAAGTATAACTCATTGAAACAACTGGTTTATCATTAATATATGTGCACATAGCATCTGTAGTTTTTTTAGTATAATCACCAGTATATTCTACTCCCCATCCATCATCAGATATATTTTTCCAATATTTTTCATAATTTGAATAATACCAAGGGCCTTCCTCTCTACTTTTTAATAACTTAGTAGGATTAACTTTTTCAAGATAATTTCCTTGCAATTCAGGTCTTCTAGCCTTAATATCTACTTCCTGTTTATATCTATAAGTATAAGAACCTTTTACAAATTCTGCACCTTGAGTTAAATCTCCATCAAAATGACAATAAACAGCATCAGGGGCAGTAAGTTCACCCTCTACCTTAGGTTGTTTAATACCGCATACTTCATAATCAGAAACATCAAGAGTTGGGTTAGTCATGTAATCATAAGTTTCTTCTTTCTCATTCCATTTGCAATATAAATAAGGATTTGGAATAGTTAATTCTCCTTCTTCATCAGCAGTAAATATAATAACACCAGTACATTCATCGCCTTTATAAGTTACCTTTTCAATATAACTGTTCTTAGTATCTTTTCTTAAATCTCCTAAACAAACAAATTTATTATAATATCTATTTTCATAAGTCTCAGGACAAACAAAACTACCATCAACAGGATCAATACAATAATCTTCTAAAAATGCCGCTGCTGCTCTTTTAACATTTTTATTTTGTACTTCCATTGTTTTTTCAACACTAGAATTATAAATCTTAAGTACAGCTACACTTATTATTGTAACTAAAATACCCAATATAGCTACTACCGCCAAAAGCTCAACCAAAGTAAAACCTCTTTTTTTCATAACATAACACACCACTCTTACATACCCTATTCTAAAAACATTATATAAAAGAAAAAGTGATATGTCAAATAAAATAAACCAACAAAAAAGTCAATCTTTAAATTGACTACTTTGTTTCTTCTTTTTGAACTTTAATAGCTTCTTTTCCTTTATAGTATCCACACTTAGTGCATGCTCTATGAGGTGCTAATGTTGCTCCACAATTACTACATGTTGCAACAGTAGGAGCTGTTTTCTTTAAATGAGTTCTTCTTTGTCTTTTAGCAGTTTTACTGATTCTTCTAAAAGGTAAAGCACCGAATAAAGTAATATCTAATTTCATTTTTATTCCTCCCTTATATAATGCTATAATTTTTCATTTGCCTATGTATTTTCTCATAAAATAAGAAAAATATCAAGAGAATTTAAGTATTTTGTAATAAAAATTGAATAAACAGTACTTTTTTGATATAATTGTCATATTATTTTATTAAGAAAACAGGTGGGAGATAATATAAAGTGAAAAAATTACTAATAAGCGATTATGACGGAACTTTTAATAAAACTAGTAAATTAGTAAAAATGAGTGAAAATATTGATTCAGTGAAAGACTTTATGAGTAACGGAAATATATTTGCTCTTGCTTCTGCAAGAAGCTTTATTTCGCTTAAAGGTCAAATACAAAGATATAATATACCATATAATTATTTAATATGTAATAATGGTGGTATTGTATACGATGAAAATGACAATGTAATATTTCTTCATCCTACATTAAATAGTGTAATATTAAAAACTATAAAATATATAAGTAAAAGAAAAATATTTAAATCTATAATTTTTAAAGATTATTATGGTAATGTAACAACTGATTTAGATAAAGTATATGATATAATATGTGTAATAGATAGTAATAATATAGAAAGATTAGAAGAAATAAAAGATGAACTAAATTATTTATGTTCCACCCCATTCTTTCATATATTAATATTTAATGAAGCTATAGATAAAACAGATGGTATAGATGTAATAATATCAAAAGAAGGTATACACGATGATGATACATATACAGTTGGCAATGACTTCTTCGATGTAAATATGCTTACAAGATACAATGGATATAGAATGCATAATTCAAATCCAGCATTATATAAACCAAGTATAAAAAAAGTTCCATCTGTTAGAAAACTAGTAAGGAGTATTGAAAAGCAGTAAAATGAGAAAAGTAGTAGGAATAGTATGTGAATATAATCCATTTCATAATGGACATTTATATCAAATAAACAAAGTCAAAAAGAAATATAAAGATTCTATTATTATAGCTTGTTTAAGTGGAACATTCACACAAAGAGGAGAATTATCAGTACTAAATAAATGGGATAAAGCAAAAGTAGCACTTGAAAATGGAGTTGATATAGTAATAGAACTTCCATATGTATATGCAACTCAAAGTAGTGATATTTTTGCTAGATATTCAGTAGCTCTATTAAATAAACTATATGTAGATGTTCTTTGCTTTGGAAGTGAAACTGAAAATATAGATAAAATAAAAGAAGCAGCTAAATACCAAGTTAATGATATAAATTTTGATATCATAACAAAAAAATATTTAAGTGAAGGAGTTAGTTACCCTACCGCACTTAACAAGGCACTTGAAGAATTATGTGGTATTACAATAACTGAACCAAATGATTTACTTGCTCTTAGTTATTTAAAAGAAATATATAGAAATGGATATTTTATGGATATATATAATATTAAAAGAACAAGTAGTTATCATGACTTAGATTCAAATGCAAAAGTAGTATCAGCATCAAATATAAGAACAAGATTACTCGAAAAAAAGGATATTAAAGATAAAGTACCAAATAATGTATATGAACTTTTAAAAGATAAAAATATGGAAAGTAAATACTTTGAATATTTAAAATATAAAATATTAACTGAAAATAATTTAGAAAAATTTGTAGATGTAGATGAAGGATTAAGTACAAGAATTAAAAAAGTAATAAATAAATCAAATTCACTTGATGAACTTATTAAAAACATTAAAACAAAAAGATATACATATAATAAAATATCTAGAATGTTAAATCATATATTCTGTTCATTTACAAAAGAAGAAAATAAAAAAGTAAAATATCTAGAATATATAAGAATATTAGGTTTTTCAGAAAAAGGTAAAAATTATTTAAATGAAATTAAAAATGAAATAAACTTACCTATTTTAAATAAATATAATACTAAGTATGATGCTCTTAAAATAGAAAAAAGGATAACAGATCTTTATTCATTTATATATGAAGATATATCTAAAAAAGAAATACAAAATATACCAATTTATATAAAAGAAAACCAGGATTAATTCCTGATTTTTATTTTGCTTCATACCAATCTCTACCATAATCAATTTCTACTTTTAATGGTACAGATAATTTATATACATTTTCCATTATTTCTCTTACTATATCTTTAACCTCTTCAAGCTCATTATCAGGTACATCAAATATAAGTTCATCGTGTACTTGAAGTAACATTTTAGTTTTAAGATTGTCTTCTTTCAACCTTTCATCTATTTTAATCATAGCAAGTTTTAATATATCAGCTGCAGTACCTTGAATTGGAGTATTAAGAGCAATTCTCTCACCCATTTGTCTAATCATATAATTAGTATTATTAAGTTCATCAATAGTTCTTTTTCTATTAAATAAAGTTCTAACAGATGATGTTTCTTTTGCCTTCTTAACAATCTCAGTCATATAGTCATTTACTTCTGGATATAAAGTTAAATACTTTTCAATATATTTTTTTGCTTCACTTGTACTAATATCTAAGTTTTCAGAAAGACCATATCCACTAATACCATAAACAATACCAAATATTACAGCTTTAGCAGTTCTTCTCATATTCTTTGTAACCTCATTTTCAGGAGTATCAAATATATCACTAGCAACATGAGTATGTATATCTTCTCCATTTATAAATGCTTCTTTTAAGCTCTTAGAATCACTTATATGAGCAAGAACTCTAAGTTCAATTTGAGAATAATCACTAGATAATAAATATGAATTATTACTTGGTATAAATGCTTTTCTTATTTGCTTTCCTTCTTCACTTCTAACAGGTATATTTTGTAAATTAGGTTCCACACTAGAAAGTCTTCCAGTTCTAGTACCAGTTTGTTTATATATAGTATGTATTTTACCATCTTCCATAACATAACTATTAAAAGTATCTAAATATGTAGAAACTAGTTTAGTTAAAGCTCTATAATCTAATATATCATCAATGATTGGATTTATATGCCTATACTTTATAAGAACATCATGAGCAGTAGACATAGCACTCTTACCTTTTCCTTTTGGCAACATAAGCTTATTATAAAGTATTTCACCTAATTGTTTAGGACTACCTATATTAAACGGTTCTCCTGCTTCTTCATATATTTTATTTTCTAAAAGTTTAATCTTTTCATTTAAATCATCTTTTAACTTATCAATAACATCAGTTTTAACTGTAATACCATTTATTTCCATATTAGCAAGAATTCTAATAAGTGGTCCTTCTATATCTTTATATAAGTTATCCAATTCTTCTTTAACAAGCTTATCTTCAAATTCTTTATAATTATCATATATAAACACAGCTTTAGATACAATTGAATTAATAATAGTATCTTCTGATAATTTATTTTTCTTATTTATAATTTGATCATAATAAGCAATATTTCTATTAAAAGTTGCTGCTAAATAAGCTAAATCATCTTTAACATTATATTCAAGCAAATATGCAGCTATAAATATATCAAATGGATCATTTATACTAATATCATATTTATTCAAAAATACTATATTCTTTTTATTATCAAAAGTAACAGTAATATCTTTTAATAAATCACTATTCAATAATAAACTTGGTAAATCAAAATAATATGCAGTTTTTCCATCATATATAGCAGCACCTATAAAACCTGCTTTATGATAATTTGATTCATCAAGTTCTATATATAAACTCTTAACACCTTCTATATTTATTTTAGATTTAACTATCTCATATTTAATTCCATCTTTTACCTCTTCATTATTAGTATTTATATTTTTTAAAAACGAATTAAATTCAAGTTCCTTATATTTTTCAATAAGACCAGTTATATCAGGTTTATTATATTTAATACTTTCAAAAGTATATTCAAAATCAATAGTTTTATATATAGTAGCAAGTTTATATGAAAAATAAGCACTATCCTTATCATTTTCAAGTTTCTCTCTTGTTTTAGGAGTAAGTTCATCTAAATGATTATATAAGTTATCAAGAGTATCATATTTAGTTAATAATGATAAAGCTGTTTTCTCACCTATTCCTTTAACACCAGGAATATTATCACTAGCATCTCCCATAAGTGCCTTTAAATCTATCATTCTAATTGGCTTAATACCATAATAATCAAAGAATGTCTTCTCATTCATTAAAATATAATCTTTCTGTTTTAATAATTTAACATCTACTTCATCACTAATTAATTGTAATAAATCTTTATCACTACTTATAATAGTTGCATTATAATTTTTATCTTCATCAGCCATTCTAGCAAATGTACCAATTATATCATCAGCTTCATAATTATCACATTCAATATATTTAATACCAAGAAGTGTACATATATTTTTAGCTTCTGGAAATTGAATTTTTAAATCATGTGGTGTTTCAATTCTACCATCCTTATATGTATCACATAAATCTTTTCTAAAATTATGTCCTTTATCAAAAGCAACCATTATATATTCAGGTTTCTCTTCGTTAATAATTTTATTTAACATATTTACAAATCCAAATAAAGCATTAGTAGGAAAACCTTTACTATTCTTCATTAAATTTCCATTATATGCAGTTGCATAATAACTTCTAAATAATAAGTTATTACCATCTATTAATATTGCTCTTTTTTTCATATCCTCACCCTTTAATTATTTTACTATATTTTGTATCCTAAATAAAGAAAAGTTTAACATTTGTTAAACTCATTCTTATTATAACCTATTTTCCACCAGTAAAGTATCCAGGATTTTTCCTGCCCCTATCAATACGAGCATATGTTTTATCAGTATAAAACCTATCATATGTCGTACCATTACCACCAACTAGTTTTGTTGAATCAGTAAACATTTCATCCCTATCAGGAACATTAGAAGTATTAAAATTAGTACTAGCATATATTGTTTTAAGATTAGTACAATTATTAAACATACTCCACATATTAGTTACTTTACTAGTGTTAAAACTTCTTAAATTTATTGTTTCAGCATTACTTCCATTAAACATATAACTCATATCTTTTACATTACTGGTATTAAAACTACTTAAATTTATATTACTTATTTTACTGTATGCAAACATACTATTCATATCAGTAACCTTACTTGTATCAAATTTACTTAAATCTAACGAAGTCAATGCACTACTACCAAACATACCACTCATATCAGTAACTTTGCTAGTATTAAAGTTGCTTAAATTTAGTGTTGTTGCTTTAATACTACTAAACATATTAACCATATTTGTTACATTGCCAGTATCAAAGCTACTTACATTTATTACTGTTGCTGCACTATTTTTAAACATGTTAATCATAGTAGTTACTTTACTTGTATTGAAACTACTTAAATTTATATTACTTATTTTACTGTTTTCAAACATACCAGACATATCAGTGACATTGCTTGTATTAAAACTACTAAAATTCAAAGAAGTTACTGCACTATTTTCAAACATATGACTCATATTAGTAACACTACTAGTATCAAAATTACTTATATTTATTACTTTTGACGAATTCCAATAAAACATTAACGACATATCTGTAACTTTGCTAGTATCAAAACCACTTAAATCTAAAGTGTTAATAGAATTCATAAGGAACATACCTCTCATATTAGTTACTTTACTTGTATCAAAACTACTTAAATCTAATGTTGAGATTTTACCTCTTTCAAACATAGCCATCATATTAGTTACATTGCTAGTATCAAAATTACTTAAATCTATCACTGTTGCAGAAATACCGCCAAACATAGAATTCATATTAATTACATTACTAGTATTAAATTTACTTACATTTATAGCAGAAGCTTTGCTATCATAAAACATATATGCCATAGAAATTATAGGTTTATTATTTATATATGTACATATATTATCAGTAACAGCTTCTGTGCTATCTTTATCAGTTAATTGTACTCCCCATCCATCTTGAGAAATATCACTCCAATAAGGATCTCTATAAGTACCCTCTTGCTTGTATCTATATGTATATTGCCCACTTACAAATTCAGCACCTTTCACCAGTTCTCCGTTATAAGTACAAGCAGTATCAACAGGTTTTGTTGTAGTTGTAGTAGTTGTAGTTGTTGTTGTTTCATCTTCACCACTTACACCACCACTTATATTACACCTTGGATATTTTGATACATCTAATGATGTGTCAGTCACATAATTATATGTGTTTTTATTTTTATCATAATCACAATATAAATATGTAGTTGGTTTAGTATATCCACCCTCATCATCTTTAGTAAAAACTATTATACCTTTACAATCTTCATTTTTATAAGTTACCTTATTTATATAATTGTCTTTTTCATTTTCTTGTAAATCACTTAAACAAATATACTTATTATCAGTAGTATTATCATATGATTTAGGACAAATATAGTTACCATCAAGTGGAGAAAAACAATAATCATCAAGATAATTTCTTGATGCACTAGCAATATTATTCTCCTGAACTATCATTGTTTTCTTAATATTATCATTATAAATCTTAGTAACAGCTATACTAACAGTAGTAACAATCAAACCTAATATTGCTATAACAGCAAGTAACTCTACTAATGTAAATCCTTTCTTATTCATATGTTCACCTCTATTATTAATAATAACATATTTTATATAAATTAAAAACTAAGAAATTAATTTTTCTTAGTTTTAAGATGTAATTTAATTAATATATTATCTATAAATGAATTACCTATTGTATCGTTAATAGCACCATTTTTATAAGAAATAACTAAATAAATTATTACACCAACTATTCCATGAATACCAAGTGAAATAAATGAAGTGAGTCTTGTATATTCAAATGTAATAAATATTTTTGATATTGTTATTGGAATAATTATACATATACAAGGTAACAATAATTTCTTTAATAAGTTTATTGTTGGTTTATATGTAAATTTCATTTCTTTCTTTAAATATATTAATGCTATTGTTATTGAAATAGTATAACCTATTATAGTTGATACAACTGTTGCAGTATATGCTGGAAGACCAACTTTATCAAATAATAATATAAGTGGAATATCCAAAATAGCATTAGCTACTAAACCTGCAATAGAATTTATATAAACAATTTTAAATTTTCTCATACTTTGAAGACAAGTATTTATAACACTCCATACTCCAAAGAATATATGACTTATTGCTGATACTTTAAGTACAGTTGATCCAAATTTACTAGCACCATAGAATAATGTATAACTTTCATTTGATAACATAAGTAACATTAAAGCCATTGGTATAGTAATAATTAACATTGTACTTATTGCTTGATTAAATCTTCTATTAACTTCATTCATATCTTTTTTGATAAAACTTGAAGTTACATGAGGAATTATATTTGTTGTAAGTGAAATAGCAATAGCTATAATAACAGTACATATTTTAGGTGCCCAAGTTGATACTAATGAAGACATCATTTCACTTTCCATAGCAGTATAACCTACCATATGAAGTCCTTTTATAATAAGTTTAACATCAACTATCGTATATAAATTATCAACAATAGATATCATTATAAGAGGAATACAATATTTAAGTATCTTTTTAGCAATAACTGAATTACTTACAGCATCTTTTTTCTTTGATATTGGAAATTCTTCTTTATTCTTTTTAACTTTAATAAGTAAATATAAATATGCAAATAACCCTCCAAAGAAAGCACCAAGCAATGCAATACTTACTCCATTAGTGATTCCTTTATCAAGTACTTTTATTACTACATAAGATCCTAAAAGTACAACAACAATTCTTACAATTTGTTCAATCAATTGAGAATAAGAAGTTGGAGTAATAAACTTATGTCCTTGCATATAACCTCTTAGTACACTTAAAAAAGGTATGATTATTAAGCAAAATGAAACAGCTCTTATAACAGTAGCAATATCATGAATAGAGTTACCACCTGATATATCACTTATAATGAATTTAGCTATTATATCCGCTCCTAAAAATACTACTAAGAATGATACAATGGCAAGAACTCCTATCATCTTCTTACCTATCTTATAAGCTCTTTCTTTTGCATCATACATATTAAGAGTTAAGTATTCACTTATTATCATTGATATAGCAATGGGAATACCAGCAGTAGATATATTCAAGAATAAATTATATATATTATAAGCATAACTATATAAAGTTCCACCATTAGTACCTATTATTCCATAAAAAGGTATTACATATAATGCACCTAATATCTTTATAATGATTAATATTGCAGATGTAACTAGAGTTCCTTGAATAAAAGTGTTTTTTTTCAGTTTTCTCATAATTTCATCTTCTTCATTTCATCTTCGCCTAATATCTTAGATATTTGAGCTAAATGACCTTCATGTTCATCATTAAACAAATAATATTGTACAAGACCATAACTTGGATATTCATTACCTTCCATAATTACTGGTCCATCTTTTGTTATAGCAATATCCCAACCAACATATCTAACTTCTGGTACTTCAAGAGCAGCTTTTAAAGCCATATCAAATGATTCTTTAACAAAAGGAACTGTTACAGTATCAAATTTAATTTTAGCAATAGGATGTTCTGTATAAACATTAGCAACATCATCTACTACTCTACTACAAATCTTTCCTTCTTCATTAAGTCTCATAAAAGCATCAGAACAACCAATAGCAATAGCATCATCAATATTAATTCTAAGAGCATTAGCAAGTATATATGCTTTATTATCTTTAACAAGAGTAACTATTCTAAATGAATTAACCGCATAAGGATTTAACTTATCAAGTTCTGGATGTTGTACTATTTCTTCTTCTAATAAATATAGTTTTTTATTTAAAAGTTCAACATGAAATATACTAGCATCTTTTATATCAGAAACTTTTATCTTTTCTATGCGATGTCCTCCAAAATCCTTTGGTGGTTTAGCAAAAACATATTTTTTACCTTTTAAGAACTTCTTAATCTCTTCATCACTAGCAACTCTTAAATCTAAAAAATCTCTTTTAATATAATCTCTAAACACTTTATTAAATAGTATCTTATCTCTCATAACAGAAATATAATCATCATCATTTAAGTATTTTAACATCTTATAAAAACTTTTAGTTGTTACAAATGTTTTCTTTTGTTCTTCTGTTAAATTTATATAATCACCTTTTAAATAATCAGTATATCCAATACCATATTTAATAAAGTTTTTAATCATATCTCTTTTAACATAACTTTGTGTTTTATGATTACGAAAAGCTATATCATTACTTAATTTATTTAGTTTTTCATAGTTGATAGCTTTAACCTTTCTTATCATCATACTTTTAAGACTCATTTTATTACCTCCGTATTGTATTCTATAATACAATCTTTCTTATTATTTTTAATATATACTCTTGGTAAATTTTTACCAATATTAACAAGTGTATTATGAATAGATGTATTATTTAACCTTGACATCATACCAAGTGTAATACCATCTCCCATAATAGTTACTTCATCTCCTACTTTTATACTATCATCTATTAGTATGCTCATCATACACATAGATATTTCACCAATCACAGGATATTTTTTATTATTTATAACAACATATCTACCTATATGATTAATTCCAATACCATCATCAAAACCAATAGGTATTGTTGCTATTACTTCATCTTGTTTTGCTGTATAAAGCATTCCATATCCTACTTTATCCCCTGCTTTTATTCTCTTTATTTGTATAATATTAGTTTTTACTTTTAAAGCAGGTGTAAGTTTAATAAAAACATTATCATATGTTTTACTTATGTTATATTTTTTAATTAAATAATTATTTCTTATTTTTCTTAAAATATCCTTTGGATTATTAGATAACTTATGAGGACTTATATCATAACCATATAATATTGTTCCAAATCTAACTCCATTTGCAAACTCAATCTTAGGATGAGCTAGTAATATAAAACTACTACTCAAATGAACAATAGGTATTTTATTTAAATCTATATCACTAGTAATATCTTTAAAATTATTAAGTTGAGAATCAAAATATATATCATTTATACCAGGAGTAGCAAAATGAGTAAATAATCCTTCTAAATATATATTAGAGTTTTTACTAATTAAACTAACTACTTTATTAAATTCATCCTTATCACTTATACCAAGTCTATTCATACCTGTATCAATTTTAATATGAACTTTCATTGAAGATTTATTTTTATTTATTAATCTTTTTAAATAATCATAACTTATTATAGTAAGTGTTATATTATTTTTTATAGCTGCATCTACACTATCAATCTCAATAGGTTCTACACATAACACTGGTATATCTTTATTATATTTTCTTATTTCAATTGCTTCTTCTAAAGATGAAACAGCAAAATAATTAATACCACTATCAATTAAATCATTAACAATATATAATCCATGACCATAAGCATTTGATTTAACCATAGCTATATAATATTTATAATCATTATATTTTTTTATAATATTAGATACATTATCTTTTAAATGATCTATATTTACTTCAACAAATGTTTTTCTATACATTTCAGTCACCTAATTAATTTTAACATAATAATACTATTTTTAAAAGAAAAGAGGTGATTTTTTACATAACCACCTCAATTAATTATTTTTTTCAAGTATATTCCATAACAGATTTAAATGTATTAGCTGTATTTAATAACATCTTCTTAAGAGTGTCTTAATTACATATTCCTTATTAAAATTTAGTTTTGAATTCTTCTTTTTTATATCATACCTCTACAAATTCACTAACCTTATCTTTATAAGCTATATATATTGGAATATTTTTATCTATACTTTCTCTATTAACTTGATATGCTTTTTCATATGTATTATCATTTTCACTTATATGAACAAGCATTATATATTTAGTATTAGGACCTATAAAATGATTTAAATATTTAGCACAATCTTCATTTGATAAATGTCCTTCATCCCCGATATTTCTATATTTTATATATTCAAACTTTTTTCCGTTCATTTCCATTTCTACATCATGATTACTTTCAAGTAAGTATATTGTTTTATTTTTAAGTTTTTCATGATATCTAGAATGTATCATACCAGTATCAGTCATATATACTAATGATTTATCATTGTATTCAAATACGAAACCGAAACCTTTTTTATCATGGCTTATTGGTATTTTAGTAAACTTAATACCCATGATATTATCAAGTTCATCAAAGAATTCATAATTCTTTATGTAATCTTTTTTATTATATTCATTAAATGTTTCAATAGACATATATATTTTAGTATTATAAACTCTATTAAATGAATGGAGACTTCTTACATGGTCGCTATGAGCATGAGTAATAACAATGAAATTTAAATCTTCAGGATTCTCACCTATTTCATATAATGCATCTTTAAGTTTTCCAAAAGGAAGACCAGCATCTATTAAAAATTTAATATTATTTATATTAACAAATGTAGAGTTTCCACTACTACTACTTCCTAAAACTACTACTTTCATCAAATCACCTATAAATATTTTATCACTTAAATATTTATATTTCTAGTTTTTTCACAACTATTAAAAGGTCAAAAACCAATATAAATACTTCAATAAAATACGAACTTGACTAAAATGATTTTATATTAGTTTTTCTATTTCTTCAATGGATAATCCAGTTAATTCTGAAATCTCATCAATACTCATATTCTTTTCAAGCATTTTTTTAGCTATAGATAGGTTTGCTTTCTCTTTTCCAATTTCAATTCCTTCTTCTTTTCCAAACTCTCTTGCTTCTAATTTATCCATATAAGCATTATCTTCTTCTACACTCATCCATCCTTTGTAGTATTCTTCTTCACTCATATTCATTAGTTTCTCACTAAAATCTTCCATAACTTCATCCCCATTATTCCTAATGATTTCTTTTCTCTCTTCAGAGTTAGCTATTATCATTGATAAATATAAGTATAACTTATCACTTACATCTCCATTATAACATTCACATAATATTTTTTCCATATTATATTCTATTATTTTAAAGTTCTCTACAAATTTTCTTTTATCATCACTTTGAATATAATATTCTCTATTTAATTCAGTATAATTACATCTTCTATTTATGTTTATTTGATAATAATATGTTTCACTTTGCTTCTTTCCAACCATCGTATCATTAGAATATTGATTAGACATATATGAAAGATTTCTTCTTCTAATATTTTCATTATAAATATTATTTACTTCTATAAATATTCTCTTATTTCCATTTTTTATAAGTAAATCTACTGTTCTTCCTTTTACAAGTACATTTGGTACTTTAAGTTCTGGATTAAGTATTATCATTTCTTCTACTTTCTCTTTTATAGTTTCTTCTATAATTCCCTTTAATAATCTTTGACCACTTTCTGTCTTCATAATATTCTTAAACATTTTATCATTCATAGCTGTTATTTCTTTTTTTCTTATTTCTTCTATCATTTTATTTTCCTTTCTTATTTAAGAGAACTTTAGGCCTATATTTTCCCTCTAATATTATTATTCGAAATAAAATGATAAAACACTTCTTTTTTATGAGCTTTTTATAAAATAAAACTCACTTTAATAAGTGAGTTTTCTCTTTTAAAAATCAAATAAACTTAATTGAGAACTTTCTGGCATACTATTAAATATACCCATTCCTCTCATTTTATCTATTAATGTTTGAGAAACTTTACATCTATTTTGAAAATCTTCAATACTTATAAATGGATGCTTTTTAGCTTCTGTTTCTATATTCTTAGCAACAGTCTCTCCAAGTCCATCAATAGTAATAAATGGTGGAATAATTGTGTTATCATCTTGTACATCAAATGTAAGTCCCTTACTCTTATATAGATCAAATGGAGCAACCTTTATATTTCTAGCAGCCATTTCTAGTGCTACATTAAGAGATTCAAGAACACCATTTTCTTTATTAGTTGCTTCATAACCTTTATTTTTTATTTCAATTATTTTATTTTTAATTGAATCATATCCATTAATCATAGATTCAATATCAAAATCAGTAGCTTTTGTAGAGAACCATGAAGCATAGAAATATGCAGGCATATGAACCTTATACCAAGCAATTCTAAATGCACTTGTTACATAAGCAGCAGCATGAGCTTTAGGGAACATGTACTTAATCTTTTGACAAGAATCAATATACCATTCTTCAATACCAGCTTCTTCCATAGTTTTTCTATGTTCAGCCCAAGTAACAGGATCCTTAGAAGCTTTACCTTTTCTAACAAATTCCATTATTTTAAATGCTTTTATAGGTTTCATACCCTTATACATTAAATAAACCATTATATCGTCACGACAACCAATTACATCTTTAAATGGTACCTTTATATTACCATTTTCATCAGGTGTACATAAATCTCTTGCATTACCTAACCATACATCTGTTCCGTGAGAAAGACCAGATATTTTAACAAGTTCAGCGAAAGTTGTAGGTTTAGTTTCAGCAACCATACCAATTGTAAACGGTGTTCCAAACTCAGGTATTCCAAGAGTACCAGTTGGACACATTATTTGTTCATTAGTAACCCCTAAAACTTTAGTACTAGTAAATATACTCATTGTATCTTTATCATCAAGTGGTACATCAAGTACATTAGTATGACTTAAATCTTGTATAAGTCTTAATTGAGTTGGATCAGAGTGACCTAAGATATCTAATTTAAGTAAATTTTCTTCTATTGAATGGTAATCAAAGTGAGTTGTTCTCCATGCAGATGTTGGATCTTCTGCCGGAAATTGGAATGGTGTAAAATCTGACACATCCATATAATCTGGTACAACTACTATACCACCAGGATGTTGTCCAGTGGTTCTCTTAACACCAGTACATCCAAGAGCAAGTCTTTCTATCTCACAACTTCTCTTATCAAAAATACCTTTATCTTCAAAATATCCTCTTACAAAACCATAAGCAGTTTTTTCAGCAACTGTACCAATTGTACCTGCTCTATAAACATTATCAACACCAAATAGTACCTTTGTATATTCATGAGCTGATGCTTGATTTAAATCTGAGAAATTAAGGTCTATATCTGGTACTTTATCAGCATTAAATCCAAGGAAAGTTGCAAATGGCATATCTTGTCCATCCTTCTTCATAAACTCTCCACAATTAGGACACTTTTTATCAGGTAAATCAAAACCACTTGAGTATGTAGAACCAAGAGGTTCACCATTATCATCATTAAATAAACTTGTTTGACACTTTAAACATCTATAATGTGCTGGAAGTGGATTAACTTCTGTAATACCCATCATAGTAGCAACAAAACTACTACCAACAGAACCTCTTGATCCAACAATATATCCATCATCATTAGAGTGTTTAACAAGTCTTTGAGCAATCAAATAAATAGGATCAAATCCACCACCGATGATACCACCAAGTTCCTTTTTAACCTTAGTAGCTAAACTCTTATCATTAAGTTCGCCATCTTCTTCTGTCCATTCCTTTTTAACCTTTTCACCTATTAACTCTTTAACTCTATCAAAACCAGCAATAAGTGTTTCATGTAAATTATCAAATGTTTTTTCTATAAGTTCTTCTTCACTTATACCTTCATTCTCACTCTTTAATCTATTATACCAATAATTATAAACAGCATCTCCGTACAATTCCTTAGAAATTCTTTCTTCAATATTATGAGGAAGAGGATTTCCATACCAAGAAGCTGCTTTTTCAAATACAAGATCTGTAACAACTCTTGGACAGTCTAAATATGTTTTCCCATCATCAGCTTTTACTCTTGGAGAGAATGGTATACCTTTTGTATCCATAATAACTTCAAATTCACTAACCATATCACATACTTTATTAGTATTAGTAACTACTATTTCATAAGCTAAGTCTTTATCTAAAAAATCAAAATCTTTTAACATTTCATCAGTAGTTCTAAAATGTTGAGATGGTATATTAGTAATATTACTTTTAGCAAGTGGGTGTCTTCCTCCACCTGGTACTTTTTGATTTACTATAATCTCTCTATATATTTTATCTTCTCTTGTAAAATGATGTACATCACCAGTTGCAACAATAATTTTACCAGCACTCTTAGTAGCATCAATTACTTTCTTAATATGAGTTTTCAATTCAAAAATATTAGCAAAGTCTCCTGTTTGAATTAGATGATCATATACTTCTGGTGGTTGTACTTCAACATAATCATAAAAATTAATTATATTAGTAAGTTCTTCACCATCTTTACTTCTTGCTTCAATAAATACTTCACTTTCATAACAGCCACTACCAATAAGTAAACCTTCTCTTAATTCATTAAGCTTACTTCTTAATATTCTAGGTGTTTTATATAAATATGTTGTATTAGCAAGAGAAATTATTTTAAATAAATTTTTAAGACCAGTTCTATTTAAAGCAATTGCATTAAAATGGAATGTTCTACCAAATTTATGTATTTCACCTTTTGGAACTAAATTCTCAAGTGAATTAATTGTTTCATAATTCTGACCAATTAATTTTTGTAACATCTTATGAAAAACAAGAGCTGTTCCCTCAGCATCATAATCTGCTCTATGGTGACTTTCTTCATCAAATGGTACATTATATCTTTTAACAAGAGCTGATAAACTATGCCTTGCAAATCCTTGATCAAGTGCTCTTGATAATTCTAGTGTATCTATAACAGTATTCTTAAATTCACCTAAATCATATTTTTTCATTGCCATTTCAATAAATGATATATCGAATTTTGCATTATGAGCAACCATAGGTGCATCCTTAACCCAATCTAAGAATTCTTTTGTTACAGTTCCTTCATCACTAGCATCTTTTACCATTTCATCAGTAATAAATGTAAGTTCTGTTATCTTATCTGGAATATGCCTTCCTGGATTAATAAATTTATCAAATCTATCTGTAATAACACCATCTTTTATTTTAACAGCACCAATTTCAATCATCTGATCTCCATTAGCAGCATTAAAACCTGTTGTCTCTGTATCATAAACTACAAATTCTGTTCCCTCAAGTGGAAGATCTGTTCCTTTAACAACTATTTTAACAGTGTCATCAACAAGAGTAAGTTCTGTTCCATAAAGCCCTTTAAATATTGGTGGATTAGAAACAGCTTCTTCTGCCTTTATAATTTCAGCATTTAATTCAGCTTTTTCAGACTCACTCATCTCATCATTAAGCTTTTCTTTTAATGCATCAAGATTTTCTTTAACTTTCTTTTTAACACCTTTATTGTAACCTTTAATAATTTGATAAGCAATTGGGAATGCTTGACAACCATTATGATCAGTTATAGCAACTCCTCTATAACCCATATCAATAGTTCTACTTACAAGTTCGCAAGTATGAGCTCCAAGATCAAGTCTAGTAAGACCATCCATTTGACTCATCATAGTATGAGCATGTAATTCTACTCTCTTAACAGGAGCATCATCTACTATTTTATTTTCAGTTTTTTCATAAGTTTCTATATCATTTATACCAAACTCATAATCATTACTTCTTGTATTGTATTTAATAGTACCTTTAAACTTATACCATTTATCTTTTTTTATATTTGAAAGTAAATAATCAAATTCTTCTTGCTTCTTAGTAAATATATTAGCAATAATACTATCAGTATAATCAGTTATTTTAAGTGTTATAATAAACCATCCACTTTGTGTACTTTTAGAATCAATGCCAAATACTTTAGCTATAAGTACAACTTTATCTTCGGCAGCAATAAGATTTTTTATTTGAGATGCTTCACCAGCAATAGGACTTCCCTTAATAGTAGTTCTAGTTTTCTTACTCTTAACTTCATCTCTTATTTCAGTTAAAGACTCTCTAAACTTTTCTCTTTCTTTTTCATTAATAGTTACCTTAATATTAATATCATCAAATCCCATATCACTTAAAAAGACTTCCATCTTATCAACTAATTCTTCAATTTTATTCTTTTCAGCTGTATTTAATACTTCAATATCAACAGTATTATTATCAAATACCATTTTATCTTTTTTTACACATTCAAGCATTGGACAAGATTTAACTAATATATCAAAATAATATAAGAAATATTCTTTAAAATATTTATCATTATCTTTAATAATAAATTTATATCTTATTTTATCTACCCCATCAAGTGAAGTACCCTTCTGATAAAGTTCATGAAACATCTCTATTGGAAATAAAAAATCATTAATAATAACTATTGTCATTTTATTAGTTTTTTTATTTAAAAGTACTTCCTTTAATTCTGCATTCTCTAAATACTTAGTGAAATCTTCATTTAATTTAATTGAATTTGCTAATTTTAATAGTCTTATATCTTTCACTTCATACCTCACCAATATCAATTATACCTATTAAAAAAAATTATATCAATAAATGTTGACATAATTTTTATTTTTTATTTTTTAACTCCCTCTAAAAATATTTTTTTAGAGAAACCTCCTCGTTTATTTTTCTTTTTTTCTTTTACTAAAATAATATCATCAAGAGTTTTATTTTGAAGTCCTGCGATTGATTCCATCACTTCTAACATATCAGCAAGTTCTTCAATTATATCTTCTCCACTTGCATTAACAACTTCATCATATTCTTCATTTAATTTTTTAATAAGTTCGCTTCTATACTCTTCATCATCAAGTATTCTAGTGATTGGTTCTTCTCCATTACTTTCTATTATTTCAGGTATTTTATCTCTTACTAATTTATTATATTTTGGCATATTTTATTCCTCCTTAAATTCACTACTATGCTCATCAAAAAATTTTTTATATATTTTAACATTCTCTAATTCTGTCCATTTTCTAGTTATAACAGGAATAGTATCTAAATCATAAATTACTGCATCCTTCATTGAAAGAAAAAATGGTGAGTGTGTTGAAATAATAAACTGACAATTATAAAATCTAACAGAATCCTCTATAAATTTCATAAGTTTGATTTGATTTTCTGCACTCAAACTATTTTCTGGTTCATCTAAGATATAAATACTATCATCTTCTATTTCTTTTTCCCAAAACATTAAAGCAGACTCTCCATTAGATGATTCAATTATAATATTATTAACAAGTCTATCTCTTACATATTTAGACATAGTTTTTCTTTTAGAATCAATACTATCTCTAAGACTCTCAAAATCTTCAAAACTAAGGCTATTATTACTATATTTATTTTCTAAAAATTCTTTACTTAGTTTTTCTTTTCTACGATTAACATGAGAATTAATACTTCTTATATCAAGTAAATAGTCAAAAACATCATCACTAGTAATAGTTTTTATTGAGATAGGTTGTTCAAATCCCATCTCATATGATGTATATTTAACATATATATTAAAATATGAGCCTTTATCTATCTCGGTTTTTCTATTAGAATTTAATTTTTCAGATATAATATTTAAAATAGTACTTTTGCCACTACCATTACCACCATAAAAACAAGTAATACTACCAAACTTTATATCTTTTAACCTTCTACTACTAAATATATTAAGAGGATAATAATTACTATATATTTTTCTCGTATCACTACCAAGAACATAATCATTTTCTTCTTTTTCATCAAGTAAAGTAAAACTCTTTAAATATATCATACCTTTCACCACTATCATTGTATCTTACAAACAATAGTTTGTCAATTAATATTTAAAAAACAGATTATTATTTTTTATAATCTGTTATATCTTCATATTTAAACATTTGATTAAATGCTTTCTTAATAAAGCTTTGACTTTTATATACATCTATCATTTCCAGTTTTTTATGATATGTATAATTATCAAGTAAACCTTTATTATCTCTCTTTTTCTTTATATTCTTCTTAGAATAATAAGTACCAAAGTATTTTAAATTCCCAACTGGATTCTCTTCATATATTTTAGTAACAATCTTATTTGTCATTTTATGATGTATATGACCATATTCACCTGCTTTATTATGAGTAACTATATTCTTCCATTCTTTTTTATGAATAATATAGTCAAGTTCTTTTTTAAGCTTTTTCTTATTCTTTTTCCAGTCACTTCTCTTACCATACACTTTATCAGGATGTTTTAAAAATAGAACCTCATCTTCACTTATATCAAGAGCATTCTCAATTTCTTTATCTCTTATTCTTTTATTACCACAAGTAACACATACTACTAAATACTTATCCTTAATAAGATATGAAGAACCCCATAAAGTTTCATCATCAGGATGAGCAACTATCATTAAATTATCTACTTTATCCCAACCATTAAAATTATTTAGACTATGAGGAAAAAAGTATTTATTAACAATAAATACAAATATAAGATCAATAACAATTATTAGCATTAAAATATATCTTCTACTCATACACTCTCTCCCTAGCCATAGATTATACCACTATAATTAAAATTAGTAAATTACTTTTTATTCATTATCATATCAATATACATAGAATAAACATTATCAATAACAGTATCCCAATTAACATATAAATCTCTATATGCATTTTCACATACTTCTTTATATAATTTTTTATTATCAAGTATCTCTATTATTTTATTAGCATAATCTTTTACACTATATTTAGATAAATATCCGTTAACATTATTAGTAACCGTAGCACTAGTAGCAGTATTTTCTAAAAACACAGTTGGAGTCTTCTGACTAGCCGCTTCTATTTGAACAATAGATGAAGCATCATATACAGATGGGAAAAGCATTAAATTAGCTCTACTATAATAATATGCAAGAAGATTCCTATCAGTTACTTTACCGCACATTATTATTTCATTATTCATATCTAAATCATTAATTTTATCTTTTAATCTTTCTTCATCTTGACCAGTACCTACAAATAACATTTTAAACTTTAATTTTGGTTTTAACTCTTTTAATAATTTTAATGAATCAACTATAAAAAATATATTCTTTAATGTATTAATTCTACCTACAAATAGAAAAACTATATCACTACTCTTAATATTATATTTTTGATTAATATAATTATTTGCAAGTTTTATATCTTTTACAAGTTCCATTTCAGTAGCATTATTAAGTACAAGAGGTAATTTCTTACAATGATAATCTTCATAATATATTCTAGCCACCTCACTATTAACAGCAAAACACTGATCACATTTATCAAAAACTTTAATTGCATTATGATTTAATATATTAGCAATTCTTTCAACTTTTACAGCTCTCATAAAATCTTGCTTATATTGACTATGCATAGTCGCTACACAAGGTATATGATGTTTTTTAGCATATCTAAGTCCTTCTTTTCCAAGAGTAAATGGAGAATTAATATGAACTATATCAAGTTTATAATTATCTAAAATTTTTCTAAACTTTCTATCTAATTTAGGAATTGGTAAACTATAATCCCAAAAGAAAGTCTTCAATGAATAACACCTAACTACTTTATATGGAAAAACAGAATCATCACATTCTACTCCATTATATCCTGGAGCAAATACTACAACATTAGCATATTTCATTAATCTTTTAGCATAATTATGTACAACCATAACAACTCCATCAGTCATAGGAAAAAATGCATCAATAAATATCCCAATTGTTATCTTTTCTCTCATAAAATCATCCTTTTAATAAAATAGGACTACTTATAAAAGCAGTCCATATTTTTAATAATTATATTTTATTATTAATTAGTGTGTTTCTTTAAAACACATACAGTTGATAGACATAATAATGAACCTACTAACATAATAACATAAGTATAAATATTATCACCAGTTTGTGGATTAATATTTTTAGGAGTATAGTAAGCTGTTACTTCAAATGTTGAAAAACTTGATGTTTCAATTGTAACATATTTTTCACCATCAGCATTTTTCATAATTTGATATTCTTTTTCATCAATTACTTTTCCATCATCACCAATATGTGCAACTTTAACATAAGTATCTTTTACACTTGATGGGATTGGTAAATTAAATTTAACAGTTCCATTAATTGCATTATTAGGAATTACCATATAATCATTACCATTAATAGTATACATTGGTTTAACTTCATAAGCAATTTTTGATGTTTCTTCATCATATTTAGTTAACTTAATATCAAAATTAACTTCAATTAAAGTTGTTGTATCAGTAAGTTGTAATTTTTCTTCATCTATAGATTTAGCAAGACCACTATTTCTATTATCTAATGTAGTATTAATAAGTTCTTTTGCAAGATCAGCATTAATACTAGAATCAACTGTGATATCTTTAGCAACTTCAACTATATTTGCATCTTTATCTAAACATCTAGCAGTATCTAATGCAACAGTTACAGCACCCTCTGGCATAACAAATGAATCATCTTTTACAGTAACTGTGTTTCCGTTTTCATCTTTTACTGTAATACCTTTTACATAATATCCAGTATCAACTTTTGTAACAATCTTAACAGTTTGGCCAACAATAGCTGAATAACTGTTTGCTACTCCATTAACAGTAAATGTAGCACTAGCTCCTTCAACATCTAAATAATTAATATTAGAAATAACATATTTAGCATCACTTAATTTAATTAATTTATAATTTTTAGGAATATATTTTTCAATTGTATTAGTTTGGAAAGTTCCAGCTTTTGCAACAACAGAATCATTGTCTTGGAAAACAATATCTCCAACAAAATTTCCACCATTAATTACTAATTTTTCTAATGTGTTTGCTCCTTCTTGAGCTGGATAATGATAAATACTATTACCTTTTTCACTTGTAATATTAGCATTTATAATTGAAACAATCATATTTCCAAAGTAACCAGTATTAGATTCTAATTGAATAGCAGCTCCAACACCGTTAATACCATTTCCATATCCCTCAGCTTTACCAGGTTCAGCAGTAGCAATAAAAGTACCACCAGAAATATTTAAATTACCACTCTTAGCTCCAAGAGCTCCATTAATACCTTCATAAGTACCACCAACTATATTCCAAATACCAGCACCAGCACCATATAATGGAAATCCATTTGAACCAGTTGCTGTAACTTTAGTTGTTTTACTTAAATTAATAACTGGTGCATTAATGATAGTTCCATCATTATGAATATTACCTTGAACTGTAATACCACCAGCTTTATCGCCAGAACTAATGATTCTACCATCAAAATTAACAGTAACACCATAAGCTTTTTTGCTAGTATCCCAAACAGCTAAGCCCCATTGTGTAGTTTCAATAACGACATCAGAACCAACATTTAATGTAGAGTAAGCAACATCACTCTTATTTGTAGAACCTTCTACATAAATAGTAGCACCAACACTAGCTAATTCTCTAGTATCTCTTATTGTTCCTTTCCCAGTAATTTCTAATGAACCTTTTAGTAAATCAATATACTTATTAGCAGTAATTGTTTTGCCATTAAGATTTAATATAATATCATTACCATTTACTTCAAGAGCTTTATCTAATGTTATATTGTCTTGAAGAACAACTGTATTATTTCCTTTAACAGCCGCAAATAATTCTTCTGCTGTCTTTACATCAATAGTTTCTGCATTAGTAATTACTGGAACTATTACAAGAACTGAAATAACTAATGTAAAGATTAACTTTTTAACTTTTTCCATATTTTCCTCTCCTATCTTATAAATATAGTATAGTTCTTCAAAATAATAAAAGCAACCTGTTTAGATTATTTTAATATTAAAAGTGTAAAAAAATGTACACTAAAAAACCACACAAAATTCATGTGTGATTTTGAAAACTATTTTCTATCTCTCTCTTTCATAGTTGGAAATAGTATTACATCTCTAATACTTGCTGATTCAGTAAAGAACATAACAAGTCTATCAATACCATAACCAATACCACCAGCAGGAGGCATTCCGTACTCAAGAGCTTCAATGAAATCCATATCTATATCATTAGCTTCATCATTTCCAAGTTCTTTTTCTTTTAATTGATCTTCAAATCTTTCTAATTGATCAATTGGATCATTAAGTTCAGTATATGCATTAGCAAACTCTTTTCCACCAATAAATAACTCAAATCTATCTACAAATCTTGGATCTTCCGGATTTCTCTTAGTAAGTGGACTTATTTCAACTGGATGTCCATATAAGAATGTTGGTTGAATTAATGTTTCTTCAACATATTTTTCAAAGAATAAATTAATAATATGACCAACATTATGTTGATGTTCTTCTACTTCAATATCATGTTCTTTAGCTAACTTTAATGCTTCTTCAACCGTCATTTTCTTCTTAAAATCAATACCAGTTTGTTCTTTTATAGCATCAACCATACTAACTCTCTTCCAAGTTCCATCTAGATTAATTTCACTACCATTCCAGTTAAATGTATATTTACCAAAAATATCTTTAGCGATAGTTTTGAACATACTTTCAGTCATTTCCATCATACCTTCAAGATTAGAATAAGCAAGATAAGCTTCCATTAATGTAAATTCAGGATTATGCATTGGATCCATTCCTTCATTTCTAAATGTTCTACCTATCTCATAAACAGCTTCCATACCACCAACTAATAATCTCTTTAATGGTAATTCTAAAGCTATTCTTAAATACATATCCATATCTTGTGTATTATGATGTGTAATAAATGGTCTTGCTGATGCACCTGTTAAAAGAGTATTTAAAATTGGAGTTTCAACTTCTGTAAATCCTCTTCCATCCATAAAGTTTTGAATACATCTAATAATTCTAGGTCTAGTAAATGCTACTCTCTTAGAATCATCGTTCATAATTAAATCAACATATCTTCTTCTATATCTTTCTTCAATATCAGTAAGTCCATGGAACTTTTCTGGTAATGGTTTTAATGCCTTAACAAGTGGTGTATATTTTAAACACTTAATAGTAAGTTCACCTGTTTTAGTTTTCATTATCTTACCATAAACACCTACTATATCACCAATATCAGCACTCTTAAATAAATTATATGAATCTTCTCCAATATCATTTATTGAAATATATATTTGAATTGGACCAGTCTTATCTTTAAGAGAAAAGAATGAAGCTTTACCCATCTTTCTAATAAACATAACTCTACCAGCAACAGTAGCTGTATCTTCCATATTTTCAAATTCTTCATGATCAACATCTTTATACTTTTCCTTTAAATCAGCAGCAAAACTATCTCTATCAAATCTACTACCAAAAGGATCCATACCAAGACTTCTTATTTTTTCCATTTTTTCTCTACGAACAAGTTCTTGTTCTGTAAATTGTCTTTCCATTTTTTCACTTCCTTTTCTATAATTTTATGTTAGAATCCATAGAATTTACATACTTCATAAATCTATCAAGAAATGCAAATTCAAGATTCTTATCTTTTTCTTTTTCTTCTTTATATATTTCTTTTAATATACTAATCGCAGAATCATCACCATAAGTAGTAATCAAAGATATTTTATCTTTATCTACCCCAACTCCACTTTTAGTATGCATATTAAATGTTTCAGTATAGTTTTTACTAGTTACATATCCTAAATACATTCTATTAATAAATTCTTCTTTTTCATGAGATTTAGCTTCATCAATATCAAATGGGTCATAATCTTTATCACTAATATCAATCTTTAATACTATATTAGATTTCATAAAATCCAACATCCAAGATAAAGCATAATTAATATTATCTTCTGTATAATATAGTCCATTAGTAAAGTCTTTTCTAAATTTTCTTTTTAAATTCATTCTTTCTTCTTCACTAATATCTTTATATTTAAGAACTGAATCATATAAACTAACTCTATAAATAAACCAATTAATCCATACATCACATATTCTAAGAAAACCTATATTACCTTTTGAAAAAAATACTTTTCCTGTAAGTTCTATACCTCTTGCATTATTACCAATAGAAGGTATAAGTCCATTTGAACTTATACTTTCATAATTACTTCTATTAGTAAAATGATAAAAAGCTTTTTCACCATCAAATTCATTTAAATCAATAGTGTTCACTAGTCACGAACCTTAATATGAGTTTCTCTTAATTGTTTTTCAAATACTTCGTTTGGACATCCCATTAAAGCATCAGCTCCATTAGCAGCCATTGGGAATGCTACCATTTCTCTTATATTTTCTTCATCTTTAAGTAACATAAGAATTCTATCAAGTCCAGGAGCCATACCAGCATGAGGTGGAGCTCCGAATTGAAATGCTTGATATAATGATGGGAATTTACTTTCAACTACACTTTCATCATAACCAGCTATTTCAAATGCTTTTTTAAGAATTACTGGACTATAATTTCTTTCTCCACCACTAGCCATTTCAAGACCATTACAAACAAAATCGTATTGGCAAGCAACAATATCACCAGGATTTTTATTAAGTAAAGCATCAAGACCACCATTTGGCATACTAAATGGATTGTGTGTAAAATCCCATTTATTATCTTCTTCATTCCATTCATAGAATGGGAAATCAACAATAATACAAAATTCATATTTATTTTTATCAATTAGATTAAGTTCATTACCAAGCTTAAGTCTTAAAGAACCACAAAGTTTATCAAACTTTTCTCCCTTAGTTCCACAAACTATAACAACAGTGTTACCATTTTCAAGTTTTAATGTTTGAACTAATTTTTCTTTTTCACTATCACTAAATAACTTAGCCATTGAACCAGTAATTTCATTATTATATTTAATAAATCCAAGTGAACTAGCACCTAAATTCTTATATTCTTCTTCAAGTTTTTTATAGAAACTATTAGATTTATCATTTTCTGGTAAAACCATACATTTAACTTCTTTATCTTTAAATACAACTCTTTCATTACTAGATAATAATTCAGTAAGATTAATAATCTCAAATGGTATTCTTAAATCAGGTTTATCACTACCATATTTTTCCATTGCTTCTTTAAATGGTATTCTTCTAAAAGGTACACTTGATACTTCTTTATTACCAAACTTCTTAAATACATCATAGAATACTCTTTGTCCTACAAGGAATACATCTTCTTGAGTAGCAAATGACATTTCAAAATCTAATTGATAAAATTCACCATATAATCTATCACTTCTTGGATCTTCATCTCTAAAACAAGGTGCGATTTGGAAGTATCTATCAAAACCACTACACATTAATAATTGTTTAAATATTTGTGGTGCTTGTGGTAATGCATAGAATTTACCTTTAAACTTTCTACTTGGAACGATAAAATCTCTTGCTCCCTCTGGACTAGATGCAGTTAGTATTGGAGTTTGAATTTCAGTAAATTTCATATCTTTCATTGTATATCTTATAAAATCAATAACTTCTGTTCTAAATCTAATACCATCATGAACACTTTTATTTCTAAGATCTAAATAACGATATTTAAGTCTTGTTTCTTCACTAGACATTTTACTACTTTTAACTTCAAATGGAAGTGTTTTATAAACATCACCAAGTACTTCTAACTCCTTAATTTCAATTTCAATCTCACCAGTTTTCATATTTTTATTAACCATATCTGATGTTCTTGAAACTACCTTACCTAAAACAGTAACAGTACTTTCACGATTAAGACGACTATATTCAGTATTCTCACTTATTAATTGTACAATACCAGTTTCATCTCTTAAAGCAATAAATACTATACTTCCTAAATTTCTAACATTTTCAATCCATCCAGCAACTCTTACTTCTTTGTTTTCATATTCTTTTGTTACTTCACCACAATATATATTTCTATATTTGTTAGCCATATAAATTCCTCCTTATAAATAAAAAAGAATCTATTCGTAAGAGCGATTTTGTTCGCTGTACCATCTTACTTCATAGATTCATTATTTCTACCTTTTAGTCTTTATAGCAGACATGCATATTAGCTCCAGAAATTGTCACAATCTTTTATTCATTATTTATCTATTATTAGTTTCCACCAACCACTAACTCTCTATTAAGGAAGATAAATAACTACTATTTTCCTTCATTGCTCATGAGTAGATTATAGTTTATTCATATATTTTTGTCAATATTTTTTAATTAAATATTTATTTGATCTTTCATTTTTAATATCTAAATACTTTTAGAACTTTTTCCATATCTTAAAACATATTCTACTTCCCTTGAACTATCAAGTACAGCAAGAGTATCAACATCATATATTGGTACATCATATCCATATGTACTAAGAGCATAATTAAGCATATCCAAATCATCCATAATTCTTGCTATTTTCTTAATAGAATTCTCGTTATTTTCTCTTACCATATGTACTGGATATGTAAGACCACTCATATATTCAAGTGGAACTCTATCTTTCACTTGAACCTCATCTGGCATATCACTAAATCTTTTACCTTTTGAAAGACCCAATTCTTTCATTTTTATATAATCTTTAGCAGTCATCATAAAAGGTGCTTTAACAATAACAGGATCAACAACTTCAAATTCACCTTGTGGAAACATTAATGAAACTGAATATCTAACATAAGTATTGTAAGCATTAAAATTCTTCTTTGCTTTTGCCATTATATATCTTCTTGTGTAATCACATAAAGAAACATAATCAACTCCATTAAATCCTTCATTAGAAATTGTTCTTTGAAGTTTACTAGAAAGAAGAGCTCTACACTTTAATATTTTACAAAGTATTTCATATGTTTCATATGTTTCTAAATAAAAAGTATTTGACGGACAAATTCCATGTAAATAAATATCTTCTTTCAAACCCCATCCCCATTCTATTTCTTTAATTTATTAATATATCTATTAACTCTAACAACCCACTTTGGATCACTTGCATATTTAGGTCCAATTTGTTCTGCAGTAGTTAGTCCTTTCTTATAATATGAATTTAACTTATTAATAGCAAACTTAATTCCATCTTCAATAGAATTAAATCTTCTATAACTTCCTCCATTACAACCAGGTTTTCCTTTATTACCACCAACATTATTACAAACTCTAGTAAGATAACTACAAGTCCAATAGCAACCAGTTTCTTGAAGCATAACACCAGTAGCTAAATATGGATCCATTCCTACTTCAATTGAATATCTAGTAATAAACTCACCCTTACCTTTTAATGTTGAATTTAAATATCTATTTAATTTAGTAGCTATCTCATCTACTGTTTCACCATTAAAAGTATTTAATTTCTCATATTCTTCTTTCTCACTTTCAAAGTGTTTAATACTCAAATTAATATGACTATCTAAATAATCATGATTAATTTCTATAACTTTATTACCACTAAATATATTAGCAAATACACTTAAAGTAATAAATAATTTACTTAATATCATATAATTTTTATTCACTCCTCATTTTAAGCAAGCGAGACTTATTATATCATATTTATAAACATATTTCAAATTGTAGTTAATTTATACCAAAAAATGACAATTAAAAAACTTCTTAAAGAAGCTTTTTAAAATCATTAATCACCATATGGATAACAAAATTCAACTCTTCTCTCACAAGTATTATTTTCACACTTTATTACTCTACTTCCATCATCATTAATAGGGGCATATTTAGAATAATCACTACAACTAAATTTATCACTTTTCACTAAAGAACTAGAACCTGTATTATAATTAATATTATATTTTTGTTCATAGTATTGACCTGTCAGAATTTGATTATAAATATATCCACTACAAGTACCATTACTTGAAGGTAAACATATTTCATTTAATACTACATCTTTTTCTAAATCAACAACATACACTACAGGTGTAATACCACATTGACAAGCCATTGTCACAAAAACATAATTATTATATTTTTGAAGAGAATACAATATATTATTACTTCCT
This sequence comes from uncultured Bacilli bacterium, assembly GCA_934086955.1. Taxonomy (GTDB): domain Bacteria; phylum Bacillota_I; class Bacilli_A; order RF39; family UBA660; genus CAG-1000. The sequence continues at coordinate 72,017 of CAKOIN010000003.1, read as the reverse complement.
GTATAAAAAGAATTAATATCATTGGCAGTTTCAAAATAAGTATAATCTTTATTATAATATACCTTCAATGTATAATTATTAACTTTTATATTATAAATAACTGTTTCTTCCTCATTATAAGTTTCATCAACACTTATTTTCTTATTATCTTTAAGTTCAATTGAAACTATTTTTTCTTTCTTATTAGTTTTATCATCATCTTCTTCATTAATAGTTTTATTATCATTTTTATTACATGGTTCACAATTATTAACTACATTATTATCTTTATTACTATAAATTATATATCCTACTAAAGCAATTATAATAACAAATAAACTAATTATAACACCAACATAAACACCTTTATTTTTCATATACACCTCTCTATTAAATATATAATATCAAATTAAAAGAAGTATTTCTACTTCTATTTAACATTAAATATGCTTAATATATCTTTACCAGCATAACTAGTTGGAAGTTTACCATCCCACTTATTAATAAATTCTTTAGCTATTAAGTTATCAGTAAGAGATTGTTTTAATAAATCATTTGCTTTTTTAGTAGCTTCTGCTTCAACAAGTTTACTTTCAGCATCAAGTCTAGCTTTTTCAAGTTTTTGTTCAGCAACTTGTTTATCTTCAATTGCTTTACTATATTCTTCACTAAAACTTAAATTAGTTATATTAAAGTTATCAATAGTGATACCATACTTTTCAACTTTCTTTTGTAAATCCTCTAAACAATTATTTGATACCTCAGCTCTTGCAGTTATAACTTCAGCCGCAGTATATTTAGCAATAGTAGCTTTAATGCTTTCTTTAATCGCAGGCTCTAAAATAGTAGCTTCATAATTGTTACCAACTGTTCTATATAAATAAGTTGCTTTATCACTATTAATTCTATAATTAACAGCTAAAGTAGTTTGAATAGTTTGTAAATCTTTACTAGAACTTTCAGTATCTATTTCTAGCTTTTGAACCTTTATATTAACAGTAACAATATCTTCAATATAAGGTATTTTTAAATTTAATCCTTCATCAAGTTTAGTATTAACTATTTTACCAAATCTAACTTTAAGACCTACTTCACCACTTTTAATAGTTTGAAAACTACTTAATATTGTTATTAAAACAAAAAGTCCAATAACTCCATAAATAACTATTTTTTTAACATTTTTCTTATCCATTTGATACCTCCCATTTTTCATTTTAAATTCCTTCTTAAACATATATCCTCCAAATTAGTTATTTATTATAGCATAAAAACTATTCACTTAGAATAGTTTTATTAATAACATTTAATTCATTATCAAATTCATAAATATATGGAACACCAGTGGGTATTTCAACACTCATAATATCTTCATCACTAATATTTTCAATATACTTAATAATACTTCTAATACTATTACCATGTGCAACAATCAAAACATTCTCACCATTTAATAAATGTTTTTTAATTTCACTATTATAATATGGTAAAACTCTATTTAAAGTATCCTTTAAACATTCAGTTAAAGGTAATTCTTCCTTACTTAAATCTTTATATTTTGGATCATTACCAGGATATCTTGGATCATCATAAGTAAGTTCTGGTGGTCTTACATCATAACTTCTTCTCCATATATGTACCTGTTCTTCACCATATTTCTTCTTAGTTTCATCTTTATTTAATCCTTGTAAAGCTCCATAATGTCTTTCATTTAGTCTATAACTATAATAAACTGGAACAGATAAATTCATTTCCTTTAACACTAAATCAAGAGTCTTATTTGCTCTTAAAAGCACACTACTAAAAGCTACTGAAAAAGTAATATTATTCTTAAGTAATATTTTACCAGCATTAATAGCTTCTTCTACACCCTTTTTAGATAAATCTACATCAGTCCATCCAGTAAATCTATTTTTCATGTTCCAAAGACTTTCACCATGTCTTAATAATATTAATTTCATATATTCTCCTTAATTATACTTTTCATTCATTTCTCTTTCTAATTTATCTCTCTTAGTAACTAAACTATAATATTTTTTCATTGAAGAAGACCTTCCAGAAGAACAAAAACCACTATCTAAACAGAATTTATAATCACTTATCGCACTTTCTTTTCCAGAAATTGAATCCTTCAATTCTTTTATATCACTTTCATAAGTGTTATATTTTTTACTAAAACCATTCTTCATAAATTCATTATGTTTTTTTAATTCTAAATCACTTATTTTATCTTGAGTAGGTTTTACTTCTTCTTTTAACTTATCATATTCACTTTTTAAGATTTTATATTCTTCATCTATTTTAACTTGTAAACTATTTATTTCAGTTTGATATTCTTCTTTAGTCATACCTTTTTGTTCATTAAATTCATGAACAACTCCATATATCATAGAACCAAATGCTAAAGCAAATATTGCAATTATTATTATACCTGTAATAGTAAATACTCTCATTTCTTTATTTTTTTCTCTCTTTTGTTTTTTAATAGCATTTTTCTTATCTTTATCACTAAACTTACTTATATAATTTTCATATTTAGATTTATATTTAGATAATTCTTTTTCATCAACTAAATTCTTATATTTATCATAATAAGTTTCATATAATGGATCATATTCTTCATTAGTAAAATCTTTTGTTAATGCTCTTAACATACCAATCCATACTTCTTTATTATCAGTATATCTTTCAGATAAACTTTTATATGTTCTATAAGCTTTATCATATTCTTTAAACTTTAAATTAGCTAAAGCATTTTTAAACTCTTGTTCTTCTGATATCTCACCAGCACCTAAAATCTTAACCTTTTTAACCTCTTCATCAATTAAAATCTTATTCCCACAAAACTCACAATTCATTTCTTTGTTAGCTTTGTCGACTTTCATTATTGCCTTACATTTAGGACAAGTTACTTCAATTAATTTCATTCCTTTTTACCTATTTGTTAATACATTAACACTACCACTTACATTTTCAATTTCAATAATAGTGTTTCCATTATTATTAACGATTTCCCTTTCATTATTTATTTTTATTGTACCAGAAACTTCATCAGTATTAAATTTATAATCATCTCCAATTAGATTTAAATTAATGATTCCACTAGTCAAATCTATTTCATTTTTCCCAGTAAGTAAACTATTAATATTAGCACTACCATTTATTATATCAAGTTCTAGATTATTAATAATACTTTTCTCTATATCTATTTTACCACGAGCAGACTCAATTTCACAATCATTATTAACAATTAAATTATCAATTTTAACACTTCCACTTTCAGTTTCTATTTCTAACTTATTTGCATTTAAATTTTCAATTTTAACAAGACCACCATTCATCTGGATAGATGCATAATCAAGAATTATATCTTCTGGTATATAAACATATACAAACTTTCTCATTTTATTCATAATAAGACTTTTCTTCTCTCTTATTAATAACTTATTATTTTCTTTTTTAATAATTACATTTTCATAATCAGATTCAGCTTTAAATTCATTACCATTTTTAATAATTAAAGTTACAGAATCAAGCTTAACATCTAAATATTTCTCATATTTATTATCTAATTTATACATATTTTCACTTCCAAATATTGATATTATTACACTAATTATAATAATAACTATAACAGTTATTGGTATCATCAAATTCTTATTCATATTTATCTTCCTTTTCTATATCTACTTTTATCAAATATTTGCCATGGCTTATATTTTTTACCTTCTGTGTGTCCACTTATAGAAAACTCAGTAAAACCTACACTTCTAAGTTCATCTTCCATGCTTTCAAGTTTTTTTATAATATTTTTGATTACATCTAACCAAATAAAATCAGGTATTTCTTCATATTTAAGAGGTACATATTTTGAAAAATCAACATTATTAATAATAGAACTTAAAAAATTAATTCTTTCTTTTCTTGTTTTCTCATATTCACTTTGAGTAATTAAAAAAGTTCTATAAGATTTAAAGTTATTAATACTAACATTTCTAAGTTCAAACCAAGGTATATAATACCTTTCATGAGTACATATTCCCTTAGATACTTCTCTACCATCAAAACCTTTACTCACTGCTTCAATCTTAACAGAGTTACCTAAACTAACACTTACAGCAATACCAGCATATCTATCATATCTAAAACTCGGTTCATGATCTAAATTAAAAAGTATTAATACACCATCTGGATCAATATCTTTTATTTTTTTAATAACATTCTTTGCATTATCAAGAATACCCGAAGTTTCAACACTCTTCATAGATGGTTTAGTAATAACAGTATCGTTTCTTGAACATTTAAGTCTACTAGCATATTCATAATTATTTAAATAATCATCATAATCATTAATAATTGTTAAATCAATTACTGGACTTAAATTTGGAAAATAATTAATTAAATTTATCATATCCTTACATCTATGATAATTCATCATTTTATCTCTATCATTTTCTAAAACTAACATAATTCACCTATAAAACATATAAATATATTGCAAAATAATGGCATATAGAAGCAGCTATACAAAAGAAATGAAATACAGAATGCATATATTTCTTTTTAGAACCAACTGCATATAAAATAGATCCAATAGAATATATAAGTCCCCCAGCTATTATTAAAACTAGTCCACCTATACCAATATTTCTTATTAAAGGTTTTATTAAAAATAAAGCACTCCATCCATTTATTAAATGACAAGCAACTTCAATCTTTTCATTTTTATCTACATTAATAGCACTAAAAGTTATTCCAACTACTGTAACAAAAGCTACTATACCAAAATAGATCCACCCAAGAGACCCTCCAATTCCGGCTAAAGCTATTGGTATAATGGTTCCAAAAACAAGTAAAAACACATTACAATGATCAAGTACCCTCATTACTTTCTTACCTGTTATTCTAGAAGATAATGCATGATATATACAAGATATAGTATACAAAAGTATCATTGTAGTCCCATATAAAGTAACAGTAGTTATCGCAAGAGCTCCTTTTGCTTTAATAATTAACATAACAAGTCCCCATATACTAAGTAAAGCAAACATTCCATGTGATATAGAATTTATAAGTTCTTCAGCTAAAGTATATTTAGGAACACTTATTCTTTCTTTTTTCTCCATTTTACCTCCTAAAAACATTTTATCATAAAATAAAAGAAATAGAATTACTTATTTCTATTTCTAAATATTCTCTTTAATATAGATTCTTTATTATTATTATTAAAATCTCTTAAAACAGTTTCATCAAATTCACTCGCAACATGAATATTACCATAATCATGTAATATATCTGATAATTCTTGAACAGTTTTACCTCTTAATGAGGTTTCTATTTCACTTGATAAAGCTGGATCAAAACATATTAAATTACTAAGTCCAGTAGATGCCACTAAAATACCATCTTCATCAAACATAACTCTTACATCTTCTCCATAACAATATGTTGAATAACCTTTCATTTTATTGCTCCTTCTTTTCTAACATCATTGCTTTATTTTTAGGTCTTAATGTTTGTAAACTCTTACAAAAACTAATCTCTTGAAATATGTATTCAGCTACTTCCCTATTTTGATACATTCCATCTAAATCCTCAATAGTATAATCATACATACTTACTTTGTTATTAGGTATAACAGTTTCTCTATCATCACTTGTTTTTCCAATAATAAACCATTCCATAGTACTAATATATTGTTCATATTCTTCATCAGTTCTAAAAACACCATCAAGTATCTCCCTTTTTATTTCTTCACTAATATCATCTTTACTTAAAAAATCTTTTTCTAGCATTCCTAAATCAGTTAAACCATCTTCTTTTCTAAAAAGACTAATAGTTTCACCAATAACATATCTTCTAAAATTAGGATCTAACATTTCCATATAATTTCTTAATGTAAATGATAATAACTTAGCATATTTAGCATTATAACTTTTATTATTTAAACCCATTTTTTCCATCCTTTTCACCTCGGAAACCATATTGTACAATATTAAAAGAAAAAATACAAGAAATTTTCAATAAAAAAGTTAGCAAAGAATTGCTAACCCATATATTCATTATTTACTAGTAAAGTATCCAGGACTACTTTTTCCACCATCTATTCTTGCATATGTTTTATCTACTTTAGTTGAATCATATATAGTACCTTGTCCTCCGACTAATGAAGTACAATAGAGAAACATATTGTCGCTGTTAGTAACACTTGTAGTAACAAATCTATCACTTGCATATATAGTTTTTAAATTAATCAAAGCATTAAACATATAACTCATTTCAGTTACATTACTTGTATTAAAATTACTTAAATCTAATGTTGTTGCTTTACTAGTATTAAACATCCATCCCATATCAGTTACATTGTGAGTATCAAAATTGCTTAAATCTAGTGTTGTGGCTTGACTATAAGAAAACATACCATCCATATTTGCTACATTGCTAGTATTAAAACTACTTACATTTATTGTAGTTGCTTTACTAGCAGAAAACATCCAACTCATATCAGTTACATTACTTGTATTAAAACTACTTAAATCTAATGTTGGCACTTTACTCTCTCTAAACATACTACTCATATTTGCTACATTGCTAGTATTAAAACTACTTACATTTATTGTAGTTGCTTTACTATCAGAAAACATATAACTCATATCAGTTACTTTACTTGTATTAAATTTACTTAAATCTAGTGTTGTTGCTTTACTCTCTCTAAACATATTACTCATGTTTGTTACTTTACTTGTATTAAAACTACTTACATTTATTGTAGTTGCTTCATTCCAAGAAAACATCCAACTCATATCAGTAACATTGCTTGTATCAAAATTACTTAAATCTATAACATCTGTTTGATTAGAAGCAAACATATAACTCATATCAATTACACTACTTGTATCAATTGAATTATTAAACTCAATTGATGACAGACTTGATACTCCAAAACAACCTGCAATTGCATTAAACAAAAATAAATTTGAAGAATCTTCTGGAAAAGCAATTATTCCATTTCCAACTATAGTTAAATCATATAAAGAATTGTCTTCACCATTTTGTTTAACATACATTTTTACTGAACCATTTTGTTCTTCTGATACATCATAGCTTTCTGCTCCATCAATTACTCTATTATCACTATAAAATGATATAGATTTAACTACTCCTCTATCTGTCATGCCTGATTCTTCATAAAATCTATTTTTTAATGTACCAGCAATATTACTATATTCCTCTATACCAAGAACACCACTAAATGATTTGCCTTGATTATAGTTTTGATTTTCTCCTGTTTCTTTAAATGTGATAGTTATTGTATAGTTATGAGTAACACCACTTTCTATTGATATATTTTTTGTTATTGTTTTTGTTTTAACAGGTGTTTCTGTAAGTCCTGTACATGTTCCATCTACTGTACCAGAACTATTTAATCTTTCACATGTATATGATATCACTAAATCATTTCTACCAATTTTATTATATAACTCTTGCCATACAAGATTGTATGCTGTATCTAGTGTGCCAGTATTTTTAACTGTTACTTTCTTAGTAATAGTTTGTCCTGGTTTAATATTTTGCATTATTATTTGTGGTGAATCTGTATATGTAAGTCTTAATGTACCTGCTTCTACTACCATATCTTTTGCATCTGCATTACCACTAACACTTAAACTAAAATATGCATAAGACATGCCTACTGTCATTAAAAATAATAATACAATTCCTGTTATAAATAATATCTTTTTATCTTTCATATTTACTATCATCTACTATAAAAATAGTAACACATTTCTATATATAAAACAACTAAAAACCTTATTTATTCTTTACATAAAAAACAATCTTTATCATGAGAATATATAATACCAATTGCTTGTAAATATGAATAAATTATAGTAGAACCAACAAATTTCATACCTCTTTTTATTAAATCATTTGATATCTTATCAGATAATTCATTAGTAGTCTTATCTATTTCATATATTATCTTATCATCTGTAAATTGTTTTAAATAATTATGAAATGTTCCATATTCATTAATAATATTTCTAAATATTTTAGCATTATTAATACTAGCTCTTATTTTAAGTTTATTTCTAATAATATCTTTATTATTAATAAGTTCATTTATTTTAATTTCATCATAATTACAAACTTTATCTAAATCAAAATTATCATAACATTCTTTAAAACTTTCTCTTTTATTTAAAACACATTCCCAAGAAAGCCCAGCTTGAAAAGATTCAAGAATCAACATTTCAAATAAATATTTATCATCAAGATTTAATTTACACCACTCATTATCATGATATTCAATGTATTTTGGATTATTTAAATTACACCATTTACACCTATTCACATTAACCACCAAATCCAAATAAACTATTACTTTCATATTTCTTTAATGATTTATTAAAGAAAATAATCGAAACAATTAACCAAAATATAGCGGTACATATCATAAACAATAATCCAGATAATGATATATTTTTAACATTTTCTACAGCTAAACTTCCTACTAATAAAGATGGAATAACAAATGTAAAAATTATTCTTAATACACCAGTAAAAGCACCACCATGATATAACGAATTACTTAAAAACAATCCATATAACCCGGTTGATACATTATAACCATCCATTAAATAAAATGATACAGTCATACATATTAAAGTAAAAGCAAATGTAACAATAGTTGTGGTTATCATAAATATAAAAGAAAATAATAACTGTAATAAAGTTAACTTAGCATTAAATGCATATATAATAAAACAAATAATTCCAAAAAGTGTATCTCCTACTGCACTCGTAGATATACTTGAAGTTGCAACCTTTACAAGTACACTTTTAGGTGTTAACAAATACTTATCAAAATTACCACTACTTATATAATTTGGTAATTTAGTTATTCCATAAAAGAAAGTATTAAATATACCAAAAGAAGTAGTAGTAAATCCATAAAGACCAAATACATCTAAAGCATCCCAACCATTTAAACTACCAACAGTCTTACCAAAATAGAACCATAAGAACAAAAAAGCCATATTATTAATTGTCATCCCTATAATAGAGATTAAAAATGAAGCTTTAAGTTCTTTTTCATTCTTAAAATTACTTTTAATATTTAACATTGCTAACTTTAAATTTTCCATATTAACCTCCATTAATCATAGCTTTTTCTCTTGACTTTTTATATAAATATTTAAGAATAATTCCAAATATTATAATCCATAATACTTGTAAACCTATTCTAACCATATACTCATCATTAAAACTTTCATATACAGTACTAGATGCAAAATTAATCGCACCAAGAGGACTTATAAATGCAATTATTTTCATAAATTTTGGAAACATAGATATTGGTAAATAACTACCACCAAGTACCATAACAAGCTTATCAACTATCCAATAAATTGGTCTAACATCTTCAATAAAGAATGATAAAAGACCTATTATAGAATAAATAATTAATCCTAATATTTGACCTAAAAATAAAGTAACAATAATAGATGGAATAAATATATAATAATTTAATTCAGGCACTCCTATAAATAAAACCATAAGAACAGAACCAACAATACTAATAAATAAGAAACTAAATAAACCCTGACCAACTATTCTATAACAATTAAATAATATATAATTAATAGGTCTATTTAAATACATTTCAACATTACCACTTTTAACATCATCCATTATATTCTTATATATTTTTCTTATATTAAAAACCATAAGAACAAAATATATAAACATACTCCACAAACTAGCTTCATAACTAATATTCTTAATATTATCGTTATTTAATTTAAATATATAACTATATAACAAAAACACTATTAAACATCTAGAAATCATATTAATAACATCAAGCATAATATTAGTTTTATCTTGCATTTGATTCTTCATAAAAATCTTCATTGTCTTAAAAGCAAAACTAATCTTTTTCATATATTCCTCGTATTATATTTTCTAAAGACTCATTTTCTATACTAATATCATCTATTTTAAATAATTTAATTATCTCTTGTAATGCTTTTTGAGAATTAATTATTTCAGTATTAACATCAAAAACAATTTGATTTTTATGCTTTTCTATATATGTAATACCTTCTTTAAGTTCTGGAAATTCAGTAAATTCATCTTCAGGAGTAATTATTATATTTTTATTTTTAATATAATGATTCATTAAATCTTTAGTTGATGTATCTATAACAATCTTACCGTGATTTATAATCATACATCTTTCACAAATAGATTCAATATCCTCAGTATCATGACTTGTTAAAAATATAGTAACTTTCTCAGTTTTATTTATTTTAAGAAGTAACTCTCTTAAATTCTTTTTAGATACAACATCTAAACCAATAGTTGGTTCATCTAAAAATATTATTCTTGGACTATGTATTAAAGAAACAGCTATTTCAGCTCTCATTCTTTGACCTAATGATAACTTTCTAACTGGTTGATTAATAAACTTCTTAAGATTAAATAAATCTATTAATTCTTCCATTCTTTTTTCTACTTCTTCATCACTCATATTATACATAGCTCCAAAAAGCTTCATACTCTCAGTAACAGGCAAATTAGGTAATAATTGACTTCTTTGTCCAAAAACAGTACCAATCTTATAAGCAAGTTCATTTCTATCTTTAATTGGAGTAAAACCACATATTTTAATTTCACCACTAGTAGGATACAAAATACCAGTAAGCATCTTAATAGTTGTACTTTTACCTGCACCATTTGGGCCTATAAAAGCAACAGTTTCTCCTTCTTCAACACTAAAACTAACATCTTTAACAGCTTTAACAGTCTTAGTTTCTCCTTTAAAAAGATTATAAAAGAAACCTTTTTCTTCATTCTTAACTGAATATTTATATTCTTTACATAAATTATTTACTTCAATTATTTTCATAACTACCACTCCAATAAAGAGATTATATCATAATTTCATAAGTTTTTTAGTATTAATATAATTATTTTTATACCAATTTATAAATTCATGAGTTACACTAGTCCTACCATCAGGTCTATTCTCTCTTTCATAATCAGACATTTCAGCAAGAGTTTTATCACAATTTTTAGGAATAAATACTTTCCATAAATTAGATTTAGCCTTTTTAAGTTCACATCCTCTTACAACCTCAGAGATAGTGCCTTCACTCTTACCATAAAATTGATAATAATTCTCCCCATCATAAACAGTTAAACAATCTAAGAAATAACATTCTCTGTTTTTAACATCTCTCATTGTTTCTAATAAACCATTCACATCAGAACTAACACCACTTCTTTTAACAAAAGCTCCAGGATACATTGGATTTTCTGGATAATTCACAATATAAAATCCAGAATCAATAACAAATACAGGACTCTTTAAAATTGAATATGCATTAAAAGCCTTAGCCTTAGAAATATAGCTTATATCATTAACATCAGGTTCTTCTAGATCGTAATCTAAATAATTAATATCAATGCCTTCCTCCATAAAACTATCTCTTACAGAAACAAATTTTCCATAATTACCAGATACAAATGTTAAATTCACTTTTATTCACCTCAAAAAAATATTACCACTTATTGTGGTAATATATCGTCACTATAACAAATTAATTAATTTAATTCTATTTAAATAAAAATGCCTTATTTCATCTTTAAGTTCACAATAAGCAGCTACTCCCCAAGAATTACCTAATAATATTAAATCATATGGAATAATAGTTCTCTTACTAATCTCTTTTCTATCTTTTGAATAATATTCAATATAACATTTTCTTTTCTCTTTAATACATTTATTAATAATATTAAATATTTCTTTATCTTCATTATCAATTTCTTTTGGAATAATAAATCTTTTAGGAACACTAACATTTTGATTTAAAACATATCCACCATAAGGACCTTTAATTGTATCAATATATATTCCTGCTTTTTCAAGATCATCTTTATAAATTCTAATCATTCTTTCGGACACTTCAAGTTTATCACTTAATTCTTTAATTGTATATTTTCTACCACTGCTTAAGTATTCAAGCATAGTAAGAGTATTACTTAACTTAGACATAATTATTTTCTCCTATAATCAATTATTTTTTCATCCAAATCTAACTCACTAAACGGATATTTAACCATCAATTCTTTTAAATCAATTCCAAACTTTGATTTTAAAGCAGCATGGTAAAAATTAAACATTGGATTCAGTTTTTCATTAACTACCAAAGCAATATTATTATCACATAAATAATTTATTAAAGCAAAACTTTGCCTAAGTAACAACATCAAAAAACTTAAATTAAGATATTTATCTATACAATATTTTTCAGAAACTTTTATTAATATTGATAGTTTTTTTAGCATATTTCTAGAATTAGCTATCTCTTTAGGAATTAATATTTTTTTAAATCTATCATCATTCCAATATGGTAAGTTTAATAATTCTCTAATATCTTCTATTTTTCTTCACTATGAATTATTTCTCATATTCTTCCTTCTCTTGATGAAATAATATCATCGCAGTCGACTACCAAGTCAATGCCTATTTTTTATTTATTGTAACTTTTTATTGCACTATATAAATATGGTAACATAATTTTAATTTTTTTTATATTAATTTTCATAAAAATTCTATCAATAAAAAAGAAGAAATCTCTTCTTAATCAAGTTTAATCTTAACATCTTCTTTTTTTGATTCATCAGCTTCAAAGAAAGCTTTTTTAATCATACCTTTACTTTTAGCAATAATACTAATTGGGAAAGATACAATCATTTGATTATATATAGAAACATTTGAATTATATAATCTTCTAGCTGCTTGTAAATGTTCTTCTACTTCAACTATTGATTGTTGTAAAGTTTTATAATTTTCACTAGATTTTAATTCTGGATAACTTTCAGCAACAACATTTATCTTACTGAAATTCTCATCCATTTTCTTATTCTCAGCATTCTTTTCTTCAATTGACATATTTTTTCTTAATTTAATAACTTCAAAAAGAGTATCTTTTTCATGTTTTGCATAAGATTTTACTACATCAATCATTTTAGTTAAAACATCATATCTTTTAGTTAAAGCTACATCTATTCCAGAAGAAGCTTCATCAATTTTTACAATTGCTTTATTAAGCTTATTTGAAATTGAAATAATACTAATTACTATAATTAAAACTACTATTATAACTGCGATAACAATATAATCCATACTACACCTCCCTTCTAAATAAACTATTATCTAAATCTAACTCATCAACAAAATTTGTAATAATTTTTATATCTTTAGATATATCATCATTTATTTTTTCTTCATCTATTTTCTTATATACACTATGTTCAAATGAATCTTTATAGTTATATAAACCAATATGTAATTCGTTATTAATAAAACATAATAATAATTTACCATTAACACAACTAGCTAACTTTTTAATTTTTTCCATTAATGCTGGTGTTAAAATATAAAAAGCATCATGTTCATTTTGAGCATATATTCTAAACATCTTATTAAATTCCGTATCCTCCATCTCTACCTTTTTATATTTGTTTTTTTCACCCCAATTATTTACTCTAGAGTTACCAAAACCTTTTTGAGAGACTTGAACATTCGCAGTAAATGTTTTATTAAAATCAAATATCATCCATTTACCTTCAAATATTGTAACCCATGTAGTTGTTGTATGCCCATCACTATCAGTTGTTTGTTGTTCTTCTTCAATATGAACATCAGCTTGTTTAACATTAACATTTTTGTATTTACCTTCAAAATAATCATTAGATGAATATCTATCTCCCATATCCATCATTCTAGTATTAGCTATAACACTATAATCTAATCCCCTATCAGGAAAATATTTCAAATCAGTAAATATTTTATTCAAAGAAGACAATACATATTTATTTTTAAAACCATTATTAAATTCAGTTATCTGCTTATTTAAAAATATATATTTAATAAACATTCTAATAACCATCATAAATACTGTAACAAAGAAAAATGCTTGTAAATTAACACCTTTTTTATATAAAAGAAACATTATAATTGCCCATATAATAAAAATAACAGTATCAATTATTTTACTCTTCTTTAAAACTTCATTTTGAATATCTTTTAAATCTTTTGTATCCATTAAATTCACATCCTAATAATAAGATTATAACATAAAATATAACAAAAAAACTAACTATTATAGCTAGTAATAATCTAATTGGTGCTGAAAAGAGGAATCGAACCCCCAACCTACTGATTACGATTCAGTTGCTCTACCAATTGAGCTATTTCAGCATGGTTGCCCTGATAGGATTCGAACCTATGCATGCTGGAGTCAGAGTCCAGAGCCTTACCGCTTGGCCACAGGGCAATTACAATATAAATTATAACAAAATAAAAACTCTTTTTAAAGAGTTTATTATCAATTTGGTGGAGATGAGGAGTAGCGAACTCCTGTCCAAGATTCATTCCAATAGAACATCTACAAGTTTAGTTGGTTTTTATTCTCGAATAATAATGTAGATTGCCAACTTCTCTTACTATTCAAAGTTTACTAATCATTCATTATAAATCATAAACAAATTTATAATATAGTTCACTTTATGACTCCCCTCTTAAAACTCGTGAACAAAAGTTAAAAGTGGAAGCTCCTTTTTACTTAATTAAGCAAAAGCTGGAGAAAAATTAAAATCGTTTCCGATTATTTTGTTTTTGCATTTAAAGTATGCCTACTACTTGCATCCTACCCAAACATAATCCTGTCGAATCAATGCATCCCCATATATCTAGATTATACCATAAATTCTACTGATTGACAAATATAATAATTTTTCATAGAATAATACTTATGAAATATAGTGTATTAAAAATTACAGAACTTATATTTGTAAACCTAATAACATTAACTAGATTATTAGGAGCTTTTGCATTACCTTTTATATATGCTTTTAAAGGACCAAATGTATGTGCAATTGTAACAATTATATTATTTTTAACAGATGCAATTGATGGATTTTTAGCAAGAACATTAAAAATATCAACATTTTTAGGAAGTAGCTTAGATGCACTTAGTGATAAAATTTTAAATACAATATCATTTATAATATTAGGTATCGAATATAATATAATGATTCCGCCAATCATTTTAGAAATTTTAATATTACTTACAAACTACTCTACATATAGATTTGGTGGTAATGTTCAATCAAGCATTATGGGTAAAGTTAAAACAATCGTACTTGATGTATTTGTTATTTTTAGTTTCATATTATTAAGCTTAAATGCACTTAATACAAATAATAAAATAATAACTTACTTTATAAATAATACTACAACTTATATAAATATATTTGGTTGTATTATAACAATCGCATGTATAATCGCCCTACTTGATTATATGAAAAAGAATAAACAAACAAGAGCTAACCCAAAACTTACTCATATTAAATTTCAAAAAAGAAAAAGAAAAACATTTAAAGAAGTTATGAGAGATGCAGTTGATACAAAATATTACATTAAACATAAAGATGAAGCAATTATGAAACAATTATATAAATAACTTTTACAAATTATAAAACTATGGTAAAATACTATGGTAAGGATGTGAAACATGAAAGATAAAACAAGCATAATACTAATAATAATAGTTGCTATTATAGGTGCTTATTTAATATATAACAATTTTAATAACAATAAAAAAGATATAAAAAGTAATGAAGTATTTAATGAAGAATATAGTTTAGTAAGTGATAAAAATGTATTTAAATATATAAATATTGATGAAGTATTAAATAAATTTAATGAAAGTGGTATAATATTTATAGGTTTTAAAGAAAACATATGGTCAAATTACTATGCTAAATATTTAAATGAAACAGCTATGGAAAATGATATAAAAGAAATATTATATTATGATATTAAGAAAGATAGACAAAGCAATAATGTTAAATATAAAAAACTAATCAATTTATTAGAAACTAATTTACCTATAAATGATGAAGGTAATTTATACATATCTGTTCCCTATTTAATATTTATAAAAGATGGTAAAATAATTCATACAGACAATGAAACAGCTATATCTTATTCAAATGTAAATCCAACAGTTTACTGGAATAAAGATGCTATAAAAGATTTTAAGATTAAAATTAGTAATTATATAAATGACTATAAAGGAGGAAAATAATGGGAAATTACTTACAATATGTTATTATAATTCTTGTATGTTTAATCGTATCACTTATAGTTATCAAAATGAAAAGAAAGGATTTTCATATTGAAATTAATAAATTGATACAATATCTAGGTGGTAAAGAAAATATTATTGATTCAGAAATTAATTTATCTAGACTAAAAGTTACACTTAAAGATACAAGCATAGTTAACAAAGAAGGAATACAAAAACTAGGTGCTAAAGGTATAGTTGAAATTGATAATGAACTTAAAATAATATTAGGTCCAAACTCAAAACAAATAAAAAAATATATGACTGATCTAAAATAAGAAAATTAAATTTTCTTATTTTTTTTACATAATTCGACAAAATTCGACAAATTACTTATGATAATATATAAATGGTGAAAATATGAATAATCTAGAAATAAATTATATATTTAATACTGTAATAATAATACCCATTATGATATTTATAATATTTTTTTATTTAAAAAGTGAAATAAATAAACTTCATAATAATCTTATATTAGAATTAACTATCTTATTAATATATTTTTCCTCTTTATATATATTTATAAGAATAAATAATATTAAGTATATATATTATCTTACTATACCTATCCTATTATGTTTTATATATGATAAATATAAAATAAGTATATTTTTATCATTAATAAATATTTTAGTTATAAAACTATTTAATATTAATATTTTATTCGTAATTATATATCATATTATATTATTTATATTGTATTTCATTATCAAAAATAAAAAACTATTTATAAATGTTTTTATAATAATTAATTTAATATATATGATTATATTTAATACTTATAATTTATTATTTATAATTAGTATTTATATATGTACTATTATGATAGAATTACTTAAAAAAAGAATGAAATTATATTTTACATTAGAAGATATAGAAAACAATAAGATAATTAAAACAAGTATATTTAAAGTTACACATGAAATAAAAAATCCACTCGCTGTTATAAAAGGATATTTAAGTATATTTGATCCTAATGATAGTGAAAAATGTTTAAGATATAAAAATATATTAGATATAGAAGTTGAAAATGCACTTAATGTGTTAAAAGATTTTTCATCAATTAATCATTTAAATATTATTAAAAATTATATGAACTATTATGATCTACTTATGGAAGCAAAAGATACAATACTGCCCTTCTTCAATGATAAAAACATTACATTAAATATTGAATCTGAAAAAGAATTATTAATATCAGCTGATTATAATAGATTAAAACAAGTATTAATAAATATACTTAAAAATTCAACAGAAGCTCTTGATCAAAATGGAAAGATTAATATTAAAAGTTATATTATAAATAATAAATTAATAACTATAATAAGAGATAATGGTCACGGTATGGATAAAGATACAATTAATAATCTTTTTACACCATTTTATTCAAAAAAATCATTTGGTACTGGTCTTGGATTATGTTTATCAAAAGAAATAATTGAACTACATAATGGAAGTATAAAATATACATCTAAATTAAATGAATGGACAGAAGTAAAAATAGTAATTCCAGTTAAATAGAATTACTATTTTTTCTTAAAATAAGATTATTACTTTGATTTTTATTTGCTCTTCTTAAAGCATCAAAATCTTTTGCACTATAATCACATCCAGACTTAATACAACAAAAGCCCCATAAAACAAGCATATTATACTATAAATCAATAATAAGGATAATATTGATATGGATAAGGACTACTATAATAAACTGGTCTAGGCCTATAAGGATTAGTTATGCCAACTGCTACTCCACCTGTTAAAGCTCCAAGTAAAAAAGGAGCTGCAAAACCGAATCTATCCTTAGAATATTTTACACTATTATACATAATTCACCTCACTCTATTATATGAAAAAAACACAGTTATTTCTGTGCTTTTAAACGATATAAATTAATAGATGGCTTATTATTAAATCTATATTTATATTTTCTAGTACCAAGTCCAGAAGATATATAAATATTAGTAATACCTCTTTCGTAATGTTCACTATAATATTTATCAGAAAGTTCATCAAGAATAAGAGCCCCATAATATGGAACATCAATACTACCATTTAAAGAGTGTCCTCCAAGTATTAAATCAACCTCATAACTACTTTCATCTATATATTTAATAGTTTTACCATCATGTACTAAACAAATAATATATTTTCTATCTTCTTCATTATAAAATTTAAATGCATCTTCTAATTTAACTTGTTCTTTTGTTGAACTAGGAAGACCAACTATATAAATAGGTTCATTGGTTTTATAATATATTTCTTCATAACTATTATTAAGTAATGTAAAGCCACTTTTAGATATAACATATTCATATTCACTATAAGAGTAATCATTTTCTCCCATAACAATATATTTACCTATATTAGCATTTAAATTACTTAAATATTCAATAATATTTTCTTTATCATCATTACTTATCTTACTATCACTAACAAGATCCCCAGTATATACAATAATATCTGGTTTTAATCTATTAATATTATTAACTATATTTTTTAAATCATTTAAATCAACTGTCGATTTATAAAGTAAATCAGAAAAATGTACTATTTTAATACCATCAAAATTATCACTTAATATTTCGCTATTAATTCTATATTCCTTTACTACTAGTCCTTTTACACCTAAGTATTTAGCATAAAAATATAAAGAACAGGCAAGCAAAATAATAAACATAAACAATTTTAAAAATATATGTTTCTTTTTCTTTACTTCTTTTTCCTCTTTTTTTTCTTTCTTATCTTCTTTTTCCATTAAATAGCTACTCCTAAACTATAAACCAAAAGTAGTAAAACTCCAGTAGCGGTATTATGTATTGCATGGAAACTCATTGATGTCATTGTTGATTTAGTATCAGTGTCCATTAAGCTAAATACAAATCCAAGTGATCCATAAGGTAATAAGTATAATAAATCAACAAGTCTAATTGCATCTCCTGTAAGCAAATGAGCTCCTCCAAATAATAAGCCAGAGATAGTAGCTCTTACCCATTTATTTTTAATAATTGTATGTATACTTTTTCTAAATATAATTTCTTCACTTATAGGTGCTATTATAGAAATATTAATAAGCATTAAGAATGGATATGCTACTAATAATTCTCTTACATTACTTTCATTCGAAGAAGTTCCACCGCCAGTAAAATTAGATATAAATATAGAAGATAAAATCATAGCTCCTATACCCATAATATAATATTTAAAACCAGTTTTTAAAGAACTCTTAAAACTCTTTTTAAATGTCTTAAATTCCTTCTTTAAATCTTTATAATATAAGAATATTAAAAAAGCTATCATACAAACACCATTAATTATATTAAGTAAACTAGCATTTTTAATAATATTTCTAAAAGTAGAACTTATTATAAATGGAAATATCTCAAGACTCAAAAAAGCAAATAAACATATAATTAAATTAATATACCATTCTCTATCTTTTGAATATTTCATCACAATAATCACATCCTTACTATTAATTATTATATAACATAAACCATTTCTTTTAAAGAAAAAGTTAACTTATTTTACTAAGTTAACTTTAACATGAATCTTTTTACCTTTACCAATAATTAAATCTTTTATTTCATCTTTAGTAAATATTCTTTCTGGATTTATTTCTTTTGTATTATTAACACTTATACCATTGCCAACAATTAATCTTCTTGCTTCACTCTTTGATGTAGCTATTCCAGCTGCAACTAAGATATCCATTAAATTCATATTATCAATGTATGTAATTTCAGCACTTGGCATTTCTTCGCTAGCATAACCTTTAGTAAATATTTCTTCACTTGTCTTTCTTGCTTTATCTGCTTCTTCCCTACCATGTAAATCTTTAACAACTTCATAAGCAAGTGCTTTTTGAGCTTCTCTCTTTTCTGGTTCAGTTTTAACTTTTTCTTCTAATGCATCTATTTCTTCTTTAGTTAAGAAAGTAAATACTTTTAAGTATTCAATAACCTTAGAATCATCAGAATTAATTAAGTATTGGTAAATCTTATATGGACTAGTTTTTTCTTTATCAAGCCATAATGCATTTCCCTCACTCTTACCAAACTTTTTACCAGTACTATCAAGTATTAAAGGCATTGTAAATCCATAAGCTTCTTTACCTTCAATCTTTCTTATAAGTTCTATACCAGTTGTAATATTACCCCATTGATCACTACCAGCTGCTTGAAGAGTACAATTCTTTTCATTAAATAAATGTAAGTAATCAAACCCTTGAAGTAATGTATAAGAAAATTCAGCATAAGTAATACCACTATCAAGTCTTCTACTTATAATATCTTTATTAAGCATATAGTTAACATTAATATATTTACCAATATCCCTTAAAAAATCTAAGAAAGTAACATCTTTAGTCCAATCGTAGTTATTTACTACTTCTGCTTTACCATCTAATAGCTTAATAACTTGTTTCTTTAAACCTTCAATATTTTTAGCAACTGTTTCTTTTGAAATTATTTCTCTTTCAGCTGTTGGTCTTGGATCTCCAATTAATCCAGTAGCTCCACCTACTAATATAATTGGATGATGACCATGAAGTGCTAATCTTTTAGCTGTTACAAAAGATGCATAATGTCCAATATGAAGTGAATCTGCAGTTGGATCTGTTCCTAAATAAAATGTTAACTTTTCATTATTTAATTTATCCTTTAAATCAGGACTACTTATATCTTTAACTACACCTCTCCATTCTAATTCTTCAAAAAATGTCATATTATTTCTCCTCCTTATCAGTAGAACCAAGTCCACCTTTTCTCTCTTTTATTATTTCTTCTTCATTATCTACTATTAAATATTTCATAAACACACCTTGTGCTATTCTATCTCCAATATTAATTTTTACTTCCTTTTCACCATGATTAATAAGTTTAACTTTAAAATGTCCTTCATTATCAATATTATTATAAAAATCACTATCAATAACACCAACACTATTAGCAAGTGTAATATTATATTTATATCCAAAAGAACTTCTTCCATATAAATATAGAACTTCATCACTATTCATAGTTACCTTTAATCCAGTAACAAATATATGAGCTTTTCCTGGTTTTAAAGTATATTCTTCTAAACTAGCAATATCATAACCAGCACTATTCTTAGTACTCCTTTTTGGAAGACTATAACTTTCATATAGTTTTTCATCATCACTAATATCTTTCTTAAATTGTTCAAAACTGATTTTCTCAAATTTTCTCATCTTTACCTCCAAAATAAAAAGATGATACACAAAGGACGACTATTGCCGTGGTACCACCTTATTTTATAGTTAAACTATTTCTCTTATGATTATAAAGCATCACCATTAAACTCAAAAATTCGTAACTTCTTTATAAAAATTTATTAGTTTCCACCAAACACTAACTCTCTATTAATTGTTTTTATAAATACTAATTATTTCATCAACATTTAATAACAAAAGTATATATTATTTTTTATACTTTGTCAAACAATATTTTTTCAAAAGAAAAAAACTAACTATTAGTTAGTCTTATGCTCTACCAAAATATTTACCATCTCTTGTAGTAATAACTACTTCTTCTCCTTCACTAATAAATAATGGAGCTTTTAGAGTATATCCAGTTTCAATAGTAATATCTTTTTGTGCACCACTAGTAGTATTTCCTTTAACTGCATCAGGAGCACTAATTACCTTATAAGCAACTTTCTCTGGTAAACTAATTCCTACAACTTCTCCTTCAATACTCATTGATTCAACATTAATTCCTTCTTTTAAGAATTTAGCATTGTCACCGATAAGTGAAGAATCAAGCTCAATTTGATCATAAGTATTATTATCCATAAATACATACTTATCACCAGCATTATATAAATATGAAAGTTGATTTTTTCTTACATCAGCTTTTTCCATCTTTATACCAGCATTAAAAGTAATTTCTTGTGTAGTACCAGCTCTTAAATTTTTAAGTTTAGTTTTAACAAAAGCACTACCCTTTCCTGGTTTAACATGTTGGAATTCAACTACTTGATAAATAACTCCCTCATATTTAATAGTCATACCATTCTTAATATCATTTACATTAAACATATATTAAATACCTACGCTTTCTTTTCTTTGTGAGCTGTTGTTTTATTACATCTTGAACAGAATTTCTTAACTTCAAGTTTTCCTTCAGTATTCTTTTTATTTTTACTTGTTAAATAATTAATTTCTTTACATACTGTACATTGTAATGCAATACCTTCTCTGTTTTCTTTCTTTGCCATTATAGGTTTCCTCCTTTTTTTTACATAGAGATTATAACAAATAAAACAAATAATGACAAGACATTTTAAGTTTTTATTGAGGAAAATCATCAAATATGATAAAATATATAAGAAAAAACGGAGGAAAATATGAATAGAAAGTGTGTTCTAGTAACTGGTTCTAGTATAGGACTTGGTTCATACATTATTAGAAAATTTGCTAGTAATAATTATGATGTAATTATTACATACAATACACATAAAAAAGAAGCATTAGAATTACAAAAAGAAGTAACCAAAAAATATAATATAACCGCATTAACAGTAAAATGTGATATTAGTAAAGAAAATGATATAGAAAATTTAAAAAATGAAATACTAAATACATTTGGTAAATTAGATGTTTTAGTAAATAATGCTGGTATAGCAATAGATACAATATTCGATGATAAATCCAAAGAAAACTTCATGACTACATTAGAAGTTAATTTAGTTGGTACATTCTTAGTATCAAAAGCATTCGGAGATATTATGTTAAAACAAGAAAAAGGAAACATAATAAATATTAGTTCAACTAATGGAATAGATACATATTATGAATATAGTCTTGATTATGATGCTTCAAAAGCGGGAATAATAAACTTATCTCATAATTTAGCTAATTATTATAGTCCTAACATAAGAGTTAATACAATTTGTCCTGGATGGATAAATACACCAATGAATCAAAATCTAAATGAAGAATATAAAAAACAAGAAGAAGATAAAATATTACTTAAAAGATTTGCTGATCCATCTGAAATAGCTAATCTTATTTATTTTATTGCTAGTGATGAAGCTAGTTATATAAATGATTCAGTTATAAGAATAGATGGAGGTAAAAAATGTTAAAACTTAATGATAAATATATAAAACTAGTTAATGAAGAAGAAAAAAAACTATCAGATATATTTAATAAAATAGATATAAATACATTTAATAATAGTAAAAAAGTATTAGATGCATTTCATAAAAATAATATAAGTGAAAGTGATTTAAATGGAACAACTGGTTATGGATATAATGATATTGGAAGAGATAAAATAGAAAATATATTCGCAGAAATACTAAATACAGAAGATGCTCTTGTAAGAACACAAATAATATCTGGAAGTCATGCTATAAGCACTGCCTTATTTGCTATTTTAAGACCAAATGACACACTTTTAACAATAACAGGTACACCTTATGATACTTTACACGAAGTAATTGGAATAAAGCCAAATAACAGTTCACTTATGAGTTACAATATCAAATATAAAGAAATAGATTTAAAAAATAATGATTTTGATTATGATAAATTAAAAGAAGAATTAAAAAACAATATAAAAGTAATACATATTCAAAGAAGCAGAGGCTATTCACTTAGAGATTCATTAACAATAGATAAAGTAAATAAAGTAATAAAATTCATTAAAGATATAAATTCAAATATCATTATATTTGTAGATAATTGTTATTGTGAATTTGTAGAAAATGAAAACCCTAATGCAGATCTAATCGCAGGAAGCCTAATAAAAAATTTAGGTGGTGGTATTGCTCGTAATGGCGGATATATTGCTGGTAAGAAAGAACTTATAGAATTATGTGCAGAAAGATTAAATGTACCAGGAGAAGCAAAAGAAGTTGGACCAAGTGGTAATGCAAATCGTGAATTTTTACAAGGACTTTACTTTGCTCCATCAGTAGTATCATCAGCATTAAAAACAGCAATATTAACAAGCAAAGTATTAGAAACTTTAAACTACAAAGTAAGTCCAAAATATAATGAACCAAGAGCTGATATAGTAGAATTAATATACTTTAACAACAAAAATGAAATGATAAAATATTCAGAAGGAATACAACATAGTGGAGCAATAGATGCTAATGTTGACCCTATCCCTTCTCCAATGCCAGGATATACAGATGAAATAATAATGGCTTCTTCATCATTTATACAAGGTAGTTCAATAGAAATATCTTGTGATGGACCACTAAGAGATCCATTTGTTATTTATCAACAAGGTGCACTTACTTATGACTATGGAAAAATAGCATTAATAAATGCAATTTCAAAACTTAATGAATAAATAAATCTCTTACTAATAAACTATTAGTAGGAGGTTTTTATTTGAAAAAAGAATTAATAAAAAATTATATCAATAAATTAACAAAAGAAGATATTATAAATTATTTAAGTAAAGAATGCATACCAGCTTCAACAGAAGAAATAGATATAATTTATAAATCTATCAAAAACGACTATGAAGAAATACTTGAAACAAACTTTATGAGTTACATTTCTAAATATAAATTAAATCTAAATCAAGATTTATATAGAACTATAATAGAAAAATACAATCAATATAAAAAGTTTATTGAATAAAATCAACAAACTTTTTATTTTTAATACTATCTATTTCCATTTTATATGGAGGATAAGCATCATTACTATTTCTATTTATATAAGGTGTTTCTAAAATAAATGGAATACCATTTAATCTTTCATTATAAATAACATTAATTAAATTATCAAAACCAATTGTTCCATATCCAATATTAGCATGTCTATCTTTATGACTACCAATTGTATTCATACTATCATTAACATGAACACACTTTATTTTATCAATTCCAATCATTGAATCAAATTCATCCAAAAACTCATTAAACTTAGAAATATCAATACCAGAATCATTCATATGACAAGTATCTAAACATACACCTATTCTATCTTTATCATCTATATTATCAATAATATTTTTAAGTTCTAAAATAGATGTGCCTACTTCATTACCTTTACCAGACATATATTCTAAAAGAATCATAACATCACTTGTCTTTTCATATATTTTATTTATACCATTTGCGATATTTAAAATAGCTTCTTCTCTTGAACAAGTTGTCGCACTACCAGGATGAAGAACTATCTTATCAAGTCCTAATTCTTTTACTCTATTTAATTCATTAGCCATAAAATCTATATAAAAATCATATTTTCTCTCATCACTTCTATTAGCTAAATTAACAATATATGGAGCATGAACAATTACATTTTTAGGATTAATATTATTTTCAAGCATAACTTTAAATGCTTCATAAGTAAATTCATCATTAATACTACTTCTAGCAGTACTTTGAGCTCCACCTGTATATATCATAAATGTATTAGCATTATAACTAACCGCTTCCATAACACTACCTAATAATTGTTTCTTACTATTAAAACTAACATGACTTCCTATTATTAAATTCATTACAATCACCATAATCATTATAAAATATTTTATCAAAATAAAAAAGCCCTAAGGCTTTATTTATTGTTTACTACTTATCAGCTATGCCATTGTCTTTAACTTTAGTAGCATCGTAAACTTTTACTTCATTACCTGCATCATCCTTATATGGGAAGTGGAAAGAATAAGTTCCATCTGTAGTTAATACTTTAGCTACTTGTCCATCGGCTTTATTAAATTCAATAACAAAACTTGTTAAATTTCCTGCTTCTTTATTGATTTTGCAATATTGAGAAGCTGTTGGAGTATTCTCAGCACAATCAACGATAGTTAAAGCAGTACCAGCAGCATCTTTACCTTCATTAGCAACAGCATATTTAGTATATTTACCAAAGTTAGCTAAATATTGTTGTTGAGCAATTTTAACCATTTCCTTTGTTTCAGTAGCAAATGTATCTTCTTTTGCTTGATTAAACATACTAAGTACATTTGGTAAAGCTATAATAACTAAGATAGCTAAAATAGCAATAACTGCTAAAAGTTCAACTAATGTAAAACCTTTTTTGTTCATAACAAATCTCACAATCCTTTCTTAATATTTTGATAAGATATACATATCTACCTTATAAGATAATTATAAATTATTAATAAATTTATGTCAATATAAGAAAATATCAGACAATTAAAAAAGCCATTTAAAATGGCATTTTTATATTAATTAGTTTTATTGAGCTTTTACTTTAGTAGCATCGTAGTCGCCATCTGTAGTACTATTAAATGTGTAAGTATAAGTACCATCAGTAGAGTTTATTGTATCTACTTGTCCATCAGCTTTTTTAAACACAATACTAAATGAAGTTAAGTTTCCAGCTTCTTTGTTAATTTTACAAGTTGTAGTATCAGCATCTAAAGTTGAACTAGAAGAACATTCTGTAGTACTAGCAATTGAGAATTTAGTAAACTTACCAAAAGTAGCTAAATATTGTTGTTGAGCAATTTTAACCATTTCTTTTGTTTCAGTAGCAAATGTATCTTCTTTTGCTTGATTAAACATACTAAGTACATTTGGTAAAGCAATAATAACTAAGATAGCTAAGATAGCAATAACTGCTAAAAGTTCAACTAATGTAAAACCTTTCTTATTCATAATAAATCTCACAATCCTTTCTTAATATTTGAATAGAATGTTTATCTTCTATCCTTATAAATTAATTATAAATTATTAGAAATTATAAGTCAATAAGTTTTATAAAGACAAATAAAAAAGCCCGTAGGACTCATTTATTATAAATTAATTCTTACCGTTATTTTTAACTTTAGTAGCATCGTATACACTAACAGTTACATCTTTACCAGATGCATCTTTTTCTGTATAAGGTAAATGATAAGCATAAGTACCATCATCAGCAAATACAGTTGCAACTTGTCCATCAGCTTTATTAAATGTAACAATAAAACTCTTTAAGTTTCCTGCTTCTTTGTTAATTTTACAATACTTTACAACTTCAGTTGTAGGATTTCCATCATCATCAACTCCATATTCTGGACCATCACTTGATGTACAATTTTTAACTGCGATAGCATCATCATTAGCATTCTTAGAACCTTCAACAGCATAATAAGTCCACTTACCAAAAGTAGCTAAATATTGTTGTTGAGCAATTTTAACCATTTCTTTTGTTTCAGTAGTAAATGTATCTTCTTTTGCTTGATTAAACATACTAAGTACATTTGGTAAAGCAATAATAACTAAGATAGCTAAAATAGCAATAACTGCTAATAACTCAACTAATGTAAAACCTTTCTTATTCATAATAAACATCACAATCCTTTCTATATTATCTTTACAGTATTTATTATAAATTAACGATTTTCATAAGTCAATTGCTTTAACATAAAATGTACACTTTATTCATTAGAAATATTTATTATTTTAGTAACAAGATCTACTGTATCTACAAAATTATCTATTTTATCTATTGTTCTTAATTTATACTTTACTTTCATTTCTTTTACAAATTCATTATAAGAATTTGGATCTCTATTAAGTTGTTTATACCAATTAGAATTTTCTCTTAAATATCTTTTAAATCTAGGATCTTTATCTAATTTATCTTTTACTTCATAAAACATTATTTATCATCTCCAAAAAAGGTATCTATTTTCTCTTCCTTAGCTTCTACTTCTTTTTCATCTTTTTTAGTATCTCTTGTAAGTTCTTCAACAAGTGAAACTGCTTTTTGAAGTGACCCTATATTTTCTTCTAATGAATCTAAATTAATAGTTTTAAGAGTATTTAGTATACCTTTTATATTTATACTATCCTTTATATCATCTTTAATATATTTATTCCATACACTCATATCTTCACCATAAATATCATAAAGTTCATAAAAAGATTGCCATGTTACTTTATTATTTCTAACATAGTCAACAAATTCAGGATGATTAGAAACAAATTTTTTAAAATTATCTATCTTTGCCATATTAAATTATATTAAAAAAGAAATGATTTAATACATCACTTCTCTTTAATCTCAAAATAGTTTCCACTATCTAAATATAATATACCCTTTTTATTATCAACCTTTTTTATTATTTCAACATATTTATTTAAAAGTTCTGCTTTAGAAACAGTTATATATACCATATTACCATCATTCATATAAAGTAAAAATCTTTTATCATCATATGTTGTCTTACTATACTCTATTTCACTTATCATACTTAATATCTCACTATCAACATTACTAAGTTTATTAACGAAATTCTTTTCTATATTTTCTGGAATATAATTAATAAGAGTTGGAATACCTATCATATTATTAAGTTCATAACTTTTATTATCAGATGCTTTATATAAATTAGTACTTCTTATATAATAAAGTATCTTTTTTTCCTTGACAGTTATTTCAAGAATAAAACCAAATCTTTTATTAATAGTTACATCTTCTATTAAATCAAGTTTTAATAATTTATCTTTTATTTTATTTTTATTTAATAAAATAAACTTTGGATAATCTTCTATACCAGCAGTATAAATAATATCATCATCACTATAATAATTATTATTTAAAATAACTATATTTTTTGTTTTAACAGATATCAAATATGATATTCCCATATATAATAAGAATAAGAAAATTATAAAGAATAAAAACTTTCTAAAATTAAATTTTCTTTTTACCTTTTTCTGCATTCTTTTCCTTTAATATTTCTTTTATATTATTTACTATAATAGTACTTGATGACATATCTTTTATTTCTTTTAAATTATCTTTTATTTCTTTTAAAGTACTTTCATCAAATATTTCATCAATAGCTTTAATAAGAGTATTTTTATCTAGATCTTTTTCTTCAATTAAAATACTAATTTTTTTATTAACTAAATCAAGAGCATTATAATATTGATGATTATTTGCTACATATGGACTTGGTATTAATATTGATGGTGTTTTAGTAGCCATTATCTCAGCTATTGTAGAAGCACCAGCTCTTGATATTATTAAGTCTGCACTCTTCATTAAACTTGGAAGATTATCAAAGAATGGAACTATCTTAGTACTTTTAGGAACTATTAAATTATTATTTAAATCTGCATAACTCTTTTTACCAGTAATAAATAATATTTCAGTATCATCTCTTTCATAACTTCTTAAAAAGTCAAGTAATCTTTCATTAACAGATGTACTTCCAAGAGATCCCATAACTATAATAATTAATTTCTTATCTTTTGAAAAACCTAAATCAGTTTTATTATATTTTTTAGTTTCGATTGCTCTTTGACTAACTGGATTACCTGTATAAATAATATTTTTACATTTTAATTTTCTAGTACCATCTTTAAATGAAACAAATACTGCATCAACTTTAGAAGATAAGAATATGTTAGTTTTTCCTGGTAACATATTTTGTTCATGTAGAAATACACCCACACCTCTTTTTTTAGCCGCTAAACACACTGGTAATGTTACATAACCACCAAATGCAATTACAGCATCAGGTTTAAATTCATCCATTATCTTTAAACATTTCTTATATGAAGAACAAATACATTTAATATTCTTGATATCTCTAATTATATTAGTTTTAGAAAAACCATATATTTCAATTCCCTCATATGGAATACCCATACTTGGAATTAAATCATTTTCCATTCTATCTTTAGTTCCAATGTATAAATACTCATTACTTTTATCTTTTTTTATTTCATCTAAAACTGATAAAGCTGGATAAATATGTCCTCCAGTTCCACCAGCAGTTAAAATAAATTTCATGGTTTACACCTCACTCATATATATATTATATAATAATATTAGATTTTTTGCATTAAATCTATTATTTTTTCCCTAAGTAATTTATTAGCATCTTCTAATTCCATAGAAGAAATATCAATTGGTTCACCAATTCTAGTTATCAATTGTTCCTTTTCTCCATTATAATCTCCAACTGTTGCAAAAGGAATAATTAATGAATTAGTCTTTTTAGCTAAACTTACTGCTCCAAATTTAAATGGTAATAATAAAGATTCCTTATAATCTTCTTTAGTTATTATTTTCTTTTTATAAAGTTTAAGTAAAGCATTATCAGCATCTAATATATATTCTTTTAATTCATCTTTTGTAATCTTATGATCTTTAGAAAGTTCTATAAGTAAATTAACTTGTGTAGTTCTAGTACATTTATTTTTTAATTTTGATAATACTTCTTCCGTACTTATATTAAGTATCTTTGAAATTTTTTGTATTTCTTCTTCCTTTGAAGTTACTTCATTTCTAGTACCCTCTGGAAAAAGACCGATTGCTCCTTTATTATTAAGTATTTCTCTTGCTTCACTTTTAGCATTCTCATCATGTATAGTTCTATCTACTGGAATACAACCAGCAGCTCTATAAAACCACTCTTTTTTGCCTTTGAAATACTCATCTTTTGCAAGCATATGAATTACCCTCTTAGTAGCAATCATAAAATTATATTGATCATCAACATGTCTATGATTACCACATACAACTATACCACCACTTTCTGGTATATTTTTTTTACCAAATACAACTGGATGATATTTATTTTTAAATTTTATCGTAACAAATGGTCTCATTAATTTATAACCAAATTCTTTTTGTGAATCACTCTTCTTCATCATCATTTTCTCCATTTATAAGTTCTTTATATGCTACTTTACCTAACTTTGTTTTAGGAAGTTCTTTTCTATAACCATAAGCATAAGGTAATGCATACTTTGCTATATTTTTTTCACAATATTCTTTTATACTCTTTTTAATCTCACTATTTAATACAAATTCATCTTTAAGAACGATATATGCTTTAACCACTTCTTTTTTATATGGATGAGGTACTCCTACTACTGAACAAGCTTCAACATAAGGATGTTTAAGTATTATTTGTTCTATTTGCCCTGGATAAATATTATAACCACTAGAAACAATCATTCTTTTAGCTCTTGATTTAAAATATACAAAACCATCACTATCAACGAATCCAAGATCTCCACTATGTAACCATACTTTTCCATCTTTATGTGTTTTTAATACTAGTGAAGTTTCATCTTTATCATTAATATATTCTTTCATAACAGTAGGTCCATTTATACATATTTCACCTACTTCACCAGTTATACATTCTTTTGTAGTTCCAACTTCACATATTTTAATATATGAATCAGGACAAGGAATACCAATACTATCTTCTCTTGTTTCTTCAAGTGGCATCATAGTAACACCAGCAGTACACTCAGTCATTCCATAAGCTGTTCTAACACGAGTATCACTTCCGTGATCATATAAAAATTTATCTATCTTATTATTAAGTTCACCACTAAGAGCATCCCCTCCACATATTATACATTTAATAAATGATAAATCAGCTTCCTTCAACTTTTTACTTTTAGTAAGACCCTCTAAAACACTTGGCACACAAGCTAAAATATTAGGCTTATATTTAAGAAGTGTTTCATCAAATTTCTTAGGATTAACAGATGGTAATATTATAGCATGTCCTCCTGAAACCATAGTCGCATGAAAAGTACATCCAAGACCAAAACCATGAAATATAGGCATAATAGCAAGAATACTAATTCCGTCCCCCAAACATTTATTGATTTCAAGTTCACTTAAAACAAGTGAGTTAAAATTCATATTTGTAAGTACAATACCTTTTGGTTTACCAGTTGTACCACCACTATGAAGAATAACTGCAATATCTTCTCCCTTTCCTTCGTCTTTAATAACTTCTTTATAATATTTAGCCTTACTAAGAAACTTAGAATAAGTAATTGTATCTTCACCACTAGGTTTCAAAGCACTTCTACCAGTAGTAAGTTTATAACCAATTTTAGTAATCGAATCCATACTTTCTGATATAGGTAAATATATTATCTTTTCAATATTAAGTTCACTCTTAATATTGAATAATTTTTGATAAGCAATATCAGCAACAATAACATATTTAGTATTAGCTAATTTAATATCATATTTAAATTCTTCTTCACTTGAAAGTGGATGAATCATATTACACACCGCACCTATTCTATTAAGTGCATAAAAACATATTATAGCTTCTGGTGTATTTGGCATAATAATAGACACAACATCTTTTTTATTAACACCAAGTCTTAAAAAAGCTCTTGATGCTTCATCTATTTTAGAAATCAAACTTTTATAAGTAACTTTATTTCCAAAATAAGAATATGCAATATTAGATGGATACTTTATCGCACACTTTCTTACCAAAGAATACATAGAAGAATCAGGATATTCAATATGACTCTTCATATCTTTATAATACTTAAACCATGGATAATCATTATTTTCTTTTTTCACTATTTTTCTCCTTTTGAAGCATATTCGAAATAATATTCATAAGTTTTTCATTTTCTATTTCTAAATCACCATTAACTTTATATGGTTTCTCATAAGTAATTTTTATACTTTTTCTAAATAATTTATATTTACCTGTTATAGTAAATGGAACTATATAAGAATTAGTCTTTTTAGCAAATGATACAGCTCCATATTTAAAAGGTAATATAATTTTATCAGTTCTATTGACTGTACCTTCTGGAAATATACCAATCACTTCACCATTTTCAAGCACACTAACAGCTTCACCTTTAGCATTTTCATCATGTATACTTCTATCAACTGGAATACAACCCATACTTCTAAAAAATCTATTACTTATTTTACTTTTAAATAATTCTTTTTTAGCAAGCATATGCACTACTCTCTTAGGACCAGCTAACATAATAGCTGCATCCAAATTATTAGTATGATTTCCAGCAAGAATAACACCACCCTCATTTGGTATATTTTCTCTACCGACAAATTGTGGTCTATATAATAATAAAAATATTGGATAACCAAGTGTTCTTATAACTTTATATAATATATATTTC
Organism: uncultured Bacilli bacterium; assembly: GCA_934086955.1. Taxonomy (GTDB): domain Bacteria; phylum Bacillota_I; class Bacilli_A; order RF39; family UBA660; genus CAG-1000. The sequence goes on along the minus strand of CAKOIN010000003.1, from coordinate 38,946 downwards.
ATTCAACATCTCCATATACTTAAGTATATCACATTACTTACAATTTTATCAATTTAAAATGAGCTCACTAGGAGCTCATTAACATTTAATTTAAGAAATTGTTAAAGTTTGAACATTTTGAATACTATATCTAGCAGGTTGAGTTGGAACCAATAAATTAATTGGAGCATTTTCTAATCTAATTCCATCTCTTTCAAAGAATAAGAACATATTATCATCTACTTCATTTGAATAGAATGTAACATTTAAACCACCATTACTAGAAAATTCAAGTTTTTCATAAGAATCTATCTCTAATGCACTTAAAATTTCTTTAACTTTATATCCTTTATAAGAATGAGTTTCTTCTTCATATCCATCATTCACTACAGCTTTAATATCATAAATTTTAACATTTTTTAAGCTTTCATTATTGAATCCGCCATCATATAGTCCAATAGTTCCAACAGAAAAACTTGGAGCTGTAATATTTGTTGCAAAAATATCAACAACCTTTCCAACATCTGTTGTAGGTATTGGTTTCTTTCCAACATTTTCAGTTTTATTACAACCAACTACCATAAATACACACATTATTGTAATTAATAATACTTTTTTCATACTTTCCTCCTTAATTATGAACATGTCTTTCCTACTCCTGTATAAATACATTTACCATTAGAATCTTTAATAGTTCCATCATTTTTACGATCACAACAGCTACCGCCACAACACTCTGGTAATTCTTTCATAAGATTTTTGTTATCATTTTCAAGTTGTTTTCTTGTGTTTTCATCAGCATTATGCCAATCTCTAGAGTTTTTCTCCATTTTACATCTTGTATCACAATTACTTCCACTACTACCTGAGTTACCTCTGTTACTACTACCTGAACCTCCGCCACTTGGTCTATAATCATAATCATCATCTCTACTTGAACTACAACTATAACTCCAACTTGCTGTAAATGTTACAGTAGCATTATTAGTAGCTGTTAAGTTCTTAAAATATTTACCTGATGTATAAGTACCAATGCTTGAAGTTACAGAACTTGAACTATTACCATATTTAGCATAAGAAGAATCATAATTACTAATTCTCCATCCATCAAATGAATAACAAGATCTGCTTGGATTTGATATAGTTATGACTTCACCATACTTAGCAGTACTTGGATTATAGCTACCAGCACTACCACCATTATAATTATAACTAATCTTATAAGTATTAACATTCCAATGAGCATATAAAGTATATGTTCCATTTGGAGTTGCAGTTAAATTCTTAACAGAAGCTCTATTATTATATTTAACAGCACTACTACTAGTCACTGCCCAACCATTAAATGTAGCACCTACTCTTGTAAAATTATTTGAAGGTAATGTACAGGCTGCATCATAAGTACAAACTATACTTGAAACAGTACCACTAGCTTCACTACTATTCTTATCAAACTTAATTGTATAAGTTATTGGTTCCCATTTAGCATAGAAAGTAACCACAGCATTATTTAAAGCAGTTAAATTTTTAACTTTAGCATTATTTTGATAAACAGCACTACCATTATTTGTAGTAGCCCATCCTTTAAATGTATACCCTGTTTTAGTATATCCATTTGAAGGTAATGTACAAGGTTCATCATAAGTACAACTAACAGAAGCAGTAGTACCAGAAGTATAACCATTACCATTAAATTCTACTATATATTTATTTGGTTTCCATATAGCATATAATATAACAACATCATTATTTGGAACTGCTGTAATATTTGGGCTAGTATTATCACCATAAGCTACTTCTCCTTCTGGTTCTAAAGACCAACCAGCAAAAGTATAACCAGTTCTCTTAAATGAATTTTTAGGAAGATTACAATTATAATTATAATCACATGAAATGGCTTCCATTCTTCCTTCTGTTGAACCATTTCCACTAAAAACTACTCTGTATTTTCTTACAAATACCCAAGGATTAGTTCTAGTACCTTCACCTATTACTTTTGTAGTAGGTTTAACAAGTTCAGTAACTCTCGTACCACTATTTTCAGTTTTAGCAATTAAATCTAATTTATTTACATTAACATTATAAATTTTATTGTTTTCTTCTGTCATAGTAAAGAAAGTTGCTCCTGTTAACAAATATGAATTATTTTTAATCTTAGATAATTCAATTTCTTTTTTGTTTATTAATGCACCATTAATAAATCCACTTTTAACCTTGTTTTGGCCATCAAATTCATAAGGAACACCTTTACCATATTCAATATATCTATCGTACATAGTAAAAGAAGTTATATATGAATTTACATATTTTTTTGAATTTTCATAATTACTCTGAGATTCAGCTTTTAGCATAATTGGCACAACCAATAAAGTTAAAAGAAGCAAAACTTTTTTCTTCATATCATCTACACTCCTATCATATATAATATACCATTTTTTTATAAAATAAAAAAGATGTTTTTTCACTTTTTTAACATCTTTTTATATTTAATAATTAAAATAGTCAAAACTACAACTAAAATTACAACAATAGCAGGAACAATATATATAATAATATTATTTGTTTTAGTACTAGTTAGCCTATCATTTTCTATATTTGTTATTATATCTATCGCATCAATATTAGTTTTCTTATCTTTGTTATATACTATTTGATATAAGTCTTTATCATAAATAACTCTTAAATCTAAATCATTACCTTTTTTATAATTAGATTTACCAATATATACTATTGATTTATCAACATCTTTTTTAATATTAGCTTTCATAAAAGAATGAGCATATACATTAAATAAATCTGATTTAAAAGGTAATTTAAATATAATATCTAAATATTTAATATCATATTCTAAATTATTTAAATATTTATAATAAAATTCAGCTGAATCATTATGAAATACAGATAAAGATAATACTATATAATCAATATAAATATAAGTCTTTTTATTATTTTTTTTAATATTTATACAATAATTATTATCATTTTTAATAACATTTATATCATTAGTTTCAATAATATATTTATCAAAATCATTAGTATTTATTTTTTTTAAATCATACTTTTCATCCAAATAACCTATATTCTCAATACTAATATTAAATCCATCATAATAATTTTTATCATTTAAAGTAAGATTCATATCTTTAAAATATATTTTATAATTAAAATCTTCATCTAATTTATCAATTTCAATAATCTCTTTAACAAGTAAATTACCAGATATATCCACTTCACTATCAATATACATCTTATTAATATCTAAAGCATCTATTTTAATAAATGAAATAAATAATATAATTATCAATAATATTTTTTTCATTAAATCACCTATATAAATATAACACACTCTATGATTCTTTTAAACTATTAAATATAGTACTATCTTTTAATGATGGAAAATGTTTATATAATATAGTTCTTAAATAATCTCCTTTTTTATATAAATTAGGATATGTATTCAAAATTGAATTCTTATCAGTATTACATACATTTTCAAATATTCTAGCCATATCCTCTGTAGGAAATGAATTAGCATAAGAATCAACAAAATATACTTTATTTATATCACTTTCACCTATTGTATATTTATTATTATCTGTTTTTTTATAAGAATATGTATAACTATGTTTTTTAGGATTTAATTTATACCAGTCACTAAAATACTCCCCCTTATTATTTAAATTATTTTCTATATTATGCATAAGTTCATGACAAGTATTGGTTTCAGTAGCAAATGTTCCAATATTTAAAGCAATAATATATTGATTATTATAAACTAATGAATAAGCAGCTGGATCACTATATTGAGTCTTAATATTTTTAGGTTTTAATGTACTTGTTAAATACATATGAAGTCCATTATGATTCGTGTCATAAAATGAATCAAATACATCCTTAGATAATTTATCAAAAACTTTTGTTATTTCTGAAAGACTACTTATAATATGAACTGTATCATTATATTCTTTCGCAGTAAAATCTGGAAAATTTAATAAATCATTTTTAACATGAATATTAACATTATATTTATCTTTTATATCCTTTATCTTATCACTTAAAATCTTTTCAAAAGAAGCTATATACTCTTCTATACTTTGATATTCAGGATTATATGAATCAATATCTATAACATAGTAATCATATTTACCAGAATAAGAATATATATATATATATTTATTATAATAACTAATCATACTAGCATTTTCCATATCTATATAAGCAATATTATTATTTTTATAATTGATTATTTCAATCCTTTTTAAATTATCATTATAAACATATATATTATCTTTATATAAATAATTAGTATAGTATTCACTTCTATTAATAGATAAATCATACTTAATATTTTTATCGTTTACTAAATCATATAATGTCACATCTTTTTCATTAATAAAATAAATACCATCAGTATATTTAGTATATCTATTAGATGGAATACTACTACATTTATTATCTTTAACATTACATACAATATATTTACTATTATCATATTCAAAATAGAATAAATAAATATCATTACCTATTACTTGATAATCATAATATTCATAATTCTTATACTTAGTATTATCAAGTTTATATATAACTTCACTATCTTTATATAAATCATTACCTTTTATAGAATAATAATTCTTATTAATAGGTATTATATTATCTCCAACATCGCTTTTAATTAATTTAAGATTTAAATCAAGCATATCTGTTTTAGTATTATCAAAACAATATAACTTATCATCAATATTGCATCCCATATAATTAAAGTCATCGCTTAATAATTTATTTTCTAATGTATAAATATCATATCTATAATAATAAACTTTATCTCCATCGGTTAATGCATAATAAATATAGTCTTTATATGGATTACTAAATATTATATTTTTATCTGAATCATTATTTAATTTATATCCATATATTTTATCAGATATTTTTTCACCTTTTAAATTCTTAATAACAACATTAACTTCTTTAGTATTATATTTAACATACAAAAGAGTTCCTAAAACTAATATAATTATTATTAAAGGAATAACAACATATTTAATTATTTTTCTCATACTATCACCTATTCTAATTATATAACAATATTACATTCTAAATAAAACAAAAAAACTTACTTTACACAAATAAGTCTTAATCAATTATCCTATTCTAAATGCTGGTGAAATACCAACAGCACAATTAGCTTGACAAAATGAATAGTCTCCTATTTTATATTTATCAGTATTTCCATCTCTCACAGCTTCAGCAATTGTTTCCCACGAATCAGCAGTAAAATTTTCTGGATCCAAAATTATATGATAACATTCTCCCTCTGTTATCTTATCAGTTGTTAATTCACCTAAACTATTAAATTTGCCACTCAAACAATATGTATCATTACTTACTTGAAAACTTCTTATATTTCCTTTAAAGTCTAATTTAACATTATATACTAAATCATTTGATTCTAAATCTAACTTGTTATTTGAATTAGATATACTCCTAACTTTATTGCCTTTCATACTTTCAGTTATATATTTCTTTGATACTTCTTTGTATATTGTTTTTGCTTCAGTTAAAAATGTATCTTTCTTTGCTTTATTAAACATACTAAGTACATTTGGTAAAGCTATTATAACAAGTAAAGCAAGTAATAACAGCAAGTAATTCAACTAATGTAAAACCTTTTTTATTCATTTTCTTACTCTCATATCCTTTTAAAATTATACAATAAAAAAGATACTATTTTTAGTACCTCTTATTGAAATCTTTGCATTTGTTTCATCATTTGATTAACTTGTTTTTGACTAGGATTTCTACCCATACCTCTCATTAATGTTTTAATCATTTCTTCACTTATAGGTGGATTTTCTTTTAATTGTTTTGATACTAATTTTTTAGAAATTAGAAAACCAGCAATTATTCCTACTACTAAACCAATAACAAGATATAAAATATCAATCCATAGATTATTACACCCATTAGTACAAGTCTTTGCAGCAGTTAAAATATATAAATACATAATATCACTCCTCTAACTAATTCTAACATAATTTTAAGCAGTTATGCAAGAACATATAGAATCTTCTAATAGAAAATAGTCATGGTTAATAAAATCACATACAAATATATTATTAAATGTCCTAATATTAAAGAAAAAGGATGGTACATTCTTATTAGTTTTAATTTTAATATGAGAATTATTAATAACCATTTTAGTAGTCTCATCAAAATAAAAGTCATTAATAGTATGAGTATAGTTATAACAAATATAACTTTCTTTACTTAAATTCATCTTTTTAACATAATCATTAACATTCTCTTTGTCCATTGGAGTAACAATCTTATCAAATATATTAAATCCAAGTACAATATCTTCTGTTTTTAAATAATGTATACTTTCAAGTAAAGTATATAATTCTTCATAATTGTTCTTATAATTTTTAAGAACTCCATCTTTAATTTGAAATAAATAAAATGTTCTCATAAATCACCTCACGAGAACATTTTATAACTAATTAATTAAAAATTATGTCGAACTATTGTTAAGTTTATACTTTTCTTTAAGTTTTATTTCTAATGTCTTTGTTAAATCTATTTCTTCATTATTTTTAAAGTTATATGATTCTGCATAACCAGTTCCTTCAAAAGTAACTTTAAGATTTATTAAATCTGCAAATGTTTGAATATCATTTCTAGACCAACCTTTTATATTAGGCATATTATATTTAGTATCATTAGTAAGTAAGAATACTTTATTGCCTACATTAAGTGTTGTTCCTTTCACAGGATATTGTTTTATTATTTTATCTCCATCTCCGATAATAACAGCTTCCATATTATTATTTTCAAGAAGTAATGAAGATACTGATGAATCTTTATTAATAAATGATTCTACTGTATATGATTTAGACTCGCTTGATTCTTTATTACCATATATATTTAGATATGTAGAAACATTTTTAACAAGATTTTTAACAGCAGTTTTCATTGTACTAGATTTTTTAGTCTTAGAAATAGCTGTATATACAATTATTTCTGGATCTTCTCCTGGGAATAAAGCTGCAAAACTTTTTAAAGTATTTTTATCTCCCCTTAAGTATCCACCATTTGGTGAAGCTATTTCGGCGGTACCTGTTTTACCAACCAAATCTATACCCTTTATATAATAACCAGTACCAGTTGACATTTTAGCACTACCATCAACTACACCTCTCATTATTTTAATTAATTTATTTACTGTTTCTTCACTACATACTTTTCTTATTTCACTTCTACTGTTTTCAAGTACTGTTTCTCCTGTTTCGCTATTGACTATTTTTGAAATAATATATGGCTTAATCATATTACCATTATTTGAAAGTGTTGTAAGAGCCTGTAATATTTGCATAGCATTTACTGTTATACCTTGACCATAAGATGCACTAGCAACTTCCGTATTGTATTTAAAATTTATAGTACCTGCACTTTCATTTGGAAAAGGAAGACCAGTTTTAGTTCCAAAACCAAGATTAGAATAAAAATCTTTAAGTTTAGCTCTACCAAGAGTTAAAGCAAGTTTAGAGGCAGCTACATTTGAAGAACCCATAAAGCCTTGATCATAAGTTATATTTCCCCAACCAACTCTATTCCAATCTTTAATAACTGCATCATCTACTTTTAAAGATCCACTCTTAAATTTCTCATCTCCATTATAAATTCCATTTTCCATAGCAGCCATAAAACTAAATATCTTCATAACACTACCAGGTTCATAAAGATTAGCTGAAAATGGATCATAGTAAGATTTAATTTCAAGAGTATTATTATTAAAACTTGGTGTTGAAGCTATACCAAGTATTTCACCAGTCTTAGCATTCATAATAGCAATAGTAGCCCATTCTGGATTACCTTCTTCTATCTTAGTCATCGCTTCTTCTGCGAACATTTGAATATTTGTATCAATTGTTAAATATATATCATTACCTGAAATACTTTTCTTTTCGACTGTTGGTGTACTAGTTATTTGATATCCTTGTAAATCAGATTGATATTCAATATAACCATTAGTACCAGTTAATTCATCATTATAGTAAAGTTCTAATCCCATTTCACCAGCATAGGCACCTTCACTATTTGTTTTAGCATATCCAAGAGTATAACTTAAAAAATCACCATTTGGATAATATCTCTTAGTACTAGATAAAAAATCTATACCTGGCAAATCTAATTCTTCAATTTGATCTTTTAAAAGTTCTGTAATACCTCTACCACCAGGACCAAGTTCTACTTGATAAGGTACTTTCTTAACACACTCTGTTTTATCTTCATTACAACTTTCATAAGTTGAATTTAAAAGCTTAAGAATCTTTTCCTTAGTCATATTAATTAAAGGACTTAATAATTCAGCAGTTCTTTCTTTATCAACAACATGATAAGGTCTTTCTGGATCTTTTGTTCTTGATGGATCTAAATAAGCTATAACTGTATAACTATTTACATCTTTTGCTAAAACTTCTCCATCATTTGAATAAATAGTTCCTCTTTTAGCATATATAGTTTTCTTTCTAGTATCTCTTGCACTAGCAAAAGAACTAAGTTTATTTCCATTAACATATACATGATGTGTACCTACAAATAACAATTTAAAAATTAAACAAGCAAAAATAAAAACAACAATAATTATGAAATATTTATTTATTCTAACTATTCTTGTTTTATTCATTTATTTTACACCTCTTATTTTACTGTTCTAATATTACTATTATTATACTCCAATCCAAAGGTATCTGCAACTTCCATTGTATTATCTAAGGAAGAAAGTTCATCTATTTTCATTTTCATTCCTAGATTTAATTTCTTTTGAGATTCTATTTTAGTTTTTAATCTTTGAAGTTCTGAGTTGCTTGATTGAAGACTAGCACTTAATACAAAGTTAAGAAATACAGATGCTAATACTAGTAATACTGTACCTACTGCAAAATACTTCTCACACCCCAATTTTACAACCCTTTTCTTCTTCATTATCTTATCCTTTCGATTACTCTTAATTTAGAACTTCTACTTCTATTATTATCATCAAGTTCTTCTTCACTTGGTGTTAATTTCACTATTTTTTTAGCCCTTGCTTTTAGTTCATCAGGAACCATTGGTAATTTTTTAGCACTTTCATCATCACTACATAATTCTTTAAATACATGAGCAACAATTTTATCTTCAAGTGAATGAAAACTTATAACTGAAAGTCTTCCTCCTACTTTAAGTAAATCAAATGCATCCCTTAAAGCATTTTCCAATATATCAAGTTCATGATTAACTTCTATTCTAATTGCTTGAAATACTTTTCTAGCTGGATGGCTTTTATTTCTATAACTAATTGGTACACTATTCTTTATAATTTCAGCAAGCTCTAGTGTAGTATTGATTGGTCTATTATCTATAATAGCCTTTGCAATACTTTTAGCATATTTCTCTTCTCCATATCTGTAAAATATATCAACCAATTTATCAAAGCTATATTCGTTCACAACAATTTTAGCATTAAGTGGATTACTTTTATCCATTCTCATATCAAGAGGAGCATCTTTATGAAAGCTAAACCCTCTTTCTGCTTCATCTAATTGTGGACTGGATACTCCAAGATCAAACATAATGCCATCAACTTTTTTATCGATATATTTTTTCATATCAGCAAAGTTGCTTTTAATAATAATAAAGTTATCACCTATATCTGATAATTTATCATTTGAATATTTTATGGCTTCTGTATCTTGATCAAAGGCGAAAAGAAACCCCTTTTCATTCAATTTCTTTAATACTTCGCCTGAATGCCCTGCATATCCTACAGTAGCATCAACATATAGTCCGTCTCCCTGAATGTTTAAATATTTTATTACCTCATCTAATAATACACTTTTATGCTTCATAATTCATATCAAAGATATCCTCAGCTATATTAGCTAAATCATCTTCATTCTCTTTCATATATTTATTGTAGTCTTCAAGACTCCATATTTCTAGTCGTTCACCAACGCCAATAATAACACATTCTTTTGTTATATTGGCGTAATGAACTAACGGTGAGGTAATATTAATTCGACCTTGTTTATCGAATTCATTTAACGAAGCGGAACCTATGAAAGATCTTTCAAAAGCTCTAACATTCTTTTTAGTAAATTGTAGTGTGTTTAGTTTTGAAACTATCTTATCCCATTCTGTAATAGAATATACGAATAAGCACTTATCAAGTCCCTTAGTGATTACATAAGCTTCACCTAGTTCATTTCTGAACTTAGAAGGAATAATCAAACGGCCTTTTTCATCTAAGTTATGATGAAATTCACCCATTAGCATGATAAGAACACCCCACTTTCTACCACTTTGTTTCACTTCTTACCACTATAATACTATTTTTGTTTGCTTTTGTAAATAGGTTTAAAAAATTTTATTGTAAAAAGAATGTCAAAAAAAGAATAACATTTCTGTTATTCTTTAACTTTATTTTGAAAAAATAATAACAATATAGATAAGACTACAAATACAGCAGTTAAAATATAAAAAATATTAATATTAATTAGCTCACTGCTTTCATTTAGTAATACCATTAACTTTTTTTCTAATACTTGTTTTTCAAAAATCATAAATATAAGACTTACTACACTTAGAATACTAAATGTAATACCAAATATCCTCAATTTTTGTTTCATATTAATTATAAAAAGTATAACAATAAAAATAACTAACAAAATATAGAAAAGATAAATATATGAACATGTCAAATTATATACTTTTAATATAAATATAGAAAGAGAATTATTGTTTGAAACAAGTTTATTAAATGAATATTCGTACACAGAGTTAATATCACTATTATTTATTTCTTGTCTTATTTTTACTAGTTCAAGTTTACTAAACTCATCACTCATTGAAGACACAAGTTCATCTAATTCGTAATCTATATTTACTCTACTTGGCTTTCCAGTTTTAATATCTTCAACCATAGTATCAATATATTTTTTAGAAATACTATCAATATAAGGAGATTTTTCAAGTTTAACTTGTAAATCGCTTAATTTATTAATTGAAATATTTGGAACTTTATTATATACAGCAGTTATTATATTTGAAGATATTCTTTTACTCGTGAAAGTATTACTTATTACATTATAAAGACTATTATTTATAATATAATTTCCAACGATTAACAAATAAAGAATAGATATACCAATTAGCAACAAAACATTTATAACTTTCTTCATATAATCACCTACTTTAATTCTATTTGGTAAGGATCATCCGCAGTACCTTTACCTGATTTATATACAATATCATTTCTTAAATTAATAACTGGTCTTACTGATAATTCACTTCTAACATCCGCACCATATACACCTTGACTTCCAGCAGAAACTACTGTTGTAATTCTATCTGGATCATCTGGATTATTATAATTACCACCAGCATCCATAAGCCACCAAGGAACACCCTCATTATACAAATAATAGCTTGTGTTTAAAGAATTAAATTGAGCACCAGCAAATATTGCTTCATCAATAGAAAGAAGACCTATTGGATACTTTAATGCAGTGTTTCCTTTTTTATTTGAAACAGTATATAAATCATTTTTATTACATTTAAATGATGGTTTTAACTTTTCTTGATATTTATAATAAGCAGAATACAAAGTGAAATTCTTTCCATATCCAAGACCAGTATCTATTATTTTATTTGCTTCATCTGTAATACCATAAGCTGTAGAATCAAATTTTGTATAGCTAGGATCTGCTAAAGTTCTATCTGCACAAAAACCAGCATCTGTTAAATATGATGAATAATCCTTTTCAAATTTTTCATATAAATTATCTAAAACTGTCTTTATTGTACTATCATTTGAGTTCTTATGAGTAGAACTATAATTACTACTACCAGTATTGCCATACATATATCCTACATAAGCATTATCACCAACAGAAGTATTAAAAGATGATAATGTAACACCTGTATCACTAATAATTCTTATTGAATAGTCATCATTAAATCTAACTATTCTCCATAATAAACCACCAAAATTTACATAATTATTAAATACATCACCTCTAAAATAATATATTTTAGAATCACTATCAGTATTATAAAATAAACCATTTCCATTACTAGTTCTTTGATTAGAAATAGTTGTTATTTTTTTTACTAAAAGCACCGTATTTGACTTAACACTATCGATTTTGTACATAATATCACAAGAATCAGAATTTTCACAAAATACAATATTGCCAGAATTATAAGCTGATATAATATCATTAGAAGAACCACCATTTAAAGGAGATAATTTTCCACTTTCAGGATGTAAATATAAATTATTTCCATAATAATAAACAATATTCTTAATACTATATTCAATTTGATCAGAATCCATATTTAATGTATATTTATCACCATTATAATTTTTAATGGTAAAATCTATACTAGTATCAGGCTGAATAACATTATCAGATAATATTTTATCAGTAAAATATGTTCCATTTTTTAATTCTTCCCTACCAAGTATACTGTTTAAATCACCCACAGAATCACAACTACCATCTGTTATATCATCATTAGTTACATCGTATATATTCTTGCTAGATTCTAAACAATAGTTACCATCACTAATGACATAAGATAAAACATTACCCTTGTTATCTAATTTAATATCATATTTCAAATTATTATTACTTAAATTTAATTTTGTTTCATCTAAAGAATTAATATGATCAATCTTATTTCCTTTCATAACTTCAGATATATATTTATCAGAAGTCTTTTTTATTACAGTCTTTGTCTCTGTTAAAAATATATCCTTTTTAGCATTATTAAACATTTCTAAAACATTAGGTAAAGCTATAATAACAAGTATTGCAAGTATAGCTATTACTGCAAGTAACTCTACTAATGTAAAACCATTTTTATTTTTCATCTTTCTACTCCTAACCACTATTTATTCATTTAATTCAAATTGACTATTATATAGTTCATAATAATATCCTTTGTTCTTTAATAATTCATTATGATTTCCACTCTCTAATATTTGACCATTTTTAATAACGATTATTTTATCACTACTTATAATAGTTGAAAGCCTATGTGCAATAACAATAGAAGTTCTGTTTTTAGTTAAATTATTCATAGATTTATTAATTATATATTCAAGTCTTGTATCAACATTAGAAGTTGCTTCATCTAAAATAAGTATCTCAGGATTACTTACAAGTGCTCTTGCTATTGTAAATAATTGTTTTTCACCAGCTGACATATTATTAGTTTCTTCATTTATTACAAAATTAAGTCCTCCTGGAAGTCCATCAATCATATGTAATATTTTAGATTTGGTAAGTATTTTATTTAAAGATTCATCATCAATTTTATCATCAAAGATAATATTTTCTTTAATAGTACCTTCAAATAACCAAGTATCTTGTAAAACCATACCAATCTTTTCCCTATATGCATTAAAATCAATATCTCTAATATCAACCCCATCAATTAAAATCTGTCCATCATAATGTTTATGAAAATTCATAAGTAAATTAACTATTGTAGTTTTACCAGCACCTGTTTTACCAACAAGAGCTATCTTTTCACCTTTATTTATTTTTAGATTGAAATTATTAAGAACTTTTTTACCTTCTACATAACCAAATGTTACATTTTTAAATTCAATCAAATTATTAAATGTAAATTCTTTTATACTACCATTATCTTCCTCTGGTAAATTTAATATTTCATTTATTCTATCAACTGATGCAATAGCCATTTGAAGATTAGCAATAACTTGTGCAATAACATTCATAGGTCTATTAAAATCTTTCATATATTGTATAAATGATTGTATAGCTCCAAGTCTCATATTACCTTTTATTACACTAATGCTACCAATACACACAATTACAATATAATTTAAATTTCCAATCATTTTATTAAAAGGTACAGCTAAACTACTATAAAAACTACTTTTAAATCCATAAGTTGATAATTCTTTACTTACCTTATCAAATCTCTTATTAAAATATTTTTCTTTATTAAATGATTTAATAACATCATTATTAGTAACAGTTTCTTCTACAAAAGAGTTAACATTACCAATCGCACTTTGATTAAGTTCAAAATACTTTTGAGTCTTTTTAACAACAAATGATAATAAGAAATATGTTATAGGCATTGCAATAATAGTAAGTAATGCAAGTTTAATATCAAGTACAAACATCATTATAACAACACCTAATATCAATGATACATTATAAACAAGTTCAGGTATAATTTCAGTAATATTATCAGTAAGTCTTTCTACATCATTAGTTATTTTACTTATAATATCTCCTTTTTTCATACCATCTATTGTTCTAAGTTTAGTTATTGTTATTTTATTGATTAATTTTTGTCTTAAATCATATCCAATTTCTTGACCTACTTTACTTGATAAATAACTTTTCATATAAGTACATACTGCATCAATTACATAGCAAGAAAGCACTATTAAAAGTATTTTAACAATATATGGAACATTAAATTCAGTATTAAGTTTTAATGATTCATATAAATTATCAGTTGCATATCCTAAAAAATATGGAGCTAATGAACTAAATAAAGCAGCTAATAAACAAAATACAATTATTAATATATAAGTATTTCTATAACCTTTTGTAATACTTATTGTTTTAACAATCATTTCTTTAAAAGTTGGTGCCTTATTATTTTTCCTTTTCATGATAACACCTCCCTTTTTTGTGATTCAATAAACTCTCTAAATACTTTACTATTATTAGCAAGTTCATCATAATTACCAATACTTTCTACTCTTCCCTCATCAATAACTATAATCTTATCACTATCTCTAATTGTTCCTACTCTTTGAGTAACTAAAATAACCATCTTATCACTATAATTTTTAGCAATAGATTTTCTAATTTTTTTATCTGTAATATAATCGACTGCTGAAAATGAATCATCAAAAAGCAAACATTCTCCACCACTTAAAAGTGCTCTTGCAATAGACATTCTTTGTTTTTGACCACCACTCAAATTTACCGCAGCTTGTTCTAATTTAAAATCATAACCTTCTGTATTCTTATCAATAAAATCCTTAATTTCTGCATCTTCCATAACAGAATCTAATACATTTTTATTGATATTTTTATCAAAAACTAAATTTTCTTTTATTGATCCCTTAAATAGTAAGGTTTTTTGGGGAGTATATGCAAAAATACTTCTTAAAGATTCTAAATCATATTCAGTGATATTTATACCATTAATAAGTATTTCACCACTAGTTGCATCTATATGTCTAAGCAACAAATTAATTATTGTTGTTTTTCCAGAAGCACTAGATCCGATAATACCAATATTTTCACCTTTTTCTACTCTAAAAGATATATTTTTAAGAACATCTTCTTTTGCTTTATCGTATCTAAAACATACATTTTTAAATTCAATGCTTTCAAGACTAGTAAGTTTAATCTTACCTATATTTTCAATACTAACATCAGTTGATAATACCTCATTTATTCTTTTAAATGATACTACCACTCTTGGTATATTTAATATAATAACAAGTAACATTGAAAAACTCATAAGTACAGTAGCCATATATTGAATAAATGCCATCATCGAACCTATTTCAATAGTTCCTGTGTTTATATAATCAATTGATACATAAATTATTATAATAGTCGCGACATCAATAATAAGTACCATTAAAGGTTGTATTAAATATAATATCTTATTCAAGAATATATTTAATTTCATATTATCAGTATTAACTTTATCAAATTTCTTCTTAAAATAATCTTGTTTATTAAATGCTTTAATAACTCTAAGTCCACTTAATATTTCTCTTGAAGCCGCATTAAGTTTATCAAGTAATTTTTGTAATACTTCAAATTTAGGAAATACAAGTATAAATATAGTAAGTAAACATATTAATAAAATAATAACAGCATATAAAACTATTGGTGCTAAACTAGGTGCTGTTTTATAACCCATTATAGCTGCCCCTATTCCCATTATCGGAGCAAATATAATAAGTCTAAGTCCAAAAGAAAATGTTGAAGTAATATTACTTACATTATTAGTACTTCTTGTTATTAATGTAGCTGCACCAAACTTATCTATTTCTTTTTTACTAAATGTATTTATTTTTGAATACAATTCTTTTCTAATCTTATAACCTAAATTATTAGAAAATTTAGCAGTACTATAAACAACTAAAATATGTGATACTAAACATATAGCAGTCGTAATAAGCATAACAACAGCTTCCTTAGTTATAAAGCTAATATTTCCACTAGTAATCCCACTGTCAATTATTTTGCTCATTAAAGTTGGCAAATATAATTCACAAAATACCTGAGAAATAGAAAAAATAATCATAATGAAAATATATTTTTTCATACTCCCCATTAATTTAAATATCCTCATCTTTATTCCTCTTTCAAATTATCATATTAATTATTTCATTCATTACATATATTTTATCTTCTGGTATATACAACATATCATCTTTATATATAACATATCCTTTTTTAATAACTTCTTCAAATTTAAATACTTTAAATATATTTCTTTTAAATTTATTATGAAATTCAGTTACAGAAATACCATCTAACTTTCTAAATCCTAATATTATTTCATTTTCCATTTCTTCTATACTAGAAACAAGTAATTCATTAAGTCTATAATTACTCTTTAAATATTTATTCATATTCCTAGTATTTTCATATCTCATTTCATTTATATATCCATGAGCTCCAAGTCCAAATCCATAATATTCTTCATTATCCCAATATGTTAAATTATGTTTACTTTCAAATCCAGGAATAGCAAAGTTACTAACTTCATAATGATGAAACTCTTTCTTTTTAAGTTTCTTACAAATATATTTATAAGAATTAAAATCAAGTTGTTCACTCACAGGTTCAGTTTTATTATTATAAAGTACAGTGTGTTCTTCAATTATTAATGAATAAGTACTAATATGAGGAACACCAAGTTTTAACATATTTTTAAGATCACTCTTTAAAACATGCATAGTATCTTTACTAGTCGCATATATCAAATCAACATTAATATTATCAAATCCATATTTTTTAACTAATGATATATTATTAAATATTTCTTTTTTATTATGATTTCTATTCAAATATTTAAGTTTTTCTTTATTGAAACTCTCTACTCCAATACTAATTCTATTAACATTATTTTCTTTTAAAATGCTAAGTAATTCTTCATTAATATCATCAATATTACATTCAAAAGTAAATTCAAATTCACTACTTCTTTTAAACTTATTAATTATTCTAAATAGTTTATTTAAATTATCACTATCAAGTGACGATGGAGTACCACCACCCACATATATAGTTTTAACAGTATCACCTTCATAATACATATCTATTTCTTTTTCCAAATAATCTAAGTATATACTAGAAAGTTCCTTATTATAATACATCTTACAAAAATCACAATAAGAGCAAATACTTTTACAAAATGGAATATGTATATATACACTTCTCATAATTATTACCTCATATATATTATAACAAGAATAATTATAAAAAAAAAGATAATCATTTTAGAATATCAATTATTATTTAACTAACTCTAATGTTTTAACATATTTATAATCGCCTAAGATTACATCATCAGGAATAACCCTTACAATCTTACCATCATAACCAAGTTTATGAGACCAGGTTCCATCTTTATTTTCTCTTAAAAAATGAAAATCATCTAAAGACTTATAAAAAGCAATTTTATAACCATTATGTTTAGTTTCTTCATCAATATCACTATCATAATAAGATATATCTAAAAACTCTAAATCATCCTTTAAATTAGTTATACAATCGCCTACATCATTAGAATATTCATTACCTGCTAAAAAGCCAACATCATGAGAAAAAGCAAACTTACTTTTAGAATTATAACTATCATTAAATACATCAGGTGTTGGTATCATTAAAGCATAACAATAACAGTTTCCATTTAAATAAAAATGATTATCCCTATAAAAATCAGGAACCTTTTTACTTACTTTAATATATTCCTTTATAAACTCTCTATATAACTTTAATAATTCTAGTTTACTCATATATGTAGAATTAGCCATAGCATTATATAAACCAATCAATTTTATATAATCTTTTATCATGGTTTCTTCCTCAACACTGGTTTAACTATTTCAAGAGTCTTAACATGCTCATATTCATCAAATAAATACTTAGATGGCTTATCTATTCTTTCAACTAAATCACTAAATCCAAGCTTATGTGACCATGTTCCATCTTCATTTTGTCTTAGGAAATGAAAATCATCTGATGACTCATATAAAGATATTTTATATCCACCATGTTCATTAGGAATATCATAATCAGTTTCAAAATATTTTACTCCAAGAGTATCTAAATCACTTTCTAAATCACCAACATAAGTCTTATGATTAGTAAAAAATGAATGCATAAGACCAATATTATATGGAAAGAAAATAAGACATTTTTCATTAAAAAGTTTAGCAAATATTGAAGGACATCTAAATCCTAAAGCATAACAATAACAGTTACCATATGGATAAAGGTCTTTGTCATAATCAAAGCTAGGATGATTAGTACTAGTCATCATACATAACTTTAAATAATCCCTATAAAGCTTATAAATATCACTACCTCTAAAAGAATCACTATCCTCACTTAATTTTCTATATATATCACATATTTCTCTATTGATATCTTCGTAACTCTTTTCCATATCTTTTTCCCCCTTAAAAGTGTTATATATTATAACAAACCAGATATAAAAAGACAATAAAAAAATCGCCGAAGCGATATTTTTCATAATGGTGTCCTCGAGGCGATTCGAACGCCTGACCGACGGCTTAGAAGGCATAAAAATATATTAAGGTCATATTAATTTTTTACTTATATTACTGGTTTATAATTAAATAGTAAATTAAGATGTGTCATAAAAATAAATAAAAATTAAAAAACTCAAAAAAATAATGACTAAAACTGTAAATGTTTGCTTGTTTTTATTAGGTCTATGTGGTATCATCTAGTGTATAAGCGATCGCGGTCTAGAACAAATAAAAAATCATGTTCTAAAAACATAACTTCTTATATTAGGTAGTTAGCACCTACCTAGAACTAGAGAATAATAATGTTTATTCAAAAAATACAAAAATATAAAACTAATTTACTCCTATTCTCTATTTATATACTAACACAAAAATCATTTTTGTGTTAATGGTTATATTAGCAGAATAATGTATATTAGTTAATCATATGAAAGGAATAAAATGAAAAGTATTGATATTAAAATTCAAAATAAATATGGTAATTATATATACAAGATAATTAAACATTTTAATACAAATGGATTCAAATGGAACTTATTTGACGATGAGGTGTATGATAGGAATGGAGACTATTTTTTTGAAAAAAACATTTATAATGATATTGATTTAAAGAAAAAAATAAATTCTGAAGCCTATTATATTGTTTCGATGAAGTTGATAGGTAAAAACTTAAATGGTGATTATATAACTATTATAGTTTCGGATTGCGTTTTTGTCAGCATTGAATCAAACATGTTAGCATTAGATGATATTGAAAAAAATTGTAATAATATTATAGATGATTTAGATATATGAATATAATTGGCGTTATTTATAAATATTGGGTGGAGTTTTTTATGACATTGTTATCCACTCTTTTTATTTGTATAATTGAAAAATTAAAGTAGTTACTGTGAAATACCTCTATATAATTGAAAGAGATGTAATATTAATGAAAAATGACAAGTTAAATGAAATGTATTCAATAATTGCAAAAGAATTAGCAATTAGTTCTGCTGTTTTTGATGATGCTACAACTAGCTATAAAGCTGTTGATGAATACTTAAATAATAATTTAGGATATGAAGTAGATATATATCCACAAGGAGCAATGGAAAAGAACTTAAAAAATTATTAATGGATTTAGTACGGAATATTATTTAGAAGATTCAAATATTTTCTTAGAAAAGAATGATAATTATACTTTATTCTTTATTAGAGAATTTGATAATTCTTTGGTTGGATTTAAATATAATAATAATTTATATTATTATGTAAAAGATGCATTTGATTCAATTATCGGAATATTAGATACTTCAAATAATATTGTTGCAAAATATAAATATGATACTTGGAATAATATCTTGAGTATGCTTGAAGATAATGATAATGATGTAAGTAATAATATGAGTCATATTGCAAATATTAATCCATTTAGATATAGAGGCTATTATTATGATAAAGAAATAGAAATGTATTATCTGGGATATAGATATTATAACCCTCGTATTTGCAGATTTATTAGCACTGATAATGCAATTTATAATAATGTTATAGGTGGAAATCTTTATGTTTATTATTACAACAATCCTGTTTCAAAAAAAGATGAAGATGGAAGATTTGGACTATTTGCAATTGCATTAACTTGTGGTATAATAAATGTAGATTTAAAATATGTTTTGAGTAAAATAGAAGGAGAAGATTATACATTCCAAGATGGATATAATAATTTTGAAGAACCAAAAGAGGTAGTAAATATTAATGCACCAATGTGTGGTTTGCATGATGATAGACATTATTTAAGAAATGCGGAGGAATAAATAATGAATAATAAAAAAAATGAAAGAATAATAAAAAGAAGAGAATTTATTTTAAAATTCTTATATTATTTTTCATTTTTTAGTGTACTATTAGCATTTATCATTGGAGCTTATTTAGAAAAAAAAGGTAAAAGACCAAATATTGATATTTTTATGCCTTTAATTATTGTTTATACTTTTCTAATTATTGGATTAATGTATTTTTTATCAGAAAAATGGGGAGCAACCAAAGGTGGTTTTTATATTCCACATTCTGGGACCTTTGGTTTTTCTCCAAATATTAGATCTAAGATAGGGAAAAATAAGAAAATTGAAAAAAATATTGTCAATTACAATAATTTATTAGAACTTTTTAATAATTCTACATATAGTAAAAAGAAAGTTAAAATTGGAAATTATGAAAGTGTTTTATATTTTAAAAATGTATTTGCATGTTTTAATGGTTACATCTTAGTAGAAGCAAATGACGATATACTAAACAGTATTAACGAAATTAAAGAAAAAAGCATTAATACTTTATTAGATTTGTCAAACAACTTAAGAATCATTTCTTATAATTTAATGATTATTATTTATTTAAAAACAAATAATAGTGTAAATAATCTTATTTCAAAGATTGATATATTAGATTTAGATGGTTATGATGAATTAATAATTACTTCAATAGTTCATGATAATAAATTAGAGTATTTAAATTATATAAGTGGGCCTATGAAGTCAAATTATGATTTAAATATAAAAGAATTAAAGAAAATAATTAAATAAGGTATGTTTAATATATTAGTTAAATATTGGGTGGAGTTTTTTATAACATTGTTATCCACTCTTTTTATTTACTTAATAAATCAATATATTGGTTTAAGAAATGGAATGAGGTCGTTATTAAAAAATGAAATAATTAGAACTTATGAAACTTATGTAAAGTATCTAAAAAGCTTATATACCTGTATATATTGATTATAAATATATGTGACATAAAAATGTGACATTTTGTCATAAAATGCCTTAAAATGCATCTAAAATAATAATAATCTATAATAATTCATAATAGTTTAGTATTTATGATAATACACTAAAAAATGCCTATTTCTAGGCATTTTTAAAATCTAATATGGTGTCCTCGAGGCGATTCGAACGCCTGACCGACGGCTTAGAAGGCCGTTGCTCTATCCAGCTGAGCTACGAGGACATAACTTCCTGTTGATAAATTAAAGTATACACCATTATTTTTTATTTTTCAACCTTTTTTTTACTTTTTTACTATTTCAGCAACATTTTTTTGATCTTTAGTATTAAAAATCACTTCTTTTACATCATAATTTTCAAATATAGAAGCTGAGATAACATATTTAACCTCTTCAAGAATAACATTTTTCTCTAAATCGCCAAATATATATTCATTAAACACTAAATTAAATTTATCATTATCTATATTATAATCTACTACTTCAACCATATTAGAAACAAAACTATTTAAATTATCTTGACTATTTATACTACTTTTTAACTCTTCAATAATAATATCTATCTTTTCACCACTAGTATTTGTAACATATGTAACTGGAACATAATAAATATCATCATCACTAGACTTTGAAAAATATACAGTTGTAGTATCAATATTTTCAAAACTATCTATATTATATTTTTTATTAATACCATATTTTCTAGTAAGAGGATAATTTAATTCTTTCAAACTATTAGGTAATTTTTTTAATTCCTTAGAATCAACAGTAATATATACAGAATTTATACCATTTATTTCAGTAACACTATATACTATTGCTTCAATCATTTCTTCTTCTATATACTTATTTACACTAAGTATTTCAGAACTAAAATCTAAATATACAGCATCTTTTTCAACCTTAACATCATTTAATTTAGTACCTTTTGGAATCAAAGGATAAAAGTTCTTTTTATCACTATTAGTAAGTGTATCTATTTTATTTCTAATTATATCTTTTATATCAGTTTTATCATAATATGTCACTACTCTAGAAACATAATTATCTTCATCAAGTAAATAAACAACATTTTCTTTTAATACTTCTTCTTTTTCAATTACTTCAGTTTCAATATTTGGTTTAGTTGGTATTAAATAAAACATAAATAATAAAAATAAAGATACACTCGCAACCACTATTTTATTAATTGTCCATTTTTTAATCATATTCATACTAAATATTATGTTATATAAAAATAAAAATGACTTAAAAAGTCATTTATAATGTAATTTCTCCTAACTTAAGAAGTTCAATAACAGCTCCCGCTCTACCTTTACATCCAAGCTTCTGCATAGCATTTGACACATGATTTCTTACTGTCTTTTCACTTATATTAAGAATGCTAGCAATTTCTTTAGTTGTTTTATTTTGAACTAACAATAAAAATACATCTTTCTCTCTTTTAGTTAGTATATTTCCCACGATGCACCCTCTTTCATAAATACAATCATTTCATTGATAATTTATGAAAAAAAGGCATTAATGTGAAAGAAAAATGCCTATTTATCAAATTTAATAGTTATATTCTTTTTATCCTTAAATTCCTCTTGAATACTTCTCATAATATTATTAGCAAGTTCATTATTATGTTCACTAGATGATATAGTTACCTTAATATTATCATTATTAATTTCAACAAAAGATTTAATTTTAAACTTATTTAATATTTTATCTTCTAGATAAGTTTCTTTACCTTTAGCTAAATTTAAAACTTGAAGTTCTTCAAATGCAGTATTTTTAACCTCAGCACTTGATGAAGGTGAAACAATCTTTTCTTGAAGTTCACTCATAACCGTACTAATCTTTTCATTTCTACTAGCTCTTAAAGCAACTAATTTATCATTTTCACTTACTTTAACATCAACATTCTTATTAACCGTTTCTATTCCATTTTTACTAAAAATCTCACTAGGCAAAGTTATATAGTAAACACCTAATATTAGTATTAATGAAAATAAAGTTAAAAACCACATATTTTGTCTATTAATCATAATTCACCTCTAGTAAATTATATTATCAATCAAAATTTATATACCAAAAAAGTGTGATCACTCACACTTTAAATCAATAACAATTGGATTCTTATAATATTCAAGTTTCCTAATATTATTAACATCAAAATAAATACCAGATGTTTCTTTATTACAAACCTTATGTGTCTTTTCATTAATAAAATTATCAAAATTATAATTATATTTAATTTTCAAATTACTTAAAGAAATATAATATTGTCCGTCAACTAAATCAAAATTTTTATATTCTTCATTTTCATATAACTTATCACCATATTCAAATAAAATATCATTCATTTCTGAAATAGATAATTCCTTTTTTATATCATCTTTTTTACCACATCCACATAGCAAAAATAATGTAATAATTAAAATAATCTTCTTCATAAAATCACCTGATTCCATATTTTAACATAAAACTAAATTATTCACAATATGCAGATACAGATATATCATAAGTACCATCTTCAGTAACTTTCATCGTTATACCTGTTTTTTCAGAATCACATTCTTTATAAGTCTTTTCATTTACAAACATTCTAGTTTCGTATCCTAATTCTTTTAAATTAGCTAATGAAATATAATATTCATTATCGCCAGTTTTATAATTCAAATATTCCTTTTTATCAAATATTTCATTTCCGTAACTAAGTAAGACATCAGAAAAGCTAGAAACAAAGAAAAAAGTCCCTGTTTTATTAGTAGTTGTTGTATTATCATTATTTTGTTCTTTTTTATTACAACCAGTAAATAATAAAATTGATATTATACATATAATTAATATTCCTTTTTTCTTCATTTTACTCTCCTATATATTGAATAATCAATTTTCCATTTCCACTATTAATACCATTTGATTTTGTTACATTAGTAATAACATTAGTAGTAACATTAGCTCCACCATTACCACCTTTTCCAGAGGTAACTTGTGTATCACAAGTTTCTGTTACAGGTGAATAAGCAGCACATTCTTGACAAGGTGAACATTCATAAGAACCATTACATTGACAAGCAATACATCCTACAATTCCGCATGCACCACTACTACCAGTATATGCTCCAGGAGTATCGGACCATCTCATACAAGAATATCCGCCTCCACTACAAACCCAAGGACAACACTCACCAGTTGTATATCTTATACACTCACCACCAGTTTGTCTACAGTTAACTTTAGTAGAATAGTTAAGGCTCTTACTTCCGCCTCCCCCGTTTGATCCAGCAAGTCCAGCACCAGCACCAACACTAGCACCTCCGCTTCCGCTTCCACTACCACCAGCAGTTCCAGTAGCTCCTCCGCCACCACCCGCAGCAATTATTACATTTGAATTATTATATTTAACAGTTGTAGCTCCTCCGCCTTGAACATATTGATTATTATTATAAGCTCCACCACCATTGTAACCATTAGTTCCACCAATATTTAATGTTAAAACCTCCCCAGTATTTAAACTGATATCACCAATAACTTGGCCACCTTTACCACCTGATTCAGCTCCTTGAGCACCATATGCAGTAATTCTATACTTACCAGACATTTCAGCTGTAAATGTTTCACTCTTTCCAGTATAAGCATATTCTTTTTTAGATGTTTTAAAAATTAAATTACATGTAATATTGCTACTAACATTATTAAAATATAATACATTTGTTTTCTTATCAAAAGCACCTTTATCACAATTTGAATTAGCTAAAATGAATCCTGTTTCAGGAACAATATTTAAACTTAAAGAATTACCATTTTCAACAATTTGAGTCTTAGAAGAAGAACCATTTATAGTTGCTCCGACTAAATTAACAGTAACATTATACTTAATATTCACAAATACCCATGGATCAGTACGAGTACCACTTCCTGTGATTTCTGCTTTTGGAATAATAAACTCTGTAACTCTTGACTCAAAAGAATCATACTTATTATAACTACCAATCATTCTTACATTTACTACATCAACATTATTACCATTTTCAGTCATAGTAAAATATCTTGCACCAGTAGACAAATAAGAATCATTCTTTATCATTGTAGAATTGAATTCATAAGTATTAATAAATCCACCATTCTTAAATAAAGATGAACTATTTAAATTACTTCCATCATATAAATATTTATTACTTGAATCAATAAATAATTTATATCTGTCAAAGTCTAATATATACTTATTAGCCTTGCTTATACTACCATTATAATCACTAAAACTACCACTAGCATTAACAGTACCACACACAAATAACAACAATAATAAAATAAACTTTATCTTCACCTTCATATTATCACCTATTATTAATAATAACATAATTACAAAATGAAAACAATTAAAAAAACTTATTTTACAAAAGAAATAAGTTTTATAAATTATAATTATAATTTAGTTAAATTTGCAATCCAATACAGGATTAAATTTGTATTCAAATTTAGGTGAAACCTGACTAACAATAAATTCAATTTTAGTAGTATTTAATTTACATTTATTATCTAAAAACATAGAAATATCATAATCATTAACTTCATACATTTCTTTTAATGTCATACTATAAGTACCAGCCTTAGTATTATCATTAATCCAATATTTATTATTATAAATCAAATTTCCATAATTAACTAAAGTTTCTTCTAAATCTGTTTTATTAAAAGTAAGTTTTTCATCACATTCTTTTGTTTCACACTTTTCGCATTCTTTTACTTCACATTTTTCACAATCATTAGTACATCCAGCTAAGAGAATAGCTAAACATAATACAATAAATATTTTTTTCATACAATCTACCCTTCTTTTACAAAAGTTATTTTTAAGCTACCATTTGAACTATTACTTCCAGTAGCATTTGTTTTAACAGTAGTACTTTTACCATTTAAAGTTGAAGAAATACTGTTTTTACCACCATTTCCTGGATTTCCTGAAACTGTACTTTCAGATTGACAACAAGAATATGTTGGTGCATATGCTGAACAAGTTGTATCTTCACAAGTTGTATATGATGTACAAGTAGTACCAGTTGTTTTACATGTAGTACCAGTACCAGCTGCTCCACAACTTTTCATACAATTTTTCCATCCAGTAGAACCAGTTGTATAACCATCATCGCAGAAAACATCGCCACAATCAGTTTGTCCAGTTGCACAAGTTTGAGTACTTTCATAGCTTTCACAACATCTATAAGATGTTTCGCTCCAACTTGTACATCCACCACCACAGGTTCCATATAATGAACATGTAGTAATATTTTGAGCAGAAGATCCTCCGCACCCATTAACACCATTTTTACCATTTTTTGATGAGTCACTAGTATTAACTCCGCCTTGACCAGTTCCATTTCCACCAGCAGTACCGTTACTACCTCCGCCACCACCGGCTCCGATTAAAAAGTAAGAATTATTTAATTTAAATGTAGAACTTCCACCACCAGCACTTGAACCATTACCTACACTAGCAGCACCATTAGTAGTAGTTCCTTGAGAATAGATGATTGATTGACCTTTTATTAAATACACTTCAGCAGAAACACTTCCACCTTTTCCACCGTTACCTGAACCTTGAGCACCCGAAGCAGTTAATAAATAATATCCAGTTGCTGGTACTGTATATGTTCCATCACCAGTTGGATTTACAGTAGGTACTTTTACATAATCAAGTGTACAAGTTGTATAATTAGAAATTTTATTAATCGTAATTGTTTTTGATGCATAAGTTGCATTTTGACTATTTGTACAACTTACATTACTAAAAGCATAACCCGTACTAGCAGTAATAGTTGTACTTAAATCTTTTCCAACTTCTCCAGATAAAGTACTATTAGCAGCAGTACCATTATTAACTATAATAGAAGCAGTAACTATATCACCTCTATACTTTACATTACAAGTAACATCGCTAGAAACATTTTTAAAACTTATCTTATCATTAGCTAGAACAACATTTGCTTCACCACTACAAGATAAATCCCCATCATTATTTTTAAAATGATAAAATGTATCAGGACTAATAAGATAAGTTGCATTGTACCCATAAATAGTATCGACAAAATTATTAGATTCATCAATAGCAGCATTACTTAGATTAATAGTAATCTTATACTTTGGCATTTTAAACACCCATGGATCATTACGACTTCCACTACCTGTTATTTTTGTTTCAGGTATGATATATTCAGTAACTCTTGATTCAAAAGTGTTATTTTTGTTTTCATTAGTAATTTTTCTTAAATTAACTACATCTACCATATCACTTGAATCAGTCATAGTAAAATATCTTGAACCAGTAATTAAATATGAATCTTTATTACTTATAGTAGTATTAAATTCATAAGTACTAATAAATCCACCATTATTAAATCCAGCTTTAGCAGATAATTTACCATTATACAAGTACATATTTGTTGTTTCTAAATATAACTTGTATTTATCAAATTTAGTTATAAAAGTATCAGTATTTTTAACAGCTTTATCATAATTTGAATAAACACTTGCTGAAACAGAAAATGTAATTGTAAATAATATAACCAATAACCCCATTTTCTTTAACATACACTTCATACTTCTCCTCCTATTATAATAATAACATACAAGAAATATTTTTTAAATAAAAAAATAATGGCAAAAGCCATTATTTTATTTTTCTACATTCAAGATAGAATCTCTTATCATCAGAGTGACCCATACTAAATGTTTTTCTTGGAAGAGCTCCATCTAATATAACTGATTTAAATAAATCACTCTTTTCCATTTTAGGAAGTAAGAATCCTATATTATTTTGTTCACTTCCCATACTTCTAGTAACATCATCACCATGAATATAATCAATTTTACCAGCAAATTCCTTTAAATATTCATCTAAGAATCCTTGTAATGTACCAACTGCTAAATTACTTGTTGGATCTTCAATATAAATAGTTTTTTCACCAGCACTAGTAATATAAGTTAATTTTTGACCACTACCATCAGTATTAATTTTAAATCTTTCATATAATTTAGTAAGTAAATGTTCAACATCACAATCAAATATAACTCTATGAATTGGTTCAAAATCAAGAGCTTTACTATGAATATTAACAAGTTCAACTAAAGCATATCTAGCAGGACTATTTTTAGCTTCTTCTTCACCTACTTTTTCTTTTAACTCTTCATAACATGCTTTAGCAGTAGCTAAACTATGATTTCCGTCTCCCATAGCATAAACACAAGGAGCAGTTTCATTAATACCATACTTATTATTAAAGTATTCAAGTTCACCTAAATCTCCAAGTTTCTTTGTTACTTCATCAATAACAGTATCATTTAATTTATACCCTTTAACATGACCACCGTTCATCATTAAATCAAAATCATAAACTACATCTTCACTTGTAACCTTATTCTTTAATGATTCAATAATTTCTTTCTTCTCATCATCAATTAAAATCATAATATGAGGAAGTTCAAGAGGTGCATCTACTCTAACTTTCTTTCTAGGTGGAATTCTTTCAATAACAGTTTTTTCAGTAGCTCTTACTAAACTCTTACTACCAACATTATAATCATAACTATCTAAATCTATCATACCAATAAGACCTTCTCTTACCTTACCAGTAGAGTCAGTTCTTTCAAGATAAATCATAGTGTCATGTAATGTTTCAAATAAATCCTCATTTAAATAAGCATTCATTGTTTCATTAATTTTCTTTATTCTATCTTCTACATCTTCATTTTCAAGATATACCTCAGGTAAAATAATATTATATGTTGAAGGATTATCTCCAACTAATTCTTTTACCTTATCCCAATATTCAAGTTGACTTGTATATTGATCACAAGCAATAACACTCCATAAATTATAATTAATTCCTTTCTTAGGAATTAAGATATCACATTTTTTAAATGGTACTTCCATATTTTCATCTCCTTAAAAATATGATACCCCAAATAAAAAAGAGTTTCAACTCTTAATTATAATTTGCTAAAGTTTTTTCAATAATTCTTTTAATATCTCTTTCATTAAATGGCTTAGATAATAAATCAACTATTGGATAATTAAATGCTTCACTTACTTGTTCTCTTGTATCATTACCAGTTATTATTGATACTGGTATTTTAACAAATAAATTATTCCTTTTAAAATATTCAAGAACTTCAAATCCATTTACATTTGGCATATTTAAATCAAGCAAACAACATTTAATCTTATAACTATCTGGTGAATTAATTGCCTCAATAGCTTCAGCTCCATCATGAGCAATAATGCAATCATATTTATCATTAAATATTTTTTTGATAAAATTAGCTACTAAATTAGAATCATCTACAATTAATATAGCTTCATCTTTTGTTTGATTAGTCATATCAGCAATCAAATCATCTTTTACTTCCATACCTAAATACTTTTTAGAAACATTAATCATTCTTCTTGTTTCATTAATAAGTTTAGTATAATTATCATAGATAAACATTATATCATTTGCTTTACTTTTAAGTTCAAATTGATAAGCAAGTTCAGCTAAATCAACAAAACCTAAATATCTAGCATCACTTTTTAAAGAGTGAACTTCAATTGCATAATTAGGCATATCACCTGTTTCTCTAAATCTTTTTAGTGCTGAAAGTTTACCTTCAATCATATCTAAAAAGTCTTTTAAAGTTGCATTATACATTTCCATATCGCCAAAAAGTTCTAATGCTTTTTCTATATTAACTCCATTTGTTACTAATAAATTAACATCTTCCATTTTTCCTACCTGCCTTACCCTACAAACATTATAGCATAATTTTTTATTTCTTCAAATATTTTTTCATAACTCTATTTAAATCTTCTTTAACAATTGGTTTACTTAAATAATCGTTAAATCCTCTATTTATATATTCTTCTCTCATACCTGTAATAGCATTAGCTGTTAAAGCAACAACTGGTACATTAAACGAATCCATTTCTTTTAGTTTTTGAAGTGTTTCTGTACCAGTCATTCTAGGCATCATATCATCAAGTAATATTAAATCATATTTATTACTACTTACCTTATCTAAACATTCACTTCCACTACTAGCAAAAGTAATATTACATTTGTATGCTTTTAAAAGTCTTTCAGCAACTTTAAGATTTAATAAATTATCATCAACAACTAAAATATTTTTACCAGTCGCATCTATTATTTCATTTGTTTTTTCTTCATTTTCATTTTCTTTCTTTACTTTAGAAAGTTCTTCATCACTAAGCATTTTTTGATCAATAGATATCGTAAATATACTACCTTTACCATATATACTTTGAACAACTATTTTTCCACCCATCATTTCAACAAGTTTCTTAGTAATCGCAAGTCCAAGTCCAGTTCCTTCAGTAGTTGTTTGTTTTTCAACACCAAGTCTTTCAAATTTAGTAAATAATTTATCAATGCTTTCTTTCTTAATACCAATACCTGAATCTTCAACACTTATAATTAATCTTATAATATTATCTTTTTTAATATTATTTATTTTAAAATCAATATAACCATCTTTCGTATATTTAGCAGAATTAGTAAGTAAATTAATTATTACTTGTTTAACTCTAACACCATCACCATATAAATATTCTGGTATTGATTCATCATAATTATATCTAAAATCAATAGGTTTTTCTCCTATTCTAGCTTTAGTAAGTAAAATAAGTTCTTCATACATTTTCTTAAAACTATAAACTGAATCAATAATTTCGAGTTTATTAGCTTCAATTTTAGAAATATCTAAAATACCATTAACAAGTTCAAGTAGTGTATCACTTGCCATAATAATATTTTTAACGTCTCCTTTTGCTTCAGTACTTACTCCATCACTTTCAAGTAAGCTATTACTAAAGCCACATATAGCATTAAGAGGTGTTCTTATTTCATGAGACATACTACTTAAAAAATCAGTTTTAGCTTGATTAGCTTTAACAGCTTCATCACGAGCCTTATTTAATTGTTCAATCATTTTAACATCAGGATTTTCAATTGTAAAATACATCACAGCAGTAAGTAATGCTTCTAAAGGCACTACTAAAAACAATGATGGATTAATAGCTTGTACAACTGTACAAACTGTACCTAAAACAAAAAATAAATATAACGGAATGTATTTACTCTGTTTAGCAAATTTTATTTTACTCAAAAACACATATATCAAAACAATAACATAAATAAATGATAAAAAATAAGTTACTATAGTTGATATACCATAAGCAAACATAGCTCCATTATCATTAATAGTAAAATTAAGTGGTAGAACCATAATCAAAATAAATTGAAAGAAACCTATAAGTATATTTCTAATAGTACTATTCTTAGAACTAAATAATTTTTCAAAATATAAAGTTGATAATATATAAAGTGTAAATAAATAAGTCCAAAGTAAATTAAAAAATAAATATAATTTATTCATAATCATTTTCATAGTATAACTACCAGACTTCATAGTAAAATATAATATAATTCCAAATGACAATAAAGCCACTGTTTCAATTAATAAATATGAATATATATTATTTTCTTTTTTATTAATTCTTTCTTTACAAAAAAAGACAACACTAAGTAGAAAAGTATAAATCAATTGAGCAAAAGATAACATTATTAAATAATCCATATTTTATTCACCTATTTTCTAAAATAATTTTAACACATAATAAAAAAAAGTAAAACTTATAATTTTACTTTTTAAAAATTTTTTTAATTAATGATTGTTTACCACTATTTTTTAAAACTTTATAAGAAAATCCTAAATTACTCTCATAAAATTCAACATTAATAGCATCATTAAAATCAGAAGTTCCTTCCAATTTTTTATAATCAATTTTTGACATACCATTTAGTGGCAATTCTTCTAGAAAAACCCATTTAGAAGGAATATCTCTAGTTGTTAGTTTCTCATCAGCTAACATTTTTTTAACTATTTCTTCAACTATTTCATTGTGATCTAAAGTAACATCTGGATTTACTGTTACAAATGCAACTG
Organism: uncultured Bacilli bacterium; assembly: GCA_934086955.1. GTDB lineage: Bacteria > Bacillota_I > Bacilli_A > RF39 > UBA660 > CAG-1000. The sequence continues at coordinate 6,367 of CAKOIN010000003.1, read as the reverse complement.
GCATACTACCATTCTTTTCATCATTAAAATAAGAAACAACAGCACAAGATGATACTAAATTATATCCTCTAACTTTTTTCTCAACTCTTCCAGGATGAACTTTATATCCATCATATCTTGAAAAAGCTCTATCGATTCTTTCTAAATGTCTTAAATTTCCATCTTTATTGAAAAGAACAGTATCACCAGTTAAAAAGTATTCTTCTCCATCTATATCTATATATTTATCAGCTTTTGATGGATTTAATTCTTTTTTCATCACAGAAGGTCCTCTAAAAGCTGCTTCGCCAATAACAGAATCTTGACCATTAAATTTAACTAATTCATGAGAATCAGAATCTAAAATAGCTATTTCTGTTAATGGTAATGATATTCCAGAATAACCAATTATATTATTTTTATCACAGTTAGTATAAGTACCACAACCACCAATTTCAGAAAGTCCATAACCTTTTGATAATTTGCACTTACAATTATGAGCTTTTAACCATTCATCAACAAATAATTCATCTTCAATATCTAAACTAGCACCACCAGCTACAATACAATCTAAAAATGAAAAATCAGCATTTTTTAAACTTGAATCCTTTGCCATAGCTAAAAACCATGCAGGATTACCAAAAACTATATTAGGTTTCATTTTATAAATTAATCTACCTACTTTTGAAATATCAAACTTAGCAACTTCTTGTAACTCCATTCCAAAAGTTAATCCCATATGTGAACAACAAGCTGATCCATAAGCAGCAAAATATGGTAAAATATGAAGAATTTTTTTACTAGGCTCAAAGCTTAAATTCGCAAGTTCATGTTGATATGCAATACTATTCATATTTTCATTAGTAATTACAATAGGATTTGGAATTCCAGTACTTGATCCAGAAGAATGAGTAATTATTGAAGCCGTATTAGGAACATATATTTCATCATTAAATAATGTGTATTTAGAATTATTAATGGCATCTTCATAATCATATATTTCTAACCTACCATAACTATTTTCTTTATTTCTACTAAAAATACTATTTTTAAGTTCAACAATTTTTTTAACATTTTTTGGAGCAGATAATAAAGCAGGAACAGTTATAATTTTTTTAACATTTGTTTTCTCATTTAATTCATTAATATTTTTATCAATTAAATCTTTAGATAGCATATCTAAAACAATAATACTACTAACATTTTCATTATTTATCATTTCAATTAAAGTAGATGGTTTTGTTCTAGGATCTATAAAATCACATACTATTCCAAGTCTATTGCAAGCATATTGAATATAAGCTGTTTCCGGAATATTAGGCATTAGTACCGCAACTCGCTCTCCTTTAGAAATTCCAATTGCTTTTATAGCCTTAGCTGTTTCATAAACTTTTTCAAAAAAGTTCTCATAACTAATATTATTTCCAATAAAAGAAAATGCTATATTATCATAATCACCTTTAAATTCACTTTTTAAATAATCATAAGCTGTTTTTTTATATTTTTTTTCATCAATCATTGGTTCACCATATCGTAAACTAGATTTAGTTTCCAATGATGTATCTTTAAATTCCATAATCCTACCCCTTTATTTGCCTAGATTATATCATTTTTTAATAAAATAATAAATATTAATATTGACAATATGTATCAATTGTGTTACAATACTTGCCATGAAGAAGATGTATGATTATATTAATTATATTGAGGTAGATAAAACTCCTAGTGAATTATATCAAGAGTTTTTAAACGACTTTGTAGCATTCAGAAAAGAAAATAATCTAACTCAAGAATTGTTAAGTCTATATTCAAATGTAGGAAGAGTTAAAATTGCTAGAATTGAAAGCAATATGCATTCACCCACTGTTAAAGCTATGATGGATATACTAGGCCCACTTGGATATACACTTAAAATTGAAAAAGTGAAAAAGAAGAATAGAAAGGAAAATAAAGACTGTTTAGAAAATTAAACAGTCTTTATTTTTTATTATTTATTAGAAAAATTTAATTCTACTCTATCATATTTACCAGTATGTGATAATTTATAATTATCATTTGTATACTCACTTACAACTTTAATCCAAAATTTCTCAGCCACTTTAGATTTAGGTACAGCCTTAATAATCCAATTTCCTCTATATAGATCAAATGCTTTTATAACAGCTTTTGTACCTATTTGTTTTTCTTTATAATTATTTAAAACAAATATTTCACTTATTTCATAGTTATAGTTACCATTATTATCAATAAGAATAAATCCTAATATATCATTACTAGACTTTATAAAATAAGCAAAATCATTATCAAAATACTTATCTAAATCATAATCATATTCACACTTTTCTGAATCAAAATCAAGTGGAAAATATAAACTTAAATCATGTAAATATAATTGTAATAATTTTTCTAATTTAGTTCTTTCATTTTTATTAACTTTTATTAATTCAATGTTCATTCTTCCCTCAAATTATTTTAAATTTTTAATTATATCTTTTGCATTAATATCAATATTATCAAGTTCATTTAAATCAACGAATCTAACTTCATAATAATTAGATTCACTCATTCTATCAAGCTCTTCTCCTCCGAGTTTAGGTGTTCCATTAACTATCTTACATAAGAAATAATTAGCGATAGTATCTTCATATTCTACACTCTCTAAAAACTTAATTACTTCAATATCAACATTAAATTCTTCCCTAAGTTCTCTTATAACATTCTCTTCTAATGTTTCGTTTTCTTCAAGACCACCACCTGGTATTACATAATATTCCTTAATAGTACCATCACTTTTAATTTTTCTTCTAAACATTGTAAGTAATTTACCATCTTCAATTATAATAGCTCTTGAACTAACTCTCTTATTCATAATTACTCCTCTATTTTTTTATTCTTTTTTAAATATTCTAATAACTGCATATATCCAGTATCATTCCATAATGAAAGTCTTTCACGATCTTCAAAACAAGCAAGAGTTTTATCTTTACCTTTTGGAATAAATATAAAGTCCCAACTCCATCCATGCTCTCCTTCTTTTTTTAAAGATATTTCTCCTTCTGTTACAGAAACAAATGATACAGGTTCTTTTCCATATTCACAAAATGCTAGTGCTTGAACAAATTTAGCTTTTCTATTTTTAACACCTTTCATTAATTTCAAAATACCATCCATTCCGATTGTATCTTGAACATAATGAGTATAAGCTGCTGGAAAACCATCTAAAGCATCAATCATAATACCAGTATCATTTTTAACAACATTTGCTTTTAATTCTTCACTCGCCCACTTTGCTGAATACTTAGCCACTTCTTCAACTGAATCAGCTTGTATTTCAATTGTATCCATTTTTACATTATCAACAGTTATACCTTTTGGTTCTAAAAATTCTTTAGCTTGTGCTATTTTAGCCCAATTACCAGTAACTAATGTTATTTTCATAAATCGCCTCCTATACTATCTTTATTTAATCTTAAAAATTTGTAAATGTCAATAAAGAAAAAGACTGTAAGAGTCCTATAATAAATTAATTCTTCTTACAATCTCATCTTTACCAAGTAATTTCATTATTTCATATAAATCAGGAGTATTAGCTTTTGTAGTAATAGCTACTCTTATAATAGTACTAATATCAGCTACATTACCTTTATAATCTCCTGGATTCTTCTTATATTCTTTAATATTTGATGCATATCCAAATAATTCACATAATTCTTTAACTTTATTAAACCATGTTTCTTTATCGTCATCATCACTATAATATTTATCAATATAAGTATTTAATATATTTTTTATTTCAACTAAATTAGTTATATTCTTCCATTCATATTCTCTATGTCTAATATCAAATAAATCATTATACATATACCATATTAAATCTTCTATCATTTTATAATATGCTATATCTTTTCTTGGCTTTTCTTGATTTCTTTCGATATTTAAAATACTTTCATAATATGAAGGATCTTTTTCTATTAATTTTCTTAATGTTTCACTATGTTCTAATGACCATTTATATGTTTTTTCATACAATTCATGAGCACTCATTTTTGAAATAACATCTTTAGATATACTATTTAATTTTTCTAAATCATATAATCCACCACTTGATGACATTTTAGCTGGATTATATTGAAATTCAGTAAATGGTTTATCTGGATTTTCTCTATGCCACTCTTCATAATTTGAATTTATAATAGTCATTAAAGATTCAATAACAGCAAGAGCTGGATAACCAAGATCAGTATAATAACTCATTGAAGCTTCTGGATCTTTTCTCTTACTTATCTTTCTAATACTATTTCCTTCTTTTTTAATAATAAGTGGTGTATGAACATATTTATATCTTGGTCTTTCAAAACCAAAAGCATCATAAAGTTCAACATGTTTAGGAGCACTACTAAGCCACTCTTCACCTCTTACTATATGAGTTGTACCCATTAAATAATCATCAACAACATGAGCAAAATGATATGTAGGAAGTAAATTATCACTCTTCATAATAACAAAATCTTCATCATTTTCAGATAATTCAAGTTCACCTTTAACTTCATCTACAAACTTAAATTTTTTTTCAAAATCACCCATTGATTTAAATCTAATAACAAAGTCTTTTCCTTCTTTAATGTTATTAATCATCTCATCAACAGTTAAATTTCTACATTTAGCATATTTACCATAATAACCAGTTCTTTGTTTTTTATGATCTTGCATCACTCTTAATTCTTCAAGAGTTTCTTTAGTACAGAAACAAGGATAAGCTCTTCCTATTTCTATTAAATATTTAATAAATGCATGATAAATTTCTTTTCTTTCACTTTGTACATAAGGTCCATAATTACCAATAGTTTTTCCATCAAGTTCATATTCATCTGGTAATAAATCATAGTATTCTAATGCTTCTTTAATTAATTGAACTGCTTCTTTAACTTCTCTTTTTTGATCTGTATCTTCTATTCTAAGCATAAATATACCATTATTATTTTTAGCAATTAAGTAATCAATAATAGCTTGATATATTCCACCAATATGAACATAACCAGTTGGACTTGGAGCAAATCTTGTTACAACAGTACCTTTTCTATCTGGATATATATTATCATAATCTTTTATAGATTTATTAATATTAGGAAATATTAAATCAGCTAAATCTTTATTTGTCATAATACACCTCTTTTTTTCTAATAGTAGTATACAATATTTCAGAAGTTTGTACAAGAAAAAATGCTTTTACAAGCATTTATCTATATCATATCTCCATCTTGGTCGCCAATCCCCTGTTTTTCTCCAATCATTTTTATTAGCTTCTTTAAATGTAATATTCTTAGTTATAACTTCAAAAGAAAGTTGTGGAGCTCTATAAGATACAATTCCAATAGTTTTACCTTTATATTCTTTTAAAACTTCATTAATAAAGCTTCTAACTCTTTTTTCAACATCTTTTAGAGATTCACCATTTATGTTCTTCGTAAATTACTAACTCTTTATCCTCACCATCAAAATCTCCATAATTACATTCTCTAAGTCTTTTATCTTGAATCTTTGGTATACCTGGAAAAGCAATATCAGCACTATTAACTGTTTTTATTAAATCAGATGTAAAAATCACATCAAACTTAATATTTGAATTAACTTTTCCAAGATTCCTTACTTGTTCTTTTCTTAGTTCATTTAACTCTACTTGTTTCCAACCTAAACATTTCTTTGCTTAATTATCATATGTTGTTCCGTGACCAAAATATATAAGGTTCATTTTCATATTTACCACTCTCATATTAATTGTAACATATTAATTATTTCAAGCAAAGAAAAAACCCTAATATAGGGTTTAATTACATATGGCGGAGACAGAGAGATTTGAACTCTCGCACCAGTTTCCCGATCTACACCCTTAGCAGGGGCGCCTCTTCAGCCACTTGAGTATGTCTCCACATAGGCACAAATAAATAATACCTTATTCCTTATAAGAAGTCAAGGAAAAGTTTTAAAAAAACTTGTATTCTTTACAAATATTTGCTATGATTGATATATATAAATAGAGGCGATGAAATAAATGAATAATGAAGCACAATTTGAAACAACAGCAATTATTGATATAGATGAACAAATCAGAGAGCAAGAAAAACAAAAAGAATTGTTAAATACAATTAAAATGGAACCTATATTAGAAACTACTGTTATGGAAGAAGAAACAATGGTTACTAAGAAAAAGAAAATGATGGAAATTACAGACTATATTCTTCTAGGATTAATAATTACATTTATTATTATATTCATATTAGTTTTATTTAAACTAAAATAAAAGAACTTTTTAAAATGAACTGATAAAATAAAAGTAGACACAAAAATAGAATGTGATCTACTTTTTAAATTGCTATAATAATTTATATAA
>CAKOIN010000002.1:0-155249 GCA_934086955.1 uncultured Bacilli bacterium | reverse complement strand
CCCCAGTTGAGTATAGAACTCAACTAGGGTTCAAATAAATTCTATTTAATTGTCTACTTTTTGTTGACTAGTTCAACTACTCTCTTCCTTCTAATCTACATAATAAATCAATTTTGAACATTTCTTTTTGAGCATTAGCTTTTGAAATCATAATTCCTTTATAAGCAGTTAATTCTGATTTATGTCCATCTAATAGTATATCTTTTGGTTCTAAGTTATTTAACATAACAATGTTATTTTGTTTATATACTGTATAATTTAACTTAACTTCACCATATACTTTTACGAATAATGAATCTGTTGGTAATTTTAAATCATATGTTTCAGTTTGTTCATGTTTGTTAATTGAAACTAATTCTCCTACAAATTCACCACTTCTTAATTTTGGATAAAAATCAAACATTAATTTCTTATAAGCAACCATGTTGTATTTTTTTAAACTTCTTTCTAATTTTTTAAAATTATTTTCATCTAAATAATCTAATATATATCTACCCTTCATAACCATTACCCCCTTAATGATTTAGTAAGTAGATTATACCACAAAAGTGTCAAATTGTCAAATTAAACTTGATTTTTTTATGTTTTTTTGATATATTGTGTTATTTTATTAGATTATTTTCTTAGTTTATACATTAATATTTCATCATTTAAAGGACTTAAACCAATGAATTCAAAGTTTTGATCGTAAGCACATAATCGTCTTAATAATTCAAATAACTTGTCTGTTTTTAGTCTTTTTATGGTGTCTTCTTTACCAACTATGTGTTTAAACCATTCTTTGTCTAATTCATATTCTCTTCTTAAACTTAGATTTTCTTCTGTATTTCTACTATAGATTTTTCTTATTTTTTCAATTGGCCATTTTGAAGTGAAAGTTGTTTTTTCAGTTTCACTTAATATTTTATGATAACCATAATTTAATGATTGGTTCATTGGTACTTTTATATATGTTATACCTTCTCTTTTTAATATTTCTAAGAATAAAATTAAAGAATATAATTGATTTGGGTGTACTCTTGGGTTTTCTATTCCTTTGTTTAATTTATATAGTTTTCTTTCTATTTTTTTATTTGTTATATTAAATAAATTATTTTGTACTCCATATATATAGCATATTCTTTGTCCATTTTCTTCTTTAATATCATAAAGTACCCTTGAAATTGTATGTGTATTATCATTTTCTTCTAATCTGAAATTCATACTTCTAGTAGTTTCATCCCATGATTCATTAACAGAAACTTCTGCAAAAGATTTTATACCTTCAAATGTAGTTATATATGTTTCTTCTTTATATTTATCTAGTGTTCTATCTTTATAAAATGATAATTCTTTTTTAAGAAACGATATTACATCTATAAAGTCATTTTCGTCCATTCTAAGCCATATTCTAACTAGTAATGACATTGTTATATTTCTTTCATTACAATGACGGTTATACTCTTTAAATAGCTTTATTTGCTCATTTACTATATCAACTAATAATTCAAAAAATAATACTGGATCTTTTATAATAATTGTTTTTGAATTTGGATTTCTATTGTTTTCTGGTTTTAATAAAATTAAGTCTTCATCTGTTATACTTGGTGTCCAATAATCTTCTTTCTTAAATGGATTCTTTTTTACATAATCAAATAATCTCATACCATTATTATCAAATATGAAATTAATATTAGGTATTTCATTTTCACCTTTTATGCTTGGTATACAATATATAACAAATAATTCAATAAGCTCTTTAAAATTAATCATAATATCACAAGTCAATATACTAACATAATAAAAGAAGTATTTCTACTTCTTATTATTAATTTCTTCATGAATTTTATTTATAAATTCTTCTATACTTAATGTATTAGTTTCTTTTTCACCACGAAGACGATAACTTATTGTTTCATTATCTCTTTCTTTATCTCCTAAAATTAGAGTATAAGGTACTTTTGAAATAACACTTTCTCTCATTTTATAATTTAGTTTTTCATCTCTATCATCTAATTCCACTCTTATATTTTCTTTATCTAGTAAATCTTTTATTTTTTTAGAATATTCTAGATGATATTCCATATTTACTGGTATTATATTTATTTGTTTTGGAGCAAGCCATAGTGGTAAAGCTCCTTTTGTTTCTTCTAAAATATATGCCATGAATCTATCTAATGATCCTAAGATAGCTCTATGAAGAACTACAGGTGTTTTCTTTTCACCATCTTTATCAATATATTTTAGATTGAACTTTTCAGGTAAACAGAAATCTAATTGACAAGTTGAAAGTGTATATTCATTTCCAACTGCTGGTTTAACATTAACATCTAATTTAGGTCCATAGAATGCTGCTTCTCCAATTTCTTCTGTATATTCAATACCAAGTTCATTTAATACTTCTCTTAGCTCATTTTCGGCTTTATTCCACATTTCATCATCTGGATGGTACTTTTCTTTATCTTCTGGGTCTCTTAGTGATAAAACACATCTATAATCAGTTATATTAAAATCTTTATAAGTATCGAATATTAAGTCTACTACTGCTTTGAATTCTGATTTTATTTGATCTTTTGTTACAAATAAATGAGCATCATTTTGACAGAAATGTCTTCCTCTTTCAATACCTTTTACAGCTCCACTTGCTTCGTATCTAAAGTCATGAGCTATTTCACCTATTCTTATTGGTAAATCTTTATATGAATGTAATTTATTAGCATAAATCATCATATGATGTGGACAGTTCATAGGTCTTAATACAAAACTTTCTCCATCAACTTCCATAGCTGGGAACATATTTTCTTTATAGTGATCCCAATGTCCTGATGTTTTATATAATTCAACATTACCAACACAAGGTGTTAGAACATGAAGATAACCTAATTTTCTTTCTTTTTCCTTTATATAGTTTTCTAATTCTTGCCAAACAATATATCCATTTGGTAAAAACATTGGAAGTCCACGGCCTACTAAGTCATCAGACATAAATAATTCCATTTCTTTACCTATTTTTCTATGATCTCTATTTTTACAATCTTCTAGATATGCTAAATAGTTATTTAAATCTTCTTCATTATTGAAACAAATTCCATATACTCTTTGAAGCATTTTATTTTTTGAATCTGCTTTCCAGTATGCACCACTAACTTTTAATAGTTTAAAATATTTAATAAGCTTAGTACTTTCAACATGTGGTCCTCTACATAAATCAATAAAATCTCCCTGTTCGTAGCAAGATATAACTGTATCATTTTCATCCATTCTACTAATTAAGTCAATTTTATATGGATCATCTTTAAACATATCTAAAGCTTCTTCTTTACTTATTTCTTTTCTTTTAATAAGCTTATTATCTTTAGATATTTTTTTCATTTCTTTTTCAATTTTTGCTAAATCTTCTTCTGTTAGTGATACATCTCCAAGGTCTATATCATAATAGAAACCATCTTCAATTACTGGTCCTACCCAAAATTTTGCTTCTGGATATAGGTGTTTTACAGCATGTGCTAAAAGGTGAGCACAGCTATGATTTAATGTGTTTAATTCATTATTTTCTTTAATATTTATCATTTGTATTCCTCCATATCTACTGTTTTTATTCTCTTATATTTTTTCTTTTTAACTAGTACTCCTCTACTCTCTAGTTCTTGTCTTGCATTTCTGCTTACTTTATATGTATTAAATCTTGCATTTAATAGCTGTTTTAATTCATATATTTTCATTCTACTATAATCATAGTGATGTCCTTTTTCTTTTTTACTTTCTTTGTGTGGCATAGTAGTTCTACTGTCTGTTATTTCATCTTCTTTTGGTACTATGTATGGTATTGTCGTTTTTCCATCGAAAACCATCAGTATTCTACCCATCATTATATCTTCTTGATGCTTTTCAGCATATTCAAATGAAGTTCTTTGAATACTTGGAAATAATATTTTTACATCTGCATGACTTACTTTAGTCAGGGCTTTTCCATCCACTGCCATATATCTCGACAAAAATTTTGATAATGTTATACTTTTATATTCTTTCATAAACCCTCCCAAAAGAACAAAAAAAGAGATAGCCAAAGGAGTCAAAAATGACGGTGCCATCCCTAATTTATCTTAATTTGTTATAACGGAACATCCGTTGGCTATTAACCACATACAACTGGTAGTAATAAATAACAAATTATATTAGTTTTCACCAAACACTAACTCTCTACAATAATTATATTATTTATGTTGTCCAATTATTTCTTTACAAATATATAATAACATATCAAAATTTCTTATGCAATATTTTTTTCTAATGATAATGCTCTATTTCTACTTTTTATACTCTCAAGTTCTCTTATTTTTCCTCTTAATGCTTCTAGTTCAGCAACACTAAGTTCACTTATTGCTCTTGCTATATCTTGATTAGTAACTTCGCCAGGAACTACAACTCTTTGAATATTACCTTCTGATTTAAATGGTGTGATATCTAATTGTTCTGTTTCAGTATCTAATTTTGTGATATATTCAATAGGAGTTTCATAAGTATCATATAAGTTTTCTATATTATTTCTAGTAGCTTTATACTTTTCAGGTTTTTCAAACATTATTCTTGGTTCATGAGCAATTGTTGGATCCATTTGTTTTCTTGCTTCTTCTTCACGGAATATATCCAATTGTTCATCTCTAGTAATATAATTTCCACTTACTATTTCTTCTTCAGCTGCTCTATTAATTGGATTCTTTCCTTGAATTAATGATACAGCTTTTATAGCATAATAGAATGGAATAAAGCCTTTTAAAACATTTCCTAATTTCTCATTAAATTTATATAGACTATTTCTATTTTTTAGTACATAGCCTTTGTCTTGTAACTTTTCTTCAATTAAGGATTTAACAATACCAATAACTGTTAAACCAAATGCAGTAGACATTAATTGCATTACAGCATATATTAATAAAATATCTCTCATTTTACATTCCCCCTTAATGATGAACATATTATACCAAAAAAGTACCAAAATGTCAAACAACATTTTGGTTTTTTACTTTATCTCTTATTTTTACTGATTAATTTTTCTTCTATTGTCAAATATTTTATTCTTTCAATTATTCTTCTTGCTTTAATTTGATCTGAGCCTTTATTTGTTTCAGAAAGTTCATTTTCTAATTGATCAATAGTAAAATTCGATGTAAAAAATGTTGTAAGATCACAATCCATTCTATATTGAAGTATTGTTCCAAGCACTTCATCTCTAGCCCAAACACTATTATTTTCTGCACCTATATCATCTATTAAAAGAATATCGCTTGTCATAATTTCTTCTAATACTTCATTATAATTGTAATCATTGAATGCTGCTTTTAATTTATTTAAAAGTAATGGATAATTAATATTAACACATTTAAAGCCTTTATTAGAAAGTTCATTTAATAATGCACTTAATATATATGATTTACCACTTCCAAAAGAACCACTTAAATATAATCCTTTTACTGGCTCATTTTTAACTTTTTTAGTTAAGAAATCTTTTATATATTTTATGATAATTGTTCTTTCTTTTTCATTAATTAAATCGCTTAACGAAGCTGACATTAACATTTTTGGTGTTTCAAAAAAAGTTGTGTTATTCTTTTTAGTATTTTCTTTATAATATTTACATGATTTATATGAAAATTCTATAAAATCTTTTGTTACAGTCGGAAAATATACATGACCTTTAACAGCATTCTTACAATAACCTAATCCTTTACATTTAGAACAATTTTTAAGTTCACATGAAGAGTCCATTAATTTACTAGTATATTTCATTAATATTTCTTCATCAAGTTTAAGTCTGTTACATAATTTTTTAAATGTATCATCACTACTAGCTAAAACGAAGTCTCTTCTTAATTCATCATTTATAGCTTTTTTACTTTTTTTAACAAAATTACTACTATTGATCATTTTCTAAACTCCTCTATAAATTTCTTAAGTTCTTCATTGCTTTCTTCATCTGTTGAACTAGTCTCTATTTTCTCATTGAACCAACTTGGCATAACTTTATTAATTTTTCTTGGCTCTTTTTTAAGTCTCTTTTTATGTTCTTTTTCAGCTAAATCCATTGCTTCACTTGCTGTCTCTACTCCACATCTTTTCCATTGACCAGCAATTGTCTCTATATATGCTTTTACTAATTTATTATTATTTGTTTTTAAAGTATAGTCTATTAATACATTTACAACTGCTGGATTAAGTTTTAAATCCATAAGTAAATTTTCTAATATTTTCATATCTCTTTCAGTTGGTTTAGCACCTTTATATTTAGCTTTTAAGAATTCGTAAGGTGAATGACTTTCAAATACTGCGATTATTCTTCCTCTCTTACTGTTATCACCACTAGCATCTTTTAAATACTCTGGTTGACTCTTAAATAATAAACTTGGAAGTCTATTATCATTATTGAATTGATATAGTTTTCTTGCATTTTTTCTTAAATCATCTTTATCAATATTACCTTTTTCATTTAATGAAGCTCTTATAATATCTGCCATAGTTACAGGATCTATCTCATATAAAAATGCTAAATTAATTATTAATTCTTTCATACTTCTATTTAAACATTTTTGATTAAACATTTCTTTTGGAAGAGATGAAACCATTAAATCAAAATCAAAATCTAATTCATACTTTAATAATAATTTATTTTTTGATATTACTTCTCCACTACTTATTTCAAGAGGACTATAATTTCTACTTTTGAAAACTGTATCAAATGGAGCTGTTATTTCTTCATAATCTCTTAATGATAGATGTGGTACTTTAAAATATTCGAATAATCTATTATATTCAGTTTTTCCTACATTATTGTATAAAACAACATTAAATATTGGATGAGAAAAAAATTCTGTTGCTGATACTGGACTATATAATTCATATACATAAGAATTAACTTCTCCCTCATGATAATATGTTTTTAATAAACCAATTCCTTCTAATTTTAATCTTGCTTCTTTTAAATTGTCTAAGGTAACTCCCATACTTGTCATTAGATGTTTATGGGTAAGTTCACAAGAAATAAAAGTATTTTTAGTTTCTGTTTGTAAGAAAAAGTATAACATTACTGCAATATTACCTATTATTGGCATATAAAGCATGTTTAAAACAAGTTTATCATTACTTGATAATAAACTTTTATCTATAACTTGATATAAATCTGCTGGATATAAAGATACTTTTTTCATAACTCATCACATTAATTATTATACAAAAATTTAATATTAAATAAAAGAAAAAGATGAACTTTTATTCATCTTATTTCAAATTAACTTGTTTTTGAGATTGTATAGCAAGTAACTCTTTCATAAATTCTATTGTGTCTTTATATATTGCTACTGTTGCTCTATATTTTTCATTCATAACATCGATTGCATAAGAATTTCCTCTTTTTGCAATTCTCATATATTCTTTTTTTAATTCTGTTAAATATTCTGATAATTCTTGTTCTTTAACACATAAGTACTTAAATGTATCAGAATAAGCACCCATATCTATATTATTGTTCATTTTTATTCTTTCTTGTTAATTTAGTAGCTGATCTTTCGTTTCTTTCAACTTGAGCGATTTCTTCACACAATAAATTATATTTAGCATCAATTGTTTTAATTTTTCCAACTAATTCGCTTAATGTTTCAGGTGAAGCATTAAATTCTCTTAATCTTTTATATTTTGCTCTTAATTCTTGATCTCTTCTATAATATTCTGCTTTTTCTTGTTTTAATTCTTCTAGTGTACTATTTCCAGTTACAGGTTTTACTACTGGTTTTCTTGCTTCTTGAACTTTAGCTTTTGGAGCTTCTTTCTTAACTTCTACAGTTTTCTTTTCTTTTTTTACTGGTAAAGCTTTCTTTTCAACTTTAGTTTCACTAACATTTCTAACAATTTTTCTTTTATTTAATGCTGTAAGTCTATTAGTATAATATGTATCTTCATCACCAAATAATTCTTTTGAAGATTTAAAAACATTATATCCTGGTACTAAAAGATAAATATAATCCTTTATAAATGATATTACTGTTTCTGGTACACTTCTGTTATCATTTATTTCTAATCCTTCTCTTTCAAGTCTTTTTCTGAATGTATATTGTTTTACTCCTTCTTCTAGAGTTGATACTAAAAATAATCCTGCACAAATATTCCAAATCATTTTTTATTCCCCCTTAAAAAACGCTTATATTGTATCAAAAAAGTTACAAGATGTCAAGTTTTTTGATACTTCATTTATTAAAATGTGTTTCTTTTTATTAATCTAATATCACTATTTTCACTATTTGATATTGCTTCAATCGCTGTATCTATAATAGAATTTATATTTTCTTTATATAATAATAAAATCTTTTTTGTAGTTTCTATTACTTCTAATGTTGTTATTCCTAAAAACTCAGCAATGCTTTCATTTGAATAATATCTATTATCTACATATCCTAGTTTTAATGAAATAATTATAGCTTCTTTTGGTGTTAAAACTTTTAACATATCACCAAATGATGGAGCTTTTAATAATTCTAATATTCTTATATAATCCTTTTGCTCTAACTTTTCTTCTTTTTGTTCAGGTATTACTTCAGTTACTGTTGGTTTAGTTTCTACTGAAGGTACAACTTTTTCTTCATTTATCTCAGGATTAGCTTCTACTGGAACAGGTTTATCTTCAACAGTGGTTGTTTCTACCTTTGCAGTTCTATTTTTTATAAGCACTCTTTCTATTTTTGGCATTAATCCTGCATAAAATTTATTTTTTTCTTTTTGTGTTATATCTGTTTTAACTGGATTTTCTAAATCTTCACCATATCTTTTTATTAATAGTGCTTTATCTTTATCAGATAATTGTGATATTACAGTGTCAATTTCTTCCCTGGTAAACCCATCAAAATATTCATAAATACTTTTTAATCTTGGCATTTCATTTTTCTCCTTTATTTTTTCATATTGTCTTGTATATGATTTGAAACTTCTACTATCAGTTTTATAATTTTCTCTTAATTCATATAATCTTCTTGATGACTCATCTGGATTTTCCATGTATTCTAAAAATGGTTTTATGTGTGCTGAATTCCTTAGTTTCTTAAGTCCAACTGCTTCTATTTGTCTAACTCTTTCTCTTGTTAGTGAATATATCTTTCCAATTTGATCTAGTGTCATAGGGCTTTGTCCGCTTAAACCATTTCTTAAAATCAAAACTTCAATTTCTTTTGACTTTAGGTTACATTTTTTAAATAATTCTGTTATTTTAATTGGTAGTTCATTAATTATTGCAATTCTGTCAAAGTTATCTGTATCACTTGGAATTAGTTCTCCAAGTTCTGTGTCTTCATCTTTTCCAACTAAATCATTTAAACTTCTTGTATCAATTTTATATCTATAAATATTTGTTGCTTCTTGTACTGATATTCCCATTACTTTAGCAACTACTTCTACAGAAGGTATTTCTCCTGTTTCTTGTTCTAACTTCATTTCAATTCTGTTATATTGTGATATCTTTTCGTATATATGAACTGGAATTCTTATATTTCTGCTTGTATTGGCTATCGCTCTACCTATTGATTGTCTTATCCAACTAGTGGCATAAGTACTAAATTTAAATCCCATATCTGGATTAAATCTTTCTATTGCTGTCATCAAACCAATATTGCCTTCTTGTACCAAATCCATAAAAGATAATCCTCTTCCTTGATACTTTCTAGCAATACTAACTACTAATCTTAAATTGTGATAAATAAATATTTCTTTAGCTCTTTCATCACCATTTTTAATTCTTTTAGCAAGTTCTCTTTCTTCTTCTATTTTTAATATTCTAATACCATTTATTTCTCTTAAGTACATCTTAGTACTTTCATATTCACTATAATTACTAATACCTGAATAAGGTACTTCTGTATCAATTGTATTTATTTCTATATTATTTAACATACAATATGTTTCAATTGAAAGAAGTAATAAACTACTATCAAATATCTTTTCAGCATTTCCGCTTAATATTTTCTTTTTATTGTTTTCATATATAGTTTTAAGAGCTTTGTTGAATATTTCATTTTCTGATATTAATTTACATATATTGTCTGGATTTAATGAAAAATTACATAAATCTAAAAAGTCTTCTAATTTTTTGAATGATTTTACAATAGTTTCTGGATTGTTTACTATAAATTCTTGGTCTATGTAATTATTTATTATTTTGTATGATTTAGTTGAGTCTTGTATTAGTTCTCTTGCTATACTTGATAAGTTTTTTCTTAATTTATTATAAATATATTTACTGTAATCTGTATCACTTTTATAATCTTTTTTTGATTCTTCTATTATTTTATAAGCTATTTCTTTAAATTCAGTTTCTGATAGTTCTAAAAAAGAAAATCTATTTTTTGCTTTTTCAATAGTTGGTAATAATATGTTATATATTTCTTCTGTGCTGAGAACATTTATTTTCTTGATGTTTAATTCCATATTATTACCTCCTTTTCCTCGTGAAATATATTATAGCATATTAAAAAAGAAAAATAACTTATTTTCGCTATTTTTCCATATTATTTAAATATTCTACTAATTCTTCAGCTACTTTAAATGGTATTATTTCACTTAATTCGTAAGCTGTGGCTTCTTTCATTTTTGTTACACTACCATATTTCTTAATAAGTACTTTTTTTCTTTTTTCTCCAAGACCATTTATATTATCTAATACACTTGATATACTTCCTTTACTTCTAATTTCTTTATGGTAATTAATTGTAAATCTGTGTACTTCTTCATCTATTCTACTTAATAATCTAAATACTGTTGAACTCTTATCAATTTTTATTATTTCATAAGTGTCTCCATCTACGATTGATTCTGGGCTATGATGATTATCTTTTTTAACACCTATTATTTTGATATTGAGACATAAACTTTCTAACACTTCTTTACAGGCATTTATTTGATTGTTTCCACCATCAACTATTATTAAATCGGGTACTGTTAATTTATCTTTTAAAACCCTAAAATATCTTCTATAAATTACTTCTTTCATTGAAGCTACATCATCATTTTTATCAAATGTTAGTTTAAATTTTCTATAGTTCTTCTTTGAAGGTACTCCATCTATAAATGATACCATTCCAGATACACTAAATGTGCCAAAAAGATTTGAGTTATCAAATGCTTCAATTATATGTAATTTATCTAAATGAAGTAGTTTTCTTAATTCTTCATTAGCATCACTAGTTAGTCTTTCATTATTATAAATTAATCTTATTTCTTTTTCATATTGTTCTTTTGCATTATTGTATGCCATATCAAATAGTTTCTTTTTTGGACCTCTTTTTACTGTAATTACTTTTGTATTTAATATATTTTCCATAAGTGATAAATCTATTATTTCTGGCATTATTATTTCTTTAGGTGCTATATTATTTTTAGAATAGAATGTACTTATATAATATTCTAATGTATCTTTTATATCATTGATAATTGGTATTATTTTATTATTAGCTCCGACTAATTTACCATTTCTTATAAAGAATATAACAATACTTATATATGAATTTTCATAATAATAATTTATTACATCTCTATTGATATTATCATCAAGTTCTACAATACTTTGGTTTTTAAACACTTCTTTAATATATCCAAGTTCTTCTACTAGTTCTTTACATACTTCATAATTTAAATTATCTGAATTTATTTGTATTTTTTCATTTATTTTATTTATTAAAAGTGTATCATTACCATTAAGTATTGATAATATTTCATTTTTCATAGGTGTAATATCTATATCTTTATGTTCACAGTAACCAAGGCACTCTCCAATATGATAATATAGACATACTTTTTTAGGTGTTGTGTCGCACTTTTTTAAGGGATATAATCTATTTAATAAATTTACTAGTCTTCTGGCTGCATATACATTAGGATAAGGTCCGAATAAATGACTTGATTTTTTATTAGCATTTATTTCTCTTTTTACTATAAGTCTAGGATATTTATCATTTGTAAGTTCAATATATGGATAACTTTTATCATCTCTTAGTAATATATTATATTTTGGATCATATTTTTTAATTAAATTAATTTCTAATATAAATGCTTCTGTTTCACTATTAGTAACTATATATTCAAAATGATCTATTTCACTTACTAGTTTTTTAGTTTTACCTGTCACTCTTCCAGTAAAATAACTTTTTAATCTATTAAACAATATTTTAGCTTTACCAACATAGATAACAACATTATCACTATTGTACATAAGATAACATCCACTTTTTTTAGGTACTTCTTTTAATTCTTTAGTAAATTTTATTGCCATATTCCCTCCATATTTATTATTATAACATTAAATACTTTTAAATAATTAAAAAATAATATATAATTTATGTATGAAAAAGTTAAATGAGAAATTTTTAGAAGAAAAGAAATCTAAATTTATAAGTATATTATATGAAATAGATAATATTGATGAAGCCAACGATATTATTGAAGAACTAAAAAAGGAGCATAAAAAATGTAGACATATTGTTTATGCTTATAAATTTGATAATATAGAGAAAAGCCATGCTGATAAAGAGCCAAATGGTACAACAAGAGGACTAATTGATATCATTCATAGGAAGAATCTAAATAAGACTTTAATTATTGTTATTAGATATTTTGGAGGTACATTACTTGGTAGTGGACTTTTAACGAGAACTTATACAAAGGTAACATCAATGTTATTCATAGAATAATGCACTTATTACTTTAAGTGTTTTTTTAATGCCATCATTCATGAATTTTTCTACTGTATTACCAATATTATATCCAATATTACTTACTTTATTTGAGTAATCTATTTGTTCATCTACAACATAATCTTTAAGTGATACATCTTTGCCTTCATTAATATCATTTTCAAATCTTTTTAGAGCTTCATTTGTTAGATTTGCTTTATTGTGAGCTTTGTATTCATAAAAACCTGTTTCTTTACAAATATATAATATTAAGAATATTACAAAAAGAAACAAAGTTATTTTAAGTAATGTGTTTTTTTCTTGTGATTTTACTTCATCCATTTAATTCACCTAGATATTCTTTTATTATCTTTGATAATACTTCTAATGTATTATTAAGTTCGTCTATTTGGTTATCAACACCACCTAGTTCTATAAGTATTGCATTTGGATTTAGATCTTGATTAAAAATAACATCACTCCTTTTATATATTCCTCTACTTAAACCTTTATAATCTTTTTCTAAACTGTTATTTAAGTATTCTGCGAATTTTAAATTCTTTTTATAATTTTTATGTTTTGTAGTTACAACTAGCATAACCCTTGCATATTTTTTATTATCTTTTTGATATAAAGTTTGTTTATATTTAACTGAATCTCTATGTAAATCTATTAATATTTTAAAATTATTGTTTTTAGAAGCTGATTTTATATAACTTCTACTCGCATCATAACAGCCATAATAATTAAGATTGTGTTTTGTTAAATAATCTTTTATTTTTTTATGTTCAACTATTACTCCTATACCATTATTGTTTAAATGTTCTTTAAATATATATGAAGCTATTTTTACTGTTGGTGTTATTGAATAATCACTTATATAAGGAACCGCATATTTTTCAGTATCATGTGTATTATAAATATATACTTGTGGCTCTAATGTTTCATTTTTAATATTTTCATTTTTATTTATAAATATTATTTCTTCTGGTTCTTTATAATTATTTATATCATTTAAAGATACTATTTTATTAAGTGATTCATATAATAATCTTGATTTAATATTATAATCTTTTTCTATCTTAAAATAATTATTAAAGTACTTATTTAAAATATTTGTATTATTAAACAAGTAATAATATACTAGTATAAAAACAATCATAAATAATATGAATATTTCTTTTTTTAGATTAGTTTTTTTACTTTTAAATTTTTCCATATATAAAATATATAATATTTATTATTAAAAAAATGTCGAAATAATTGATTTTTTAATTTATTTTTGTTATCATTAAATAAGTTTTAAGGGAGGTGGAATCATGCCTAATATTAAAAGTGCAAAAAAAAGAGTTCTAGTTACTAAAAAATCAACTGTTCTTAACAATGATGTTAAAGCTAGTATGAAAACTGCTATAAAGAAAGTTGAAAAAGCAGCTAATAAAGAAGAAGCTATAGCTAAATTACCAGAAGCTATTAAAAAAATAGATATCGCAGCTTCTAAGGGTGTTATTAAAGCTAATACTAGAGATAGATATAAGACAAGATTAAATAAATTAGTAAATGAAAAATAGTAGATTATATCTACTTTTTTTGTTATACTGAATATGGTGAAAGATATGACAAGAACTGAAAAGTTATTATATACATTAGTTGTACTAGTTGTTAGTTTTATAATATTTTTATTTTATCAGAACTTTGAAAAAATAAATAAGAATATTAATGAATTCATAACAAGTGTTAAAGAACCTAAAATAAATATTCCAAATGATAAAACTATTTATAATAGAAAATATTCTTATAAAACTGTTCATGAAACTGATAATTTTAAACCTAAAAATATTGAAGATTTAAAAAATATATATTATACAGTTCTAAATAAAGGTTGGAATGAATTTACATTTTATTGTGATAAAGAATATGAAAATTGTGCTGATGATGTTAGAACTATCGCTGATGATAGTGAATATATAAATTTAATAAATAATTATGTAAGTCCATATAATTCATATAAAAAATATAATACTGTGATTACTAATAATAATGCTGTTACTTTATCTATTGAAAAGTTATACTCTACTGATGAAATTAATGAAATTAATTCTAAATTAGATGATATATTTAATGAATTAGAGATTAATAATACTATAAGTAATGCAAATATTAAAAAGTTACATGACTATTTAATTAATAATATTAAGTATGATGAAGATTATAAAGAAAATAATAGAGAATCTATTTCAAATAAAGCTTCGGGTGCTCTTTTTAATGGTATTGCTTTATGTAGTGGTTATACTGATACTTTAGCTTTAATGTTAGATAGATTAAATGTTCCTAATTTCAAAGTTACAAGTAAAGAACATGTATGGAATGTAGTTTATTATGATGGTAAATGGACACATGTTGATAGTACTTGGGATGATGATGAGGTTAATAAATATAATCAACATAATTTCTATATGATAACTACTGATGAACTATTTAAAAAAGATAAAGAAGAACATGATTTTAATGTAAGCGATTACTTAGAATTAAATTAAAAAATGATGATTTCTCATCATTTTTTATTGTCTTAATTTTTTAGTATAGTATCCAGCTATATCATAACCTTGAGCTACTTTTCTCATTATATTTATTTTTCTTTCTACTTCACTTTCAGATTGTTTAAAATATTTTTCTATAGTTTCAAGTGGTAAATAATCTCTAGCATCTACGATTGTTATAACATCCCAGATTAGTTCGCCTATATTTGTTGTAACTTTATCTTGTTCATCTTCATTTTGATTACTAATATCTTCATTTTTTAACAATAGAGTTCCTTTATCGTTATAGTAAGTTAGTCTTCTAATTGCTATTTTATTTGTAATTACTTCTCTATAACCAAATATTTCATCATCTACACTATTTTTATTATAGATTGGTGTTACTAATATTAATCCAAGAGGATCAGATTTTTCTACAAATCCATTGTCTAATATTCTTGTTACTGCTGTTGCTTGAGCAATAAATAATGGTTCTTTTTCTTTTTCCCTGTATGTCATATTTTGTAACTTCATAATTACTCCTTTTTTGTGTATGAATTATTATATTTGTTATGAAAAAAATAGTCAATATTTTTATTGACTATTTTAATTCATCTAAATATTTATTTACTTCATTTATAGTATTATTAAAGTTATTATAATCTGTATTAAACCATTTTATATCTTTCATTTGATTATTAAACCAAGTAAATTGTCTTTTAGCATATCTTCTTGTATTTCTTTTTATTAATTCTTTTGCGGCTTCTAAAGTTATGTTTCCATTAAAGTATTCATTTAGTTCTCTATAACCAATAATATTTGTATAATTTTTAAGTTTCATATCATATAGTTTTTTTGATTCATCAAGTATACCTTCATTAAACATTTTATCTACTCTATTATCTAACATTTTATAAAGTATTTCTCTATCAGAAGTTAAACCAATTGAAACAAAACTATATAGTTTTTTATTTATTTCATCAGTTTTCTTAATAATTTTACCTGTTTCGTAATATGTTTTTAAGAATCCTTCTAATCTTTGTCTATTGTTTTCATGTATATCGCTTTCAGGATCTATTTCTAATACTTTTTCTTTTAATTCTTTATTACTATATTTACTGAAATCTATATTTATATTTTTCTTTTCTTCTAAAACATAGTTATATAGAAGTGCTTTAACATATAGACCACTACCACCCACTATTATAATGCTTTTATCTTCTTTAATAAGCTCATTTAATAATTTTCTTCCTTGTTTTTGATAATCATATAATGTGTAATCATCATTTAATGAAACTATATCAAATAGATAATGTTTTATATTTTCTTTTTCTTCCTCTTTTATTTTAGCTGTTGCGATTAATGGTTCAGTGTATACTTGTGTTGAATCTGCATTTATTATTACTGCATTGTATTTTTTAGCTAATGATATAGATAGTGCTGTTTTACCAGTACCAGTTGGACCTACTAATAATATTATTTTACTCATAACTCACCTATTCTGTACTTACTCTTTTAAATAATTTTTCTAATTCATATATTGGATATTTTATAATAGTTGGTCTTCCATGTGGACAAGTATATGGAAACTTACATCTAAATAGGCCATTTACTAATTCTTCTTGTTCACTATAGCCAATATTTGTATTAGCTTTAACACTCATTTTACAAGCAAGTCTTATAGCTGCTTTTTCATTGAATTTAACTCTATCAAATCCACCTTTAAATTCTCCGACTAATTCAAATATTCTTCTAATACTTTCTTCTTCGAAACCTTCTTTTAACCAAGATGGATGAGATGTAACTCTAAATGTATTTATACCAAATTCTTCTACTGTGAAACCTAATTTAATTATTTCATCTATATGTTCTTTTATATTCATAAATTCATTATGTGAATATTCTAATTGTATTGGAAATAGCATATCTGTTGTATAGACTTCTCTTTCTTCTAAGGCTTTCATGTATCTTTCATAATTTATTCTTTCATTAGCGGCATGTATATCTATCATATACATAATATCTTCATCTTGTGCGATAAGATAAGTTCCTAGTGCTAAACCAACTGGTTTTATAAATACGGCTTCTTTTTTAACTTCTTCACTATTATATTCTTCTTCATCTTCATTAACATTGAAATTTAATCTAAGTGCTTCGATTGTTCTAAAATTATTTTCTTTTTCGTCTTCTGTAAGAGCAAGATCTTCACTTTTTTTAGTTTCAGTATATCCTTTAAATGTATTATCACTTTCATTAATTGCTGTTCTAATAGTACTAAAAAGTAAATCATTTAAGCTTTCTAATTTAGAAAATTTAATGTCTTGTTTAGTTGGGTGTATATTAACATCTATAAGAGTTGGATCTGTTTCAATCGATATAACAACTATTGGAAATTTATTTTCAGCAAGAACTGTGTGATATGCATCTTTTATAGTTCTATTAACTGATATATTTGATACTACTCTTCCATTTACAAGTGTTATCATGTTATTTCTATTTGATTTTGATATATTTAAGTTACTTATATATCCGTGAATAATATAATCATAGTTTTCAGCATCAATTTTAATCATATTTTTAGCTGTATTATAGCCAAATATTTCATGTATACATTTATACATATCATTACTTCCAGATGTTCTAAATATCTCTTTATTATCGTTTATAAGAGTAAATGATATATCTGGATGAGATAATGCTATTTTTTCTAAAAAACCAACAGTTAAAGATAGTTCTGCTTGTAAACTTTTCATAAATTTTAATCTTGCTGGTGTATTATAAAATAATTCACTTACTTCAATTATAGTACCATTTCTCATACTACCTACTTTATTAGTTATAAATTTTCCATCTTTTATAACAAGGTAAGTTGATTCATTACCATCATAAGTATCTAATACTACATTACTTACTGATGAGATTGCAGCTAGTGCTTCACCGCGGAATCCAAGAGTATTTATGAAATATAAATCATTTTCATTTTTTATTTTAGATGTAGCATGTCTACTAAAGCAAAGCATTGCATCGTCTTTACTCATTCCACATCCATCGTCTACTATTTTTATAAGTTTTGTACCACTTAGTAATAATTCTACTTTAATATTTTTACTGCCAGCATCAATACTATTTTCAACTAGTTCTTTAACTACATTGCCAATTCTCTCAACTACTTCACCAGCAGCTATTTTATTAGCTAAGCTTTCACTCATTACTGCTATTTTATTCATTTAAATCATACTCTTTCTTTTACTAATTAATTTTTCATCTAAAGTATATATTTTAACACTGCCTTCTTTTGTTACTCTAATAAAGCCAAGACCACTTATAACAATATCAGTACCTTCTTCAATATTATAATTAATATTAGGTAAATGTCTTAATTTTGAATTTTTATCTTTTATTTTTTCATATCTTAATTTATCATTCATATAAAAACTAAAACTATTTGTTTTTTCACTTGTATTTTCTATTCTAAGAATATCATTTATAACTATTGAATAACCACTTCTTATTTGAAATGTTTTAATTCTTATTTCTTTTTTAGGATATAGTTTAACTACTTTATTATAATCTATAAAATTATATATAGCATCTTTATCTATAAATCCTGGTGTATCTACAATAGTAAGTTTATTATTTAATCTTATTGTTATATATGAAGCAGTTGTATTTGGAATACTACTTGTTGTTATTGTTGGATTTTTAAGTGCACTTGTAAGTAAATGATTTATAAATGTACTTTTTCCGCTATTTGTAAATCCTACTATATATAGTCTTCTTACACCATCTTCCTTTACTTTGTTTAAAAAGTTATCAATATTGTAATTCTTATATGAGCTTACACACATAATATCTTCTGTATTACAAATGTTTTCTTTTATGTAATTTATTATTTTCTTTTCTTTTAAACTTTTAGGAAGAACATCTTTTTTGGTTATTAAAATATATTTTTTATTTTTGAATCTGTTTATATATTTTTTAATTGTATCATTTATATTAAGTACATCTATTAAGAATGCAACACTTGCCATATTATCACTATTAATATTTCTTATAATACCATCTGTATCTACTTTTTTATCAAGTACACTATATTCTCCATAATGTTTTATTTTAAAACATCTTTCACAATATGATGATTTATCATATACACTTGATTTAATAAACCCTTCTTTACTCGGAAATTCTGTTTGTAATACTGAACCACATCCTAAGCATTCTTTAGTCATAATATTCTCCTCTTTTAAATACATCTTTCTTTTCTAAACTTCCATATATAAACTTCTCAAGAGCTCTATTTATCCATGTAATACTGTAATCATGTTCACTCATTGGATTAACAAGAACACTTACTAAATCAAGTCTATTGGCACCATAAATATCTGTAAGTAATTGGTCTCCTATTGCTGCTACTTCTGTATGTTTATATTTAAATTTATCCATTATTTTTAGATATTTATCTTTTCTTGGTTTTAATGAAAATGCACAAGCATCTACTGCTAAATATGATTTAAAAGGTTCTATTCTATGTTTTGGAGCATTAGACATTATTATAACTTTAAATCCTTTGTCTCTTAGTTCATCAAATAGTTTTTTAAGTCTTTTAGTTGGTTTAGTTACATGACTAGGTGTTATTGTATTATCTAAATCAAATAATAAACATCTAACTCCCTTTTTATATAATTTATCATAATTAATATAATAAATACTTTTTTGATATATATCAGGCATAAATTTTTCTACCATTATTTCACATCCTTAGAAATATTATATCAATTTTAGGCTTAAAAAAAAAGAAAAGATAATACTTTCCTTTAAATATTTTCCACTCTTTTATAATAAATTGTTTTTTTTAATTCAGTTATAGATACACAAAATAATATAATAGCTACTATGAAGTGTAGAATGTATATTTGAAATATATGATTTTTACTAGTATCTTCAATATTATATATTACTAATGTGTCTTTTTTTAATTTATGAATGGCATAGTATAATGGTGAAACAATAACATCATTACTTTTTACGGATTTATTGTTATTAGTAAAATGATATGATATTTCAAACTTTAAAAATTCATATTCTTGATATTTATCATCATTAGTAATTAATTTTGAATTTGTTATTGTTGCTTTTGAGATTTTATAGTTTTTATTTAATATTAAACTAATCGGATCATTTAATGATAACATTAAAAGCAATATACTAGTCAACATAGTACAAACTATTAAAAATAACTTTAATATTATTTTAAATGTATTATTAATCGAATTTTTTTTACTACTGGTACTGCTAACTTTTTTCTTCATTATTAATGCACCCTATTTTCTATAATTATTTTATCAAAAAAATAGTGGTATTTCTACTACTATTTTTCTATTTTACCATTTTTAATATAAAATTTTTATGTGGTAATGTTGAAGAGTCTATTTTTGATAATAATAAGCTTCTATCGAAAATTACTAATTTTCTTTCAATATCAAATGTTCCATCATTTTTTTCTCTTAAAATATAGTAACATGCAGTATTTTTCATATCATTTTTATATCCCATACCTGCTGCTCTTAATGTATATATTAATGTATCATCAAGATGATCTTGTATATCAAAATGAGTATGTCCTTGTAATATTGCATCATATTCATTAACTCTCTTACCACCTAATAATGGATTTTTTATTACTTCTCTAGCTCCTTTTGCTAATCCAGGTTTATCTCCTAATAATAAATTATTTAAATCTTTTTTAGCTTGTTCACTATTCGTATAATCAAATTGTTTTGATGAGTATCCTGGAATAAAGTTTTCTTGATAAGTCCATGTACTTCTTTTTGAATAATCCCATCGTATATCATTTAAAAAGTGACATAATCCAATTTTCTTTGTTCCAACTTCTAAATCTACTGATGGACTCCATTTACTCATTTCTTTTATTCTTTGACTACCTAATTTATCCATAGTCCATCTTTGATTTTCATCTTTTTCTTTAGTGAAATATGTAAATGGAGAAATTCCAAGTATATTATAGTACTCACTATTTCCACAAATACTTTTTACAGAATATTCTTGTAATAAATCATGAACTAGATCAGGATTTGGTCCTAATCCTACATTATCACCTAAACTATATATTTCTTTAATTCCACTTTTTTTAATATCCTCAAGTATTGCTAATGTTGGTTCATACATTCCATGACTATCAGTAAATAATGCTATTTCTCTTCCTGTATATTCATTATTTTCTTTTTGTATATTTATTTTCTTATTTACTATTTCAAACATCTCTCTAACTTTTGGATTGTGTGTTATTTTTGTTTGGTATTCTTCGTTGATACCAAAAATATTTTTAACATTTTTAACTTTACTATCTTTTTCTTGGGTTATTATAAGTGGTAAATCATATTTTATACTTATTGATATTTCTTCATCCGTTGGCTTTCTACCACCAACTAATATTATTCCTGATGGCTTTAAACCTTCTCTATAAAGTAATGCTTCTGCATTGTTTCTTGTTACAGCACTAGTATCTAATATTCCAAGTTGTTCATTTTCTCTTTCTTTAACTTCACTTGAATTTTGATTTATTAAATCATTACTACCCATATTTTCTCTAGAACTGCATATAAAATTGCCATCTGGTATAGTGTCATAAGCAAATGTCACTTTATAATTTATACCATAATAATATTTTTGACCTAAATAACTTATTGGACTTAAAGAAATAAAATTTTTATCTCCAGCAGCTCTTCCTTTTATTAAGTCTTCCATGTTTTCTCTATCACTTAATATATGAGCATATAAAGCATAATTTTTATCACTAAAATCAAGAGTGGTTGTTCCATATTTTTCACTTAGTTTTTCATTATACACTGATTTCATATTTCTTGCTTTATCAATTTTAGTTAAATTTATTTGTGAATCTAATTCATATAGTTTTTTTATTCTATCTGATAATTTATTATATTCACTTTGCATTTTAATAAATTCTTCCATATTATTATCTAAAAGCGATTTAAATGCTCTTTTTAATCCTTCAGTATTGGTAGAAAGATTAACTATTTCTATTAAAGATACATATTCCATTAAAACATTTATATAATCAACCATTGTTTTTGAATTACTATTCATTGATTTTAACTTTGCTAGTCCTAGGGTTCCACCTATTCTACTAATTGTCTTATTTGAATCACAAAATAATATACTGTTAAACATTTCTTTTATTTCATTTAATGTTAAATCTTCTTTATTTATCATTCTTTTATATCGTTCACATAATTCATTTCTAGCTTCACTTAAATCTTTAGGTTCTTCAATTATAACTGATTGTTCATTACTAAATAAGAAACTTATATTTTCTTTTTCTTCTTTTGATAAAATATAATTATTAGTTGCAAAATACATGAATAAATCATAATATTTATCAAAATTAGTTAATATTTCTAAGAAGTTTTCAATTGTATTTATTGTACTATCTTTAGAACTATTGTAATAATTTTTAAAGAAATATTCTTTTACAATTTTAAATTCTTCTTTTTTATTTCTAACTAATATATTATTTATTGAATTAAACCAATTCTTATATTTTGTACTTCCTGCTCCATATTGTAAGAATGATGAAAAATCTATTCCTAAACTATTTATATATTCTTTTAATTCGTTATATTTTTTTAATAATATATCACGATTACAATATTTACTTAATATAAATATATTATCCACTTCATCTTTATTTAGTTTTAATTCTTCTATTACCATTTCTTTTATAGAGTGTGGTACTCCTTTTAAATTGGATGCTAGAGCAAAAGATAAACCTATAGATTCTGTTAATCTTTTTCTTATTAATCCTTTATTATTTTCTACAATTATTTCTTTAAAATCCATCGGAATATCTGGTTCTGTTCTTATTACCATTAAATCAACTAACTGCATATTATTTAACATTTCAGCAATTAAATAATTTTTTTCATTTATTAAATGAATACATTTTTCTTTTTTTAAATATTGACTATTTAGTATTCTAAATATATTTGTACTACTTACACATAATTTAACAATTAATTTATTTAGATCCCCATAACAATTTTCATCAAAATAATAACCTAACACTTGATAAAACGAAAAGTCTGTTATTTCATTAACTATATCATTGAATCTTAAATCAAAGGATAATTTTTTAATTGATTCTTCTATATCAGGACTTCTTAAATATGAAAGTATTGTAGATATATGTAGTTTATTGATATCTTTTTCTAATTGTTCGCTTCTATTTTTTAATATTATTTCTTTATATTTTGATGGTATTGCTGTTGAAGCTAAAATGTTTGCTAAATTCTGATATTTAATTTTTTCTACTGCAAGTCCAAGATCATCTTTTCTTATCTCAATTATTAAATCAGTTAGTGGCTTGTGTGAACAATTAATTATACTTGAAAATAAATTTTCTATTTTTATTTCTTTTATTGCTTCTTCTAAGGTTTTTCTTCTATTTCTTATTATTAAATCGATTGTTTCATGATTATGACTATCATATCTAATCATTGAACTAATTTCTTGTTTATTTAATTTTAAAACAGCTAGAACTAATTCTGGATATTTTGCTTCTACTATTTCTTTTCTTATTTCTTTGTTTGCTGTTAGTGGTGAAGATAAAACTCCAATGATATTGTCGGCATTAATTTGTTTTTTTAAAACCTCTTTTTTTATTTTAGGATCAACTTCTAAATCAAATAATATTGATGCTATTACTTGAGTTGAATAATCATGGCTATCAATAACATAAGATATCACTTCTTCATCTTTTGTAACTTTTAATATATTGCATAATACTCTGAAATCTTCTTTATAAACATCAATATATATTTTTTTATATTCAAATGGTATATTTTCATCTAAAATATTTTTATATGGAGAATCAAATGTTGATTCTTTAATAATTTTATCTATAAAGTCATTATTTGGATAATTTGTATGTAAATGGTATAATTCTTCAATGCTAAAAGTTCTATTAGCTACTAATTTAAGCATAATAGAATCCTTTTTACTATATAATTCATTTATTTTATCATTTATTAGCTTTCTTACTGATAATGGTAAGTCTACATCTAACAAATAATGAATAATTTTATCAACATCTAATTTATTTATTTTTGAAGATATAGATTTTTTATTTCTTGAAATTATTTTTTCTTTTTGTTCATTACTATCAGTACTAAATTCTAGATAATCTAATATATTCTTATAAGTAATCCACCAAAACATATTTTCCCCCAAAATATTTATTCTTTTTTATTAATATAATCTTTCTTCGTATTCAAACTCTTGATCTAAAATTTGAACTGTATCTCCTTCTTTAGCACCAAGTGTTTTAAGTTCTGCATCAATACCAAGTCTTTTTAATTTAGATGCAAATCTTAAAGCAGATTCATCTGAATTAAATCTAGTCATTCTTAAAAGTTTTTCTAATTCATCTCCAGTAACTTTCCACTTACCTTCGCCAACTTTTTGTATCTTATATGGTTTTTCATGTTTAAATTCGTATAATACATAATCTTCAAATTCATTTTTATTATATAATTCTTCTTCTGGAAGACTTTCTAATAATTCTTTTAATTTAAATATTAATTCTTTTGTTCCTTCTTTTGTAGCAGCACTTACTTCTATAATTTCTGCTTCTGGAAATTCTTTTTTAAATCTCTCTAAATTTTCTTTTGAAACTTGTAAATCCATTTTATTTGCCACTATGATTTCTTTTTTATTATATAGATTTTCATCATATTTCTTAATTTCATTTCTTATTATTTTATAATCTTCAATAACATCTCTTCCGTCTACTTGTCCCATATCTAAAACATGAGCTACTATTTTACAACGGCTAGCATGTCTTAAGAACTTATCACCAAGCCCTATTCCTTCACTAGAACCTTCTATCATTCCTGGAAGATCTGCAACTACATAACTGTAGTCTCCAGCTTTTACTACTCCTAAATTTGGAACAAGAGTTGTAAAATGATAATCTGCGATTTTTGGTTTAGCCGCACTTATTACAGATATTAATGAACTTTTACCAACACTTGGAAATCCCACAAGACCTACATCAGCTAATAATTTAAGTTCACAAAGTACATTTCTTTCCTCTCCTGGTTCTCCAAGCTCACTTGTATATGGTGCTTTATTTTTATTAGTCATAAAAGCAGCATTTCCTTTGCCACCTCTTCCACCATGAGCAACTGTACATTCTTGTCCATCTGTAACTAAATCACAAATAATTAAATTTGTATCTGTATCTTTAATAGTAGTACCAATTGGAACAATGATAACTATGTCTTCTGCTGATTGACCTGTTTGATTTCTTCCTCTACCCATATTGCCATTATTACCTTTTATTATTTTTTTATATCTTAAATCAATAAGAGTACGAAGACCTTTATCAGCTTTAAAGATTATACTTCCACCTTTACCACCATTGCCACCATCTGGTCCTCCTAATGGTACATATTTTTCTCTTAAAAATGAAGTACATCCATCTCCACCTTTACCAGCAATAAGTTTTAAATTAACTTCATCTATAAACATAGTTATCACTTCCTTTCTTTTGTCGTTTAGATTATAGCATATTTAGTATTATTTTACAATCTTTTTAAAAATAGAAAAAATCATCAGTTTAATGATGATTTCTTTAGAGTTAATTCTTGTATTTTTACTTTTTCAGTACCCATTGTATCTTGAAATTCTATGAATTTTCCCGTTATAGTGTCATATGCATAATATATTTCTCCTTGTTTAATATGAGTATATCCTTTATCTATTAGTTCTTCTATTGATGAAGTTGGTTCACTTCTATATATTGTATTCTCACCTGTTGGTAAAGTTTCTATTCTATAACCATAAAACATATGCGATATAATTAGTTCTTGATCACAATATTCATATATATCATTAGCTCTAATATAAGTGTATCCTTCGCTAATTAATTCTTCTATACTATTTCCTTCTTTATCTTTTACCATTACTTTATTTCCATTTGGATCACTATCTTCTCTATAACCAAAATATATTAATTTTTGTTCTGGTAAATCAAGTAATTCGTCTTCTAATTTATAACTATTTGAAATTTCACGAACACCATCACGATAAACTTCAGATTTTCTACAATATAAGTATTGTTTATAATCATAAAGTGAATTTTCAAGTTCTACTAATTCATCTAAATTATCTTCAATTGGGATGAAACTTGCTACTTCTGCTTCAGCATTTTTCTTAAGTTCACTATTTATTGTTTTTTCTTCATCTATAGTGTCTTCTTTTTCAGATGAACAAGCACTTACTGTAAGTACTGTTGTTGTAGCTAGTAATGTTACTATAAATCTTTTTGTATTTTCTTTCATTTAATCACTCCTTTCATTTTAATTATTGCATTATCAAATAAAAGAACCAATTATACAAACATTGGCTCTTTTTCAAATACTTTTGTTTCATTATATACATATTCATCTAGTAAGGTTACTTCACCATTTATAAATGTTTTTTTGATGTCTATTAATCTTTGATTCTTTGAACCTCTAAATAATAGTGATAAATCTCTTTGTTCTAAAATGAATCTTCCATCTACTAAAACATCTATATTATGTAAGAATTCTGTATATATTGGATTCTTTTCTGACATTTCTATTAATTCTTCAAATGTAAAACCTGTATATACCCAAATATTATAACCTTTACTTTTTGCATATTTTGCTATTTCGTTACATGCAACTGGTTGGAACATAGGATCTCCTCCACTAAATGTGATTCCAGTATGGTATTCAAGTTCATCAATTGCATCGCAAACCATTTTTATTGGTACTAGTCCACCACCATTAAAATCGTGTGTACCTGGATTTTGACAACCTTTGCAGTTATGAGAACAACCTTGTGTCCAAATAACTGCTCTTAATCCTGGGCCATCAACTATTGAATCACTTTGAAGATCAGCTGCTAAACGAATATATTCATTACTTTGTAGCATGAGTTACTCTGTCGTTAACTTCAGCTTTCTTAGCATTATTAAATCTATCTAATGTTCCAACTAAATATCCAGTAATTCTTCTGATTCTTTCAAATCCTACACCTTCTCCAACAACTTTTTTACTTTTTTTAACTTCTTTATCCATTTTAATTATTCCTTTCCTTTAAATAAATTATTTTGTTAAGCTTCCACAGCTATCGAAACAATCTGCACAAGATATTTTTTCCATTTCAATGCCTTCATTTTCATGTCTTCCACATCTTGGACAAACATCTTTTATAACCCCTACATATCCACAAACTGGATCTCTATCTACTGGATGGTTAATTGCTCCATATCCAATACCACAATCATGCATTATTCTAACTACTGTTTCAAATGCATCTACATTGTTAACTGTATCTCCATCAAGTTCTATATATGAAATATGACCTGCATTTGTAAGCTCATGATATTTACCTTCAACTTCAAGTTTATGTTTAACACTTGTTTTATAATAAACAGGTACATGGAATGAGTTAGTATAATAATCTCTATCAGTAACTCCTTTTATTTTTCCATATATTGATCTATCTATTGCAACAAATCTTCCAGAAAGACCTTCTGCTGGTGTTGCTAAGCATGTAAAGTTTAAATTATACTCTTTAGTATACTCGTCACATTTTTTTCTCATATGTCCGATTATTTCTAAGCCAAGTTTTTGAGCTTTTTCACTTTCACCATGGTGTTCACCAATTAAAGCTTTTAATGTTTCTGCAAGACCAATGAAACCAATTGATAATGTTCCATGCTTTAAAACTGTTCTAAGTTTACTATTATTTTCTAGTTTTTCACTATTTAACCAAACTCCTGAACCGAGTAAGAACTTAAAGTTAGCTCTTGATTTTGAACATTGACATTCAAATCTTTGAAGTAATTGTCCTTTTACTAAATCCATAGTTTCATCAAGTTCTTTATAGAAAGCTTTCATATCTGCTTTATTTCTTTCTCCAAGAGCAATTCCATATTTAATACCAAGTCTTGGTAAATTGATTGAAGTAAAGCTTAAATTTCCACGACCAGGTGTAACTGATGGACCACATACATTAGCAAGAACTCTTGTTCTACATCCCATATAACCTACTTCTGTATTGAAGTCTCCTGGAACATAATATTTAATATTGAATGGAGCATCGATAAATGAAAAGTTTGGAAATAATCTTTTTGCTGATACTCTACAAGCTAATCTAAATAGATCATAGTTTTTATCTTCTTTAAAGTAATTAACTCCTTCTTTAACTTTAAATATTGAAATTGGGAATATTGGAGTTTCTCCATGACCAAGGCCTGATTCAGTAGCTAATAGATAATTTTTAACAACCATTCTTCCTTCAGCACTTGTATCTGTACCAAAGTTTACTGAACTAAATGGAACTTGTGCTCCTGCTCTACTATGCATCGTATTTAAATTATGAATAAATGCTTCCATAGCTTGATAAGTAGCTCTATCAGTTCTCTTCATAGCATTTTCATATGAACTTTCAAAAATTTCTTTAAGTCTTGTACTCTTTGACATAAATTCATCAAATACATTTAAGTCTGTTTCAATACTTTCTAATTTATCAATAATATCAGTTACTTTATTAAAATTAATTAATTCTTTAAATCCTTCAAAATCTAAATAATTATATATGGCTTGTTTAAATTCTTTTTTAAATGTTTTTAGAACTCCTGGTGCCATATAATAATCAAATGCTGGAATACTTTGACCACCATGTTGTTCGTTTTGGTTTGCTTGAATTGCTATTGCTGCTAGTGCTGAATAACTTCCAATGCTATTTGGTGTTCTAAGATAACCATGTCCTGTTGAAAAACCGTTTTTAAATAGTTTATTTAAATCTATTTGCATACATGTTGTAGTTCCCATTGCCCAGAAATCTAAATCATGAATATGAATTGCACCTTCATCATGAGCTCTACTATATTTGTTATCCATTAAATATGCTTTTGCAAATTCTCTTGATACGGTTGATCCAAAATGTAACATAGTTCCCATTGGACCATCTCCATCAACATTAGCATTCTCTCTTTTTGAATTTTCTTCTCCTGCACTTTTAAGTCCAAGTGATTCAATTGCTTTTACAAATTTATGTTGTTGTTTAACTACAAATGCTTCTCTTGATGCATCTCTTCTTTCTCTATATCCTTTAAACGATTCATATACTTCGTTATATTTTAATTTTTTAAGAACTTCTTCAATAACATCAGATACATCTTCTACTCCAATAGTTTTTCTATCTTTGTATTCTTTTCTGATTTGATCTAAAACTTTCTCTTTAACTTTGTATACATTTTTCTCATCATATTCTTCGTATACACTATCAAATCCTTTTTTAACGGCTAATGCAATCTTAGCATCGTTAAAGCTAACCCTCTGACCACTTCTTTTGACAACCACTAGATCGTCTAGGAAATCTTTTTCCATTTTTTTACCTCACCTTCGTTTTCTATTACCAAGTTAAGAATATCACGGACTTATTTTTTTGTAAATGTTTTTTAGCATATTTTTTATTAAAAAAATAAAATTTTACATCTTGACTTTTTTGAATTTTTGATTATAAAAAACATAAAGCCAGGTATTACCTACAAAAGATTAATTTAGCATTAATTTGTTTGCTTTACATATTATTAATTAGGTGATTATATTGTTTAATAAAATAAAAGAATTTTTAAAAGAAATAATGATTTTTACTACTAGTTATTCTTTAAATGTATTTGATAAACCTCTTAGTACTAAAGAAGAAAATGAATGTATTGAAAAATTACTTGAAGGGGACAAAGATGCTAGAAACAAACTTATTGAACATAATTTAAGACTAGTTGCTCATATAGTTAAAAAATATGAAACAAAGGGAGTTTCCGCTGATGATCTCATTAGTATTGGTACAATTGGTCTTATTAAAGGTATTGACTCTTATAGTGCTAATAAGGGTGTTAAACTTACTACTTATGCTGCTAAATGTGCTGAAAATGAAATACTTATGTATTTTAGGAGTAATAAAAAATATAATACTAACATCAGTTTAAATGATGTTATTGCTCATGATAAAGATGGAGGAGATATAACATTAATGGATGTACTTGAAGAACATACTGAAAGTATAGAAACTACTATAGAATTTAAAGATAATATTAGGAATTTATCTAAATATTTAAATGTGCTTAATAAAAGAGAACTTGAGATAATTAAGATGAGGTATGGGCTTTTAAATGAAGAAGAAAAAACACAGAAAGAAATTGCTAAAAAACTTAGAATTTCAAGAAGTTATGTTTCTAGAATAGAAAAAAGAGCATTAATTAAAATGCTCAGAGAATTTATTAAAAATAATAAAATTTAATATTATCCAACTATACAAGATACATCCCATTTAAATAGTTTTCCTAGTGTTTCAAGTAACCATCCAAATAATACACAGAATACTAAAACTATTGCCATTGTTATACATGTTTTAATTGCTTTATTAAGTGCTTCTGCATCTTTTGACATAACAGCTGGTATTAGTTTCATCATAGCATTAACAATTGCAATAATTGCTCCTGCTATTCTTACCCACTTTATAGCTTCTTTTACTAAAGCAGAAAAAGTTTCTCCTAATACTTTAGTACAAGTATCACCTTTTGGTCCAAATGGATTTGACTCTCCTGCAAAAGATGGAGCTGATGCAATTAACACTTTCGAATTTAACATTGACATCTTTTCATTACTAATTGTTGATATATTTTGTAATTTATTACTTATTATTTCATTATTTATAGTTTTAGCTGATACACTAAATATACCTATAAAAAATAAAAATATAATTACTAATAACTTTTTCATTAAATCACCTACTGTATTAAGTATATAATAAGTTTTAAAAATAGACAAGTAAAAATGGTTCAAAAGAACCATTATTTTACTTGTTTTATTGATACAGTCATACTATAATCATTTATTTTGAATTCAGTTTCTGCTTTATCACTTTGTTCTAATGTAAGGGCAAGTACTTCATCCATAATATAATCTCTATATTCATCTATAGCATCTACTATCTCTTTTTGACCATTATAAATCATATCTATTCTATCTGATATATCAAATCCACTTGTTTTTCTTAGATTTTGTACTTTAGATACAATTTCTCTTGCTATACCTTCATTAATTAGTTTTTGATCAAGTGTAGTATTTATAATAACAGTTTTATGATTTAACATTACTGCTTTATATCCATCTTTTCCATTAATAGTTTTTAATACATAAGATGAATCAATATTATACTCATTTCCATTTAAATTAATAGTTAAATTTCCATTTTCTAATGTTTCACTATCTTCTTTACTAATATTATTTAAATATTCAGTAAATGCTTTAATATTACTTCCTAATACTTGACCTACTACTTTAAAGTTTGGTTTATATGAAACACTTATATAATTAGATAAATCATCAGTCCAATTTATTTCTTTAACATTAAGTTCTTCTTTAAATAGATTTTCAAATTCACCAGCTAAAGATTTATATTTTTCTTCGAATATTACTTCTTTAATAGGTTGACGAACTTTAATTTTAGCTTCTTCACGAATATTTCTAGTATAACTTATTAATTCGATTACTAAATCCATTTTTTCTTCTAACTTTTCATCAATTAATGATTCATCACATACTGGATAATCAGCTAAATGAACACTTTCTTCACCGGTAAGTTTTTGATAAATTTCTTCACTTAAGAATGGACTTATTGGAGCTATTAATTTACATAAACCAACTAATACATCATAAGTAGTTTTATAAACAGCTTTTTTAGAATCAGTAAGTTCACTTTCCCAGAATCTTCTTCTATTTCTTCTGATATACCAGTTACTTAAATCATCACAAACGAAGTCTTGAATTAAATGTACTGTTTTATTTAAATCATATTTATCCATGTTAAGAGTAACATTTTTAACTAAATTATTGTATTTAGATAGTAACCAATAATCTATTTGATCTAACTTATCATAGCTAATATCAAAATCTTTAAGACTTAATTTATCAGCATTAGCATACATTTCAAAGAATGTATATGTATTTTTAAGTGTACTAAATAATTTAGAATTTGCTTCTTTAACACCATCTTCATCAAACTTAAGTGGAGTCCATACTGGTGAAGCATAAGCTATATACCATCTGATTGGATCAGCACCATATTTATGAATTAATGAGAATGGTTCAATTGAATTACCCTTTGATTTATGCATTTTTTGACCATTTTTATCAAGTAGTAATTCATTTACTAGTACATTTTTATATGGACTTTTACCTGTTAAGAATACACTTATTACAAGTAATGAATAGAACCAACCTCTTGTTTGATCAATTCCTTCTGATATAAAGTCTGCTGGAAATTGGCTTTCCCATAATTCTTTATTTTCAAATGGATAGTGATATTGAGCAAATGGCATTGAACCACTATCAAACCAACAATCTATTACTTCTTCACATCTAGTCATTTCTTTTCCACAATGTGGACACTTAATATGAATATTATCTACATATGGTCTATGTAAGTCTATTGTTTTAGGATCAACAGTTTCAATTGCTTTTTCTGCTAACTCATCTCTACTTCCGATCATTTCCATATGACCACATTCACATCTCCATAATGGTAATGGTGTTCCCCAATATCTATTTCTTGAAATAGCCCAATCATTTAGATTTTCTAACCAATTGCCGAATCTTTTTTCACCAACAAATGTTGGAAACCAATTAACTGTTTTATTAGCTTCAACTATTTTATCTTTAATTTTAGTTATTTCTAAATAATAACTTGGTCTTGAATAATATAGTAATGGGTGATGACATCTCCAACAATGAGGATAATCATGTTCCATTTTTATCTTTTTAAATAGTTTATCATTTTCTTTTAACCATTTAATAATTATTTCATCAACTTCGAATACATTTTGTCCTTTCCATGGACCTTCTGTATATTTTCCATCTTCTCCAACTGGATTTACATATGTAATTTTATATTTTTTACATACATTAGCGTCATCTTGTCCATAAGCAGGAGCAATATGTACTACACCAGTACCATCTTCAGTAGTTACATAATTATCGCATAATACCATGAATGCTTTGCCTTTAACATCAATAAATGGCATTAATTGTTCATATTCAGTATATTCTAAATCCTTACCTTTATACTTTTCTAAAACTGTGTAGTCTTCACCAATTACTGATGGAGCTAGTTTTTCAGCTAAGATAAATTTGTATCCTTTGCTCTCTACTGTTACATAATCTTCATCTGGATTTACACAAAGTGCTAAATTAGCAATTAGTGTCCATGGAGTTGTTGTCCATACTAAGAAATATTCATCACTATCTTTTTTCTTAAATGGAACTATTACAGTATTAGCAGTAACACTTTCATAGCCTTGAGCAACTTCATGTGAAGCTAATCCTGTTCCACATCTAGGACACCAAGGTACAATTTTAACTCCTTCGTAGAACAATCCTTCATCAAAAAATTTCTTTAAGATATACCATTCTGTTTCAATATAACTATTATCATATGTAATATATGGATTTTCTAAATCAATTAATTGTCCCATTTCATCAGTTAATCTATTAAATGCATCTACATTAGTCCATACTGATTCTTTACATTTTTCATTAAATTTTTCAATTCCGTACTTTTCTATATCCTTTTTACCATCAAAGTGTAATTCTTTTTCTACTTGTACTTCTACTGGTAAACCATGAGTATCCCAACCTATTTTTCTAATTACTCTGTTGCCTTTCATAGTTTGATACTTACAAAAAGTATCTTTAAGAAACTTAGCAATCATATGATGAAGTCCTGGGTTTCCATTAGCTGTAGCTGGTCCATCATAGAATACATAGTTAGAATTTTTACTTCTTTGTTCTATTGATTTATTTAGAATATTATCATTTTTCCAAAAATCAATAAGTATTTTTTCATTCTCTTCCACTGGTTTGTTTCTTAGACTTTCAAATTCTTTCATATTTTCCTCCTTTTTATAAATAAAAAAGAGATAGTACAAGGAGTCTAAAATAGACGGTACCATCCCTTTATTTACTTTATTATTTTAACGCAATTATGCGTATCTATCTTATCCATAGATAACATCAGAAGTGATCCATATATAATATTGTTACTAGTTTTCACCAAACACTAGCTCTCTATCAACTTTAATTATATATCGTCTTCATCCCTTGTTTTGAATACATACATTATAACACTATGTTTTTTTATTGTAAAGACTAATTTTTATTGTAAAAACTTAATATTTTTATTCAATTAAAAAGCACTATTTCTAGTGCTTATAAATATGCTTGTAAGAACGGTGTTATTATATCACTAAAATATAGTGTTATAAGTGCTCCTATAAGAAGAAATGGTCCAAAAGGAATTATTCCTTCTTTGTTCTTTTTACTTACTATTAATGAAAATATAAGTCCTGTTACTGAAGCTATAAATAATGAAACAATACTATTCATAATTCCTATTGATAATCCTACAATTCCCATTAATTTTATATCACCATCACCAAGTGATTCTTTTTTAAATAATACATTTCCAAGTAGTTTTATTAAATACATTAATATAAATATGATAGCACTTGCTATTATATGTTTAAATACAATATCAGTACTTTCAAAACATAATAATGTTATTACAATACCAATTCCTGAAAGTACAAGTACTCTATCTGATATATAGAAATATAAGAAGTCACTTACTATTGTTACCATTAATGCACAAGTAAGTATTGTACTTATAAAGAAATTCATTGTAAAGCTAAATGTTACATAGTTACATAAGAATAATAATGCACATGCTATTTCAACAAATGGATAAATAAAATTTATTGGTTTCTTACAATATGCACATTTACCACCAAGAGCTATGTAAGATATTATTGGTATATTCATATACCATTTTAGTGGTTTTCCACAGTCATTACAGAAGCTACTTGGATAGGTAGTTTTTATTTTGTTTGGTATTCTATAGCCCATACATCCTAAAAAGCTACCCATTATTGCTCCTACTATTGTAACATAAATCATTGTAAATATTTCCATACCTTCACCCCAACTAGCTTATTGTTGAATAAATTCCGAACATTGGTACAACTACAGCGATTAGAATAAATCCTACAACTACTGCTAAGAATACTATTAATACTGGTTCTATAAATGTCTTAATCATATTAACACTATTCTTTTCTAATTTTTGATAATAGTCGCCTATTTTTTCTAACATATTTGCAAGTTCACCAGTTGATTCACCAGTTAAAATCATGTAATATGCTACATCTGGTATTGCCCAGTTATCTTTAAATGATTCACTCATTTTTTCACCTTTAATTAAGTTATTAATTGTGTGATTCATTATTGATTTATATATTTCATTATTTGTTATTTTTGCTAGTATATCAATACTATCAGTTAATAATACATTGTTCTTTTGTAATGTTGCAAATGTTCTTGCAAATAGTGACATTTCTTTATATGTAAGAATATTTCCAACTACTGGTAATTTCATAAATATTGTTTGCATAAATGTTCTAAATGCTTTTACTTTGATATATAGAACTGTATAAAGTACTGCAAATCCAACAATTCCAAGTATTAATGGGACATATTGTGTTCTTAAGAAAGCTGATATTTGTAGAGTAATTACAGTAACTATATTTAATTCAGCATTCATTGATTCATAAATACCAACGAATTTAGGTACTATGTATGTAAGCATAAATATAACTATACCTATAGCAAATAGTAATACGACACATGGATATGCCATTGCACTTATTACTGCTCTCTTTGTATCTTCAACCTCTTGATAGTAATCAGCCATTTCATCTAATGTATCTTCTATATTACCAATAAGTTCTGATGATTTAATCATATTAACAAGTAATGCTGGAAACACATTTCCTTGTTTTCTTAATGATTCACTAAAACTTTCACCCATTGTAAGTTCATATATAAGTGACTCATAAACAGGTTTATATTTTTTTCTTTTATCTTGTTTTGCTAGTATCTTAACTGCATCAGTTAATGCAATACCTGCTCTAATGTAAGTTGATAATTGAGTAAGCCAGAATACTAGATCTTTTATTTTCATTTTTTGTTTAAATGCAGTTGCATCAGCATGTAAGAAATTGATTGACCAATTTGTTACTATTTCATAGACTGTATATCCTTCATCTGTTAAATAAGAGTATACATCCATTTTTGAAAAAGCTGGGAAATAACCTTTTAGAAGTTTTCCATCTTTTCCTCTAACTAGATACCTATATGTTTGTTTTGTAGCAGATTTTACTGCATCAGCACCATTTGGGTCTAATGTTAATACTACTAAACTTGCTTCTTTTTTAGCTCTTGCTTCTTTTACAAATGATAAGTTTTCGTATTTTTCTGTTATGTAATCAGCTAATGTTTTTGTAAGTGATTTACTTCCAAGTGCTTTTTCAGCCTCTAATGCTTTTTTAGCTTTTTGAGCCTCTTGATAGTCTTTATATTTCTTATAATATTTATATACTACTTTACTACATTTATCATATAAAAACATAGGAAGGTCAACAAATATTGTTGAAAATATGAATATAAAACCACTATAACATGAAAAAAGCATTGCATATAATTCACCAAACACACCTTTAAAACATAGTTTCCAGAAGAATACTATTATATTTCTTATTCCCCAGTATGTATATGAAACAAATGAAACAATGAATGATACAATAAGATCGAAAAAACCAAATACTCCCATGCCAACTGATTTAATTAAAACTATTATTTCATTTATAATAAATTTTATTGGATTTATTCTTGGTTTTTTAGTAGTATCTTTTTTAATAGTATCTTTTTTCTTTGTATCTTTTTTCTTAGGTTTGACTTTTTTTTCTTTTTCCTTAGCCATACTATCAGTTCCTTCTTATTCTACTATATCGATTATAACATATTAAATTAAAAATAAAAACATATTTTTTAACTTTTTTAATACTTTTAAATATAATATTATAGGTGAATAATATGAATAGTAATTTGCTAGGCATTTTGAAGGGAATTAAAATTTCTAGTGTAATATCTGGTACTAATAAAACATTAGGAGTTGTTAAGAAAATTATTCCAGTATATAAAGAAATTAGGCCTTATGTTAATCATGAAAAAAGTTTATTTAAAAAGGAAGATAAAGTTTTAGACAATATAAAAGAAAGTAATGAGGTAGATGTAAGAAATGATTCTTACAATGATACTCTTACTTTCTTTCATTAATCATCATTTACTGAGTCTGTACTAAGTATAGTTAAAAAGGCTTCTTGTGGTATTGAAACACTACCCACTTGTTTCATTCTTTTTTTGCCTTCTTTTTGTTTCTCTAGAAGTTTTCTTTTTCTTGAAACATCTCCACCATAACATTTAGCAAGTACATTCTTTTTCATAGCACTTATATCTTCTCTTGCGATTACTTTTGAGCCAATACAAGCTTGTATTGGTACTTGAAACATTTGTCTTGGTATTATCTTTTTTAAGTTTTCACATATAACTTTACCTCTTTTATATGCAAAGTCTTTATGAACTATAACACTAAGTGCATCTATGATTTCTCCATTTAATAAGATATCCATTTTAACAAGTTTACTTTCAAAATTACCAATAAATTCATAATCAAAAGATGCATAACCTTTTGTATAACTTTTTAATTTATCAAAGAAATCATATACAATTTCTGAAAGTGGTAAGTCATATGTAATATTAACTCTTGTTGAATCTATATATGACATATTTTTATATGTGCCTCTTTTGTCTTGGCAAAGTTCCATTATAGCTCCTACATATTCACTTGGAACATATATATTAGCTTTAACATATGGTTCTAATATTTTTGATACTTTAGCTGGATCAGGCATTTTAGATGGTGAATCTATCATTACAGTTTCTCCATCACTTTTAATAACTTCATATATAACAGAAGGGCTAGTTGCGATTA
Source organism: uncultured Bacilli bacterium (assembly GCA_934086955.1). Taxonomy (GTDB): domain Bacteria; phylum Bacillota_I; class Bacilli_A; order RF39; family UBA660; genus CAG-1000. Next base: position 117,025 of record CAKOIN010000002.1, on the reverse strand, counting down.
TATCAATATTGAATTCTCTTTCTATTCTCTCTTCTATTATTTCCATGTGAAGTAATCCTAAAAAGCCACATCTGAATCCAAATCCTAATGCGACTGATGTTTCCGGTTCAAATACAAGAGCTGCATCGCTTAATTTTAATTTTAATAATGCTTCTTTTAGTTGATTATATTTAGAACTATCTATTGGATATATACCACTATAAACCATTGGTACTACATGTTTATATCCAGGAAGTGCTTCAACTGTCTCACCATCAATACAAATAGTATCTCCAACTTCTACTTCTGTAATACTTTTAATTGATGCACTTAAAAATCCTACTTCGCCACTAGTAAGTTCTTTTTTCTTTATTTCATGTGGTGTATGTTTTCCAAGTTCTAAAACTTCATAAACTGCATTACTATTTATAAATCTTATTTTGTCTCCTACTTTTACTGTACCGTCCATTATTCTTATAAGTATAACGACACCTTTGTAAGGATCAAAGTAACTATCAAAAATTAATGCTCTTAATTTATTACTATTACTTTTTGGTGATGGTATTCTTTCAATTACTGCATCAAGTAACTTATCTACTCCTTCACCAGTTTTACCTGAACAACAAATTATTTCATCTCTATCAAATCCTATTGTATTAACAAGCTCATCTTTAACTCTTTCAGGGTCTGCATTAGGTAAATCTATTTTATTAATTACAGGTATTATTTTTAAATTAGCTTCTAGTGCTAAATATAGATTAGCTAATGTTTGTGCTTCTATTCCTTGTGTAGCATCAACTACTAATATTGCTCCTTCACAGGCTGCTAAACTTCTGCTTACTTCATAGCTAAAATCTACATGTCCTGGTGTATCTATTAAATGTAATGTATACCCTTTATATTTAAGTTCAACAGCATTTAATTTAATAGTTATTCCTCTTTCTCTTTCAAGATCCATAGAATCGAGTATTTGTGCTTTCTTTTCTCTTTCTGTTACAGCATGACAAATATCAAGTATTCTATCAGCAAGAGTACTCTTTCCATGATCTATATGAGCTATTATACAAAAATTTTTTATTTTATCTCTTTCCATAAGAAATATTTTAACAAAATTATATATAAAATACAATTAAATATTCAAATAAAAATGAACTATTTCTAGCTCATTTTACTTATGTCTTCTTATTAATTTTATTCCAGGTTCATCATTTTCAGGATTAAATGATTTGATTTCTCTGTTTGTTCTTAATCTTCTTATTGCTTTTGCTTCTATTTGTCTAACTCTTTCTCTTGTTACACCCATCATTTTCCCTATTTCTTCTAATGTATATCTCCTTGGCATATCAATTCCAAATCTACATTTTAATACCATTTTTTCTCTTTCTGTTAATGGTGATTTATCAAATACTGCTGATTTGAAATCTCTTAAATATAAGACATCTGCAACAAGATTATCACTATATGTTGGGTCTTCGATAAAGCTTTCTAATTCGTCTCCGTCTTCTTCTCCTTCATTTCTTACTGGCTGTGATAATGAAACAACTCCTTGAGCGGCCAGTTTTCTTTCTCTAACTGCTTCTTCTGTTATGCCTAATAAATCAGCTAAATATTTATCGCTAGGTTCTTCACCATACTCTGACATATAGTTAGTTATTGCTACATTCATTTTTCTTAAATTATCATGTAAATGAACTGGTATTCTTATTGTTCTTGATTGATCAGCTATTCCTCTTGTTATAGCTTGTCTAATCCACCAAGTAGCATATGTACTGAATTTATATCCTAATGTATAATCAAACTTATCAGCAGCTTTCATAAGTCCAATATTTCCTTCTTGAATTAAATCTTCAAATGATAATGTGTCAGATATAGTAGTATATTTTTTAGCAATTGAAACTACTAACCTTAAATTTGAAGCAACTAACTCTTCTTTTGCTTTTTCATCACCTTCAGATACTCTTTTTCCAAGTTCACATTCTTCTTCTTTTGTTAACAATTTACTATCTAATTCTCTTAAATATAATTTTACATTATCAATAGTACTAATATCTTGTGGTTCAAACTCTTCTTTTACATTTTTTTCTTCTTTTGGATTTTCTATTTCTTCTTCAGTATTATTCATTAAATAATATGATGAGATTAATACTGCAATATTATCATTATTAAATGATTCAATATCACCTTTTTCATTTAATTCATTTAAAGCAGCTGTCATTTCATATAATTCAGGACTTTCATTTAATAAAGCTGTTGCTAGTTTAGAATCTAATTTATATTTTTTACCACCTAAAAACGAAACTAAATTTCTCCAGTTTTTTAATTGTACTGATTGACTACCACTTACAAAATTATTTTTTATAAATTCTAATATTTCCTTTTTCATATTTTCACCCCTAAATTCCTGCATATTATAGCATATTTTCACTTAAAACACAAGTTTTTTTATTCCCCTCACTGAGTAGTTACATATTATAGCACATCTGTATCAAATATGCAACTAGATTTTAAAAAGATAAAAAGCGATAATATCGCTTTTTAATTATGTCTAAATATTAATTGTTGTTCTCTATCTTGATTAAAGCATTTAATTTCTTCACTATTTCTTAATATTTTTAATGCACCTTTTTCTAGTTGTCTAACTCTTTCTCTTGTTAAACCTAATGTTTTACCTATATCTTCTAATGTTTCGTGCTTTTCACCTTCAAAACCAAATCTATGTTTAATAATATATTTTTCTCTTTCTGTTAATATATCTGAGTTAAATATTACAGAATTAAAACTATTATAAAATGATTCGTTTTCAAAATTATATATTTCTGAGTTTGAATCAGCTACAAATTCTCCAAGTTCTCCATTACTTTCTATATTATTTCTACTTTTTGATAGAGGTTGTGAAAATGATAAGGGTTCTTGCATTTCTACTTTTAATCTTCTTACTTTTTCTACTGGAATAAATAATATATCTGAAATTGTTTCATCAGTTGGTTCAAATCCGTATTGTTCTTGGTAATCTCTTATTAATTTGTTTATTCTTTTAACATCTTCAAATAAATATACAGGTAATCTAACCATTCTAGATTTGTCTGCAATTCCTCTTGTTATGGCTTGTCTAATCCACCATACTGCATGAGTAATAAATCTTGCTCCAACTCTATAGTCATAGCTTTCAACAGCTTGCATTAAGCCTATATTTCCCTCTTGTATTAAATCTAACATTGATAGAGATCCTGCATTCTTTGCATATTTTTTCGCTACATAAATCACTACAGGTAAGTTTGATTCAATTAATTTTTGTTTAGCATCCAAATCTCCGCTAAGTACCTTTTTCCCTAATTTTATTTCTTCTTCATGTGTTAATCTATTTATTTCAGCTATTTCAGCAAGATCTTTTAAATATAAATCCATATTATCGAATGCACTAATGTTTACTGTTTCATAAGAATTTGTTTTTTGAGTTGTATCTTTTTTAGTTATTTTATCATTTTTTCTATTTATTAATTTATAAGCTGACATGATTATTGAAATATTCTCTTCATTTTCTAGTTCATCACTATTCATTTGACTAATTATCATTGCCATTTTATTTAGTTCTTCACTTTCATATAATAAATTAGTGGCTGAATCAATATCTAATTCATACTTTTTCTTTTTTAAGAATGAAACTAATCTTTTGCAATTCTTTAATTGTACTACTATATTTCCTTCTTGAAAATTAGCTATTATAAATCTTATTATTTCTTGCTCCATATTTTTTCCCCTTTTATTATATTAAAATGTTTTTATCTATAGTTTACTAATTGTAATTTTTTTGATTCTGGACAATAACTTCTTACTTCTCTACTTTTTTTTAGTTTTCTAAGAGCTTTTCCTTCTATTTGTCTAATTCTTTCTCTAGTTATTCCAAATATTTTCCCTACTTCTTCTAGTGTGTATCTTCTTCCATCAGGTCCAAGTCCATATCTATATTTTATAATTTCTTTTTCTCTTTCTGTTAAAGGACCTCTTTCGAATACAGCTGCTAAAAAATCTTTATAATATACTTCATCTGTAAAATCTTCATCATTAACATTAGGATCTTTTATGAATGCTCCTAATTCTTCACTATCTTCTGTATCATTTGTTCTAATAGGTTGAGATAAAGATAATGTATCTTGCATTATTACTTTTCTTTCTCTTATTGTTTCAACTGACACATCAAACATATCTGCTAACATTTGATCAGTTGGTTCTACACCATAATTACCTACATATCTAGAGATAACAACATCCATCTTTCTAACTTGTTCATATAAATGAGATGGGATTCTTATTGTTCTTGATTGATCTGATATTGCTCTTGAAATTCCTTGTTTAATCCACCAAGTAGCATAAGTACTAAATCTAAAACCTAAACTATAATCATATCTTTCAACTGCTTTCATTAATCCAATATTACCTTCTTGTATTAAATCAAGTATAGTTAAAGAACCTGATGATCCATTATATCTTTTTGCAATAGAAACTACTAATCTTAAATTACTTTCAGCTAATTTCTTTTTAGCTTCTTCGTCTCCCATTGATATTTTTTTTCCTAATTCTATTTCTTCATCAGCAGTTAATAATTTGATTGTTCCTATTTCTCTTAAATATAATTTAACATTATCAACATCACTTACATCAAACTTTGTATAATCAAAATCATCATCTTTTTCTTCTTGTTCTGTTTCTTCTTTATTATTCATTAAATAATATGCAGATACAATCATACTAACATTTTCATTATTAACTAAATCAATATCGCCTTTTTCAATAAGTTCATTTAAAATTGCAGCTAATTTATTTAATTGCATATTTTCTAATAAAAGTTCTTGAGTAGTTTTAAAATTTAATGTATATTTTTTAGAATTTAAAAATTCAATTAATTTCTTACAATTTTTTAATTGTTCTGCTGTTGGTCCATCAATAAAATTTTGCATTATAAAATCGTTTATTTCTTTTTTCATATTCTTTTCCCCCAAATGTCCGTATATTGTAACATATTTGTATCAAAAATGCAATCAGTTATTTTTAAAAGTAAAAAGCAACCTTAGTTGCTTTATTTTCTTATAGTTCCTTGACTTAACATTTCTTTTTTGCTTGCTAAATATTTTCTATATAATTCTTCTTTTGCTATTTGAAGATGCTTTTCGTCTTCACTTCTAGCATTAGAACGATCTTTAACTGTGATTGCTCCTCCGTTTGATTTTATTGCTAGAGAGGATTGCTGTCTAATTGTATCAATCATTCCATTTATTCTGTTAACACCTTCTCTATAGGCTTCGATTGATATTCTTTCTCCACCAACCATTCCACCATTATTAATATCTTTAAATTTTGTATAATCTCCATCTATATTATATATATTTAATAGTGATAGTATATCATTTGATGTTTTAATTATTCCAGGTTTTTGACTAACATCAGCAACGGCCATAATCATATTATGATATTCCGCGATTGATGCATCTAATAATTTATTAAATACTTTATAATCGCCTTTTGGACCTTTATAGTATTTACTATCATATCCTTTACATTTCAAATCGCTTATTGCAGATATTAATCCATTTAATCTTGCCATATAACTTGATGTTGATATTCTATATGGCTTTCTCGTAACTAATAATGGTTTTGAATAAATGCTATCTTCTATACTTTCAACATTTAATAATAATTTAATGCCTTCATTACCGCAGATTCTTCTTATACCTTCTTCTCTTCTAACAGAATATGCATATATCTTTTTTCTTAATTCTTTTGCTTCTACACTGTATTGATTTAAACTATAATATTTTTCTTTAAGTTGACATATTGCTCTATTAATTATTTCTATATTTTTTATATCATTGTCTCTATATAGATTTGGATCTGTTTGATATGTCTTAGGTGTTTGTTGTTTTATTTCTGGTTTTCTTTCTGTAGGAGTTACAGTTCTTTCTTGTTTTTTAACTGTTGGTATTGGTGTATTTATGTGAGTTACTGTTTCTCTTTTTTCTTCCGTTTGTTGTTTAAACGGAGCATCCATTTCATTAACAAAGTTATACATAAATAAGTTAGCTAATCTTAAAGCTTCCATTTGTTCAGTTATTAAATCTTTATTTTGTGATGTTGCTTTTTTTGTTGCTAGTTCTTTATATGCTTGTCTAATTTCTGCTACTTTTGCGACTATTTTTGCTCTAATAGTATTTAATTCTGTTCTTGATTTGCATTGTCTTATTTGATTATAGTAATTTGTCATTAAACTATAATTTTCATTTTTCATTTTAGCTATTGATGTAAGTGATTTATTAGTTTTTGCTTTATTTGAAAATGATAAACACTCATTATACTCATTTGCAACTAAAGCATAAAGTTTATTTGCTATTTGATTTCTAATTTTTATAAATTCTTTATCATTCACTTATACCATCTCCAACTAACTAGTTACTGTATCTACTATAATATTTTAACATAAATATCTAATTAAAAAAAGTTATTTTTTATAACTTTTTTACTTATTAATATGTACATCCATTTGTGGGAAAGGTATTTCAATTTTATTCTTATCAAGTGTTTTTTTAATACTTTCCATTAAATCAAAATATAAATCCCAATAATTATCAGTTTTTGTCCATACTCTCACTGCAAATACTAAAGCTGAATCATCATGTTTAGATAATTTTACATAGTTATTTTCTTCTTGCAATACTAATTCGTTTTTTGATATTAATTGGTTAATAACTTTTTTAACTTTATCTATATCACTACTATAAGAAACTGATATATCAATATCAACTCTTCTCTTTTTATTTGCTGTATAGTTTGTTATGTTTGAATTAGATAAGTTTCCATTTGGAAGTTGTATTAATTTATTATCAAATGTTGTTATTGTTGTATAGAACATAGTTATTGATTTAACTGTTCCTTCTTTTCCACTAACTTCTATATAATCTCCAACTTTAAATGGTTTAAATATAAGGATCATAAGTCCACCTGCAATATTAGATAAACCACCTTGAAGTGCTAAACCTACTGCTACTGCACAAGAACCAAATACTGTTATTATTGAAGCTGTTGGTACTCCTAAAATATGTAAAATAACAATAAATAAAACTATTTTTGATGTTATTGTTATAAAACTAATTAAAAATCCTTTTACTGATGCATCTAAATGTTTTAATTTATTTTCTTTTCTAAGATTATTTTCTATTATTTTGATTAATTTACTTCCGATAGCTAAAATTACTATTGCTAATAATAGTTTTGCAGATATATCTATGCAACCATCTACTAATTTTTCTAAAAACTTTTCCATTTTATATCCTCCTATTAAAAGTATAACACAAAGAAATAAAAAGAAGTAGAAAAATCTACTTCAAATAATCTTTTAAATATTTACCTGTCCATGATTCTTTTACTTTGCATATTTCTTCTGGTGTTCCAGTAGCTACAATTGTTCCACCAAAATCTCCACCTTCTGGTCCTAAATCAATAATATAATCTGCTTGTTTTATTATATCTAAGTTGTGTTCGATTACTATTACAGTATCGCCATTATCAACTATTCTATTTAATATAACAAGTAATTTTTTAATATCATCTTGGTGTAATCCAGTTGATGGTTCATCTAATATAAATACACTTTTTCCTGTTGGCTTCTTTTGCAATTCTTTTGCTAATTTAACTCTTGATGCTTCACCACCAGATAAAGTTACAGCACTTTGCCCAAGTTGTACATATCCAAGTCCAACTTCTTCCATTATTTTTAATGTTTTATATACTTTTGGAACATTTTCAAATATACTTAATGCTTCATGTACTCTAGTATTTAATACTTCTGCAATATTTAATCCTTTAAATTTTATTTTTAATGTTTCTTTGTTGTATCTAGTAGCATTACAAACATCACAAGGCACATAAACATCTGGTAAGAAATGCATCTCTATCTTTTTAACACCATCTCCACTACAAGCTTCACATCTTCCACCTTTTACATTAAAACTAAATCTACTTTTATCATATCCTCTTATTTTAGCTTCTTTTGTGCTTGCAAATACATCACGAATACTATCAAATACTCCAGTGTATGTTGCTGGGTTACTTCTTGGTGTTCTACCTATTGGATCTTGTGTAATATTTACTATTTTATCTACATTTTCTATACCTTTAACTGCTTTATATTTACCTGGTTTTTCTTTTGATTTATTTATTGTACTTGATAATATCTTACATAATATTTCATTTACAAGTGTACTTTTTCCACTACCAGATACTCCTGTTACACAAATAAATTTACCTAGTGGAAATTCTACTGATATATTTTTTAAGTTATTTTCTTTACATCCTGTTAATTTAATAGATTTACCATTTCCTTTTCTTCTCTTCTTTGGTACTTCTATTTTTTCTTTACCAGAAAGGTATCTACCTGTGATACTCTTATCGTTTTTCATTACTTCTTCTGGTGTACCTTTTGCAACTAAATATCCACCTTCAGTACCTGCTTTTGGACCAATATCAACTAAATAATCTGCTTGTAACATTGTGTCTGTATCATGCTCTACAACTATTAAGGTATTACCTAAATCTCTCATTTCTTTTAATGAATCAATTAATCTTTGATTATCTCTTTGATGAAGTCCGATTGAAGGTTCATCAAGTACATAAAGTATTCCTGAAAGTCTACTTCCTATTTGAGTGGCTAGTCTTATTCTTTGTGCTTCTCCACCACTTAAAGTTGCTGCTTCTCTATTTAATGATAGGTATTCAAGACCAACATTTTTTAAGAAGTTTAATCTTTCTGTTATTTCTTTAATTATTAGGAAAGATACTTCTGTTTGTTCTTTATTAAGTTTTAATTTATCAAAGAATTCTATTAAATCTCTTATACTCAAACAAGTTATTTCATATATGTTTTTATTATTAATTCTTACACTTAATGCTTCATCTCTAAGTCTTGTTTGATGACAAGCTGGACATGGAAGTTCTGTCATATACCTACTAATCCAATCTCTTATTTGAGGACTAGTTGTTTCCATATATCTTCTTTCTAGATTAGTTATAACTCCTTCGAAATAATCATAGCTTTTTAATGTACTTCCACTTCTAGTAGTTAATGATAAATCTAATCTGTCTGGGCTTTTGTATAAGATTATATCTAGCTCTTTTCTTGTTAAATCCTTAACTGGTTTATATAAATCTATTCCATAATGTTCTGCTACTAATTTTAGTTTTTTATATGCTATGTTTAATGTTTCACCACTTTGAAATGATGCAATAGCTCCATCCATTATAGATAGATTTTTATCAGGTATTAATATATCTTCATCTATATGTAGATTAACTCCTAATCCTTTACAAACTGGACAAGCTCCATATGGACTATTAAATGAAAATAATCTTGGTTCTAATTCTGGTAAACTAAAATCACATAATGGACAAGCATAGTTTTCACTCATAACTATTTCTTTTTCTCCAATTATGTTTATAACAACTTTACCATTAGCCATTTTAGTAGATGTTTCTATGCCTTCAAATATTCTACTTCTAGAATCTTCCTTTATAACAATTCTATCTACTACTATATCTATATTATGTTTTATATTTTTTTCTAATATAATATCATCATTTAAATCTCTTATTTCTGAGTCTATTCTCGCTCTTACAAAGCCTTCTTTTCTAAGGTCTAATAATAAGTCTTTATGAGTTCCTTTTTCTCCGTGAACTACAGGTGACATTATTTCTATTTTAGTTCCAACTGGATATTCTAAAACTTTATTTGTCATTTCTTCTATACTTTGTTCTGTAACTGGTATATTATGATTTTTACAGTATGGAGTTCCAACTCTTGCAAATAAAAGTCTTAAATAATCATATATTTCTGTTATTGTTCCAACAGTACTTCTGGGATTCTTATTAGTTGATTTTTGATCAATACTAATACTTGGACTAAGTCCTTCTATTGAATCAACTTCTGGTTTATTCATATTACCTAAGAATTGTCTTGCATAGGCACTTAAACTTTCAACATATCTTCTTTGACCTTCTGCATAGATAGTATCAAATGCTAAACTACTTTTACCACTTCCTGATACTCCTGTCATAACAATAAGTTTGTTTTTAGGTAACTCTAAATTTATATTTTTTAAATTGTTTTCTCTTGCATTTTTTATTATTATTTTATCCATAATGAACCTCACTAAATATTTTTAATCAAATAAAAAATATTATACATGTACAAATATATAATATTTAATATTTAATGTCAATATTTTTACAAAAAAATGTTTGTGTTTTTAGAATGCTACACATTTTGTGTTATAGTCACAATTATCAGAGTTTCCATTTCTATCTGCGATACAGTGTGTCTGATTTGATTTATCATAAGAAATTAAGCAAGTATCTACATATGATAAATTAGATTTTTTATTTACAAATACTTTTACAAAATAGTTTCCAGATATCTTTTTGTTTGTTTTAATTCCCTCGTAGGTAGAGTTATAATAGTTTGCATTTTCAAGTTCACTTACTTTTAAATATACTTCTCCTTTTTCATTAAATGAGTTCATCCATGAATCATTTAAATCTAAATATACTTCTCCTGTTTTTTGAATATTAACATATAATCTTCTTGTATCTTCTTTTTCTGTACTTGATGTTGCTGTATCAAATACAAGTGTTGCTGATACACTTGTTATAACTAAAATTGATATAACTACTAAGAGTTCCATTAATGTAAATCCATTTTTATTCATATCAAACTCCTTATTATATTTTTATTATACAATAATTAAATTTTATTTTAAAGTATATTTTTTAAATAATTATTATATCCAGCAATAAATCCAGCATCATAAATCTTTGCCATTATTAGATAATCATCTATCTCTATAAATTTTCTTATTTTTCTATTTTTTTGATCTAATTTTGCTGTTTGATATCCTTCTTCATATCCCATTTTGTAACATCTTATATATTTATACATTTTTCCTCCTTATTATTATATAAGTGATAAAATGATAAAACACTTCTTTTTTAAATAAAAAATGAAAGAAACTTCTTTCATTATTTTAATTCTTCTGCTGTTTTAGGTTTATTCCAAAATGGAGCAAATTCTAATGCTTTTAAACTTCCATAGTCGTAGTTAAATACTTTATATCCTACTCCTTCACAAATATTAACAGTACCATCACTAGTTGTTTCAGTAGTTTTTTCTAAACAAAACATTGGTTCTTTTTCTCTTAAAACATTTATAAAATCATAAACTAATATTCCTACCCAACCAAGTACAGCAAGCCATATAATTAAATTAATTACTTTTGATATAAAACTTTTTTTCTTTTTTGGTTTTGGCTTATTTTCTACTTGTGTAGTTGTATTATTTGGAGTTACTTCAACACTTGGAGCCACTGTATTTTGAGGTTCATCAATATTTACAGGAGTTACAATATTTTCATCTACTGTTATATTTTGTATTTCCTCATTTGTTAAAACATTCATTTCTTGGTTTTGATTATTTCTTTGATTATTATTTTCTTCCATTTGTTTACCTACTTTCAAATAAATTATACAAAAAAATAGTCTTATTTACAAGACTATTGCTATTAGATTATTGCTTCCTTTATTAACCATTTTAGTTATTGTTTGAGATAGTTTGTATTTAGCTGCATCAGGAAGTAATGATAATTTTGCTTGAATACCTTCTTGAACTATTTCATTTAGACTTCTACCAAATATTTCACTTTGCCATATTTTTTCAGGATTTTCTTCATCTTTCATAATATAATCTATTAATTCTTTACTTTGAACTTCACTACCTATAATTGGTTCAAAACTACTTTCTACATCTACTTTTATCATATGTACACTAGATGCTTTTGCTTTTAGTTTAATTCCAAATCTTCCACCTTGTTTAATTATTTCTGGTTTATCAAGTTTCATATCTGTTATTCTTGGAAGAACTATTCCATACCCAGTTTGATACACTTGTTTTAAAGCACCTTTTATACTTTCATATTCACTTCTTCCTTCACTTACATCTTGAAATACTTTTAGTAATTCACCTTTACTGTTAATTGAAGAGCCTACTACTTCTTTTAATATATCGTCAAATAAATTATCATCAGCATCTAATGTTATAGTGACAAGATCTTCTTCTGTATTTAAAGATGAAACATATGCTTTTGTAATTTCTTTTGTATCTTGTAAATCTATATTAATATTTTCTACATCTCTTAGTTTATCTACATTTACTACAGATTCTTTCATTTTATTTAAGAATTTTTGTTTTAATGGATGTGTATTTTTAAGTACCGCTACCCAATCTGGAATTTTAAATTCAATATGTGAAACTGGAAACTCATATAATGCTTCTTTTAATACTGATGTTATATCGTCTATATTCATATCTTCTACACTAATTGGTATTACAGGTACATTATGTTTTTTTGAAAGAGCTGTTGCGATTGTTTTAGTTTCTGGACTATTTGGATGTGTACTATTCATAATTACTATAAATGGTTTATTTATTTCTTTTAATTCAGTTATTACTTTTTCTTCTGCTTCTACATAATTACTTCTAGGAAGCCCTAATATTGATCCATCTGTTGATACAACAATACCAATAGTGGCATGATCTCTAATTACTTTTTCAGTACCAATTGAAGCGGCTTCCACAAATGGTACTTCTTCTGGAAACCAAGGTGTTTTTACCATTCTAGGATTTCCAAGTTCATCTTCATAGCCTACTGATTCTGGTGTTACATATCCAACACAATCAACTAATTTTATATTAGTTACAAGACCATCTATATTTATACTTGCTCCTGATGATGGAACAAATTTAGGTTCAACAGTCATAATTGTTTTTCCTTGTGCTGTCTGTGGAATTTCATCCATACATCTTTTCTTTTCATCTGTATCTTCCATATAAGGAAGAATTAATGTTTCTATACATTTTTTAATAAATGTACTTTTCCCGGTTCTAACAGCACCAACTACTCCTAAGTAAATTTCGCCATTAGATTTTTTACCTAAACTTTTAATAACTTCACTTTTATCCATATTTTACCCACTTTCTAGTTTACTACTAAAATATATGAGTTTATTCCTGCATTATTACTATTTTTTATATTTACATATTGTTTTCAATTGTAAAGTTGTAAATTTACAGTTGATACATCTTTCTTTTCATATTTACCTGCAGTTATTGTAATAAAAAAGAGATTTACATTTTATATACAAATGTTATCTCTTGTTTACTTTGTATCAAGTATGATGCTAATTAAATATTAATTCAGGAAGAATTGTTCCAGCAAATAATAAAACTACTAAAACTATCCAGTTAGTAAGTATATTCATTACACTACTAAATTTATCATTATTATATATCATTTTTCCATATACATTTTGTAGATCATATTCATTTAATTTTCCATTATCATCTTTTATATAAACTTTGTATTTATCAACTTTACTAACTTTTCCAAATTTAGCATCATTTGTGTATTTATACATTACATAATCGCCTTCATCAATTGCTTTAGTTCTTTCAAGTATAATTATATTTCCTTTTTTAATATCTGGTTCATATAAATCATTATCAATTTTTAAATATGTATAGCCAAATACAGTTGGAAACTGATCATTATATACTTTCCTTTTTGTATATATTGATACCATTATAGCTGTGAATAAAATTAAATATATAATTATGATAATTCTTATTACATTTAGTATATTTTTCATTATAAACTTTTTGCTCCTTCCATTTCATAGGCTTCAGCTTTGCCAAATTGTAATGTAGGATTAGTGGCATAAATTAGAAAATCTCTTTGAATTCTTGGGTTTAAATCTACAAATTCTTTATTTGCTGCTCTTTCATATTCTTTAAAAGGATCTACTCCTGATAAACTATAATATGATGTTTGTTTTTTTAAATCTTCTAGCCTTTCTAAATGATTTATCCAATATGTATCAACAACATTTAACATATTCTTTTTTGTTACATCTAGACTTTCTCTTGTAGTAAGATTTATTTTTACTTTTTTTAATAATTCTCTTTCTATAGCCTCTTTAAATGGCTTTAAATTTCTTGTTTCTGGTATTTTTATACTAACCAATCCATCTAAATTTTGTCTTATTTCTTCTGCTGTACAATTATTAACTAAATACTCAGCATAACTAGGTATTATCTTATTAAATAAACTTCTTACATCTGTACTATCTAGTATTACATCTCTTTGAGCATACATAAGATCTTTTTGTTTAGTCATTACTTTTCCATATTTTTCACTTAATCTTCTTGCTTTACTTTCTAATCCTTCTTGTGTTTTTTGACATCTATCAACATATTTAACAATATTTGCATCTTCTATTTCTTTGTTTGGACTTCTTGTAAGTTTTTTTGCTAAATCAAATAGTTTTTCATAGGCTCTTGTTTTAACAAGTTCATCTTCTAATGATGAAAAATATTTTGTTTTTCCAGGTTCTCCTTGTCTTGAAGCTCTTCCTCTTAATTGGTAATCTATTCTTTCATTATTATTTCTAGATGTGCCAATTACATATAGTCCGCCTAATTCTTTTACACCTTCGCCAAGTTTGATATTGCTGCCTCTTCCTGCCATATTAGTTGCTACAGTAACCCTGCCCTTCATACCAGCACTTTCAATAATTTCATTTTCATATTCATTATTAACAGCATTTAATAGTTGGTGTCTAATTCCTTCTTCTGCTAATAATTTACTTATCATTTCACTTTCTTCTACACTAGTAGTACCAATTAATACTGGTTGAAGTGTTTCTTGTGCTTTTAAAACTTCGTTAATTATAGCTTTATATTTAGCTTTTTTAGTTAAATAAACTGAGTTTTTTAAATCTCTTCTTATATTAGGAAGTCTGCTTGGAACTTCATAAGTTGGTAAATTATATATTTCATCAAAGTCAGTTATATTACTTGTTCCAGTCATACCGCTTACTCCACTTTTATATTTATTTATAAAGTCAGGGTAAGTACAAGTTGCTGTTGTTACTGTTGGAGCTTGAATTGCTACATGGTAACCTTTTCCTTCTGCTAGCATTTCTTCTTTTGCCTCTAATGCTTCGTGTAGTCCTCTTCCTCTTCTTCTTCCAGGAGTAAGTCTTCCTGTACTTTCATCTATTAAAACAATTTCTTTTCTTGGCTTTTTATGTGGTTTTACTGGTACACTACTCAAAATATAATGTTCGCCTTTTTTATAGTAATACTTTGCTAAAATACAATTTTCTACAGCTATTACAAAATTCATATAGTTTTCTTGCTCTTCTAAACTAAGCTTAGATATATCTACATTTCCATATATTTTTCTATATAGTTTTTCACTAAATATAACTCTTTGATCATCTAAATATAACAAACAGTCTTCACTGAATCTTATATCTTTATCTTTTCCTAATTGATCTTGATTTTCTATTTTGCATGTTAATGTATCAGCAAGTCTCATAGCTTTTCTATACATTTCTCTATTTAAATTGTTTCTTCTTTTAAATTCTTCTTCTCCAATGTCAGCTTTTCTTTGACCTGGATATGAACCACTTATAATAAGAGGTACTGTTGCATCATCAAGTAATATACTATCGGCTTCATCTATAATTGCATAGTTAAATGATTTTCCATAATTACTATCATTTTTGCCTTCTGGATTAAATACTCTATCTTCTTTTTTTGTAGCTGTATTATCAAGTAGATAATCAAATGCTAATGTTTTAGCAGTACCATAAACTATATCACACTTATATCTTTCTCTTCTTTCATCTCTAGTCATTCTTTCATTACCATATACTACAGATGATGTTAATCCTAATAAATCATATACTGGTTGTGTTTCTTTTAAGTCTCTTCCAATTAGATAATCATTTGCAGTTATAACATGAACACCTTTTCCATCCAGTGCATTTAAATAAGCTTCAATTATTTGTATATAAGTTTTACCTTCACCAGTTTTTACTTCAGCTATTGTTCCTTCTCTCATAGCAAGTGCAGCTTCTATTTGAACATCATAAAAGCTAATATTAAGAGCTTGTTCAGCTGCTAAATAACATAGTGCTGTTGCTTCTATAATATTATCTTCAACAGTAGTTTTACCACTTCTTATAGCTGCCATTAATGTTTTACTTCTTTTACTTATTTGTTCTTTACTTATACCTTTTTTCTTATAATAATTTATGGTTCTCTTAACTTCTTTAACCATATTTCTTATTCTTCTTTGATTATTTCTAGTATAATTTCCAAATATTTTGTCAGATAAACTCATATTTTATCACCTATTCTTATATATATTATGATATCATTTTGATGTTAATTTTTCAATAATCAATCACTTTTTTAGTTAAAAATCATATTTTATATATTATTACTTGACAATAAATGAATTATGCTTTATAATAGCAAACTCGTAAAGCAATGGGGGTTTGGTTGAAATATCTTTATTTCTTCCGAAAATGATTTGCTAGATTTTGGGAGGGTTTTATGAAGAAAGTTTTACTTTCACTTACTTCTCTATTATTTATATTTAATGTTTCTAGCATTAGTGCTGATGAAATTGAAAATATGGATAATAGCGAAATTGAAGTTAACAATGTTGTTGAAAATGAAATTAACAATGATACTGTGGTTAACAATGAAGATGTTAATGAGACTGTTATTGCTAATGATGAATCAAAAACATATGTTGCTTCTGTTAATGGTGTTAATTATGAAACATTAGATGAAGCTATTAATGCTGCTAATGATAATGACACTGTTATATTACTTAGTAATGCTACTACTAAGGGTATTGAGTTAAGAAAAAATCTTATCATCGATGGTAAAAACTTTACTATTACTTTTGATGATAAAGGAATTGCTTTATGGGGAAAAGCACTTACTATTAAAAATGCAACTGTAAATATGGTTGGAGTTACATCTACTCCTTATACTGCTGAATGGGGATGGATGGTTATTTGTGCTAGTACAAATGCAAGTCTTACATTAGACAATGTTAAAATGACTATTGATGCTAATGGTAAATCAGCTGCTAACACACATGTAATTTATTTTTGTAGCAATAATAAATTAGTATTAAACAACTCTACTCTTTTAATTAAGGGTTACAAACAAGATGCTATTGAATGGGATGGTGGAAATGGTGGATATAATTTCCTATTAACTAACTCAACATTCACTAGTGATAACAATCGTTCTGGAATAACTGGTACATTTACTGTTAAAGCAGATAACTCAAAAATTAATGTTATTAACAGTCTTGGTAATGGTTCAAATGGTTCAAATTTTGAAATATTAAATGGTTCTATTGTTAAATTTAACAATAACGGTGCGCATGGTTTATCAGCTGTAATTTTAACAATTGATAATTCTTATGTTGAAGCTAATAATAATGGAGCTAACGGAGTACATGTTGTTAATACATTAACAGTTAGAAATAACTCTACACTTATTATAGATGGTAATGGATGTACTATTAGTAGTAAATGGACTCAACCTGGTGCATTATATGTAGCTGGTAAAAATTCTATTATAGATAAAACTACTAAATTAACTATTACTAATAACAATGGTTCTGGAATTTATATTAAAAATACTGGTTCATTAAAATTAGAAACTGGTACAATTACAAATAATATAGCTGAAAAATTAACTGTTGGTGGTGGTATTAATAACAATGGTACTCTTGTTATGGACAGTAGTGTTATTATTAATAATAATCGTGCTGAAACTGAAGCTGATGATATTTATAATGCACAAGGGGCTACTATAACAATATCTAACCCTACTACTGATGTTAATCTTGAAGAAACTCGTAATGATGGTAAAAAGTTAAATGATTGTAATGACAAAATAGATAATTGGTATGATGACTCAAAAAATAACAGATGGAATGCTCATGGTAAAACTGAGGATGAAGTTCATGTTGAAGAAGTAGATTCTAAAACATTTGAGGGTGTTTTATCAATTAAAGCTGCTCATAATATTTATAATAAAGTAATTGCTAGATATGTAGATAAAAATGGTAAAGAAATAGCTAGTGAAGAAATTACTACTGGTAAATATAGAAGTGAGTATGCTACAAGTGAAAAAGAAATTCAATACTACGAATTAATTAAAGTTGAAGGTAATGAAAAAGGTACCTATGGACTTGAAGATATTGTAGTTACATATATTTATGAATATGTTGGTGGAACTGGTGGAGATGATCCAGAATTCCCAAGAACAGGCATTAAAAGCAATAATATAGTTGAAGTTATTTCTATGTTAAGTTTAGCTATGCTTGGTACAACTATTCTACTTAAAAAGAAATTAATATAGTTGATTTTAAAAGAGTAATTTAATTTTTACTCTTTTTTATATATATTTTTCAGTTTTTGATAAAAATAATTGATTAAAATGTGATTTAGTGATATAATATGGAGCTATAAACACGGGGGTTTGGTTGAAATACTATTTATTTCTTCCAAAAGAGTGTTAATAAATTTGGGAGGAAGAAGATGAAAAAAGTTTTATCATTTTTGATTTCTTTTTCATTATTATTTAGTACAGTTAGTGCTACTGAAACTGAATTAAATAATGAAACTGAAAAAAATGAGAGTGTTGTTCAAAATGTAACAGATAGCAGTGATGTTATAAACGAAACAACAAATGATGAAAGTAATCAAGACGATGACTACAAATGGGCTGCTATTCAACCCGGGAGTACTACAACTAGTGATGGTGTTAAAGTTAGTTGGGAATACAAGGGAATTACAAAAGGAGAAAAAGGTGTTAGAATTCTTAACTTTAATTTAGTTTATACAATTGATGAAAGTTATGAAAAAGAAACTCTTATTATCAACCCTGATATTTTTGAAGTTATAGCTTGGGGACAAAATATTAAAGAAGGAGAAAAAACTCCAGATATTATGCCAGGTGATACAATTAAAGTAAATGTATCAATAGTTAATAATTCAAAATACAAATATAACTATGATAAAAATTCATTTGTTATATATCCTTATACATCAGAAGAACTAGAAAAAGAAATGGGATTCAAAAAATTAACTGATGAAGATTTAACTTTTAATGGAGATAGTGTTAATGAAGTACATAAATTCTATAGACTTTATAATACAGCATTAAAAGAACTTACTAGAGTTAGTAAGAATAAATATGAAGAATTAGATGATGCTACTCTTGATAAATTATTAAGAGAAAAAGGTTACAATGGTGTTGAAGAACTAGACAAATATTACTTAGATTTCTATAATGATTATTTTGGTTATGGAAAAGATGGTAAAGAAAAAGTAACTAAATTAGGTGAATTTACTGTAAAAGAAATTTATCAAATTTTAGAAGGAAATCATATGCCATCATATGTAAATGGTGAATATATTAAAGAAAGTAATCCTGTAATTATATCATTACATTTTGATAACTTATTTAACTTTGCTATGGGTGTCTCACTTGATGATGAAAAAATTGATAATACTAATCAAGATAAATATGCACCAGGTGAATATATGAGAAATGAATCTAAAGGTGATGAGAAGATTCAAGAAAAGCTTGGTAAATTAGATACTAAAAGTGAAAATAACATTGATATGAATATTCATTTAAGTGGTCCTTATATGGGAAATGCTTATGCTGACTATAGAATAACTGGACATGCTCATTTATCTTATACTGCTGCTAAAGGTAATTTAACAGTTAAATATGTTGATGAAAATGGAAAAGAACTTACTGATTCAATTTTTAGCACTGAAATGATTGGTAAAGAATATACAACTGAAGAAAAAGAATTTCAATATTATGAACTTCTAAAAGTTGAAGGAAATAAAACTGGTTTATATACTGAAGAAGATACTCTTGTAGTATATGTATATACTTATGTTGGTGGTACTGGTGGAGATGATCCAGACTTCCCAAGAACAGGTATTGAAAGCAATAATATAGTTGAAATTATTTCTATGTTAAGTTTAGCTGCACTTGGTACAACTATCTTACTTAAAAAGAAATTAATGTAATAATTTTATAATAAAAATCGTACTTTTAATGGTACGATTTTTTTATTTGTTTTTAATTAAAATATAAACTCATTTTAATTTTTCTATTGCTTCAATAGATAATCCAGTAAACTTAGATATTTTTTCTATAGGTTCACCTTCTTCAAGCATCTTTTTAGCCATAGATAAATTTGCTTCTTCTCTACCTTCTTCTTTTCCAAACTCTCTTGCTTCTAATTTATCCATATAAGCATTATCTTCTCCTACACTCATCATCCTTTGTAATATTCTTCTTCACTCATATTCATTAGTTTCTCACTAAAATCTTCCATAACTTCATCCCCATTATTTCTAATGATTTCTCTTCTCTCTTTCGAGTTAGCTATTATCATTGATAAATATAAATATAACTTATCACTTACATATCCATTATAACATTCACATAATATTTTTTTATATTGTATTCTATTATTTTAAAGTTCTCTACAAATTTTCTTTTATCATCACTTTGTATATAATATTCTCTATTTAATTCAGTATAATTACATCTTCTATTTATATTTATTTGATACTGTTCTTCCTTTTACAAATACATTTGGTACCTTAAGTTCTGGATTAAGTATTATCATTTCTTCCACTTTCTCATTTATTGTTTCTTCTATAATTCCCTTTAATAATCTTTGTCCACTATCTGTTTTCATAATGTTCTTAAACATCTTATCATTCATTGCTGTTATTTCTTTTTTTCTTATTTCTTCTATCATTTTATTTTCCTTTCTTATTTAAGAGAACTTTAGGCCTATATTTTCATCTAATATTATTATTCGAAATAAAATGATAAAACACTTCTTTTTTATAAATTATAAAATTAAAAAGATAATCATAAGATTACCTTTTACTCATTGTCAACTCTTTTACCTATTACTAACATTAACTTACCTTTATATTTACCAAATAAACATGTTTGTAATACTATTATTTTATCATTTTCAGTTAATTTAGTATCAGTTTTAAATATGCTTCTATTTTTAAGTCTATTGAAATGTTTTAACCAATCACTATTTTTAGTATATTTTATATTCATGTGTTCTTCTGTTCCAACTTTTTCGCCAATAACTATACTAAATATTTCATATTTTTGAATTTCATTATCTACTTTGAATTCTATATATCTATGTTCTTCAAAATAAGCTTTTTTTAAATAATTTTCAAGTGTTTTAAATGGAGGATTATACTTTTTATTACTGTGATTATGACCATATATATTTATTTGTTTACTGTCTTTATTTAACCTATAATCCATAAATGTACTTCCAATAACACTTCTTTTTTTACTTAATGAATACTTTAAATAATATTGATTATCTTTTGTTTGTACTACTGGTGTATAAATTTCATTATCTATATTTAATATACCAATAACATCATTATTATTATATTTTGTTTTTAATTCAGCTATTTCTTCTTTTACAGTTTTCTTAGGTATATCAATATCAGTAGGATTATTATCAGGTTTTACTAATTTACTTTCATCTATTTCTTTAATAGTAATTTCTTCTTCTTTTCTCTTTTGAATTAGAAAATAGAAACTTATTATCACAACTATAACTAATACAGCTATTATTATATTAAAGATTAATTCTCTTTTGTTAGATTTTTCTTTTATAACTTTATCAGTTTTTTTATTTTTGATTTCACTATTTTTATTAGATTTATTTTTGCTAGTTTTATTTGTGTTATTTGAAACTTTTGATTTTTGTACAGTCGTCTTCTTTTTTGAATTAGTAGTTTTTCTCTTTTTAGTTGTTGATTTTTTCTTTTTAATATTCTTTTTCTTATTTGCCATATGTACCTCTATATTTGAAACATACCATATACTATTAACTGATATGATTCTTCTCTTTTTTCTACTTTTGCATTTACTTTATATACTTTATTTTTATCTAAATTAGTAATCTTTAATAATGCATCACTAAACATTACGGCTTCTATGGTACCATAATCATCACTAAATTTCAAGAAACACATTTTATCATTATTCTTTGTTTTTATCATTTTAGTATCTTCTAAAAATAATATTAGACTTATTATTTTATTATAATATTTTGATAGTTCATTTAACTTAATATATCCTTCTCTTATATATTTAGTTACTGGATGTTTAGATAAATAAAATCCATAATTATTTATTTCATTATCAATAGTTTCTATATCATTAAAATCTTCTATTTCTTGTAACATAGGTGGATTATCCATAACTATATTTAGATCTTTACAAAGCACTGCATAATTTATAATTTCATCTAATGCCCCAATTGTAGCTTTTTTATTGATATTAAAACTATCAAATGCTCCACAAACTATTAATGAAATAATTATTCTTTTATTTATATTCTTACCATAGCATCTTATCATAAAATCATTAAATGATTTGAATTCGCTTTTATTTCTTTCATTAATTATTTCATCACTTACAATACCAGATATATTTTTAATTATATTAAATGGTAATCTTAAATTATTATTTTCATTATTATTTTTATCGGTAATAAATTCTTTTGTACTTTTATTTATATCAACTTTCAAAAATTTAATATTCATCTTTTTAGATTCTTCTATATAATCTTTTATTTTATCTGATGAAATATTCATATTAAGTAAGTTTCTCATAAAATACTTTGTATAATGGCTCTTTAGGTATGCCATTTGATATGCCACTAATGAATAAACTACAGAGTGTGATTTATTAAATCCATATGATGAAAATTTTATTATTAAATCATAAAGTTCTAAGGCTATTTTTTCATCATATCCATGTTTAATAACTCCATTTATAAACTTTGATTTAGATTTTTCTATTATATCAGCTTTCTTTTTAGACATAGCTCTTCTTATTAAATCTGCCTCTGCATAAGTATATCCACCAATAAGCCTTAATATTTCAAGTACTTGTTCTTGATAAATGATTATTCCATATGTGCTTTTTAAGATAGGTTCCAATTCTTTTACCAAGTATGTTACTTTCTTCTTACCTTCTTTTCTTAATATATATTCACCTATCATATCTCTTGGACCTGGTCTATATAATGCTATTGCATCTACTAATGTATTAAAATTGTCTACTTTTAATTGTTTTAGAAAGTTTTTCATACCACTACTTTCAAATTGGAATATTCCTGTAGTATATGCACTACTAAATATTTTTAATGTTTGTGGATCATTTAATGGTATATTATTTAAATCAATATCATAGTTATCATTTTTGATATCATTTACTATATTAGAAATAGTGTTAAGATTTTTAATTGATAAGAAGTCCATTTTTAAAAGGCCAAGACTTTCTATATATTCCATACTATAACCAGTCAAAATTATATTATTACTTTTGTATAATGGCATAAAATTATTAAGTGATATATCACTAATAACAACACCAGCTGCATGCATACTTGTATTCTTTTTAAGACCACATAGTTTATTACAACAGTTTACTAAGTATCTAATATTATTATTTTTACTAACTAAATTTACAAATGATTTATTACTTTTTAAACTTATAAAATCTTTTTCATCATTTATAGTTTTACATATATTATCAATAACTATATTATCATATTTAAGTACTCTACCCATATCTCTTATTATTTGCTTTGGTAACATTGTATTAAATGATATAATTCTTGCTGTTTTATCATGACCATATTTATCACTTACATATTCTATTACATTGTCTCTTTTAGTATTATCAAAGTCTATATCTATATCAGGCATAGTAATTCTGTCTGGATTTAAGAATCTTTCAAATATTAGATTATATTTAAGAGGATCTACATTAATTATACCTAAACTATAATTAACAAGCGATGCAGCTCCACTACCTCTTCCAGGTCCAACATAAATATTATGTTTTTTAGCATATAAAACAAAATCATAAACTATCAAGAAATAGTCTACAAAATTCATTTTCTCTATGACAGATAGTTCATACATTAATCTATTTTTATAAACATCTGGTACTACATTATTAAGTCTTTTTTCTAGTCCTTTTTTAGCAAGAGCTTTTAAATATGAAAGAGAATTATCATTATATACTGGTATATGTAATTTAGTCTCCGGTAATTCTATATCAATTAAATTTGCAAATTCTATTGTAGTATCTGTATCACTATCATTAATATTTAATTTAAAATAACTATCATATACATTTATTTTTTCATCAATTGTTTTTGCTTCATCTATATATTTTAGATATTTAAAATATTCTTTATCTTCTTCATCAAAATATCTTATCATATCCATATAAACAATATTATCAGTTAATTTTAATGCAATTTCTTTAGTCTTTGAATTATGATATTTTATATAAATATTATCAAAGTATTTACTTAATTCTTCGTAATGTTTGGCACTAGTTACAATTATTAAATCACTAGAATTATCTTTTATATAATCTATATTTATTTTTTCTTCGATATTCTTATATGAAACTATTTTAAAAAGATTAGTAAGTCCATTATAGTTTTTAGCATAAAGTAGCATATATAAATCATCTATTTTAATTTCTGTTCCTATAATTGGTTTTATATTATTTTTATTACATTCATTAATAAATTCCATTGTACCAAACATATTTGTATCTGTTATTCCAAGAGCATATATTTCTTTTTTTAATGCAAAAGAAATAAGATCTTTAATTCTTATTAAACTATTCATTAAATCATATTCAGTTTTAATATTAAGTGGAATATATTTCATTTGATACCTCAATTTAATTATACAATATTTAGACCAAAAGAAAAAGTAGGAAGTCCTACTTATTGTCTCATATATATCTATATTTATTAACTTTTAATATAAAATTTTGTTAATGGTAATACTGATCCAGAATTTTTGTATTTTTCTAAATCTTCTTCATTTTTAACTAGTACTTTAGTTACAACTGCTCCATCAAACATATATGATATATCTGCATTAGTTATATCAAAACTACTAATATCTAATAAATCTAATCTTGTAGCTCTAAATGTTCCACCCATATTAGTTACTTTTGATGTATTAAATGAAGTTAGATCAAGTTCTTTTACCTTTGCACCATAAAACATCCATTGCATATTTGTTACATTACTTGTATTAAAATTACTTAAATCTAAAGATGTAGCTTTACTACCATTAAACATACCTTCCATATTTGTTACATTACTTGTATCAAAATTACTTAAATCTAGTTTGATAACTTGTGTACCTCTAAACATCGAGTTCATACTAACTACATTGCTAGTATTAAAACTACTTACATTTATTGTTTCTGCATTACTTCCATTAAACATTAGTCCCATGTTTGTGACTTTACTTGTATCAAAATTACTTAAATCTAATTCTTTTGTTTTAGTTGCATTAAACATTGCATACATATTAGTTACTTTCGATGTATTAAATTTATTTAGTCCTTTAATTGTAATAGCTGCACATCCACTAAACATTGTGCCCATATTTGTTACATTACTTGTATCAAAATTGTTTAGATCTAAAGTTTTCAAATTTGCTGTTCCAGCAAACATATCACTCATATTTGTTACTTTTGGTGTGTGAAAACTACTTAAATCTAGTGTTTCGATTTTGCTTTCCCTAAACATACCGCTTAGAGTTGTAACATTATTTGTATTAAAATTACTTATATTAATACTTTTTATACTAGTATTATAAAACATTCCATACATATTAGTAACATTACTAGTATCAAAACTACTTACATTTATTGTTGTCGCTTTACTGTTTACAAACATATAACTCATATTAATAACTTTACTAGTGTCAAAACCACTTAAATCTAAATTATCTACATTAGTATTACCAAACATATTTGTCATTTTTGTAACATTACTGGTGTCTAAATATTCTAAACCTTTTATTTCTGTTGCTGATGTATTTTTAAACATGTTTTCCATATTATCAACATTACTAGTATTGAATTTAGTTACATCAATGGATACAGCTTTACTATCTTTAAATAACTCTTTAACACTCTTTATTGGTTTTCCATCTATCATATTGCAAAATGGTTTATCTATTACAGTTGTTGATTCTTTATCTGTTAATACTACTTCCCAATATCCATTAGACCAAGGATGATATGTATAAGTATAAGTGTCATCTTTATAAGTTACATTATTTTCAAGTTTCCCACCATAAGAACACTCTTTTAATTCTGGTTCTTCAATTATTTTTGACATTGTAGAAGAACAAATCATTTTAACTTTGTTATCAATTTCTTTAATGTTATCTTTTGTATAACTATTTAAATCACTTTTACCATCATATTCTATATAATAGTTTTCATCTACTGCTACCATAGATGTAATATTTCCACTATTACTTAAATTAATACAATATTCTAGCCCTTCTTTAGTTGATATATCTAGTTTTTGATTGTTGCTTGATGAAACAAATGATAATTTATTTCCTTTCATTGATTCACTTATATATTTTTTAGATACTTCTTTATATATTGTTTTAGCTTCTGTTAAAAATATGTCTTTTTTAGCATCATTAAACATTTTTAGTATATTTGGAAGTGCTATGATAACAAGTAAAGCAAGTATAGCTATTACTGCTAATAATTCCACTAATGTAAATCCTTTTTTATTCTTCATTACTACCACCTATTCTATATAGAATTTTATCATATTTATATACAATTAAAAAGGATTATATTTAATAATCCATTAATATTTATTATCTATGTCACTAAAATCAACATTATCTATTTCTTCAATTACTTCTAGTTGATTTTCTATTATTTGTCTTAATCTTCTTTTTAATACATTAGTATTTCTTTTTAATTGGTCTGCATGATTTTGAGCTTTTTCTGCTTTTAATAAAGCATCATTTATTATTCTACTAGCATTATGTCTTGCTTCTGTAATAAGAGCTTCTGCTTCTTTTCTAGCACTGCTTTTGATTTGATCACCAGCAGTCTCAGCAGTGAATATTGCTCTATTCATAGAATCTTCTATTCTTTCATAATATTGTATTTTTTCTCTTAATACTTTATTTTGCTCTTCAGTTTTTTTACTTTTATTAAGCAAAACCTCATAATTATTTATAATATCATCTATACATTTCTGAACTTGATATTTGTCATAACCATGAAAAACTGTATCAAACTTTCTCATGCTTTCACCTCAAATATTTTATACTAATATATTACCATTCGTTCATATCGTCTTTTTTACTTGTTTTTTTATTTTCCTCTTCTGAAATATTTCCTTCTATTTCAAATCCTTTTGGAGCACAAATAACAATGCCTGGACCTAATTTTTGCATAGTTCCTTCGATTGCATAAATTATTCCATTTAAAAAGTCCATTATTCTTTTTGATACATCGCTTGTTACTCTTTTAAAGTTTACTACTACTTGATTGTTTGATTTTAAATAATCAGCAATTTGTTGAGCTTCTGAAAAAGCTCTTGGTTCAACTAGTATTGTTTTATTTTTAAATTCTTTATTATTACTTTTTTTAGTTGTTTCTTTTATTTCATAATCATTCACTTCTGTATCTTCTTCTTCGCCAGTAAATATTTCTTTTAATTTGAATGCCACTTTATATTCCTCCTTATTATTTATACAAATACATTTTAACATAAATATTTTTTAGTAGCAATAAATATTTCAAAAATAATAATAAATCAACATTATTATACAATAATATACAAAAATTTGATAGAAAAAAAGAGTTTTTAGAACTCTATTTTTTCAGTAATATAATCTTTTAATTCATCTAAGCTTAGTGTTATTTGTTCCATTGTATCTCTATCTCTTATTGTAACTGTATTATTATTTATAGTTTCGTCATCTACTGTTACACAGAATGGAGTTCCAACTACATCAGCTCTTCTATATCTTTTACCTATTGAACCACTTTCATCATAACTACACATAAAGTATTTTGAAAGGTTTTTATATATTTCTAATGCTTTTTCATTGTGATATTTTTTAACTAGTGGAAGTACTGTTACTTTTATTGGAGCAAGGAAAGGATGTAGTTTTAACACTTCTCTTTCTTCGTTATTTACCATATCTTTATGATAAGCATCACATAATACTGTTAGGAATAATCTTTCAACACCTAATGATGGTTCAACTACATAAGGAATATATTTTTCATTTGTTTCTGGATCTAAATATTCAAGACTTTCTTTACTATATTCCATATGTTTACTTAAGTCATAATTAGTTCTTGATGCGATTCCCCATAGTTCTCCCCATCCAAATGGGAATTTATATTCAATATCTGTTGTCGCATTACTATAAAAGCTTAATTCTTCTTTTTCATGGTCTCTTAATCTTAAATTCTCTTCTTTAATTCCAAGACTTAGTAAGAAATTTTTACAATATTCTTTATAATGTTTAAACCAATCTAATTCAGTACCTGGTTTACAAAAGAATTCTAATTCCATTTGATCAAATTCACGAACTCTAAATATAAAGTTACCTGGTGTTATTTCATTTCTAAATGATTTACCTATTTGAGCAATACCAAATGGTAATTTAAGTCTCATACTTCTTTCAACATTCTTGAAGTTAACAAATATACCTTGAGCAGTTTCAGGTCTTAAATATACTGTATTTTTAGAATCTTCTGTAACTCCTTGAAATGTTTTAAACATTAAATTAAAGTTTCTTATATCAGTAAAATCTTCACTACCACAATTAGGACATTTAACATGATTTTCTCTTATATAATTGATTAATTCTTCATTATTAAATTTTCCAGCATCTTCAATTCCTAAATCTTCTAAAAGTTTATCTGCTCTATGACGAGTTTTGCAATGTTTACAATCTATTAGTGGGTCACTAAATGTTTTTAAGTGTCCACTTGCTTCCCATGTTTTAGGGTTCATAAGTATTGCACTATCAAGTCCTACATTATTAATATCTTCTTGAATAAATTTTTTAGTCCATGCTTTTTTAATATTGTTTTTTAACTCTACTCCTAATGGTCCAAAGTCCCAAGTATTAGCAAGTCCTCCATAAATTTCGCTTCCTTGGAATATGTAACCATAATTCTTACAATAATTTGTAAGTTCTTCCATTGATATTTTGTTTTCCATTAAAATCCCTCCATTTGCATTTGCAATTTCATTGTTGCTTCTCTTTCTAATCTTTCTTTTTCACATCTTTCATTGTGTTCTTCAATTTTTTTCATTATATCTTTATTTATAACAGCTGCAATAACTCTTTTATTGTTCCCTACTAAATATACTCCATCTTCTATGCCTTTATTCTCATGTGTTTCCATTGTTATTGTTTCACTTTCAAAAACATAATCTAAAAATTCTTCTAAAAATGGTATTTCAAATTCTGTTAGATCTTTTCCAGTTTTAGATAAATTGAATTTTATTGTTCCTTCTCTAGTTATAGAATATGAACTTGTTTTACCATAATTTATCATTAAACTATATGTGTCATTACAATTGTTATATAGGAAAGCTCTTCTACTTTTGATATATTTTTCTAATATTTTTGCTTTCATTTCTTCATCGGCTACATCATTTAAAATAAGAAGTCTACCTGGTTCTGTCCCGGCATATACAACATTTCCTCTTAATCTACTATAGTCATCAGATACATAACTAATTCTACTGTAATCTAGGAATTGGTCAACTATTAAGTTTTGTATTTCTTTATCAGTTTTGCCTCTTAGTTCATCACTGAATCTCGCCATAAGCGGTACTGTTTTGATTTCTTTTCCACTTATAACAGCTCTATCTTCTGAAATAGATATTGAATCATAACTATTTTGATCTAATTGTTTTAAACCTTGTATTTTCATATAAACCTCCAATAAATAAAAAAACTTCTAAAATATTTATAGGGGTCCATAAGGACGGTTCCACCCTATTTATTCTAGAAGAATCACTCTTTAGTTATAGCCTCAGTGCTTTGCCATCACACTTTCATCGCTTACGAGTTATAGTTTAGCACAAAACATTATTTATTTCAATATTTATTTTACATATTCATCACAAGGAGCAAAAGTTTTTCTATGTTCTTTTATTATCCCATATTTTCTTATTGCTTCTATATGTTTTTTAGTACCATATCCTTTATTATGCTTAAAATCATATTCTGGATGTAGCTTGTCTAGTTCAACCATCATTCTATCTCTTGTTACTTTGGCAATTATTGATGCTGCTGCAATGCTTTCACTTTTAGCATCTCCTTTTATAATTGATGTTTGTGGTATATCAATATCAAGCTTAACTGCATCAATAAGTAAATGTTCTGGTCTTATATTTAAATTATTAACAGCTTCAATCATAGCTTTTTTAGTAGCATTTAATATATTTATTTCATCTATTACATCTTCACTCGATATGCCTATTCCAACTGAGATTGCATTTTCCATAATAACATCATAAAGAAGCTCTCTTTTCTTTTCAGTTAACTTTTTAGAATCGTTTATTCTTTCATCATAAAAATCTTTCGGTAATATTACTGCTGCTGCTACTACTGGACCTACAAGTGGACCTCTACCTACTTCATCTATTCCTGCTATATAATTTATCCCATTATTATAAAGCTCTGTTTCAAATTCTTTCATTTTATACCTCTTTACCGTTATTTAATTCTTCTATTTCAAATTCTTTAAATGCTTCGAGTATTTCTTGTGCAACTTTTTTATCTAAATTTTCTATTAATATTTTTTGAGCATTATTTAGTGTTATTAGTATTTCATATTTAGTTTTATCATTTGTATTCATTCCGCCTAGTACTGCACCAGCTGTACCGAAAAAAGCATATCCTACTATTGCTGATTTTAAATTAATATGTTCTTCCTCTTCATGCTTTCTTAATTCAAAAGTAAATATATCTTTATACTTTAAAACCATATAATTACTTATTACAGGTAACCATATTTTTCTATTATGTTTATCTAATATAAATAAACCATATATATTTTTATCTATTTGAAAATTTCTTAATATATCTATTTTCTTATATTCAACTTTTGATTTAAACAAACCACAATAATATTTTACTATATATGTTTCACCATTAGAAAAATCTAATGTTTTGTAACTGTTTTTTAATCTTCCTTTCAATATTTTAACTTTATGCTTTTTATTTGATACATTGATATAATCAAATTTATCTAAGTTAATTGAATATTCTTTTTTATCTACTGATAAATGTATTTTTGATGCAAAAGAAATTGATTCTTTATTATAATTATTTATTATAAGTCCCATATGATACCTCATTATAATCTATCTTCTATTATTTTTATTATTATATCCTTTACAGATTTCCAAGTATTTTTTAAACTATCATAGCTTAGAGTATCTTCAACTTTGTTTAGTGGAGTCCATATAACATCGTGTGTATCTGTAGAATCATTATCACTTTTACCCTTATCGATTGCAAAGAACATATAACAAACACAATTTTCTCCTTTTGGTGTAGTATATCTTTCAATATAAGGTTCATAGTCATTTATAATTTCAGCAATTCTTTTAGTTTCTTCTGCTGTTTCTCTTATAGCAGCTTCTTTTAATGATTCGCCTTTTTCAACATGTCCTTTTGGAAAAGAATAATCATTTTGCTTTTTTCTATAAATTAATGAAATCTCTTTTGTTTCTATATTTATTAAGAAACATCCTGCTTTTAAAGTTTCCATATTATTTCCTTTCATATATTTTTATTGATATTTCCTTTACTATTTTACTCTAACAGTTTTTGAATAACTACCACAACTAATTGTATAATCTGTATATTCTGGATTGTTTTGATTGTAATATTGCATACCTTTTGATTTAGATATTTTTATATCACTATTAGTTGGAATATTTACTGTTTGTCCTTGCAATAACAAATTAGCTATATAATCAACATCACCACATGTACAAGAATACCCTTCTAGGTTATTACATATATTAACACTATCAAATGAAACTTCTTCACCATCTGGATAATATTTAAGCATTATAACAGATACACCATTGGAATTTGTAAATTCATTATTAACTTCAATAAGTATTGTTAACAATTCTGTTTTATAATATTCGTTATTATCGTTTGTTATTTTTAAATCTAAATTAAAGAATGTAGAAATATCTTCTTCTTTATAGCCTTTATCATTATAATATTCTAACATTTCATTATAATATTTCTTTAACTCTAATTTAAAACTATCTTCAATATTTACTTGGCTATCATCTATAAGAGAAAAATCTTTTTTTAATAAATTGATATTTTCTTTTGTATACTTTTCTTTTTTATTTATAGTATCAGACTTAATATTGAGTTCAACATTATATGAAAAATTACTTTGTTTTTTGTTTGATAACATTAATTTAAAGATAAAATCAATATTAATATATTCTACACTAGAAATGCCATTCATTTCTTTTTCATTACATTCGTTATTTATATCACATACTTTATATTTTGCAGACATTGTTTGCTTTGATACATTCATTTTAGTAAATGATAATGGTTCATTAATTTCTTCTTTTACTTTTGTTTTATTACAACCTGCTAAAAGCATTATTACCAATAATAAGCTAAATATTTTTTTCATAATTTTCATCCTTATTTAATAAATTTTATATAAATATTATATCATAATTAAAAAATAAAAATCATCCTTTTGGGATGACTTTAATTAATTTCTAATTCATTATTAATATAATCTACTGTAATAGTAGTATTAGATTTAATTTCATTATTGATAAGTTTTTTAGCTATTAATGTTTCTAGTTTATTATTAATTAATCTTTTTAGTGGTCTTGCTCCATAATATTCATCATATCCATTATCAATAAAGTAATTTTTAGCGGTTTCTGTTAAATTTATTTTTATATTTAAATCTATTAATCTGTGTTCTATTTCACTTATTATTTTATCTAATATTTCTTTTAAATTATCTTTTGTTAATTTATTAAATACTATTATTTCGTCTAATCTATTTAAAAATTCTGGTCTAAAATATTTATTTAATTCATTTGTTACTTTATCTTCTTCATTATCAATAATGTATTCACTACCTACATTTGATGTCATAATAATTATTGTGTTTTTAAAGTCTACTGTTCTACCATTTGAATCAGTAAGTCTTCCTTCATCAAGTATTTGTAGTAATAAGTTTAAAACATCAGGATGTGCCTTTTCTATTTCATCAAATAACACTATTGAATATGGATTTCTTCTTACTTTTTCTGTAAGTTGTCCGCCCTCTTCATATCCAACATATCCTGGAGCGGCACCTATTAATCTTGATACTGAATATTTTTCCATATATTCGCTCATATCAATTCTTACCATATGATGTTCATCATCAAATAATTCATAAGCAAGGCTTCTTGCTACTTCTGTTTTTCCTACACCTGTTGGACCTAAAAACATAAATGAACCAATTGGTTTATTTGGATCTTTAATTCCACTTCTAGAACGAATAATAGCATCACTAACAAGTTTTAGTGCTTTATCTTGACCTTTGACTCTCTTCTTTAAATTTTCTTCTAAATGTAATATTTTATCTTTTTCACTACTCATTAATTTTGAAATAGGAATATTTGTCCATTTACTTATAACACCTGCGATATCGTCACTTGTTACAGTATCAGATAAAATATTGTTATCTCCTTTCTTAGAAAGTTCATCTAATTTCTTTTTTAATTCTGGTAATATTCCATTTTTAATTCTAGCTGCTGTTTCTAAATCATAATTATTTTCGGCTTGTTCAAATTCAAATGTATATTTAGATATATCTGATTTAACTTTCTTTATAGATTCATTTATTTCTTTTTCTTCTTTCCATTTTGTACTTAATTCTTGTTCTTTACCTTTTAATGTATAAAGTTCATTATCTATTTTTTCTAATCTTTTTATAGAAAGTTCATCTTTTTCTTTTTTGATTGCTTCTTTTTCAACTTGTAATGTTAAAATCTTTCTTGTGATTTTATCTAGTTCAGTTGGAACACTATCCATTTGTACTCTTATTGTTGCGCAAGCTTCATCTATTAGGTCAATTGCTTTATCTGGTAAAAATCTATCAGTTATATATCTATTTGATAAAGTTGCAGCTGACACTAATGCTTTATCTTGTATTGTTACTCCATGGTAAATTTCAAATCTTTCTTTTAAACCTCTTAGTATTGTAATTGTATCTTCTACTGTTGGTTCTGATATTGTAACTTTTTGAAATCTTCTTTCAAGAGCTCCATCTTTTTCGATATACATTCTATATTCATTAAGTGTTGTTGCTCCTATAACATGAATTTCACCTCTTGCTAACATTGGTTTTAGTATATTACCTGTATCCATTGCTCCATCAACAGCACCAGTTCCAACTATTAAGTGAATTTCATCTATAAACATTATTAAATTTCCTTCACTCTTTTTGACTTCATCTAATACTTTTTTAAGTCTTTCTTCAAATTCACCACGATATTTGGCACCAGCTATTAATGATGCCATATTTAATTCCCAAATAGTTTTATTTTTTAAACTTTCTGGTACATCACCTTTTACTATTCTTTGAGCAAGTCCTTCTACTATTGCAGTTTTACCTACTCCTGGTTCACCAATAAGTACTGGATTGTTCTTAGTCTTTCTAGATAATATTCTAGTTATACTACGAATTTCTTCGTCACGACCTATTATTGGATCTATTTTACGATCTTTAACTGCTTCATTTATATTACGACCATATTTTTCTAAAACATTTTCGTTTTCTTCATTATTCATATTAAACATAATCTATACCTCCTTATTTACCAGAGCATATTATACACTAAAAATTAGCACTTGTCAATATAGAGTGCTAATTTATTTTTAATTATAATTTTATAATAATAATTATATATTTTCAACTGTTTTTATTACCAATATTTAATATTATTCCGATTGAAATCATACTCACTATTAATGAACTTCCTCCATAACTTATGAAAGGTAAAGTAACCCCAGTTATTGGAACTAGGCCCACTACTACTGATAGGTTTAATAAGGTTTGAAACATAAGTAAAAATGATAAACCAAATATTAAGTATTTTCCATATAAGTCATTACACTCAATTGATTTTTTTATTATATTATAAAATAGTGTTATAAATAGTATTACTATTATTAAAGCTCCTATAAAACCAAATTCTTCTGTTATTATTGAAAAGATAAAGTCTGTTTGTGGTTCTGGCAAATAGAAATGTTTTTGTCTTGAGCCTAGAAATCCAAAACCAAGTAGTCCTCCTGGGCCTATTGCATATAAACTTTGTATCATTTGAAAACCACTACCAAGGGGATCGCTCCAAGGGTTTAAGAATGATGTTATTCTATCCATTCTATATGGAGCAATTAGTATTAAAACTACTATTCCTATTATTCCTAAAACTCCTAATTTTATAAATATTGAAAAGTCAGCTCCACTTATAAAAATTAAACCAATTAATGAGCAAACTATAACCATTCCAGTACCAAAATCCGGTTCAAGCATAATTAATCCAAAGAATAAAAGTATAACTGAAAATAATGGTATTATAAATTTAAATGTATTTCTTTTTATTTTATCATTATTTGATAAGTATTTAGATGTAAATATAATTAATGATAGTTTAGTTATTTCACTCGGTTGAAATCCAAAGCCCAATATTCCAAACCAACTTCTACTTCCATTTCTAACTGAACCAATTCCTGGAATTAAAACTAAAACTAGTAGAATAAAACTAATTAATAAAAATTTATTTGAATGTTTTTTATATAAATTATAATCTATTTTAGAAAAAAGAAACATCATAAAAATACCAATTATTAAAAAGCAAAATTGACTAATAAAATATTTATAGGCATTTCCATATTTGAAACTAGCCCATATATAACTACTTGAATATATCATTATAACACCTATTATTGATAGTATTATTGTTGTTATAATTATTATTTTATTTCTTTTAATAAAAATCACCTATTCATTTAAAGATATGAATAAGTGATATTATTTATTATTAATATTAAACTTTTTGTTTTTGTTCTTACATCCATACTCCGTAGTATATAGCTATCATTCCTAGCATAAAACCAATAATTAAGAATAATTTTACAATATCTGTTTCTTCCCATCCTAGTTTTTCAAAATGATGATGTATTGGTGTCATTAGGAATACTTTTGTATGGAATTTTTTTATTGCGATTAATTGTATTATAGATGATAATGCTTCCATTACGAATACTCCACCTATTACCGCTAATGAAAGTTCATGCTTTGTAAGTATTGCGATTGCAGCTAATGTTGCTCCCAGAGAAAGTGAACCAGTATCTCCCATAAATACTTTTGCTGGATGTGTATTATATACTAAGAATCCTAATATTGAACCTACTAATATGAAGGAAAATATTGCTATTTCTTGATATCCTTCTACCCAAGTTGTTCCCCAAGTTATGATACCGAAGCTTAAAAAAGCAACTAATGATAGGCCCCCTGCTAATCCATCTAATCCATCAGTTAAATTAACTGCATTAGAGGAACCAACAAGTAGAAATAAAATAAATAATCCATAAAACCATCCCATGTCTATATTTATCCCTAGTGAAGTTATTGTAACATTAGCATCTCCTCCACCTTTCATATAAATATAGAAGAACACAAGAGCTATTAATACTTGAACTAATAATTTTTGTGGTATTGAAAGTCCTGCATTATTCTTTTCCTTTATTTTTAAATAATCATCTACAAATCCAAGTAATGCATAACTTATAAATACAAATATTATTATTAGTAAACTATGTGTTATTTCAAGACTACCTCTTAAATATAAAAATAACATAGTCACTAGTGTTGGAATTATAAATATTAAGCCTCCTAGTGTTGGAGTTCCATTTTTTGAAGCATGTCTAAATGCAGTAAATGCACTTATACTTTGCTTACATTTTAGCTTTCTTAAAACTGGTATTAAAAAGAAACCAAATATTACTGCTATAAAAAAGCCTAACATTAGTCCTAAAATACTTTTAGCAAGAATTAGCATTTTATCACATCCCTTACTTTTATTATACTTTATATAATTTACTTCTCATAATAATTTTACGGTTTTTATGTAAAGTTTATACATTATAAATTTAAAAAGAAGTTTTCAAGTAACTTATTTTTATCATAACCTTTTATTTTTATTCCAATATCTATATCACTTAATTTATATATAATTTCTATTATTTCTTTTTCACTGAAATTCTTTGTGTTTTCATATAATTTTTTAGCTACAAATGGATTTATTGATATTTTTGTAACTATACTTGGTAAAGCCATTGTATTCATAAGTATTTTTATTTGATATAAATATCTAAATTGTTTGCTTAATGAATCTACTATAACAGTTGCATCAGTAGTATCTTTTAATATTTTATAAGATGTAAAACATGATCCTATATTTTTACTCATGACCGCATCTATTAAATTGAACATTTCTTTTTCATTACTTTTGCTTATTACTGTTTCTACATCTTTGATAGTTATATTTTTATCATCTATTTTATAAAGCATTAATTTTTCTATTTCTTTTAAGGCATAATCTCCATTATTTTCACATAAATTGAGTATTTTTTTAACAATATCATAACTTACATTAAATCCATTTTGTTTTAGAATATTAGTTATAAATTCATGAGTAGCCTTATAATCCATTTTAACTATTTCATTTATAGTACATTTATCTTTTAATTTTTTAATAAGAGTATCTTTGTAATCTAGTTTTTCATCTAAACATTTAAATATAATTACATTTTCATTC
This sequence comes from uncultured Bacilli bacterium, assembly GCA_934086955.1. Taxonomy (GTDB): domain Bacteria; phylum Bacillota_I; class Bacilli_A; order RF39; family UBA660; genus CAG-1000. Next base: position 79,259 of record CAKOIN010000002.1, on the reverse strand, counting down.
ATATGATCTATGTATTTCATTAATGATTCTTTTTCTTTATCTTTCATTTTTTTGAATGTAAAAGATGAAACTATAATTAGTTTCTTTTCATTAAATAAATCTACATAACATACTTCTTCTAATATTTCTTTTATTGATGTATTACTGTAATCGTACTCTATTATATTTTTTATATCTAATGAAGAAATAAGTTCATTTATTTTCATTTTTAATATATTAATTTCATTTCCTAAATAAACATATATCATATCTAATCCTTTATTATTATGCTTCTTATACTAGGATCAATAACAAAATCTTTTATTTCGTTTATTTCTTTATTATTTACTAGTATTTTTTTACCTTTATAGGCTATTTTTAGAGCTTTTAATAGCTCATATAACGAAGTATATAGTTTTACTTTAACTATTGTACTTTTACCATTATATATTGTAATAATTGTGTTATCGTACATATAATCTAAATGTATTGCTTTATAAATTGCTAGTATTTCTTCTATACTATAAAACACCGCTGTACTATCTTTGAATTTCTTATTTGAATGAACTAAACAAATATTCATAAATGCATTTATATATTTTTCATATGCATAAGCAGAATATAAATCATTTTTTGGTATACAAATATAACAATTTTTCATATTAAAAATATTCATAAATTCATCAATTGCTTCTAATATGCCTTCATATGATTCATAATTAATAACCATATCTTTTAAATCATAATTTTTATCATATAATGAGTTTACTACTAATGTTGTTTTACTATTTATTTTTTTATTTAAGTTATATTTTTGAAGTGAAGCTATAATATCACTTTTTTTAGTTTTATTTATATTTCTAGATGGATTCAATTTTTCTCTTTTATCTTTATAGTCATTCATAACAACTAATGTATTGCTTTTTTTATTATTAAATTCCATTTCTTTTAATCCAATTATTTGACCACTTACTGGACTAAAAATATAACTTCCATCATTTAGAGTACCTAAACTCATATTATGATAGACTAATCTATTTTTATTTATTGTAAGTAATTCTTGATTATCAAATGGAATATAGATATATTCTGGTGTTAAATATGTTATATATTGTTGTACTTGTTTTTCCATAATCTACTCCTACTAAAATATTATATATTAAAAATTAATATTTTAAAAGAAAAATATGTATGATATACTAATATTAATAATAAGAGGTGTAAAAGATATGAAAAAGAAAATAATTATTTATGCAGTGGTTTTAACTTTTCTATTATGTATGGTGGTTTCAAGTATTTATGCTTTCGCTACACTTGGAAAAAAGCCTAAAGTTAATCCTACTGATACTCCAACTGTACCAGTTATTACTGAAGACTATAGTGCTGTTACTTCAAAGTTATTAAAAAAGTATGAAGGAAGAATTGCTTATAATGGAAAAACAAAAGAAATAATGGAGATAATAGATTATGATAATCAATATATTTTAGGTGTTGATGGTAAACTTTATCCAGATAAAATTAAATATATTAATACTGAGGAAGCAGAAGATGAAATATTAAAATTCGGTAGATATGAAATTAGAAAAAATGAAGATAAAAATGATGATACTTTATATTATTATTATGATAAATTAAATAAAACTAAATCAAAAAGTTATAATTTTATTGAGCCAGTTTATTATAAGGATAATAAAACTCCTAGATATTTATTACTAAGTGAAAGTGATGGTACATCTGGTTTTCTAGATGTTAAAACAAATAAGGTTGTAACTCTTAATGAAGAAATCAGATCTTTACCTGAACTTGGAGATGAACTTTCTGGATATGGTGAGATTACTAATAACGAATATGAAATTGTTGCAATTAACAAAAGCGATAAATATGGTATTATTAATTCAAATGGTGAAATATTAGTAGACTTTATTTATGATAGTATAATTAGTTATAAAAATGGATTATTCATAGCTGAATTAAACAATAAATATGGTATTATTGATAAGAATAATAAGACAGTTTTAAATTTTGAATATGATAGTTTATCTTATGCAGGTAAATATATTATAGTAACTAAGAATGATAAACTTGGTGTTTTAAATGATAAATATAAAACAATAGTTGATTATAGTATTAAGATTGATACAAGAGTAAATTTTATTAATATATATGGTAATGATACTCATGGTACTTATACTGCTATTTCTGAAAATAATTCTCTTCTACTTATGATTTACCCTAAAGGATACTTTTATGATGAGGGTGGTTTATTTATTAAAAGAGATGAATTTACAGGAAATATAAATTCATATATTATTAGTTCTAAAGGGATTGATAGATCATTTACAGTAGAATCAAATATTGAACCATTATATACTGAGGATGATGATTATGCTAATGTTAAATATTACTACTCTATTTCTACTAATGATAATAAAGTAACTATAACTTTTTATGATAAGGATTATTATGAATATTATAAATATACTACTAAGAAACTTATTAATTCTGAATATAGTTATTCTGTTTATTTAACAAATAATATTTGCTATATAGATATATATTATGAAGCGACTGGTAAATATGATTCTATTTATTTAGATTTAACTAATTCAAAGGAAATAAGTGAAATAGATGCTTTATATAAATATTTTGATAATGGATATGGTTATACATTAAAGGACAATATATTAACAGTTTATAAAGATAAAGAAGAATTAAATAAATTTGAAAATATTAATACTTATTTAGGTAAATATTTATTTTCTACAATGGATAACGAAATAATTGAACTTGAATTTCAAAAGACAAAATAAAAACTTCACAAATGTGAAGCTTTTTTATTAGTTTAATTTAGAACGAACTATTTCATTAACAGTTTTCATATCTGCTTTACCTCTAAATATTGGTGTTAATTCTTTCATAATTAATCCCATATCTTTCATACTAGTAGGTTTGATTTTATCAAATACTTTATCAATTTCAGCAGTTATTTCTTCTTCTGTTAATTGTTTTGGTAAATATTTACTTAGTAAATCTATCTCTCTTAGAAGATTATCTACTAAATCTTGTCTATTACCTTTTTTAAATTCTTCTATACTTTCTTTATGAGTCTTAACTTGTTTGCTTACTATATCTATAACTATTTCATCACTACAAGTATTTCTTTCTAGCTTATTGTTTACTAAATATAAATCAATAGCAGACTTTAACAATCTTATTGTATTTAATGTTTCTTTATCATGAGCTTTCATAGCTTCTTTCATATCATTTGATATGGTTTCATATAACATTATTATCAGACTCCTTTATTTTATTAATATCTTTGTTTATTATGTTTTTTAGCATTTCTGATAGCTTCTTTTTTAGCTTCTCTTCTCTTAATGCCAGGTTTAGAATATTCTTTTCTTTTTTTCATTTCAGTAGGGATTCCACTTCTTTGAACTTTCATTTTGAAACGTTTTAATGCGCCCTCGATATTTCCGTCTTTTACTTCTACGTGTGTCACTATTTCTTCCCTCCCTTCATGACTATAATTGATTATAGAACAATTACCGCTAAATTTCAAGTAAAATTCTACAATTTTCTATATATTATTACTATTTTTATAATTTTAATTGTCTTGGTTTTCCATATATAAACTCTTTTGTTTGTTTTCTAAGATCTCTGATTTCTTCCAGATGAGCTGTTGATGGTGGATTATTCGAATGATTTATTTCCATAAATAGCCATTGCCAACTATCAAATAAATCCTCATTTCTTGCTTGTAATTGATTTAATAATTGATGACTTTTTTTAGTTAAAATTGCACCATTTTCAACTGTTGTTTCGCTATTTTTTCTTTTAACAATATGATGATAAGTAAATGGATTATTCTTTTTTTCTTTAGTTCCCATCCAATCATATCCATCTGGTTTATATATTTCTATCATTCTACTAAGCATGATTTGTTCATCTTTATTCATAATATACCTCGGGACATTATTATATGGTATATTTAATATTTGTCAATAATTTAGTGTCTATCTTTATTTTTTAACAAAAATTTAGCATAATCTGTTCCGAGTATCTCATCATTATAAAATATTGATCTTTTTGGTATTTCAGCATTCATTTCTTTTAATCCATATTTTTCTGATAATGTTTCTTTATCTGAAAAAAGATTAACTCCTAAGCTTAATCTATCATCTTTTATATTAGCTCCGATAGATGACAGTATTGTAGGATACATATCTAAAGCAGTAAACACTCTATTTTTTGTATTAACTGGTGCTTTTGTTGAGTTAATTATTACATTATATCTTAGTCTTCTTGATTTACTTATATTTTTATATACACTTTTATGCATACTAGGATGATCACCTAATATTATAATAGTTGTATCTTTATAATATGGTTGCTTTTTAACATAATTTACAAATTCATATATTAATTTTGAACTAGTAGCATATGCATTTTCATTTTTAGTTTTGTATTTTGTTTCTGAATACTTACCTATATATTCATCGTTAGCATGTGTATCTATAGTTATTAAATTTAAATTAAATGGTTCATTTTTATTTGATATTTCCTCTAATCTTTGTTTAGCTATTTCAAATAAATATTTATCATTCATTCCCCAACTGGATTTATCTTCTTTACTATAAGTTTTATCATATTTTTTAATATTTCTGTTATCTATTATGTTATAGTTTCCATGCTTTGTATAATATTCTTGTAATCCTCCAAAAGATGTTTTAGCAGCAGATATAACTTCATTATAGTATCCATTATCTTTTAGGACATCTCCAAGTGCATAAGCACCTTTCATAAAGTCATATGAATGATATTTATTATCATCAATAGGTATTTTAAATGGTAGTCCAGTTGTATTTGCCACTATTGATGCAGTTGTCCAAGTGGTTGCAAATAATGTATTTACTCCACCTACTTTGTCATCACTAGCAAAATATACTGATCCTTCTTCATTTAATAATTTATACATTTCTGGCATTACATTATATTTCCATTCTCCACCCTCTTCTTTACTAAAAAGAGTTGTTTCAAATGATTCTGCAAATATAAGAATTAAATTTCTTTTCTTCTCAAAAACTATATTTGCTTTTTTAGGTGTAACATAATTATCTTCTATAAATGTAGATGTTTGAATATTATCTTTAGCAAATTTTATACCATCCATATTTATAAAAGATATCAATAACATCACAATTGTAGTGATTATTAACGATATTGTTCTATGTTTTAAAAAGAAGTTTATTGGATATATTTGTTTTTTTATTTTTTTATTTTTACCTAATTTAACATTTAAAAATATTTTTTTATTAACAAGTACATTAAAATATAGAGATAGTAATATACCAAGAACTATTAAGAAAAATAATATACAATCTCCTACTGCTACTAAAAATACTCCAGCATCTGCATGTGTAACACCATTAGTGGCATAAAAATACATTTCTTCTATTGTTTCATTTGTAAAACAAAATTTAAAGTAAAATGTAACTATTAATATTAGTGTTAAAAATATTAAATATAGTATTAATAATATATTTTTTAACTTTTTCATTTTTTACTTACCTTTTTTGTTTCAATTTTTACTTCTATATAATTTGTTATCACTTTATAGATAATTATCATAATTATATTTATTATTAATGATATAACTGCATATCTTAATGTAAATTCTATACTTTTTTCAAAATTCTTAAAATTAAAATATTTATATATTATAAACATAGTTATTATATTACTTATAAATAATGTTTTTAAATAAGTAATGATGTAAGTTTTCTTTTCTTTATTACTGCCTTTATATAATTTAACAAAAAATACAGGTGGTAATAATGAACTTATAATATTTCCCATAAAATCACCTGTAATCATTATACTATTTAACAAATAAAAAAGATACCTTTTTGGTATCTTTAAACTACTTAATTTGACTCATTACTTCAGCAGCGAAGTCATCATTTCTCTTTTCCATTCCTTCACCAACTTCATATTTAACAAGTTTTACTAATGTAGCATTGTTATTGCTTAAATAAGCTTTTACTGATAATCCAGAATCTTTAATGAAAGCTTGTTCTTCTAAAACTGTTTCTTCATAGAATTTTCTAATTCTACCTTCTACAATTTTATCAGCAAATTCAGGTTTCTTACCTTCATTGATTACTTGTTCTTTAATAACATTTTTTTCTCTTTCTAGATCTTCAGCTGGTACTGATTCAACATTAACATATTGTGGTCTCATAGCTGCTGCTTGCATTGCTACATCACGAGCAACTTCTTCATTTCCACCTTCAAGAATTGTAAGTGAAGAAATTTTTCCACCCATATGTAAGTATGAACCAAATACTTGGCTATCAGTTTTAGTAACTTTTTCAAATCTTCTAAGAGAAATCTTTTCTCCTATTTTAGCTGTAGCATTTACTATTAAATCGTTAATAGTTTCATCACCACATTTAGCATTTAATGCTTCTTCAAGATTTGTTACATTATTTTCTAAAATAGTATTTCCTATTTTATCTAATAATTCTTTAAATTCAGCATTTTTAGCAACGAAATCAGTTTCAGAGTTTAATTCAACTACTACTGCATCATTACCTTTAATATAAATATTTGAAAGACCTTCTGCAGCTATTCTTTCAGCTTTTTTAGCAGCTTTAGAAATACCTTTTTCTCTTAAATAATCGATTGCTTTTTCCATATCTCCGTTAGTTTCAACAAGAGCTTTTTTACAATCCATCATTCCTGCTCCGGTTTTTTCTCTTAAGTCTTTAACCATACTAGCACTAATATTCATACTTTGCCTCCTAATTTAAAGCTTCAACTAATTCATCTTTTTTCATTGTTGAATATCCAGAAATTCCTTTTTCTTTAGCAATTTTCTTTAATTCAGCAACACTCATTGATGAATAATCAACTTTTTCTTCTTTTTTAGTTTCTTTTTTAGTTTCTTTTTTATGTTCTTTTTTAGATTCTTTTTCTTCACTAAAATCATCAAATTCAACTACTTTTGTTTCAACTTTAATTTCTTTTGATGGTTTTACTGCATTTTCATCTTCAGTAACATAATCAACTAATGGAAGTCCGTTTGCTTCACAAACTGCATTAGCTAAAACACCTAAAACAACTTTTACACTTCTAACAGCATCATCATTAGCTGGGATTGGATAATCAACAGCATCTGGATCACAGTTAGTATCTACAATTCCGAATACTGGAATATGTAATTTACGAGCTTCGTGAATAGCATTAGCTTCTACTCTTGGATCAACAACGATGATAGCTTTTGGTAAACGATCCATATCACGAACACCACAAAGAAGTTTATTTAATCTATCATATTCTTTTTGAATTTTAGCAACTTCTTTTTTAGGTAGTAATTCGAACTTACCATCCTTTTCCATTTTTTCGATTTCTACAAGTCTCTTAATTCTTTCTTTAATTGTTCTGAAATTAGTAAGAGTACCTCCTAGCCATCTTTCTGTTACATAAAAACTATTACATCTTGTAGCTTCTTCGATACTAGCTTCTTTAGCTTGTTTCTTAGTACCTACGAAAAGAACCTTACCACCGTTTTCACATGCTTTAAGAAGTTCAGCATAAGCTTCTTCTATTTTTTCAACAGTTTTTTGTAAATCGATAATATGTATATCATCTCTTGTAGTAAAAATGTATTCCTTCATTTTAGGATTCCATCTTTTAGCTTGATGTCCGAAATGAACACCAGCTTCTAATAAATAACTTTTTGCAATTACTGCCATTTTTCATTTCTCCTTTCGTTAATTCTTCTGCCTATCTTTAAATTAATATTCACTTACATTGTAAGCACTGGAATATTAAATCAATAAGCATGTCTTTTTTCTTAAAGCGAATTTATTTTAGCATATTTTTGCTTAAAATAAAAGAGTTTTTTATCTTTTTATATAATATATTAGTTTACATTATTCATATGATTATCTAGAAAATTACATATAATTATAGTATAATGTTAATTGGTGAAGTGCTGATGAATAATACTACTTATAAAAACAGAGGTATGTTTCTTGAAAATATATTAAATGATTCAAATACTTACTATAATAGTATTGATAAATGTTTAATATATAAAAAGCCTACACCAATAAAAGTACTAAATGTAAGTTATCCTACTAATAAGTCACATTTAATAGATAAAGCTGTTTATTCTAATATTTCTACACTTGACTATAATGGTATTTACAGAGAAAAATATATAGAATTTGATGCTAAGGAGTGTCACTCTAAAACTTCTTTTCCACTTAATAATGTTAAAGAACATCAAATTCTTCATATAAGAAAAGTTATTAAACAAAAAGGTATTGTATTTTTGATAATATTTATGAATAATGAGTTTTATTTATTTAAAGGTGAAGATTTAATTGATTTTATTGATAATAATGAAAGAAAATCTATTGAATATAATTATTTAAAAGATAGAGGATATAAAATAAGTGAAAGTTATACACCTAGACTTAAATATTTAGATGCAGTTGACAGAGCTTATTTTAATTAAAGGAAGGTTTTTATGAAAAAAATTAGAAAGAATAATAATGAAGATGAAACTCCTAAAAAGAAAAAAAGATTTAGAGTTTGGTATTGGTTATTAGTATTTATTGTAACTTGCGGATTGCTTTGTTTTATGGCTGGTATTGGATTTTGTTACTATATCGTAAAAAGTGCACCAGAGTTTAATAAAGATAATCTGTTTGAGAAGGAATCTACTAGAATTTTTGATGCTGATGGTAATATATATGCTACTCTTGGTAGTGAAAAAAGAGAAAAAGTTTCTTATGATGAGCTTCCACAAGTATTAATTGATGCTATTATTGCTACAGAGGATTCAAGATTCTTCCAACATAATGGATTTGATGCTCCTAGATTCTTAAAGGCTTCAATTAGTCAAGTTTTAGGAAGAGGTGGTGGTGGTGCTTCTACCCTAACAATGCAACTTTCAAAACTTGAATATACTGATTTTGAAGATCAAGGTATTAGAGGTATTATAAGAAAGTTTACAGATATTTATATGGCTGTATTTAAACTTGAAAAAGCATTTACAAAAGAAGAATTAATTGAGTACTATGTTAATATTCCTTGTATGGGTGGTAATATTTATGGTGTTCAACAAGCAAGTAAATATTATTTTGGTAAAGATGTTAAAGATATCAATTTAGTTGAAGCAGCTATGATAGCTGGTATGTTCCAATCACCTAATGGATATAATGCTTATGTTAATCCAAATGATGCTAATGATAGAAAAAATACTGTTCTTTATTTAATGAAGAGACACGGTTATATAACAGATGCTGAATATAAAGCTGGTACTAGTGTTAAAATAAAAGACTTCTTAGATGAAGGAACATCTAGTACAAACGAATATATTGGATTTATTGATACAGTTGTTGCAGAAGTTATCAGAAAAACTGGACACAATCCTTATGATGTTCCAATGGATATCTACACAACAATGAAGAAAAGTAAACAAGATGTTATAAATAATTTCTATAAAACTTATAAATTTAAAGATGATAAAATTCAAGTTGGTGTTGCTGTTGTTGATGTTAACACTGGTGCATTAATTGCTGTTGGTGCTGGTAGAAATAAAAAAGGTGCCAATACACTTAATGTTGCTACATTTGATTATCAAACAAAGAGACACCCTGGTAGTACAATTAAACCTATTTTAGATTATGGTCCTGCATTTGAATATGAAAATTTAAGTACTTATGGTCCATTCATTGATGAAAAAACTCCTTATGGTAGTGGAAATATGAGAAACTTCAATGGAAAATATAGTGGTTTTATGACTATGAGAGATTGTTTAAAAAATTCAGTTAACACTTGTGCATTACAGGCATTTAATATGACTACTAATGAACAAAAATTAGAATTTATGACTAATTTAGGTGTTCAACCAGAAGATGGAACTACTAAGCTTCCTCAATCTTATTCAGTCGGAGCATTTAATAGTGTTACTCCTGTTATTCTTGCTGGTGCTTATGCTGCATTTGGTAATGGTGGTTATTATACAGCTCCATACTCATTTACTAAAATAGTTTATCGTGAAAGTGAAGAAGAATATACAGCTGATATTGAAAGAAAAAGAGTTATGAAAGCTCAAACTGCTTATTTATTATCAACTGTACTTACTGGTGTAACTACTTCAAGACTTAAAGTTTCTGGAACACAAGTTGCTACTAAGACTGGTACTAGTTCTTATGATACTTCTCTTTTAAAGAGTTATGGTCTTACTTCTAGTGTCATACCAGACTCTTGGACTTCTAGTTATACAACTGATTATGCTATGGCAATTTGGTATGGTTATCCAGAAGGATTAACAAAAGATAATGTTAAAAAGAAACATTATATGACTATGGGACATGCAAGTAGTGAAAGATTAAAAATACAAGCTGCTCTTGGTAATAAAATATATGAAAAGAATGCTAAATTTAAAAACCCAGGTGGAATTACTTCTGCTGAGGTTGAACTTGAAACTATACCAGCTCAAAAGCCAAGTGCTTATACACCAAGTAAATTAAAAAAAACATTCTTGTTCATAAGTGGCACTGAACCTAGTGAAGTATCAAATAGATTCTCAAAATTAAGTGACCCTACTCCTGGTTCTTATACTGTTAAAGGTAAATCACTTACACTTACCTGGAATTCTCCTGGTTTACCTGAAGCTGCTGATCCAAATTACTTATCTGAATACTTTAAAAATGGATATACAATTTGGGCAGAAGATTATTATAATAAACGACTTAGTTACAATGCTAATAATATCGGAGATTTCGGATTTGCAGTATATTTAACATCTGGTACATCTTCTACTTATGTAGGATTTACAAAAGATACAACTTATACAATTGACTTAAATAAATATTATGGTACATTTGATGGTGTTATTATTAAAAGTATTTATTCTAAGTTTAAAAGTAATGCTTCTGATGGAATTAAAATTTCATTTAATGCATCTGGTAGTGATACTAAAAACTTTGATGTAACTATGAATAATTTAAATAAAACATTAAAAGTAAATGACACTTATACTGTACTTGATAATTCATCAATTGCTTCTATTAAATTAAATGGAAATGATGTAAAAAGTAGTGTCACTGATTTATCTGTAAGTTATACTTCAATTACTAAAGATGGAAGTAGTGATTCAGTATCAATAGATAATTTTACTAGTACTGCTGGTACTTATAAGATAATTTATACTGTATCATTTAAACATGAAGAAACAAGTATAACAAAGAAGTTTACTCAAACTGTTACTGTAAATTAAAAGAGATGATTAATTCATCTCTTTATTTTTGCATATATTTTTTAAATTACATTTTTCACATTTTGGATTTTTACTTGTACAGATATATCTACCAAATAAAACCATTTGTGAGTTTATTCTATTCCATGTATTTATATCAAAATATTTTTTTAGTTTTTGTTCTGTCTTTAAAATGTCATCTTTTTTAGTGGTAATGCCTAATCTCTTTGAAACTCTAAATACATGAGTATCTACTGCGAAAGATGGTTCATCGAATAATTGTCCTAAAACAACACTTGCTGTTTTTCTACCAACACCACTTAAACTTTCTAAATATTCTCTATCATTTGGTACATATCCTATTTTAGATATTTTTTCTACTATTTCTTTAAAATATTTGGATTTTGTTTTATGAAAGCCTATTCTTCTGATATAATTATCAATTTCTTCTATACTTAATGTATTTAATTTTTCTAATGTATCATATTTTTTATATAGTTCTTTAGTTACTAAGTTAACACTTTTATCTGTCGTTTGAGCAGATAGCATAACTGATAGGAGTAATTCATAATCTTTTGAATATTCTAATTCGCATTTTGGATTTATAAAATGTCTATCAAATTCATTTATTATTAAATCTTTATTCATTTTCATCAAACCATTCAAAATCTAATATACTATCATCTTCAGTCTTTTCTTCTTTTTGTTTTTCTTCTTTAATCTTATTTTTAATACCTTTTTTAGACCATTCGTACACTATTTTATCAATGTATTTAAAACTTCTAACTCCGTTTAAAACAGCCTCTTTTAGTGCTGATTTAATGGTTTCTTCACTGACACCTTTTTCAATCCATTTATTTATCATTTCATATTCAAAACTGCTTAATGTTCTTCCAAGTTCACTTTCAAACATAGCATAAATATCTTTGTTATTTGTACTATCAGTCTTTTTATTTAATGCGAGTCTATCATATAATGGATCTAATTTTATTTGTTCTATAACTTCCCCATTATTATTAGTAACTACCATTTCAATATATTTTTTATTTATTAAACTTGTGAATGTATTAAATATCTTCTCTTCATCAAATCCAAGTTTTTCTTTTATATCTTCTGTATTTAATAATGAGCTAACATTAATGAAATATAATACAAGCAAAAACTCATCTAATGTAATATCTATTGCACTTATGCATTTAACTATATTAGAATTAATAACAAAATCTTTACTTGTAAACATATTTCTTAAATCACTCATATTCCGCTTCCTTTAATATTGTTCTTATATTTGTATTTTCTAAATATTCTTTTATTCTATAATTAGAATTTTCCAATTCTCCTGACATTACTTTTCTTTCAATAAGTTTATATACTTTTTTTATATTATTTATTTCTGCATATTTAGCAATTTCTCTTGGAGTTATTTCTAATTCAATAATACTATGTATTTTACCCATTTCTTCAAAAGACTTTATCTCTTTATTTAGATTTAATATGTAACTTGCATTTTTTATTATTGTATCACTATATATTATTAATTCTCCAGTACTTATAGAGTCTTTTTTAACCATATTTGAAATGTATGATATAACTGTTTTTTCACCATTTGAAAATGGTAATGTAGTTTCTATTTGAGCCCATATTCCATATTTATCATATGCTTTATATACTTCATTGAACTTAATATTTAAATACTTTCCTAAATTATATTTTTTAACTAGTTCAAAGAATTTATCATATCCATTAGAATCAAATATTTTATCCAATTCTTTTCTTATGTATTCCTTTGGTATTTCATTTAGCATTTTGCCATTTTCTTTTAGAAACTCTAATATTTCATCTGATAAATCAAAATCAAGTGTACAACAAAATCTTATAGCTCTTATAATTCTTGTTTTATCCTCAGTTAATTTTTCTTTAGTATTTCCTACTACTTTGATAATCTTATTATCAAGATCTTCTTTAGCATTTAACAAATCTAATAATTTACCATTCGAATCAATAGCAAATGTATTTATTGTAAAGTCTCTTCTTAGTAAATCTGTTTTTAAATCGTTAGCATATTCTAGTTTTACCGGTTTATTCTTTTTATATTGTAATTCTTTTCTATAAGAAGTTATATCATATGTATATTCTCCTTCTTTTATATGATAACTATAATATTGTTTATTAGGTTTACCAGTATTACCAAATATCCTAATTAAATCTTCAACTTTGGCATTAGTACATATATCTATATCTTTAGAATCATATCCTAGTAAATAGTTTCGTACATATCCGCCAACTATATAACATTCAAAACCCTCTTCAATAATTTTATCCACTATTTCTTTCATATAATTTATTTTATCACAATTAATAATTTTTTCAAATAAAAAAAGCCTAAAGGCTTTTTATTAATTTAAAGCATCTTTTAATTTGCTTCCAGCTTTAAATGTTGCTGCAACCTTAGCAGGAATCTTAATAGTTTCCTTTGTAGCAGGATTAATACCTTCTCTTGCAGGTCTCTTCTTAGCAGCAAAAGTTCCAAATCCAACTAGTGAAACTTTTCCTTCTTTCTTAAGACCAGCTGTAATACCTTCGATTGTAGCTTCTAATGCTCTTTGAGCATCAGCTTTAGTTAATCCGGCTTTAGCAGCAACGAATTCTACTAATTCAGTTTTACTCATCGTAAATTACCTCCCATTAATATTTAGCACTGTATATATTTTCATACAATGCTTACATATTAATTGTAGCATAACTACTGAAAATTGCAAGTAAATTGATACCTTTTTTACATATTTATCATATAAATTATTTTTTTATAGATTATTTTTTAGTTTTTTTAATATATTTACAAGTTGGATAGTTTGAACAAGCTATAAATTTTCCGTATCTTCCTACTCTTTCTGTTAGTTTATTTCCACATTCTGGACAGGTTTCATCTAACTCTTTAGGTTCTTCTTGTTTAATGTATTTGCATTTTGGATAGTTTGAACAAGCAGTAAAATTACCATGTTTACCTTTTCTAATTACCATAGCACTTCCACATTTAGGACAAGCCTCTCCTGTTTCAGTAGGTTTTTCCTTTTCTTCTCTCTTAATGTAATTACAATCTGGATAATTTGAACAAGCTACAAACTCTCCATACTTTCCTTTTCTAATTACAAGTGGGCTTCCACACTCAGGGCATGTTTCTCCTGTTTCTTTTGGACTAGCTTTTTCCATTTCTTTAAATGCTTTATCAACAAGGGGTTCAAAGTCTTTATAGAATTTATCTACTACTGTATCCCATTCTAATTTTCCATCAGCAACTAAATCAAGTTCATTTTCCATATTTGCTGTATAATCAACATTAATTATTCCTGAAAAGAATTCTTGTAATTTATCAGTAACATTTACACCAACCTCTGTTGGATAGAATTTCTTATCTTTAATTTCAACATATTTTCTTTCTTTTAATACTGAAATTATTTTAGCATAAGTACTTGGTCTTCCTATTCCTAACTTTTCTAGTTCAGCAATAAGTTTTGCTTCTGTATATCTAGATTTTGGTTCAGTAAAGTGTTGTATTTTCTCTACTTTATCTGAAACAATTACTGATGACATATAATTAGCAAAATCAGGAAGTACTGTATCTTCTGTATCTTCATAATCTTTATATACTTTTAAATATCCATCAAAAACATATACTTGACCAGTAGCATGAAATGTATAATCATTATTATCTAAATCAACAGAAGTTGCTTCTACTTTAGCATCTGCCATTAGTGAAGCTAATGTTCTTATATATATTAAATTATACAGTTTATATTCTTCTGGTTTTAAATACTTTTTAACACTTTCTGGTGTTCTGTCTATACTTGTTGGTCTAATTGCTTCGTGGGCATCTTGAACATTATCATTCTTTTTAGCTGTTTTAGCATATCCCTTATATTCTTTTCCATAATTGTTTTCAATATACTTTTCTGTATCATTTATAAATAAATCCGAAAGTCTAATTGAATCTGTTCTCATATATGAAATAAGACCGACTGTTTCACTACCAATATTAATTCCTTCATACAATTTTTGAGCTATCATCATTGTTTTAGATGCTGGATAGCCTAAACGATTTGAAGCCATTTGAGTAAGTGTACTTGTTGTAAAAGGTAATTTACTTTGCTTATTTTTAAGTTTTTTGTCTACATTGGCTATATTATAAGCATTTGATAATTTACTAATTATTTCATCAGCTTCAACTTTACTATTTATTTCAATTTCTTTACCTTTGTATTTAGTTAATGTTGCTTTAAAGTCTTTAAAGTCTGTTTCAATAGTGTAATATTCTTTTGGAATAAATGCTTCTATTTCTCTTTCTCTATCAACAATTAATTTAAGTGCTACACTTTGTACTCTACCAGCACTCTTACCATCTGTTTTATATTGCATAAGTCTGCTTAGTCTAAACCCTATTATTTTATCAAGCATAAGTCTAGATTCTTGACTATGTACTAAATTATCATCTATTTTTCTTGGGTGTTTAAATGATTCTATAATAGCTGGTTTTGTTATTTCATTAAATACTACTCTATCATAACTATTATCTTTAAGATTTAATGCTTCTTTTAAATGCCAACTTATAGCTTCTCCCTCACGGTCTGGATCGGTTGCTAATATAACATTATCACAATCTTTAACAGCTGCTTTAAGTTCTTTTACAACCTTACTTTTTTCTTTTAAAGTAATATAGTTAGGTTTATAATCATTTTCTAAATCTATTCCAAGACCATATTTACCTGTATTTGATAAATTTCTTATATGACCTTTACTTGATAATACTTTATAATCTTTGCCTAGATATTTTTCTATTGTTTTACTTTTACTAGGGCTTTCTACTATAACAAGATTCTTCATATTTCTCCTTTTTTAATTTCTCTTCACAAAAATAATATTAACATTAATATCAAATTTGTCAAGAAATTATTTTCTCCTCTATTTATTATATAAGATTAAAAAATTAAAAACACTACTTTTTGCATCAAAAAAAGTAGAATTACTCTACTTTTCTTTTTAATGGTTCTATTATAAGCATTCTACATAAGTATCATTTAAGCATCTTATAGTACATAAGCAATTACAATCCATTGTGAAAATTGAATCTGTGCTTACATAAGGGTAAAGTGATGTTGTATCTGGGTTAGCTGCTAAAACTCTAAATGTACAACAACATCCATCTACCTTTTCTACTCTAAATACTGAACTTGTTGTATCTGTTTCTGTTCTACTAACAGGCATACTCCAAGGTGTTCCATTACCACAACAAGTATATAACATAATTGGACGAGTGTTGCAAATTACACAGTTAGTACCACCGCCTAATGCTGGTCTATCACATGATAGTAAACAGTTATCTGGGCAAGCATTAGATTGTAATACATTTATAACTTGTAATATTTCCATTATACAATTATCACAAGTATTGCAATTGTTTTCATTATTATTACACATATAATCCACTCCTTTATTTCTATTCATTAATATGGTATGAAATGTAACTAAATTTGTTTACATATTTTCCCTAGTTTATTAAATAGAATAAATAAAAATAAGCAAATAAATTGCTTATTTTACTGTAAAGGTTAGTCCACTTGGTTTATTAGAAGTATTATTAAATTTATTGGCGTCTGCTTGTGTTCTTGCATATCCAATAGTTGCTTGTGCATTTTTAAACATATAATGCATATCTTTTGTATTGGCTGTATCAAAACTACTTAAGTCTAAATTATTTATTTTTTTTGCTGAATATCCATTATGCTCTATACTTATTGCTTCAGCTTGTGTAAACATATAATCCATTTTATTTACTTTTGAAGTATTAATAGAATTATTAAACTGTATTGATTTTATATTACTAACAGCATAACAACCATTCATTTTAAAAAAACTAAATAAGTGCGACGAATCTTTTGGAAATGATATTTTTCCTTTTCCAACTATAGTTATATCTAAAAGTGATGATGATTCTGACTAATTTATGTTATAGAGTTATACCTTTATCTTTTCCAAGTGTTAATTTTAATTGAGAACTATCAAGTTTGTTAAATTCTAAACTTCTAAGTAAATTTAATATTTCTTCTGTTGTTTCTTCATTTGATAATTCTATCATCATGTTACTTTTAACAAATCCATTTTCTATTAATGCATCTATAAATATTAAAATTGATTTTTTTAAATCTTCAAAATAGCTATCTTGTAATCTTTCAATAGTAATTTCACTTTCATTTTCTTTTACTTCAAGTGCATATACACTGGCAAAGTTTCTTAATATTTTTCTTTGTTCTATAATACTATAACTATCCTTTGTTTTTAAAAATAATTCCATTAATTTATCTAAATCATCTAATGTTATATTAGTTTTTTCTTCACTATCAGTTACAAAATGCATAATATATTCTTTTCTTAGTTCTTCTAATTTATCTGCGATAGTCGTATTTTCTCCTTTTGTAAATAATAGTTCAAATTCTAATTTTGCCTGTAATGATATAAGTGTTGCGAGTGAAATTGTTTTATTTTTTAATATATCTTCTTCACTTAATGCTTTTTCATATTGTTCACTAAATTCTTTTGCTTTGTCTGGATTTATTTTCTTTAGTCTTTGTAATAGATATTCTATACTTTCCATTATCACAGTCATATTATCTTGGTTTTCTCTTTGTTTCTTTTCTTTCTTTTTTGGTTTAATAACAGATACTTCTACTTCTTCTGCTAATGTATTAGTTTTTGAATTCGCTATTATTCTATTTAAAAACTCTTCTTTTCTCTTTGCATGTCTAAATCCATAATCAAACCTTGTCTCATATTCTTCTATATCATTTGGACTAGCAACTTCATTATCAACTAATATTGTATCTAATTTTGCATAGTTTCTATGGCTAAAGCTTTGTCTTATAGTTAATACAAAATTAGATCCATAAGCCAAATCACTGGTTTTTTCTATTTCATATTTTTTTATGCAGATTGAATTGTCACTTCCAATTGGAAATAAACTACCAGTTAATATTTCTTTTCCATAAACATTCCCATCTTCGTCTTCTACTTTTTCATATATTATTTCTCTGCTTGAATCATGTCCATAAAAATAATGAGTTAATTTTCCATATTCTTTATCTAATAGACTTATTATTTCTTTATCGCTAATGGTATAACTTTCATCTTCATCTAACTCATCTAATATTTTTCCTAAAAATCTAGCTAATTTTGAATTATCTTTTGCATCTATACTATGAAATTTTTTTTGATTTTCATTTCTGATACTGTTCTTTTGCCAATAGTATTCTAATCTAACTTCCTCATCTTCTATATTTTCTACTGGTATTACTTTTCCTTTATATAACATGTCATCACCTGCTGGTACTATATTATAATATAATTCGATCAAAAAGAAAAGAACTATTACTAGTTCTCATAAACACTAACTTGTTTTCTGTCTTTTCCTTTTCTTTCAAACTTTACATTTCCGTTAATTTTAGCATATAAAGTATGATCTTTACCCATTCCTACATTGTTTCCTGGATAAATCTTAGTTCCTCTTTGACGATAGATTATAGCTCCAGCTTTAGCAGTTTGACCATCACTTAGCTTAGCACCTAATCTACGACCAGCAGAATCTCTACCATTTTTTGTAGAACCAACACCTTTTTTAGATGCGAATAATTGTATATTTAAATTCATCTTATTCATGGTTTTCCTCCTTAACATTAATATTTTTATCATAATTTTCTTTTAGTTCTTTTATCATATGAACTAAATTATTGAGTAAGCCATTTGTTATATTATCTTTCTTAATATTAATAATATCTAAATTATTAGTATCAGTATAACTAATAGCATCTTTGTCAAATTCAAGTATTGCATTTATTGTTGTAATTATCATTGTACTAAAAGATGCACAAACTATATCTTTTCCATAATCTGCATATCCTGCATGACCATTACAATGAATACTTTCAATGACATTGTCTTTTTTAATGATTCTTACTTTTATCATTATTTTGAAATAGATTTGATAAGAATCTTAGTATAAGGTTGTCTATGTCCTTGAGTTTTTCTATATTTTTTCTTTGGTTTATATTTAAACACAAGTACTTTCTTTTGTTTACCATGTTTTAATACTTTAGCAACAACTTTAGCACCCTTAACAGTAGGAGTTCCTACCTTACCATCAACATATAAAACTTCATCAAAAACAACTTCTGATTCTACTTCATTATCTAGTTTTTCAACATATAGTTCTTGACCTTCTTCAACCATATATTGTTTTCCACCAGTTACGAATATTGCTTTCATATTATTCCTCCTTCAATAAGACTCGCTTTTAAGGTAAGAATTTTTCATCTTTTATATAACCTTTTCAATGCGGTTGTAGAGAAAGATTTCTACAAACATTGATATTTTAGCATAAATACTTAGTTCTGTCAAACGATTTTTATTGTCTAATTATAGATTTGATATATAAATTATTGCCAGATATTATCTTTTTGTTTGTAAACTAATTTTTTTGTTTCCCCATTAATTATTTCTTTTTCTTTTTCACTATATAGAGATGGGGACTCTTCAATACTATTTTCGCCTAAAATTAATACTTTTTTAGATATTATTTCGGTAAAGTCTAGTGTTTTTAAATAGTCTGTTAACTTTCTATTTGTTAGGAGTAAATGACATAATGGTACATTTGCATTACTAGGAGTTTCTACCATACTATCCAAGCTATATCCTTCTTTTAAACTAAATAATCCATCTTTAAATTCTACATAAGTAGTAAACCAACTGCTTAACATTCTGTCATCAAAATAAAAGTTCTTTCTTCCTTCTTCATTTGATTTTATACTGCCAAGGGTATAACTAAATAAAATCGAATCAACTTTATCAAAACCCACTCTAAATAAAGAAGTGACTAATGTTTCTGTATTAATTGTTTCCATCTTTATCACCTGAGTTTATACTATCATTTTATATATGAAATATCAAATATTTTTTGTAGGTATCTCTTTTCTAACATATTATTTATTATGTGATAATTATCTCTTTTTAGATTATTTACATTATTTATTATTTTTATTCTTTTAAAATTATAATTATTTAAATATCTTTCTAATAAGAATTTATTATATTTATACTTTAAGTTATTTATTTCTATTATGATACATTTAATTAAAAATATAGTAAGAAGTAAACTTAAATAAGTTCTTTTTAATATTAAGAATATTAATGTAAAAATTATTGATATTATTATTGATATTTTAAAAGATAGTTTATATGAAAATATTTTATCTAATATTATATTTATTAATTTACCTCCATCGAGTGGTAATATTGGTAGAAAATTAAAAGATATTAATATTTTATTTATATTATTTATTATGTTATATGTATGATATGTTATATAGTTATTTTGATATAAAATGAATATTAAATATACAAAAAGTAATTGAAATATTATACCACCAATTAAAGTAAATAATTCTTTATTTGAACTTACATTTAAGTCTTCATTATAACTTGTTATACCACCAAATGGATATATTATTATTTCACTATATTTAAAATTAACTATTTTACTAAATACATAGTGTCCACTTTCGTGAATAAATATTATCAATAAAAAAAGATATACATATTCAAAATATCCGCTTAAAAAAGATATTAAAATGAATATATAGGTTGTGTTATGTATATTAATTTTCATCTAAATTAACAGGTTTATTATCTTTTAAAAGTACATAATAGTATTCTTTATCACCTGTAGCGATTACTTCACCTTTTTCTATGTAATCATATAATTTTACTGATTCTTTTACATTTCCATACCAAGCATAATAACCGTTACTTTGTTGTACGATTATTGTATTATTATATCCATCTTTATTTCCGATGAAGGTTACTATTCCACTATCTTTTAAATATATGTTTTCTCCTTCACCAATTATATATTTAATACCATCTTTATATTTTTCATGTTTTGTTTCTTCTTTGAAAACAGTTTCTGTATTATCTTTACTAAATATATCTGTTGTTTTATTCATAAATTTATTCACAAAACTAAAATCTATTGTATTGTTTAATACTTTATCAATTATAAAATTTCTGAATTTTGGTGAGTAGTTACTTATAATAATTATTAGCATAGTAAAGATAATTATTGTAAAGAGTTTATTCACAAATGATTTAAATAATGATTTTGTACTACTATCTTTTTTATTATTTTTATATTCTTCATATGTCATATTAAATTATATATTGTTTATTATTTTTTATGCATATTTTCATAAAAACTATAGTAGTTATCAATGCCAATTATTATGTGATCTATTATTGGTATTGCCATAATGTTTCCTATTTCAAATAGTTTATTTGTAAGTTCTATGTCTTCTTTTGATGGTGTTGTATTATTTGATGGATGGTTATGTATAACTATTATTGAATTAGCACTTTCTAGAAAAGCATATTTAAATATTTCTCTTGGATGAACTACTGATGTGTTTATTGTACCTTTAAATAATAATTTGTATGATATTAATTCTGTTTTTGTATTTAGATATAAAGCATAAAAGTTTTCTTGTGTTTCATCGATAAATAGATTTTTAAAGTGTTCAAATACTAGTGTTGTATTATTTAATTTTATTTTTTGTTTTACATTTCTATAATATACTCTTCTTCCAAGTTCTAATGAAGCGAGTATTTCTATTGCTTTTACTGTACCTATTCCTTTTATTTTAATTAGTTTGTTATATGTCATATCTTTTAAGTTTGATATATCTTTTATTTCATTTAATATCTTTCTTGATAAATCTTTTACTGATATATTTTTAGTACCTGTTTTTAATATTATTGATAATAGTTCTTCATTTGATAATGATTTTTCTCCTACTTCTAGTAATCTTTCTCTTGGTCTTTCGCTTTTAATAATGTCTTTTATCATAAAAAAAATATTCCTCCATTATTTATATACGAAGAATATTTTTAATACACTATCTATTTTTTAATTTTTCTATTACATTATGTAAATTATCTGCTTCTATTATTTCAATATCATAGTTTTTTTCTTTTTTTATTTTTATTGCTTCATCATAGTTACCACTTGGTACGATAAATACTTTTGCTTTATTTTTAACTGCTCCTTTTAGTTTATATTTAACTCCATCTATTTCTCCAACTGTGCCATCTGCTTCTATACTTCCAGTACCAGCTATAATTTCACCTTTTGTTAAATCATAATCTGTTATTCTATTATATATTTCAAGGGCACACATAAGCCCTCTTGATGAACCACTTTCGTTATTTTTAAATACAAATTTTACATTTTCTTTTGTACTAACATTTTTTAATACTGCTAAATATATTCCTATTGATAAGTTATTATTTTCATCTTTTTTAAGTATTGCATAACAATCTTTTTCTTTATTATTTCTTTCAACTTTTATATTTAATCTATCATTTTCTTTATATTTTTCTTTTTCTTGTTTTAATGTTTCATAGTCAGTAATTTTAACACCATTTATTTCTTTTATTGTATCTCCTACTTTTAGATTATTGTTTGTTTTATCTGTTATATATGTTACTTTTAAATCAACACTATTAACTTTATATGGTTTACCTGCTTCTTCATAAGCAGCTATTATTGAATTATAACTTGTTTCTTCCAAATAAATTCTATTTCTAAGATTTACTTCTTCCATACTTTCATCTTCTATTTTAACATCACTTGCTGGTACTAAATCCCAAGATGGAATTATATAAGATAAAAGTACTGCTGGTATTATTCCATTTCTAGATGTTACATAAGTTAAATTGAAACTACCTTCTTCTCTATATTCATTATTAGTTTCAATTCTATCTTCTAAACTAATAAGTCCTCCTGGTGAATATATATTATAATCAAGTTTTATAAAGAAAGTTGGTACAATTAAAATAAATAATATATATGAAACATAATTTTTCTTAATATCATTTTTTATATAATTTAATATCTTTTTTATCATATTTTTCTCCCATTATTAATAGTATATCACATATAAGGAAATTAAATGAAAAAAATAAAATATATTTTTCTTACTATAATATTTATAGTATTTATTATTAATATTGATATTGTTATTGAATCTGCTCGTAATGCTTCTTTTATGTTTTTTAATAAGGTTTTTGTTAGTATTTTTCCATTTATTATACTTAGTGATATATTATATTATTTTAATTATCATATATTCTTAAAAGATAATATTGGGTCTTTTATATCTAAATTATTTAGAATTAATAGTGAAAGTAGTACTGTATTTTTATTTAGTTTATTTACTAGTCATCCAGCTAATGCAATATATATTAAGAATATGCTTGATAATAATGAAATAAGTGTTAATAATGCTAGTAATTTATTATGTTATACTTATTTTCCATCTATATCTTTTGTTATTGGTAGTGTTGGTATAGGTCTTTATAATAATTATAAGATTGGTTTGTTTTTATATTTAATTTGTTTAATTAATAATATAATAATTGGTATATTTTTAAGAAATAAAAATGATATTAATATAAGTAATAATATAAGAAGTAATAGAGGTAATTTACTTGATACTTTTTATAATTCTATTATGAAAGGTATTAATACTTCTTTTATAATACTTGGTAATCTTATTGTGTTTACTATTATAATTAATTTGATAATTAAGTATTTTAATATTAATCCATATATACTTAGTATTTTTAGTGGTATTTTAGAGCTTACTAGTGGTGTTATTAATGTAAGTAATATAAATAATAGTTTAAATATAAAGTTTTGTTTAACAGCTTTTATTTTATGTTTTAGTGGTTTGTCTATTTTATTTCAAAGTTTTACTATTCTTAGTAAATATAGAATCAATATAAAAAAAATATTAATTGTTAAATTAATATTTTCTATTATGAGTGCCTTTATTATATTTATAGTTACTTTGCTGTGAATTTTAAGTTTTCTGGTTTATGAGGTGTACTTAATGCATTAAATTTATTTGCTTCAGCACTATTTCTAGCATAGCCTGTCGTAGCTCTTGTATTTCTAAACATATTATTCATATTAGTGACTTTACTTGTGTCAAAACTAC
Organism: uncultured Bacilli bacterium; assembly: GCA_934086955.1. GTDB lineage: Bacteria > Bacillota_I > Bacilli_A > RF39 > UBA660 > CAG-1000. The sequence goes on along the minus strand of CAKOIN010000002.1, from coordinate 54,902 downwards.
TCAAATCAAGTGTAGAAATTTTAGTATTATAGAACATTAGCTCCATATTTGTAACATTTCTAGTGTCTAATTTGTTAAGACCATTTATTGTTGTAGCTTCTGCTCCGTCAAACATACTGCGCATATTTACAACATTACTAGAGTTTAAACTGCTAACATCTATAGAAGTTGCCTTTGAATTAATAAACATATGTGAAGTTGAAACAATTGGTTTTCCATCTATAGTTGCACAAATTTCATCTGTTATTGGAGTAGTTGATGATAAATCTACAATTCTCACTCCCCAACCATCAGTTGAAATATTATTCCAACTATATTGGTTACTTTGTATTCTTGTCCAGAAACTTTCTTGTTTATATCTATATTCATATGAACCTCTTATATATTTTGAGCCTTGAGTTAGTGTAGTATTTCCACTAGTACAAGCAAGCCCAGTCACTGGAGGATTAGGAGTTTGGGTTCCGCCAGTTTTCTTTACTGTATCTGTTGAATACAATTTAATATTATAAGTTTCATCACTTACATGTATTGTTAAAATACTTAATATGTCTTCTTTTGTTGTGTCTTTTTTATTATCATATGAATATTGATTAAGAGATAATCCTGTAAATTTATATCCTCTTGTAGTAACTCTATCTTGATCTTTATTTTGTATATTTTCTTGTTCTATTGTTCTTAAAAATAATTGCTTATTTGTCTTCTTATCATAATATGATACTGTACTAGTATCTGTTCTTTCATATCTTAAAATATTACCATCACTATCTTTTACTGCTTTAGTTCCATTTAATGAAAGAGTATATACTTTTATTTGTCTTTCCTCTCCATTTCTTAATTTTATATCACAAGTATTTCCCTCTTCATTACAACTTGCTTTTGAGATACCTTTATTATTAATAATATCATTATTTATATGCCTTGATATTGAAGCACTAAATATTCTAATATCACTATCTTCATCTATAACTTCATATGTTTGTTTTAATTTAACAAGTGTAGCTAAAAGTGAAACAAGTATAATTGATACTAAAGTTATACTTACAATTAATTCAATTAGTGTAAATCCTTTTTTATTCATGTTATCCTCCATTATAACATTATAGAAGCATAATAATATTTTCCTTTTCTATAAAATACTCCTACTGCATAATTAATAGGTGTTGTATCATCATCTTGATATTTTTTTAATGTTTTTAGATATTCTATTGTGCCATTATCATACACCTTAGTAGCATAATAATTTTTACTAGAATTATTAGTAAGTGCTTTTTCTACATCATCTATTATTATAAAATATACCATATTAGTATCACTAAATAATTGTTTACAATCAGAAATAATATCATTCATGTAAGTTGTATCACAATTATCTTTAGAAGCAACTAAATTACTTTGATAACTCATTCCTGTTTTATTTCCCATTTCATTTACTGTCCATAATAAATATTTATCACTTGGAATATCATAGTAATTTCTTTGTTTTGATTTGCTTGCTAAAAGGTCATAACTAGATAATGACATTGTTAATGCTAGTGTAACTACTATTAATACTGTTACACTTTCTACAAATACAAATCCTTTTTTATTCATATTATTCTCCTATTATATATGGACTTGTTCTAAGTCCTGTACCACTGCTAATTACAGAATCTCCTCTTAAAGATATAACTGGAAATATTTTTCCTTTTTGTGAAGTATTTACTTCTTCAAGTGTTCCATCTGCATTATGTATAAATATATTTGAATAATTACTTACATGAGAACTTGGTGTCATTGTAAAATATTGATTTCCGTTTGCTAAATAATGTGTATCTGATGTTGTTGTACCATTTTTAGCAATAGCTCCTGCATACATTAATTCATCCATTGTAATCATACCTATTGGGTATAGTAATTCTCCATTACCTGATGCTAATGATTGACTAAATTTATCTTTATCATTTATACAATTAAATGTTGGTGAGTTTGATTGAAATCTTAAATATGGATTATAATAGGTAACATTATTTCCATAACCAAATTGTGTTCCTGTACCAGTATATCCTTCACTAGCAGTAGTGATTTTTCTATCTGAACAATAAACTACATCAGCTAGATATTTTGTGATTTCATCACCTTTTGAATAAATATTATCTTTTGCCCAATTATCTATTTCTTTTTTAGCATTACTATCAAATGTATTTTTTGTTGATTCTTCATATGTTGTTGTTGGTGTTGTTATAACACAAGTTGTAGTCGAATTGCATTCATTTTCAACACCAGTTTTGTAACCTATAAATGTATTATCTTTTGTTGTTTGATTATATACAACATCAGTTATTGGAGAAGTAATTGTTCCTTCTGGACATGCCCCATTTGTTGGTACACCTGCATATTGCATTTTAACAGCATTTCCTTCTGCAGTTCTTATTATTCTAAAACAAAATCCAGCATAAATAACATAATTATTATTTACAGCCCCTCTAAAATAGTAAACTCTTTTACCATTAATTGATTTATCAGCACTACTAGTATAATATAGACCTTTTCCATTAGTCTCACTTGAAGGTAAACTGAAATTTATTCCTGTACTACTACTTACATTAATGCTATCTACTATATCTGAATAATTTAAATTATCTATTAAAATTCTATAATACAATTTACTTTTTTGCTCATTTGATACTTTTAAATCGCTGTTTATTCTTTCACTAAAAGTTGTTAGTATTTTATTATTTCTTGAGTATGTTCTTAAAATAGCAAGCATAACAAAAAGAAATAATATTAAGAATGTATATACAAGTGACATTGAAATGAAACCTTTTTTATTTTTCATATCTTACTCCTTATTGTAATTATATAACAAATAAAAATAAAAATCTACAATTGTAGATTATTTATTTTCTCTTACAATATTCATACCAGAATATATATATGAATATGTGTTTTTTATATTATATGTATTATCCATTTCATTATCTATTTTTATTATTTTTGGAGGTATTGATATTAAAACATTAAAAAGCATTTTTTCTTCATCTGTTAAAGATAAAGTTTCATTATAAACTTTTAAAAGATAAATAAAATCAAGTTTATAACCTTCTTTTTTATAAAATTTATATAGATCTAAGACTGGAGTGTCAACCAAATAATTATCCCAACTTATTAAATAATTTTTATCTCCATGAATAAAATGTTCTAATGAAATGTTATTATGATTAATACATACTCTTTCTTTTGATTTAAATTCAACTATTTTAAACCATTTTTTAAGTTCTTCTTTAGCATATTTAAGTGAACTATCTATAGCACTATAATTTCTAGCAAACAAATAATGTGATGGCGACATAAATTCTTCATTTTCTATTTCTTCTATAGCTGTTTCATAATATTTAGTTAAATATTCTATATTTGATAGTAATTTATCATATATATTTTTATATTTATTTTTACTAACATCTTTAAAAAACATTGTTTTATAATGAAGCATAGAAAGTGTTTTTATAAGTTCAGTACCTTTACTTACTTCATGATATTTTTCTTCTTTAATATATTTTGTTTTAACTTCTCTATCATTAATATCTATTATTTCAGGATAGTTGTTAAAACTTACTGTATCTAAATATTCATATAATTCTAATAAATCATTATTTCTTTTTTTAGTAATTATGTCATCTTCTATTAAGACACTATTTTTATATTTTTTACTCATTTACTTCAGGTATTATTATTTTATCGCCTATTTTTAAATCATTTAAATTATTATATAAAGATAATTCTTCTTTACTAATATTATATTTATTACATACTTGGTCTACTGTATCTCCTTCTCTTAAAATGTATATTTTGTATGTATAATATTTATTCTCATTATTAATAATGGTGTTTGTTATATTGGTAATGTTATTATCTATATCAACATCATTTACAATTGGTTCAATAGTTTCTGTTTTGGTTTCTTCTGGTAATTCAATATCATCCTTAAAATAATCATTTAAATAATTATCAAGTGGGTCAATTTCTTCTTTTTCTTCATCTTTCTTTTCTTCTTCTATTTCATCACAAGTAAATAATAAATCAATGTTCGCAGTTAATACATCTTTAGAAATTGAATATTTAAAATCATCAATGTCTATTTTTATTGTATCTTTGTTTACTTTTTTTGATATAGCTATACCAAATGGAACTGTATATTCAAACTCTTCATCTAAAACAGTTGCTTCGGTCATTTTATATGTACCATTTATATTTACTGTTCCTTCAACCAAATCATCTAGAATTTTATAATCATGTTCTAAACTAATGTTAGTTATTTCTCCTATTTTAGTTTTAAATATAATATCTTTTTTTAATGGAATAATTTCTCTCATATATTTCTCCTCTCAATTAAATATATGAAAAAAAATATTCATTATGAGAATATTTTTTCGTATATTTCTAAGTAATTACTTATTGGTACAAATTCTATATTATTTCTAAGGTCTTTTTCTAACCATTCTATATCATTCATATTATCTTTTGGTATAAATAATTTTTCTAATTTTAATCTTTCACATGCGATAGTTTTTTCTTTTAAACCACCTACTTTTAATATATCACCATTTAGTGTTATCTCGCCTGTTAAAGAAATTTTATCACTTATTATTACTCCTTTTATATGTGAAAGTATTGCGGTTACTACTGCTATACCTGCTGATGGGCCATCTTTGTTTATAGCTCCTTCAGTAAAGTTTATATGTATATCATTATTTATAAAAAAGTCTTCATCAATATCAAATCTTTTAGCATTACTTTTAATATAACTAATTGCAATTTCTATGCTTTCTTTTGTCATATCACCAAGAGATCCTGTAAATGTATATCTTCCTGTTCCTTTAAATGTTGTACATTCTATATATATTGATACCCCACCAACTGTACTGCAAGCTACTGCCGTTACTACTCCTGGATGGATAATTTCTTTATATTTTGATTCTTTATATAATTCTTGTTCTAAGAAATGATTAATATCATTTTCTTTAATTCTAATACTAACTATCTTTCTAGATGATTTTATATGTTCAGTTATAACTTTTCTAACTATTTTATTTATATCTCTTTCAAGTTCTCTTACACCTGATTCACTAGTATACTCATTTATTATTTTCTTAATAGCTGGTTCTTCAAACTTAATTGTTGTATTTTTAAGTCCATGTTTTCTTAATGAAGTTGGTATTAAATAATTTTCACTTATAAATAATTTTTCACTATCTGTATAACCAGTTAATTCTATTATTTCTAACCTGTCTAATAAAGCAGGTGGTATATTTGTGATATCATTTGCGGTTAATATAAATAATATTTTTGATAAATCTATTTCTTCATCTATATAATTATCTGTAAACCTTTTATTTTGACTCACATCAAGTATATCTAATAATGTAGAAGCTGGATCACCTTTATAATCTTTTTTTAATTTATCAACTTCATCAAGTAGAAATACAGGATTATTGCTTCCACATTTTATAAGAGATGTTACTATTTTACCTGGGTTAGATCCAATGTATGCCCTTCTATGTCCAACTAGTTCGGCTGAGTCACTCATTCCACCTAATGATATTTTAACAAAGTTTCTATTTAATGCTTGTGATATTGATTCAGCAAATGTTGTTTTACCTACACCAGGAGGACCAACTAAACAGATTATTGGGCTTGATACTTCGTTTGTTATACTTTTAACAGCTATATATTCTATAACTCTTTCTTTTGCTTTTTTCATTCCATAATGAGTATCATTAAGTTTCTTTTCTATTTTTAATAAATCTTTTTCATCCTTTGTTTCAATATACCAAGGAACATTTAATAAATATTCTATGTAATTTCTTATAATTCCTGCATCAGGACTCATTTCACTAGTAGCATTATATCTTTCTATTTCACTAAGTAACTTTTCTTTTATTCTTTCTGGATATTTGCCACTATTTGCTAAATTTCTATAATTTAAAATATCTTCTTCTTTAGTATTAGTTTCACCAAGCTCATCTTTAATTACTCTTAGTTTTTCTTTTAAGATAAATTCTTTTTGAGTATCATCCAGTCCTTTTTTAATTTCATTTTCAATATGACCTTCTAAATCTATAACAGCTGTTTCAACCGCTAATTCTTTAATTAATGTTTTGCATCTACTTATTGGAGAAGAGTCTAACATTAAATTTAATTTTTTTTCAAAAGATAATGGTAAAAAGTTTGCTATTAAATCAGTCATTTTATCTAAATTACAGCCTGATTTTAATTCACTCATTATTGAATTACCTATTAAAGGATTTTTATCTATATATTGTTCTAATTCTGCTTGTAGCTTTCTTTGATATGCTGTCCATTCTATTTCACTTTCTGATAAATCTATACCAGTGATTATACTATCTAAAATATCTTCTTCATTTGAATAATTTACATAACTTATTATTTTTACTCTATATAATCCAGTTATAATTACTCGTTTATTTCCATTCGGTAAATCAATAACACTATTTATTTTTCCAACTACACCTATTCTAGATAAATCTGATGTATCCGGTTTTTCTTCAAGAGTATTTAGGGGGCAAACGATTAAGACTTCATCATCATGATATAATTTAGATATTTCTGTTACCTTTTTACTTATATCACTTTTAATTTCTACTCTTACTTCTTCACCAGGAAGCAAGACTAATTTTTTTAACAAAATTACTGGCAAATTACTCTTAATCATGCTTCCTCCTGCTCTTGACTTATTATTATAAATTCAATTTATATAAATGTAAACACCAAAAATAAATTTTCACAAAAAAAGAGTTTTTAAAACTCATTTTTTCATTTATTTTTATACTTAAATTTAAATTTTTATAGTTAATTTTTTTGATTCATTTTTAATACATAATCCTAGAATTTCTGCATTTCTTTTTATCAATATTCTTTGCATTTTTTTAATCTTTTCCAGTATTATTTTAAGTTCTGTTTTATATTCAGGATTTAATGAATATTCATATTCTTCATATGATGCAGAAAGCTGTGTCATAGCAATTTGATATTCTCTGTAGTCATATTCCATTTTTCTAATTTTTTCATCTATTTTTGCCTTTTTATTAGCAATAGTAGTTTTATCTTTTGAAGTAACAAGTTCTATTTCTAAACTTTCACTCATTCTTTTATATTCTTCTATTTTATTTTCAAGTTTACTTAAAAATTCAATATCTGTTATATCTTCTAAATTATTCATAATCTTTCGCCCTATCAAAAGTGATATTCTTGACTTTTTCTTGTTTAATAGAATTTATTATTATTAAACTAACTCTTTCATAGTCAACTTCACCATTTACTGGAATATTTTTCTTTTTAGATATTTTAGTAAAACATTCTTCTACTTCATCATCATTATAATATTCTATTCCAAATTCTTGCTTTAATATATCTTTATAGTATTTATCTAACATTCTAAGTATATGACAAGCTACCTCTTCAATTGTTATTACTTCTTCCTTTATAATTGTCATACTCGCTAGATTATATGCAACCATATTATTTTCAAATTTTGGCCATAGAATTCCAGGACTATCAACAAGATCCATATTATCATTTATTCTAAGAGTTGTTAGATTTTTAGTAACCCCAGGTTTATTACCTACTCCCGCTATATTTTTACCAACTAATTTATTGATAAGGGTACTTTTTCCTACATTAGGTACACCTACTATTAAACATTTTGCTTTCTTAGGAAGTAAACCTTTATTTTTTCTCTTCTCATTTATAGATTTCATAAGTTTTGAAACTTCTTCTATTATTTTTTTGTAATCATTAGTATTTTTAGAATCACAAGTAACTGTGATATATCCCTCTTTATTATACTTTTCTATCCATTTAGCTGTTTCTTCTTTATCGCATAAATCATATTTATTAAATACAATTATATTTTGTTTTTCTCTTGTTATTTTAGCTAAATCAGGTATCATTGAAGAATATGGTACTCTTGAATCAATAACATTAATAACTACATCAATATTAGAAATAATATTTGTTATTTCTTTCTTTGTTTTGGCCATATGACCTGGATACCAGTTGATATTAGTTTTATTTAAATTTTCATAGTTCATCTTTTTATACTCCTTTATACATGCTAATTATTCTTTAAAAATTCTATTCTTTTTGGATTATCAATCCACTCTTTTATTGCTATCCCTATATTATTTTCTAAAAATCTGTGAGCAAGCCATATATTCAGAAAACGAGTTTTATAAGTTCTATCTCCTCCCATGATATTTATTATTTCTTCTTTTGTTATTTTTAAAATTTTGTGTGGAGCTTTTAATAGTTCATCCTCATTTCCATGAATAATACAAGATCTTATTTCGTAACAATATTTAATATTTTTTATTTTTTCTTGAATATCATCTGATTTAGCTAAATTATCAGAAATACATAGTCCAAATTTTAATCCAATTTGTTTTCCAATATCATAATTATTGTTTTTATCATATTTAACAAACATTCTTTCTATGCTGCTTATATAATTCAATAACTCACTTGACTGTGATGTTTCTTTTATAAAAATGTTTTCAATTACTAAAATGAAATCTCTAATTCTATCTGCATTTAATGAGTTTAAGAAATTATTAAATGTTAAAAAATCTTTTTCTGTCAAATCAACCATTTTCAATATTTCGGGGCAATTTTTATTAATATAATTTAGCACTGAATCAACAGCCTCAATCATTTCATCACTAAAAATATCAAATTTTTCACTACATATAACATATCCTTTTAAACTATTTAGATTTTCTTTTTTATCTTTTAATAATAAACTTTTAATAATGTTTGCAATTAAAAAACTTTCCATACCATTTTCAATATAATTATTAATTTCTTCATTAAATTCTAAAATTGCAATCTTACTTAATTGTCTGTTTAGTACACTCTTGTTAAATGGGATTTGATCCAATTTTAAATGTTCATAAATATAGCAATTTTTAAGTTGCTCGTCTGTTAAATTTAAAATTAAACTTTTTTGTTTTTTTGATTTTTCATATTCTTTAAATATATTTTTTGCATCTTTGCTAAAAAAAGCTGTTTCATATTTAGCATTTAATTTATTTTTCTCTTCTAATGTTAATGGCCTTATTAGAATTCCCATTTTTTGAAGTTTAACAGGATTTTTTAATTGTTTTTTTAAAAATATATACATTATTTAATGTTCCTCCTAAAACAGCTATTTTATTTCTCAATAATTCTTATTTTCACATAAGTGATATGGCTTAGCAATATTTTTAACTGACTTGGCTGATAAGAACAAATAATCATTTATATCTATCGAACTACAATCTTTTAATTTTGAACTAATGTATGTAATAACTCTAATTGTGTTTGCTCTTATTTCTACTTCATATTTTGAGTTCTTATTTATCAGTTTTTTATTATCAACAATATTAGATAATTCATTATTATATACTAATATTCCTAATGCTCTTAATGTTTGTGGTATTTTATAGTCAGCACATCCAATTAAATGACTATAATCTACTTTTGTATTATTAATTAATTCTTTAATGTGTAAAATATCAGAAGTTAATAATTGTGCCAATTTATAAAAATATACTTTTCTATTATTATATTTTCTTTCATCACATAAATCTTTGAAGTTATTTATTATAATATCAAATAACTCAATATCATTATTTATATCTTTAATATAATCATAAAAATTACCATTCATTTTTATATTGACTATTTTACTTATTGAAACTACTGTATTATATCTTTCTTTTAAGAAAGGTATATCAATATTTCCTTTTAATATGTTAGAAAATTCTTCTATTGTCATATTTGAAAAATCAATTTCATTTAAATTTTTCGCATAATTTAGTAATGCATATAATAATGCATCTGAACCATCTTTTTTACCTTCTTTTGTCTTTGTTGTCCACTTTGGTTCTCCCCAAAAACAATAATTTATTGAGTCGTATATTAACATAAAATTAATTATTTTGTCAATTTTCATATCAAATAAGTTATACGGATTATTACTTAACCAAAACTTTATTTTATTACAATCTATAGTTTTGATGAATTCATCTAACTTTTTATAATCAATTGTTACAAATTCACTATTTAATGCGACATAATTACAAGATGATTTTATTTTTTCTAACATATTACTATTTCCTTTACTTTAATTAAAATTATATTATTTTTTAAATATTATTATGTATATAATACAAAGTTAATGTTTCAGTATCAAAGAAGTATAATGTATAGTTATCAAACTTTTCATATTTAGAGTCTCCAATACTTTCTCCTTCTTTAGTTTTAATTCTAAAAAAGTCTCCTTCTGTTATTTTAGTAACATCAAAATCATATTCTTTTAATCTATTTTTTGATTCCATTACTGATCTAAAATCATTAAAATATTCAGTTATGTTATTTATGTCATCTGTTGTAACTTTATTATAGTCTTTATTGTTTTCTATAATATCTTTTGATTCATAAATATATTTGGCATAATCAGTATAATCTTGTACTCCATCTTTATCATAATATTCTTCTTTTTCAGTATATCCTTTTGGTATATCTGAATCAGTTAAATTGTTAAAACACCCTGTTAAAAATAAAGTAATAATTAAAATTAGATAAATTTTTTTCATATTTTCTCCTTAGTTAATATTTATTAAAACATATTCTGATATACAACCAGTTTTAAGTTTAAGTTCCCAATCTGATATACCTGATGTAACAATAAAGTTAGTATTATTTATCTTTTTATATCCGTAAATACTATCATTTTCACTTACATAAGGGATTATTATTCCAAGTGGTATAAATTGTCCTCCATGTGTATGACCTGATACTACTAAATCTATATTGCTTTTTGATTCATTATCGTAATCAGTTGGTTGGTGATTTATATCTATTATATATTTGTTTTTATCTAAATCTTTTACTAAATCTTGAGCACTCAATCTATTTCTAACTTCTGCATCTTTTCTACCTAATATATATATTTCATTATTTATTAATGCACTTTCATCTTTAAGTACTTTTACATTATTTTTAGTAAGTTCTTCTTCTAAATCTGCTGAAGAGTATCCTCTTTTTTCTCCATAGTATCCTTTATCGTGATTTCCATGAGCGAAATATACTCCATATTTAGTTTTAATTTGTCCTAAATATTCGCAAGCTTTTATCATATCTTCTTTTGTAGTACCATCATCAACAAAATCTCCGGCAATAAGTAATATATCAGGATTACTTTTTTCTATTTCTTTTAAATAATCATTAAATTTATCAGCATGAAATGTTGTTCCCATATGACTATCTGATATTAATGCGATTTTATATTTATTGTTTAATTTATCTGTTTTAAAATTATATTTAGTAACTTTTACATTATAAACATTATATATACCTATTCCTATATAAATTGGTACAAATACTATTGTAATAATACCTGCTATATAATGTTTAAAATCTTTTTTTCTAATCTTTTTAATTATTAAAAATATAATATCCATAAATAACCATATTATAAAATAGTGTATCATTATAATTGTTGTTGTAATAAAATTAAGTATCAATGATGATATTAATATAAATAATATAACTATTACATAAGAAATATATTTGTTTTTTATACCAAATTTGTTTATTCTATTGCTGATATAAACTATACCATATGCAAAAAATACTAAACAAAACAGCATTAATAAAGCCCAAATCATTTACTTCACCTACTTCCATTTAAGTATAACATAATATAAACTATTTTTAAAATAATAGTAATTAAAAGACTGCATATTTTTTATATACAGTCTCAATATTTATATATCAATTATTTACAATATTTACTTATATTTTCTTTATCGTAATTTTGATTTTTCATAACTTTATAATACTCATTTTCACTATCTACATTACATCTAATAACATCATAAAATGGAGTATCGTAATAAATTACAGTTGTTGCCGATATTTTATATATTGCGAATCTTGGAGCTTGTTTAATATTGATGACACTAATATAGTCAATTATAAATAATATTGAAATAAATAATATAAAATACATTATATCTAAAAGTATTCTTTTTGTTATTTTTAATTTTCTTGTAAATCTTTCAACACCTATAAGAGACACAATACCACCAAATATTGAATATATGCTTCCCCAACTACTTTCACTTTTAAATATAGTTAGTGCTGTTATTGATATTAGTAATCCAAATAGTATTAGAATAATACCAATTATATTATTTTTTTCTATTATTTTTTTATTACTATAGTTAATTGTACTTATGATATTTTCTTCTAATCTTTCTTGATATTCATTTTTAGGGACTTCTTCACCACTTAATAAATCATTAATTGATATATCTAGTATTTCACATATTGGCTTAAAAAGTGATAAATCTGGCATATTTCTTCCATTTTCCCAATTACTAATGGATTTATCAGTTACTCCTAATTTTTCAGCTAATTCAGATTGTGTTAGTTTTTTATCTTTCCTTTTTTCTGAAATAAATTTTCCTATCTTTTCTTGATTCATATAATTTTCTCCTTTTCATATGTTTATTATGATATAAAGTAAAATTATTTAACAGGAAATATTCCTAGAGTTATAAGAATTATTTTTTAAGCCACATATACATTCCATCTTCTGCAACTTCTTTTTTTACTTTAAAGCCAAATTTTGAATAAAATGTTTGTTTTCCAGGGGCAGATAATAGTTGAATCATCATTTCTTCATTATCTTCTAAACCATTTTTAATATATTCTAGTAATTTTTCAATCAATAATTTTCCATAACCTTTTCCTTGATATCCTGGCATTACTACTACATCCATTATAAGGCCTGCATAGCCACCGTCAGTTACAAATCTTGCCATACCAATTGTTTTATTATCTACTATTACTTTTGCGGTTATTCCTTTTTCTAATGATATTTTAAGTAATCTTTCTGATGGCATTTTCCATCCTACTGATGTTAATATTTCTTTGTATTCGTCATATGTTAATTTGTTATATTCTATCATTTTTACCTCGCTATTCAAGTGTTTTGTATGGCCCACCTTGTTTAAATTCTATGTATGGTGAATCTGTTATATTTTCTTTGAACCAATCTTGTTCTTCTTTTGTATTGTTTACTAATTCAATAATAACTTTTTTATTTTCTTCATCTATGCCATAACTAGCTAGATTATTATAAGTAATGTTATCTAATTTTTCTTCAATCTTTTGTTGTAATTGCTTTAGTTCTGACATACTTGGTTCTTTTGTATTATTACCACAACCAGTTATTATTAAAAGTGACATTAATAAGGTTAAAAGTATTTTTTTCATTAAAAGTCCTCCTTTCTAAATAATTCTATTATTATATTTGGAATAACTTCATTTTTTACTTTTTTTCTATATTCTTTTTCTTCTTTTGTTCTTCCACTGTAAAGTGATTTATTTATTATTGTATTATCTGATACTAAGAATAGAGCTGTTACATTCATATTTAATAATTTATTTGCTTTAAATAGTGCTGATGTTTCCATTTCAATTGTTTTAGCACCCATATTAATAATTTTATCTATATGAATATATTCTGTAAAAATTGTATCAACTGTATAATTTGGTACATAATGATATTTAATATTATTTTGTTCATTTACTATATTTAATAATCTTTCTGTAAACTCTTTACTAGGATATTCTTTCTTACCAAATTCATCTTCCAAGTTATCATTTAAATATCTTGAAGCACCTTCTCCGCATATTGAATATTCTGGTATTACAATATCACCTAAATTTATATTTTCATCTAATGCTCCGACTGAACCTATAAATAATATATTTTTACATTTTGTTGTTCCAAGTGATAGAGCTTGATCTAGTATTACAGTAGATCCAACTAGTTTTAATTCAATAAAAGAAAATTCAAAGTTTTCTCCATAAATATTATAAATTTTATCATTTACTTTATCTATTTTGACATTTGAATTTTCAAATATACTATGGTCCCACCAAGGAGCAATCACTACTGATTCAAGTATATTTTCATATTCATTTCTTTTTATTATATCTTCTTTTGTTGAACCATATTTTAAATGTGATTTTAATATATCTTCATATTTCATATTGTTATTTCCTATTTCCTATTTTTTATAAATTAAAAATTATTTATATTCAACTATTTCTTCTATTGTTTTTCTCGTACTGTGTAGTCTGCTTGGATGACAAGTTTCTGATTTGTATCCTAACATTAATAGACATACTGGTTTTAGATCTTCTGGTATTTCAAATTCCTTTGTCACTATTTCTTTATCAAATAGTTCAACCCATAAGTTAGCTATTCCTATATTTGTAGCTTCTAACATCATATGTGTTGTCACTATTGTTACATCCATTTCACAATATGTTTTATCTTTTTCACCACAAACTAGTAATACAGTTGGAGCATTAAATCTACAATTAGTTGCTTTATCTATTTTTTCTATTCCTTCATTACTTTCTACTACAAATATTTTAAATGGTTGCATATTTTTAGCTGTAGGTGCTATTCTTCCCGCTTCTAATATCTTATCTAATTTTTCTTTTTCAATTTTTTTGTCACTATAACTTCTTGCTGAATATCTTTCTCTGATAACTGTTTCAAATTCCATTTTTCTTCTTCCTCTCTTTTTAAATATTCTTCTAGTGTATAATTTCCTATATATATTTTTTTAGCTGTTTCTTTTCCTACAAATCTTAAATGCCATGGTTCATAAGGATATCCTGTTATATTTTCTTTATCTTTTGGATATCTTAATATGAAGCCAAACTGTGCTAGAAATTGATGAGTTTTTACAAGTTCTGGTTCTTGTGCCATTAATTCATTATTTCCAACTGGCCATGTTCCGTCTTCTTTTTGTATATTTATATCAACTGCTAGCCCAGTATGATGTTCAGAACAACCAACAGGAGCAACTACTGCATCAGCATATTCTTTTCCATATACTTCTATAAATCTTTGATAGATTTCCTTTTGTCTTTCTATTGTTCTAAAAGCAGATGATATGCCAACAATGATACCTTTTTCTTCTAAGAATTTTTGTAATTTTAAAAAAGCTTCATATGTTTCTTCTTCTAATTGTACATCTATTCCATCCACATTTTTAGTAGTAATAAGTTTTACTTTCGATAAATAATTATCATCAATTTTATTATTTTTATTAACTAGTATTTTGTAATTCATATTGAAATTCTCCTAAATTTTTCCATATATATGATATCATAATTTATCTTTTATTTAAACTAAAAAGTAGACTTTAATCTACTTATATGTTTATTATTTTTTATATTTTATTATTCATAATCACATTTTTCTAAATAATTAACCTTTTTATTGTGTTTTTTAGCATATTCTATTTCTGATTTTGTACTTTCACCAATATATCCACCTACATTTATTACAAATATTTCATCTGACATATCAATCTTTCTTTTATGCATATCATCTAACATTTCTTTTGTCTTAGTAAGTGTTCCTTCATCCATTTGTTCCCATACTTCATTATCACCAGAGTGTCCGAATAGGCCTACTGATATAACTATATTACCTTTTAATGTTAAATTTTTTTGAGCTTCCATAAACTCATTTTTGAATCTTGTTGATCCGCATAGTGTTATAACTTTATATTTTTTCATATTTTTTCCTTTCTATGTCATAAACTTATTTCTTTTATAAAAATATTATAACAAATAAAATATAAATTAAGAACTTATATTTTATTTATTTAAAATATTTTAATATCACTTGCATTTATTATAAATAATTTATACATTTAAAAATTGTATTATTTCTAATACAATTATTTTTTTCTTTTTATTAAACTATATCCTGGTTCTTCTATAAAAGGTACTGATGATACACTAGCATCATATAATGTAACTTCTGTTTCGATTGGAAAAACAACTTTTCTCGTTTCTTCTTCTGTTTTTTTAAAACCAAATAATTCTAAATTTTTACTTAGCCAATCTCTATGAGCTATTAATAATCTGTAAATACTATTTAAATCATTTTGTGTTAAATATTCACCATATTTAAGATATTCTAATAACTTATTTATTTTATATGGATTTGTAATTACAAAATCAAATGCAGAATCATAAATTCTTTTTCCTGTTTTATCTATATAATATCTATATGGTGTTGTATAGATTAAATCTTCTGCTCTACCATTTTCATCTTCTCTAAATAACATTCCTCTACATGTTATTGCTGTTTGATATTGTGATTTAATATTTGATATAGCTAATTTATTACCTTTAAACATTTTACCATTTTTATCTTTTAAAATCACTTGTGAATCTAATGGCATTTCTAATGTACCGATTTGAACCTCATTTCTTTTTGCTACATATTTTTTCATATTGGATTCCTCCTAGAAATATTATTATATCAATTAAATATAAAATTTCAATTAATATAATATTTCTTCTATTATTTTACCTACTCCATCTTCATTGTTTGTATATTTTGTTATCATTCTTGCTGTTTTTTTCACTGCTTCAGGAGCATTTAACATAGCAACTCCGTATCCAGCATTTTTAATCATTTCAATGTCATTTTCTCCATCACCAATAGCAATTATATTTTCTCTTCCAATGTTAAGTTTTGCCATTATTTTTTCTACTGCTGTTGCTTTTGTTGAACCTTTATTAACTATTACAAGTCTTCCACTCATACTTGTTGTTATTTCTAATTTATCATTCATTACTGATAATTCTTTTCTTATTTCATCTATTTTTTCTTCACTAGAAGTTCCAATAAGTTTAAAAGTATCATTATCTTTTATAAATTTATTTATATCTTCTATTTTTGTTCTTTTAAACAATTCATTTTTAGTATAAATCATCCATTCAATATTATATTTATCTATTAAATTCATCAATTCTTGCATCGTACTTTTTGATATATGACTACTAAAAAGTTCAACACCTTTATTATTTACTATTAATGCTCCATTAAAGCAAATTGTATAATTAAAGTTATCTAAAAGTCCTAATTCTTCTAAATATGGTTTAATTCTATTAAAAGATCTAGCACTTGTAGGTATTATATTTATATCATTTTTATATTTTTTTATAACTTCTTTTGTATAGTTTCCTATCTCTTTTTCATCATTTAAAAGAGTACCATCTAGGTCTGTAAAAATTGCATGTATATTATTCATATTGCCTCCTTTTGTTGTTTATTAATTTTACCACATTAATGTATTCTTTTAAAGTTTTATTTCATTATTCTTAAATTCATATAATTATTATTTATGATAAATTGTTCTTTTTTATTCAAAATTTTTATGTATATATTTAATATATTATCTATATAATCATTAAATATATAGTTATTTTTTAATATCATAATCTCTATAATATTTAACTCTTTTAATATACTTAACATTTCATTTTTATTTTCAATTAGTTCATTTATTTCTCTATCTGTAAGTATTAATCCTCTTTCTTTTGTTATGTTATTTGTGTTTAAGATTATGTTTTTTTCTTCTGTTTTTGATATTAAATTATACATATGTTTTATCCTTTCTAATATTTAATATCATATATAGATAAAGATTAGTAGTCTTGAAAAAAAATACGATTTTGTGGTAATATAAGTATGCGATTCAAAGAAAATAGCACTAGTTTTTAGTGCTATTTTTTATATTCTTCATATATTTCTTTTATAGTTTTAACCAATGATAAACTTGTAGTTAATACTATTCCTAATTCTTTAAATAGTTTTGTAACTTTATCCATTTCTATTTTTTTATTATTATTTACTATTTTATTAATTCTTTTTATGAAATCTTTTGATTCAGTTTCGTCTTTAAATTCAATAATAATATTTCCAGTTATTGTTTCAATTGTTAGTTTGCTATTATCTCTTGATATTTTTAAGTTACCTTTATTTGTTTTTATCATTTTGATATTTATATAATCAATTATCTCTTTTGTTTTTTTAAAGATACCTTTTTCTTTTTCTAATATTAGTTTATTTTGAGTAAGTGTTAAACTTAATTTACCTTTGTTATCATTATATTTTGAAATATTATAACATTTTGATTCTTTCATTTTTATTTCCTTTTATAAACCATGTGTAAGTCACCATTTGTTCCAGTTTTGTCATCAACAAATCCAACTTTTTCATAACAATGTATAGCTCTAAAGTTATTATCAAATACAAATAAATGGAAGTTTTCTATATTAAGTGCTTCTGTTCCATATTTAATTATAGCTTTCATTGCTTCTGTTCCATAATGCTTATTTTGTTTTTCACTTGTAATTGAAATACCTATTTCAGCAGTTCTGTCTTCAACATCCATAAGTTCTATGTTTCCTACAAACTCATTTGTGGCTTTTTCTATCATTGAATAACATGCATTATTGTTTGATAGTTTTTCTTCAACCCAAGCTTTTTCTCCTTCATAAGTGTATGTTTTTTCTTTATGGCTTATCATACTTGCTACTGCTTTGTCATTAACCATTTTTAAATAATCTTCTATTAATGATTCAGATAATTTTACATATATTAAATTTTCTGATTCAAATACTATTTCTAAATTTCCCATATTATCTCCTCTTTCTACTTTTCTATTATAATTAGTGGTACAAATATTTCATCATCTGTATATCCTGCATGATGAGATTCTAATACTTCGTCACCTTCATATAATAAAGTTTTATTTGTCTTTGCGATTGCTAAATAGTCTCCAAGTTCACTGTCTATTATTTCATTCTTTTCTCCGTCTCCAAATAAGTTGCTTTCTAGTATATCTTCTTTTGTATATAAATCAAAATCATTACCAAAATATTTATTAAATAATTTTTCAAATTCTTCTTTTTTATTTTCTTTTATGAAGAATGAAACTGCTCTTGATTCAGTTGATGTATTTCTTTTTAAACATTCTATTATATCTGGATAATCTTTTAAGAATATATTATCTACTTTTATATGTCCATGATCTGCTACTACAAAAATAACTGTATCTTTTAAGTTATTACATATTTTTTCTGTCATTATATTTCTATATCTAATTAAATCTTTTACTGTTTTATTATCCGGTCCATACATATGCATTGTATGATCTGGTTCTTCATCATAAGCATAAATATATTTTTTACCTTCTTCATTACAATATTTTTCTATTCTAGAATACATATCTAAGGCATCTTTATAAGGTTCTACTCCAAATGGATAAAGTCCATATGCTTTATATTTTCCTTCTTCATTTATGCTTTCAACAATAGTTTTTTCTTTCATATATTTTTTTCGAACATTCTTAGCTTCTTTAAGTGGTGTGAAGGTTGAATCTGTTTTTTCAAAGTTTAAAAATGTAGTTATTATTTTATCTATATCTTTATAATATGTATTCCATCCGATCATACCAGTTTCAACAGGATTTAGTCCTGTAACCATTGATGTTGTTGCGGCCACTGTTGTTGCTGGAAATACTGTTGTGATACTCTTTTCCATGTTCTTTACTAAAAAATCATTTTCATTTAATGTTCTTTTTAATATATTAGCTCCCATTCCATCATAAAGGATAGTTACAACATTTTTAGGTTTTCTCTCTTCTAATATTTTATCTACAAATTCAATTGTATTATGATTATATGAAAGATTAAAATATTTTCTTATTGAGCAAGCTAAATTTGTTAAACATTCATTATAATTATTTCTTACTTTCATTATCTTCATATCCTTCCATTATATTATTTATATTTTTATTTTTTATCATTTCTTTTAAACCTTTTGGTAATATTTTATAATCTTCTATCTTTGATATTTCAATCCATTCTAATGTTATCCATTTACCTTCTTTACCATTAAATTTATTTTCCCTAATATCTCCTTCATATAAACATTCATAAATTATTTCTATTTGTTGATTTATGGTTCCTTTATCAAAAGCTTTTTCTTCACTTATACCTCTAAACTTTATATTTGTTATATCGTAATCTGTTTCTTCTTTTATTTCTCTTTTTATTGCTTCTTGGCTTGTTTCTAATTCTCGAATTTTTCCACCAGGTAACATATAGAAATCTCTTCCTTCACTATTAAATAGTAAGATTTTACTTTTATCTTTGTTATATATAATAGCTGATGTTCTTAATAAAAACTGATAATTATTTTTTTTGATTCTAATATCTTTTAATACTTTTATTTCTATTCCAACTACTCCATATTTTTGTTGTTCTTCTTTTGGATAATATATTTCCATATCACTTGGATCTGCTTTTTCATTTTCATTATATCCCATAGATACTTTATCAAATTGTTTATATAATTCGTCAAAGCTATTAAATATATATAAGTTTGTTACAAGTGTACTTATTTTTTCGTTAGTACTTCTATTTGTAAAAACTATTGTATCTCCAACTTTTATTTGTTGTCGTTTTTCATCATATAATCTTAATTCAATAGTTTTAGTTCCTTGTTTTATTAGATTGAATGGTTCATTATGTAAATTCATTTCTCTAATCATTTTAATTCCTCCTTTATTATATATTTAATATCTTCAATTGATTTATCAATATTAAAGCTTCCATTACCTACTGGATAAAATACTGTATAACAATCATATTTCTTATTATTTATTTCTAATATATACTTTTCTTTTCTTGATTTAGAAACTGATATATTTTTATTAAGTACAATTTTGCTTACTTGATTACCAAATAATATTATTACTTTTGGATTAACTATTTCTAATTCTTTTTTAAATAATTCTAAATAGTTTTTATAAACATTATCTTTTAAAACTCTAGCATCTATCTGAGTACATTTTCCAAGATTAGTAATAAAGTAATTATGACTTTTTACTGAATCATATACTTCTTTTGCGAATTCTTCACTCCAGTTTTTATCACTATTTTTTATTTTATCATATATTTCTTTATCTAAAAGTTCTAACTTATAAAATAATTTCCATATATTTTTAGTTCCAATCCAAGGTGATTTTAGGCCTTTCCAAGTTTTAGATGAAGCTATATTTCTTGATGTTGGATTCATAAAAACAAAACATATATCAGGATTATTATCTTTACCACCAAAATATATTGAATCTAAGCTTTCATCTCCATATATAGGTTGAAGCTTATCATATTCTTTTTTAAGTTCTTCTAGTGTCATAAATACTCCTTATATAGTTGTTTTCTTTATTATATCAAAAAAATATGCAATTTAAAATGAAGCTGTAAGACAAAATCTATATTTATCTACAACTTCATTAATTTATTTAATTTTCCCTATTCTATCAAGTGGATAAAATCTTATATTTACTTTTCCAAGTATTTCTTCTTTTTTAAAGTTTCCAAGTATTCTACTATCTTTTGATACTTCTCTATTATCACCTAAAACAAAGTATTCGTTATCTTTGGTTTCTGCTGTAAAATCTTCTGTATCTTTAAAATCCATATTTGTTTTTACTTCTTCATCATTGATATATAGTTTATTATCTTTATATTCTATTTTTTCATTAGGAAGTCCTATTACTCTTTTTATGATTCTATCATTATCAGCTTCGTTTTTTAAAACAACTATATCAAATCTTTTAGCACCGTTTATTCTATAACCTATTTTATTTATTAGTACTAAATTACCATCAAGTAGTGTATCATTCATACTATCTCCATCAACCATAGCTGGTGTCACTACAAATGTTCTTATTAATACTACTACTATTACTATGATTATATAATCTTTTGCTTCTTTTAAAAATTTAACCATTTTTTATTCCTTTCGTTTTAAAAAAAATTAGGTTCAACAACCTAATTTCTTTCTTTAATTTTAAAGCTTCCTGTGATATTCTTTAAGAAGTTAAGTTTAGCTCTTCTTACTTTTCCTTTTTTAACAACTATTATTTTATCAATAATTGGGCTGTTTACTGGGAAAACTCTGTTAATGCCAACATTTCCACTTTTCTTACGAACTGTAAATGTTTCAGATACACTTCCACCTTTACGAGCTGTTACGATTCCTTCAAATGCTTGAATTCTTTCTCTTTTACCTTCTTTAATTTTAACATCAACTCTTACAGTATCTCCTACTTGAAATGCAGGAACATTTGGATTAATTTGTTTTTTGTTGATTTTGTCAATTAAATTCATACTACTAGTCCTCCTTTGTGCTTTCTTTAATCTTACATAAATTGATGCATCGGATTAAGCAATATGATAATACCACAATTTTATTAAGATGTCTAGTATTTTAGGGCTTATTTGTGATAAATACTAAGTTTTATCTGTTTACTATTTTATTTATTTCTCTTTTTTTCTTTTCTTCTTTATTTTCAATATGTATTCTTTGTACTAATGCGAGTGAACATATTGTTGTTATACAGAAACTACCACCATAACTTAAAAATGGTAATGGTACACCTGTTAATGGAATAATTCCTAGTACTCCACCTAAATTTACAAATATATGTAACATTAAATTAATTCCAATTCCATAACATATTATTGAGTTTTGTAAATTATATGATGAAGATGCCACTCTAAATATTAAAGCAATTATATACATAAATCCTACTATTATAAGTACTCCTACTATTGAGCCTAATTCTTCTACAACTATTGGAAAAATAAAGTCTGTATGACTTGCTGGTAAATATAAGTATTTTTGTACTGAATTTCCTATACCTACTCCTTTAAGACCACCATTATCAATCGCAATAAATCCATTACAAACTTGATATCCAGAGTTTTCTTCATATCTATCACAAGGGTTTGTATATATAAATCTATTAAGTCTATAATCTGATTTTAGCTTTTCTTCTGGTATTACTAAATAACCAAGTTTTAATGCAAGTACTGATCCAACTAAACCAATTATTGCAAACTTTTTTATTCTATTAAACCATACTTCTTCTTTTGATGTAGGCACTGCTATAAATATAAGAGCTGATAATGCTGCTATAATAGCTGCTGTTCCAAAGTCTCCACCAAACAGAACTATTGCAAACACTGTAACACTCGGAATTAATGCAAGCCACCACCAAGACTTTAATTTAGGATTTTTGGATCTATAATAGTAAAATGAACCCATAAACATTATTAAAGCTATTTTTAAAAATTCTGCTGGCTGTAATGTAAATCCACCTATTTGTAATGTTACTGCTCTAACTCCATTTCCAATCCAGTTTCCCCCGAATGTTCCGACGAGGGCAACTATCAAAATTCCACCAATAAAAATCGAAGCTATCCCATATATCTTAGTTGGTATAAATTTAATTATTATATATGCCCCTATTAATGAAACAACTATGAAAGCTAATTGAGCTATGAAAAAATGATATGGATTATCATAGCCATATGTAAGTGTAGCTGAAATAAGCGATGCATCTAATATTAAAAAAGCACCACCAATAGCATAAAGCATTGTCCAAAAGAACAAACTTTTATTTAAATTTTTAAATACTTTCACTATATATTTTTTCATATTTTACTCAATATAATTATACAAAATAATGAAAGATAAGTAAATTATTAATTGTTTTTGGTACTTAGTGGTGTCAAGTATTTGTTATAAACCATAAAATAATATAGGAAAGTTAAGGAGGTATAATAATGTATTATTATGGATACAATGGTGGTTATGCTGGTGGTAATAGTATGATGTATAATAACTACCCAGGTTACTACTCTAATGGTTATGGATATGGAGCTGCAATTATATTAGTATTATTCATTTTACTTGTAATTATTTTTGGTGTAGGTTTTATTAATAACAATGGTTACAATTCTAATTGTGGATGCAATAATTAAAGAGGAAGTTTAAAAAACTTCCTCTATTGTTATATTGTATTCTTTTTTTATTTGTTTAATTATATCTTTATTTATACCAATAATTATATTTTTATTTTTATTTGAAATAATGTCAAATAAATCATACTCTTTATTTTTATTAAGTTCATACATTTCATTTACTTTAGTTATTAAAGTAATTTTATCATTTTTCTCATACATAAGTATTATATCTTTTATATTTATTATATCAAACGAATCTTTTTTAAATATATAATTTTTTGATATATATAATTTACCATATTTTTTATATTCTTCTTTATCTAACTTTTTTAGAGTATTTTCATCAATATTTATTGATTTTAATAATAATGAGTTTATCACTAGTAAATATATACTTATTAGTAATAAAACTATAGATATTATTATTAATTTACTTGTTATTGATATTGTATATGCATCTAAATATAATATATTTTTTTCAAAATTACTTTTACCATCATTTATTGAATTTTTTATTTTATTTAATGTTTTTGAATCTATTTTTTTAGAAATACCTTTTATATTATATTTTTCTTTAGAGAAATCGAATTTTAATAGTTTATCATATTCACTTTCTGACATTTTTATTATTATATAGTTTTTATAATCTGTTGTTGTTATGTAATAATTATTATATATACCATAAGGTGTTTTTATTAAATCTAAATTACAAAATACATTTTGTTGTTTTAATGTAAGAAAATCTTCTTTTTTAGATACTTTATTAAAGTATATTTTACTTGCTGTAGTTATTAATAATAATACTCCTAAAAATATTATTGTTATTTTCAAAAATATATTTAATCTTTTTTTATTTTTTAATGATTTTATTACCATATTTCACCTAAAATCTTGTCATTTTTTTAACTATTTTTGATTTTCTTTGTAATTCTTGATTTAAACATTCTATTATTTCTTCTGTTATTTCGTCTATTGGCTTTATATCTTCTAGTTTTTCAAATTTATCAGTTCTTAAACAATCAATGTGAGTCCATCCATATCTTTCTGATATATCTAAATATGTTTGTTCTGCTTTTCTTAAATGGTTTTCACTGTTTTCATTTCCATCTCCAGCTACTCTGCCTTTTCTTAATTCTTTAGCTGCTTCAAATGGCATATATAGAAATACTACTACATCAGGTCTAGGTAATTCACACAAATCAAATTCTAATTTTTCAATAAATTTTAATATTTTGTCTTCTTCCTTTTTATTTTTTGCTTTTCCTGCTTGATGTCCCATATTTGAAGTTGTATATCTATCTAATATAATAATATCATTTTTATATAATTCTTCTTCAATATACTTTAAGAAATTGTATCTTCTGTCGGCTGCATAATATAAACTACTAACAAGTGGATCTACATTTGCTGATGTTTCTGGAAAAACTGAATCACTTATCTCGGGTTTGCCTAAGTAAGAACCGCCTACTATTTTCCCTGTTGGTGAACTATATTCTGGAAATGAATATGTTTTTACTTTTAGTCCTTCATTTTTATAATGTTCTTCTATTTTTTTACTTTGTGTTTCTTTTCCTGAACCATCTGTGCCCTCAATTACAATTATTTTTGCTCTTTTCATATATCCTCCAAATAAAAATAACATAGGAATATTCTATGTTAAAATTGCCTTAATCTGTAATTAACACTAATATTACCTCTATATTCATAATAACACATAAAGTATTATTTTTGAATAATAAAATAATTTATTAGCTTTTTAAAACTCTTTGATATGATTTATTTTCTTGTGACATATAACTCATTACTGATTCAAGATAACTTTTAAATGCATTTGCCATTTCTCCGATTGAATTTGCTTCTTCGAGTGGAACTCCTTCAAATATTCCATCTATTTTATCACTTAAAATATCATCATTCGCATCAACAAAATCTTCTAATTTATAACTAGCATTTGCATTATTCTCTTCTGTTATTTCTACTGTTATTATTTTTTCAAAGCAATCTATAGTTGTTCTATTCAAATTATCTCTTACAAACCCATTAAAAATACTAATGAAGTTTTGATTTAGTTCAAATTTTCCAAATAGTATGCTTAAATCTAAAAAGAATATTCTTAAATATTTTTCTTTCATAATATACCTCTTGGTTTTTTATTATATATTTTTTACTTTAAGATTTCAAGAATAATTAAAATATGTTAAAATGTATATGGATGTGATTTTATGGCAGAACAAAAAACTATTGTATTTAAAGTAAGTGATAATATAAAGCAAAAGATGATTGATTATTATTTTTTACTTCAAAGGGATAAAAAACCACCATACTCTGTTTTTCAAGCTGAAGAAGGAGGCACAATTATAACCTTATATGAAAGTGGTAAAGTTATGTTTCAAGGTATTAGTGCTGATATTGATGCTAATATGTGGAAAGATTTAGAAAGTCATTTTAATAATAGAGATATTGATTCAGAATTAAAAGAAAAAGATGATAAAGTTAATGATAAAACATATTACTATTATGATGCTATTGGTAGTGATGAAGTTGGTACTGGTGACTTTTTTGGTCCTATTATAGTAAGTGCTACTCTTGTTAATAAGGAAAATAGAAAACTTCTTGAAGATTTAAAAATTATGGATTCGAAGAAAATGACAGATGATAAAATTAGAAGATGTGCTCCTATTCTTATGTCAAAGATTCCTTATGTGACATTTACTTTAAGTAATAAAAAATATAATGAACTTTCTAATAAAGGTTTTAATATGAATAAGATTAAAGCTATACTTCATAATAGAGTTTTATATGAGCTTTCTAATAAAGGTATTCCTTATCATAAAATAATAGTTGATCAATTTACTACTCCTAGAAGTTATTTTAGTTATTTAAAACAAGAAAATATCACTGATAAAGTTACTAAAATTACATTTTTAACTAAGGGTGAAAGTAAACATTTAAGTGTTGCTGCTGCTAGTGTTATAAGTAGATATTTATTTCTACAAGAGATGGATAAATTAAGTAATAAGTATGGCATTTCTATTCCAAAAGGAGCTGGAACTAATGTTGATGCTGTTGGAAAAGATATAGTTAAAAAATATGGTAAAATTGAACTTGATAATATTGCAAAAACTAATTTTAAGAACACAATAAAAATCCTAAGTAATTAGGATTTTTTCATGCCAAGTTTTAATACAACTGCATCAACTTCTTCTCTTTTTTCTTCTTGTTTTTTCTCTTCTCTTTCCGACTCTATTACATTAAAGCCTTTTATTCTGGCTGTTAAAGTATTTATCTTTGAAACAATATTAGCTTCAGTAGCATTAGTTTTATCAACTAAAAGTGTCATTAGATCTGCCATTGTTCCCATAGTTTCTAATGTATTGTATTTAGTTAATTCTCTAAACTTTTCTTCAATTTGACTAATAAGAATTAAATCTTTTTTTGATTCTTCAATATTACTTTTTATTAATCTTTTAATATTATCAAATTCTTCTTTTGATATATTAGGATTTGCAACAGTAGCTAATGTTTTATAGATTGACATTAATATTGATGTAATTCTTAATTTTTTCATTGATTCTTTTTCTATTCTTACTGTTTCTTTAAATATTTTTCTTAAACATTCATATTGTTCATTTATCTCTTGAAACTCTGCTTCTTTTTCTTGAATCACTTCATCAATTGTTCTTGATCTAAGAAATGTTTCTTCTATCATTTGTTTTAATTCTTCTTCACTTAATGAAACATCTTCATCACAATTTAAAATTATATTGAATTCTTGCATATTTTTCCCCCACTTATAATAATTAATCTATTTTTCTTTTAATTTCATCTAATATGTTTATTGCTTCTAATGGTGTTATATTAAGTATATTAATACTTTTTATGAATTCTCTTAATTCATCATCTTTGTCTTCTTCTAAATCTAATGCATATTGTTTAACTATTTTTGTTTTAGTAGTGTTGTTATCTTTTTCTTCATATTCTTTTAGTAATTCATTAGCTTTTTTAATAACTTCATGTGGTAGATTTGCTAGTTTGGCAACATTTATACCATAACTTTTATCTACTGCTCCATCCATTACTTTATGAAGGAATGTAATATCACCATTAGTTTCATCTATTGATACATGCACATTATGAATACCTGGTAATTTATTTTCCATATCAGTTAATTCATGATAATGTGTTGAAAATAATGTTTTACATCTTATTTTAGTTGAAATGTAGTCTATTATTGCTCCTGCTAAACTCATACCATCATAAGTACTAGTTCCTCTTCCAAGCTCATCAAATAAAATTAAACTATTTTTAGTAGCATTTTGTAAAGCATAAGCACTTTCTTTCATTTCTACCATAAATGTACTTTCTCCACCTACTAAGTCATCACTAGCACCTATTCTTGTGAATATTTTATCAAACACTGGTAAATTACATTTAGCTGCTGGTACAAATGATCCAATTTGATTTAATATTACAATTATACCAAACTCTCTCATATATGTACTTTTACCACTCATATTAGGTCCAGTTATTATAAGAATATTTGTATTTTCATTCATCACTATATCATTATCAATATATTCTGTACTTATAACTGATTCTACTACTGGATGTCTTCCTTTTATTATTTCCACTGTTGAGTTTTCATTAATAGTTGGCTTAATAAAATTATGTTCTTCTGCGATTGTAGCAAATGATTGCATTACATCATAATAAGCTATTTTAGCAGATGCTTTTTGTAATTTAGAAATATATCTTTTTACTTCTTCTTTAATCTTACAGAAGATATCATATTCTAAATTATTTAGTTTTTCTTCTGCATTTAATATAAGATTTTCTTTTTCTTTTAGAAGTGGTGTTATATATCTTTCACAATTTGATATTGTTTGTTTTCTATCATAATGAAATTCTTCTTTAACTTGACTTATTTGTCCTTTTGGAACTTCTATATAATATCCAAATACTTTATTGTAACCGATTTTAAGTCCTTTAATACCTGTTCTTTCTTTTTCTTCTCTTTCAAAGTTAGATATAAAGTCTTTGCCGCCTGATTTTATACTTCTTAATTCATCAACTTCTTTATCATAACCTTCTTTAATTATTCCACCCTCTTTAACAGTAAGAGGTACATCATCTTTTATAGAATTTTCAAGTATTAGATAAAGTTCATTAAATGTCTCTATGTCTTCTTCACCAAGTGTCTCTAATATATTATTTATATCAGGTATTACTTTAATACTAGTTTTTAATTGTAAAAGATCTCTTGCATTTAAATTAGAACAAACTACTTTACCTGTAAGTCTTTCTAAATCATATATTTCATATAAATATTCTTTAAGTTCACTTTTTAGTAAGAACTCTGTCATTAATTTTTCTACAAGATTTTGTCTTTTAATAATTTCATTTTTATCTATACTAGGACTAATTATATAACTTTTAAGAAGTCTACTTCCCATAGCAGTTTTAGTTTTATCCATAAATCCTAATAAACTATTTTGTCTATCTTTATTTCTTATTGTTTCAACTAATTCTAAGTTCTTTATACATTCTTTATCAAGTTCTAAGAATAAACCACTATCAATAACCTCTACTTGTTGTATATGGCTTAAATCTTGTTTTAAAGAGTTAGTTAAATAATTTAATAATAGTGAAGTATTTTTTATAAGTTTTTGATCTGTAACATTTTCAAATACTTTACCTTTATATATTTCATCATTATTATAATAAGATATAAATATATTATAATTAGTTTTTAATTTATGAGTTAAATCAACATCAAAATTATCTTCAACTACTACTTCTTTTATATTTAAATTTACTATGTGACTTATTAGTTTATCTTTATTTTTTTCTACTTTTGTTGTATAAACTTTACCACTTAGAAGATCTGCATAAGATAATATATATAGATAATTATAATCTGTTATACTTGCTATATAATTAAAATCTTTTTCATTAACTATTTCTGTACTTGTAAGAGTTCCAGCACTTACTATTTGTATAACTTCTCTTTTAACTATTCCTTTTGCTGTTTTAGGATCTTCCATTTGTTCACATATTGCTACTTTATATCCTTTTTCAATTAATTTTTCTAGATATATATTTACTGCATGATGTGGAACTCCACACATAGGTACTCTTTCTTTAAGTCCACATTGTTTTCCAGTAAGTGTAAGTTCTAATTCGTGACTAGCTGTTATTGCATCATCAAAAAACATTTCATAGAAGTCACCTAATCTATAAAATAAAATTATACCTTCGTATTCACTCTTGGTTTTTAAATATTCCCTCATCATAGGGCTTACATCTTCTAATTTTACATCTTTTCTTTCCATACAAAATATTATAATACATTTTTAAAAAAAGACAAATAAAATTTGACATTATCGGTGATAAAATGTATTATTTTAGTAGGAGGGTAAGATGAACAACAATCAAAAAAAGATACTTTCAATAGCTTTAAGTGTTTCTCTATTATTCAGTGCTGCTTGTAATAAAAATAGATCTGTACCAAATATGCCACCAGAACCAATTAGGAGTGAAGAACCTAAACAATTAAAGTTAAAACCAAAGAAGTTAGATTAGAATAATTTTATATTATTCTTTTTTTATCTTTATTTTTCTATAATAATTTGATATTCTAAAGTAGAAAGGAAAATGATATGAAGAAAGGAAAATATGTATTAATAGTTATTTGTATTTTACTACTTGTTATTATTTCTATAATGATATTTAAACCTAATAATAAGAAAAAATATGAAGATAAAAGTATATTCTTATCATCAATAAAGGAAATATATAAAACTGCTAAAAGTCAGTATACTGATGATATTAAATATTTTGGTAAGATTAATAATGTAAGTTGCGAAAGTGATATTAACACTAATTTAGATTATGATAATCTTAATTATTACTATTCTTTTGATGATAATGGTAATATTAATAAAATATTTGCTTATAATGATAAGTATATTTTTGAACTTGAAAAAGATAATATTACTATTGATGACTTAGGTTCTACATTATATGAAGATGTTAAAGATAATCCTTATATAAAAGATTATGATAATAATTTCAAATTAAGTTGTGAGGGCAAAATAAATGGATAACTTGTGTTATCCATTTTATTATGATTAATTTTTAAATAATTCTTTACTATCAAGTATTATTGTAACTGGTCCATCATTATATATTTCTACTTTCATATCTGCTCCAAATATTCCAGTTTCTACTTTTAAAAATTCACTTAATTTTTCATTAAATAAATCATATAATTTTGTTGCTTCGTCTGGTTTCATTGCATTTATAAATGATGGTCTATTTCCTTTTGTAGCATCAGCATATAATGTAAATTGACTTATACTAAGTATACTTCCTTTTGTATCAAGTATGCTTAAATTCATTTTTTCATTTTCATCTTCAAATACTCTTAAATTGATAATTTTTTTAATCATTTTATCAATCATTTCAGAATTATCTCCATCTGTGAAACTTACTAGTGCTACATATCCATGATCTATTTCACCATGAACTTTTCCATCTATTGTTACTTTACTTGCTTTACTTCTTTGTAGTACTACTTTCATTATATAAATATCCTTTCTACTGTTGTTACTGAACTTATTCCTTTTACTTCGTCTATAAATTTATGTAAGTCACTTATATTTTTAACTTTACATGTTATATTGTAGAATAGTTCTTTATTTCTATTTACTAAATTTATTGAATCAATAATAATTGAATCTTTTGTTGATAGTGTTATTATTTGAAGTAATATATCATTTGCATCACTAATATAAACTTTTAGTTTTGCAGTATATCTACTGTCTTTGTTTTCACTCCACTGTGCATCTATTAATCTTTCACTATTTAAGTCAATATTAGGACAATTTTTAGAGTGTATTTTTACTCCATAACCTTTTGTAATATAACCCACTATATCTTCACCATAAACTGGATTACAACAAGTAGCTAAGCTACATAATATATCTGTTGAACCTGCGATTATTATTCCATTACCATCTTTATTATTATTTTTATTAAGTGTTAATGTTTTCTTCTTAGGTTCATGTACTTCTAATCTACTAAGTATTGAAGAAGGCAAATATTTTAATGTAGATACTCCAAAATAAATATCATCTAAATCTTTTGTACCTAAACTATTATTTAGTTTTTCTACATTTTCATCTGTTATAATGTCATTAATATCAACATTCTTTTTCTTACATTCGTTAGCCAACATTTCATGACCAAGAGATATATATTTTTCTCTTTCTTTTTTATAGAAGTAAGATTTAATTCTTGATTTAGCTGCTTCTGTTTTAACTATTTTTAACCAACCTTTTGATGGAGCATGACCTTTTTGTGTTATAAGTTCTACCATATCCCCTTCTTTAAGTTCATAGTTTAGTTTAACCATTTTATTATTAACAAGAGCACCTGTTGTTGTATTACCTACTTCACTATGTATTTTATAAGCAAAGTCTATTGGTGTTGCACCATTTGGAAGTTCAATAATATCTCCTTTAGGAGTATAAACATATATTTCACTTCTTTTAAGTTCTTCTTTAATATTACTAAAGAAATCCATATTTTTTTCAATATCATTTACTTCTACTAAAACTCTAAATTGTTCTAAAATATGATCTAAATTATTTTTAACTGAGCCATCTATTTTTTCTTTATAGCTCCAGTGAGATGCAACTCCTTTTTCAGCTATTTCATCCATCTCATATGTTCTTACTTGAACTTCATAGATTCGTTTATCTTCTCCGAATACTGTTGTATGTAAACTTTGATATAAGTTTGGTTTTGGATTAGCAATATAATCTTTAAACCTATTTGGTACAGGTGGATATTTTGCTTGAACTAGTCCTATAACTCTATAACAATCTTCAACTGTATCAACTAATACCCTTATACCTAGTAAATCATATATATTATTCCATGTTTTACCATTTTTTAATTTATTATAAATACCTCTTACTGATTTAACTCTTGATAACATTTGATATTGAATATTATGATGATCAAGTAGTTGCATTATCTCATATTTCATTCTAGCAAGAGATTTTTCAAGTTCTGTTTTAGATGAATTTATTCTTTCTAAAACTTTATTATATCCTTCTGGATCACTATATTGAAGACATAAATCTTCCATTTCACTTTTCATTTTTTTCATACCAAGTCTATGTGCGATTGGTATATAAATATTTTGTGTTTCATCAACTATATATTTTTGATGTTCTTTTGAATGTACTTTTAGTGATCTTAAATTATGTAATCTATCAGCAAACTTTATAAAAAGTGTTGCTGGATTTTCTGAAAGACCTACTATTATTCTTCTATATTTTTCTGGATTATTTACTTTGAATGTTTGCTTTAAATTACTTATTTTTGATATTGAGGAAACTATATTAGCACTTTCTGTTCCAAACATTTCTTCTATTTCTTCATAAGTCATTTTTTGAAGTGATATTGCTTCGTGTATTAAAGCACATGCAATTGTAACTGGATCCATTTTAAGTTCTGCTAAGATATAAGCAACATTTATAGGGTGAAGAATATAATCTTCACCTGTTTCTCTTTTCATGTTGCTATAAATTATTTTAGCTTGTTCATAATACTTATTTATAAATTCTACATATTCATGATCCATATATGAATTTAATAAATCTACTAATTCTTCATAACTATGGTTTTTTATGATTTTCACTCCCCTATATATTTATACCTTTGATTTTTAATTCTTCTGGTTCATCATCCTCATCATCATCTTTTTTATGCATTGTTCTCTTTTCGAATCTGATCCATAATCTTGGACCTATTAATAATGAGCTAACAGTACCAGCAATTAAACCTATTAATACTGAAATATTGAATGTATATATATCGTTAAGTCCTACTGCAATTAAAGTTACAACTGCAATTATTGTAGTAATACTTGTCCATATATTTCTATTAAATGTACTTGTTGAAGAAACATTAACAAGTTTATTAATTTCTTCATCAGTAAGTTCTTTTCTATTATTAAATATTTTCTTTCTGTTTTCTCTTATTCTATCAAATACAACTATCGTATCATTAATAGAGTATCCAATTATTGTAAGAAGTGATGCTACTATTATGAAATCAACTGGTATATAGAATATTGCAAATAGTGATAATATTATTAATACATCGTGAACTAGCATAAGTATTCCAACTATTGCAAAATTCATATTGAATCTTATTTTAACATATATAATTATTGCTATTAATGATATTAATAAAGATTTAATAGCATTATTAGTTAAGTTCTTAGTAACCAATGTACTTATTTCACTACTTGATGTTTCATATCCTAATTCTTTAAATTGATTTTTAACTTTTATACTAGTTTCATCATCTAATATATCATTTAGTTTAATAAATCCTTCTTTTTTAGTTCCCATATAATAGTCATAATCTCTTACATCATATTTTTTAACTAATTCTGTTACTTTATTAAAGTCTATATCATTTGTAGATGAAATATTAATATTTGTTCCACCAGTAAAGTCTACTCCGAAGTTAAATCCTCTTACAACTGCGAATATTATTCCAACTGTAACTATTGTAAGTGAAATAATAGTTGGAACTTTTCCTAATTTAACATAATCTTTTGATTTTGGTTCTTTTGATTTACCAAATAATAATTTATCTTTATCATCAAATACTTTTGATTTTACAAATTGTTCCATTAATACTCTATATAATATTACTGTTGTAAATACTGTAACAAATATAGTAATAATTAACATTGTAGCAAATCCCTTTACTGTTGATTCACCAAATACATAAAGTACAATTCCAGCTATTAAAGTTGTTATGTTAGCATCTATTATAGCTCCTAAACTACTCTTATTTCCTTCTCTAAATGCTTCTCTTAATTTTTTACCTTTTAATAATTCATCATGTACTCTACTATTTGATATTATTATTGAATCTACTGCCATACCTATTCCAAGAACTAATGCAGCAATTCCTGTTAGTGTTAATACACCACCTACTAAATTGAATACTACAAATACTAATAATGCATAAGCAAATAAACATACACTAGCAATTACACCGCTAAGTCTATATTTAATTACTAATATTAACATTATTAAAGCAAATGTTATAATTCCAGCTATTCCTGTTTTTGTTATTGTTTCACTACCAAATGATGGGGAAACACTTTTTGGTGTTGCTTCTTCTGTTAATTTAGTTGGAAGGCTTCCACTATTTATTAGATCTACTAAGCTTTGTGCTTCTTCTTTTGTAAAACTTCCTTCAATTACTACTGAATTACTATTTAACCCTTCATTTACATATGCACTAGATATGCATTTCATATTAGCATCTAAGCCACAAGTTGTTTTCTCATTTTCATAAGAATCTAAACCTTCTACAAAGTCTAACCAAATTACCATTAGATTTTCTCCATTTGGTTTTTTAGATATCTTTTTAGTTGCTTCATAGAATGCTCCTGTATCTTTTATATCTAATTTAACTTGATATTGAAATGTCTGTGGATCTTGTTCTAAAGCAGCTCCACCTCTTCCAAAAACATCACTTGATAATAATAAGTTATCTTCTGTATCTCTTATTGATAAAACAGCTGTAGTGCCTATTCTTTGTCTTGCCTCTTCTTCATTTTTAAGTCCTGGTAATTGAATTCTAATTAGGTTATCACCTTCAAAACTGATGACTGGTTCACTTACACCTAATGTATCAATTCTATTTACTATTGCTTTATATGTTTTATCTAAATCATCTTCTGTAATAGTATCACCTTTTTTTAAAGGTTCAATATTATAAAGTATTTCAAAACCACCTTGTAAATCAATTCCATAAGAAATATTATTTATTATTGGTTTAATTAATAAAATACCTCCGATTAATATTAATAATACTATTATTATTGGTTTTAATAATTTTTTCATGTTTAATCCTCCTTAAAGTATTGTTGTATTATCTGTTTTATCTAATCTACTTTTCATTCTTGAAAGTCTTTCTGTAACATAGCAATTTATTTTATAATTATCAGCATTCATAATATCACTGATTAAATCATAAAGTTCTAAGTTAGTTCTATTCTTCCAATCATTATCAACTAAATAATTCCATACATCTTTTTCTGTTACAAGTGTGTAACCCATTCTTTTAATTTCTTTAACTTTTGAATATAAAGCAGGTGATACTCTTTTATATAATTCTTCTACAGTTTTGAATTCAATTTTTTCCACTTAAATCACCTATTTAATTATACAATATTATTTAAAAGAAATAAACATATAAAAAGTACTATTGCTAGTACTAATTATGTAAATGACAACAAGATGGATGTTCTTTTAGATTACATTTCTTTTTGATTTTCTCTTCTGTCATTTTACCTTCTTTTCTATAATAATCTGCGATAGCTAAATGTATTGCCTCTTCTGCTAAAAGTGAACAGTGTATTTTAACTGGTGGAAGTCCATCTAGTGCTTTAACTACATCACTATCTAATGCAGTTGTAGCTGCATTATCAAAATATATATTTTTCATATTTCTCCTTTCATACTAATCTAGTAGTTTTTACTATTTATTTCCTACTATGTCAATAGGGATTTACAAAAATGATTTTTAAATGTTATAATTTATGTAAGGTGAAATTATGGATAATAAAAAATATTTAGAACTTAAAATTGATGGTAAGATTGTTAAATATGAAATTTTGTATACTTTTAAGTTTGAAGGTAATGATAAAACTTATTTAGTTTATACTGATAATACTTATGATGAAAATAATCAATTAAATATTTATGCTGGAGAATATGATAGAAATGCTAAAATGGTTTTAAAAGATATTGAAGATGATAATATTTTTAATTCGATACAAGATATTATAGAAACTATAACTAATGGAGGTGATAATAATGCAAATTGATCCTGAATCTCTTATGTATTGTGTAGCATTTGGTTCACTATGTATATTTCAAGGCTATCTAGTCAAGGCTGGGCATAATAAAATTAAAAGAGAAAACACTGTATTTAAGGATGCGACTAGTGTAGAAGAAATATCTCATCCAGAAATATTAGATAAAGTTGATTTTGATTTTAGTAAAACAAGAGCTGCTAAGTCTAAATATAAAAAAGAAATTTTAAAATTTAAAGATGTATTAGATAAAAATTTTCCACCTGAATTATTAGGAAATTTTTATAAAAATATTAAAACTGCAAAAGTAATTTCAAAAGTTGGAGATTCGACTGTCAGTGGAACATATACTTTTGGTAGAATGCCTGGCCGCAAAAATACAGTTGCTATAAGACCTACATTTGATCCATTCAATTGGAGTAAAGCTTCATATCATGAACTATTTCATTTATCTTCAACAAACTATGAAGATAAAGTTGATAGAAGTGGATTCTATTATTTAGATTATGATAATAAAATAAAGTTAGGAGATGGTATTAATGAAGGATATACTGAATTACTTACATGTAAGTACTTTTCAGGTCTTGAACCTTCTTACCCATTTGAAACTTTGGTAGCAATGAAACTTAATGAAATTATTGGCAGTGATATTACTGATAGATTATATTTAACTGCTGATTTAAGAGGTCTAATTGAAGAATTACAAAAGTATGCTGAATTTGAAGATATAAGACAATTCATAACTGATTTAGACTTTTATACAGCTGCTAATACTTACAGAACTGATCAAAGAGAAAACGGTAACGAAATTAATCAGCAATTAAAAGAAAGAATTAGTAGAATAAAAGAATTTTTAATAAAAACTTATAATTCTAAAAACTCATATTCTAATCTAAGTGAAGAAGAAAGAGAGGATGAGTTAAAGAAATTTACTAACTCATTAGAAATAGTTATTCCACTAGTTAATGGTGAAGTATTATTAGGTGATTATCATGCTTATGAGGATTTTCTTGAAAAAACTTCTTCTACAAGAATATGGTATATATAAAAACCTTGTTTTTAAATAAACAAGGTTTTATTTTACTGTTTTGATAATTGAAACATTATCTGTATTAATACTCTTTAATACTTCTAATGCTATATTATAATCTAAACTCATTATTTCTGAATAAGCTTTATAGCTTATTTTATTTTCTGTCATTAATGAAATAGCAATAATGTATTCAACATCTTCTATATTATCAAAATCTAAAATGTAACTTTTAAGATATCTTTTTCTCTTTCTTTCAAATTCATCTTTTGATAGTGAAAGTTTTTTAATATCTTTTTCTAATTCTTTTATAAATCTGTCTCCATCTTTTGTAAATGCTTCAATTATTATAACTATATGATTATCTATTATACTCATTGAACGATTTAAACTTGTAACTATATTTTCATTTTTATATTTTTCATATAATGGAGATGTTGCAGAAAAATTAGCTCCTAAAATTATATTTAAATATGCGGATAATAATCTTTTATTTTTAACACTAAATGCTTTTCTATTTATTTTAATAGCATATTTAACTCTAACATCATTTATATCTTTTTTAATTTCTTGATATGGTATTCTTACTGTATCTTTTTCTCTACCTTTTATTACTTTTGGTAACTTTTTAGGTTTTAAATTAAGTTTATTCATATATTCTTTTATTGTATTCATAATATCATTTTCATCAAAGTTACCACATACTGTTATAAATGTATTATTAGGTACATAAAAATCTTTATATATTTTATTTAAACCTTTTGCAGTTATTTTAGCTATATCGCTTCTTTCACCTACTACTGTGTTTTTTACATATGAAGTATTAAATAGATTTTTAAATAGTTCACTTGCCATATAACTATTTATTTTATCTTTATACATATCTATTTCTTCACCAATAATACCCTTTTCTTCTTCTACATTTTTAGGGTTTATATCTGTATTATAGAATATATCTAAAAGTAATATTAAGTTTTCTTTGATATTTATACTACCAAATATGTTGTAATTTGTACCATTATAACTTGTCCATGCATTTGCAAGGCTACCAAGCTCATTTATTCTTTTTGATATTTCTTTATTTTCTGATAAAGCCATTACTTTATGTTCTAAAAAGTGAGCACTACCAGGTATTATCTCTGTTACTTTATCACCTATTTTATATTTTGTAACATTAGCTCCATATTTAACTGATATTGTTATATAGAAGTTTTTTGTTTTATCAGTTTTATATAAATATACTTCTACTCCATTATCTAACTTTTCTGTTAGTAATGATTCATTTACTCTTTCAAATATCTTCTTTTTCATACTTCACCCCTTAATAAATATATAGTACTAAGTGATATCTTTTTATTTAAATTAATTACTTCATCTATTGTAACTTTATTGATATTTTCTTTCATTTCTTCTACTGTCTCTATCTTTTCAAATTCTCTTTTATAGTATTCATTTATTTGAGATGTTACATCATCATAGTAATTATTTATATATGTATTTATTGTTTTTAATGCTGAATCAAATAGTCTTTCAACCGCATCTTTATCACTCATTAAGTTAACACATTCTTTTATTAATTTAACAGCCTCTTCATAATTTACTTTATTTATACCAGCATATATTGTTAAAGATGGATTATATTTTGAATAATATGAGCCAACAGTATAACAAAGAGAATGTTCTTCTCTTACTATATTGAATAATAATGAATCGTTCATAGTACCTAATATTGTATTATATACTCTTAATACATGATTCATTTCGTGATAATTTAAATTATTTAATCTATAACCTATATAGAGTTTTGATTGATTAAATGGAAGAGTATCTACTTTTTCTATTACTTTATCATCGTATTTATGTTTAATATCGAATACTACTTTATTATTGTTACCTTTTACTGACTTAAATTTATTTTCTATTATAGGTATTATATCATCATCTATTTCTCCATGAACAACAATATCTATTTTATAATTACCATTAAATAACTCAGTATATTTTTGATATAGTTTTTTAGCAGTTATTTTTTCTAATTCTTCTTTACTTGGTATTGTATTATAAGCTGATGGTGTTCCTTTATACATTATTTTAGAATATTCAATACTAGCAAAAAGCCCGGGATTATCTTTTATTGATAAGCTTCTTGTTATTGCATCTTTTTTGATGATATTAAAGTAATTTTCATCAAATGAATTATCTTTAACATTTGGATTAAATAATATTTCACATAAAAAATCTATTGTTTCATTCATATATTTTTTTTCAGTATATTTTGGATTTAAAAAATCTAATGAAAATATATATGATTCACTATTACCTGATATTCCAAATGAAGCAGTGACATTAGCTCCATATAATTCTTCACCTATTATAGCCATTTTATTTTTAGTATTATATTTTTTTGATGTATAAACTAAATTACTACTAAGCATACCACCATATGTAATATCTTCTTTATTAAATTCTTTTGTTAGAAAGACAACAATATTCATTGTTTTAAATCTATTCGAATTTATTAAATGTAGTGTATATTCTTTATTTTGTATTTTCTTGTATTCCATTTTAACCTCCTTATAGGCATAAAAAGAAGATATAATATCTTCTTTATTATTATGTTTTATTTCTATTTTTTTATTATAGATTCTAGTGCTAAAAGAATCATTTCATCAAGCTTTTGTTCTCTTGCTTTTGGATCTATTTCTTCATGAGTAATTAAACTATCGCTTATAGTGAGTATTGCAGTTGCTTTTTTAAGGAATTTTTTAGCATTATATAATAAAGCATAAGTTTCCATTTCTACCGCTTTACATCCAAGTTCTATAAATTTTGTATAATCTTTATTTTCCGTATAAAATGCTTCAGTTGTATGTACTCTTCCAAGTCTTGCATTTATTCTCTTAAGAGCTGCGGTATCCATAATTGCACTATTAAGTTCAAATGATGAATTTATTATTTCAATATCTTCTCTTCCAGCTTCTTCATCAAAATCTGTTTTTGAATAGGCTGAATCTGCAACTAATATATCAAATATTTTAAAATCAGTTGTATAGCTACCAGCAGTACCTATTCTAATAATTGAATCAACATCATAGAAATTAAATAATTCATAACTGTAGATTCCCATACTTCCGATACCCATACCGCTTGAAAATACTGTTATATCTACTCCTTTATATTTTCCTGTAAATGCAAGTTCGCCTCTTAATTGATTTACTAAAACAGGATTTTCTAAATATTTTTCTGCAATATATTTAGCTCTATTTGGATCACCTGGCATTAATACTCTTTTAGCTATTTGTCCTTTTTCTGCTTCTATATGAACTGTTCCCATTACTCTTCATTTCCTCCCTGTGATTCTAATTTTACTAGTACATCTCTTGGCTTAGAGCCTTTTGCTGGACCAACTAATCCTTGTTCTTCAAATTGATCCATTATTCTTGCTGCTCTATTATAACCAATAGAATATTTTCTTTGAATTAATGATGCACTTATTTGACCCATTCTAATTGCATAATTTAATATTTCATCATAAAGTACATCTTTTGCTCCGCCTCCACCTGATTCACCAGAATGAGAGCTTTCACTTCCACTTGATGATGAATCTAAATTAGTGAATTTTTCATTATATTTTGGTGGATTACAATTTTCTTTTACAAAATTAACTACTCTTTCAATTTCATCGTCACCAACAAAACTTCCTTGAATTCTTGTAGGTGTATTATCATCCATTGGTTTATAAAGCATATCACCTTTACCAAGAAGTTTTTCTGCTCCTACCATATCAAGTATTGTTCTTGAATCTATACTTGAAGAAACAGCAAATGAAATTCTTGTAGGTATATTAGATTTTACAACACCAGTAATTATATCAGTTGATGGTCTTTGTGTTGCTACTATTAAATGTATTCCAGCAGCTCTTGCAAGTTGTGTAATTCTCATAATTGATTCTTCAACTTCTTTTGCTGCTACAAGCATTAAATCAGCAAGCTCATCAATAACAACTAATATAAATGGCATTTTAGTAAGGCCACAATTAGGATCACTTTTTAATTTCTTTTCTACATAATCATTATAAGTTTGTATATTTTTTGTTCCACTATTTTTAAATGTTTCATATCTCTCATCCATTTCAACAACAATTTTTTGTAGTGCTGCGGATGCTTTTTTAGGATCTGTAACAACTGGAGTAAGTAAATGAGGTATTCCTTCATATACATTGAATTCTACTTTCTTAGGGTCAACAAGAACCATCTTTACTTCTTCTGGTGTTGCTCTCATAAGTATTGCTAAAATGATATTATTAATACATACTGATTTACCACTACCAGTAGCTCCAGCTACTAACATATGTGGAGTTTTATTTATTTCTACACATTTAACATTACCCATTATATCTCTACCAAGAGGAGCAGCAAGTTTAGAATCTTTATATTTTGGATTTCTTTCTAAATCTTCCATTATTTCTCTCATTGATACAGCCATAATTGTTTGATTAGGTATTTCTACACCAACAGTATTTTTTCCAGGTATTGGTGCTTCTATTCTAACTTCTTTTGCTGCTAATGCTAATGCTATTTCTCTTGAAATACTAAGTACTTTATTAACCTTAGTACCTCTTTCTAATTCCATTTCATATTGAGTAACAGCAGGTCCCACATGAACTTCTATTACTTTTGCTTTAATTCCAAAGTCAGTAAATACTCTTTCTAATATTTTTGTATTTGATGTTATAAATTCAGTTGAATTAACTTTTCCTTTGCTCTTTGATGGATTTAATAATTGTATAGAAGGTTTCTTATAAGGTTTTGAATCTGTAACTTCTTCTGTCTTTTCAACTTCCTTAGCTGGTGGTAGGGTTCCAATTGTATCATCTTTATGAAGTTGTTCTTGTAAGTTTTCTACACTTGTAATAACAACTCTTTTATCAATTGGTTTTTCCTCTTCCTCTTCTATATCTCTAATTCTGCTTTGCTTTTGTTCTTCTCTAACTTGCTTCTTTTCCTCTTTCTTATCTTTCATATTTCTAAATGAATCCGCGACTGAACTACATAAGTCAGATAAGTTCATTTCAAATAACATTATTAGCCCAAACAATGAAATAATTACTATTACAATACTAGTACCCTCTACATCAAATAATGATACAAATGCCCAACTTGATGTTGCTCCGATAATTCCTCCACCAGTGTTTCTTATTTCACTTTCTTGTTCATATGAAGCTGATATATTATCAAATGTTTTTGTAAATATATCTCTTGCAGTTAGTTTATTATTTGAAATATATTTTGTATGTGAAAATAATAATAGTGCAAGTACAATTGAATATATACCTATCATTCTTCCACTTAAATAATTTGGCTTATTTCTTTTAACTATTAAATATATTCCAAGAACTAATGCTAAAACAAGTCCTAATGTATACCATGTTCCAAATAAGAATATAGCAAACTTTTTCATAAGTGAACCCACTATTCCAAAATTACCTAGTCCTGTTATTGAAATTAATATTAATATTAATCCTTCTAATTCTTTAGCATAACTAATACCTTTTTTACTAGTTTTTTCTTTTTTCTTTTTAGCCATTATTACACCTCTTTTTCCATTTTACTAAGAAGTTTTTTATGTATTCCAGGTTCAACAATATTAAGTGTGTTTAATACTATTTCTAATGAGTTTTTATAGTCTCCTTTATAAAATGATTTAGAGGCAGATATTAATCCCATTTCTACTTCTGTATTACTACTTCTATATCTATTTCCATATACTATTGCCATTTCAGCCATAGCTGCTGTATTTACTAGTGAATCTGCTGTTTGATATAGTTTTAATGATAAATCTCTTGCTGTATCTACTCTTAAATTTAATGTTTTAATAGATATTGGTTTTTTATCTATTTCTTTTACTATTTCTTTTATTGCATCATGTGCTTCTTTTAATTCTATATAAAATTTATCTGGTATAACTGGTAAATTATAATCTTTAATTTTATATTTAGAATTATTAATAATTGCTTTTATTTCACTTAATTGATCTCTTGCTCTTGCTTCATCTTCTTTTAAACTTCCTAAATTTTTAAGAGTTGATTCAAGTTTATCTTCTACCTTAGATAAATTAACAGCTACCATTTCAATTTCACTACTTAATTTTGAATAAGGCATAACTTTAATAAGAGTTCTATCTTTCACTAATTTAAAGCTATCTTTAACAGCAATTAAATCTTTATTTATTTCATCAATAACTTTAATTTCATCATCACTTAAATCAT
The DNA here is from genome assembly GCA_934086955.1 of uncultured Bacilli bacterium. GTDB lineage: Bacteria > Bacillota_I > Bacilli_A > RF39 > UBA660 > CAG-1000. Next base: position 10,931 of record CAKOIN010000002.1, on the reverse strand, counting down.
AAGTATCTTTAATATTATCTATTTCAGAATATAAATTTCTTATTATTGAACTTACTTTGCTTATTCTTTCACTTATATTAATAAGTCCTCTTTCATATTCTTTTTTACCTCTTTTTTCAGCATCAAAATCACTATATAATGTTTCATAATAGTCAAGTAATGTTTTTAAATCAAATATTGAATCTTGTAGATTTAGTACATATAATCTATCCATTATTTCAGCAATTTTTTTATTTGTTTCTTCAATATTATAATCAATATTTAGATATTCTAAGTTATATCCTTCTCTTGTCATCTTAGTAGCTAAACTCTTTATGTCTTTCATTTTCTTAGGAAGAACCATTGTAGCCATCATAACAATAGTTGGTGCTTCTTCTATAACTATACTTATATTATGAATCATATCATCAAGTACTTTAACTATTTTACCAAGTTCATCATACTCACTATTTTGTACTGCCACTTCAAAAGCACTAAATAATTTATCTATATTTTCAAATTGTAATTCTATTCTAGAAGATACATCCATATAATCATTTTTATTTTTATTATATTTGAATACAACTTCTCTATATATACTTTTTAATTTTGTTATTGCTTCTCTATTTCTTTCTTCACTTTCAGTTAACTCTTTTATTTCGTTTAGTAATTTTATTGCTTTAGCTTTAACATGAAAAATGTTTTTTTCTGCTTTACTTAAACTTCTATGTGCTTCTGCATAATTTTTTTCAAGCATATAGTTTTCTACCTCAATTAATTTATCAGTTAATTTAGGCATATCATTCTTTTCTATATCATCAAATCTTTTTTTCCATTCTTCTACTTCACTAGCTATCTTTTTATTATTAATTAGCTTATTTGCCTTTGATAATTCTGTTATTAAAGATGAAGAAATTATCAAGTTCTTCTCAGTTGTTAATCTATCTACATTAAATAAAATCTCTTTCTTTTTCTTATTTTTAATTATTATTGTTAATATATATAAAAGTATTATACAAAATACAAAAATTCCTGTTATTATAATTGTTATTTTATCCATACAATCCTCCTTATACATTTTAACATATTTATAAATGTTTTTGTAGCCTTTCAAAATAAAAAGTAATCTTTTTATTGATTACTTCTACTTTTATTTAATAATTTTCTGGTTTTAGATTTATTATTAGTATGATCTATTGTTCTGGATTCTAATACTAAATATTTTCCATCTTCACTTTGTCTTTCAACAAATTCTTTATCATCTTCTGGATTTTCATATCTTAAATCGCTTTCAATAATTGTTACTGCTGTATTATAAAAACTTGGATCTATTTCTTCTTTTGTTATTTCTTCACCATTTTCTTTATAGAAAACTATGTTACCTTGTTTTATTGAAATTCCTGATGATATTTGTCCATCACTTAAGCTATTATAATTAGGGTTTGGTACATCTGGATATATACTGCTATTCTGACACTTTCTATATGCTAATGATTCTTTAAATTGAGATATTAAATATTCTATTCTCATTCTGTTTTTATATGCTTCTATTTTAGCTTTTCTATATTCTTCTGGTGACATACCTTCTTCTTTGTCACTTTCTTCTAATAATTTCATTTTTAGTTTAAATATCTTTTTAGTTATTTCTTCTTTAGACATATTTGATAAATTACTAAAATCTAATACATCTTGTTGTGCTAATATATATTCTATTTGCTTTTGATCAGTTATTTTAATATATTTATCTTCTGTATTATTTACCAAGTGATCAATTGCAAGATCAAGTGGAAATTTTCTATCATATCTTGATAAAAACTCTATATCACTTTTTTTAACATATACTTCCCCATTACTAATTATTTTCATAATATCCACTTCCTTGATACTCGTTATTTTAACATTTTTTTATTCAAATTAAAAGTCTATTTTTGAAATAGACTTTGTTTATTATTTATTTTGTTACCATTGTATTTGTTGTTTTAACTAATCTTCCACCTGTTGCTCCTCCGCCACTTGCAGAATTAGTTATTTTTCCCCAAACTTTCTCTGTCTTGTAGATTGGTATAGCTGGTGTGGATGTTGGTGTAGTGGTAGTTTTTTTACTTGGAGAAATATCTATTCCTTTTATTTTTACATTTTTTCCTCTTAATGAATCAATATTTCTAGGTATATTATTTACATTTGAAGGATCAATTATAATATCTGCGGGTTTTTGGGATCCAAGATTTCCTGATGTACCATTTCCGCTTCCACCGAAGCCACCACCACGGCTTGTTCCAAAACCGCCACCACGGCCTCCATCGAAGCTGCCACCGCTACTGCTAGTACTGCTTGATTGACCAGTTTTACTTGCTCCGCCAGTTCCAGTATCAGTGTATGCATAAATTGTATTGCCCGCTTTAGCTGCATTTCTCTCTGCACCTGGTTTTAATTCATCTGTACCTGCTATAAATGGACTTGTTTTTCTTGTACCGCCACCAGTTGAATCTGATGGCTTTTCCGGTGTTGGGTCAGGATTTCTTGGATCTGATGAATCAGCTGGTTTTGGTGGTGTTGGACTAGGATTGCTTGGCTTTGGTGAGTCTACTGGTTGTGTGTCATTGCCTGTTATCCCATCATTTTGATTTCCACTTGGATTTGATGGTTGTGTTGGTGTTGGTTGTAAGCCATTGTCCGCAGAACCATTATTTTGATTTCCGCCTATACTTGAGTCAATATCAATAATACCTGCTCCACCTGTTCCTGGATTTGATGGTGTTGGGTACAATATTCCTCCACCTATTCCACCAGTACCTATTGTTAACCCTAATAGTTTAGCAAGTTCATTTGCAAACTCATTATCAAATTCATTTTTAATAGCAACAGATACTCTGTCATATTCATTTGCCACCATATTGATTAAAAAGTCTGCTAAAGTATTTATTCTTGTACTTAAATTTGTAAATATTTTGTTAAATGAATTTAATACTTGTGTTGTATCAAGTCCACTTATTTGAATTGATTCACTTCCAGTTAATATTGCTGAAGTTGCATCATTTTGATATGCCTCCATAATATTACTAGCTTTTAATTTCATACTTTGAGCTATTTCTCTTAGCTCTTCGCTATTAACATATACATCTGCCATTTCTTATTCCTCCTATAAACCTGATACTGTTGTTGTAATTTTTTCTTGTGTTGCTACTATATTTTGTTGTGCTTTTAAGTATGTTGCTGATAATAACTTTAATGCTTGTATTGCTTTTTGCATATCGTTATCCATCTCTTCTACTTTCGCAATATATGCTTCACAATCTTTCCCAGCCCATGAACTTCTTATTTTTGTTAAATCTTCTGTCTTAATTGAATTCCAACTTGTTGATATTTGTTCACTTGCTGAATTAATTTTTGTTATTATTGTATTAATTTGTTCTAATGATAATGATATTTTTGCCATTTCTATTCCTCCATATCTTAATAATATTTTACTATTTTTTTTTGATTATGTCTATATTAAAAATAAATCTAAACAAATGATATAAATGAAAATAATAAGTGTCTGCACTAGTGTTAACTTATAATAAAATACAGAAATTTTGCAAAAAATGAAAAATAACGGGTAAATATACTGGTGCAAAAAAATGATAAAAAATATATATTTATCAAAATATCGATATAGATAATATTTATAAAGTAATACCAAAATATGTAGCAGAGTCAAACTAGAGGACGAGAAAAAGAGAAAGTCTCATTCTTTATTAATTCATATTTCATATAATATTGAAATTGCTGAAATGAATCTTATTCCAAGTATGTCAACACCTTACACCTGCACACATAATCCTTGCGGAGAATAATACTCAACAGTCAGTTTAAATATTTTATCAATAACAATTATTTCAAAAAATTTGATGAACTACAAAATACATCAAAACATTTTGAATACTATAAAAATTAAAACTAAACTAAAAATCACATAGTTTAATTACAGATATAGTCTTTTTATAATTTTTTATTCTATGTATAAGCTTATTAAATCAGTTCTAATACCTTCTTTTTATACATTATTTTGTTCTTCCACTTAATTTTATACTAAATCTATATTCCTTTAGCAGGATTGCTACTAATGCAGCTAATTTTTTATTTTCTTATATTTCTTTATTTTTTTATAATTTAAAAGACACTTAGTTTATTACCTCTATGTTTGTTCAAATTTACATTGTAACATAAGGTAACAACTATGTGTCTTTTTTATGTCTATTTCGGATAATTAATTTTTCTAATTATAATTTTTTGTTTCTACTTTTACTTTATCACTTCATTTTTAATTTTAAATTATCTTTCTTAATATTAATTCATATAAACTTTTTCAATAGAACTTAGACTTTTTGAACCAGAGTGTGGTGGTCTATATGAAGTTGGTGTAGTATCTTCAATCACTTCTGGTTTTCCTTTATGTGGTCCAAAAGTTGGTTTATATGAAGTTGGTGTAGTATCTTCAATCACTTCTGGTTTTCCTTTATGTGGCCCAAAATTTGATTTTGATGATGTTGGGACTTGCTTATCTGCTGTTGGTGTTAGATTATTATCACTTGTAAGTTCTGCTCTACCATTTCCCATAGTTTCTAATTTTGGTTTTGGTTGTGGAGGTATTTCATAAATAGGTGGTTCATTTTTCTTTATTATTTTCCCATCTTTTCCAATTGAAATAATCTTTGAATCATCTATTTTCCCAGATACTATTTCTGATATTGGAGTTTTGCCAATAATAGTTCCTCCACCAATTGCAGCTCCGCCTAACGAAATTCCCAATATTTTTGCTATTTCATTTGCAAAATTGTTATTAAACTCATTTTTAATAGCAATAGATACACTATCATATTCATTTGCTACTACATTAGTTAAGAAATCTGATAAGTTCACTATTCTTCCGTTAAGATTATTAAATATTTTACTTAATGAATTTAATAATGCTGTTGTATCAAGTCCACTTACTTGAATTGATTCACTTCCCATAAGAATTGCAGCACTTGCTTCATTTTGGTAAGCTTCCATTATATTATTTGCTTTTAATTTCATACTTTGGGCTATTTCTCTTAGTTCTTCGCTATTAACATATACATCTGCCATTTATTATTCCTCCTATAAACCTGATACTGTTGTTGTAATTTTTTCTTGTGTTGCTACTACATTTTGTTGTGCTTTTAAGTATGTTGCTGATAATAACTTTAATGCTTGTATTGCTTTTTGCATATCGTTATCCATCTCTTCTACTTTCGCAATATATGCTTCACAATCTTTCCCAGCCCATGAACTTCTTATTTTTGTTAAATCTTCTGTCTTAATTGAATTCCAACTTGTTGATATTTGTTCACTTGCTGAATTAATTTTTGTTATTATTGTATTAATTTGTTCTAATGATAATGATATTTTTGCCATTTCTATTCCTCCATATCTTAATAATATTTTACTATTTTTTTTTGATTATGTCTATATTTATTCTTCAATTTCTATTATTGAATTAGTTATATCAGTAAAGTTTTTTGTTAATTCATTTTCTACATTTTGATATTGTTTTATTACTTCATTATTAATAAAATATGACATTTGTTTTAATCTATTTATTGTTTTTAAAATGATTGCTTCATATTCTTTATAATGTCTTTGCAACTCTTCTATATATTCACCCATTCCTATAAAATTATTACATGCATCATTAATATCAATGTTAGCTAAATTTATTGTATGTGTATGACTTTCTAAAAGAGATACTGCTACTGTTAATGTTTCTGTATCTATTTTCATAATGATATTCCTTTCTATACTCTATAATTAATTTTACAATATTTTTTATTTTTAGTCTATATTAAAAGAACTTCTAATGAAGTTCTTAATTAATATTATCGATATATTTTACAAATTCAGCTTGACCATTTCTAATAACATAGCAATAATTTATTGGTATTTCTTTTGTAAATTCATCTAACTTATTATTAATTCTAAAGTTATATTGTGTAGCTATACCGTTTCCTAGCCAAATTCCATTATTTGTGTTAACTGATTTTTTAAACCAACTTTCAAATTCTAATTGTTTTAAATTACTTGATGAATCTATTAAAATGAAATCTATTACTTCTAATTCTTTTGCTTTGATAATTAGTTTATCAAGTTCTTTACTATTCTCATCACTTAATTTTGATTTGAAGTTTGAGAAACCTAATATAACACAAACTAGTCTTTTTGATTTATCAAATATATTTCTATCATAATTATTATTTTCATATGTTTCTACACATTCATTTATATAATTTTTAATTTTTAAATATATATCATCAAATCTTTTATCATTATAATCACTACTATTAATTATATTTTCATCTATATCTATATTTTCTGAATTAATAGTTATTGTATATAAATTATTTTTCAAGAATTGATATAGTAAATTATTTATGAATTTTGTATATATTGTAATATCTTGACCAGCTATTAATGTAATATAGTTTTTATTGAAATCTATTTTACTGATTCTTAATGTATCTTTATTTAGACCTATTGGATATTCAGTTTGTTTTAATGAACTTAAATCTAAATCTTTGTAATTTATTACATCTGGTAATACTGGAATTTTTGAAGCTGTTTCTGGATATTGTGTATTGTATACTGATATTTTTTCTTTTATAAAGTTATTAATATTATCTATATCAGATGCAAAAGCTGTTTGGAATTCATAAATGTTATCTTCTTTTATTATTCCTCTACCAAATATGTTTGTTGGATAAACTTTTTTATTTGTACTAAATATTGTGTTATAATCTTCTTCTTTATTCTGTTGTAGGGAATATATTTGTCCAAAGTTTTGTTTTAATTTACTTTTCAATCCGTTTGGTGTGTTAGAAGTAACAATAAAGTAAATTCCATACTTATTACATTCTCTTGTTAACATTATTAATCTTTCGTTATATTTTTCATATGATTCATCATATAATTCAAAATTATTTATTATTACTACAATTGCAGGTATTAAATTATTAGTATTTTTTATGTATGTTAAATAATCTCCATTGTATTGATAAAATAATTTCTTTCTTTGTTCTATTGATGATTCTAATAATTTAAATAGATTTTCTATTTTATCTGCATCTTCATTATTAACAATGTCACCAATCATATTACACTCTTCAAATATTCTAAGTGATGCTGAACCGAAATCAATAATATAATAGTTAATTTCTTTTGGACTATAATATAACATTGAAGAATATAGTAATGTTGTTAAGAAGTTTTCTTTACCGCTACCAGTAACACCATATATAACAGTATTTCCACTTTCTGATAGATTTAATGAAAGTAATCTTTGTTCTTGATTACTTGGTATATCATATTCACCTATCACTAAGTTTATTATATTTCCTGCTTTATTATAGTTATATTTTTTAATTAAGTTATCTACCAATATATTATTTGATAATCTTTCTAGCCATAATGGTTTAGCAGCTATATTTTTTTCTTTAGCTGTTTTGTCTAAATATTTTATTATATTAGTAAGTTCTTCGCCTAATTGTTCATATACAACGAATTTTTGTGTTTTTGTATTTGATGTTTTTATTATATTACCAATATTATCAATAAACTCTATATTTGTATCAATTGTTTTTTTAACTTTGTCAGATGGTAAGTATCTAGTGCCTGCCCATGCTGCTTGTCCAAGTACAAATATTTCATTATAACCAACTTGAAAATAGAATCTACCTACTGTACTTAAAAATGCTGCATCTGAACATTTAATTATTTCATTTGAGTCTACTTTGTCTTGTACTTTCATACAAATTCTAAATCTTGTATTACTCCATATTTGTGGGTCAACTATTCCACTTGGCTTTTGTGTTGCTAAAATTAGGTGTATACCAAGACCTCTACCGATTCTAGCTGTACTTATAAGTTGTTCCATAAATTCATATTTTTGCATTTTTAGTTCTGCAAACTCATCACAAATAATGAATAAGTGTGAAACTGGTTCTGTTACTATTTTTTCTCTATACATTCTTTGATATTTATAAATATCTACAGTGCTTTCACCAGTTAATTCTCTTGTTTTATTAAATATCTCTTGTCTTCTTTTAAGTTCACTTTGTATTGATGCAAAACTTCTATTCATATCATTTGTATCTAAGTTAGTTATTGTGCCTACTATATGTGGAAGCTTCATATTGTTATTATCAAATGCTCCAGCTAGTCCTCCACCTTTATAATCTATAAGTATAAATTGTACTTCTTCTGGACTGTAATTAACGGCAAGTGATAGTATAAATGTTATTATAAGCTCTGACTTACCACTACCGGTAGAACCAGCAATTAATCCGTGAGGTCCATGAAAGTTCTCATGAGCATCTAATATTATTTGTTCCCCATTTTTTCCAATACCTATTGGTGCTTGTAAATTAATAGTAGGATTATTTTGTTCCCATCTCATAGATGAGTTTAATTGTTCTACTTTACCAACATCATACATTTCTAAGAAACCTAATTTATTTGGTATTTTTCCATCTACTTCATTTTCTATATCAATAGGCATATTAGCAAGTATCTTAGAACAAGTTTCATAATCTATTTTTTCTTTTAGATTGACATTAAAACTTATCATATCTTGTTCACTTGTTTTAGCATATTGTAGTGAACCCTTTTCAACAGATAACTTTATAAATGAATTACATTCACTTGGCAAATTAGTTATTTTATTATCAGCAATTATTAAACTAAATCCAAAATATTCTTTATTTTCTAGTATTTTTTTAATTACAGAGTAATCTCTAATTTTTTTGAAATTATTAGTTATTATTAAATATGTTTTATCTATTGTTATTTTTTTAGTTTCTTGTACTTTTTCTTGTTTTTCATTATATATTCTATCTAAAAAATAACATACTTCTTTATATTCATTATTATTAGTAGCAAAGAATCTCATTTTTTTATCATTTGAAAAACAATGTGGTAAACATTTTAAAAATTCAAAATAATGTTCATTTTCTTCATCAGTTAAGACTACTATTTTTAAATTGTCGTAACTATGAAATGCTAATAATTGAATTAATATTTGTTTTATATATTCGTGAGTTATTATATCTTCACCAATAAATCCACTTACATAGTTTTTGATGAATGAATATACAACTGGAACATTTTCTAGCATTCTTTTTTCATCATATAGTTCAGTAACTTTCTTTTCTAAATCATCTTCTTCCATTTGAAAATGTTTTTCTGGTATTGGCATATTTATAAACATTTTGTAAGTTCCACTACCTAAGTTAACTGATAAAAAGTCTTCATCTTCTGGTCTTCTTTCCCATAATGTAGTGTAATTTCTAAGTATAACTTCGCTACATTCTTTGGTACTCAGATATTTATTACATAATATTTTTTCTTGTTCACTTTTAGCATCATTTATTGTTTTTCTTTTTTCTTCTAAATATTTAGTATATTTTTCTGCTTTTTCTGCTTCTTGTTTTTTTGTCATTTTTTTAGTATACATTCTTGTTAGTACTGGCCAAATTATTACACCAGCAAGCATTGTAAAGCATATTATTAATGATGGCATTGCTTGTGCCCAAGTAGCATCTTTTTTTAATACATTATCTAGTGCTGTATATCCAACTAAAAGTGATGTTAATGACATTGTTATCATTGGCCCAATTGTAAGTAACAATGGCATTTTATTTTCTTGTATTTTAGATGGCGGATTATCAATAGAAATATCAAGTGGTTTAATATCGCTTACAAATCTTGGCTTTTTATTGAAATAGTCTTTTTCTTCAAATAAAGGATATTCTACTTCTTCCTCATCTTCAACATATTCTTTATTTATAGCAGTTTTGATATTTCTTTGTTCCATATTCACTGTTGCAGTTTTATCTACAAATAAATATTTTAATACCTCATTATCCATTTCTTCATAATAAACTATTTTAAGTCCATTTATGAAAATAATATCTCCATTTGAAAGTAAAGTAGTATCATTTACTCTTGATTTATTAATATAAACTGGAGTTTTTGCTGATGTATTAAGTACTAATACTACACTATTTTCAATTTGTTCAATTGTGGCTGTCACATCATCTAAATGTTTATATATTATTTTATTTGAATCCAATGATCCTATAGTTATTTTATCTTTTAAATAATTATTAATCATATATGAATCATTTTTAAATTCTATGTCGCTTGTATAAAATTTTAGTTTACTTTTTGTTGTTGTATTATAAATTGTATAAAATTTATTTGTTTCAAGAAAAACATCTTCTATTTTATTTTCTATATCATCTATGCAGTAACTTTCATTATTATTAATTATTTTCCATTTACCTTCTACTGCTTCTAATGATATGAAATTTGATTTATTACCATTTATATCAAAATCTTTTATCCAATAAGTTCCTTCTATAACTTGAGGTAATAATAAATCTTCTATAATTCTACTTCTTATTATTGATATTCTCATTTTTACCTCCTTATAGAATAATTAATTTAGTACCATTTTTAATTTTAGTATCTTTTATTAATTTATCGTTGTCATATTCTTCTTTTAAATCTTTATCAATAAATTTAACATCGTTTATTGTTTTACTAAATACACCATTTGTAAGTGTTTTTAGTGATTCTAATATTGATGATTTTATTGTTCCGACCTTTTTATTGTTCGGAATAAATAAATCACACTCGTATTCTATATTTGGTACTATTATTGTTATTAAAAACTTATTCATATTCTTCACCTATTCTATATAAAATTTTATCATATAAAAGATTAAATATCAATTTTAATTTAAACAAAAAAAGCTCAGAAATTCTGAGCTCTATTTTTAATTATGGTAGCGACGGGGGGACTCGAACCCTCGACCCTCTGGGTATGAAAAATAAGCCCTAAATTAAATTACCGTTTATTTTTTACCGTTTCCCTTATTAAATAAGGCTTCGCT
>CAKOIN010000001.1:0-266908 GCA_934086955.1 uncultured Bacilli bacterium | reverse complement strand
ATTAAGTGGCGGAGGAAAAGGGATTCGAACCCCTGCGCCGATTTCTCGACCTCCCGGTTTTCAAGACCGGTCCCTTCAACCAGACTTGGGTATTCCTCCAAATTGGTGCCTCAGATCGGACTTGAACCGATATGAGCTTTTACACTCGCAGGATTTTAAGTCCTGTGCGTCTACCTATTCCGCCACTGAGGCACAAAATAAATGGTGTCTCGCTGGGGATTCGAACCCCAGACCCCTTGATTAAAAGTCAAGTGCTCTACCGGCTGAGCTAGCGAGACATATAATATATTTTGTGGTTGCCTCGGCTGGATTCGAACCAGCGGAATGCAAGAGTCAAAGTCTTGTGCCTTACCACTTGGCTACGAGGCAAAATTACAAGTGGTGGAGAGAGGTGGATTCGAACCACCGAACCCGAAGGAACAGATTTACAGTCTGCCGCGTTTAGCCTCTTCGCTATCTCTCCATTTATGGTGCCGAAAACAGGAATCGAACCCGTAACCTACTGATTACAAGTCAGTTGCTCTACCAATTGAGCTATTTCGGCAAATTATGGTGGGCGATGAGAGACTCGAACTCCCGACCCCCTGCTTGTAAGGCAGATGCTCTAACCAACTGAGCTAATCGCCCATAATATTTCCTGCTGACGCATATAAATATATCATTTATTCAATTTGATGTCAAGTTAAATTCTCATTTTTTTCTAATTCTTTTAATTTTTCTTCTGTCCATAATGGTAATTTTTCTTTTAAAGGTTCAAATCCTCCACCTTTTTCAGTTATACCAGTTCTATTTTTTTTGTTTACAGTCATCTTTTTTATTGAAAGTTTTACTTGTAATTTATCTTCATCTATAGAAATTATTTTTACTTTAATCACATCTCCAATTTTATATTTTGATTGCAAATCGTTTATATATTTATTTGAGACCTCTGAAATATGAACCATACCTGTATAATTATCCTCTAAGCTTACAAATATTCCGTATTTTGTTATTCCAGTAATTTGTCCTTCAACAATATTGTTTACCTCTACTCTATTCATATAAATCACTTTTTTATTATAACACATTTCTAGTACTATTGTAAATTAATCCAACTTTTTTTATTAAAATTATCAATTTTATCAATATATTTATTTAAATAATATTTTAGGAAACATATATAATTTTTATTTTTACTAATATACTTATTTATACTTTTTTCATCTATTTTATTATCCATAATCATTTTCACATCATTAAAATAAAAATTCGGAAATAATAAATATGCCAATAATAATGTGTAATTTACTTTTTCTTTTTTCAGTTCTTCTAATTCATCAAAATCAATGTAGTCTGTATATATTTTCCACTTAAAATAATTTGCAATAATAAGTTCTTTCTCACCAAACTGAATGTTTAAAGGATTATAAAATTCTTTTTCAAAGGCCATTCTTATATTATTACTATTTATTATAACACCAGTATTTTTCTCAATTTCTTTATTTTTATTATAAAAATTGAGCAATTGTATGCTATTTTCAGCTAATCCTATAAAATAGTCCATGCTATTTTGTATATTTTGAAGTTCCTTATTATAAGTAATTATTTTTTGTTCTATATCATCCACGATCATTGAATAATTTTCTATGCTTCTTTGTTGCATTAAGGAATCGTTTATACCTATTTTATATATAATTAATATTGTAGCAAGATTCACTTTTTCTACCACTGTATTCTCTCTCATCAAAACTATTTTTTCATTTTTTATTTTTGTTATGTATTCACCTTTTTTATTAATAATTATCGTGTTTATTTTATAGTTATTTTCGTATAATTTATTTGAAATTTCTACTATACTAGTTATTTCAGGTTCATTTATTAAAACTTTTTTTATAATTATTTTACAATCATTAATAAAAAAATACATTTCATCATTTTTATTGTATATTTTTTCAATTTTCAAATTATAATTTTCGGATATTATTTCTTTCATATTTATTCTCAATTAATTTTATGCAAAATAAAACCAATAATGTTTTAATTATTATTGGTTTTTCTTTTTTTACATATGCATTGTATAAACATTAGTTTCTTCATTTGAAGGCATAGTTAAATTTGGCATAGCATATTGTGGCTGTTGCATTAGTTCTGCTGTTTGTCCAAATTCTGGTTCAGCAACGTGATCAGTTGTCAATTCTTCAACTTGTTTTTCATCTTTTTGACTTTTTAGTTCATTTTCTATTTCTTCTATTTTTTCTAATATCTTTTTATTTGTCTCAATGTTTGCCATAACCATTTCTTTTAATAATGAAACAATTTTGCTTAATGTTTCAGATTTTTCACCTTTTTTATCTGCTATATCTTCTGATTGTACAAATTCTGTTGGTAATACAGGTGGTTGCTCTGGATATTGACTTGTTTGAGTAAAATTGTTATCTACAGGCATTGGAGCTGGTGTTAGTATTTCTTGTGATGGGGTATATTGTTCTCCAACTTGTTGCATATTATTATCAGCACTTGAAGATGTTAATTCTTGTGAAGGTAAGTTCATTTCTGCTGGCATAACTACTTCTGAACCAACACTTTGTGGTGCTGTTTCAAATGTTTCCGTTGTACTATCAAGTTGTGGAGTGACTAAAGTATTTAATGTCTCTGGGCTATTTACTTGAACAGGAACTGCCTCAAGAGTCTGTTGACTTTCCATTACTGGCACATAATTTTGTTGTGCTGGTGGAGTTTGTGTTGCAACTTGAGGAAATATATTTGGCATAACTGAACTTTCTCCTGCATTTACACCTGGCATAACACCTTGTTGTTGTGGTCCAACTATTGTTTCACCGTTTAAAACTTTTTCTGCACTTTGTGCAATTGTTTCAGGCTTTACAAATGCACTTGTTTTTGATAATGGTGCTTCTTGAGTTGGAGTTTGTAATACAGTACTTGTGGACACACCTATAATTCTTACTCCCGAAGCATATCCTGGGGTCATCACTACACTACCTTTTGTTAAATTTTCTATTTCATTTGTTAATGTCACTTTTCTCACCTAACTTTCCACGATTTGTTTCATAGCTTCTTTTACTTTTTGCCATGTTGTATCATCTTCTATACCTATTAAGCTATAAACTCCTGGTTCATTTTCTACAAATTCTGATATGTATATTTTGCTCATTCCTTCTCCAGCACTTTCTCCCTTTGAAAGAATTACAAATCTTTTATTAAGCTCACTTATTTTAAATGCATTAACTAAGTCAACTTCTTCCATTGTTCCATCCATATTTTTTATTGAAATTCTACTCATTTTTCTATCCTTTCTATCATTTTTTATTCTATCACATAAAAAAAACAATATCAATTAATACATGATATGTTTTTTTATATTTTGTATAAACTTTACAGCTTTATTCTTTTATTTTTTCTAAAATGAAATATCGGCAATCATAGGCACAATTTTCTCGTAAATATTTTTCTAAATTGTCGTAACTATTTATTTTATTATGATTTTTATTGTTTTTTTTATTAAATCCTTTCAGTCTTAATTTCGAATATGCAATATCTCCAACAATGTAATCATAGTCACTGTAAAATGTCGTAAATCTATTTATAAACATTTCCTTATCAAATCCTTCTCGATAATTTTTGATAAGCTTATATTTATTATTCTCTATTTCAATTATCATATTTTCTCACCTTTTTCTATAAAATATTATAACATTTATTAATACTTTTTAACAGATTTTATTTTTTTAAACTAGTTTTGTGGTTACTAAATTATTTTGAATTTTCTTGATAAACTTTCCCATTTATGATTCCACCATAGTATTCTGGAATTTTTCCTTGTATTATTTTTGATTTAAGTGGTATTTGATTACTTGTTAATATTTTCTTTGAGGAAAATGGTAATATTATTTGTATATTTATTTTCACTTCCAAAATTACTTCAACTAGTGAATTATTTATTCCATATTCTTTTATATTTGTTGTAATTGTAGTTGCAGCATTTCCTAACACATCCAACTTAAATGGTATTTTAGGACCTATACCAACTAACACTGGAACATCGTATACTATCGACATTGGAATTTCATATATCATGGGATTTGTTTTTTTATAATACTTTTTTTCTATAGCATTATTTTTTTCGTTTTCTAAAGATTGCAAATTATTATGAAACTTTTCATTTATTTTCAGTAATAATGTGTTAATGCTTTTGTTATTAAAATCCATTCCAATTATTTCTTCATTATTATTTTTTTCTATGTTTATAATTGTATCGATATCAATTTTATCTTTCTTAGTTATTTCTTCTAGCATATTTGTGGTTAGTAATAATGCTAGTTCTTTGGATTTGTTTTCTGCATAATTCATCAATATATCTTCACTTTTTATCGTAAAAATTTTTAACATTACATATGTGACAAATAATATAATTATAGCAATTATTAATATTTTATCACTTGTGCTCATACTAATATCTGAATTTTTTAATTTCATTCTATGATTGATTCTCATTATTAAATTATACAAAAAAAGATGCTTAATTATTACATCGCACCTTTTTAAATTAGAAAATATTCCAATCTAGTAAGAAATTTAATATAAGAAATATTGTAGCTAAAAGCATTAATATTATTAAAGTAATTGCAATTTTTGCAAATAAATTTCCCTTTTTTTGATTTTTTTCAAGATCTTCGAATCCTTCGAAATCAGTTTTATTAAATGATAGCGAGTTTGTATAGAATGATTTATCAGCAACTATAGAATCTGTTTTATCTTGGTTTCCTGCTATATTTGCTTTTTCTTCGTCATCATTTTCTTCTTTTTCATCATTTTGTATATTCAAATTATCAGTATGGCTAGCTGGAGTTTCTATTTTGTCTAGTTCTTTTGTAATATCTAATAATGCTTCTTTTATATTTTCTTTATTTATTTCATCTTCTTCTATTGGAGCCATTACTACAGTATTTTCATTTTTGCCCATTAATTCCCCAAACAGATCTTCTGTGTCTTCTTTTATTGATTTTGGCTTAGAATCACTTTTATTTTGTATATTTTGAATTAATTCTACAATTGTTTTTTCTTGTGTATTTAATTCATCTATTGGCTCTGTCTTGTCTTCTTCTTCATCCTTGATTTTTATGCTTTTTAAAATTTCATATCCATTTGAGTTTAGTTTTCTATGTCTTTCAAGTTCGTAATCTGTTTCTCTATTACCTCTTGCTCTTTCAAGAACTGAATTAATATCATAATCTTTTTCTACTTTTTCTTGTTTAATCACTTCTGTCTCTTCTGGAAGTTCTATTGATATTCTTTTTTTGTGTTCATCTTCATTTATATTCATGTTTTCAATATATTTTTTTATTTTTTCAATATCAATTTCTTTTGAGGCATCAGAAATAATACTAACATTAGTGTTAGTTTTAATACGAGATAATTCATTCATATCTGTTACATTATAGATATCTTGATTTCGCTTAGTACGACTCATATTATCAAGTGAACTATTTTCATATTTTTCCATTCTTGAACTCATATTTTTCACCATTTTAATGATAACACATTTGATTTCTAAATTCAATAAATATGCTTTACATGGTATCTAGATTTTTTTATATTTTTCATATATAATTATTTATGGAGGAAATGGAGAATGGAAAAAATAAAAGTTAATGACACATGTATCGGCTGTGGATTATGTGTTAGTCAATGTGAAAAATATTTTGAATTTAATGATGAAGGTATGAGTCAAGCAAAGGATGTTGAACTTGATGAAAATGACAAAAAGGAAGTTTTAAATATTGTTGAAAGCTGCCCTGTTGGTGCAATTGTTGTTGAAGAAGAAATTACAGCTGAAGAAAATTAATTTTGCAATTTAAAACATGTTAGAAAATTAACTAACATGTTTTTATTTCTGTACATTTACTATACTATATAATTTCTTTACTTCTTTTATTGATAAAGTTCTGTATTCACCTATGCTAAGATCTTTTAAATCTAAAAATGCATAGTTAGTTCTTTTTAATTTTAAAACTTTATAGCCTAAACTTGAAAACATATTTTTTACTTGATGATTTCTTCCTTCTGTTATTGTTAATTCTACATATGATTTTTTGTTTGTTTTATCTATTTTTCTGATTTTTGCGATAGCTTTTTTTGTTTTGACACCATCAAGTATTATTCCATTTTCTAATGTTTTTATATCTTTGGGTGTGATTATTCCATCTATTTTTGCTGAATATGTTTTTTCTATATATCCTTTTGGATGTGTTAATTTATTTGTTAATTCGCCGTCATTTGTTATTAACAATAAACCTGTTGTGTCATAATCTAAGCGACCTACTGGAAAAACTTTTTCATCTGTATCAATTAAGTCTATTACTGTTGTTCTTCCCTTTTCATCTTTTACTGAACAAATTGTTTTTTCTGGCTTATATAGAAGAAAGTATAATTTTTCTTTTCTTATAACTTCTATATTATCAACTGTAACCACATCTTTATCATTCACTTTATAACCAAGTTCAGTTATTTTATTTCCATTTACCTTTACTTTACCTTTTAATATTAATTCTTCACATTTTCTTCTTGAGTCAACACCGCAAGAACTTAAAAATTTTTGTAATCTTTCCATAAAAAACACCAAGGTCATTATACTCTATTATTTCCAAAATGACAATATTTGTTTTATTTTATTTGTTTTAACTTCATATTTTAATTTTTTTAACTTAATTTTATCTATTATTTTGTTATTTAACATTATTATTACTTTTTCTTCATTTTTGCTTAGTTCTATTTTTATTTTTAATTTATTTATTTCATCTTTTTTTAAAAGCATATAATAGTCGTTATCAATAAAGTAATGGTATTTATTTTTATTTTTTACTTTAAATGAAAATGTGTTCATATCCAATATTTTATATTTTTCGTATTCATTAAAGTATTTTTCGTATAGCCTTTTATGCAAATTAAACTTATCACCTTCATTGATTGATGTTATTATCAGTGTTTTTCCATCTTTTTTAGCTGCTGAAACGAATACTTGACCACTTGCTTTTGTATATCCTATTTTTCCACTTATTAAATATTCATATTGGTTTAATAATTTATTTTTATTTGGCCATATATATTTATCAACTTTATATGTTTTTGCAGATGTAATATTTAAAAAATCTTGGTTTTTTATTGCATATCTCATTAATTTCGACATATCTTCAGCGGTAGATATATTTTTAGAGTTATCATTTAGACCATGTGGATTTTCAAAAGTTGTATTTGTCATACCAAGTTTTATTGCTTTTAAATTCATTTCTCTTATAAAATTATCATATCCAAGTACATTAGTAGCTATTGTCATTGCTGCATCATTTCCACTTTGTAACATCAATCCATGCAAAAGATCGTTCAATGTAAATGTTTCGCCTTCCTTTGCATATATCATCGAGCCATTTACTTCACGAGTTTCTTTACCTATAGTTATTTTTTTATCTAAGGTTGAATTTTCTAATGCTATTATAGATGTCATAATTTTTGTTGTTGATGCTATTAATTTTTTCTCTGTTGCAGCTTTCGAGTATAATATTCTTCCTGAATCTGCATCCATTACTACTATTGATGCTTTTATATTTATGCATAATAAAAAGATTAATACAAATAATATTTTTTTCATATTTAATATTATGATTTTTACTATAAAATATTAATCTTTTAGAAATTTTTCATTAACTATATTTATAAAATTATATTCTTTCATTCTTAGAAATTTTATTTTTTTGTTTTTGACAAAACATTCTATTTTTTTAACATTTTCATATCTTTTATTAGTTCCATCAAATGTAACAATCAAATCTCTTTTTAGGGGCTTAATTAATATATGTTTCTTTTCTGGCAATACAATTGATGTTAAAAGATTTCTATATGCTTTTGTGTTAAGGGGAGCTATTGGAGTTATTTGTAAAGTATGAAGTGTGTTATAAATTAATGCTCCATTGAAACTTATGTTGTATGCACTACTTCCAACTGAGGTTGATATTAATACTCCATCACCTGCAAATGTTTCTAAGTAACAATTATCTATATAAATTTCCATATTTATAGCATTTAATTCCATTTGTCTAATTACTATTTCATTTAATGAAAAGTGTCTTGATACTGAATCGTCAGTTGTTATTTTTGTTTCTAATGTTCCTATATTATCTATTTTAAAATCATTATTGTTTAATGCTTCTACAAACTCTTCTAATTTATCCGGCTTTATTTCTTGTAAAAAACCCAGGGTTCCTGTGTTAATTCCCACATAATATATATCACTATTAAAATTAGTTGCATTTACCATTCTTAAAAAAGAACCATCTCCACCTATTGCGATAGCTAAATCATATTTTTCTTCAACTATTTCAAAATTATATTTTTGCAATTCGTCTATTAATTGTAATTTAATTTTATATGATATTTCATTTTCATTAGAAAATATTTTTATTTTATTGATTTTTCTCATTTTGTTTACCTTTATATTTAAATAATACACTTGGTCTATGTCCTTCACCAGTCTTGATAATATCTGTTTTTTCTACTTTATTTGCTATTATCCTTCTAAATGCTGGATCAAGTAGTTTTTTATTTAGTATAACTTCATATACTTGTTGTAATTCTCCTAATGTAAAGTACTCGCTCATCATATTAAATACTATATCAGTATACATTATTTTGTTTTTTAGTCTTTCGATACCGCTTACTATTACTATTGGATGATCGAATGCTAATGAATCATTTTTAACAATATCAAATTTATATCTATCTGTTGTACTTTCTTTTAATGTTTTGCTTACTACAAAGTTTAAAGTTTCATTTCCATTATCAAGTGTTACTGTAAAAGTTTTATCATCTTCTATATAGCTAATATTAAACCAAGATGCATCTTCATATAATGAATCATTTAGTTTATTTTTATCAACTAATGCAATGTATGAAACACTTAATACTCTTGTTCTTGGATCTCTATCAATACTATCAAAAGTATATAATTGTTCCATAAATATATTGTGTAAATTTGTTTCACTTGCAAGTATTCTTCTAGCAGCTTCTTCTGTAGTTTCGCTATTTTTTACGAATCCACCTGGCAAACACCATTTATCTTTGAAAGGATAATCTTTTCTTTTAACAAGTAGAACACTATAAAATTTTTCTTTAAGTTTTCTATAGTTATTTTGCACTCCGCTTGATACACTTAGTAAAAGAACATCACTTGTTACAGATGGTCGCTCAAATTGATTAACATCATAATTTTTTAAAAATTCTTCTTCGCTTTTATATTCCATATTTTCACCATTAATTTAATAACAATAATGTTAATAAATTTTCCTTTCTGCTATAAAATTTCTATTAGTTTATCTAATATTTCATTAACAATTAGTTCTTTTACTTCTTTACGAGGTTTATTTGGAACTGTTATTTTCATATCTGTATGTGTATTATTTTTTCTGTTAAAGATACTTACAAACACCTCGTTATCATTTCCACTTAAGTTATTTTCGTCTACTCTATTTATCTTTCCTGTAATACCTACTCCATAAGTACTACAAGCAAATTTTGAAATATTCTCGCTCATTTCGTGTGCTGTTTCGATACTATAAACTGAATATTTTTCGATTACCTTAGGATCAACACCCATTTTAATTTTATATTCATTAGAATAAGTTACTGCTGAAAATTTCAAGACCTCGCTTGAACCATCAACACATGTAATGGTACTTGCAAAATACCCTCCAGTGCATGATTCCATTGAAGCAATTGTTTCTTTTTTCTCTATTAATTTATTTACTACTTCTTTTTCTCTCATATATACCTCTTTTATATAAATTGATTATAACATATTATTAATAAATATATAAATTATTTCTTTTGATGTAATTATAAACCTTTAAATCTATGTATTTTAGCACTTCTTTATTATTTTCTAATATCATTTTTCTTACAACTGTTGATGATATTTCTTTTTTAGATACTTTGTCTAAATAAATAAAATTATATTTTTCATATTGTTTATATATATTTAAATCTATATTATTTCTTTTAATAACGATTATATTATATTTTAATATTTCATTTATATTTTTCCATTTGCTAAAATTTTCTAATATATCATTTCCAATAATTAAATATATTTCAGAATTTTTATATTCTTTTTTAATATTTCTTAATACTTGATATGTATATTCATATTTATTGTTTTTAGTGTCTATTATGATATTGTTTGTTTCATAAAATTTTAACATATTGATTCGATTATTAATATTTATAAGGTTATTTTTATCCCAGTAGTTTAGTGTTGGAACTATTATTACTTTATCAACTAATTTTTTTAAAACTGTTTTTGCTACTTTTATATGTCCTTTATGAACAGGATTGAAACTACCTACATATACTGCTATTTTCATTGAACTAATTTTCTTACCATGCCTTTACTTTTGAGTTCTGCTGTTAGTCCATTAAAACCATATAATCCTCTATCATAATCTTGATATTGTTCATATCTAACACTAGTTACTTCATATCCTTTTTCTGATAAATGTTCACTTAATACTTCTTTAATATCTGATTCATCTAAAGTGTAAGTAATTGTATGTTCGATTTTGCCAAGTATAGAATCCATTGTTGCTTCTTTTGTTTCAAAACTTATTCTAGTCACTAGTTCTTCAGTTTCATATAGACCAAAGCATTCTTTTGTTGTTTTTATTGATATTTTAATTGGTTTACCTAATCTATCTTGATAATGTTTTTCTAATAATTTAATTACATCTTTTTTAGAAATTCTAAGTGTGATTTCTTCTTTCATATTATTTTCTCCTTTCATATACTGGTATGTTGAATTTATGTAAATTATTTGTATGTAATCTGTCAACTTTACTTTTTGTTTCAATTGATACATCTTCACCATTAATTACTGATGCGATTTCTTTATAGGTAACACCCAATTTATCTTCGTCTGTTTGATTACTAAGTCCGTCGCTTGGTGCTTTAAATAATACTTGTTCTGGTACTTCTAGATATTTTCCTATTTCTATTACTTCATCAACTGTGTAATTGTTAAGTACTCCAATATCGTATGTAGAATCTCCTCCTTTTGTAAAATATCCAACATATAATTCACATTTATTAGAAGTTCCGGCAACTAAATAAGTACCATGTTTAAGTTCACTATATAAAGCAGCTACATAATAACAAGAACTCATTCTTAATTTTGGTTTAATATTTATATCGCTGTTTTTTAATTCTTTTTCGTTGAAACTTCCTAATTTAGTTATTTCATTTTTAAATATATTAAATGTATTTGTTAAATCGATATTTATTAATTCAAATCCATATTTATCACTTATTAATTTTGCTAATGTTTTATCTTCATCTTTTGAGTGACATGGAAGAGTTATACCTACTACATTTTCACTACCAAGTGCTTTTGTGAATAATGCAGCTACTACTGCTGAATCTTTTCCACCACTGATTCCAAGTACTACTCCTTTTAAATTGTATTTTTTATAATATTCTCTTATAAATTTTATTATATTTTTTGTTTCTTTTTTTGCATTAAATTTCATATTTTCCTCCTACTTTAATACTCTTTGCATTGCTTTTTCATAACTAATACCTTTAGCATCCATTATCATTTTTCTTTTAAGTTTTAAAAGTTCTTTTGATAATCCTACATGATGAATATGTGGATTATATAATCTTTGTGATTCTGGATATATTGTTTTAATTTCCTCTTTTGCATAGTTTCTTGTTTCTTCTAATGTTGGTTCTTCATAAACTAACTTTCCATTAATGAAAATTGGTATTTGTAATTCTCGAGCTGTATAGTTTTCTAATGTATGAGTTTTATGATTGCTGTTTTCGTCTAAAATAGTATAAGTTTCATTGCTTATTTCTTCATCCCTTAAAGCAATTACATCAGCCATAGCATATCCGGTATCTTTGTTATAGAATCTCACTACTTTTTTGAATCCAGGATTTGTTATTTTTCCAACATTATCGCTTATTTTGATTTTTGGTTCTATTTTTCCTTCTTTTTCAATCGCTGATAATTTATAAACTCCACCAAACACTGGAGAAGATTTTGATGTTATTAAGTTTTCTCCTACTCCGAAAGAATCTATTGGTGCTCCTTCACTTAATAATGATGTTATTGTATATTCATCTAGTGAATTAGATACACATATTTTCGTATCATATAGACCAGCTTCATCTAACATTTTTCTAGCTTCTTTTGATAGATATGAAAGGTCTCCACTATCTAATCTTATACCTTTTAATGTATAACCATTTGGTATTAGATAGTCTTTTGCTACTTTAATAGCATTAGGTACTCCACTTTTAAGAGTATCTATTGTATCAACTAAAAATACTGAATCATTTGGAAAGCATTTTGCATAAGCAAGAAAGGCTTCATATTCATTATCATATTTCATTATATGTGAGTGTGCCATTGTACCAAGTAATGGTACTCCATATCTTTTTCCTGTTTCATAGCAAGATGTTCCGATACATCCACTTATGTAAGCAGCTTTTGCACCCACTATTGCTGCATCACTTCCTTGAGCTCTTCTTGCTCCAAATTCCATAACTCCTTTATCTTTCGCTGCATTAGTTATTCTTCTTGTTTTTGTTGCAATTAAGCTTCCGTGATTAAATTTATTTAAAAGATCTGTTTCTATTATTTGAGCTTCTAATGCTGTTGCTCTTATTGTTATACAAGGTTCATTTTTAAACATTACTGTACCATCTGGTACTGCATATATGTCACCTGTAAATTTAAAATTTCTTAAATAATTAAGTGTTTCTTCATCAAATTTATTTAAACTTCTTAAATATTCTATATCTTCATCTGTGAATTTTAAATTTTTTATATATTCTATTATTTCATGTAATCCACATATTACATTGTAACCACCATCATCTAAATTTTTTCTAAAAAATATATCAAAGTAGCATATTTCATTTTCTTTTTTATTTTTAATATCTGTATGTTCCATTGTTAATTCATAAAAATCAATTAATTTTTCCATTATATTTCTTCAACTCCTATTCCTGAATTTTTCATTAATTTTAAAGCCATTTCGTTATATTCTTCTCTATTGTGAGATTCACTATTAAATGTTTCTACTACATTTTGTGGTACTCTTACGGTTACTCTTTTGTTATGTTCATCAAAGTAATTAATTAATGGTATAGCTAAGTTCATAATACATATATCTGTACAACAGCCAGCAATTATTACTTCTTCTAATTCTTTCATTCTTTCAATATCTCTTATAAAGTTTTTAGCAAATATTGTACTTGTTGAATTTTTTTCATAACTTAATGAACTTTTTTCATAACTAGATAATTCGCTAATTACTTTACTTTCACTTGTTCCTTTTAGACAGTGAACTGGATATTTTTGAAATTCTGTTGATGATTCAGTATGTGTATCTTTGATAAAAGCTACTCCTTCTTCTTCACTTAAATAATTTTCTACAAGTCTTTTAATTCTCGGTGTTATATGGTTGATATCTTTATCACTCATTTTTCCTTCCTTAATAAATCCATTTACCATATCAACTACTACTAGTAACTTTTTTAGCTCTTCTAGCTTTTTCATATGTCCTCCTTTTGTTAATAACATTTTATTAATAACAAATATTATTTTAAAAGAGATTTTTGTCTCTTGTTATTAACATTATATTAATAACAGAAATATTTGTCAACTCTTTTTTATAAAAAAAATAAAAAGTGTTACCTTTTTATTCATTTTCGTAATTATAAAGTCCGTGTATTTTTTCTAATGTTGTTCTATCTGGATTTTCAAGAACCCATTCTCCATCCTTTTTATTAAGGTTAAATGTTACTTCATAATTTATCTTTTCGTTTGTATTTAGCATATTATTTAATTTATATTTACTATAAGTATCTTCGTCATACATTCCATTTATTGTGAATTCATCTTGATGTTCATTTAAATAATTATAAGATTCTTTATCTGATTTATATAGATCATATACTGTTATTTTAACTGTTACTGTGGCTTTGTCTCCATCTATTTTCTCATCTTTCATTTCATACTTCATATCTTGATATTGTTTTGTAAGAACTGATCTATATATTGTTTGATTATCATTAGATAAATTTTCACCAGTTATTTTAGACTCCATATCTGTCTTAACAGTTTCACTTAATGAATTGTATTGATTTAAATATGCTTCTACTTTACCAGATGGTGTGTTTGATAGACTACATGCTGATAAAGCTACTAATGACATTAAAAGTACTATTATCTTTTTCATATTGTCCTCCTACTATTAGTTTTAACAATTTCTATTTATTTATTCATTATGAATTTATTAGTTCTATTATTTCATATAGTTTTTGATGTTTAATGTTATATTCATTTTTTATTGATTCTACTAATTTTTCATATTTGTTTTTATTATTACTATTTTTATTAAACCATTCATAATATAAATAATCTATTATTTCTTTATTATCTTTTTTTAGTTCTAGATATTCTACTAATGTATTTATTATTTTATTTTCTTCTCTTGTATTATATGAATATATTTTTTTACTTGAAAGTTTTTTATAATTTAATTTGTATTTTGACTTACCTATCATACTATCTAAAATGTCTTTTTCTTCTAATAAATCTAATTTACTTATTTTATCAATTTCTCCATTTATATTAAATTTGATACATATAGAATCAATATCAGTACAAAAGATACATATGTTGTTAGAAAGCTCTATTTTTTCTATAAATTTTTTATTAACTTTTATATTGAAATTTAAAAATTCAGAGTAAGTATCATCATTAACTTTAAAAACAGGTACTTTTTTTAAGATAGTTATTTTATCATTTTTATTCCATTCATAAAAATTTATTAGTTCTTTTTTTAAATTTACTTTAATGTTATATTCATAATTCATTTTTTGTTCCTTTCTTTATTGATAAATATATTAATAATATTCCTATAAATATTTTAGTACATTCAAAACTTGACACTACATACTTTACATAATCTATGAATGAATAGTCCATTCTAAGAAGATTCAAGTAAATTACTATATACATTAAGGAGGATGCTGTTATTATTATGCCTAATATAAAACAAAATATTCTTTTTAGCATATTAAAGTATATTTATTTTAATATAAAAATATTATATAATGATTAAGGTGATAAAAATGGAAATGTTAAAATATATTATATTAGGCTTAATACAAGGTCTTACAGAAACTATACCTGTTTCATCTAGTGGACACTTAATGATTCTTAAAAGACTTATGGATGTTAATGTTGATTTTGATACTATTGCTATATTGACTAATTTTGGTTCTTTAATAGCTATTGTTATTCTTTTTTGGAATGATTTAGTAAAACTAGTAAAAAACTTTTTTGTATATTTATTTAAAAAAGAAAAATCTGCTAAAAATGATTATAAGTATTGTTGGATGATAGTTCTTGGATGTATACCTGCTGGTCTTATGGGTCTTGTTGTTAGTAAATTAGAATTATTTGCTAAGATAGAAAATAATATTAAAATAGTTGGTTTATCATTAATTATTACATCTGTTTTATTATTTATAGTTAGAAATTTCAAAGGTAAAAAAAGTGATTCTGAAATAGGAGTTCGTGAAGCTTTAACTGTTGGTGCTTTTCAAATTATGGGTTTATTTCCTGGAATAAGTAGAAGTGGATCAACTATCGTTGGTGGTATGAGTAGTGGTCTTAAAAGAGATACTGCATTTAAATATTCATTTATGTTATATATACCTATGAGTATTGCTGCTACTGGGCTTGAACTTACTAGTATAAATTTACATAGTGATTTAATCTTATATTATGCTGTTGCAATTATTGTATCTACTATTGTTACTTTACTTGTAACTAAATGGTTTAGAAAAATTGTTAACAATGGAAAACTTATTTATTTTAGTATTTATTGTTTAATAGTTGGTTTACTTGTAATATTATTTTTATAATTTTGAATTTAAAAACTACAATATCAATTATTGTAGTTTTATTATGGTTTAATCTTCTAATTCTTTTATACTATTTTCATCTAATTTAACATTATTAATTGAATCAAATCTCTTAGTTATTTTTTCAGTTGTTTTGTGAATGTTTTCAACATCATTATTAACTGTTTGTATAGTTCTTGATAGTTTATCCCATCTTTCTCTATATCTTCCAAATTCAACTCCTAATTTATTTAATTCTTCGTGTATAACTGTTGTATATTTGTCTCTTTCTAATCCCATTAATACTGATTGAATAATAGTAAGTAAACTCATTAGTGTTGTTGGAGAAGTTATCCACACTTTTTTACTAGCTGCATATTTAATTATATTAGGATGATATGCATTTATTTCTGCGAATATTGCTTCTGCTGGTAAGAACATTATTGCTTGGTTTGTTGTTTCTCCATTTATTATATATTTACTAGCAATCGCATCAATATGTTTTTTAACATCATTATCAAATACTTTACTTCTTTCATTTCTTTCTGTTTCACTTAGTCCTTTTTCAACTAATCTTCTATAATTTTCAAGTGGAAATTTTGAATCTATACAAATTGTCCCTAGTGGCTCTGGTCCAAATACTATCGCATCTGCTATATAAGAATTAGAAAGAGTGTATTGTGTTCTATATATTTTATCATTCTTTTCTCCAAATATAGATGAAAGAATATGATATAAATTTACTTCTCCAAAAATACCTCTACTCTTTTTATCTGTTAATATACTTTCAAGAGATACTATTTCATTACCAAGTCCATCTATTTTCTTTTGTGCTTCATCTATTCTTGTTAATCTATTCATAACTTCTGTGAATGTTTTATTTGTTTTATCAAATCCATCTTCTAATTTTTCATTTACCTTTTGATTTATTAAATTTAATTTTAATTCTATTCTATCATTTAAACTATTAAAATCTTTATTTAAATCATTAGCAAAGTTATGTTTAAAATCACTTATCTCTTTTATAACATTTATTTCTGTTCTACTTAATTTTTCATTTAATTCACTATTATTTTTTCTTGTTAATAATATTATTAATAGTATTATTACTACTACTAAAAGTCCTACAATTACATATTCCATTTTTAACACCTACTTTATCTTTAATATTTTATTTACTATTACACTTATTATATATGTTATCGCTAATAGTGTAAATATCTTTATTAATATAATTGGATTAGACATACTTTCAATAAATGAAGTTCCAACAAATCCCCAAAAATATACAAGTGATATTTTACCAATTAATAATGCTGTAAAATACTTTTTAAAATCCATTTTAACTAGTCCTGCTGCTATATTAATCATAAATGCAGGAGTAAATGGTATAGCAATTAATATTGTCAGTTGTGATACTGTTATATTCTTAAATATCTTTTTATATTTTTTTAATAATTCTTTATCTTCTGTAAGATTTTCAAATTTATTTCCAAATCCTTTTTTGAATATGAAATATGACATTATACATCCAAGAATAGTAAATATCCAGGATAATATGAATCCGAGTAGATTACCAAATACCAAAAAGTTAATGGTTATAAATACCATTAATGGTAATACTGGAACTATTGATTCAATAAGTATAAATAAGCAACCGATTAAGGCACCTATTGCTCCTGATGTTTCTATAAAACTTACTATTTCTTTTAATATATCTATCATATTTCTTCCCTAAATAATTATAATACTTTTTCATTTAATTTTCTAGATAATAAACTTTGTAACCAAGTGAAGATAATATCATTGTTGCTCTCTTACTTAGTTTTCCACTTTTACAATATAAATAGTAATTTTCTGTTTTATTTAAATATCTTCTATAATTATTTATTAAATCATCATACGGAATATTTATACTACCATTTAAATGGTGTTCACTATATGTATATTTATCACTTACATCTATTATTTTCATAATATCACCTAAGATATTTTATGAAAAAAAAGATGAATTGTTATTCATCTTCACTTCCAAAGAAATCATCAAAGAAATCTTCATCATTATTTTTATCATTTACTACTACACTATCAACATCAATATTTACTTTTGGTTTTTCAAGTCCAAGTTCATTGAATTTTGGTTCTTCTGGTTTTTGTTCAACAACCTTTGGTTCCACTGGTTTAATTTCCGGTACTGATTCTATTGGAGTTGATTTAACTTCTTGTGTCATTTCTGGTTCAATAAATCTTGGTTTAATTACATCTTGACTGATAGGTTCTACTATTGGTTCCTCTTTTTTAGGAGTGAATTCTTCAAAATTATCCATAATTTTAGTTACTTTTGTTGTAGTATTTGTACTTTCTGGTACTTTATGGTCAAATATATTATTTATTTCTTTTTCAATATCTTCTTCACTCTTTTCAGTTAGAGGTACTGGTTTAGTAGCAGTTTCATTAGCTTGTTGATTATTTTGAGGTACATTATTTAATGCTTGCTTGTTATTTTCTCTTTCTAGCATTTCATTTCTTTCTAGTTCTGCTATTTTAGCATCTAACTTTTTAACATAATCCTCATAGCTATCAACCATGCCACCGCCCATTGGCATTTTAACACCACCTGGCATCATACCTCCCATGCCTGGCATAAATTGTCCTGACATTGGCATTCCGCCTCTCATACCTCCTACAGGGTTACCCATTGGAGTTGGTGTGCCTTGGCTTTCTTTTAATTTATTTACATATTCTTTAACATCAAATACTTTTACATCATGATGTTGTCTAACTGTGTAATCCATCTTAGGATATTTTTTACCCCAGTCGATTTTATAGTCATATGTTAGTTTTGTTTTAAATGGCATACTTCTAAATCTGTTAATAATTACTTCTCCCTCTTTTAGAGCTTGTAAATCACTTACTGTGAATAATGGTCTAATTGGAGGAGCTGGTTTATCTTTTTCAGCTTTTGGTGGCTTTTGGTCACCTAATAATTTACTAATTTCTTCAAGTGCTGCAAGTTCAGTACTCATTAAATATACAAAGTTACCACAGTTACCTTTAATAGTTTCTGCTACATCTTTTCCATAAACTTTATTTAATTGTGAAAAGTTTTGAATAACGAAACTAAATCTAATATTTCTTGAACGAGATGCTGTAATCATTGTTTCTACATCTTTTAATGCTGGCATATTTGCAAACTCATCAAGAATAAAGTTTGTTCTGTAAGGTAATTTTAAACTAGGAAATGTTTGAGCTGTAGCGATTAAGGCTTCGTATGCTTGTTTAACGAATATTGTCGCTAAAGCATGGTATGTAGTCTTTTCATCATGTACTTTTAAGAACACAGCTGTCTTTTCTTTACCTATATCTCTTATATCAAAATCACTATATGAAAGCATTTCTGACAATGCTTCTTGTGATGAGAATATTCTTGTCTTTGTTCTAAATGTAGACATAATTCCACCACGAGTTTCATTTGGTGCATTAATACAAGAGGCGGCAGCTATATAAGCTGGACTTAATTCACCTTTACTTTTAAAGTATTCTTTTATATATGTAGAAGCTCCTATTCTATCGTCTCCTACTTCTGCCATCATATTTATACTATTAATATTTATTTCTTCTTCTTTAGCATCATCAAATAAACCAAGTGATAAACCTGTAAAGAAGTTTGATGCAGTTTGTTCCCAGAATGGTTCTGCTTTATTATTAGGATCTATTAAGATATTGCTTGCTAAGTCTTGTAAAAGTTCATTAGCTTTATCTGAGTTACCTTCTTTATAAATTCTATATGGGTAGCTAAATGGATTCCATGCAGCTCCTTCTTTTGGGTCACGGAAGTTTAATAATATTATTTTATAACCTTTTTCTTTTAATAAGGCACCACAGTTTTCGTATAGCTCACCTTTTGGATCGGTTACTATCATACTTTCACCATGTCTACCTAATATTTTTATTAATGGAAACATGAATGCTTGTGTTTTACCTGAACCAGAAGCACCCATAATTAATGAGTGTGGTTGACCACTATCATCAACCCATGCATCTTTACCATTATTTATTACTGGGAAACCACCAGCATCATAAGTATCATCAATTAAATGTACTTTTTTAATTCCATAATCTTTTTTCATGTCACTTTCTGACATTAATTTTGAATATCCATCATTTTTAGATTTCTTTTGAGTTGTTATTCCAAAGCCTTCTTCTCTATCAAAGAAGTATGATGAACATGCAGTTAATATTGCAACAACAGCTAATATAAAGAACATTAATGTTGTAAGTAATAAATCTGGAGCAAATGCTGGTAATGGATTCAATCCAGCAAATACTGATTCAGTTGCTACTGAGTGTATATTTACTACTGCTATTGCTATTAAATATAGTAATACTACTAAAAATATTAAAAATATTACTATATCTTTCATGTCAGCTCTAAATTTTAACTTCATATTTTTCACCCCAATATGCTTATATTATACTATATAAATTATTTTTTTTCATTATTTATCTGTTGTTTTAATACTAATTATTTGATATTTAAAAAATTTACCATTATTATTTATTTTAAATCTTATTGTTTTTCTTTCATATTTTCCATCCGAATCTTCAACAATTAATTTTTTTGCTCTATCAAATTCTTTGTTATTCATAGCTGTTCTTGCATTTGCTTGAGCAGAAGTTTCAGTTTCAGTAGTTATTGGATATGTATATAAATAAATATCAGCTGTTATTATTTCATTATCTTTATCATAATCCATTTTATTTATATAAAACATTCTTCCATACATTGTGAAATCTAATGCCATAGTATAATACATACAATAATTTTGTTTTCTAAACATATATTTAAATCTATACATCATATCATCTAAATATTTAGAAATATCTGTATTATATAATTCAACATAACTTTCTTTTAAATTACTTTCTGTCATACAAATATATTGTTTTTCTTTACTAAATTTTGTTAAATATCTTGTATTTGATAATTCAAAATTAATCATATAGTTTTCTATTAGATTATCAAGATCTTTTTTTGTCATATTTGAAGAGTCATAATCTCCAACAGTTATAACTCTTTCAAAAAGAAAATCTTCTGACAATTTTTTTCTTAAATCCTCATATTTTTCTGCATCTGTAAATGTTTTTGAATTAACTTTTATATCTGTGTATGTAGGAAAATATTTAGCTCTGTTGCTTTCAACTTTTTCCCCGGTAAGAATAAGAGGAATAATAATTGCTAGCATTATCACTAAAGCTGTTCCCAATATTATATAAAATGATTTTTTACTTGATTTGTTCATTATTATTTTTCCTCTTTAAAATACCACTTGTATTTGCATCTTCTTTGCAATTTATCTTTCCATATCCAGCAATAGATGCCGAATCTTTACTTGTATAGGTTTGTCTTTTTACTCTTCCACCTTCTGGATTACTATGGCCTTCGTTTCCACCTACAGTTGTTACTTCTCCTGTACTTTTATTGTAGTCTACTACTATCGCAACATGGCCATATTCTCCAGGAGCATCGTATTGAAAAATGACAATATCTCCAGGTTTTGGATCATATCCTCTTCTTGCAGCTCTCCATGATCCTTTTTCCACAAAGTATTGCTGCATAGTTTTAACACCAGCTGTTTTAGGAATTTCTGTTCCAAGATATCCTGTTTTACTTGCTATATATGTTACAAATATTGCACACCATTGTGCTTTTTTATGTTCACCATAGTACCAATCATTGTACTTAATATAATCACTATTTTTTGGATTTTCTCTAGTTCCTATTTCAGCGGTTGCTGCCTTAACAATACCTAAGCAACCTTGTCCAGCATATACTTCATCATATATATTTTGATCAAAATTATCTTCATATGTTGAACACTCTATTAAATCGGAGTCACCATATGTCTTTTTAATAATTTCAGCAAAATTTTCTCCATTATTTGCTGCTGCTTCCCAACCTTCTTGTTTTGTATCAACATATCCTGCTTCTGTAATATTATTATTTGATATTATTAAATATTGCTTAGCTATTTCATATAACTCACCAAATTTTTGATATGCTGCATCTGATATTGCAGATTTATAATCTTCATATTCAGTACTTGGTGCACTTCCTTGATAATAGCTTCTACAATGTTTACTGCTACTACACATCAAATTTGCTTCTTTTCTATATGAGCCCTTCCTTGGAGAACTAAATACCTGGTCACAGTCTCCATTTCTCATTGTTATTGTAGAACCTTTTTTGTAGTTTCCTCTTCTTGCCATTGTATAACTTATACTAGCAATCATTTGTGTTAAAGCATAATTTTTATTGTTGTAAGAACTTGGACCAATCTCCCCGACAGTTACACCAATTATATATTCCTTAAATGGAACTGAATCTTGTTGATTTCCATCGCAGTCAGTTAATTTAACAGTAATATCATCTAAATCTGATGATAAGAAGCTCTTACAATATGCATTTGTTACAACTTCTGAATTACTAAAATCTGGAATTGTTCCTTCAATATAGTTTCCATTTTCATCCCAATATCCATTTTCTCCATATTGAGCTGAATCTAAATCTTTTAAAAGAAGAACATTATTTATTTCATATTTTCTATCTTTTGTTTCTTCTATTATTTCTTCTAATTTTTTTGGTGTAGTCGCATCATTATACTCTATACCTGGTAAATTTGAATCTTCATCAGCTTGTTTGAATGATGGAAAATTAATATATCCAAATCCATGTTTATATTCAAATTCAACATATTCATTATGAACGGTTGGTCCAGTTGTTGTAAATTTTATATTTCTACTAGTAAAGTTATCTTTTGTTGTTGAGTAGATTTCTTCTACCTTTTGAAAATATATTGTAGTATCTACTATTTGATTGTATTCTCTTTTAATAAAATAGTCATGAGCTGATGTTACTGAACCATCTAATTTATCTACTAGTGATAACAATGCATCTTTACTTATTGTACTGTTACATTCTTCTGATGTGGATTTCCATGCATTATTCATACTAGTATCATATGTATATCCTGTTCCTACTAATGTTAAAATTGCACTATTGCTTATTTTTCTATAGTTATCTAAAAGTTTACTACCTTTTACCCTTAAATATCCTGGAACACTAAATACTTTATTTCTAACTGTTGGAATATTATCATCACCATCTTGTAAATCTTTTTCATCGTTCCATCTTATGAACATTTCCCATTTATCTCTACTATATTCATAATTTTGTACTACTGAAGTATTACAATATCCAACTTTAATATATTTTTGTTGTGTTATAGACCATTCTTCCCTTATTTCCCAAGTAAATGATGGGTAAACATCTTCAAATATTGTACTTTGAATTATTCTATTAACATCAGGTTTAGTTAGTTTTCCATCTTTAATTACATTTTTTAATGCTTCAAAATGGTCTGCTGCTGAGATAAATGTATCTCCTTTTTCGTCTTCTTTAGCTGGAGGTGTTTCATAATTATCATATGTTGCTTGTGAATCATATCCAAAAAACAATGTACCAATTATAAGACCTCTATCTAATTTATTTGGTCCATTTTTCTCTTTATGCATATATTTAGTTTCATAATCATTTGTTTTCTTTTTAATGTATCTCATCAATTGACATACATCTTTAAATTCATCACTTCCCTCTGGAAATAATGCTTCCCAAATGCCTTGAAAGAATCCAGCTTTACAACTTTCATCATTATTTAAAACTTGTATTAATTCAGGCCATGTATATAATTCACCAGTATCTGGATCTCTTATGTATTTACTATCAGTATATAAACCTTCTAAATCATCTTCATCTGTTCTTTGCTCTGGCACACCAAAGTTAAGAACAATTGATGAAAAGAAGTTATCAATTACTAATACAAGGTATGCAATCATAAATATTCCTAAAAATACTCCTGCTGCTATACCTATTATTTTTAATTTTAATAATTTTAATTTTAAACTTTTTGCTTTTAATGCTGCACTAGCAGCACCTGCTCCTGATCCTAATTTAGACGAAATTTTTGATTTTAAATCGCCAAAACCCTTTCCTTGTGACTTTTCATCTTTTTTCTTTAAACCATTTTTCTTTTCAAGTCCACCTTTTTTGTCTGATCCTTCTTTTTGGTCTAATTTTCCACTTTCTTTATTAACCCCTCTTGGTTCATTTTGACCCCTGTTTTTTAATCTATCTTTTGTTCCTTTTTCACCGCCAAGACCTAAACCAGATTTAAATCCAGACGAAAACTGGTTTAATCTATCGACTACACCAGTATTTCTTCTTTGATTTATATTTTGCTTGTTTTGTTCTAAATTTTGATCACTATTATTGTCCATACTTCACATCCTTTAGGTGAAAGAACTATAGTCCACCACCTGAACCAAATGATTCTAATTCTTGTTGTGTTGCAATTACATTAATTCTCATTCTTCTGCTTCCACAAACAAATAATGCTTGTCCTTGACTATATCTCTTTATGGAATCTTTTTCTTGATCGTTTAAATCAACTAATTTTGCAAGATCATCTACAGCTTGTTTTCTAAGTCCCATTATTAAATAGTAAGAAGCATTATCAAAAATAGCTTTACCGTGAATAACAACATTTGGAGCTGCAAAGTCTGTTGGTTGTTGAGTTATTATAATTGTTCCTGTGTTATATTTACGACTTCTTCTTTGAATTCTTGCTAAGAATTCAGCGCCTAATGTATTTTGATCTGCAAGAAGCATGTGAGCTTCATCAACCATTAATATTGTATTTATTTCTCTATCAAGAGTTAATCCCCATGCATATTTTAAAATATTGAAGAACAATGCATTTCTGATATTACTATCAGCATTCATAAGTTCCCTTATATTAAATACGATGAAATCAGCATCTGTATCTATTGTTGTTTTACCTGTGAAATAATATCTTAATTCTTTTGTTAAAGGTCTAATCTTTAACTCAAGTCTTTCCATTATATCTCTTTCATGAGTATGTTCTGTCATTGATAAAAGTCTACCTTTTATTGTTGCATATACATCATCAAATGTTGGATACTCATGGGAAGTAATTTTTCCAAAATCAGTATTATAATCTATTTTATATCTTCTATATGTATCTTGTACAACCTCACTAAATAGTGTTAATACATCTTCTTCAATATCTGGACTATAATATTTCATAAATGCTTTTAATGTTTGAAGTGTTCTTGTTAAAACTGCATAACCAGTTCCTTCAGCCATTTCTTCTTCATCAGCATCTAATACTACTTCAAGTGGATTTATCATACCAAAATCTCCACCACGACCTAAGTCGATGAAGTCTCCACCATATAGTCTAGTCATTTCTTCAAGTTCACCTTCAGGGTCAATTGCGATAATCTTATGACCGTTTCTAATATTACTTCTAAGTAATACTTTAGCAGCTGTTGATTTACCTGAACCAGATGTACCAAGAATAATCATATTGGCATTATTTCTATTAAATTCTTTCTTAGTTTGATATAAAAATTGATTAAATAATATTACACCACCAGAGTAATCTACTCCAAGTAGACATGAAAGTCCTGGGTCTTTAATACTATCAAATACAAATGGATACATTGCTGCAATTGTAACTGATGGTATTGGTGTTCCAACTCTTTCTTCTATATCATTTTCTGGGAATATTGGAAGCATACTTTGAAGTATCTTTTCTTGTTCGAATCTAAGAACTAATCCTTTCATTCCCATAGCATCTAAGTAATTCTTAACTTGTACTTTTTTATTTTCAAGTTCTTCATGAGAATCTGCTGAAATAAATAAGTGCATTTGGAAATCAAATATTCTTGCTTGAGTAGCAGTTAACATTTGAATAAAATTATCAATACTTTCATAATCTTGTCTAATTTGTTCTTGAATAGTATGATCATGTTCATTTTGATATCTTGCTTTCATATCAGCAATTTCTTTATTTAACATTTTTGACAATACGGAGAAAGCAATAGGAATATGTTTAATACATACTTTAACTCCACCCATTTGAGTTAGGTTAGCTAAATATCCTTCAGAAATTGATTTAGGATAACTAATTATTGTAAGTATTGCACAATACTTATCACTTATTATCATTTCTGATGATTTAAATTCTAAGCTCTTTGGAGCTAATTGACTTTTAAAACTTACACTCATTGACTAATCACCGTCCCAAAATTATATGAGTCACCACCATTTAAGAATCCATCTAATAATGTTCTTAAATCATCATTACTTGTTTGAGCTGATTGAAGTCCAGCATTAGCAAGACCTGAAACAAGATTTTGAATTCTCTTTTGTATTATTTCTGGTCTCTTATCCTTAAATAATATAAAGTATTCTGTATCAGTAACATTAACCTCTTTACTCATGAATAAGTTAGCTTTATCGATATCTTCCCTTATAAGTTTTCTAATAGCTTGAACTTGTACTGAATTATATAACAATTTCAATTGTGCAAGATAATTATTAATATCAACTGGTCTATCTGATACGATTAACCAGAATTGATAATCTAATGTATTATAAAAACTTCTTAAATTAAATATTGCATTATTTTGAGAATCATAATCAAGAATAAATATATTTCTTGGTCTTATCTTTACTCCTGTTACTCTATATCCATTATCAAGTATAATTTCTCCATTTTGAATACCTCTAATTGGTAACCAATTTTCAGCATATTTTTGAGCTTTAGTATCAACCTTTTTTTTGCTCATCGTCTTGTCCAACATACCTAGCACACCATCCTCTCCAATAATATCTTCTAGGGTTTAAAAAGAATGTTGTTAATTCTTGTAAATATACAAGAACATTATGATAAAAAGGGAGTGGCATAACTAAGAATAAGCATATACCAACTGGGGCTAGTTTTATCATTAATTCTTTTATAGAATCACCCTTAAATACAAACATAAGTATCGTTGTAATTACAGCACCTGTAAGTAATATTATTAAGTCTATAATTCTAAAAACATTGAATATTAATTGACTTTTCTTACTATTTGCAGGTATCAAATAATTGTTCATATTCCTTTTTCCTTTCTGAAATCTATGCTATTTTCCTCCGAAAATATTTTGCCTATTAGCTCTTCTACTTGCACCTTTATTTGAAGCATCACTTGCTTTTCCAAGATAACTTCCTTTTGCTTCTTTTACTATTTTGCCAGCTTCATCACTTTTCGCAGCAATTTTCTTAGAAGAATAATCAACATTTGTATTTCTTCTGTCATATACTTTAGTTGCTTCTTTAACTGTTTTATTATCATTAACTTTTTGGTTAGTAAATAGTTCTTTATTGTATTCTGATTTATAAGATTTTATAGCTTTGTTTCTATCTTGAATGTAAGCAACATAATCACTTGCATCTTTTGTACGCTCCCATCTTGCTTTAGCACTAGCAACATTCATATCTGTTTCAACCATAGTATTTGCATACTCGTCAGCACTATTTCCATATTTAACACCTTGATCATTTTCAAGTTCTGAAATTGCTTCTTGTCTTGCTTTCATCATATTATCCAATGCTGTAGCTGTATCTGTATTTTTTTGTGCTTTCATTGCTTGTCTTTGTGGTATTCCAAGTCCTTTTTCAATATTGTGACCAAGCATTCTAAGTCCGCCACCTTGTCTAGCAAATCTTTGTGCTCTATCTCTGTTAGCTTGGCTATTAGCACTTTGATTTCTAAAGTACTCCGCTATATTTTTACCTTTTATTCCTGATCGAACTCCACCAGCAGCACCTCCGACCATATTAGCAATTGTACCAGTAAATCCTGCTCCTCCTGCAATTCCTGTTGCAAGTCCGCTTCCTAGTCCAACGGCTCCTCCAATTGCTCCTCCGATAAGTCCAGCAGCAAATTTTCCAAATCCGCCGCCGCCTGCTGAGCTTGCCATCTTTGTTCCTAAAGCTTCATCTATAAATTTAGGTAAAATTCCTATTACTTTATATCCGGCAACTAATACGATTATACATATAAGTCCTCTTGTAATAAGACTTTCTTGAATTGATGCAACATCGCCAAAGTATGAAGTTATATCTCCAATAAATGCTGCAACAAATGTTGTTATAATATATACAATAGCTATTCTTGTTATAGCTTCTAAAAATACTGAAATATATGTTTGTAAAAATGTTTGTAATGTTTTTGAACTAGTTCCTTTATCAATTATTGTTACAATAGCAAGTGGTGCTAATATTTGTAGAATTATCAATTTGAACATTCTGACACCGATTTCTATTGCAACTTTAGCAATACTATATATTAAATAGAATCCCATAATTGAACTTACAAATGGTAAAGTGTATTCTACATTGACACCTATGTCATCTACTATATTATGTGCTTCAGTAAAATTGTATGTTGCACCATCTTTTACATTAATTTTTAAAGCATGTTCATCAACATAAGTTGTTGTGATTCCGCTTCCAGTTGAGTCTTGATCATGTAAGAACAGTGTTAATGTTTCATGTGCTAACCATTCCCCCATGTCGACATCCTTCGCGGCTCCTGATGAACCCCAAACAAATCTTGCAAGTAAACCTTCATCATTTCCACCGACTGTATCAACTAATTGTCCAATGTATTCATAATCACCATCTTCTGAACCAATAATTAATAAACTTATATCATTCATAACCCCAAATAAGAATGGATATAAGATTAATAATGCTGCTGTTATAAATAAATTTTTAACAAGTGCGGCACCTCCTGACTTGTCATCAGTTGCTTTTGCTGGATTAATCATATATTCTATTAAAGATCTTCCGAGTTTATATAATACTAATACTATAATTACTGCTTTAACTCTATCTATTAGTGGCTCCATCATATCAAATATTCTACTAAATTTAATTTGTGACATTAGCATAAATATTTTATATACATAAGAAACAACTGAATACATAACACCATCTAAGAATAATGAAATTGTATATAATGGTTTCATAATCCATGATGCTTTTGCTAAAATAAACATTCCAATATTATATAGTGACATATGTCCACTTCCCATCCGAATACTATAATTTTATATAGTATAAAATTCTATCAAAATTATAACATAAAAAAATATCAAATAAAAGTACTTTATTTGATATTTCATAATTATAATTCTACATTGTGATAAACATTACTTACATCATCAAGTTCATCTAACATTGAAAGTAATCTTTCAAATTTTTCTTTATCTTCTCCTTCAAGTGTAACAGTATCTTTTGAGAAATATGATATTTCATCTACTTCAAATGTTATACCAGGGAAAGCTGTTTCTAATGCTTTTTTAGCATTATTTAAATCTGACACTTCTGTATAAACAACAACTGTTCCATCTTCTTCTACTTCGATGTCATTTGCATCAACATCTGCATTGATAAGTGCATCCATAACTTCTTCTTCTGAGTGTCCTTTAATTCCAACTACTCCTAAGTGGTCATACATAAAGCTTACTGCTCCTTGTCCTGCCATTTTAGCTCCGCATTTGTTGAATACTGTTTTAACAAAGCTAATTGTTCTATTTGAATTATCTGTTAAACATTTGATAATTAATGAACTTCCGCCTTGTGCGAATGCTTCATATTCAACAGTTTGATAGTCTTCTGCCACTCCTTTTTTAACTTTATCAATATTTCTATTAATAACATCTGCTGGTACTTGTTCTTTTTTAGCTTTTTCAATTACTCTTCTTAGAACATCGTTACTTGATGGGTCTGGATTTCCTTTTGCTGCTTGGTAAATTTCCTTTGCATAAATTGAATATAATTTAGATTTTTTAGCGGCTGTTGCTGCCATTGCTTTTGCTCTTACTTCATGTGCTCTTCCCATTTCTTATCACTCCTTTATTTAATTTAATCTAACTTCGTAAGCTCATTTATAATTTTAGCATATTCTTTATAATTTTCAAAATTATTCTCTTTATTTTGATTAAAAAATTCTTTTGAATCATCTCTCGCTTGTAAAAGTATTTTCATATCTTCATGCAGATTAGCTATTTTAAATGACATATCTCCACTTTGTTTTACTCCGAATAAGTCACCTTCGCCTCTCATTTCATAATCTTTTTCTGTTATATAAAATCCATCATTACTTTCACATAATACTTTTAATCTTTCACAAGATTCATCTCCGATTAATATACAAGTACAATCATATTCATTTCTTCCAACTCTTCCTCTAAGTTGATGAAGTGTTGCAAGTCCAAATCTTTCAGCATCATATATTATCATCATTGTAGCATTTTTAACATCAATACCTACTTCAATAACAGTTGTTGATATTAAAACATCAATCTTACCACTTTTGAATTCTTCCATTATTTTATCTTTATCTTGTTTTGATAATTTTCCATGTAATATTGCTGACTTAACTGTTTTATTAAAATATAATTCTATATTTCTTTTTATTTCATTTACTGTTGTTAAATCAATTACTTCTGAATCTTCTATTA
This sequence comes from uncultured Bacilli bacterium, assembly GCA_934086955.1. Lineage (GTDB taxonomy): Bacteria > Bacillota_I > Bacilli_A > RF39 > UBA660 > CAG-1000. The sequence goes on along the minus strand of CAKOIN010000001.1, from coordinate 236,499 downwards.
ATGGAGAAACTATATATACTTGATGATGATTATCAATTTCATTTTTCATCATATCATATACTTGTACTAATTCTTTTTCTGATTTAATTATTGTTTTTATTTCTTTTCTACCTTTTGGTTTTGTTTTTATATTAGATATATCCATATCTCCATATACTGTTAATGCAAATGTTCTTGGTATTGGTGTTGCTGACATATAAAGTACATCTGGTAATAATCCTTTGTTTTTTAAACTTGCTCTTTGATTAACACCAAATCTATGTTGTTCATCTGTTATTACTAATCCCAAGTTTTTAAATACAACATTTTCACTTAAAAGAGCATGTGTACCGATTATGAAATCTATTTTTCCTTCTTTTAGTTTCTCTACAACTTCTTCTTTTTCTTTCTTTTTCATACTTCCAGAAAGAATATCTACTCTTATATTAGTACTTGCTAATAAATTTTTTATTGATTCATAATGTTGATATGCTAATACTTCTGTTGGTGCCATTAATGCTGTTTGATATTTTGCTAAATGATTAATATAAGCAGCTATTACTGATACTATTGTTTTTCCTGAACCAACATCTCCTTGAAGCATTCTATTCATTCTTTTACTAGATGTCATATCTTTATATATTTCTTCTATTGCTGTATCTTGATCTGCTGTTAATTCAAAAGGAAGACTTCTTATAAATTCATTTACATCTTCTGGATCTATATTTCTTAAATAACCTATTTTACTTTCTTTATTAACTTCTTTTAGATAATTGATTTTAAACATAAATTCAAATAGTTCTTCATATTTTAATTTTATTAATGCTTTTTTAACTTCTTCTTCATTCTTTGGATTATGTATTAAATTAACTGCTGATTTTTTTGATATTAAATTATATTTTTCATTTAAATAATCTGGTACATAATCTATATAATTATCAAATTTAGTAAGTGCTTCATCTATATATTTTTTTAATGCTTTACTTGTAAGTCCAGTTGTTAAATGATATACAGGTATTATTGACCCAGTTTGTAGTTTTTCAAATTTTATATCTGATGCGATTACTGTATTTTTAAGAGCATCATATTTACCTATTACCGTTACTGTAAGTCCTGGTCTTATTTGACTTTTTAAAAATGCTCTATTAAATATCATAACAGCTATCATTTTTTTGTTAGACATAGCTCTAAAAGTAAGGGAAGTCATATTTGCTCTAAATCTTCTTGTCAGTGGCACTGAATCAACTATACATTCTATTACTACTGGTTGTTTATCAACAGCTTCTTTTATATCATTTAGTTTAACTATTTCATGTCTATAAGGGTAATAATATACCAAATCTTCTATATTATTTATATTTATATTTTTTAATGTTTCAATTGTTTTTGGACCTAGTCCTTTTATAATACTTAAATCGTTCATAGTTCACCACACAAATCTCACATATTATATCACAGTTTTTATTTTTTTAGAAGATAATTTTTAACAATTTAAAACATCTCATAAGAGATGTTTCTATTAAGGTTACCAAGAACCTCCGCCTCCGCCACCAGAACCTCCGCCTGATGATCCGCCTCCGCCACTTCCACTACTAGTAGGGCTTCCTAAGGCAGAGCTTGCAGTTCTCATTGTACTATTCATAAAAGTACCAAATGTATTCATACTAAAGTTATCACCGACATACCAAGTTGGAGGTTGCATAGAAATAGATTCAAACTTTTTAATCCATTTATCTGATACTCCAAGTACATAAGTATAAGGTAATATATTATAAAAATATGTTGGATCTTCTAAAACTAATGCTTCTAATTTTTCTTTTTCTGCTGTTTCTAAGAATGATTTAAATCCTTTTAATTTTCCAAACATTTCATTTCCATATTTAGTTCTCTTTTTCAAATGAACTAAACATGTATTTGATATAAACAATGAAATTACACCCACTACATAACTTATTATAAAAATACTTTCATTTGATATTATAGGATATATCGTTAACATAAATGGTAAACCTATAAAAATAGCACCAAATATAATTCCCATTATTACATCTATTACTTTTGAACTTCCTTTTAAATTATCTGGATTTAACATCACTGGATCAGAAACAAGTATTGCTATTACTATTGGGTATCCTATTGCAGTAAACGAAATAGCAATTCCCATTAATTCCATATCTCCATAATAAATGAACGGAGGTATTGTCATTAAACAAAAAGTTATTATTGACATTAATATTAAATATATTGATTTATTTGTAGAAGATTTTTCAAATATTTTTCTTTTATTTTCTTTTTTATTTATATTTTTTAATATTTTATCTGTTGTTTTATAGAATTTATTATATAGTTCTTCTGATGTTACTTCTGTTTTATTATTTTTAAATAAACCTTCCATAAACATTTTTTCATTTTCATTATTACCATCATATTCTTTTAGTTTAGTAACTTTGAATTCTTTCATGTATTTTAAATATTCTTTTTGATATTCTTCTATTTTTAAATACCCTTTATTTGCTAAATATATAAGTAATGATGTTATATCTTTATTACTTGCATTACCTTTAAATATGAAACCTACTTCTAAACTATTAAATCCTTCTGGGGGATAAAATTCTACAGTTTCAATTACAGGGTCGTCTTTTCCATATTTTTTCCATATTAAATATGAAACTATGGCAAATATTATAGGCAATATTATTGTAGATAATGTTTTTAAGTTTAATTTAACTCCTTCAAATGTGAAGTATCCTTCAGGTAATTCTAATCTTACAGTTATTGCTTCTCCTGGGTTTAATGTACCATAATAAGCACCTATTATTGTATTTCCATCTACATAATATGATACTTGTTCACTTCCAATAGTTCCCATATATCCACTTGAGAAGCCAAGTTTTGATTCATCAAATTCTTTTGGCATTGTTATTTTAAATGTAACATTAGATATTGTAGTATCCCATTCTGTACCAATTAAATTATAATATAATTCATCTATATCTTTTAAAGGGTCTTTTCCAAGACCATATGAATAACTAATTGTATAATTTTTTTCACCTCTTAAAGTAGTATCTTCACTACCTATTCTAATTACTTTATCATCATTATTATAACTAGTTGTATAATTATCACTAACTCTAATATTAGTTAATTTAACTCTATTTTTTGATGTACTTCCGTCATTTCTTACTATATTGTTAGTTAATGGTATTTTTCTAAATATACCATGCTTTTCTACATTAAAATATACTCCTATTCTCTCAGTTATATTTAATGTATTATCTTCTTTTACATTAATATCTATATCATAACTATTTATAGTATATTCATAAATAGAATCTGCATCAATATTATTTGGGATAAATACAAATGATATAAGTATTGCAAAAATAAAACTCATAATCTTTTTTATCATTTTTATCCACCTACATATTTATTTTAACATCGTTTCTCTCTTCGATTGATGCTTCAAACATTTTTTGTTCTTTAAATCCAAATAGTTTAGCTACTACATTACTTGGAAATACTTTTACTTTAATATTTAATAATTTTACTGAACCATTATAATATTTTCTAGAGTTTGCTATGTCTTCTTCTATTTTCATTAATTGATTACTTAATGTAATAAAATTTTCATTTGATTTAAGTTCTGGATATGATTCAGAAATAACCATTAATTTATTAATACCTTCTGACATTTTATTATTCAAATCTATTTTTTGACTTGTATTCATTTTGTCATATGTTTTACTTCTTAATTCTGTTATCTCTTTTAATGTATCTTTTTCATGTTTAGCATATCCTTTTACTATTTCAACTAAATTAGGAATTAAATCCCATCTCTTTTTTAAATATACATCCATAGTTGAAAATGCTTCTTCCACCTTAATATTTGCTTTAACAAAATTATTATAAGTTACTATTATATAAACAATTAATATAACTATTACTCCTCCAACTGCATACCATATCATACTTTCTTACCTCCTTATTTCACTTTCTGTGTTTCTTTCTATTTCTAATTCTGCTTTTGCTTTTTCTAATTGTAGTCTTTCTATTTCACTTCTTATTTCTATCATCCTTATTATATCATCTACATTATCTTCTTGTCTAATATCTTCTTTAGCATACTTAGCACACATATATAAATTCATTAAACTTTTAGTTATAAATTCTTCATCTAATTCAAAAGATACTAGTAATTTATGAATTTCATATATTAATTCTATAAATGTTAATTTTTTGTTACTTTCTAACTCATTTATCAAATCTATTAATCCTTGATTATTAGTCATACAAGTAAATTGTTCTTCACCACTTACATCATCAAATAAGTGTATATTATTCGTTTCTACTTCTTTTTCTATATTACCATGCATTACTGCATTTCTTATTCTGCTTATAACAGCTTCATTTCTTTTTTTTAGTTCTTTTAGTAAATCAGATATTGTCTTTATAAACAATTGTCTATATCTTTTAGTACTTTCATGTTCATCTATCTTTACAAATGATTTATTGAATCTTTTTAATACTTTCTTTATACCACTTCTAGTATTTGTAATATCATCTTTTAGTTGCTGTGAATCTGTTATTTCTTTAAATTCATAATTTATTCCTAATAATGACAATTGACTATAATCGTATTCTTTTTTATCATCTGATAATAAAAGTAATAAATAATTATATAATAATATTGTTAAAATATCACTTTCTGTACTTGAAAATCCTAATGTTTGAGCTGTTTGTTTTAATGCAAGTTTTGCATCTTTTTTAGAACTATTTAATTTAACACTTTCTTTATTTCTATTTGCTATATCAGTATCTTTATTTTTAAAAGTATTTGGTTCTCCTAATTTTTCTAAAGCATCAAATTGTTCTCTTCTTTTATAATAATGTTTTTTTGATATAAAGTTTGCTAATTCTTCATCATATATTTTAAATAAATTTCCATCTTTAAAATTAGCAAATACATAATTAATTTCTTTTTCATTTACTTTTTGATAAAGCCAATTTAATAATTCTGGATTTATTTCACATTTAAAGATATGTTCTATTCTTGTACCATTTTCATAAGTGAAATATCTATTATCAACTTTAATTACTTTTCTGTCTAAATCAAAATCATATTTTCCATGAGCAAACGAATCTCTTAATCTATCTATACACCATACAGCTTCTTTTAATTCATTATTATCAGAGCCATTTACTAATTCAACAGTCTTATATGCTTCTTCTAATGTTTTTTCACCATCTACTGTATATCTTAGTGTTTGCAATAAATGCTTATACTGTGTTAATAATGCTGGAGTATATTCACTACTTTCATCATATATTATTTTTGTGTTACTTCTATCATTTATATCTTTTTTAATTATTTGTTCTTTTAAAACTAAAAAACTAGCAATAGAAAACATAAAATAGTGCTTTTCATCTAAATTAATTTCACCATTTGTTAAATATGCATTTATTAATGCTTTTGAAATTTTTAGCATATCTACTTTATTCATAATATAATAATATCATACTTTAATATTTCTGTGTTATAATTTTTATATAATTAGGATTTTGATACTAAAAATTTTTATACTTTTTGTTTAATTTCACTTGACAAAATAGTGGTTTTACATTAGTATATAGACTTACCAATTCACTATTAGGCGAATTGGTGCTAGTATCACACTAGCCAACCCCTTTTTATTCTTTTTTCCGGACTGTCCACAGGGGGTGGCAGTCCTTTTTTATGTTTATAAGGAGTCAAAATGATTAATAAATTTAAATATTCTTCTGATAATAAAAGATATTATACATTAAATTATTATTATAGAAATAAATATAATTCTAAAGTATTTAAAGTTAGTTTAAATGCAGGTTTTGGATGTCCTAATAAAAAGAATGGAAATGGATGTATTTATTGTTTAAATGGTAGTGGTGAAAATAGAGGTATATCTCTTACTGAACAATTTAATATAGTTAAAAATACTATGGAAAAGAAATGGAAAAATAGTAAATACATTGGTTATTTTCAAGCAGATACTAATACATATGCTCCACTTTCTAAATTAAAAGAATGTTATGAAAGTATTCTTAACATTGATGGAGTAATTGGTCTTAATATAGCAACAAGACCTGATAGTATAACTGATGAAGTATATGATTATTTAGAAGAACTTTCAAAAAGAACAGATTTAGTTGTTGAAATAGGCCTACAAACAATACATGAAAAAACTGCTAAATTAATTAACAGAGGACACTCACTTGAATGTTTTAATGAGTGTATAAACGAACTTAGAAAAAGAAATATAAATGTAGTTGTTCATATTATTAATGGTCTTCCTTATGAAACAAAAGAGGATATGATCGAAACCATAAAATATGTTTCTAATTTAGATATACAAGGTATTAAAATACATATGTTATTTATACTAAAAGGAACTGAACTTGAAAAAATGTATAATTTAACTCATTTTCATGTTCTTACTAAAGAAGAATATATTGATATTGTATGTGATCAACTTGAATATTTAAGAGAAGATATTGTTGTTAATAGAATAACTGGAGATCCAATAAAAGAACTTACAATCGAACCGAAATGGTTATTTAAAAAATTCTGTGTATTAAATGATATAGATAAAGAAATGGCAAGAAGAAATTCTTATCAGGGAATTAAGTATAATAAAAATGCTGATTAACTCAGCATTTTTTATTTACACTATTTTCTTTGTGAGAAATATCCTGGTGAAGATGTTCCTCCATCTAATCTAGCATATTGTTTGCCAGTATTAACACTATTATATTTTGTACCATTTTCTCCTACTAATGAGTTACAATTTAAAAACATTCTATTATCTTCTATGGTATTGCTTACATCAAATTTATTACTTGAATATATAGTTTTAATATTCTTACTATGAGCAAACATATAATTCATATTATTTACATTATGAGTGTCAAAATTGCTTAAATCTAATGAAGAAAGTACAAGATTAAAAAACATATTTCTCATACTAGTAACTTTGCTTGTATCAAAGCTACTAACATTTATCATAGTTGCTCTACTATTTTCAAACATGCAATCCATATTGGTTACATTGCCAGTTTCAAAATTCTTTAAGTCAAGCAATAAAACTTTGCTTCCGCTAAACATGCCACTCATATCTGTAACATTACTTGTATTAAAACTACTTAAATTAAGATTAGTTGGTTTACTAAAAGAAAACATATCTCTCATATTAGTAACTTTGCTTGTATCAAAATTACTTATATCTAATTCATCAACATTAGCTATGTAAAACATAGCTTTCATAGTTATAACATTACTAGTATCTAAGTTGCTTAAATCTAGTGAATGGGTAGAAACCGCATAAAACATATAACTCATATCTTTCACATCGCTAGTATCTAAATTTTTCAAATTTAAATTATTAAATTTACTGCTCATGAACATATAACTCATATTTGTTACATTGGATGTATCAAAGCTACTTAAATCTAAAGAGTTAACTTCAATTCTATCAAACATACCCTTCATATTTTCTACATTACTAGTATCAAAATTACTTATATCTAATGTATTAGTACTTATATTTAAAAACATATAGCTCATATCTATGACATTAGTAGTATTAAAACTGCTTAAATCTATATTTAAAGCATTGCTATGGCTAAACATTTGAGACATAGATATTACTGGTTTATCATTTATATATGTACATAACTCAGTACTTACAGAATTACTAGAATTTTTATCAGTAAGTTGTACTCCCCAACCATCATTGATCATATTTTTCCATTTTAATGATCCGACAGATAAAGATGATATTCTAGGTGTGTCACCATCTTCTCTGTACCTATATGTATATTGGCCATTAACATATTCTGCACCTTGAATAAGTTCACCATCAAATTCGCAATATATGGGCTTTGGTACTTTTTTATTTGTATTTTCACAATCACCATCTGTTATTTTATCAATCGATAGTTTCTCTAACGAGTCAAACTTCCCGCTTAAGCAATATGTACCATCAGTCACCTGAAACTTTTTAATCTTACCTTTTTCGTCTAATTTAATATTATATTTTAAATTATTAGATTCAATACTTAGCTTATTTTTATTGTTAGTTACTTTATCTATTTTATTCCCTTTCATATTTTCAGAAATATATTTTTTAGATACTTCTTTATATATGGTTTTAACTTCTGTTAAAAATAACTCTTTCTTTGCTTTATTAAACATTTCAAGAACATTTGGTAAAGCTATTATTACAAGTAATGCTAATATTGCTATTACAGCTAATAATTCAACTAATGTAAAACCTTTTTTATTCATACTTCATTCTCCATTTTATTCTTTACTCTAAATATTTTATATGTATTGCATATATCCCATTTATTTTTATAGACTCTTTATAACCATCTAAACTATTTATTGATTTAATTCCTTCATTAAAATCGTTAGTTGAAGATAAGGTATATCTTGTACCTTCTTGAATTAATAATTCTTCAATACTTTTATACCAATTTATTTCTTCAACTAAGCATTTTATTTTTTCATTATTTGATTCAAAGATTATATAATCATTTGGTTTTAATACACTATAATCAAAATGATTTTTACCTATTTTTGTACATCTTATTTCTACTCTTTTTGTTCTACTTTTAATTGCATTAAATGCTCTTTGGTTTATATCAAATTCATATATCATTTTTGTTTGTTCTCTAAATCTTTGAAATAGTTATATCTTTCAAGAGCATAATTTTTATTTAATTCATATAGTTCTTGATATTCGTTTTCATTTTTAACTTCTAAATTTTTATATCTTAATTCGCTTCTAAATACAGAATCATAATTTGTAAAATCTGGTTCTTTTGAATCTACTGTTAAAGTATCTGATTCTGGATTATATCTCATAAGTAGATTATATCCTACTTCAACTAATAGTTTTTGTTCATCAAGTGAATTACTAAGTCCACCTATTATTCCTTGTTCAATACATGGACTATAAGCAATTATTAATGATGGTCCATTATGTTCGTATGCTTCTTTTAATACTTTTAATGTTTGCATCATATTTGCTCCAAGTGAGATTGAAGCTACATAAACATTTGGAATACTCATTGCTATTTTGAATAGGTCTTTTTTGTTTTCATGTTTACCATTTGATGAGAATTCTGCTACTCCTCCCATTCTTGTTGATTTTGACTTTTGTCCACCTGTATTTGAATAAACTTCTGTATCAAGTACCATTATGTTGATATCTTCATTACTATGAAGGATATGATCTAGTCCTCCATATCCGATATCATAAGCCCATCCGTCTCCTCCAAGTATCCATACTTTTCTTGATGGAATATAATCTAATAGTTCTCTTAATTCATTTGGGATTTCTGCTGTTTCTAATTTGTTCTTAATTGCAAGAGTTAAGTCATCATCTTCCATATTATCTATCCACAATTTGAATGTAGCTTTTATTTCAGGAGAAACTATATCTCTTGTTTGAAACATTATATCTTTTATTCTTTCTCTCATTTTTTTATAAGACATATGTAATCCAAAACCAAATTCAGCATTATCTTCAAATAATGAATTCATCCATGGAATTTTATATGGTGTTAAAGGAAGACTTCCTCCATATATTGAAGAACATCCAGTTGCATTAGCAATTACCATATTTTTACCATATAGTTCTGTTAATAATTTTATATAAGCTGCTTCTCCACAACCAGCACAAGCACCGCTAAATTCAAAGTATGGCTTTTTAAATCCTATACCTTTAACTGTATATTTATTAAATGGTGTATCATTTTCAACATTGTTAAATAAATAATCACTTATATTATCTAGTCTTTCACTATACTTTCCACTTGTAAGTGCTTTTTCTTGATTCTTACCAGGACAAGCTTTCATACAAAGTCCACAACCTGTACAATTAGCTTCTGAAACTGAAATATAGAAGTTTTTATTGTCTTCTCCTAAACTTTTAATTGTTTCATCTTTATCTATATGAGCAAGTATTAACTCATTATCTGTAAGTGAGAATGGTCTTATACAAGCATGAGGACACACGAATGAACATTGATTACATTCTATACAATTTTCTTTACACCACTTTGGCACAAATGGACTAATTTTTCTCTTATCACTTTTAGCTGTTCCACCCTCAAAAGTTCCATCTTCATGGCCAATAAAGTCAGAAACATTAAGCATATTGCCTCTAAGTTTTAATATTTCGTTTGTAAAGTCTTTTACATTATTATTTTCACTTTCAAGTGTAAATATTTTATTGTCAATAACTTCTAAATATTTAAGTGATTCATCTATTGCATTTATATTATTATCAACTACTTCTTTACCTTTACTACTATATGTTTTTGAAACTAATTTTTTAAATAATTCTATTTCATTTCTACCATATCCTGATATTTTTAACATATATGTACAAATAATATTATTTATTTTTCCATGTAGATTATATTTTTTATTTAGTTCATCTAATGATGCAATATATACTTTTATATTTTTATTTATTATTTCTTTTTTATTATCATTGTTTATCAATTTATTTAATTCTTCATCAGTTTTATCACTTGAAATTAAAAGTGTACCATTTTGTTTTATATCTTTTAATAAATAGTAATTATTTAAATATACATCTTTTGATACTACTACAAAATCTGGTGAAGTTAGGAAATACGGTGCTTCTATTTTAGAAGGTCCAACTCTTAAATGTGATATAGTTGTTCCACCACTCTTTTTAGAATCATATTCGAAGTATCCTTGAACATAGTTTTCTTTTATTTCGCCTAAAACTTTAATAAAGTTTTTAGATGCTCCTACCATACCATCCGAACCAAATCCATATACTTTTATTTCTTGATAATCACTATCATATTCTATTTCTTCTGGTTCTAAGCTTAAATGAGTTACATCGTCTTTTATACCAATTGTGAAATTATTTTTAGGATTATCACTTAATATATTTTTAAATACTGCATTTATATCTTTAAGTGGTACATCTTTTGATGATAAACCATATATACCACCGTAAATGTTTATATTTTTCTTTTTTAATGCTTCCATTACATCTAAATATAATGGTTCACCTGTACTGCCAGGTTCTTTTGTTCTATCAAGTACAGCTATTGTATCAACTGTTTTTGGAAGTACATCTAAAAGATATTTAGTACTAAATGGTCTGTAAAGATGAACTTCTATCATACCAACTTTATATCCTTTTTTATTTAAAATATCAACTACTGTTTTAATTGTAGAACATACACTTCCCATAGCTACGATTACATGAGTTGCATCTTTTTTACCATAATAATTAAATGGTTTATAGTCTGTAAATGCTAGTGTATTAATTTTATCCATATATTTTTTTACAATATTTGGGATATCATTATAATATTTATTTCTTACTTCTGTATTTTGAAAATAAACATCACCTGTTTCAGATGTACCTCTTGTTATTTCTTTTCCTATATTTAATGCTCTATTTTTAAATTCATATACTTTTTTATAATCTATTAATTTTCTTATTTCTTCTTCATCTACAAGTGATACTTTATTAAGTTCATGGCTTGTTCTAAATCCATCAAAGAAATGTAAGAAAGGTAAACTTCCTTCAATAGCACTTAAATGAGAAATAATACTCATATAATATGCTTCTTCTACTGATGAAGAAGATAACATACAAAAACCTGTACTTCTTGTAGCATAAATATCTTGATGGTCACCAAATATTGATAATGCATGAGTTGCTAAACTTCTTGCTGCTACATGAATAACTCCTGGTAACATCTCTCCTGCCATTTTATACATTGTTGGTATCATTAAAAGTAAACCTTGTGATGCAGTAAATGTTGTACCTAGACATCCTGCTTGTAATGCTCCATGTGTTACTGCTGCTGCTCCTGCTTCGCTTTGCATTTCTACTACTTTAACTGTATCATTAAACAGATTCTTTTTACCTGCCGCACTCCACTTATCAGTTAAAGTTGCCATTGGACTAGCTGGTGTAATTGGATAAATACCACATATTTCACTAAATAAATATGCCCCAAGTGCACATGCCTCATTACCATCTATAATATAATCTTTTTTCATATAATCACCATTTTAATTATATAATAATTTAAATTAAAATAAAAGCGATAATAAAATTAATTATCGCTCTCTATTACAAATAATTTTTTATTTTAATAATTTATTAATTCTTCTTTTTATAAAGTGATTGCCGCATTTAAATATAATACCCTTTTTATTATATAAATAATAATTACCTTCACCTACAATATCAATGATTGCATTTAATTTATCTTTTGATAAAATATCTATATTGATATAATTTAATGAAAATATATGAATTATACTATTGAAAAAATCTTCGGAATTATGATGTTTAATTTCTTTAATTAACTTTCTTCTTTTAAAAGTCATAATTCCACATTCTATACCGCTTAAATATAGAACATCCCATTTATCATTATAATCATATAAAAATGAGTATCTTAATTCCAAATTATTATTTAATACATCAACAATCTTTTTATATTCTTCTATACTTATATCTATATTTTCATAATCAATTCTTATTTCTAATTGATTATATTCAGAGTTGAATTTTATTAGAAATATTGGTTCATCATTAGTTGTTTCATTTGAAAAAAATGTTAGAAATTGTATAGATTCATTATTTAAATCTATGTAAAAATCATTAAGTGATAAACTATTATAATCATATTCTTTTTCTGAGTTTTCATTATCTAGTGTTACTTTATCAACTTTATGATTAAAGTATTTACATATAGGCTCTATGTAATCATTTTTTATTGTATTAATATATAATTTCTTATTTTTATTTTTTAAATAGAATACTAAACTATGGAACTTTTTCATAATGCAACCTCTAATTAATTATAACATATAATTTTGATTTATAAAAAGTGATAGATATAACTATCACTCTTCATCATCAGTTTTATTTACTTCATTTTCTTCTTTATCACTTATTTCTTCATTATTAGTAATGTTTTCTTCTTTAATTTCTTTTTCTTTTTTAGTATAAAAAGTATCATATAAAATATATCCTAAAACAATAAGTATTGAAAATAAACCTATTAATATATATTTATTATTTACTTTTTTAACTTCTTCTTGTGGTTTTTCTTCTTCTTTGTCTATAACAGGTATTTTACTATCTTCTTCTTTTTCTGCTTTTGTAACAACTATATAATAATTTGCTTCATCACTTTCATTTTTAGTTTTAATTCTTACTATATTTTCACCTGTTTTAAAGTTTTCATTTCCTATTATTTCTACTGTTACATCGTTATCAGCATCATAATCTATTAACAAACTATCAACAGTGCTTGGTACTACTAAATGATAATTAAATGTATCTGGATTAAATTCTTCTAAAAATTTAAAGTTTTCAACAGATAATTTTTTTAAACTAGGAAATTTATATTCTACATCTGATTCTTTTATATAATTTATATTTAATGTATAGGTTGTTTTTGAATTTTCTACTGTATTTGTTATTGTTATTTTATTTTGACCTTCTTTAAATTTACAAACTGAATCAGTACAGCCACTTATTTCAGTTGAACATTCAGATGATGAACAATATGTATCTAGTTCTAATTCACTATTATAAGTATCTATTTGATATGTTGTTGTATTTGGATTATATTTTCCTATTAAATAACTTGATTTGTCTTTTATAAAAGATAATGTTGAATCTATTTTATTACTAGGTGTATCTGTAATGTTATAAATTAATTTACTATTAAAACAATCAAATGATTCACTACTTCCTTTTATATAAAATTCACTATTATCTATTAATTCAATTGTTGTTTGACCATGTGGAGCATCATCTTTAACTTTAAACTTTAATTTACTTATTAATATATCTGCTCCATTAACAAGCATATTTTTACCTGTTACATTTTTAATTTCAAAATTTATTATTGATGAATATGTATTAAACTCACTTATTTTATATCCTTCTTCTAGATAAACACTTTCATCATTATAATCAGATAATAATTCAAATACATATGGATTATAATATAATTGAATTTTTGCTTTATCTAGTGTTCCAAATTCACTATAAAAATCTGTTACTACATTTACTTCAACTATATCTCCTTTTTTATAATCAATAAGATTATTAGTTTCTTTTTGAATTGTGCATCCTACTGTTTCACTAGCATTTGTAAAAGTTATAAACATAAAAAATGATATTAATAACAATAAAGTTTTTTTCATATTTCACCTCTATTATATATGTTAATAATATCAAAATTAGTATATTCTTTCAAGTTTCTCTAGTTTTATTAAATCATATACTTTACATATAGCTGTAATACTATCTATCTTAACACCATTAATATCATAGTATACTTTTAATTCATTATTTAAGTTTTTAGTATACTGTTTAATTAATTCTTCTATATTTCTAGCATAATATTTTTTATTATCTATTGTATAACTTATTACTTGTATATTAGTTTTCTTTAATGAATTATTTAGACTATATGAATTAGTATCTTTAAAATATATTTTGAAGGTGTCAATATAGTTTAAATTATTTTTATCATAATATAATATTTTATCACTATTTGAATCTATTTTATCTGTATTAAAGGTAAAAAAAATAGTAAGCATAAATAATAATTTTATGATATTCTTTTTTATATTGATCACCATTATTATTATGCTTACTTAACTATAATTCTATGTATTCATATTTATTATTTTTAAATATTATTTCTAAATCTTTTGGTTTTAAAAATACTGTTGCTGTATTTACATTAGGGTGTACTCCTATTTCTGAAATATTCTTTATATCTTCGTCTATTATTATAGTAACAATATGATCTTTATCATTTAATATTCCAAGCGGAGATACTGATCCTTTTGTAAGTCCTAAGTACTTATATAAGTCTTCTTCACTTGCGAATGTTAAAGGCCTACTGTTAAGTTTGTTTCCTAATTCCTTCAAATTAACTTTTTTGTTATGTGAAACTAATACTAAATAATAATTTCTTTTTTTATCATCTCTTATAAATATATTTTTAACTATATTTTCAAATGGTTCTAGATTTTCATTTATTACATCTTCCATAGTAAATACCGCTTTATGATTTATTACTCTGTATTCTATATTTAATTCATTTAATTTTTCATATACTTCTTCTTTTGTCATAATTCTCCTACATAGGATTTACATGTATAACTACTAAGTAAATCTCATCTATTTTATTTAATATTTCTTTTTCTAAATGATTTGCTATTTCATGACTTTCATAAGTCTTTAGATTTCCATCTACAAATATTGTAAATGATATTTGATATTTATAACCAACTGGTGTTGAGTTAAAATGGTTTATTTTTATAACTTCTTTGTGTTGTTTAATTATTTCAATTACTTCATTTTTAGTTTCTTCATCTATTGATTTATCCATAAGAACATCATAACTTTCAATAAATATTTTTATTGCTGATATTAATATCCATATAGAAATTATTATTCCAACAATACCATCTAAAAAATATATATTTTTAGTTGATAATATACAAGATGTTAAGTTTAATGTTGTTATTACTGCATCTATTATATGATCTTTTGAATTTGCTTTTATAAGTAAATTATTATATTTTTTTGATAAATGATTTGTATATATAAATAATGATAATTTAATTATTATTGTTGTTATACATACAATGATTAACCATATATTAAAATCATATTTTGTATTATTGAATAATGTTGATAATGAATTTCTAAATACAACTAATGATATAAGTATCATAGATATACTTATTAACATTGAATAAATGTATTCTGCTTTACCATGTCCTAAGTTATGATCATCATCTTTTGGAATACTTGATATTTTATTTCCCACGAATGTCATAATTGAAGAAAATATATCACCTGCACTATTAAAAGCATCAGCTATCATTGCTTGACTATTAGTTATATAACCAATTAATCCTTTTATTATTAATAAAAATACATTACCTATCATACCTAAAATACTAGCTATTTTCGTGCTTTTATATCTTTTCATTTTTCCTCCTTATATATTTTATTCAATATAACATTTTATTGTATCTTCTATCCAATATGAATATTTAATATTTTTCTTTTCTAAACTTTTGAATTTTAAGTATAAATCAATACCATCACTCGGATCATGCCATATGTCTACAAATACAAAGTCATAATAAATATCTTTTATAAAATATTCAAATGCATCCATATTTATTATTTTTATTTTATCTTTATATTTAAATTGAGGCAATATATATTTGTTGAAAAGTTCTATTATTTCTTTATCTTTTTCAATGATAGTTACTGTTTTAACATCTTCTTTCATTGATACCATATATGCATAATATCCAAGACCAAGTCCATATGTAAGCACATTACCTGTTGCTTCATTTATTGGTTTTTCCATTGTTTCAATTTCATTTGGTGTTATAAGCATCCATTCCCTATTATTTTCAAGAACAACTGGATACTTATATTCTTCTTTGAAGTATCCTATACATGGATATAGTTTATTATTGATACTTCTTAAATCATTAAATACAAAAGCTTCATATGGCTTATAACTCTCATATTTAAAACTCCATTTATTTGATTTTATATTCCTAAAACTAATATTTTTATAATATAGATTATTTTCATATTTATTATTATCTAATTCAAAAACAATCTTATCAAATTCATGTATAAGTTCTTTATCTGTTATTTCAAGTAAACTAGTTAATATTATTTTGAATGTTTCTAAATCATTAAAACCAAATTCTTTCTTAATATTATCTATCATTTCTTTTGTTATATAATCACTATAATTATTTAGATAAATACTAAGTTTACTCATTATTAAATTGTTTCTTTCTTCATTTGTCATAATATAATTATAAAATAAAAAGTAGATTTAAATCTACTTAAATATTAATTACTTTAACTTTTCTATTTCTTTTATTGGTAATCCAGTAAATTTAGATATTTTTTCTATAGGCTCATTTTCTTCAAGCATCTTTTTAGCTATGGAAAGATTTGCTTCTTCTTTTCCTTTTTCTTTTCCAATTTCAATGCCTTCTATCTTATCCATTAATGCATTGTCTTCTTCTAAACTAAGCCAACCTTTATAGTATTCGTCTTCATTCATATTCATTAATTTTTCACTAAAATCTTCCATAATTTCATCCCCATTATTCCTAATGATTTCTCTTCTCTCTTTCGAGTTAGCTATTATCATCGATAAATATAAATACAGTTTATCACTTATATCTCCATTATAACATTCACATAATATTTTTTCCATATTGTATTCTATTATTTTTAAGTTTTTAATATATTTTCTTTTATTAGATTGTACATAATATTCATCACTTAATTCTTCATAATCACATTTCTTATTTATATTTATCTGATAATAAAATACTGCTTCTTGTAATTTACTACCAACTTTATAATCATTAGAATATTGATTTGCTATATATGAAAAATTTCTTATTTTTACATTATCATTATAATAATTATTCACTTCTATAAATATTCTTTGATCATTACTCTTCACAAAAAGATCTACATTCTTACCTTTTATATATTTATTTGGCACTTTAAGTTCTGGATTAAGTATTATCATTTCATCTACTTTTTCACCAATTGTACCCTCTATAATTCCCTTTAATAATCTTTGTCCACTATCTGTTTTCATAATGTTCTTAAACATTTTATCATTCATAGCAGTTATTTCTTTTTTTCTTATTTCTTCTATCATTTTATTTTCCTCCTAATATTATTATTCGAAATAAAATGATGAAACACTTCTTTTTTATGAAATTTTTACAACTAAAAATCTGTCAAAAAATGACAGATTTATATTTAATACATTTATTTATATAATGTTATTTCTTTTTTGTTTTGTTATTATTGTTTACTTTTGTTTCTTTTACTTCTTCATGAGCAACAGTTGTTTTTTTACTATTTTCAATAGCAGCAACTATTTTCTTAGTATTACATCTATTTGTTAATACAATAACTACTGTTGAAGCAACTACTAAACAAATTGTCCAAATGATAACTGTAAAATTAGATGGATTTAAAATCTTATCCCATTTTTTACTGTATTCATAT
Source organism: uncultured Bacilli bacterium (assembly GCA_934086955.1). Classification (GTDB taxonomy): domain Bacteria; phylum Bacillota_I; class Bacilli_A; order RF39; family UBA660; genus CAG-1000. Next base: position 218,362 of record CAKOIN010000001.1, on the reverse strand, counting down.
TCTTCAAATACATCATATTTATCATCTGCATCATATAAAGTCTTGATAGCTGATTTAATACTTTCATCATAAGATTCAGTATATCCTCCAAAAACTTTATCTCCTATAATTATATAAGGAACTCCGCTTGCTGGTTCATTCATAAATGTAGAAATTTCACTTAATAAGTTAGAATTTTCTTCATTATACCAAGTTTCAAATGAAACTAATTTGAAGTATTTTCCATATTCTTCTGTAATTCCATTTAAGAATTCTAAGAATTTTCTACAATATGCACATCCCTTTCCTCTAAATAAATAGATTGTAATTTGATCATCAGTTTCTTTGTAATTTTCAAATTTAGCTTTAATTCCTTCTTCTTCTAAAGTTTGTTCAAGGTTTAAAGTACTGTATTGTTCAGCAGCAAAAGCTTTAACTGGAATAATGATTGAAAGCAACATTAAAACGATAACAGCAATCTTCTTCATAATAAATCTCCTTCCTACAATATACATTTTAAAGTATTTATTATTAAATTTCAATAATTATTTAGTTATTTTAAATATTTGATTGTGAAAACTGTACCAATATTTGGAGTACTTTTTGCAGTTATACTTCCGCCTTCTTTTTCAATAATTGTTTTTGATAAAGAAAGTCCTATTCCTATACTATCTTCACTACCATTTTTTCCTTTATAGAATCTATCAAATATATGTGGTAAATCTTCATTATCTATTCCTTTTCCATTATCCTTAATGAGTATTCTTGTATATAATTTATTTTCACTATAATTTATTTCTACTACTCCATACTCATTAGTGTGTTCAATTGAATTTTTTAATATATTTGTTATACTTTCCACTTGCCATTTATAGTCACATAACAATTTAATATTATCATCACCTGAAACTTTTATTGATATATTTTTTAATTCTTTTATCATTGAAACATTTTTTATACTTTCATTAATTATATCTTTAATATATACTTCTTCTTTATTGAATTTAACAACATTAGCATCAAATTTTGATAATTTTAATAATGACATTACTAAAAAGTTTATATTTATTATTTCTCGCTTTATATTTATAAGAAATGTCTTTCTTGTTTTTTCATCCATATTAGGATTATCTAATATATTATCTATCATTATTGTTATACTTGTTAAAGGTGTTTTTAATTGGTGAGATATATCTCCAAGAGAATCTTTTAGATTTATTTTATCTTTTATACTATTGTCAGCAACTTGTCTTAACATTGTAGTTGTTTTAGATATTTCATTTTTTAATATTGATAATTCCCCTTCTTTAAAATCATTTATATCTATATCAAATTGTCTATTATTTATTTTTGATATCATTTTAGTTATTTCATTTATTTTTTTAGAATTATTTTTATCATACATATAAAATATTAAAATAATTATTATGTCAAATAATATTGTTAATAATAAAGATATAATTGTTATTCTTTTATTAAAGTTATCATTTTCAATTATTCCGTTATTATCATTAATACCATATTTATCTAATATATCTATATTATTAGTTTCAGTATTTAATATTTCAATAATATCACTTTCTTTTATATCTGGATACTTTTCTTTAATATTATTAATTATTATATTTATTTTATTATTATAATTATTTGTATATGTTTTGTATTCATATTTATTTATTATAAACAATAATAAAACATTAGCTATTAACAATATTAAAAATGATATTATATATTTTTTTATTCTTCTATTCTTCATCTATTCTATAACCTATTCCTTTTATAGTAACTATTATATCACTATTTAGTTTTTCTCTTATTCTTTTCATATAAACTGTTACAGTGTTGTCATTAACATCATTACCAGTCCATTCCCAAATACTATCTATTATTCTTTCTCTTGTTACTACTTTATTTATATTTTCTATAAGAAGAATTAATATTTTATATTCTAATGTTGTAAGATTAATTATGTTATCATTTTTAGATACTATCATTTTATTCATATCAATTGTTATATCTTTAATTTTGATAGTTTTTTTATGTAATATTTTATTTATTCTGGCTATTAGTTCTAATGGTCTAAATGGTTTAGTTATATAATCACTTGCTCCCATATTAAGTGCTGAAACTATATTTTCTTCAATATCACAAGCTGTTAAAAATATAACAGGTATATTCATTTTAGATAATTCATTTTTATATAAATCAAATCCATTACCATCAGGTAAAGTAACATCTAATATTATTAAACTTGGTTTATTATGTTCTAAATAGTCTTTTGTACTTTTAATATTATTTGTTACATCTAAATCTATATTATTCATATTAAATGTATATTTTAAATTATCGCTTATACTTTTATTGTCTTCTACTAATAATATTTTCATATATACTCCTTTCTTTAAATTATATCAAAAAAGGACAATAAAGTCCTTAAATGTTTTCATTACGAATATCTTCAATTATATTTTGTTTATTAACTTTCTTTATAGAGTAATTCATTATTATAAAAACTAATATAAATACTGCAAGTATACTTATAAATACTCCTCCAAATGGAAATTCATATTGAAATTCTCTACTTCCCTCTGAAAATGCTATATATATTAAATATGATATTCCTACTCCTAAAGGTATACCTATTAATAATGATTTTAATGAATAGAATACTGTTTCTAAATTAATAAGTCTATTAAATTCATGTGATGTCATTCCTACACTTTTTAATATTGCAAATTCTCCTCTTCTTAAATTTATATTAGTTGTTATTGTATTAAATATATTTGTAATACCAATTAAAGTAATTACTGTAATAAATCCATATAAGAATATTGCCATTAAAGTATAAACTCCTTTAACAATTCTATAATTTTTATCAATATTATCTAAATTATAATCTATATCTCCTAATATCTTTTCAATATTACTTTGTAATAAATCGGCATTATTACTTCTTATCAATATCCAGCCATAATTAAAATTACTATCAAGTTCTTTTAAATATTCATCACTTACTATTATAAATCCTGAACTATATGTATTACTAAATCCAAATGGTCTTTCTTTAGTAACTTCAGATATTTTTATTTGATGAATTATGTTATTTATTTTTATATCAACTTTGTCATTCTTTTTAATATTTAGTACTGATATTTCTATATCTTTTTTACTATCTTCATCATAAGCAAATGAATTATTGATAAGAATACCTGTATCTTTAACATTATTATAATCTAATCCTAGTGATTTAACATAAGTTTTATATTCTGAATCTCCTATTGCAAATATTGATATCTTTGTACCATTAGTACCAACAAGTTTATTAAATTCTTTTGTGTAAAGTGTTTTATCTATAATTTCACCTAATAGTCTTTTTTGAAAGCTTATTCTTTCTATATTATCAAGATTAAATATTTGTTCTATTTTATTTAAGTTGTTTTCTTTATCTTTACTATTATCACCTATTATAAGTTGTATATTAACATCAGACTTTCCCACTTCTAAATCTACTATACTAAATGCCATATTCATGAAATAATAAAGTCCAATAAATACTGAAACTGATACTACTATTGATATAACTGTTGTTCTATATTTCTTTTTATTTCTTTTTAAATTCTTATATGATATAACTCCACCTACTCCAAATAATGATTTTATATACTTAGGAGTTCTTAACTTTTTAGATTTTATTTTAATATCTTCACTATTTCTTATAGCTACCATTGGAGATAATTTAGATGCTCTTCTAGCACTCTTTAATGCTGAAAAATATATTGTTATACTTCCAAGTAATATTGATATTAATATTGATATAAGACTTGTATTAAATACTAATGTTATTCCATTTAAAGCACCATATAAATAATAATTACATACTTTAATAAGTATCCATGAAGCAAGTAATCCACATAATATACCAAGAGGTATACCAATTATTCCAAGTATAAATGCTTCATATAAAACATTCTTCTTTATTTGTTTTGATGTAGCTCCTATGCTTCTAAACATACCATATTGTTTAGTCTTTTCTGTTATAGATATATCAAAACTATTTTTAATACAATATACAGATGTCACAATAATGATAACTATTACTATCGCAGATAATGTGTATAATACTCTCATAGTGCTATCTTTTAAGCTCATTGTCTCTAAACTTATTAAATATCCATTCATAATATGAGGTGTTGATACTATTACTTTTTCTATTTCATCAATTTCTTTTTCTTTTAATGATCCAAAATCAACCATATATTTTTCATATTTTACTGGATCTAAATTTAATAAATTAGCTGTTACTTTGTATCTATTTTTTAATCCTTCTTTTGTATATCTTAAATATACATTATATGTTCCATTTATTTCATTTTCATCTAGATATGTAATAAATGTGTAACCAGGTGCTGAATAACTTTCTATTATTGTACTTGGTCTTTCAGATATACCAACTATTTTAAATGTTTTAGTGTCTTTTATCTCAAATGTTTCTTCACCATCATTATAAAGATTATTTTGGCCAAGAGTATATCCACCACTTACTCTATCGCCTAAATATAAAGTAATTGTATCTCCAACTTTATAATCAACTCTTCCATTTGTTTTTAAATGTCTTGGTATTATTATTTCATTTTCATTAGTTGGGAATCTTCCTTCTAATAAATTAATAGATACATTAGACATAGTTACTTCGTTCATAGCTATTAAATATGCATAAGGTTTATCTTTATTTTTACTATTATCTAATCTTAAATATCCTATATCTTTACTTATATAGACTTTTTCAAAATTTCTATTATTTTTCATTTCTTTTAATTTTGTAGAATCTATATTACTAAATGCATAATGAAAGTTACCATCTTTATTTATTTCATATTTAATTAAACTCTCTCTGAAGCTAGATACCATACTCGCAACTGCACATATTAATGCTACTGATAAAATTATTCCTATAATTGTTACTATTGTTCTTTTTTTATTTAATTTTAAATTTTTTATTGTTAATTTATTAAGGATATTCATAATTATTTCTCCTTAACTATTTTTCCATCTTCTATAGTAATAATTCTATCTGCATAAGATGCAATTTCAAGGTTATGTGTAATCATTATTATTGTTTGCTTATAGTCTTTATTCATTTTCTTTAATAATGTTACTACTTCTTCACTAGCTTTTGAGTCTAAGTTTCCAGTTGGTTCATCAGCAAGTATTATTGCTGGTTTAGTTATTATTGCTCTTCCGATTGAAGTTCTTTGTTGTTGACCACCAGAAAGTTCATTTGGTAGATGATTTCTTCTTCTTTCTAATCCAAGTAATTTAATTAATTCGTTTAGTTCAAATTTATCAACCTTCTTATTATCTAATTCTAATGGAAGTGTTATATTTTCTTCAACTGTTAGAATTGGTATTAAATTATAAAATTGATAAATAAGTCCTACTTCTCTTCTTCTAAATATAGCAAGTTTGTCACTATTTAGTTTATATATTTCTTGTCCATCTATGAATACTTTACCACTTGTAGGTGTGTCTACTCCACCAATTAGATGTAAAAGCGTACTTTTACCACTACCAGAGGCACCAACTATCGCAACGAATTCACCTTTTTCTACAGTAAATGATACATTATCAAGTGCTACTACTTTATTATTATCTTTACCATATATTTTTGTTAAATTTTCTACTTTTAATATTTCCATATTTTCTTCCCTTTCTTAATTTACAATATAAGTATACGAAAAGTAAAGTGACTAGTAAGTGACTTTTTAAATTTTTTTTATATTCAAATAAAATAGTCTAACATTGTTAGACTATTTCAAAAATCCTTTTATTATTGTTTGTTCTGCTTCGCTTGCAGAAAGTCCTAGTGACATTAATTTAATAAATTGTTCCCCAGCTATTTTTCCGATTGTTGCTTCGTGTACAAGTGATGCATCTACATTTTTAGCATATATTTGTGGTATTGATTTAACAGTACCATTATCTTTTATAATAGCATCACATTCAACATGGCCATAACATAAACTATTCCCTGTCATATTAGAATTAAATTCTTGATATGAATCCATTTCAGCTACACTTCTTGATGTTACATGTGAACTAGAATTATCACCATTAAATTCTATGTCAAATGAAGTAGTTGCTTTTTGACTATTAGATGTAAATATCTTTTCATTTATTATTAATGTTGAACCTGATGATAAAGTTGCTTTTGTTACTCTATGTGTATCGTCAACACCTTTTATTTGACTTGTTTCCATAGTCATAAATGCATTATCATGTAATGTTACTTCTGTTGTTGGATTAAGTATTCTTTTACCACTTCCAACACCTTCTCCATAATGTTTTTCTATATATGTAACAGAAGCATTATCTTCTATAAAGAATCTATGTATACCATCATGTCTTGAATCTTTATGATGAGGGTTATTAATTCCACATCCAGCAACTATTGTAACAGTTGCATTCTTTCCAATAAAGAAATCATTATATACTACATCTGTAAGACCACTTTCAGTTATTAATACTGGAATATCAACTATTGCAAAAGGTGTATTTTCTTTTACATATATGTTAATGCCTTTTCCTTCTTCTTTACTTTCAATATTTACATATTCATTTATTTTTCTTTCAATACCTTTTCCATCTTTTCTAATGTTGTATGCAGTAGCATTTAAATAATCTCCTGCTCCTATTGTAGATAATAGTTCAAGTTCTGTCTTATTCATTCATATCACCTACTTTACAACATTGTTTACTATTAAGCCCGTCCATAACTTCCTTTTTAGAACCAACTTTTTTAATCTTACCATTTTCCATAAGAATAATTTCATCAGATATATCAAGTATTTTTTCTTGATGTGATATTACAAGAGTAGTCGCATCATTATTCTCTTGAATATTTTTAAATACTTTATTTAAATTATTGAAACTCCATAAATCTATTCCAGCTTCAGGTTCATCAAATATAGCAAACTTTGGATTTCTTGCGATTACTGTTGCTATTTCTATTCTTTTAAGCTCACCACCTGATAATGATTTATTAACTTCTCTATCAATATATTCTAATGCACATAAACCAACTCTACTTAAAATATTACAGGCTTCTTTTTTAGTAATATTTTTATTAGATGCTACACTTAATAAGTCATAAACAGTAATTCCTTTAAAACATACTGGTGTTTGAAATGCAAATCCTATACCAAGTTTAGCTCTTTCATCAATACTCTTATTAGTAATATCTTCACCATTATAAAGTATTTTACCTTTATCTGGTATAGTTAAACCCATTATGACTTTTGCAAGTGTACTTTTACCACTACCATTAGGTCCAGTTAGGGAATAAAACTTATTCTTTTGTAACTTTAAATTTATATTATTTAATATTATTTTATTATCTCTTTCAAAATAAATATCAACTAATTCAATCATAATACTCCTTTCGATAACTAAAATTATCATACTTAGTATATAACTATTTATATTAAATTGTAAAGTAAAAAAAAGATATTTCCTACTAATATTGTATGAATTATCTTTTTTATATAAAAATACATAATAATATTTAATCTTCTTTTGTTATATCTTGCAATTCAAAATCTATTGCTTTTCTTAAATCGTTTAATTCTATTTCTATTTGACAACCTATTTTGCCACCGCTTATAAATATTTTATCTTTATTTGAAGAAGAAATATCTATTATTGTTTTAAATTGTTTTTTCATACCTATTGGTGAACATCCGCCATGTATATATCCAGTTAGTGGTAATAAATTTGCTGATTTTAACATTTCTATACTTTTTTCATTAACTGATTTTGCTGCTTTTTTTAGATCTAATTCTCTGTTAACTGGAACCAAGAATACATAATTTATTTTATTATTTGATACAGTTACTAATGTTTTAAATACTTTATCATAATCTTCATTTAAAGTATCTGCTACTTCTATACCACTTATTGCATTTTCGTAAGTATGAATTTTATAATTTATTTTCTTTTGATCTAGTATTCTCATTGCATTTGTTTTCATAAGTTTTTTCTCTCTTTCAAATGTTTAGCAAATCCATATGGTTTTATATTAGTTTTATCTTCAATAGTATTTAATAATTTCATAATATCTTTATTCTTAAATTGATCTACTGGTATTATTATTTTTTTATTTTTGGTTAATAAAGCTATATCATATTTATTCTTACCAAGTTTTAAATCACTTGTAAATCCATATTTTTCTATATCTTTTATATTAATTATGTCTTTTTGTAATTTTCTTTTTGAAATATTTAGTGTTGATATATACAGTTTATTATTTGAAATTTTTATATAAATATTATTTAATATTATAGTTAAAACAATAATTATTATTGTAAAAAATAATAAGGTTAATACTACTTCTAATGATAATTTATTATGTTTAAATATTATTTTATATAAATGTAAAAGTATAAATATTATTGATATTAATATAGTAAACACTTCTAATTTGAATTTTAATTTATCACTTTTTATTTTCATTGTTAATTCCTTCTTATGATTATTATAACATACATATAGGAATTAATTATTGTATTTCAATTATTCTTTTGAATTTGTTATCACTATTAGAAATGAATTCATCTATTTTTTTACTGTCATTTTTAGTTTCTGCATATGCTGTGATTGCGATTGTCTTTTTCCAATCTTTTGTATATGCATCTGTTGTTAAGTTTGTTATTTTATTGCTTCTTAAAAAATCTCTTAGTTTTTTCATTTCTTTTTTATTATCTGATAATATAACATTTACATATGTTCTTTCTTTTGAAAATATATTACTTATTAATAATGCTAAATATGTACCAAGACCACTTGCAATAGCTACTACATATATCATATATTCTCCATCATTATCTACTACATCTATTAGTTTATAGAATATTATTTGACTAATAATAACTGTAAATGATGCTAATACTGATTTGTTCTTTTGTATTAAAAGTGTTTTACTAGTTCCAATTATATTATCAAATACTTTTATTAGAAATACTATTACAATATTTAAAATTATTGCGATTGTTTGCATTTATTTAACCTCCTTTTTGTGTGAAAAAACATAATAACATATTTAATAATATAAATCAAGTTATGTTTCTTGTTTTAATTTTATTAGTTTTATTTTATAATTATTATAGAATATGAGGTATGAATATGATGAATAGTAGTTTTGATAAAAATATAGAGAAATTAAGAAAATGTTATGAAACTAATCCAAATGTAACACTTGAAGAATTAGATTTACTTGTTAGTAGATTAGAAGGATCTAGTTATGAAAAGAAAGATGGTATATTAAGTGGTGTTGATCCTGTTTGGTTAAGTAGAGTTTTGTTTGTATTTGCTGTTTTATTGTTAGGACTTGTTAGTGTTACTAATTTTCAAGGGCAAAGTTTTGTATATTATTTTGCTTGTTTATTCTTTTTTGCAGGAGTGTTTATTGGACTTAGTGTTCCTGGTTTCGGTCTTATATTTTTATTATCACATGGTGCTACTGGATTTGGGTTAATAACTGTACCAGTTGTATTGCAGATACTTGAAAGTCCTATTATGAGTGAAGCTATTGGTAATTCAATATATTTCTTATTATATACAGCATTATTTACCGCTATTGTTGCTGCTATATCAACTATCTTATATAATTTGAGTTCTAATTTTCGAAATAAAAAATATTCGTTACCTATGATATTTATTTTATATGTTATTACTATCGCTATAATACAATTTATTCCTGTTATATATAATATTCCTATTGAAATATTTGGATAATTAAAAACCTATTCAATTTTGAATAGGTCTTTTTTAATACTTTAATATTTTTATTGTATAATCTTCTAAATTAAATCCGTTTTCTAATGCTATGTTTATTAATTCATTTGGGCTTGCTTTTTTAACTCTATCTGATTCAAGTACAGCTGCCATATTTACTGTGAAAGCAAGTGAATAAAAGTAATTTAATAAGTCATTTCTTAATCTATCGTAGTCTATATTATTCATCACGAAGTATAGCTCCGCACATTTTATTTAGTGTTTTTACAATAGCTTCTAATTTAGAATTAATTTCTTCACTTGTAAATGTTGTATTTTCATTTTCTATAGTAATTCTTAATGTAATTGATTTTTTACCTTCAGGTATTTGATTTCCTCTATATTCTTCTATGAATTTTAAACCATTTACTTTTGATTTGATATATTTTGTCATTTCTGCCCATGTTATATTTTCATCAACTATTAAAGATAAGTCTTTTTCTATTGATGGTAATACTGGAATATGTTTGAATTTATTTGTTCTAGATTCTAATGGTATTAATTTATCACTGTCTAATTCAAATATAGCTACTGTTGTTCTTTTTATTTTTGAATCATTCATAGCTTTAACACTAAGTAATCCCATATAACCAATAATTTCATCATTTAATTTAATTGCTAGGTAAGCATTAATGTCAGCCCATGATGGTTTTTCACATTCAGTAGTGAATGTTAAATCTTTCATATGAGTGTAACTAGCCATATTTTCAATTACACCTTTTAATTCATAGAATATTTCTTTTGGATTATTTCCAACTACTGCACCAGTTAAAAGTTTTTTATGAATTGGTAGTGTTTCATCTTCACTTGATTCATGGTATTCACCTTTTAGGAATACTTGTGCCATTTCATACATTCTGAAATTATCAAAATATCTTAGATTTTTTGAAATAGCTTCTAACATACCTGGAACTAATGAGCTTCTTAAATAAGCTTCTTCTGGTGATGGTGGTGTTGCTAATCTAACTTCTGTATTTTTGTCAATTGATGCTGCATCTATATACTTTTCATTTATCCAAGGATGAGTAAATATTTCATAAAATCCACATCTAATTGATAAGTATTCTTTTAATCTAGTCTCAAGTAATACTTTATTTTGTAATACAGCATGATCAAAGCTTATTGTTAATGGTTTAGCTTCGAAACTTTCGAAACTTAAAAGTCTAGCGATATCTCCCATTACATCATCTTTTAATGATACATCTCCAGTACTTCTCCAAGTTGGAACTATTACTGTGTATGTTTCATCTTTAAATGTTACTTCATATCCAAGTCTTGTTAATAAGTTAGTTATTGTTTTTCTTTCTATTTTTTTACCAAGTCTTGTATCTAAGAATTCTTCTGTTACTTTAATCTTTTCATTTTTTGTTTTTACTGGATATACATCATTATAAGCTACTACTTTTGATTCTGGGAATATTTCTTTGAATAATGATAATGCTAGATTTAATCCCTCATCTACTCTTTGTGTATCTAGATTTTTTTCATATCTTATTGATGCATCTGTTTTTTCATCAAATCTTTTTCCAGATTTTCTTATTGTTTTTGCTGTAAAGTTAGCTACTTCTAATAATACACCTTTTGTTTCAGGTAATATTGAATCTTTTTTACCACCTTTTATACCAGCAAGTGCCATAGCTGAATTTACATCGCTTATTACTAAATCATTTGTTGTTAATTTAATACTATTGTTATCTAATAATAGTAATTCTTCGTTTTCTTTTGCATTTCTTACTACTATTTTATTTCCATCTACATGTGTTCTATCAAATGCATGTAAAGGTTGTCCTACTGCTAACATTACATAATTTGTAATATCAACTATTGCATTAATAGGTCTCATTCCACCTTTAATTAATGCTGATTGCATCCATAATGGACTTCTTTTTTCATATACATTTTCTATTTCTACTGCCACATATCTTTGACATTTAGTTTCATCTTCAATAGTAACATCATATTTTGGTAAATTATTATCTATTTTAACTTCTGGTATCGGTTTTAAATCAACATCATATATTGCTGATAATTCTCTTGCAATACCATAATGTCCCCATAAATCTGGTCTATTTGTAAGTGATTTATTATCTATTTCAAGTACAACATCTTTCATATTAATTATTTCTGTTATACTTTGTCCTGGATAACAATCTATACCTTTTAAGTCTACTATTTCATCTGGATTTTGTGGTGGAAATATATTTTCTAAATATACTTCTTCTGCTCCACAAATCATACCATAAGAGTCAACTCCACGAACTTTTGAATCTTTAATTTTCATAAGTTCACTTTCACCATGCCAGAACACTTCTGCTCCTGGGCGGCATACTACAACCATTTCATTTGGATATAAGTTAGAGCCACCACATACAATTTGTTTTGGTTCACTTTCACCAATGTCAACTTTACAAACTCTTAACTTATCCGCATTTGGGTGTTCATTTACTTCTAATATTTTTCCAACTATAATGTCATGAAATTTATCTTCTGTATTTTCATATCCTTCTACTTCAACTGTTCTTAATGTTAAGTCATTAGCCATTTGTTTTGTAGTTATATCTTTTGGTAAATCTACATATTTTTTTACCCAATTTAATGATACTTTCATTTTATTACCTCCTTATTTAAATTGACTTAAGAATCTTAAATCTGCACTATGGAATAATCTTACATCATCTATTCCATATCTCATCATAACTAGTCTATCTAAGCCTATATTAATATAGAAACCTGTCCATTCTTCTGGATCTAATCCTGCACTTTTTAGTACATTTGGATGAATTACACCACCTGGCATAACTTCAATCCATCCATTATGATTACATACTTTGCAACCTTTTCCGCCACAAACTAGACATTCCATATCTATTTCATATCCTGGTTCTGTAAATGGGAAAAATCCTTCTCTCATTCTGATATTTATTTTTCTACCAAATACTTTTTCAAGTATTGTTTGAATCATAACAATTCCTTCTGAGAATGATATGTTTTTATCAACAATTAATGCTTCATATTGGAAGAAAGCTCTTTCATGTCTTGCATCTGTATTTTCATTTCTATATACTCTACCTGGATATACAAATCTAGCAGGTGCTCCATGTTTAAGTAGATATCTTACACTACCACCAGTTAAGTGTGGTCTTAAACATAATCTTTCTGTACCATTCTTATCTTCTGTTCCTTCTAACCAGAAAGTATCCATTGTTTGTCTAGCTGGATGATCTTCTGGGAAATTTAAATTATCGAATGCATATTTTTCACTACTAATATCATCTTCACTATATACTTCAAATCCAAGTGATAAGAATGCTTGATTTAAGTCATAACACATTTGAGTAACTGGATGTAATGCTCCTTTACTAACTTCTTTACCTGGAAGAGTTAAATCTATTTTTGAATCTAATACACTTTGTAATGAAATTAGTTCATATTCTTTTGATTTATTAGCTTCAGCTACTACTTTTTTTATTTCAGTAGTAAGCATACCAATTTCTCTTCTCTCTTCCGGACTTAATGAACCCATAGTTTTCATTATTTCAGTAAGTTCACTTTTTTTACCAGTAAGTTCTTTCATTACTTCTTGAAGTTCTGTTAAAGATTTAGTTTCATTAATCTTTTTTAAACTGTTTTCTTTAATTTGTTCTAATTTCTCTTTCATATTTACTTCCTTTCTTATGTATAAAAAAATAGTGTTCATCCATAAAGGACGAATCACTATTAAATCCGCGGTACCACCTTTGTTCTAAATAATTAGCACTCTATAGAATAACGCTCATCACGATTTGGCTCAGTTACTGAAATTCATAAATATAGTTCTTATAATAGCTCTCAGTCAATGACTATTATTTCCTGTATAGAGTTTCTATATCACTACTTAATTAACCTCTTTGCCAACAAAACTGATTAAATTATACATCTTATTTATTTAGTTGTCAAACTAAATATTCTTGTAATAATAGTTAACTAATACTTTTTCAGGCTCTTTATCTATACTTGTTCTACCATATTCTTCAAAATCTGATTTTAAATAATTAGTGAATCCTTTTTTAAAATATATTTGTATATTTCTTACTTCAGATGGTTCTACTCCTAAAACTAATCTGTTGTATCCTTTTGATTTTAAATCATCTTCCATAAATCTATATAATTTTCCAAAATATCCTTTATTTTCTTCTTCTTTAATAGTTCTAAATGCACAAAGATATGCTGTTTTACCATCAAATATTTCTTCTAATTCTTTTACATCTTCTTTATTTATTATAGCAGTTGCTTCACAAATGATTTTATTATTTAGGATTCCATAATATGAAATTCTATGTCCTTTTTTAGCACTCTCTATAAATTTAACTTTATATTCTTTCCATGATATATCATCTGGATGATTATTTATTTCATAATCCCATTTTATATTCATTTCTTCAATTGTAGCTATTTTACATATATAATTATTCATTATTATTCTCCTCCAATTTTATTAACACATCTCTTGGTTTTGAACCATTTGCTGGACCTACTATTCCTTGTTCTTCAAATTGTTCCATTATTCTTGCTGCTCTATTATAACCAATAGAATATTTTCTTTGAATTAATGATGCACTTATTTGACCCATTCTAATTGCATAATTTAATATTTCATCATAAAGTGTGTCTTTTGAATTATTATTTATCGTTTCTCTATAAATAGTTTCTTTGTATTTGTTTGAATAGTTAGATATTCCATTTTTCTCTTTTATATTATTTAAAATATTTTCAATTTGTTCATCACTTATATATGGTGCTTGTATTCTAAGTTGCTTATTACTATTTTGTGTTCTATATATCATTTCTCCTGGTCCAAGTAATTTATTAGCATCTAATATTCCAACTTTAGTGGCATAAAGTGATTCAGTCAAACTAAATGAAATTGTTGAATGTAATGCTTCTTTTAATTCTTTTTCTACTGCATAAGGTTGATTAGTTGTAGCTATTAAATATATACCAGTTGTTCTTGACATACTTGATATTTTTGTTATTAATTCAATAAATTTTGTTTTATCTACAAATAATAGATTACTCAATTCATCTATAACCACTAATATATATGGCATTTTGTTAAGTTCACTTTTTGAATCTTTTTTTAATTTTTCTTCGATAAGTTCATTATATTTTTGAATATTTTTTACTTTAATGTTATTAAATTTATCACATCTATCTTCTATTTCCACTATTAATTTTTCTAATATTCTAAATGCATTATTTATATTTGTTACTACCGGTGTTAATAAATGTGGTATATCATTATAATTACTAAATTCCACTCTTTTAGGATCTATAAGTATTATTTTTAATTCTTCTGGTGTTTTAGTGTATAAAAATGTTATTAACATATCATTTAAGAACATGCTTTTTCCTGTTCCTACTGTGCCTGTTATTAAAAAACTATTTTCTTTTTGTAGTGATGAATATATATCTTCACCAATCATATTAAATCCTAATGGAAATGATAGTTCATCTGTTTCCTTTATATTCTTTAATAAGGTTTCTAAATATACTTTAAAATGTTCTTTATTTTTTACAGTTATTCCAATTGTATTTTTTCCTGGTATTGGAATTTCTATTATCGCATCTGTATCTCCAGATGCAAAAGATAATTCTTTTTTTATATTAACTATTTTATCTAATCTTACATTTTTCTCTAGTTTTATTTCATACTGTGTGAAATTTGGTCCCATATTTATTTTGTCTACTACTGCTGGAATTTTATGTTCTATAAATACTGTATTTATTCTCTCTTTTGTTGATTCTATATTCCAAGTATCTATTAACGGTTCTTTTTCTTTAGTTTCTAATAATGAAAAAGGTGGTTTCTTATATTTTGATTGTTTATATATCTTAGTATAATTATCATTATTAACTTTTTTCTTTTCTGATAATTCTTTTTCTATATCTTCTATTGATTTGATTACTCTTACATTTTCATTCTCAATCTTCTCTTCTTTTTCTTTATAAATTGCTGGAATAATTAAAGGTGACATTATTATTATAATAACTGATATTGATTTTAATTCTAAAACATCTGTTATTAATGAAATAATTAATAATATTATTCCTAATAATTCTAATTTTATTATTTTATCTTTGTTATTCATAATACACCTCTTAGTTTCTACTTCAATTGTATATTTTTTAAGAAAAGTATTCAAGTTTATTTTTAAAATAAAAGAGTAAGAACTTTTAAACTTTCTTACTCATTATAAACATCTTTTATTAAATCATCAAATGCTTCAATTGGAAATGAATCTTTAAAGAATGATATTATTAAATCTGTTGCTTCTTCTTTAAGTTTTTCTCTAAATACATCATGTGTTGTTTTATCTAATAAAACTATTTTTTTATGTCTATTTTGTATTTCATTATAAACATGTTCTACTGCTTCTTGTGGAACTATAAAGTCTTTATTTCCTCTAAATATTAATGTTGGTATTTTAATATCTTTAGGAGTGTCTTGTAATTCTTTTACTATTTTAAAGAATTCTAAATAGCAATTAGCTGGTAATTTTAAAAGTCTATTTGCTACTAGTTTAGCTCCATATTCCTCAAATATTTTAGGCGTTGCTGTAAGTGCAGTATTAATATTTATTTTTTCTTGTTCGTAACCTGATATTCTAAAAGCTGGTGCTACTAAAACAAGTTTTTTTACTTCTTTATACTTACTAGCTACATAAGATGCTAAAACTCCTCCCATTGAGTGTCCTATGACATAAATTGTTTTATATCCATTATCAATTAGAAATTGCATTTCTGAATCAACTTTTTTAATCCAATCTTTATATGTTATTTTATGCTTAAAATCACCATCATGTCCAGGTAATGTAAAAGTAAACACATCATAATTGCTTACAAGTTCTAATCTATGTGTTAGATATTCTTGGTCATAAACTCCTCCTGCAAAACCATGTATAACTAATATTGCCTTTCTAAATAACTTCATACTTCACCTCATTTATATCTATTATTTTAACATAAATCTTATGTATAAATCTTTTATATTAACTTCATCTGTGTCAAATATTTGTTTAGTTTGTGTAAAACTATTAAAACTATTAAAACTTTTAATATATTTTTTTAATTCTTCTTTTGTAATTGGTTTAAATACTTTTATACTATCAGTATAAACTGAAATTACTCCTCCATTTTCAGCATTAGCTCTTTTATCAAAAGAAATTGTATCTTTATATATTGCTGATGCAACAACAGAATTATTCATTTGAAACAGTAAGAGATCTCCTTGTACAGAATTTAGTCCACTTTTATCATAGTAATACCAGCCTGATTCTTTAATTGGTAGTGTATCTAGAACGAATTCTTTTTGAACTTGTTCTATTGTTTTTCCAACAAATTCTTCATTTTCAAGTGACATTGGTATTATTCTTACATTATTTTTTGTTTTCATATTTTTAATTATCTACTTCTTCCTTCGCTATATTCTTCATTTTCATAACCATATTCATCTCTGCCAATTGAGCCATAGTTTCTTTCACCAAGCATTCTACTTTCTATATCAAAATCAATTTGATTATCTCTCAAACCATATGGGTCTTCTTCTGGTTGGGCCATATAAGTACTATAAGCTCTATTAGCTATTCCTTCTTCTCTTACAAAAGTCTCAGGTGTCATAGTTGATAAATTCACAAATGATTCTAACCCTTCAAGATAAAATTCTGCCATTTGTTCAATAACAGCATCATTTAGTCCTTTCTTTTCAGCAAATAACTCACTTATGTATTTTTTAGCTTCTAACATTAATTCATAGTCTTCCATATTTCCTCCACTTTTTCTATAAATATTTTATCATACTTCTAATACTATAATATAATTACATATACTTTTTAAATACAGTTTTCATTTTTAAGATAATATCTATCATTTGATTCATAATCTCACTATAGTTTTCTTTATTTTCATAATTTAATCCTTTTAAATTATAGCTTACTCTACTAACAGTTTCTGAACAATCTCTTTTCCAATCAAGTTTATATCCTATTTCTTGTTCTATTTCTTCTTTATGTAAATACAATTTATCAAACCATTCTTTATAGTTTGTCATATATAAGCCAAGTCTAACATAATTTTCTCTGTTAACAAGTTCCATAGTTAAATGTGATTTGCTTGATCCGATTGATACATCATACCATCTTCTAGTTGTTGCTTTTCTTTTACTGATAATATTTCCTCTTTCACTTATTAAATCGTTAAATTCATTCCAGAAAGCTAAAATTTCACTACTACTTTTATTTTCTGAGGTTGGTAAAAGTGACTTATAATTTTTTATGAAATCATTTGGTTGTTCTATTATTTCAAATTTTGCAGCTGGTAGAGAATCATTTATTTTATATGCATGTACTTCTAATAAAAAAAAGTTAATATCATTGCCTGTATTATTATTAAGCCATTCTATAGCACTTCTATGTTCTGCTCTTGCTTTTTTAACTATCCATACTATAACTCCAGCATTTAATCCAGATGCATAAGTAATTATTTTTCCTAAATGATCGTGATTTGACTGTTCTAATTGATTTTCAATAACTACTTTTACTCCTGTTAATTCATCAGTGGCATAAATATCACAAAACAAGTTTCCTACTGTTTGTTCAACAATTATATCTGTTAATGTTAAACCTAATATTTCGTTTAATTCTGCAATATTTTCTGGTTCTGCTAACCATTTTGTAAAATCCATCGCTTCATGTTTCCATACTGTTCTTAATTCTATTTCTTTTAATTTTCCTATCATATGTTTTCCTCTAACATTTCTAATTTTTCTTTTAATAAATTATACCTATATTTTGTATCTTCATTTTTTCCACAATACTCAAGCGGTATCTCATCATTTGGTTCATAATTTATATCTATGTCATATAATGTAAATTGATCTCTTGTTAAATCTATATAATGATTATCTATCATATTAAAATAATGTGTACCACCATTAACTCTTATTCTATGAATTGTTCCTCCAAAAATATCATTCACTATCATCGCAGTAATCGCACATTGACCATAAGTCGGATCATTATTATAATCATAATCTTTTTGGCAAGATGGATATGCTGTTTCTTTTGCATAGCATAATAATAGTTTTTCAAATAAATCATTCAATGTTTTTATATTTAAATATATGTTGTTTTTTACTGTTAAATCTCCATATTCTTTACCATAATAAGTAATCTCTCTATTACTTTTAGTATAAAATCTCTTTTCTTTCATTATTACCTCTTTTTTCATAATTATTATATCATATCATTTATCTATTTTTATACCAAATGAACCAGTCTAATTTTCTATGAGGTTTATCAACAGTAATATTATTTTGTTTTAATATTTTATCTATAACTTTTAAATATAGTTCATAATTGAATTTATCTTTCATCTTTAAAAATGAATTTTTATTAAGTTTTTCTCCTGTTATTGATTCATAATCTTCTTTACTAATGTATCTATGTAAATTTTTACTTACAACAGAATCATATATTGCATAATCATCTCTATTGTAACAATGAAAATTATGATATAAACAATACTTTGTAATAAATGAAAATAAATTTTTATTGAATTCTTGTTTTGTAAATCTTGCTAGTTCTTCAATTATAGTTATATCACCATTTTTAACTCTTTCATCAAAATTAGAATCAACTATTTTCTTAGATAATTTATATAATCCCCCATTTTTCCCTAAGTTTCTGCTTAAGTTTGTTCCATTTGTAATATCTATTAAACTTATTTTCATAGAAACCATTGCTATATCATTATTTAACGGATTATTTTTAAGAGCTAATTCCATTAATTCTGCTGCACTTCTATATTTGAAATCATTTTTTACTTTTAATGCGTATTTTTCTAATTCTTCATTTGTTATTTTTTCTATCATAAATTACTCCTATTTAATTATATCAAATTTTCTTATTAAAAAAGAATCATATAATTGATTCTAATTTTTTTTATTTTTAAAATTTAGTGTAATAACTTTTGGACTATTTGATGGTTTGTCTTGTTCATCAGGATTTTCTTCAAGTTCATAATTTTTTCCGAATATTGTTTCTCTCATTATTTTTTCAACTGTATTATAGTGAACTCTTTCATTAAAGTCTCCTAAATTTATCTCTACATATTCTTCTGAACTTGTTCTTATATCATCCATTATTGATTCATATAGTTCTTCATCTACACAATCATATTCAGCAATCTTATCTGAAATTCCTAATTCATTACCTATATAATATAATAAGAATGTTTCATCAAATGCTGAGTTAAATTGTTTCATATATTCATGAACTCTCTCTAGCATTATTCTATATCTTTCTGCTTCTTCTTTATGTTTATATTGTTTCCAAGTTCTTTGAATCTTTTTAATTTTTTCTCTAGTATCACTTAATAATTCTATATGAGTTGCTGTATATGAAGCTAATGTTTGATCATACATACCAATTATTTTTAATAAATATACATTTAATCCTGATTTATCAATTTCTTCTGGTGATGTAAAATCATTATGTAATGCTTTTTCTAAATTATGTTTTTCAAATATTTCTTTAATACATTTTTTAGCTAAATAATTTAATATAATTTCACTATGATTATATGAGTCATACGAAATAAAGAATCCTTCTCCAATTTTATCAGCTGCTTTAGGATCTATTGCTCTTTTTATAATATCTACTTTTACTTCATTTAACAAATAAAGTCCTTCTCTCATAACTGCATATTTTTCTGATAATTCTGGGTCAGCTTTTGTTAAATCACTCATAATTATTGATAATTCTAACCTTTCTTCATAAGGATTTTTATTATCAAAAAAATGATCTGCTACTTGTGTAATAAAATTAATATCACTTTTGAATTTTAAAATAACATATTTTACAAACTCATAATCTGATTTCACTGATTCTGAACAATAATTATACATTTTTCTATCAGTAGTTTGACTTATTACTAACATCATAAAATTTTTATCGTTTTCTAACTCATCAAGTGAATAATCTTCTATATCTTCACCATTAATATATTTTCCAACCAAATCCCTGCTATACTTTTTCATTTTTATCCCCTTTTTTAAAAGTAGCTATATTATACACTATTTTGCTTAATAAGTAAACAATTATTATATTTTAGAATTTAAAAACATTAGTATTTTTTACTAATGTTGATTATTTAAAATATTTAAACTTTTTTCATCCCTTTTTCCTTTATAAAATTTATTTATTATTTTACTAAATATTTTTTCATTCGGAAATGAATATTCAAATAGAGTCATACTTGAATTTAATTTTAAATAGTCTGGATATTCAAAAATATCTTCAATATTTTCATCCAGCTTATATAGTTCTTCACATATTTCTAACATATTATTTTTTAAGTATGAATTATTCATATACTCTAATACTTCTTTTTTTCCTTCTAATCCATAATATTTAGAAGTAGAACTATGTCCTAAGTCTTTTAATTGTGGAAATATATACCACATCCAATGACTTCTTTTATGTCCACTCTTTATTTCTAATAATGCGATTGGATAATATATTTCATGTTTTTTAATAAATTTACTTATATAACACATAGCTAGTATCTGTAATATGGGTCAATATCTGGATCTGCTGGTATATATTTATCTTCACAAAATTCTTCTCCATTATCCCCATAATAACATTCTTTATATGTTGTACCTTCATCTGACAAAGTACCGCTACATCCTATACATACCGAAATCATTATTAGAATTAAAATACATTTCACTATTTTTTTCATTGATTATTTTTCACTTTCTTTAAATCTTCGTTATAAGCTTATATTTTTGCTAATTTTTCCTGCTTTTGTTTTTAACTTTCGAATTCTGTTTATTGTATTCAATTTATTTTGTTAAGCTTAGTTTTTTACCTTCACTTTTCTTTTGATAATTTTTTAGTGGCTCAGTTAATGTGCCTGAGTATACTATATCTAATTCATGTAGAGCTCTTGTTATTGCAACATATAATAATTTCATATCAAGTTGACTATCTGAAGAGTACATTTTTTCATTAGCATTATTAATTATAACTGCATCAAATTCTAAGCCTTTTGCTAATTGATTAGAAATTGTGCATACTCTAAATTTGTCATCACTTAAATCATCGTTTGGATTTACATTTGGTATATTTATTCCTAACATTGATAAATCATCATTAATATAATTAGATAGTAAATTTGTCTTACTAATTATAGCTATTGTCTTATATCCTTTTTCTTTATACTCTTGTATTTTTTTAGCAATATGCTCTGGTATTTCTGTTTCTTTAATAGCTTCATCAAATTGAACTTCTTCGCCGTGTCTGATCACTAATTCTGAACGATCTAAACCAATACTCTCTGCAACTGTATCAGCAACATCCATAATTTCTGCTGTTGTACGATAGCTTTTATTAAAGTTTACAATCTCGCCGTTACCATCAAACATTGCATTATTAACTTCTTCCCAATTATCAATACCACGATAATCATATATTGATTGAGCTAAGTCACCGAAAATACTAAATGTTGCAGAAGGTAAAGCATATTTTAATGTAAAGAAATTAAATTCTCCTAAGTCTTGTGCTTCATCAACTACTACATGTTTTATATTTGCATATTCTCTATTTGGAGATATTAACATTTTAATATACATTAGTGCTGCTAAATCTTCAAAATCATATGAATTATCTTTTATGCTTTTCATTGTTTCTTTTTTTAATTCATTTATGCCATTATAACCATAAATATTATAATCAGAAACAGAACTTACAAATAATTTATATAATTTTGTTGTATCCATTTTCGCTTTATTGAAATATTTTCTTAAAGCACCCCTACAATATTTTGATATTTCTGTTCTATCTTTTGCAAACATTGCTCTCATCTTGTTTTTATCAGCATCTGTTTTTGCAGTTTTAAATAATTCATAAGAGTATTTAGTATATCTTTCTATAATAGAATCTTGATTATTTTCAATATATCTACACAATTTATCAATTGTATTTTCTACTCTACTACTTAAGCTTCCTGTTAAACCATTTTCTGTACTTTGAAAAGCTTGTGTGATAATTTCTTTTGGTAAAACTTCGAAATCTCCTAACATTAAAGGTTTGGATGTTATGCTATAAAAATATACTTTCATAAATTCTTCAAGCATTGTTTTATATTTCATTGAACATTTGAATTTATCTACATCATAGCCTTTTTTTCCTGATATACTTTTGTTAACTTTTTTATCAGATGCATTGATATTAATATCTTCATTAATATATTCTTTTGCAAAGCTTTCATATGTACATTGTTCTACACCATCAACATCTAATTCAGGTAAAACTGATTTAATATATTTTAAAAATACAGGATTAGGTCCAATTACTAGATATTGATTTTGCTTAATATTATTTATATAGTTATAAACTAAATATGCAATTCTATGTAAGGCGACTGTTGTTTTACCAGAACCTGCAACACCTTGAACAATTATATTTTCAGATAATTTTCTTCTTATTGCATCATTTTGTTCTTTTTGAATTGTAGAAACTATACTTTTTAGTCTAGCATCATTATTATCATTAAGATACTTTTGTAATAGACTATCTTGTGATACTAAATCAACATCAAAATATTCTTGTAATTCTCCATTTTCTATTTCAAATTGTCTTTTTAAAGACATATTTCCTTTTATTGTTCCATTTGGTGCTTCATAACTACATTTACCTACTGATGCATCATAATATAATGAACTTATAGGTGCTCTCCAATCTGTAACTATAATATCTGTATTTTTTATAACCCCATTTTTTCCTATATAGACCGTGCTAACTTTTCCATCTTCTTCAGATTTAAAATCGATTCTAGCAAAATATGGTTTATCTAATGCTGTTTCAAGATTAGTGATATGTATCTTTTTTCTATCAGCGATTCTCCATAATTCTTCTCTATCTCCTACAAAATCAGTATATAGTTTTTTTAAATCTAAATTTTCGTCTTCTAAAATTTCACCAATTATTTCAATTGTTTTCTTTAGCTTTTCTTTTTCTCTTTCTAATTCTATTTTTTCCATATTTAACCCCCTATTAATTAACTTTTATCTTAGGATTTCAGATTCAAAATATTTTTCTTGAAATTCAGTTAATGCTCTAATTGCATCATCTGAATAATCTTTTCCATCTTTAGAAACTACTAACTTATCATCATCATCATTAGTTCTGTGTATAACAGCAATAACCTTTCCATTACTAGTTGGAACTGGTTCAAATTCACCAACTAGATATGCATCTAATTCTTCTCCATCTCCGCTTACAGTATTAGGTATATAACCATAATTTAACATATACATGAATCCATGTTTTGGATGTCTTGTACCTAATTGTCTATCTATTTCTACTGTTACTTCCTTTCCTAAGTAATCTTTTGCATTTGCTTTTTCCATTTTTAATTCCTCCATTTCATTCTTTACTAACATGTAAAGCTAATTTATTTAATTTATTATATCATAAAATCTTTATTTTTTTAAATAAACGGATTTAAATCTGCATTATAAGTTAATTGACTTTTTTTATACAAACTTTTTACAGTTTGCTTAACAGTGTCATATTCTGTTCTAGTTTTGTTTATAAATTCTGTAATGTATTCTTCTATATCTATATCAGGATTTTCTTTTAATTTTTCAAGTACTTGTTTAAATACCATTAAATCTATCTTTTTTAATTTCATTGCACATTCATAGAATTCTTTCATTGATTCATCAGATATTGCTTTTGGTGCTGTTAGCGGGTCTATAGTCATATCATATATATCGCTATGACTCTTATGCCACATTTTTAATGCTATGTATGCCTTTTCAACTATTACATCATCTATCGTATATTTGTTATTATTTGAGATAAAATCACTTTCTTTTAATTTATTTTCTTTTCTTAACCTTGAATTTAATCTTGTTCCTTCTGCAGAAAACATTTCTGAAAATATTCCTTTAGTTACTGCAAAATCATATTCAGACATAAAATCATAATTTTCTAATAATTCTTCATATGTTGTGTCCTTATCAAATAATATATATCCCATTTGTACAATGTAACCATGTTTTTTAAATAATTCTAATGCTCTTTTATTATCTTCTAATGTTGCTTTTTTATTCATCCTAGATAATGCAGTTTGAGAACCGTTTTCAATACCACATGCGAATGAAAAAAATCCAGCTCTTTTTAAATCATATAATATCGAATCTGTTATTTTATCTGCTCTAATTTGTCCTCTTAATTTTACTTTAATATTTCTTTTTGTTATTTCATCCGCAAAATCTTTACACCATTTCTCATCTCTGATTCCATCTACGAATGAATCATCAACCATTTTAATATATTTAACACCTTGTTTATAAAGCATTTCAATTTCATCTACTATATTTTCTATACTTCTTGTTCTCCAAACTTTTCCATCACTTAATCTAAAAAATGATATTACAGAACAAAATTCACAGTTTCCAGAACATCCTCTAGCAGTAATCATATTAACAGATGATTTTTTATTTAATACAACATTCATGGTATCACGACTAGGAAAAGGTAATGAATCTAAGTCATCATTTAAACATTCCATATCATTTAAAATAGCTTTACTATTTTCATCTAAAAACCCTACATTTTTTACATCATATGGTATTTGATTTTTTTCAATACATTTTGCTAATTCACAAATTGATTTTTCTCCTTCTCCCCTCATGATATAGTCTGATCCTGATTTTAAATATTGTTCTGGATAAAATGTTGGTCCAAAGCCTCCACAAGCTATTTTAATATTTGGATTGTGTTTTTTTAACATTTGCATTAATTTAACTGTGGGTGCTGTATTAGACATATATGATGATATTCCAACAAATAAAATATTTTCTTCTTGAGCTATTATTCTGTTGTACACTTCTTCAACTTCAAGTTCATTTAACCATGCATCTATAATCTCAACATCATATTTTTCTCTTACTAAGGAAGCTTTTAAATATTCAATACCTAGGTTTTCTTCTGATGTTCTATGAGTCTTTGGTGATAAAGTAGTTAGTATTATCTTTTTATTACTCATATTTTTTTCACCAACACTTTTGCAAGTCCACTAACAGAACCTTTTGCCTCACTTACTTCACATTCTTCTGTTATAGTTTTACATAAATTGCTTAATTGAAATAATGTTTGTTCGTCTTCCATTGATGGCATTGGATAATCAAAACCTGTTATATAGTTATAAGTTCCTTTAACTATTTTAGACATACTTTCATACATAAATAAAAATTCATCAATTCTATCTTTTTGTCTAATAAATGATTCTCCTGTACCAGCGGTACTTATACTAAATACATTTGTTAATGGAGCTTTATCATTAGATGGTTCTAGAATTAAACTAGGATCTATATGTTCATTAACTACTATTTTTTTGTTCCACTTATCATCTGCTGTCATATTTATCTTCTTATAAAGTTCAGGAAAATATAATTCGATTGCTCCTAATCTCATTTGTATTTCTTTTGTTCCGCCTAATATCATTGGTTTTCCATTTTCCATTCCTATTACTGAGTGATCATTAGATATCAGTTTACAGTTATGTTTAGACATTAATTCATATGCTAAACTTGTTTTTCCTGCATTTGCATCACCAACTAAAACAAAACCATTATTTGATGAATGCATTAAAGATGAACTATGTAATAAGTATTTTTCATTTCTTGCTAATATTTTTGAAAACATAGACAATGCTATATAAACAATATCTGGAAATCTTATTTCATTTTCATTGGCAGTTAAGATTGAAACATTATATTCTTTATCATAATGCATACTTTTTTTATCACCATCATTTATTATTATTGCATCTGAATAATTTACATTACTAACAGGAACTAATGATGATGTAATACTTGTAATTGGAATAGTTCTCATTATTGATGAATTTGCTTCAGTTAATTTTGATTTTAATTTTTCCGAATTAGTATAAATACTTAGTTCTGCATAGTCTTTTATTTTTAATTTTATCTCATATATCATAAAACCTCCATTAAATATTTTTTATTTCATTGATTATTAAATTTATAAGTTCATCACTATAATCTTCATTATAGTATATATAATCTGTTTCAGTCAAACAATGAATTCCTGTTACCATTGGTGAATAGGGATAATCTTTTTTTAAAAAGATTTTCATTCTTTTCTTATTTGCTGATGCCCAGCCTATTTCAACATGCACACCACCAGAATGTGGCACACCAGGAATTACACATACTAGATCAACTGCCTTTATAGTTTCAAAATCTATTTGTGTACTTTCTTCTGCTGATGAGTATGTTTTTCCCCATTTTTCTCTTTCGTGTGCTAAAAAATAGTCACAATTTATCTTTTTTAATTCTTCTGTTAATTTAGTAAAAAACTTTTTATATTCACTCTTAACCTCATAATGTTCATCACATAATTGAGAATAAGGCATTGCTAAAAATACTTTCATTTTTCCTCCGTTATTCATAGAATTCATCTGGGAATTCTCTAAAATTTTTATTTTTTCTAGACATTTTTGAACAAACAGTACAATCGTATGATTTATAATCTTTTAGAAATTGTAATATTATTTTTGTTGTTCTTTTTCTACAAGATTTAATATCTTCTACATATGCTTTTGCTTCTTGTTTTTCTTTCAAATCATTAATATAATTTGCTCTACCACTTGGATCATCTATTTGTACAGCAATTCCTGCATAACAAATTTGATTTAGTTTTGCTAATGTTGCTTCTGGATCACATGTTTGACCTACAATGTCCCATCCCATTTTATTATAAAAGCTTAATTCTGCTTTAGTTTCTATTCTTGGATATCCATAAAATGAAACATATGTTGCATTTTCTTTAACTAGAAAAGGCATTTTCCTACTAGCTTCACATAATTTTTTTGTTAATTCATTACAAAAAGGTTCAAACATTTCTGCATTATGAAATGAAATATTCTGGTTCCAACTAATGTTATAATTTCCTGCTCCCACTAAGTCTCCAAGAACATAAACACTTCCTTGTGGCATTTCTGGATTTATTCCGCCAACAACAAATGTTCCTATTAATTTTGTTGCTCCTGAATTTTTAACAGCTTCTATAGTCTGTTGAAAGTTTATTTGACTAGATGGTACTTTTTCACCATTAAATCTTCCATATATTATTAAAACTGGTACATCATATACATTTCCAATATAACATCTATGTACTGGTCCAAAAGAAGTATTTATTGTCACTCTTTTAAGGTTAAACTCTTTAATCATTTCATCGCTTCTCATTATAATTGCGACTTCAGGTTTAAAATCTCCTATCATATATCCTCCTTAATTCTTAAAAAACATTGTTGGTAAATATCCATCATGAACTGAAACTCTTTTCTTTTTTAATGTTTTAAATTGTTTTTTATTTATATCGTCATCGTTTTCAAATGGACAATATGGATCTCTTTCATTTAATGTTTTATTCCATAACATTCTTCTATCATATACTCCACCCTTACACTTATTTCTTATTTCACAGTCTTTGCATTTTTCTGGTATTGGTGCTTCTATAAAGTCTTCAAATTTTACTTTTGATAAAACATTTTCTTGTTTTATATTATATTTATTTCTAAAATCTTTTGTTATTAAATATGTAGATGGGCATATACTTCCATCTGGTAATATTCTAATACTATCTATTCCTGTATTTTCTTTTATATCTTTTTCTCTAGTATAAATGTTTCCTAATAACACATCACTTAATGTAACAATTTTGTATTTCTCATTAATATATTCTAAAGTTGACATTAATGTTTTATAACTTAAGATAAATTTTTCATTTATCTCTTTATTGTCACTAACTGGTCTATAAATATTTAATCTAATTAGTGCATCATATTTCTTTGCTATTTCAAATAATCCATCTATATTTTCAGGAGTCATTGTTTCTTCAAAGCCAACAAAAACAATTGTTGCTGTTTTCTTATCTTTTTGTAACATTTTCAATGTATTAATTGCCCAATCATAAGCTTTAGGTTGTCCTCTAAAAAAGTTATGTTTTTCTGGTATTGCAAAATCTAAAGAAACATCAACTTCATCAATACTTTTCTTATAAATATCATATAACTCTGGATCTTTACTAACTCTTTCATAAATATATCCGTTTGATGTTAATGATTGTGTTATACTTGGATAATTTTCTCTTACATATGAAATAAATTTAAAAAAATCATTGCTTATTGCATTTTCCCCTGTTCCATAATTAATTGAATCTATGTATTCGTGATTTTCATCCACAAATTTAATCCAATCTTTTAATGTTGTATCACTAGTGCTGTGTCTAGTATCTTTACTGTAACAAAATTTGCAATTCATATTGCAGGCATTTGTTATACCCCAACCGACATTATATTTTTTCATAGTTTCACCTCGAATTAATTATATAAAAAAAAGGTACTATAAATCAATTATATATCTTTTATAATGCTTATAAAATTTTTTTATATGTTCTTTTTACTCATAAATGTTATAAATTCTTGTGTTGCTGTAGAAAGTAAGGAATCTTTGTAAAGTAAAAATATATCAAATTCAGGGAACCTACAATTTAAATCGATTTTATATAAATTAGGATATTTTTCTATTGTTTTTTCAAATAAAAATCCAATTCCAATTTCTTGTTCAACCATTTCAGCAATCATATCACTAGTAGCTACCGTATAGCTAGGTTCAAATGGTACATTATATTTTTTAAATATTTTTACTAAACTTTTTGTGCTACTTGATGTATCTAACGGAACAATTAATGGATAATTAACTATTTCCTTTAATTCAACAATTCTATTTAATAATTGTGTATTTTTGCGATTACAAGCTAATGCACATTTTTCTCTTGCTATTTTTTTTACTACAAATTCTGATATATTCTCTTCCAACGGTGAACAATCAATTAGAATATCTAGTTCATTCATATTTAATAATCTGAATAATTCTTTTGTAGATTTACAAATAACTTCAATTCTAATATTCGGATAACTTTTACTGAATTTTTTAATTATATTAGTTAGTAAGAATACTCCAATATGTGATGGAATCCCAATAGTTATTTGTCCTTTTTTTAAATTTATTAAATCATTTATTTTTCTTTCACCATTTCTTAAACTATTAAGTGCTTCTTCTACATAAGGTAGTAATTCTTCTGCTGCTGGTGTCATTAGTAAATTATTGCCTCTTTCAAAAAGAGTAACTCCAAGTTCTTCTTCTAACTTTTTTATATTATAGCTTACACTTGGTTGTGTCAAATTTAATAATTTTGCTGTTTTAGAAAAACTACCATTTTGGCATACCAGATAAAATAACTTATATAATGATAGATTTACTAGATTTTCATTTTCTTCCATACTTGCTCCTTCAATATTGAGTATATTATATAACAAATATTATTTTTTTAAAATAAAAAATCTTATAACTATTAAATAAGATTTTTATTGCTATTAATATCAAATTTTAAAATTTTCGGACGATCTGTTTTTACAGTATCTTCACTAGGTTCAGAAAATGTATCGTCCTTTTTACCAAATAATATACTTGTCATGATATTTTTTACATTGTTATAATGAATTCTTTCTTTAAAATTCATTCTAATTGTTTCTTCAACAAAATCTTCTGAAATGCTTTCTAAAATAATATCAAAAATGTCATCACTAACATAATCATATTCTCTGATTTTTTCTAATATTCCTAATTTACTTCCTATATAATATACCAAATCAGTATCTGTAAATATACTATCTGATTGTTCTATATAATCTTCTACTTTTTTAAACATTTCACTATATCTTGCTTGTTCTTCAGTATAAATATATCTATCCCAGTTATTTTGTATTTTAATGATTTTATTTTTTAAAGGTAACAATAAATTTAAATGTGTGCATAAATATGATCCTAACATTTGATCATATGAACTTATAAAACTTATCATAAAATTATTTAAACCTTGCTCATCTATTTGACTCGCTTTTTTAAATTTAGAATGAAGATAACTTTCTAAATCTATATCATATTCTTTAAAAATATCTTCTATAATCATTGAAGCATAAAAATCTAATATTATTGGACTAGAATTATAAGAATAATATATAAATAGAAATCCCATACCTATATCATTTGCTATATTATCATCTTTTTCTTTTAACTTTGCCAATTCTACCGCTAATCTTTTTCCTGAATATATTGTTTCACACAGAATTTGATATTTATTTATTTTACTATTTGAAGTTAAGTTTCTCATTATTATTGCGAGTTCTGTTCTTTCAAAGTCGGTATCAGTATTTTCTAAAAAATAATCTGCAACTTCTGTAATAAAATTTGTATTATCTCTAAATTTCAAGATTAAATATTTAACAAACACATAATCTTTTTTTAAGTCATCCGAACAAAAATGATACATTTTTTCATCATTTGTCAAATCAATAACCTGTGTCATAAAACTTCTATCATTTTCCAATTTTTCTATTTCATATTCTTCTATATCATTTCCGTTTATATAATCTTCAACTATTTTTTCACTATATTTTTCCATTTTTATTCCTCCTTTTTAACATTTAAATATACATTTTTATTTTTCTACTTGGACTTCTTAACAGTCTTAAACTTTTCGCCTCTATTTGTCTTACTCTTTCTCTTGTTATATTTTGAAGCTTTGCCACTTCTTCTAGTGTATGTGTATTTCCATCATCTAATCCATATAATTGATGAATAACTTGTCTTTGTCTGTCACTTTTTAAACCTTCATCTATACTTTTTGAAAATGTTTCAAATAAAACTTTGTTTACTACTGTTTCTTCCATATTTTCACTGTCTAACAGATCTCCTGAAATGCTTTCTGTCATTCCTATATCAATAAATAATCTTAGAAAATTATTTATTTTATTTATACTTATATCTAAGCCATTATTTTTGTTACAGTTTAATTTATTATAAATATTTTCAAGTAGAGACATTATTCTAAAATTACATTTCTTAATTAAATAATCATATTCTTCTTTATCTTTTGTTACCAAATAAATTAAATCATTCAATGTAAACTCTAATTCTTTATTTTTTAATTTTATGAAGTTATATAATAAACTTGCAA
The DNA here is from genome assembly GCA_934086955.1 of uncultured Bacilli bacterium. Classification (GTDB taxonomy): domain Bacteria; phylum Bacillota_I; class Bacilli_A; order RF39; family UBA660; genus CAG-1000. The sequence continues at coordinate 186,398 of CAKOIN010000001.1, read as the reverse complement.
ATAAGTCAGTTGATATTCCGAAAGTTTCGTTAACTATTAATTTTGTATCAACAAGTTTTTGATAAACTTCGTTACAAAATTTTCTATTAATAATGCTTGAATATGAATCTGCATTTAGTAATTCTCCATCATATATTTTTTCAATCCATACTTCAACAAAAGAACTAATAATGTCATTCATGTCATAAGAAGATGATGAGAATATTAATAATTCATTTCTAGAAATATAATTATATAATACATATAATGTTCCAAGAATAACCTTATCCATATACATTTTTCTTAGTTCATCATTTCTAGATATTAGTGCTTTTTTGTAAAGCTCTTGTGCTTCATTAAATTTCAATTTATCATATTGTGATATTTGTATTAACCATTCATTTAAAATACTATATTCAGTATTTCTTAAATTGTTTTCACCCCCTTTTTTCATTCTTTTCCCCCTTTTTATTTTATCTACTTAAAATAAGTTTTTTTATTTTTGGTTCACTTTTTATACAACTATAATAATTATCACCTTCAGTATCATAATGAAATTCACTGTCATAATACATTTCTTCTTCACAACTTCTTAACATTTTTATTTTGGCCTCTTTATTTTTATCGCTGTTTTTACCATAAACACCTATACAGACATTAGCACCGTTATTATGTAGTTCTATAAGATTTCCTACTGATTCTTCATCAAATGGATTATGTGTTAAAAATAAATCACAATTATTTGCAGTGTAAACTGTTATTCCCATTATTATAAATGGTACATTTTTATATACTATTAATTTACTATTTTCGCAACCAACAGTTTCAGCAAATGGTGATACTAGTGTTACTGCATCTTTTCCCAAAGTGTCATATTTTCCTTTATTTAACTCTATAGTAGTATCATTAGTTAAAGAAATTCCTAAGTATTTTAAATACTTTTCATAATTTGGTATTTGTTTTTTTAATAAGCTTAAATATATAACAAAATCAGTATCTGTCATTATATTATATTTGTCATATGGTTTTCCTATTGAATCGCAATATTGTTTATATAGCATTAATATATATTTGTACTTCATATTTTTCTCCTTTTTTCTTTTTACCTTTTCTTTCGAAAGCACTGGTATTATATAACAATTTGTGATATAATCATAATACATATTTTTTATATGTGATATAACCATTTGTTATATAAAGGAGAAATTATGAATATTAATTTAGATTTGTATAAAGTATTTTATTATGTTGCTAAAAATGAAAATATTTCGAGAGCTGCTAATGAATTACTGATTAGTCAACCAGCGATTAGTAAATCTATTAAAACATTAGAAGAACAAATTAATACTAAACTTTTTATAAGAAAAAGAGATGGTGTGGAATTAACTGAAGCAGGAGAAACAATTTATAAAAAAATAAAAGAAGCTATGGAATTAATAGATTCAGCAGAAAACGATTTAGAGGTATTAACTAGTATGGAAACTGGTGTTATAAATATAGGAGCAAGCAAAACTATATTACATGAATTCTTAATGCCATATATTAAATCATTTCATGATGAGTATCCTAAAATTAACATAAGAATTTTTACAGATAAGACATCAGATTTAATCAGAAAGTCAAAAATGGGATTAATTGATGTAATATTTATCAATTTACCCTATAATCTTCCTAAAGAATTTGAAATGTATAAAATAATGGATTTACATGATTGTTTGGTAGCAACTAATGTATTTGATAAATATAAAAGCAGAAAACTAAATGTAAAAGATTTAGAAAATTTACCATTATTAGTTTTAACAAAAGGTACTATAACTAGGAATAGATTTGATGATTTTTGTTTTAAAAATAATATTAAAATAAATCCAACTATGGAATTTGGTAGCAATACTTTAATTAAAGAATTTACTGAAGCTGGTTTCGGTATTGGCTTATTAACTGAGGAACATGTAAAGGACGAATTAAGTAGTGGTAAATTATTTAAATTAAACATCAATTTATCATTAGAAGATAAATATTTAGGTATGGTGTACAACACCGAAAATAAAAGTTTAGTATCAAAAAATTTTATTAAATATATAAAAAATAACATTAGTAAATAAACTAATGTTATCTTGTTTTACCATAATTATTAGTGTTAGAAGAATCGTGTTCATTCGATTCTTTTTCTTTTGATGGTTCAGCATTGTCACGAGCATTTTTTAAACTATCTAGTGCTTCTTGTGAAATCCTTGGCATTATGGATAAATCCATACCCATAGATAATCCTAATTCGGCTTGTTCTGCAGGAGTAAATCTTCTTATGAAGTTTTCATTTTCTACTTTTTCTACAACAGCTCCAATTAATTCATCTTTATCCCTAGTGCTATCACCAAAAGGTCTTCCAGATCCAGAACTATCAATTTCCCCTTGTTGTGCATTGTATGCTGTACTTGAAGTACCAAACATTTCTCTGTATCTTTGTAGAGTTTTTAATTTCTCATTTGTTTTTCCAACATGTATATTTTCCGCTTTACCTGTTACTATTGAATTAATAACTTGACCATCTTTAGTTGATTTAAAACCTCTAAAAATAAAATCTCTTTTTTGTCTCTTAGCATTTAATAAATCATTTAATACTGAAGCATTACTTCTAGTTGTATTTAAATCTTTATTATATTCAGTAGAGCTTATTGAAACCATTCCACCTTTTTCACTTGAATCTACTAAGTACTTATCAGGAGCAAGAACTGCTAAACAAAAACATGTTTTAAAGAAATCTCCTCTCATAAATGAAGTTGTCTTTAATATCATTTTTTCCCAATTTATAATTTCATATTGTTTACCATTTTCTTCATATAGTCCGCCTGCTTCAATGATATTTTTTTGATTTTCATATAAGACTAACAATAAATCATATGCAGTTGATTTTGGTGTCAATATAATTAAACCGCTTCCATCTTTTCTCTTAGGCTTACCATTTGCTTTTGTTAGAATATTTAAATAATCCATAGCTCTTTGACTTAAAGCATTTCCTTGTGGAATTCCTAATAGATGAGGAATATTTTTTTCATGAATAACAAATTTAAAATCAAATTTACTTCCATCTGGTAATGTAGCTACATTTTCAACTGTATTTTTGCCTGCACTATAAATTGAATTATATGTTTCAATACATAAATTTAAATTTTCAAATAAAATTTCCATTACTTTTTTCATTGCATTATCAGTACTTGCAAATTTATTTCCAAGTGGGAAACTTCTTATTTGTATATTTTCTTTTTCTTCTCTTTCTTGTCCATTAGGAGACAGTATTTTTCTTCCATCGTGAGTATATATTTGTTTACTAGCTGATGTTTTAAAACTATAAGTACCATTACTGGCAGTAATTATTTTATTATCTTTTCTTCTTAAACTTCCCTCTTCTAAAATTATATTGTTTCCAGATGATGCTTCTATTAAATTAATTAAAGCAACTTCGTCAAAACTAAATCTTTTATTTAATCTCTCTGCTAATTTTTTAATATAATCATAAATATCACTTTTAAATTGTTGAGGTACTCTTTTTTCTATTAAATATCTTTCTAATCTTAATGAAATATTTTCTTGTGTATAATTCATTAAAACATAATCAATTGATTGTCTATAAACATCTGCAGCAAATTCAATGATAGTAGACATTATTATGCTTCTATAAAGATTACATATATCTTTATGACATTCAAATATATCTTTTAAATACATAGAATTATTAGTTTTATAGTGTTTTTCTTCTTCTAATTGAAATGCAGTTTCAATATCAGCAAAATCATGTTTTAACTTTTCTCTACCCATTGGGCTATCTATGTCTGCAAAGCCTATAATTTCTGTTAAAATTGCTTTTTTGTATTCACTCATCTAAATCTCCTTTATTTATTAAATCAAATAACTACTTTTTACTTTTCTATTTTATTATTAATATAATTATATCATATTTAATAAATATTTTTGAATATGATAATTTTTGAAATAAAAAAAACTATATTGATAATTACTCAATATAGGATTATTATTTTAAACTATTTATTTTTTTAATTTATTCATAACTTTCATCAAGCAATTCAGAAATAGTATTAGCTATTTTTTCAGTTGTAAATATTATCAAATTTATTTTAATATTGTTATTTTACTATTTATTCAAATCAACTAAAATTTCATTCCATGTTTTAAACTCAATATTTGGAGATTTTTCAATTAATAAATTTATTCTTTTCTTGAATTCTTCTTCCTGAAATTTAAATTCATTATACAGTTCATCTAAAGAAATTTTATTTTTTATATCTTTAACCATTTTTTTATCTTCATTTTTTTCAGCAATAGATAGACACCTATATTTAATAACTTCTTCAACAGAAAACATTTCTTCATCTATATAAGAAGCAAAATCTTCTTCCATTATTTGAGAAAACTTTTTTGAAGGATTTGGAAAATCATAGCATAACTGTCCTTCCATTCTTTGATTAACAAAAGGAAAACTATTTATAAAAAACTTCATATCCTTTATATCATACAATTCATTAACTAAGTCTATCATGATAATCATACTATAAATATTTGTAGATCCCATTGTTTTTTGTAATTGTTTAACATTTCCAATTTTTATTGAATATATTTCGGCTGCTGCAGTCTTCAATTCTAAATAAACTTTAGAACCATTTTTCATTGTAATTAAATAATCAGGGACTGTTGTTTTCGAACCGGCAATACTAACTTTCTTTTCAACAGCATCATAAACAAATGTATGTTCTGAATCATTTCCTGTCATCTCAACTGATGCAATCATAGGATTTTTCTTTATAAGAATATAAAACAAGTCTTCAATATACCATCCATATAGCATATTTTTTAAATAATTATATCTTCTACCCATTGCACTTGGAGCTGTATAACCATCTTTTTCAGCCTGTTTCATTCTATTATATTTTTCTAAATATTCATTATATATTTTGTCTAATGTTTCTTTATCTATTAGGTCGCAAAACATTCTGTCATATAATTCTTTAACATCTTCTATAGTCATATCATCTAATCGTAATTTTGCCATATTAATCCTCCTTTGGCATATTCTTAATTATTGCCTCTATTAATTTAGGCGGAATACCTTCACCAATTACTTTTCTAACTAAGTTTTCAGAAGCCCATTCAGGAACTTCCCAATCGTCAGGCAATCCAGTTAAAATCATTAGTTCTTTTAAGCTTAATACTCTTGCATCACTATATGTTCCGTCAGCTAATTTTCTACCAGGATGGACATTATTTTGAGAAGATATTCCACCATTACACATTGTAATAGTTGGTGCAGGTTTATTCCATGACATTCGTTTATATGTCGTTGAAAATCCTTTTATTCTTGTTCCATCTTCCTTTTGCGGATAATATACTTCATTATCAAAAGCTGTACAACCAGTTGGTGTATGTTTCATCCACAATATGTGCCTGTCATTATGCTTCGCTCCAAAATGATACTTTATGTTACTTTTTTGTCCAGATTCCAAACTAGGTAAATAACCAATTGCTTCTTCAACTGTTATTTGCTTTTGTTTCTCAGGCAATTGCCACTCACCAATTCTACTTAATAATACAATTGTTCTTTTTCTGACTTGTGGAGTACCATAATCAGCAGCATTCAATACATTAAAAGAAATTGTGTATTTATCAGATAATTTTGAATTAATATAATCAACTATTTTAATTTTTTCACCATTTACTAAAATACTAGTTTTTAACATAGTTGGAACATTCTCTATAATTACATTTTTAGGTTTAACAATTTCAATAAATTCAACTACCTTAATAATTAAAGAGTTTCTCGGATCATTTTCATCCATCTTTCCAGCAACACTCATTCCTTGACAAGGTGGTGTGGCTAATAAAAACTCAATTTTATTATCTAAAGATTTTTTGATTACCTCGTTAAAAATTTCATCTTTTGTAATATCACCAGTTATAACATCGGTTTTTGGATAAAGAAATTTATAAAAACGAGCTCTCTCAGGAATAAGTTCATTAGCTACTACTATATCAATACCATTTCTTTCTAAATATGTTTCGGCTATTCCAATATTTGAAAATAATGATGTACCTTTTATCATATTTAACACCTCATAGTTAATTATATCATGATTTATTAAAATTTCTTCATTTAATAAATTTTTGTCAAAAAAACACTTTTGAATTTAGTTTACTATAAAATCAGAGCTTTTTATGTTGAATTAATAACTACTTGCACTAGAAAACTTAAAAATTAGGAAGTAATCTGTAATGCAGCGGTCTAAATTTTTTAAAAAGGATATTCTTCAGGTTCAACCTCTGGTTCTTTTAAATCTTTAACTTTTTCATATTCTTCTCTAAAAATATCAAATGATGTATCATCTCCAAAAAACATAGCTGTTTCTATTAACTCTTTAAAATAATATTTTTTCTTTTTTAATCCTTTAATAATTTCACTAGAGTTTTCTAAAAGGAATTCATAGTCATAAACCGTTGAATAAAAATACTTAAAAACATATTTTGCTTCCTCTTTATTATTAATTTTCCTTAATAATATTTCCTTAATAACATCATAATTACTAAAATACTTAATCCAATCACGAACCCAAGTAGATAAAGAGGCGGCATCAGCTAATTCTTCTTTTTTAGAATGTTGTGATATAACTATCTTTCCAGATCTTATTGAATCAGTAACCATTTCTTCTATTCTGACAGTAACCAAACCGTCTAATTCATTCCATATTTTCGGACTGAAATGATCAAAAAACATTCTTAAATACCTATCATTTTTAGCTTTTATTAATTTCCTGTTGAGTATTACAATTATTTCATTTTTACATTTTAAAGATAATGATTCATATAATGTATTTATAAAATAGAAATATTTTCCTTCTTTAATTTGTGTCAAGTTTTCCACAATATTTTTCATAAGAGTAAATTTATCTTTTTTATTTATACTATCAAGAATCTTATTTGAAATTTTTTCACTATCATTATCATTATCTAAAAAAACAAAATCAAACCAATTATCAACATATCCAAATTCTTTAGTATCATCAAGTTTTGGTAAAATATAAAAATTAATAAATAACAGTATTGAATCAGTTGTTTCTTTTGAATACTTGATATTTTTATTATGACTTAATGGATTTCTAATTGCACAAATCAACCCTTTTATAATATATCCATACCCACGTTGTTCATCTTTTTCTGAATTAGTTTGATTCTTGTTAATTAATAATTTGGGATTTTTTTCGGAAAAAATATTATTAATAAGTTTTTCACCATCTAAATCATAATTTTCACTTTTTTCTTGGATTAATTCTATTATGTATAAGCATGCATCCTTCAATGTGTCTTCATAGCATTCTTTTTCATAATGAGTGCCAATTGCTTTCCAAAACTCTTTATCAATGTTCTCTTTATTAATCATATATATCCTCCCAATTACAATTTATCATATTTTGTAATTTTTCTTTTAGCTTTTTCATAAATCATTGCCTCTTAATTGATATTTTATCATAAAATTATGGGAAAACAGTGCCAATTTATATCAAACAACAAAAATATGTGGTTTTCGAATATCAAAACTCATGAGTACATACACATGTATATTAAATTTAAACAAATAAAAATGAGAGCCAAATGGCTCTCAGGGGAAAAATAATGAGGTGTTTTTTGCTATATTTTGCATTAAATATTCCTGCTTATATTTAATATTTATCATTTTTCGCCGTATTGTCTCCTTTTAAAATCATCACTTTGTTCCCAAGTTGTTCCCCAAAATAAAAATCGAATTATATGAATTCGACTTTACTTATTATTAATTTCATTTATTATTTGTTCCCCGTGAGTTTTAATTTTAACAGGATTTAATATATTTAGTTTTTTTAGTTCTTCCAATGATGAAGGCTTTAATTCAATAATCTTATCCAATTCATCATTAGTGAAAACATAATAAGCAGGAATATTCATTTCGCTTGACCTTAATTTTCTAAATTTAATCAAGCGATTTTTTAAATCATCATTAATAGTGGAGTTGCAATACTTTTTTTTGTAATATTCATAATAGTTTATATCATCATTATAAGAATATTCTAAATATGATTTTGCTACCTCTTCCATTGATTTTCTAGAATCAAAATATTCATCATTTCCTCTATGATTTAAATCGTATTCTATCTGTCTAACTAATGAATCTGCTCTCAATATCTTATACTTCATATCTTTAGGAGCTTTATTTGTATTTAATATAGTATCTTGATTTGCTGCTACAACTAAAACCCTTCTATAATAATCAAAATTTTTTGAAGCCAAAAACTTCTTAATTTTAGAAGTATTGCTATTCCAAATTTTTCTTATAACTTCTCTTTGAGCTTCAACTTGCCTTAAAGGTGAATACATTCCCCTTTTAATTTTCCTTCCATTAATAGTTAATTCTCTTATAAAATCACCTTTATCTGTTACTATTATATTTCCAACAAGATTTTTGCATTCAATATAATAGGTATATACAGGTGTAATAATAACATAATCAATTTGGGCAGTTAAATCCTCATATTTAACCTTAATATCCCTCAATACAAACATTCCAATATGCGACTTTTTAAGTTGATAAGCAATTTCATTTTCACCATCTAATCCTTTTTTTACAATATATAATTCACTCATCAACTCTTCATTATTCGGATATTCTAAATTCAATTTATTTAAGGCATCATATCTATTTTGAAGATCACTATTTTCTTTATAAAAAACAGTATCTTTAAATCTAAAAGCATCAATTGCAGAATCAATGACATTATCAATTATTCCCATAAATTTCACCATCTTAATTATAATATATATATAATAACTTGTCCATTGACAAGGACAAGTTTATTAATCTATTTCATTTATTCTAACTTTAAACAATTTTGATATTTTAACAAATGAGTTTTGATCACCATCAATATAATCAGCAAAAAAATTTTCTAAATGATTATCAACAAGAAAGCTAGATTCATAAGAATCTTTTTGACACATACTATTTTCGAAGGATGTTTTATAAGTTCTATTAGTAGTTGTTATACATTCATATATATCATTTCCGCCAACAAATATTCTAAGTAGACATTGTGCTATATAATGTTGCTTTTTTGTTCTATTCCCCACTAAAACACCTCTCAATCAAAAAAAAGATATCATAATTTTAATAATATCTGTGTTATTTTAATTATAGCATCTTTCTATGTAAAAATCAGCATTTTCGCCTAAATTTTGCCTAACAATGTTTAAAATGTTCTCAAGCAATTATAAACAAATAAAAATGAGAGCTTTCGCTCTCTTCAGGGGGTTTTGGTTGAACACTTTCACTCTTATATTCGTAAAAGTATTCTGACATATTTCTATGTCAATTTAATTATATAATGATTAGTTGATTTTTGTCAATTATTAATTTTTTATTTTACAAGATTTTATATAATTATAAACCTCATCCCAATTATTTACTCTTTTACACTTAGTGTTTCTTGTTATATTTATTTTTGAATTAAATACAACAGCATCTATGTTATTTTCTAATAAAGATTCACATGTATCAATCGCATCATCAAACATAATATCTATATTTTCTTTTTTACAAATATCCGCTTTATATGAATAAGCTGTTAAAATTTTATCATATTTAATTTTGTTTTTATCTAGAAAGTCTTTTACATATTTATTTACATCTTTATAATACTTATCACTTCTTGCTGTTATAAAATATATTTGATTTCCTTCTTCTTTTAGTTTATCGATTATTTCTTTAGCACCTTTTTTAATTGGTTGCTTTTGTCCCATTTCACAAGCATAATCACTAAAGAATTCTATTATTTCTTTTTCTGTAAAGTTCCCTCTTATTATTTTATCTATATTATTAATTAGTACTTTATCATCACTATATTTGTCATCGTATTTATAAACATATTCTCTTACTATATCACATGAGTCTATTAGTGTATCATCTATATCAATGCCTATTTTCAATATATCACTCCCTTTTTTGTCTTAATGGTGATTATATCAAAATATATGTTATTTATCAATATTAATGCTTTCTAAGTAATTTCATACTGTTTTTATAGTCACCGTAAGTTTCTATTTTTATTCCTAGTGTACTTTCTGCATAATCAAGTAATTCACTCATTAAAAGTGAAGGAAGCATCATACCATAACATCCACATTGATATATGTATCTATTCATTTTTTCTGATTCTAGTTCATCATAACCAACAACTGAACAGATAATAGTTTCTGCTAATTCTTTAATATTCTCTTTAAACATATCTCCAAACATATCATTATATGTCCCTTCATACAAATCTGTATCTACTACTCTTGGAGTATGTATTGTTTGAAATAATATATTTCTACTATTTAAATCATTAAACATTAATCCTTGAAGTGTTAATCTTTTCATTTCTATTTCAATTTGTCTAATTGCAGACATTAAATCTCTAATTAATATATTGCTTTCTAAATCTTGTAACTTAACACCATCTATATATTTCATTAGATATCCAACAAAATTAACTGGTTCTTCTTTTCCTAAAAATATAAATGTATGTGGAAATACAAATATATCACTTTTATAATATTCTTTTGAAGCAAATATGTTGTAGAAAGAATCTATATCTTTTGTACTATTAAACTTTTTAAATGCATGGCCTTCACTTGTAAGAAAGCACTCTGCACTCACACCTTTTCCTAAACTTTTTACCATGTATTCTTCTGGAATTTTATCTAATATTATTTTTTCTGCCATAATTACCTCTTTTGTAGTTTGTTATTTTAACATATTATTATCAATTTGTAAAATATCATTGTAAAAGAAAATGTTAACTATTCGTTAACATTATTCTATATTTACTTTAAATGAATACCATACAGTTCCTTCATCATATTTAGCATGTATTACTATGATATACTCACCTTCATCTAAGTTTAATCTTATAGATTTATCTCTTTTTATATATCCTAACTCTTTATAAACTTGTTTATCTTTATATACTTCTATTTTAGTAACATCCATATTATTTTCATGATATATTTTTTCATTCTTTTTTATGGTTAAACTATCTTTATATTTTATATCTGTTGGATCTACTGCTAGTGCTGTTTCACATGTTCGAGTAGTATTATTATCTACATCTACTTTACACCAACTATATGATCCAATTTGTGCTCTTATTTTTTCTGTTTTATCACTATTTAATATATAAAGATCATAAGGCATTATTTTTCTATAATAATCTAATGTATGAAAGTTTGTTGGAAATATATGAAAATCTGTTGCTTCATAAAAACCGCTTTCATAATTTTCATCTATTGTATGCCATTTAATTACTTTATAAAGTATTGCTGAATATTCTTTTGTACCACCATCTTTATAAGTTTTCTTTATTGGAAATAATAATATAACTAATACAACTATTATTATTAATATCTTTTTTAATTTCATAATTATTTCTCCTTTAATGATTTAAATATTTTTTTCCATAATTTACTAGATGAATAATTTAATATTCCTGCTTTATATATTCTAAGTCCATATTTGTATAATAATGCACATGTACCACCAAGTAAGGCAATTGATATTATTAAATCAAGTATTGTCATTTCACCAAGTGTATATAGTACTGGTGCTAAAATACCTGATATAAATGGTATAAATGCAGCTATTTTTATAAATGTTGCTCCTTGATATACTGATGCATATATTGCTAAATAATAACCTACCATTAAGAATACCATAACCGGGGTTTGAATTTGGTTATAATCTTCCATGTTAGTTGTCATACTAGCAAGTACTCCAATAAATAATGAATAAGCAAAGAAACTAAGTAGCATTAAAATTATAAAGAATGGAATACCATTTAATATAGTTGTAGCAAGTTCACTGCTTGTAAACATATTTATATATTCTGTTATTTTTCCTACTTCACTTGTTCCAACAACACCTGCCATATTATTTGAAGTTAAAAGTCTTATTACTATACCGATAACGGAATAAACTATTAATAAAACTCCTTGAAGTATAGCAAATACATTAGCTGATATTAATTTTGACATAAAATGTGCTTGTGGAGATACACTTGATATAATAATTTCCATACTTTTAGTACTTTTTTCTTCATTTATTTCAGCACCTATCATTTGTACTATTAATAATATTAATACAAAGAATGGTACAATAAATACTATTATTATTACATTACCAATCATTTCAATTAATTCTTGATTTTCATTTATATCTTCATTTAAATATATTCTATTTATTTCAACTGGATTATATATACTAGTAAGTAATTCTGAACTTATATTTGCTTCTTTTAATGCCATATTTGATTTTGTTGTATTAATAGCATTTATAATATCTTGATATAATAATTTATCCATTTTTTCATATGATATTACTTCTGCATCAAACATTTTATCTAATGATTTATTCTCTACTTTAGTTAAATTAATTATTACATCCTTTGTTTTATCTTTAATGATATCTTCTTTTAGTTCTTCTATTGTTTTATCTGCTTTTTTGATTTCGGTATTATAACTTTCTAAAATATCTTTATAGCCACTATTTAATGTAGTTTCTAATTCATTATAAATTCCTACATTATCAACAACATATACATTTATTTTATCTTCAAAGTCACCACCAAATAATTTAACTATTGAATCTAAATTTATAAGACCAACTATTATTATAAGTAATATTAAATTTATTATTTTAAATGATTTAGTACATACTTTCTTTTTAATACTATCTTTTGTAAGAAATTTAAATTTATTTTTCATATGCTTCACCTACTTTACTTATAAATATTTCATTTAAAGTTGGTTCTTCAACTACAAATTTTGTTACATTATTACATTTAGATATTTTTTTAAATACTGAATCTACATATTTAATATCAGATATTTTAATAGTATATTCATTTTTATTTTTTTCTATACTTTCTACTCCATCTATTTTTTTAATTTCTTCTATATCTAAATCTGCGACTACTTTTATATTTTTCTTTCTAAAATCTTCTTTTATTTTAGTTAGTTTTCCTTCTAAAACTGTGTTACCATGAACTAGTATAATTAATGAGTCACAAAAATATTCTATATGTTCCATCATATGTGATGAGAATATTATCATAGTTTTTTGTTTTTTTAGTCTTAATATTATTTTTTTAAACATTTCTACATTTATTGGATCTAATCCACTGAAAGGTTCATCTAATATTAATAGTTTTGGTTCATGTAAAATACTTATTATAAATTGTATTTTTTGTTGATTTCCTTTTGATAATTCTTTTATTTTTTTATTTTTATAATCTGTTATATTAAATTCTTCTAGGTATTTATCTAATCTTTCTTCAACTTGCTTTTCTGTAAGTCCTTTTAGTACTCCATAATAAATTGCTTGTTCTAAAACTGTTTTTGATGGTAATAAACTTCTTTCTTCTGTTAAAAAACCTATTTGATCAGTAATACTATAATCTATTTTTTTACCATTTAATGTAATATTGCCCTCTGTTTTATCAAGAAGACCCATTATCATTCTAAATGTTGTTGTTTTACCAGCTCCATTTACACCTAAAAGTCCAAATATTTCTCCTTCATGTATTTCAAATGATAAATCATTTACTGCTCTAAAGTCATCATAATATTTAGTGACATGTTCTAGTTTTAACATATTTCCACCTCATTTCCAGTTTCAACCCCAAGACTTTCAGCAATATCTTTATTGATATGCATTTCTAAAACACAAGTTTCATCTGATTTAATATGAACTGGTTCTATAATAACATTATTGTCTGTTATAACTTTTACTACTTCATCATTCATTTTATTAAAAGTAACTAAATCTTCAGCACTCATATGAATATGTGTATCTGAAACTATAACCATACTTTTAGCTTCATACTCACCTTTTGGACCCACGATTGTTAATGTTTCGCTATTTTCGAGAACACCACTTTTTCTAGTTGGAGCATTTATTCCAAAGAATTCATTATCTCTATCTAATAGTTCTACTTGTGTATATTTTCTACAAGGTCCAATTATTCTTATGTGTTCTAATATTTTGTCATCTTTTTTTAGTGTTACTGTTTCTTCACATGCATATTGACCTTTTTGAATTAAATCTCTTTTTTTAGTAAGAACATAATCTTTACCAAATAATATTTCTAATGCTTCTTTTGTCAAATGTACATGATGATTAGAAACTCCTACTTTAATTTTCATATTATTCCTCCATTTTCATTATAAAATAATTATATATTTTTTTAAAGGTTTTCATTAAATTGTTTTATAAATGTACAAAACAATCACAATTACAATTTTTTGTCATTAAATAATACTAGTAAAGGAGATGACTATATGAATGGTAGTTATTATCAAACACCAGTATTTATAAATGATATCGAAAGGGATACAAATAATCCGATTGTTGATAATATTAATGGTAGTTCTGAACCAATGGAACAAAGCTATATAGAAAATATTCTTAGAAATAATATTGGAAAAAAAGTAAGAGTTCATGCTTCTTTTTCAGATTCAGTTGAATGGAGAGATAGGATATTTGTTGGTTTGATTGAACATGCTGGTAGAGATAATTTAATTATTAATGATGTTGAAAATGGTAAAAGTTATTTAATTTTAATGATATATGTAGATTTTGTCGAATTTGATGAAAGAATTACTTATGCTAAATAGTCTTTAAAATAATACTATTTTTTGATATAATATTTAGTGGGATGTGATAATAATGAAAACATTAAATATAATAGCTTTGATACTTGTAGTCTTAATAGTTTTAGTTACATTAATGATTATATTGTTTAAATATTTTATTGAGAAACTTAATAATATAAATAATTTATTAGTAGATACTGAAAAGGAATGTATAGATGAACTTAAAAGGAAAAACGAAATTATTGAAAAGATGATTAAAGTTGCTTCTAGTAAATTCAAATGTGAAAGTACTGCTTTTGATGAAGTAAAAGATTTAGAAATTGATAGTCTTGATTCTTTTAAAGAAGAAAAGAAGTTAAATAAATGTTATGAGGAAATATTACATGTTGTTGAAGATAATCCTAAATCAAAAGATATTAAAACATTAAAAGATTATATTAAAAAATATGATAATAATGAACTAAAGATTATTTCACTTAGAACTTTTTATAATAAGTATACTTTACAATATAATAATTTAATAAAAAAATTTCCTTACAATATTATTTCTAAATTTAAAAAACTTAAAATTAAAAATATTATTGAAGGAAAAGAATTAGATATTAATTTTAATAATGATTTGGAAGTGTAAAATTCACTTCTTTTATATTGTGTGCTTTTAAGAAATTATTTGCTTTACTAAATGGCTTGCTTCCAAAGAAACCATTTCTTGCTGAGAATGGACTTGGATGTGTACTTTCTATAACTAAATGATTTTTATTTGTTATGTATGCTTTTTTAGCTCTTGCAAAGTTTCCCCATAATATAAATACTGTTGGTGTATCTCTTTGATTTAATAACTTAATTATATGATCTGTTAATAGATTCCACCCAAGATCTTTATGAGATGCTGGTGTGTCTTTTCTTACTGTTAGTACTGAGTTTAAAAGCAACACTCCTTCTTTTGCCCAAGGGGTTAAATCTCCACTACTTCCATTTTTAATACCTAAGTCATCGTAAAGTTCTTTAAATATATTTTGTAAACTTGGTGGTAACTTTACACCTTCTTGTACACTAAATGATAAACCGTGTGCTTCACCTTCTCCGTGATAAGGATCCTGACCTAATATAACTATTTTAACATTACTATATGGTGTTAACCTTAATGCATTAAATATGTTGTTATATTCTGGATAACAAGTATGTGTTTTATACTCTTCTTTTACAGTTTCCATAAACTTATGAAATCCTGGACTATCCCATACACTTTTTAATACAACATCCCAATCATTACCTATCACATTAATCACTTCCTAATGATTTAATTATACTATAAGAATTAATAATTATCATAATAAATATTAAAGTATCCAAATAATTCCAGATAAAGAAGTTATTAACTATTATTCCAGATAATGTTATTGTTATAAATGTTAATTTAAAAATATTAAGAATATATTTAGATTTAGTATAGTATTCAATATTAGTTTTTCCAATATAGAATCCACTTAATATTGTTGTAAATCCAAATAGAATAAGTATTATTATTAAAAATAATGAACCAATGCTTCCATACATATTTATAAAAATATTATTTATTAAAACATTATAATCATTTGTTATAGGATTATTATAAATATAAATTAAGATTAGTGAACTTATAAGTAATGTCATCACTATAGTTATAAATAATACAGAAAATATTTGATATCTTATACTTATATTTATATCATTTTTATCAATAGCTGAACTAAGTGATGTTGTTCCAATTAATAGTTCATTCATAAATATACTTCTTTTTATGCCTATTATCATTCCACATAATAATGATTTTAATTTAAATATATCTTTTAAATACACTTTGGATGATAAAATTAAAGTATCATAGTTTATAACTATTCCATAAAGACATACCATTATAAATATTAAACACATTACTGGTACTATTTTATTCATTATACTAAGTATATCTTTAACTTTTAAATTAATTGTAACCAAAAGTATAATCATAAATATTATTATGATCAATTTTTTACTTATATTTACATTTAATAATATCATATTACTTATAGTGTTCATCTGTATCATTTGAAATAGAAATGAATATATTATAAGTAAAAGTATAAATGAGAAAAAACTTATTAATTTGTTTTTAATAATAAAATTTGGACCACCTATATAATCATCTTTTAATTTTACTCTATTTTTTCTACCTAAATATGATTCATAATATATTATTGATGTTGTTACAAATGAGAAAACTAATATCCAAATTACTGATGAAAAACCACCTATTATGATTGAAGAGGTTGTTCCAATAATTGAACCTACTCCTATTTTAGTACCTAATGTTAAATATAATGAAGTCTTATCACTCTTCATTAATTCTTTTATTTTGATGTTATAATTTTTAAATTTAATTTTAATTGATAAATATATTGATAATGCAAATAAAAATATTATTAATATTGTCCACATACTAATAATATTTTATTTATTTTTTATTTATGATAAGTTTCATTATTCAATATTTTAAAACTTCTATATATTTGTTCTAATAATATTCCTCTAAATAGTCCATGAGGAAATGTTAAATCTGAAAATGATAATAATAAATTACATTCTTTTTTCACTGAATCATTTATTCCATCTGAACCTCCTATAATAAATACAATACTTTTATAACTATTTATAAATGCATTATTTATTATTTTTGATAATTCTATTGATGAAGTTTTAGTTCCTTCGATTGCCATACATATATTATAATCACTTTTACTTAAATGATTTAATATTTCATTACTTTCATCATTTATATTTGAATCTTTTAATTCTATAACTGATATTTTATGATATTTATTTATTCTAGTCATATAATCATTTATTAAATCATTAAGATATTTTTCTTTTATTTTGCCTACACATATTATTTTTATCATATTATTTACCATAACAAGGATATGCAGTTTTATAATATAATGCAAAAGGATTTATATTTTTATCATTTCTGAAAACTCTAAAGTCTAAGTGTACTCCAGTTGCTGAGCCTGTTCTACCCATTATACCAATTAATTGTCCTTTTTCTACATGATCCCCTACTTTAACAAGTGTTTTTGCTAAATGCATATATTGTGATGTATATGTTTCATCATGTTTAATTTTAATATTATTTCCAGCTCCTTGATGATATCCATTATCATTAAATGCTGATATTACTGTTCCACTTTGTATTGCATAGATATTTTTACTCTTAGTACCAGTTATATCAAGTGCAGCATGGAAATGATATTGTCCTCTTATTGGGTGATTTCTATATGAATAACATGAACTAATTCTATATGGTTTACTTGTTGGCCATACCCAATATGTTGTATTACCAACATAGTATACACCTTTTGCTCCTGCAACTACTATTTTCTTAGTTGGTTCTGTTATAACATCTTCACTAACAAATTGTGTATCAAGGATAACTCCATTTGATTCTTTTGTAGCATAAATTACTTTTGAAAGACCATTTGATCCTTGTTGTTTTACATAACTTTCATCTGCTGATAAATTACTATCATATTCTATATCTGTATCATATTCTACTGTTTGCATTTTAGTATCGAATGACTCAACTATTATATTTGATACAGGTTGAATGGCTGCTACTGTAACCTCTTGACCAACCGCAAGTAATGCATTTTCACCTTTTATATCTGGGTTTGCTACTAAAAAGTCTTCTACACCAAGCTTATTATTATATGCAATTGATTCAATTGTGTCATCTGCTCTAACCTTATATGTCCCTGTAAGATTAGTAGTTCCAAATAAGAAATACATTTTTAAAGTATCCTTATCTGTTATTATTTCTTCTTCTGTTGATATATAAGTCTTTTTGATACTCATATCACTTTCAAAGTAAATATCAGTTATACTTCTACCTTCTTCACCAGAATCTTTTTCAACATTGTTTAAATAATTTTCATATTCTTCTTCTTTTACAAATGATAATACTGTATTTTTAACAGCTTCATCTAGATCTTCTTTATGTAGAATATAAAATTTTATTTTGTTTTTTTCTTTTTTTACTGTAACCTCATATCCTTCAATTGTAAAAGGATCTATATCATTTATTTCATCATATATTTGTTCAGCAGTTTTTAAATTAGTTTTATATGTTAATATTTTTTGTACCTCTAACCCTTCTGGTGGGTATACTTTATCAACATTATATTTCCTTTTAATTCCCTCTTGTTCTTTATCAATCAAATCATAAAGTTCTTCTTTGGATTGTATAAGTCCTATTTTTTGACTACCTAAATATACTTGATAAAATTCATTTACCTGTTCTTTTTTAGGTTCAAAAGTAAGTGTCATATATATTACTAATACTGACACTAATAATCCAAATATAATTTCAGATATTGATATTTTATTATTCATTCTCTACTTCCTTATTTCTAGTGGCATTTTCAAATGTACCAGTATTTAATTGAAATATTAGATTAACACTACCAGTTGAACCAGCTCTGTGTTTAGCAACTAATAATTCAATTGGTCTTCTAAGATTGCCATCATATTTACCATATTCTTCACTATGAAGGAATAGTACTATATCGGCATCTTGTTCTATTGAACCAGATTCTCTTAAATCTGATAATTTTGGTTTGTTATCATTACCTTTTCTTTGCTCAACACTTCTTGATAATTGTGCAAGAGCTATTATTGGTACATCTAATTCCATTGCCATTTTCTTTATATCACGGCTTATTTCACTAACTTCTTGAACTCTTTGTCCTGCATATTTTGATGAACTTGATAATAATTGTAAGTAATCTATTATTATTAGATCTAGTCCAGCATCAGAATTTTTAAGTTTTCTACATTTTCTTCTTATTTCACTTACTGTTAGACCACCTGAATCATCAATAAAGAATTTTATATCAGAAAGTTCACTCATTGCTTCATTAAACTTTTGTCTATCGCTTTGTTTAAGTCTTCCTGTTTTTAAAACATCTCCATCAATTCTTCCAACACATCCAAACATTCTTTTTGCTATTTCGTCTGCTCCCATTTCTAATGAGAATAATGCAACTGAATTTTTATTGTTAATTGCTGCATTAAGTCCAACATTAAGGGAGAAAGCACTTTTTCCACAACCTGGTCTTCCAGCTATAATAATAACTTGTTTCTTTTGAAGACCTCTTGTCATTTCATCAAAATCATAATAGCCAGTTCTAATTCCAGTATAGTCAGATTTAGTTGCTGCTAAAAGTTCAAGATTTTTTTGTACTTCTGGTAATATATCTTGTATTTTTTGCATATCTCTTCCAAGCTTATCATTATAAACTCCAAGAATATTTCTTTCAGCACTTTCAACTATATTCTCTATACTATCATCTTCATTATAACACTCTTCTTGTATTCTGTCAGCCTTAGCTATTAAATTACGAAGAACTGCTTTTTCAAATATAATTTTTATATAATAATTTAAATTAGCTGTTGATGGTACTGAATTTATTATCTCGGTGATATATTCTACCCCACCTACATCTGATAATAATTTATCTTTTTCGAGTTCATTGCATATTGTATTTACATCGATTGGTATATTATTTTGATGCAATGTTCTCATTGTTTTATATATTGTTCTATTTTTTGGCTCATAAAACATTTCTTCACTAACTTCATCCATTATTTTATCAAGAGCAGCTCTATCTAAAAAACCGCATCCTAAAACAGATATTTCAGCTTCAATATTTTGTGGTGTCTTCCTTAGTTCGTTTTTAGCCATAAATACCTCCTATAGGCTTGATAATTTAATATTAATTGTGAATGAAACTTCTTTATGTAATACTATTGTTACTGAATGTACACCTAAAGTATTAATATCATTATTGATAATTACTTTCTTTTTATCAATTTGATATCCCATTTTTTCTAATTCTTCACTTATATTTTTTGAAGTAATACTTCCAAATACTTTTCCATTATTTCCTGTTTTAACTTTAAACTCAATTTCTTTATTTTGAAGTTTATTTTTAATCTTATTGCATTCATCAATTAGTGCTTGTTCATTATCTTGTCTTTCTTTTATTTCACTTTTAAGCACACTAGCACTTTTTTCTGTATATGGCACAGCCAAACCTTCTGTTATTAAAAACTTAGCATATCCATCTTTTACTTCTTTGATTTCATCTTTCTTTGCTTGTTTTTTAACATCTTTAATAAAAATAACTTTCATAAATATCGCCTCCACTTCAATAATGTAAAAATATTATACCACAGAGAAAACTAAAAAAAAAGTTGTAAAGTATCTAAAAATATTATATACTTATTATGGATAATAAGGAGGAATTTTATGGATAATACTGAAGTACTAAATAAGGTAAAACAATTTGAATCGGCTTTAAAAACTCTTTTAATAGCTAAATTCGGAAAAGTATTACCAGAAAATAAAATTATTCTTTTAAATTCCCAATCTTTTGTTGATGCAGATATGATTAAACAATGTTATGGAGACAATGAAAAATTAAGAGGTGTTGTTCTTAGAACTCTTCTTGATAATGTTATAGATGTTAGATGTAAAAAAGATTTAGAAGTTAATGGAAATATTGAAACAGTAAATTACGGTGATTATTTACAAGATGGTTTAGTAGAATATTATGCTAGAATTATCGCACAAGAAAAAGGTTTCACCATTGATAGTACACAAAATATGGATAAACAAATTATGTTAATTCAAACACTAAAAGAAAAACTTGGAGATGATTTTGATAAACTTGTTCTTAACAATGATGCTAATACTTTACTAGCAATAGCTGGAAGTCAAGAATTTATTGAAGAAGCTGATAAAGATGCAATTAAAAGACATATTGAATTAATGAATCAAGCTGATAAAGTAGATAAGAAAGATAATGATGCTATTCAAAAAGTACAAGATAATTTTGAAAATAAAGAACAAATTAATATAGTATATTTAAAAGGAAAACAATATGTAAAATATGTTGATAAAAATGATGTGGTTCATTTAGTCGAAACAGAAGACTCTAAAAATGTATCTAAATTATTTAAAGAAAAGATTCAACAAGTTGGTCCAGGTAAATTAATAAATCCTGAAGATTTCTTTAATGAGCTTACTAAAGTTGCACCAGAAGAAAATATGGTAGCAACTGAGGACAAAAATCCTTCACTTCAAACTCATCAAGAAACAGATATGATTTCTTTTGTTAGAAGTAATAGTAATTATGTAGACCTTGCTAAAAAAGGGAAAGTTACACATTCCAACGACGGATCAATTCATGTACTTGAAAATACTAATGATGTTGTTGTTGCAGAATCAAACAGTGGAATAGTTTCTTCTGATATAATTTCACATAACAGTACTGGAATAGATAATAATTTTAAACAGGAAACTGCTCAAGTTGAGAAAGAAAATGATGATATAATTTTAAGTCCTGAAAAATATGAAGAATTGTGTAATAGCTTTAAGAGTGGCAAAAACCTAACTCTTGAAGAATTAAGAGCATTAAAAAAATACGAAGAAATGTATATGAGCGAATACGGTATGAGTCCTGCTGAAAACACATTTAATCAAGCAAAAAAAGAAGAAGGTCCAGTTCTTAGTATGTATGGTAAGAATAAATACAAATATGCTGGATTTACAAATAAATATTTAATTATTTATATTATTATAATGACAATTTGTATAGGAGTTATAGTTGGTGCTGCTATATTTAAATTAACAAATTAAAAAGAGCTTAGCTCTTTTTTTCTTGATACACTATCATTGCTGAAAAACAATATACTTGCTCTTCCCCAAATATTGATACTGCCGTTCTAAATTGTATTTCCATTACTTCACATTCAGTTTCACTTAAAAAGTTATTAACACTTTTTTCTAAATCTTTTTCATGTCCTTCATCTATTATCTTCACTCTCATTTTCTTTCACCATAAATATTTTATAATATAAAAAAAGAAAATAATGTCGAATTAACATTATTTTTTCTTTTTTTCCTCTTGAATTCTTTTTCTTATTTCATCAAGTATAATTGTGTTTGTTTGTTCAATTCCTTTATCAGTTTTATTTTTATTCAAACATAGTCCTATAACAAATACATAAGCTAAAATATAAAACCATAATAATAGCATTACTATATTTGCTAAGTTACCATATACAATATCATATCTTGCTATATTATTAATATAATATGAATAGATTCCTGTTATCGCTAACCATGATATTGATGTAAATAACGCTCCTTTCGTAGTATATTTACTAGGTATTCTTTCGTCAGGAGCAACTGTATATACAACTTTAATAAGAAAGTATACAACTAATAATGAAACTGGAACTTGTATAATTATATATAATATTCCAACTAACTTATCATGTTTTGCAAATATATCAGTAATACTTCCTATTACTGTTAAAATTGATTTACCAAGTAATGGAACTATAACCATAAATGCAAATAGTAAAATTATACATATTGCAAGAATAATTGATTTAACTATTCTTCTTAATAATGATGCATTTTCAACATTATATATTGTGTTACTTGCTAAGATAATTGCATTACATCCATTAATTATAACTATTAATCCTAAAACTATTGTCATTAATGAATCTACTGTTAATTCTGATGTAAATATAGGTTGTAATAATTCAACTACACTTCTTGGAAAAGTATCACTTAAGAAGTTATTAACAGAGTCCATTGGTAAATTAAATGATGTAAGCACAAATACTATTATTGTTAATATTGGTATTATTGATAAAAAGAATGAATAAGCAAGATTACCTGGTAATACACCTAACTCTTTTCCAAAGACTAAATCATACAGTTTACTTAACTTATCTTTCATTATTAATTTCCTTTTGATTTTTTAATCATTGTTAGTGAGTCGTTTATTGCATCATCAATTGTTGTTTGTTCATTAGTAATCATACTATAACCAATTGATACACCGTAATCTTTACTTGGTAATGATGATAATAATTCTCTATTTAATTTATGAATATATGAGCCAATCTTCTTTTCATCATAACCAACTAAATATATCATAAACTCATCACCATCTGTTCTCATTATTTCTGAGTTATCTCTTTGAGTTTTAATAAGAACATTAGCTACAGCTCTTATTTGATTATCACCAGCTTCATGACCTTTTCTATCATTTAATAATTTTAATTTATTTATATCAATAACTATAATTGCTTGTGGATAAACTTTTGTATTTGTCCATAAATCAATATTATCATTTAAATAATTTCTATTTTTTAGATTAGTCATTGCATCAAAATAATATAATCTATCTTCTTTTTTTATTTTTTTAGTATATAATGATTTCTTAACTAATGTATAAATTATAAATCCTATAATAAGAGCAGCAACTACAATATATAATAAATTACTCATTATAAAATTAAATAATCTATTATTCTTTAAAGTTTCAATTACACCTACAACACTTTCATTTTTCATTTCATTTGAACTTAATGTGCTTAAATAAAAATCAAATAATTTATTAAATGCTGTATTAGATTTATTAAGTAAGAATGAATTATTAAGTTTAACACTTTCAATTGCTCTTATACTATAATTCTTTAATGATGAATCTTTATAATAATCATAAACTTCTTTTTCTATAATTATTATTGAATCTTTATCAATATTTTTAACCATTGTTTTTACAGTAGCAAAATCTTTTATTTCAAATAGGTTTTTACTAGCCATATTGTATTTTAGATTCATATTTGAAAGCATACATACATTCATATTTACTAAACTATATAAAGAATTTACTACTAAATTATTATCAACATGAGCTAAAACAACATATTCTGTTGGTCCTAATGTTCTACTGCTTACATAGTTATCACTACTTAATGAATAATAATTCATTGCTAAATCTATTTTCTTATTAGCAAGAGCATCATTTAATTCCTTTGTATCCTTATATGAAACATATTTATATGTAACACCAGTCATATCAGCAAATTTACTTAAATATGTATTAGTAAGTCCTGTAAAATTCTTTCTTATTTTTCCTTCATATGGTAAATTCTCAATATAACCAACTATAAAATCTTCATTTGTTATAGATTCTTTTTCTATTTCACTATATTTTTTAGCCGTATAATATATATCCAAGAAATATTCGTTAATATCACTTTTAGCTTTTGATTCCCATCTATAATAGAACTTCTTCATTATACTTACTAAATTCTCATTAGTATCACTATTATTTAATTCTAAGCAATAATAAGAATATAATCCATCTAAATGATATGCTATTTCATAATCATTAGTCACTATATTGTTTATATATTTATACATTGGTACAATCATATAATTTATAGATTTAAGATCATAAGCAGTTGATAATTCATTATAACTACTATAACTCTTTATATCTATATTTTTATATGCTGTTAGATATAATGAAATTGTTTCTAAATCTTTTTCTAAAACACCAACTGTTTTATTACTTAAATCTGTTAATTTATTAACTGTATCTTTTTCACCAATAACTATAAAATGATCTTTATATACAACTATATCATCTGTACCTGCATAATTTTTATTAACAAGTTTTAAATCAGATGAATCAGATGTTACTATATTTAAATTAAGACCTGTATCTTCTTTTAAAGCATTTAAATATTCATAATATACACCTTTTCCATTATTTGAAAATATTGGAAGTGATGGCTCTACATATACATCAAATGTTGTATCTGTATTTTCACTAATCCATTTCTTTTCTGTATAGGAATAATTATTTACTGTACTAGTTATATAGTAAAGTGTCCCTAAAAATGCAGAAACTAGTAATACTATTACAAGGAATATTATTATAATATTCTTCTTTTTTTTATTATTTTTCATTACTTCACCAAACTACCTTTAAACTATTTGAACTTTTTGCCCCAAAAACTGGAAAGTTTTCATTTTCTTCTGTTCCTGAATATGTCAATATAAATTGAACATCATAATATGTTAAGTTATTCTCACCTATTTTATCTAAGGATTTTTCAGCTATAGACTCTGCTTCATTAAGTTTCATTGTTTCTTTAAAATCTATGTTAATATAAATAACTCTACCCTCAGTAGTAACCTTTACTTCCCCAACTTTTGAATTTTCAGTATACAAAGATTTTATTTCATCTTCTAATTTATCGCTTAGTGGATATTTTTCTATTTCACTTAATCTATTTCCATATTTGCTTCCACTCGCTCCTGCATAGAAATATTTATAGAATAGTATTCCTATTGCTAGAAAACATACTACTAATATTCCTAATAATACTAAAAGTACTTTATTATTACTTTTATTTAGTTTACTTTTTCCCATATTTAATTAAACACCTTCCTTGGCTTTTTATATTATACAATATTTTATTCTATATTTCCACTTTTCCCCATTATTTCATATAATTTTTCTTGATTCCAGATAGGAATATTTAATTCAACTGCTTTATCTCTTTTACTTCCAGGATTTTCTCCTACTAGAACTACATCTGTTTTTTTACTAACAGATTCACTTGTAATACCACCGTGTAATTCTATATATTCTTTTATTTCTTCTCTTGTCATATTATCAAATGTACCAGTTATTACGAATTTTTTATTTTTAAACTCTTCACTTTCAATAATAGTTTTTCCATTAAATGTCATATTTACACCTAATTTTTTTAATTCGTTAATTTCTTCAAGATTTTTTTCATCTTTAAAATAGTTAACTATGTTTTCTGATAAAGTTTCTCCAATATCTCTTATTGTTGATAGTTCTTCTACTGTTGCATCCATTAATGAATCAATACTTGTGTAATATTTACATAATAGTTTAGCTGTTTTTGAACCTATTCCGTTTATTCCAAGAGCAAATAATAATCTATCAAGTTCATTTGATTTAGACTTTTCAATGCTTTCTAGTATTGAGTCAACACTTTTATTTCCAAATCCTTCTAATTCAATTAATTCTTCTCTTTTATTATCTAGTTTGTAGATATCACTAAATTTCTTTATGTATCCGTAATTATAGAAGTCTTCAATTATTTTGTCACCTAAGCCATCTATATTCATTGCTGGTCTGCTTACATAATGTATTAAACTTTCTATTTTTCTTGCTGGACAATGAATATTATCACAGAAATAGTC
Organism: uncultured Bacilli bacterium; assembly: GCA_934086955.1. Lineage (GTDB taxonomy): Bacteria > Bacillota_I > Bacilli_A > RF39 > UBA660 > CAG-1000. Next base: position 159,565 of record CAKOIN010000001.1, on the reverse strand, counting down.
TACCATTTTATCTTTTTGAATTAATTTATTTCCACACATTGGACAATATTCAATCATTTGAAATGGTTTTTCTGTTCCATTTCTTCTTGATAACTCTACTCTATCAACTGCTGGTATTACATCACCCGCTTTATAAATATATACATAATCCCCAATTCGTATATCTTTTTCTATACAAAAGTCTTTATTATGTAATGTAGCTCTTGATATTGTACTTCCCATAACTCTTACTGGTTCTAAAACTGCATTAGGTGTAATTTGTCCAGTTCTTCCAACTGTAAAAATAATATCAGTTAATTTTGTTAGTACATGTTCTGGTGGAAATTTATAGGCTGTTGCCCATTTAGGTACTTTTGCTGTGAAACCAAGCTCTCTTTGCATTGCTATATCATTTACCTTTATTACAATTCCATCGATTTCATAAGGTAGGCTATCTCTTTTAGCAGTCCATTCTTTTATATATTCTAGTACTTCATTTATGTTCTTACATAGTTTTATGTTTGGATTAACTATAAAACCTAACTTTTTCATATACATTAATGTTTCATAATGAGTTTTAAATGGAGTTAATGGATAGTGATATAAGAAAGCATCTAATCCTCTTTTCGCTGCTACATTTGAATCTAATTGTCTTATTGATCCAGCTGCTGCATTTCTAGGGTTCTTAAAAGTATTTTCTCCTTTTGCTTCACATTCTTTATTTAGTTTTTCAAAGCTTTTCTTAGGCATATAAATTTCACCACGGATATCTAAATCAACTTCTTCTGGTAATTTATGTGGTATTGTTTTGATTGTTTTGGCATTATGAGTTATATCTTCACCTATTGTTCCATCTCCTCTGGTAGCTGCTCTTGTAAATTTTCCTTTTTTATACTCAAGAGAAACTGCTAATCCATCTATTTTTAATTCACATACATATTCGTGATTAGGAAACACTTCTGATATTTTTCTATCAAAATCAATTATTTCTTCTTCGTTAAATACATTTCCTAAACTCATCATTGGAACTTCGTGTCTAACCTTTTGAAATTCAGATATTATTTCACCACCAATTTTTCTTGTTGGTGAATCTTCTCTTACCCACTCAGGATGTGACGATTCTATTCTTATAAGTTCTTGCATTAATCTATCATATTCAGCATCTTCTACAGATGGTTCATCCATAGTATAATATTCATAAGCATATTTATTTAAAAGATCAATTATCTCATTCATTCTATCCATTTTAATCACCTACTAATATTATATAATAAATATTGTTTATTATAAAGAAAAACTAAATGATATAATTTGTCATTTTTATTCATTAAAACATTAAATTTAACTTTTTTCTTCAAATATATTGACAATCGGACCCTTTTCTAGTAAAATGATTCTTGCATTTAGCAATGCAGGTGTAGTTTAATGGTAGAACTCTAGCCTTCCAAGCTAATAATGTGGGTCCGATTCCCATCACCTGCTCCAATAAAATCAACAAAATCCCTTAAAATAAGGGATTTTTTATTATTAATTTTATCAAAAATATGGTAATTTTCCATATTTTCCACCTATTTCATGGTAATTTTATGGTAATTTTTGCGAACAAAAAATGAACTGCAAATACTTTAAAATTAGAAGCAAAAAAAATAAAAAATATTGTTATTGTACACTCTTAAAAAAGGAAGTATCTTTCAACTGTTATAGAGAATGTGATAGTAAAGAATATAAACAATTTAAATCACTAAATAATAGAACTACTAGACAGTCTAAATTAGAAAATAGTAGAACTGCATCATTATTCACAGAGAATTTAAATGTATGTTACTTGTGTGGTTCAAAAAGAAGTCATCTTCACGAGGTGTTTTTTGGACGAAATAGAGTCAATTCTATTAAATATAGGTTATTTATACCCGTATGCGAAAATTGTCATAGAAAATGTCATAAAGATGTTAGTTTAATTGATTCTTTGCATAAAAAAGGACAATTACTATTTATGTGTAATTATCCTGAGCTAGAGTTTATAAAAATGAAATATAATCTGTAAAGCAAATAATATTTTTTAATTTTGTATTAATAAAACATTTACAATTTACTATAAATAAGGTATTATTTTAATTGAGAGCTATAACTGATAAGGTTGGGTGTTTTTACCTCAGTCCTAATAATTTATGAAAACAAATTAAAAGGAAGGAGGTGGTCCAATGGAAAGAAGAATTTATACTCATGGAGTATATAGTTGGCATTATTATGCTAATAATAGTGCTAAATCATTTTTATTCAAAAGACTAACAAAAAAGAACACCTATCAGCATAAGATATGGTGTTCTTGGCACAAATAACGGGCTGAGAAACATCTAACAGGCGAAGTCAGCTGTAACTCTCTTTTTGTTTGGTCATTAATATATCACTTATTATATAAAATGTCAATAATTATCAGTGATTTGTAACTTCTCTATGTTACATTTTAATTATAACATACTAAATGTTGATTTCAACATTTTTTTTCATGTTTACATGTTATATATACAATTAGTATATTCCTTTATTGATAAAATCATACTTTGTTACATAAAAAAAGAGAACCGGACATGAAATGCACCCCTTAAAGTAGACATTAACAAAAAAGAGGGACTACAAAAATTATGATAAAATACACTTCCGAAAGGAGGTGTATTTTTATTATGGCAACAAAAGGACAAAAGTTTAAAACATTTACAAATGAAGAAAGAACTGAAATTGTAAGCAAATACATGTCAGGCAAATATTCATATGCAATTTTAGCAAAAGAATATAACATAAGTTGGAAAACTGTAGAAAGCATGGTTAGAAAATTCAAAAAAACTGGACTAACAATTAAAGACAAAAAAGGTAGAAATAATCAATCATATTTAACTAAAGAAGATTGGAAAGAAAGATATGAAATATTAAAAAAATACCTGGTCTTCCTCAAGGCACAACGAGAGAAAAAGTAACATTTATAATTATTTCTGTATAAATTTATAAATGTTACTTTTTCATTACTCATCTTCTCTAATATTAATTATTTTATAATCCAATTTACTAATTGTATCTTTAATACTACCATTACTAATACTCTTTGTTGAATAAATAGTAGCTGTTTTATCTTTTAAATTAACTTTTACTTTAGAAACACCTTCTAGTTCTGATAGTGATTTTTCTACTTTCATTTTACAATGTTCACACATCATTCCTTCAATAGTAATTACTTTTTTTATTTTTTTATTAAACATATATTATTTCTCCTTCCATCTTTTTAATCTTAATGCATTTATTATAACAGTGAAACTTGATAAAGTCATTGCTAATCCTGCTATCATTGGATTCATTGTAATATTAGCAAATTCTAATAATCCACATGCTAGCGGAATCATACAAATGTTATAAAAGAATGCCCAAAATAAATTTCCTTTTATATTACTTAATGTTTTTTTACTTATATCAAATAAATTATATATTGAGTTTAAATCATTTCTCATTAATATAACATCGGCAGAATCAGCTGCAATGTCAATTGCTGAATTTAAACTTACTCCTATATCTGATATTGATAAACTTGGAGCATCATTTATTCCGTCTCCTACCATCATTACTTTTAATCCTTTATTTTTTAATTCTTTAATTTTATTTGATTTATCTTTAGGAGATACATTTGCTATTATTTCTTTTATGCCTATATTTTTAGCAATTATATTAGCGGTAATTTCATTATCTCCTGTAAGCATAATAATTCTCTTATTTATTTGTTTTAACTTGTTTATAACATTTTTTGCATTGCTTCTAATGATATCTTTTACACCAATAATCGCAATAACTTTTTTGTTTTCTACAACATATACAATACTGTTTCCATCTAAAGATAATTCTTTTTCTTCTTTTTCAACATTATTATCTATTTTATATTTTTGAAATATTTTATTGTTTCCTATTAGATATTCATTTTCATTAATAATACCTTTTAAACCAATTCCTGCTATATTTTTAAATTCTTCTACATTTAATTTTTTTAATTTATTTTCTGTAGCATAATTATTAAAAGCATTAGCAATTGGATGTGTTGATTTATTTTCTAATGATGAGACAATTTCTATTAAATCATTATCTGTATAATCAGAATTATTTATTATTTTTGATATTCTTAGATTTCCATATGTTAATGTACCTGTTTTATCAAATACTATTACATCTATTTTATTTGCATTTTCAAGTATTTCAGATTTTTTTACTAATATTCCATGTTTAGCACACAGTCCTTCACTTACAACTATTGCTAGTGGAGTCGCAAGTCCTAATGCACAAGGACATGCACAAACAAGCACTGTTACAAAATATACAATTGATTCATTAAAACTAAATCCTAATATTAAGTGTACTAAAAGTGTTATTACTGCCAAAACTATAACAATCGGAACAAATATTCCACTTACTTTATCTGCAATTCTTGCAATCGGAGCCTTTGTATTTGTTGCTTCAACAACTAATCTTACTATTTCTGATATTGTTGAATCTCTACCTATATTTTCTGCTTTATATAGAACTTCACCATCTAAATTTATAGAGCCAGCAACTACTTTATCGTCTATGCCTTTTTTCACTGGTAATGATTCTCCACTTATAAATGATTCGTCTACATGTGCATTTCCTTTAACTATGGATCCATCTACTGCAAATCTATTTCCTGGTTTTACTATTAAAATATCTCCTTTTTTAACCTCATCAATTGTTACTTCTTTTTCTTTATTGTTTTTAAATAATATTGCTGACTTCGGAGTAATTGTTACTAGTCCTTTTATGGCATCCTTTGTTTTTTCTTTACTAATACCATCTATATATCTACCAAACTTTATTAAATAAAGGATAACACATACACTTTCAAAATATAAATTCTCTACATATTCATTATTTCCTTTTAAAATCATAATCATATTAAATGTACTAAATATAAAACTAAAAACAACACCTAATGTAACAAGTGTGTCCATGTTTGGAGACTTATATTTAATGTTTTTAACTCCACTATTTATTATGTCCCAACCAAAATATATAAAATATATACTGAATATAAATAAACACACTGAATAGTTTATTGGATGATTCATCATATGTAGGAAAGGTATTACTGGTAAATGTACCATATGTGACATTGAAATATATAAAACTAATAATGCTAGTAATCCATTAAATATAAAATAAAAATTTTTATTATTATCTTTATTTTCTTGTTCATCATAAATACCTAGTGATTTAAATCCTGCTTCACTTACAAATCTATTTAAATCATCTATAGTAATATTATCTTCATAGCTTATACTTGCTGATGACATTACTAGGTTTACTAAAGCATCATTTATACCATCTTGTTTTAATAAATATTTTTCTAAGCTTGATGAGCAAGCACTACAAGTCATTCCATCTATTTTTAAAATTATTTTTTTCATTGTTTCACCTCGAAATATTTTTCATCATCTATAACTTTAATATTATTTGTAATCATATTCATCCAGCAATTCATTGAATATGTTCCTACTTCATTTAGAATAAATTCTATTACATTTTCTCCCTCTACAAGTTCTTTTTTAATATTAAATTCATTTATCATTACGATATTGTTACATCTTGTTAAATATTTTTTAGGAGCATTAATAATTAATTTTACCTTTTTACCTTTTTGAACTATTATGTCATCACAATTTCCATAATTTTTGTTAATATTTATTCCGAATGTACTAAAACCTCTAAATAGCATTGTTAATGATAATAGTAAAATAAGTACTGAAGCCACTTTGTTTAACATTATTCTCTTTCTTCCTTTTGCTACATTGAATACTATTCCTACACTAAGCATTAAAGGAATTGTCCCTAAGCAAAACAAGAACATAGAAAGTGCTCCTTTTACAAAAGATCCGGTTGATAATGCATATATTTGCATAGCTTGTAATGGTCCACATGGCATAAATCCATTTAATAAGCCAATTATAAATGGATTACTTGTTTTGGTCCTTTTCTTAAACTTTATTAATTTAGGTAGTCTAAACTTAATTATATTTAACATACTTAAAGACATAAGTAACATTATTATTGAAGCAAATATAATAATTAATCCATTTATTGTTTCACTAATACTAATAATTGAGCCAATTACTCCTACAATTCCACCTAGAATGCTATAAGAAGTTAATCTACCTAAATTATATAATATTGGTCTTTTTAGATTAGTTTTATTTTCTCTATTATATGTAGCAATTAAATTTATCGCACCACACATACTTATACAATGTATACTAGTTAATAATCCAGTTATAAATAACATTCCGTAAGTAATACTATCACTTATAGTTGGAATTACATTAAAAATATTATATCCAAATATTTTTTTAATTAAAAATGTTAATAATAAAATACTTATAACTATTTTTTGTAAAATAACCTAATGAATTTATCTTATCAATAATTATTATATTATTGATTTTTATTGAAGAAGTTATTTTGGCAATATTCTTAGTTATTTTTACATCAGTAACTTCTTTTATATTTAGCAATTCTTTTTTTATTTTATTTCTACAATTATCACAAGTAATACCATCAATTTTCACATAGATTGTTTCCATTAATTAATTCTCCTAATTAATTCCATTACTTCATCAATTATTTGTGGATCATCATTTTTGATATCTCTTACAACACATGTAGCTAAATGATTTTTCATTACTTATACTTTTGATAGATTTATTTATTGCTAAAAGTTGAATTAATATTTCATTACAATATTTATCTTCATCTATCATATTTTGTACACCACGAATTTGTCCTTCAATAGTTTTGAGTCTTTTATTTAGTCTTTTCTTTGTTTCTTCATCTCTATGAGTACTCTTCTTACATATGGTACAATGTTCACATCTACTATTCATATGTTTCATCTCCATATAAAATTATAACACCCCTAGGGGGTGTTAGCAAATATACAAATTGTTTTTAATTTATAATTTTATATCTTTTATTTCGATTTTATTCGATACACCATTTTTAAATGTATAGTATGGTTTTGTTCCTATAACTTCGACTTTTTCTTCATTTATATATATTGCATCTTCTTCTGGAATTGCAATTACTTCACCAATTGAAGTAGAAAACTCTATAATTGAATTAGTAAAATTATTTAATCTAGTTTCATTTTCTTCATCTGTTAGTTTCGATTTTTTATTAGTATAATGTGGGAAAATTGAAATTCCTGATAATACATTAAAACCTTTTGTGTCATTTAGTTTAACATCATTTGGATCCATACTTGAAATAATATTAATATCATATCCAAATATAACAGCTCCTGCACTTCCTCCTATTACTATTCCATCATTTTCTATATAGTTTTTAATGTTATTATAAGCACCACTTTGTTTTAATCCTAATAAAAGTTTATATGTATTTCCTCCGCCTATAAATATTGCAGAATAATTTTCTAGTTTTTTAGCCGCTAATTCTTCGAATGTTCTAACCATTTCAATATAGGGAACTTTTACATTTTTAAGTTCCTCTTGTATCCATTCAAAACAACTATTATATGGGTGTTCTTCTTCATCCATAGCAAGTGGTATATATAGTAATGGTTTTGTATGATTAATTATTTCATCAAGTTTCTGATTAGCTAGTAAATTTTGCTCTCCAGATCCACCTCCACAAAGTATTAGTCTCATAATATCATCTCCTCACTATTACCAATTTAATTTTACTATATTTATGCCTTTTAAGATATTATTTTAATGAAATTTTATATATTATTTTATTGATTTTAATTTTATTTCATTTATAAGTAACTGACTTTCTTAACATCAGTGCTAAATTAAGATACAATTTTAATATCATAAGAGGTAATTAGCATGAAAAAGAGAAATATTAATATTGATTTAATAAAATGCATCGCAATATTTTCTGTTATATCTGTACACTTCTTTCTAAACACAGAATTTTATAAAGTTAAAATTGTTGGAAGTAATTTATACTTAGGTGTATTTTTTAGAACTGTTTTTATGGTATGTGTACCTTTATTCATAATTGCAACTGGTTATCTTATGAAAAATAAAAGTTTGAATAAAAAATATTATTTAGGAGTATCCAAAGTTCTAATAGTATATTTATTATGTGTCTTACTATATTTATTCTATAATTCAATTATTAATGGAACAGCCTTTAATATAAAATATATTATAAAAAGAATTCTTGCTTTTAATACTGGATATTCTTGGTATGTCGAAATGTATTTAGGCTTATTTCTTATAATACCATTTATTAATTTGATTTATAATAACTTAGAAAGTAAAAAACATAAACAATTATTATTGTTAACTATGCTTGTGACTACTTCTTTTCAGGGAATATATAATTCTAAATATTTGCTTATACCTGATTGGTGGATTAATATGTATCCTTTAACATATTATTTCATAGGATGTTATTTGAGAGAATATAAAATTCATTTAAATAAATATTTAAATATATTTTACTTTGTTTTAGTTATCGTATTATCTGGTGTTGTAAATATTTGTTTTTCACATGATAAACTATTTGTCTGGGGCATACATAATGATTGGGGTAGTATATTTAATCTACTATCATCTACTTTATTATTCATTTTTATTTTAAACTTAAAGCTTGATAGAGTTCCTATCATATTAAAAAAGATAATTACAAGAATTTCTGAATTATCTTTAGGAATATATTTAATTTCTTCAATAGTAGATAATTTACTATATGCTCATTGTTTTAAAAATATAATTCGCTTTTCAATTAATGGATATTTAGGAATAATACCATTTGTTTTAATTATTTCAACTTGTCTATCAATAATAATATATTATATTTATGAGTTAATAGACAAATATATATTAAAAAGAATATTGTTAAAATTAAACTATTTATAATAAAATTTTTAATTTAAATTATATTTTTCTTTAAATTCTTCAATATATTTTTTTCTCATAGAAATTAATATTTTCATAATTATTTCTATTTCATTTGTATCACTATTAATTATTGTACTTACTTTACTATTTAAGTTATTTTGAGAAGATGTAGTTATTAATACATCTATTCTTTCTTCTGATATTATATTATTATTTGTATCATTAATAATAATTATCTCTGGATTTGATTTAATTGCTGTTTGTAATTGATTATTTAATTCTTTATCTTTATCATTTATTATAATGGTATCAAATTCATTCTCTGAAAAAAATTTATATAAATCATTAGCTATAGATATATCAAACATTTCAATAATAAATGGTTTTGATAATTTACATAATGACTTTAATTTTTTTAATTCTATTTTTCTTGCATATATTTTTTTTGATTCTATATTATTATTAGATGTATCTTCTTTATCTTCAAATACCATCTCTATGACATTTTTTAATCTTTTAAAAATTGGTAAGTCTTTATCTTCATTATTTATTAAACTTTCATATACATTTGTGAAATACCACTTTTGATCTTTTTCGCCCCTTTTAAAAGCTGAAAAATCTTTCTTTCCATTTCTTTCAAATATAACCATCATATCTTCTAAGTTATTTATTTTGTCTGCACAAACTATCAGTTTATTTCTTAATGGTAATGTCTTTGTTTCTTCAATAGTATGTTTTTTTCTTTCTTCCCAAGATAGTGATTTATCTGGTTCTGATGCTCCCATTACAAGATTTGCAATTTCTTGGCCAAATTCTTTTTCTATATCTTCTATTGTATATTTAGTATCTTCAACTACATCATGTAAGTATCCTGCTGCTACAACCTGATCGTCATATCCATATTCTTCTAACATCATACCAACACTAATTGGATGCATTATCATTGGTTTATCTGGTTCACTTTTTCTAACTTGTCCCATATGTGCTTTTATCGCAAATTTTTTAGCCTTTTCTTTTGTATTCATATTACCTCCTCATTGTTATTAACATACTAATTTTAACATAATTTAAAAGAGAATAGAATTAATCTAATCTCTTTTCTTGATTTCTGATTTTATAAATTCAATGAATTCTTCAACACTAAGTGATATTGTTTCTTCACTATTATATTTTCTATAACTTATTAAATTATTATCCCTTTCTTTATCACCAATAATGATTGTGATTGGATTTTTCATAATATTACTTTGTCTTAGTTTTTTATTCATAGATTCTTTTGAATCATCATAGCTTACTCTAATATCTTCTTCATTTAAAATATTAAATATTTTCTTACAGTATTCATCATGATACTTAATATTTACTGGTACTATGTTTGCTTGAATTGGACTTAGCCATATTGGTAATACTCCTTTAAATTGTTCTAAGAGTAATACCATAAATCTTTCATAAGAACCTAATACTGCTCTATGAACCATTACAGGATGTTGTTTTTCACCATTTTCATCAATATAATTTAAATCAAATCTTTTTGGGGATGCAAAATCTAATTGAACTGTTGGTATTTGTATGTCTCTTCCAAGTGCATCTTTGAACATAAAGTCTAACTTAGGTCCATAAAGAGCTGCTTCTCCTTCACATTTTTTAGCTTTAAGATTTAATTCATCAGATACTTCTTGTAACATTTGTTCACATATATCCCAATCTGATTTATCTCCAATATATTTTTCAGGATGACTATAATCTCTTACTGAAAGAGACACCCATACATCATTCCATAATCCCATTCTTGAATAAAAATCTTTAATAAGATTACACATATTTATTATTTCTTGTTTAACTTGATCTACCCTACAAAAAGAATGACCGTCTTCAACAGTAATTGCATAAACCCTTGATAAACTATTTCCTACTGCTCCTGGTAATTCTGCTCTATATTGTTTATCTGATTCCATATATCTTATAGGTAAATCTTTATAACTTCTTAATTTTGAAGCATATATTTGAGTATGATGTGGACATTGTACTGGTTTAAGTACAAATTTATGTCCTTTTGGTGAACTAACTCTAAATAACTCATCATTAAACTTTTTAGCATGACCGGATACTTCAAATAAAGAGATATCTGCTAATGATGGACAACTTACTTTTTGAAAACCATATTTTCTACATACTTTTTCTATTTCTTTTTGTAACTCATCTTTAATTATTGTTCCTCTTGGAGTAAATAAAGGAAGACCAGCTCCTACATAATCTGAAAAGCAAAACAAATCTAATTCTTGACCTATTTTTCTATGATCATTTTCTTTTGCTATTTTTAAAAATTCATTATATCTTTCAAGTTCTTCTTGATTTAAAAAGCTCTTACCAACTATACGAGTAATCATTTCATTATTAGATTTTCCCTCATAATATACTCCACTAATTCTTAATAATTTTACAAATACATTATTATCTAATTCTTTAATTTTCTCTTCGATCTTTTGAAAATCGTTTTCACTTATTTGTTCATTACATTTAAACTTGTAATAAAATTCATTATTATCATAATACATATTATCAAGTTCTATATTGTTATAATTTTTTTGAATTACTTGTTTTAATAATTCACAACATTTCTTATTCATATTTTAACCTCTTTTCTTTATTTGCTTTTAAAAGGGAAAATGGTATTAACATCTTTTTTCGTCATTTTATCATCTCCTTTTTAACATAAAAAGGATGGCACATAAGGAGTCATAATAGACGGTACCATCCTTTAATTAACTTAATTCTTATAACCGATTTAGTCGGGCATTTAGTTTCCTATGCAACCTAATAGGTAGTAACTATTATAAGTATTTATTATCTTTCACCATATGATAACTCTCTTTAAAATACTAACATAATAATCTTGTCCTATATCTTTGTTTTTTAAAATAAAAAGTCTATTACGATTGTAATAGACTTGCAGTTTCTTTTTTTATTTTCTTTTACTAAGCAATGCTAAAACAATCAATATTACAAATTGACTTAATTGTTGTATTAGTTGTCGTAGTTAATTGATTATTTAACATTATAATCCTCCCCTTTAAAAGCAACTTTATTTTAACAAATTATTAACAATTTGTCAATTTTGCGATTTTTTTACTATTCTATCCACAGTTTTTTCATCTAATAAATTTACTGTTATAAACTTTCCATTATAAAACACGGCATAATTATTAAATGGGGACGGAACAGATTTTGCTTTTTCTAAGTTATCTATTAGATTTAAATTTAATTTTATATTATTATTTATACAATATTCTTTTATTTTATTAATACTTTGATATATAAATGGACATTGATAATCATAATAGATTGTTAAATCTTTTGTATCTATTTCTTCTTTTTTAGCTCTTTCAGTAAACTTAGGTAGTGTTTTATCAAATGATAATGCTAATAACTGATATCCTGTTTTAGTTTCATCTACTACTTTAAATCCATACTTCTTAGCAAATTCTTGATTTGATAACCAATTTTTTTGTTTAATAGAACCTAGCATACAAATTCCACTTTTATTATTTTCTTTTGCAGTATTAATTACATATTCCATTAGTTGTTTTCCATAGCCTTTTCCTTTATGTTCACTATCTACCCACATACAATGAATATAATAATAATTTTCACCTTCAATTGGTGTCCAAGCTATTTCTAGTGGAGCATATTCTACAAAAACTGTTGATTTAGTATTTAATTTTCTATAGATATATTCCTCTTTTATTCTTTCATTAAGCCAGTTTCTTTTTAACTCTACCGCATCATTCTTTTTAGGATTTCTTACTATACAACATAATATTTCATTTTCTATATTTTCAGTTGTTAAGTTTATAAATTCTTCCATAATTTCACCATTACAATTATATTATATTTATTTTTAATTTTATTTGTAAAGTATTTAATAATATAATGATATATTTGATTATTTATTGTAAAATAATATTATTATGGAGGTTTTATGAAAATAGAAAGATGTGTTAAAGAATCTTTTGCTGTTATTGGAAAAGAAGGTTCTACTCTTGATGGAAATCATTTTATTCAAAAACTTTGGGATAATGTAGATGCTCACTTTAATGAAGTTAGCGACTTAGCTATAAAAGATATTAATGGTAATATTGCTGGTAGATGGGGTCTAACATCTGACTTTAATCATAATCTTAAACCGTGGGAAGAAAACTATACAAGAGGATTATATTTAGCTGGCGTTGAATGTAATTTAGATGTAGATGCACCTAATGGATGGACAAAATGGATAGTTCCAAAATATGAATATATTTTTGTAGAACTTGAAAATAAAGATACATTTATGAAAACAATATTTTACTTAGAAGAAAATAATCTAACACTTGTAGGTGGTACTAATAAATATTATTCACCTGTCACTAACAAAGAATATTTATTTTTTCCAATTAAAAAGATTGATTGATCAATCTTTTTTAATGCTTTCTATTTTTTCTTAATTCTTTATCTTTTAACTTTTTATATCTTTTAAACTCTTCTTCTGATATTTCACCATTATCGATTGCTTCTAATACTTTACAACCATTTCTATTTTCATGAGTGCAAGTTGTATATTTGCATTCTTTTTCTAATTCACTTATTTTTGAAAATATAGTATTTAAATCGCTATTCATTTCAAATGATGCTACTGATCTTATTCCAGGTTCGTCTATTACTATTCTTTTATCACTTAATACAAATAAATTTCTACTAGTTGTTGTATGTTTCCCTTTATCATCTTTTTCTCTTATTCCATTTGTTTTAATAATGTCTTGTTTTAATAAATTATTTATTAATGTACTTTTACCAACACCACTGCTTCCAATAAAGACTGCAGTTTCATTTTCTTTCCAAATGGTTTTTAGTTCCTCGATTCCTTCATTTTTATATGAACTTATTAGAAAAATAGGATAATCTTCAAATCTTTCTTGAATTATATTTTTATACTTCTCTTTTTCTTCTTCTGTACATAAATCACTTTTTGTTAATATAAATGCTATTTTTGAATTAGAATTTATAGCTAATAAAACTAATCTTTCTAATCTAGCAATATTAAAATCATTATTTAAACTTGTAACTATAAAAACTATATCAACATTAGCCGCTAGTGTTTGCTCTTTACCATCTTTATATTTTTCTTTTGTTCTATCAATAGATAGCTTTTTTATTTCGTTTTTTCTAGGTAGTATTGATTTTATTGTACAGTTATTATATTCATCTATTTCTAATGATACATAATCTCCAACTACAGGTAAATCATTATTATTTTTCCTTTGTCTTATTGTTCCAATAATATTTTTATCTTCATATAAAATATTCCAATTATTTCTATTAACTGTTACTATTCTACCAATATTATTCATATTTAACTCCATTTAAACAATGATTGTTATATTCTTCTAAACTAATGTTATATTTAGGTTTTTTATATTCATATAATTCTATATTATTAGAATTTTTTAATTCAGATTCTACAAATTTATTTTTTATATCTTTTAATAATAATTCCATATTTTCAAATTTATGTATTCCTTTATATTTATTCCAAGAATGTTCAAACCAATAATATTTATTATCTTTTTTATATATTAAAAATGTATGTGTATGACAATTATTATTTTTATCATATCCTTTTATAAAGAATGTTTTGATTTCCCATTTATTTTTTTGAAGTAAATATCTTTCTAGTTCTACTTGATCATAACAAATTCCAAGTTTACTTTTTAAAAGATCTTTTGGAGATTGTAATATATAGTTTTTACTTATTATAATATTATTATCTGTATGTCTTATTTTATTATTATCTATGTATCCATATTCTATTTCATTCATTATTTTTAATGCATCGTCTTCATTATAATAGTTCCATATTCCTAAATTACCTGTTGCTGGTATTTTTATATTTAGTGGTTCAACATCTTCTAAAACCCAAGCATATCTTCCAACTTCATAATGACCACATATATATTCTTGATTATCTTTTTTTATTTTTTCTATAAACTCATTTGTCATGTAAACTGAGTCAACTAGTTTACATTTACAAATTATTTTTCCGTAGCTTAGTTCATCATTATCTAAAATATTTATTAACTCTTTATTATTTAACTTAGTTTTAGATATTTCAGAAATACTCGCATGAATATACAATGTTCCTCTATAATTAGTGTTATAACTTCTAGTTTCAATAGTTTTCTTATGATTACATATTAGTGTTGCAAAAGGTTCTTTTATACTTAATACTTTCATTTTATTCACCCACCTTATTATAACATCTTATATCTTATGATTCTACAAATTATTTACACTTTGTTATATTGTAAAGTGTTAATTGTTTTTACAATAAATATAATTTAATATGGATGAAGAAATAAATAGACTTAATTTTGAAAATTGTATTTGGATATTATTTGCTTTTTTATGCCTATTAAATATAAGAGGTGATAATGATGATATTAATTATATTAGAACTAATCAAAAAAGATATAAAGATGAATCTAATAGAATTTTTAAATTTACTTTGATAACAACACTTTTTATATATTTATATTTTTTCAGAAGAAATTTAAAAGCATATTATAAAGTTACTCAAAATAAAAAAGAACTATATGGTATAAAAGTATATGGTTCTCTTTTCTTAATTATTGGTATTTTATTATTAATATATTTTCAAGAAAATCAGTCTTCATTTGAAGGGAGTCCTGCATTATAGATTTTTATTTTCTAAAACTGTTTTTAACTTTCTAGTTAATTTAACTCCTTCTATATTTTTTTCTAAATCATTTTCTTCTTTCCACTCATCAAATTCTTCTTCTGTTAACTTTTCTGGTAATCCATATAGAATATGTAATAGTTTTGATTCTACTAATGTTGCACCGATTACAGCTTTTTTAATAGATTCAATATCGAATGGGTATTTTTCTGGATTTTCATAATATTCTATTTTTCTAACATTGTATATAATTTCTAGGAGTTTTAATGGATCTAATGTTTGACCATAAAATATTTTTTGATATCTTTTAAGTGAAGAAGCTACTTTATCAAGATCAACTGTTTTTATAAAACGAGCTTTGAAACTTTCTGGTACAGATTTACTAAATGCTAAATTATTCACCAATTGTTGACCATCGATAAATAATGCTATTTTATTTATCATTCTTGCATCTTCTTCGCTTATTCCGTTTATTCCTTCTTCTTTTATTCCTTTTTTTATTTTTGAATAAAAGCCTTGATTATATGAAGCAAATGTTTCTCTATCATATTGTTGATCAAAATAATTTAATTCATCTCTTGTTCTACAAAAGAATCTATATGATGTTAAGTAGTTTTTATCATTATTATTCCTTTTACTATCCCATGTTGGATCAAATAAGAATACTCCATCAACATTATATTTGTCATCTGTTACTCGTACCATACTTCTTACATGACCTGTTTTTGAATTTTCCTTTTTATATAAAATATAATTTACAGCATTTATTCCTAGTCCTTTTAAAACTGCATTAAATATTGCTATATATCCTGCACAAACTATTTTATCTCCAAATAATACAGATGATAAATCTCTTGATACTGCTTTTGATTCTTCATCTGATTCTTTTGTATATACTCTATCTCTAACTAAATCATATGCATACATTATTTGCTCTAAAGTACTTAAATCATATTTTTTTATTTCAGACACTATGTTATTTATTCCATTTATTGTTTGTAAATATTCATCTATTGTTCTTGGGGTATTGTTACCATCAATATATAAAGATACCTTTTCATAATCTCCGAATAGTTCTTTTAATTTATTTCCAGTTTCTATATCTATCGGAAAACTTCCTGAAAAGTGTATATTAAGTTTTTTTAGTATTGGGTTTTGTTCAAAATATTCTTTTGTTGTCTCATCTGCAAATGTTGTTATATATAAACATGAATCTAAAATTTCATTTTTACTTTTTGTTATTTTTTTTATTATATCTAATCTATCTAAAGTTGTATCCTGAACTCCTTTTAACATTTCATATTCATCTCTTAATAGTTTGACAATACATCTTCTATTTAATATCTTTTCTATTTTTATTTCAGGTGGTATTGTTAATGAAAGTTCGCATACATCATCAAAACAATCAATAATACTTACTGATGGTTTGGCTGTTTCATCAATTTTAATATCTACAATATATTTCATAATAATTACTTACTTATATAAATAAAAACCTATTGTAAACACAATAGGTTTAATATATTTATATAAATTTCCCCCTTTTTCTTTTTTCCAAAACCCCATTGCTTTTATGCTATATTTATACCATATTTCGGTCAAAAAGTCAAATTAGGCTTATATTAGTTAAACTTATGTACTAATTGATATTCCTTTTCTGAAACTAATCTATTTGATTTTATATATTCTAGTATGCTACTAAATGATCTACTGTTCTTATATATATCTTTATCCCATAAATACCATATATCAAAGGCAGTTGTTGCTTGAGCTAACATTTTTTGAATTTTTTTATTTTTAAATACAACATTGTTTTCTTGATCATCTAAGTTTCTATGTTCATTTCTGTCTTCATATACTTTTGATTGTAAATCTGCTTCTAATTTATCACACAAATGTGAGTATGCTGATTCTGATGTTTTTTCATCATCAAAATCTAATAACATTTTAAATAATTCATCATTTCCATTAAGATTTCCTAGTACATCTTTCATTGCTGCATGTTCAATCTTTTGTTTTTCTTCTCTAGTAACATTATCAAATGGAGTTAAATCTCCTATTTTAATTTCCCCAATTTCATGAATTAATAATGTTTGCAATACTTTATCTATATCTACTTTTTCTTCAAATTTATCTTCCATAGATAATGCTAATACCATTGTTCCATATACATGATCTGCAACTGATTCTCTTTTTCCGTTTACTGCCCAATGGTTATCATCCCAACCACTTCTTACTTTATTTTCTAATTTACTATTTTCATAATAAAATCTAAATATTTCTTGATATTTCTTATTTTCTTCTAATGTCCTTGGTGTGATAATACCATTTTTTATTGCAAGCTTATATATTTCATATTGACACTTATCTTTATTATTTATAATTAAATCATGTAATTTTAAATCTAATATTCTACATTTCATTGCAAAAATAGAATCAAATGTTGTCATTTTATTTTTTTCTTCTATTTCTTTATCATATTTTAATCCGTTTTTTAGATAATCACTACAATGAAAGTCATCATCAGTTAATGCTATGCCATCAAACATTATCATTCTTATAACTTTTGATATATCTTCAGATACATCAAACTCTTTATTGATTGCTAATGCTAGAATCATACTACTATATAAATGTTGTGCAATAGTTCTATCATCATCACCTATAATATCTCTTTTTAGTTCATTTCCTTTTAAGTAGAAATCTACTACTCTTTTACTCTCTTTACTACTCATAATACTACCTCAGTGTTATTATACATTTTTTAATTCAAAAGTAAATAAATTTACATTATTTTGTCTATATCTATTTTAGAGTAATTATTCATATTATTTATAACTAATGAACTTGTCGTAAGAAGCATACATGCAATTGAAAATGAATTATTTATCTCTTCAACTACAACCTTATATGAATCAATAATATTTTTAGTATTTATTTCTTTATGTCCTAGATTTTCTAATATTTTATTATAAGGACTTTCAAGTATCGATTTTATTAATAATGATATATCATCATTTTTATCTATTTTATTTGATATTTTTAATAGAGAAATCCCACATCCTTCAACAACTCCATACTTATATGAATTTATTGCGGTATTTAATGCATCTTCTATTCTTAATTTTCTATCTATTCTTTCAAGTTCAGTTAAACCATAACTATAAATTATTCCCATTTTACCATTTAATGAAGATATTCTTTTTTGTAAAAACTCTTTTTCAAATTCAAATTCTTCTTCATTCATTCTTATTTTTAAATAATTTATTCTTTCATTTAACCTATCTTTATTAATATTTTTATTTAAAATTATTGTGTTATCTTTTTCTATTATTATTTTATTAACTTCGCTATATTTATTAAATGAATTAGTGTAGTATTCTATATCTGTTAATACTGACTTAGCTCTATCACTTTTAAGTAATGTTTTAATTAAATATATTTTATTATTTGATATATTGTTATAATTATTTAATTCGTTAATTATTTCATTGTCATAATCTTCACAGAAAATAACTAGATCTTTTTTGTTATTTAAATGTTTTTGTAATTCTTCTATATTACTTATATAGTCTTTTTCTATGTAAACTAATGGATTATTTAATTCTAATTTTGTAATATTCTCACCTATAGCTGACTCTATATGATATCCAAAATCTAATTTCATTCCATTAATTATTTCATAATCTATATTTTCTGATATTTTATCTTCTATTATTATATAGTTATCAAATCCAACTTTTTCATATAGTTCTGATATTATAAAGCCTATATTTTTATCTTTACTAGCGATTGACGAAACTTGTTTTATTTTACTTTTAGATTTGCAAGTTTTCTTTTGCTTTTTTAAATTATCTATAATAATTTTTTTATATTCTAATATTGATTTATTTAGTATGGTGGGATTTAATCCTTTATTTATTAATTCTAAACCTCTTTTATATAGTTCGTATGTAAGCACAATAGTTGTAGTTGTTCCATCTCCGACTGTTTCATTAGTTTTTTTAGCTGCTTCTTTTATTAGATTTACTGCTATATTTTCTATTTCATCATCTAATTCTATTGATGAAGCTATTGTCACACCATCATTTGTTATATATGGTTTTCCATTATCTTTTGAAATAATAACATTTCTTCCATTTGGGCCTAATGTACAAGATACTGCTTTATATAGTTTTGTTATACCACTTAATAATTTTTCATTCATTTCTTCATCAAATATTACATTATTCATATATTAACCTCCAATAAATTTTTCCAATATTTTTTAGGCATAAAGTTTCTTTGACATCTTAAATTTTTTCTTTCTTTTATTGTTACTGCTTTTATAAAAGTTTTCCACATTTTTTCATATTCATCTTCACTATTTTTAAAATCTAATTTTATATCTTCTAATATTTTTGCCTCTTTTGTATCATAAAAAACTGCCTTATCTTTATTTTCATCATATATAATCCATTTCTCATTAGGAAGTCTATTTTTAAAATGTGCTATTAAAAGATATAATATGTCATTATCAGGATTTATCTTTGAAAAGTAAATTTCATTTTGTAACTTAGTAAATCTTACAAATCCTTTAAATTTATGTGCTTCACTTTTTATATTTTGAGTCATTTTATTAAATTTAGTCACACATTCTATTTCATTATGATATATAATTTTATAGCTATATTTGTAAGCTTGAAATAAATATTCATAAATGATATTAGCTTTATCTTTTTCTTTAGATAAAAAGGATATCAGTATGTTCTGATAAACAAAATTACTTATCTTTTTTATTATTGATTCTTTTACTATGTCGCTCTTTTCATAATCTGTTTTTATTAAAACTGGTGTATCAATGATATTATCTATATATTCTTTTTCACTATATATTTTTAATGGATAAATATGACTTTTATATGTTACATATACTAATGTAAAAAATCCTTCGATTGTTCCATCATATAAATATATATCATCCGTATTTTTAAAATTATTCATTTTCAAATAAACTCAGTTGTTTAATATTCCCTTCTAATAATAATTGTCTATAAATAATATCTTTCCTAAATGCACCTGTTTTACTATAATATTTTCCATCACAAGTTATAAAATATTTAGCTCTTTTTAATACTACACCAATTCTTTTTAATGTATCAAAATCTAAATGTGTTACTTTTCTTGTCATAATTATTCTTTTAGCAGATTTAACTCCTATCCCAGGAACTCTTAATATATCTTTATAGTCTGCTTTATTTATTTCAATTGGGTAATTATCTATATTGTTTAGTGCATAGTTTGCTTTTGGATCTATAAGTAAATTAAAATTAGGATTATTAGGACTTAATAATTCATTTGCTTTAAATCCATAAAATCTAAGTAACCAATCAGCTTGATAAAGTCTATTTTCTCTTTTTAAAGGAGGTGTTTTTATAGAAGGCAAATTTCTATCGTTATTAACTGGTACATAAGCAGAATAATATACTCTTTTTAAATCAAATTTATTATATAATCCTTCTGTTAAATTTATTATTTGATAATCACTATCGTCACTTGCTCCGATTATCATTTGAGTTGATTGACCTGCTGGTACGAATTTTCTATTATTTTGTCTTTCACTTTTAATTTCGTTCATTGCTCCAAAGATACTATTACTCTTTTTATCAGGAGCAAGTAGTTTCAAATTATTATTAGATGGAAGTTCTATATTAGCACTCATTCTATCACTTAGTTTACCTAATTCATCTATTAAATATTTACTACTTCCTGGTATACATTTTGTATGAATATAACCATTAAAATTATACTTATTTCTAAGTAAATATATAGTTTCTATAATTAATTTCATTGTATAATCTGCATCTTTTATAATTGCTGAACTTAAAAATAATCCTTCTATATAATTTCTTTTGTAAAAATTAATTGTTAAATTTGCTATTTCTTCTGGTGTTAAAATTGCCCTTTTAATATTATTGCTTCTTCTATTAATGCAATATTTACAATCATAAATACAAGAATTTGTCATTAATATTTTTAGTAAAGAAACACATCTTCCATCACTTGTAAAACTATGACATATACCACTTATATGACCATTTCCTGTTCCTCCATCATTTTTTCTATCAGAACCACTTGAACTACATGAAGCATCATACTTTGCTGACTCTGCTAAAATTGATAATTTTTCTTCCAGTTTCATACTTTTTGCACCTCTATTTAATTTTAACATACAAAAATAATATATGCAAACAAATATTCGTTTTTTATACAAAAATAAAATGTAGTATTTAAACTACATTAATTTTATAAAAATATTGTCACAAATAAAGCAAATAAAACTATACTAATTATTATTGATAATATGTTGATAGCCGTATCTTTTAACTTAGTACATTTTTTTAATATTAGATTTATTAAATTAGTAATTAAAATATAATTGGAATCAAAAGTAATAATTGCAAGTAATATATCATATTCAGCTCCATATAATGTATTAAACTCTAAAATACTATCCGGCATCATATAATTGATTGTTATATAACCAAATATATATTTAAATATTATTGATGATATAATCATTGTTACAAAAAGAGTTACATCATTTATGACTATCTTTTTATCATAATGAATTTTATTTCTTTTAATATGATAAATTATTATTAGTATTAAAAGTAAAATTGCATCTACATATAAAGAATACTTATTAAATCCTTTTATTATATATCCACTAAATAATATTAAATAAAGTATTAAGCTTATTAATATTGTAATAAAAATCCTTTTTGACATTTTCATTTTTCATCATCCGTAAATCTTGTAGCTATATCATCAATTATTTCATCAAATGATTTATCTTTTATACTCTTTTTATTTTTAGTATTGTTGACTTTATTTTCACTTTTACTTTCAGTTACATATGATAAACCACTTCCAGGTAATGTTACAGTTTTTCTAACAGTTCCTTTTGCTGTTTTGCTCACTCTAACTCCCTTTGTTCCAACACTATATCCTATCCCACTTTTACTTAAATTTATTTTAATTCCTTTTCCTAAATTAAAACTTTTTCTAAATCTAAATCCCATAATTCACCACTATTTCTTTTTTAATAAATCTCTTATTTCTTCTAAAAGAATAACTTCATCACTCTTTTTTGGTGCTTCTTTCTTTTCTTCTTTTTTATGTTTATCTAGGAATTTGTTCATAATCTTTACAACCATAAAAATACAGAAAGCTATTATTAAGAAATTAATTATATTTTGTAAAAATGAACCATATTTAATAACTGAATCTCCAACTTTTATACTTAATGATGTAAAGTCATATCCACCTATTATTATTCCGATTAAAGGCATAATTATATCATTTACTAATGATGTTACAATTGTACTAAATGCACCACCAATAACAACACCTACAGCTAAATCTATAACATTTCCTCTTTTAATAAATGTTTTAAATTCTTCAAATAACCCTTTTGACTTATTTGCTAATTCTTTTATTTCTTTTTTATTTTTCATTATTACCACTCCATACTAAACACTTATTTTCTACTTTAAAACATTAATAGTGCTGTTGCACTTGATATAATTATTATACCTAATATTTGTTTCTTATTCAATTTTTCTTTTAAAAATATTACTGATAATAATATTGTTACCACTATACTTAACTTTTCTATTGTAAATACTACACTTGTTTCACCTTTTTGAAGTGCCTTAAAATAAAAAAGCCATGATAATGTATTAGTAATTCCTGAATAAATAACAAATCTTAAACTTTTTGAATCCAACTTTTTAATATCTTTGTATTTCTTTGTTATAAATATTATAATTATTAATATTATAAATACTACTATTGTTCTTATAAATGTTGCTAAATGACTATTTATATCATTTAAACCTATCTTACTTATAATTGTAGTTGTACTTGTAAATATAGCTGTTAATATTGCATATATTATCCATTTATTATTTTTACTTTTTTCTTTTGATTTATTAATTGTAAGTATTGTACCAATTAATATTAATATAATTGATATAATTTTTATAATAGTTATTTTTTCTTTTAAAAATATTGATGAAAGTATTAATGTTATTACAATACTTGTTTTATCAATTGGAGTAACTTTACTAACATCTCCTATATCAAGAGCTTTAAAATAAAATATCCATAATAATGTTGTTGACATTCCAGATAATATTAAGAATATTATAGTTTTCATATCTAAATTTTTTATATCACTTATATTTCCTAAGAATATTGTAACAATAAATGATAGTATTAATATAACTAAGGTTCTTATAGTTGTAAGAAGTATTGAATCTAATTTATTTAATTTAGAAGAATATGATGCTAAAACAGAAGTTAATCCTGAAAATATTGAAGAAGACACTGCATATATTATCCACATTTTTATTCACCTAATTATATTCTGGGCTATTTCTTGAAAAAAATGCTTAAATATGGTATAATATGCACTTGTAATGAGGGGGATAATTATAATGTTTGGAGAAGATTTAATACTTGGATATAAAAAATGCAAAATTGATGATAAACATAGACTATTTCTACCTAAGTTTTCCTTTTCTGAAAAAGGTGACTTTATTGTGTTATCAGAAGGTGATAATGGCATAATATTATTAAATAATATTGTTGCATTAAAACAAAGAATTGCTAATATAGAAAAAAGTATCAATAGTAGTGAGCAAATGAAATCATTAGAACTTCTTTATTTAAAACTTGAAAGATTATATGTTTCTTGTCTTGCTACTTCAAAAGTTGATTCTCAAAAAAGACTGTTAATACCAGATGGTGTATATGATAAATATGCTATTGGAGAGTCAGTTATATTACAAGGATGTGGAGATCATTTAAAACTATTTAATAATGAAGAATCACATAATGAATATGTCAAAAAATTAAACAATTCAAGAATCTAATCTTGAGTTGTTTTTTAGTGGATTAGTGTGGAATATAATCTATTAATAATTAATTAATTAATGTTATAATATTAATTAAGGAAGTGAAAAAATGTTTAAATATGAAAGTGATTCAAGAAAAGTAACTAAAGGTCAAACATTTGTTGCTTTAAAAGGTATGACTGTAGATGGTCATGATTATATAAATAATGCAATCGAAAATGGAGCTTCTGCTATAATATGTGAAAAAGATATAGATGTAAATGTTCCATATACTAAAGTAGAAAATACAGATACTTATTTAAGAAAAATATTAAATGATGAATATGGTAAAGATATAGATAAAATGAAATTAATAGGTGTTACTGGTACAAATGGTAAAACTACTAGTTGTTATTTAATATATCAAATGCTTAATAATCTTGGAATTGATACTGCTTATATAGGTACACTGGGTTATTATCATAAAGATGATTTTGTTGAACTTAATAATACAACACCTGATGTTTTAACAATTTATAAATTACTTTATAAAGCATATGAAAGTGGTGCTAAATCAGTAGTAATGGAAGTTAGCAGTCAAGCTTTATCTTATGATAGACTTACTAATATTAACTACTCTATTATAGGATTTACTAATTTAACTGAAGATCATTTAGATTATCATAAGACTATGGAAAATTATCTAAAAGCAAAATTATTAATTTTAGATCATTTAAAAGATAATGCTAAAATAATTGTAAATAGTGATGATGAAGTCCATAATAGTTTTAAAAAAGACGGACATGAATTTATTACTTTTGGATTTAACGGTGATTATAAAATAAATAATTTTGAAACTGATGCTGCAGAAACAAAATTGAATTTTAGTTATGATAGTAAAGAATATAATGTTGTTATTCCATTAACTAGTAAATTTAATGTTTATAATTATTTAACAATGTTATCAATTGTTAATCAATATGGATTTGAAATTAATGATATTATAAAAGAAACTGCTAATTTAAAAGCTCCTAAAGGTAGATGTGAAACATATAAAGTAAATGGTGGCTTTGCTATTGTTGATTATGCTCATACACCTGATGCTGTTGAAAAAGTCATCACAGCCTATAATGAACTTAAAAAAGGTAAAGTTATTACTATAGTTGGATGTGGTGGCGATAGAGATTCTAAAAAAAGACCTATAATGGGTAGAATAGCAACAGATTTATCAGATTATGTAATTTTCTCTAATGATAATCCTAGAACTGAAAATCCAGAAGATATTATGAGAGATATTCTAGCTGGAGTTAGTAAAGATAATTACGAGGTAATTCTTGATAGAAAAGAAGCTATCAAACACGGTATTGATATTATGAAACCAAATGATATACTTTTAATACTTGGTAAAGGTCATGAAAATTACCAAATAATTGGTAAAACTAAAGTACATCTTGATGATGCTGAAGAAGTTCTTAATTATAAAAAATAACTATATAATAAAAAACGATTAAAATAATATTTAATCGTTTTTTTCGATTTAGAAATGTGTATGTTATAATTTTAATTTTTTAATTTTACATTAGTTTTTTTAATTTGTTTCTATCTATATTCATTCCTCCTTCACTGTCTATAATGTTACTACCAGTATGTTAAAGAATTGTGAAAAAGAAATATAATTTATGTAAAATGTATGTTATTAGTAGAATTAATTATAAAAGATATCTATTGTATTTTTTAATAATATTGATTGTTTTTACAGCTTTTAATGAAGTTGTATTTGCTGATACTGGATTTGATGTTGACTTTGATCTTGATTCTGGAGGAAGTAGTTTATTTTTGTATTTAATTATGTATATTCTATTTAGTTTTGTAAGAGTATTTTCATTTAATACAACTATACTTCAATTTTTTGCTGTGATTACTACAGTAGGATTAGTTGTATTCTTATTTTTAGAATTATTTAATTTCAAAGTAACTAAAACAGTTAGTAATACTAAGCCAAAAGAAAAAACATATTCTATTATATATGAAGATGATATTTTAAAAGTTTATCCAAAGTTTAATAGAAAAAAATTCTTAAAAATGGCTAATACATATTATACAGAATTACAAACAACATGGATGAATTTCGATTATAATTAAATCATTAACTACAGATGAATTATATAAAACATATAAATCTGGTTTAGATACTTTAAAAGAAAAGAAACAAAAAAACATTATATCTGACATTAAGATTTACTGGATATTTTTTTCTAAAGTTGAAATAAGTGATAATAAAGTAAGTATTACTATAGCATATGATTTAGCTCAAAGAGATTATATAGTTAATGATAAAAATCTAATAGTTAGAGGTACTGGTAAGAGACAAGATATAGTAAGCTTAGTTACTTTTGTAAAGTCTGAAAGTAAAAAGAAATTAACAAAATGCCCTTCTTGTGGAGCTCCTATAAATAAAAATAATCAAAGTAATAAATGTAAATATTGTAATTCAACTATAGTTAATAATGATTATGATTGGGTTATATCTAAAAAAGAAATTGTTAAACAAAAAATTATTAGGGAGTAGTTATGATAAATGAAATTAAAAATTATGATCAATCATTTTTAGAAACAAATTTTTTATCTAATGTAGATCATATAATAATGCTTTTAATAAATGGAATAAGTGATAGAAATTTAAGTAATGTTAAACATTATTTACCTAGTAATATTTATAATAAATTTAATGATTTAATTAATGATTATAAAAACAAAAAGATTATTAGAAAATTTGATGAAGCTAATATTAAATCTAGTGAAATATTACATTATAGTATAAATAATGATATTATTAATATAAAAGTTAAAGTTATAACTAGATATATGGATTATTTTAATGATGAAAATGGTAATTATATTAATGGAGAAAATCAAAGAAGATTAGAAAATGAAAAAATAATTGTTGTTTCTAAAAGATTAAATAATATTGAAATTGATGGAATAATTAGATGTAAAAATTGTGGTCATTCATTAGATATTAGTTCTTCTAATATATGTAATTATTGTAAAGAAACATTTGATATGATAGATTATAGCTATATTATTAGTGAAATTGATTTATTTTAAATTAAAAGGTGTAAGTTTTGTCTTACACCTTTTACCATTTCCAATTTTTTATTTCTGGCATATCTTCGCCATATTCTTTTATATATTCTTTGTGTTCAATAAGTTTATTTTTACACCATTCATTTAATGATGATGATTTGTCACCTAGTTTATCCAAATATTTTAGTGCATCAATTACTAAATTATATCTATCTAATTTATTTTGAACTTTCATATCAAATGTTGTTGTGATTGTTCCTTCTTCTAAATATCCGTGAACATGCATATTTTGATTGTGTCTTTTATATGTTAATTCATGTATAAGATTTGGATAACCATGGAAAGCAAATATTATTGGTTTATCTTTTGTGAATAAATTGTCATATTCACTATCTTCTAGTCCATGTGGATGATTTTCATTACTTTGTAATTTCATTAAATCAACTACATTAATAAATCTTATTTTCAAATCACTAAAATTTTCTCTTAATATTTTAGTAGCAGCTAGTGCTTCAACTGTTGGTGTTTCTCCGGCACAAGCCATTATTAAGTCTGGTTCACTACCTTCATCGTTACTAGCAAAATCCCATATTCCAAGTCCTTTTGTACAATGTTTAATCGCTTCAGGCATATTTAACCATTGAGGTCTTGGATGTTTTGATGCAACTATTACATTAATATAATTTTTGCTTCTGATACAATGATCAAAGCAAGATATTAATGTATTAGTATCTGGTGGTAAATATATTCTTACAGTATCTGCTTTTTTAGTAACAATATGGTTTAAGAATCCTGGATCTTGATGAGTAAATCCATTATGATCTTGTTGCCATACATATGAACTTAAAATATAGTTTAGAGATGAAATATCCCTTCTCCAAGGTAAGTCTTTTGTTACTTTTAACCATTTAGCATGTTGACTTGCCATTGAATCTACAATTCTTATAAATGCTTCATAACTATGTATAAAACCATGTCTTCCTGTTAAAAGATACCCTTCTAACATGCCTTCACATAAATGTTCAGATAATATAGAATCAATAACTCTTCCATATGGACTAATGAATTCATCATTATCATATTTTATTCCATTCCATTGTCTATTTGTTACTTCAAATATATGATTTAATCTATTTGAAAGAGCCTCATCTGGACCAAATATTCTAAAATTCTTTTTATTTTCATTTAATTTTATAATATCTCTTATAAAGTAACCAAGTTCCATCATATCTTGACTAATTGTTTCACCTGGTTTTTTGACTTCTACACCATAACCTCTAAAATCAGGTATATTTAACTCTTCTAATAAAAGACCACCATTAGCATGAGGATTCATTCCCATTCTATGATTTCCTTTTGGAGCTAACTCTTTTAATTCTTTCTTTAATGTACCATTTTCATCAAATAATTCATCTGGTTTATAGCTCCTTAACCATGCTTCTAATATTTCTAAATTTTCCGGATGTTCTTTATTTACAATTACTGGTACTTGATGACTTCTAAATGTTCCTTCCACTGGTAAGTCATTTATAAATTTAGGGCCACCCCATCCTTTTGGAGTTTTTAATATAATCATTGGAAAAGTAGCTCTTTTATTTAATCTAGTTTTATTTTTAATAATTTTTATTTCTTCTATACATCTATCTAATGTTTTTGCCATTAACTCATGTATTTTAGCTGTTGAAGATGCTTCTACTATGTATGGATTCCATCCACAACCTTCAAAATATTTAATAAGTTCTTCTTCTGGTATTCTTGAATACACAGTTGGATTTGCTATTTTATATCCATTTAAATGTAAAATAGGAAGGACTACTCCATCAGTTAGTGGATTTATTATTTTATTTAAATGCCATGATGCTGCTAAAGGTCCTGTTTCAGCTTCTCCATCACCTACTACACAAGCAGCTATTAAATCTGGATTATCTAGAACTGCTCCAAATGCATGAGACAATGAATATCCAAGTTCTCCACCTTCATTAATGCTTCCTGGTGTTTCAGGTGCTACATGTGAGCTTATTCCTCCTGGAAAACTAAATTGTTTAAATAATTTTTTCATTCCAGCAGAATCTTCTGTAATACTTGGATATATTTCACTATAACTTCCTTCCAAATAAGTATTTGCCACCATAGCTTGACCACCATGTCCTGGTCCTGAAATATATATCATATCTAAATTATATTTTTTAATTATTCTATTTAAATGAACATATACAAAATTTTGTCCTGGAGCTGTACCCCAATGACCTACTACATTTGGTTTAATTTGTTCTAATGTAAGTGGTTCTCTTAAAAGAGGATTATCTTTTAAATAAAGTTGACCAACTGAAAGATAATTAGCAGCTCTTAAATATGCATCTATATTTTTTAATTCTTTATCACTTAGTGTTTTCATCTTGCCTCCTATTATATATTTTACAATATTTATTTTCAAAAAAAAAGGTATTGTTATTTGTTTTACAATACACTTTCGCATAAATCTTCATACTTACTTCCATGAGGTGTTATTATGAATTGTCTTGTATCCTCATCAATCATTTTGATTTTTATATCAAGTCTATTTTTAGGTAAGATGTCTTCAATTAAATCAGCCCATTCTATGATGCATACTCCTCTTTTGGTAAAGTATTCTTCTATTCCTATATCTTGTTTTGTATCACTTAAACGATATACATCCATATGAAATAGTTTCATTTCACCTTTATCATATTCTTTAATAATATTAAATGTAGGAGATGTAATGTTTTCATTAATTCCTAGTGCCAATGCAAAAGCTTTAGTGAAAACAGTTTTTCCACTTCCTAAGTCTCCAATAAGACAAATAACCATATTTGGAAATTTTTCTGATTCAATATTTTGTGCTAATTCCATAGTTTCATCTTCAGAATAAGTTGTTATCTTGTATTGCATTTATATCACCATATTAATTGTAACATTAAAAAATAAATATATACAATACTTTTTACTCATTTTACATTATTATTATATTTGTCTATACAATGGTTAAATTTATTACATACAATAGTCTAGGAGGAAATGATAAAATGTTATTTGATGAAACAAACAATCACTATGATGTAGTGTCTAATGAAAGTTCATATGAATATGAATATGATATAGATAAGTTAGTTAATAAGAATAGTTATAATGATGTAGATATTAATATTGATAGTATTAATTTTAATAGAGACAGCAGTTTATACTCACCTATGGAAGGTTTTAATAAAGGTAATATGTTTAGTAATTTATACTCAAAGTATAAAAATCATGTATATAAATTAAGAGTAAATAGTAAAAAAGATGAATTATTATATAATATTCAAATGTATAGTTTTGCTATGAAAGATATGAATCTTTATTTAGATGTTTATCCTAATGATAAAAAAATATTAAATAGTTTTCACGATTATAGAAAAAAATATGAAGCATTGAAAAAACAATATGAAAATGAATATGGCCCATTATGCATGAGTAATGTTGTTAATACTGATAAATGGACTTGGGTTAGTAATCCTTGGCCTTGGGATAAGGGAGGTAATAATTAATGTTTAAATACGAAAAAACTTTAGAATATCCAATTAACATAAGAAAAAAAGATTTGAAAATGGCTAAACTTTTAGTAGCACAATTTGGTGGCCCTGATGGAGAACTTGGTGCTTCGCTTAGATATTTAACTCAAAGATTTAGTATGCCAGACGACAGAGGTAAAGCTTTACTTTCGGATATTGGTACAGAAGAACTTGGACATGTTGAGATGATCTGTACTATGATACATCAACTTATTGAAGGAGCTTCAATAGATGAAATTAAGGCAGCTGGTTTAGATGCTTGGTATACAGAACATAATAAAGGTGTGTATCCAATGGATGCTAGTGGTGTTCCATTTACAGCTGCTTATATTGCTTCGACTGGAAATCCTATTGTAGACTTACAAGAAGATTTAGCTGCCGAAGAAAAAGCAAGAGCGACATATGAGAACTTAATGGATTTAACCAATGATGAAAGTTTACTTGCTCCACTTAGTTTTTTAAGACAAAGAGAAGTAGTTCACTATACTAGATTTAAAGAACTGCTTGAATACTATAAACAAAAAGGATATTAATTTTTATTATTAAACTTCACTATTGTGAGGTTTTTTATATGTTTCTATTTTTAAATATCTTAATGCCTAAATATGTAAAAACAATACTATAAATTATTATAATTATTATTCCTCTATTTAATGATAATGCTACATTATATTCTTCGTTTATCATATCAATCATACCGGTTTTAAACAGTGTTAAATCTAAATATGGTATAAATGTATATTTAATTATAGTTATATTCTTTTTTAAGAATAATTCTGTTATTGTAAGTCCAAATGTTAAAAATAATATTGGTATACTTGATGTTATACTTTGATTTTTTATTATTGTGCTTAGAAATATAATTATTGTAGATATTAATATTAGAGATACACTAGTTATTAAGAAGTTATCAACATTGTTAATATTTTTGTTTATTAAAAAGTAAAATAATATAGTATATATTAACATTTCTACAATATATATGATAATTGTTGACAATTTTGATAAATATATTTTATATCTATTCACAGGTTTTGTTAAATAAAACCTAAATGTTCCATTTTCTATCTCGTTTGACATTATTCCACTAAATAAAATTGTTATTATTATTCCAATAAATGGTATCATTGTTAATAAGTTATCTTCGTTTAGACTTTTATTGTTAATAAAATAATTCAATGTTAATACGATTGTTAATACTATGAATGATATTATTTGTTTTTTAATACCTATTTTAATAAATTCATTTTTAATTAGTTTCATTATTATTACCTATCATATCAAAAAATTCTTCTTCAAGTGTTTTAGTATTTTCACTTATTCTATAAACATTAATATCATTTAACACTAATTCTCTATTTATTTTACCTATTGTTTCATCATTTTCATATACTTCTAAATTTTCATTTACACAATAATCATTTAGTAATATTTTAGCCTTAGTATAATCATCTACTTCAAATAATACATTTCTTTTATCACTATTTTCTTTTACTTTTATTTTTTGAATTTTACCATTATCAATAAATATTATTTTATTACATATATCTTCTATTTCTTTTAACATATGACTAGATATTATAATAGTAGTATCTTTTAATCCTTTTAAGATATCCATTATCTTTTTTATTCCTTCTCTATCTAAACCGTTTGTTGGTTCATCTAATATTAATATTTTAGGTTTATTTATAAGAGAAGAAGCGATAGCTAATCTTTCTTTCATACCTAAAGAGTATGTTTTAAATTTTTTGCCTAAATATTTTTCCATCTCAACAATTTTTACTATTTCCTCAATAGTTCCTTCATCAACACCTTTAAACATTGTTTTAAATAATTTTAAATTCTTTTTACCTGTTAATGTTTTATACATATCTGGTGTTTCAATTATTGTTCCGACTAAGGACATTGCTTTTTCATAATCATATTTCAGATCATAATCATAGTAAATTATTTCTCCCTCGTCTATTGTGTAAAGACCAGTCATTAATTTTAATAATGTCGATTTACCAGCCCCATTTTTACCAACTAATCCTATTATTTCCCCTTCATATGCATCAAAGTTAATATCTTCTAATATTCTTTTTCCTCCAAGTGTTTTACCAATATTTCTCACAGTAATAGATTTTTTCATATATTCCTCCTTTGTTTAAAAAAGAGTATATACATTTTTGGAAGTGTATGCAAATTGGTAAAATTAAATTTTCATGATATTTTTGATATGTAAAAAATAATTTTCTCTTAGTGAATTTTTGATTTTTAATTAACATTTTTACACTGATTTTTTAATAATTACATAAAATTAAAAAACTTACAATAGTAAGTTTTAAATATCATCTAGATCAACATTTTCTTCTGCGATTAAATCTTTAAATTGTTCTTTAAATTGAGCAATAGCTTTTACTTTAGCATCTTCATAAACAACTTTTGTTCTGCATATAGCTTTATAGAAGTGTTTAATTTTAACTGTATCACTATTTTCATATAAAGCCATTGAGAATGCACTCATAACTATTGTTAATGCTATATCAGGATATCTGTTACCTATTTCATATATTCTTTTATATTCATCAGTCATATCAACTATGAATTTAAATACTTTTTCACGAATAAAGTCTGTATATCCAATTTTAATGCCTGTTCTTTTTTCATATTTTGGATATGTTCCCATTAGAATTTCAACACATTGTTCTTCTGTTGGTTCTGCAACATCAACTTTTAAAAATCTTCTTAGGAATGCTCTATCTCTTAAAATATATGCTTCATATTCTTCATATGTAGTAGCACCAATCATTTTAATATCTCCACGGTCTAGACCTGGCTTTAACATGTTGGCAAAGTCTATACTCATGTTAGAAGTATTTCTATTAACAAGTAAGTGTACTTCATCTATAAATAATAATATATTCTTTTTAGTTTTAAGTTCATCTACTAACAATTGTAATCTATTTTCAGTTTGACCATCTTCCATTTTAGTCTCACCAAGTAAACTTGTTATATTTACTTTAATTAATTGATATGGTTTTAATGCATTTGGTATATTACCTGTAACCATCCTATAACCAATACCTTCAACAATTGCTGTTTTACCTACACCAGCTTTACCTACTAATAAGGCACTTTTTTCAGGTGTTAGTAATATTTCTATAGTTTGTTCTATTTCTTTATCTCTACCAATGGCTGGATTTGTTACATATTCTTTTTTGCTTAGATTTTCTCCATAAGTATCTAGGATACTTAGTTTTCTAACCCTTTCTTCAGCAGCTGAAAGAGGTTTATTTTCTCCTAAATCTACAAATTCCATTTTATCATTCATACTATTTACCTCTTTTTTCATACTAATTTTATCAATTTTTATAATAAATGTCTATATTTTTATTGACAAATATAATTTCTTAATCTATAATTATTTATGCAAGTGCCTGATTAGCTCAGTCGGTAGAGCAAACGGCTGTTAACCGTTGGGTCGCAGGTTCGAGTCCTGCATCAGGCGCCAGTTGAAATCAAAACTTAGGTTTGTACCTAAGTTTTTTTCTTATAAAAATATATTTAATATTAATAAAAACATAATTCCTGTAAGAAGTGGTACTAATAAACTATAAATCATCCATTTAGTTCCAACTTCTTTTTTTATTGTTAAGAGTGTTGTTCCACAAGGAAAATGCATTATAGAAAATAATATTACATTCATCGCCGTTATGATTGTCCATCCATTATTTAAAAATAAATTTCTAATGTTTATACTCTCTGTTAAAAGTGATATATTACTAGTATTTAAATATCCCATTATCATAATTGGTAATACTATTTCATTAGCTGGAAAACCTAATAAAAATGATAATAATATAATACCATCCATACCAAGTATTTTTCCAAATGGTTCTAATATGTTTGATAATATATAAAAAGGTGTCGTATCATTTATTTTAATATTTGTCATTAACCATATTATTAGTCCAGCTGGTATTGACACTAAAATAGCTTTTTTTAATATTGATAATGATTTATATACAAAACTATTTTTCAATATTTTTGATAGTTTTACTTTTTTATAATCTGGTAATTCTAAAACAAAGAAACCACTATAACCTTTTAATAATGTCTTAGATAATATAAATGATGTTAAAAATGAAATAGTTATTGCGAATAATACAAATAACATTAAATAAAATGATATTAATATTTTATTAGAACTATTAACAAAGAACATAGATATTAGTGCTATTATCATTGGAAATCTACCATTACAAGGTATAAATGCATTTGTTATTATTGCTAGTAATCTATCTCTTTTACTATCTATTATTCTGCTTCCAACTATTGCACAAGCATTGCATCCAAATCCAGAACACATTGTTAATGATTGTTTTCCATGACAATTTGAACACTTGCATATTCCGTCTAAATTAAATGCTATTCTTGGTAAAATACCCGTTTCCTCTGCATAAGTAAACAAGAAAAAGAATATTACAAGTGGTGGAAACATAACAGATATAATATATGTTACTATTCTATATATTCCAAATAATAATGGTTCATATATTAACTTTGGAATGTTAATATTTACCATAAAATTATATAAAGTAGTTTCTAATGAAGAAAATAATTTACTCAATAAATCACTTGGATAATTTGCAAGAACTATTGTAATTAAAAATATACCAAACATTATTAAACATAATGATAATATACAATATATTTTATTTGAAAATATCTTATCTAACTTAGTGATTTCTTTTTCTTTTATTGTTAGCACTGAATCAGATATTTCTTTTGAAAGGTTATTCAATTTAATTGATATTTCATCTGATATTAATTCACTATTTACTTCTCTTAAATAATAAGATAATTCTTTACTAATAATATTTATTCCATATCTTTCATATATATAGTCAACAAGTGAAGTATCATTTTCTAAAACTTTAATCGCAATAAATCTATTATTAAAATATTTAGGTAACAATGACTCAACTTCTTTAATTTTATTTTCTAGTTCGTCACTATAATAAAAACTATAATCTGAATAAGTATCTTTATCTATTATATCTAACATTTCATTTATACCAATTTTATTTTTAGTAGAACATTTTACTATTTTAATATTTAATATATTTTCTAGTTTATCATAATCAATTTTAATTCCTTTTTCCTCTATTTCATCTATCATATTTATACATAATATTATATTTCTATTTATTTGTAATATTTGTAATAATAAGTTTAAATTTTTTTCGAGTGATGATGCATCACATACATATATTATTTTTTCATAATCATCAAATAATAATGTATTCTTTGTAATTTTCTCTTCATCACTAAGACTACTCAATGAATATATACCTGGTAAATCAATCATAGTATATTTGCTTTTTTTAATTTTTTTCTTTGCTAGCTCTACTGTTTTACCTGTCCAATTTCCTGTATGTTCATGTGAGTGTGTTAATGCATTAAATAATGATGATTTTCCTACATTAGGATTACCACATAATAATATATTATTATTCATAACTTACCTCTATTTTTCTAGCATCTTCATTTCTTAAAGCTATGAATGTATTTTTTATTTTATAACAAGACGGATCTTTAAATAATGATGTAAACATCTTTTCAACTTTTTCTCCATTTATAAATCCTAAATCATATAGTCTTCTCTTTTTTATTCCAGATAGGTTTATATTTTTAATATATACTGGTTCATTTGTATTTAAATCTT
The DNA here is from genome assembly GCA_934086955.1 of uncultured Bacilli bacterium. Classification (GTDB taxonomy): domain Bacteria; phylum Bacillota_I; class Bacilli_A; order RF39; family UBA660; genus CAG-1000. Next base: position 122,693 of record CAKOIN010000001.1, on the reverse strand, counting down.
TTAGATTCATAAAACACCTCTTACTAATGTAATATATGTAATATATCTTTTTTTGACAAATAATCATATTATTTACTATGAATAAGAGTTTCCATGATTTATTTAATACTAATCCAAGATATTCAACCTCTATTTCTTTTATTTTAGGTCTTCTTTTAGTTGACAATCTTACTGCTCCTGAACAAAATATGATTGGAAACTGGATTATATTAATTGGCCAAACTATTCTTACAAATGCTGCTTCACAAAATATTATAGAATCTAGAATAAATGGTAATATTATTAACATAAATTCAAAAGAAGCCAAATGTATATACAATCCACCTGTTTATGATATAAATAAAATTAGAGAAATAATTAGAAAACTTTATCCAGATAGCAGTAGTGATATAGATAAGTTAAATGATATGTTAAATGATCTTCAAAAGAAAGTTGAAGAATTAAAAAAGAATAATTAGTTTTCTATAATTATTCTTTCTTTATCTCTTTCATTCATTGTTATTTTAACTATATATCTTGATAATTCATTTTTATCGTATATTTTATTTTCTTTTAAATTTTCTAAATATACACTTAATCTATCTCTAAAATCAACAGATAATGATACATATACATCATTTGAATTTTTCTTCATATAATAGTCATAATAGCTTTCATAATACTTAGTTTCAATAGTAAATTTGTTTTCTAATGTATTATCATATTCTACTATATATTGTGTATCATAATTTGTATTAAATGAAATATACATTTTTTTATCTATGTTACTAGGTAAATTTAATTTTTCATATTTTCTAGTCATAGAATATTTATCACTTACATCTTTTACAATATCTATATTTGATACTTGTTTTATAAATAATGTTATACCAAGAGCAATTATAATAAGTGTAAGTACTATTGATATAATTGTCCATTTTACACTTATTTTTTTATTTAGTACTGCTTTATTTACTAATATAACAATTATTAATAATAATATATCTATCCCTAGTATAGCAATATTTAATCCATAGAATTTAATACCATCTAATATTGCAAACATACTAGCCATTAATATAACAGTTGCCCATAACCATAAAAATAATAAACAAATTGTTATTATAATTCCAAGAGTTTTAAATATAGTTCTTCTTATTCTTGTACCTTTTGATTCAAAAACTTTTTTCTCTGTTATACTTTCTATTACATTTGGTAATTCTTCTACAATTTCTTCTTTTGTTTCTATGATATTTTCTTTTAATGTATCTTTCTTTTTACGACTTAATTTAGTTTTTATTGATTTTCTTATATTAGCAAAACTATTTCTAATTGAATCTTTTATTTTATTAATTTTATATTTTAATCTTCTTTTATATTTAGTTTTTTCTGATTTAGATTTTTTCTTTTTTTTGCTTTTTTCTTTTTTAGGTAATTGTATATCCTTTGTAATAAATTCTTTAATATTTTTAAAAAGTGATTTCATTTTATTATTTGATTTTAATTTTTCTATTTCTTTCTTTGATACTTCTTCTGGTGTACCTAATTCTTTTAAAATATCAACAATTCTTTTATTATTTTCTTTTTCGCTTTTAATTTTTTCTTGGTATTTATTTATTATTTCTTCTTTTTTCTTTTTAGAAACACCTTTAAGTTTACTTTCTAACTCAGTTAGATACTTTTTTTCCTTTTTCATAATTTCACCTTTTTAAATATTATATTGTTTATTAGTTAAAAATATTATCTATTTGTTTGTTAATGAATGTTTTAACTTTTTTGATTATATTTTTAAATAAATTTTTAATCATTTTTTTAATATCATTTATTATATCATCTATTAATGATTCTTCATCATCTTTTTGTTCTTTTTCTGCTTTTTTAGTTGTTGTAGCTTTTTTGGTTGTTTTTTCTTCTTCACTCCATACTCCAAGTTTTTTACTTTTTGCAGTTTTTTCTGTTTCCTTTAATTCATCTGTATATTTATAATCTCCATATAAATAAGCAACTTTGGCATAACCAAGTGATACTAAATCTTTTTGTAATAAATTATCGTCTACAAAAACCCAAGCCAATGCTCTACTATATTTATCAGTTTTTGTACTTCCTTCATCATATTCTAGTTCAAGTTTCTTAGCATTCTTAACTTTATCACAAGTGTAATTACTTGCTTCTTTTCCATATGGTTCTTCACCTTTTGTTGGATGTACTGTTTCTGGTGTGTCTATTGCCAAAAATCTTACTGTTGTTTTTTTATTATCAAGCATAACTTTTATAGTATCTCCATCTACACAACCTTCAAATTTTACTGCAACTTTTTCAGCATTAACATTTGTTAAAAATGCACAAAAAAATAAAAATATTATTACTACTTTTTTCATAATAATATTTTAACATGTTTTTTAAACTTAAAAAAGATTTTTAGCTTAATTCATTCATTTTATTTGAATATTTCGTGTAAGATTTTTCAATTTTTGTATCTTCCTCTGGAGTTATAGTATACCAACCATTAGTGAACATAAGATTGTAAATATCTCTTGCCATATCTTTTGTATCATCAAATATAGACATTATTTTTTTATATAGATATTTATTACTCATCTCATTAATTGCTACACTATAACTGTTTGATATATTTTTTTCTGATAATAATATATCATTTAATATATCTTCATCATTTAAACATTCATCTTTTTGTATTTTAGTTTCTTCATTTTTTATTTGTTTCATATTTAACTCCTATTCTATTAAATCTAATAATTCTTTATAATGTTTAGCATGCATTTTTTTAGCTTTAGTAAGTAATTCTTCTGTTTCACTATCGCAAACACATTCTAAATAAGAATATATTTTTTTATTCATTATTAAGTTCCAATTAAGCATATCTTCTATATACAATAGATCTTTAATGCTTATTATATTTGGTATTTCCTTCATTTTTTACCTCCTAGTAATATTATTTACAAATCTGTATATAATAATAATGTAAAAAATATCCAAAAAAATTAGCACTTACTATTGACAAGTGCTAATTATTGAGTATAATTATAATTGTTAGGAGATGAAAATTATGAGTTTATTACCAGAAAAGTTTTATTTAGATGATTTCTTTGAGGATTTTGTACCAATGCCAAAAATGCCTAAGAATGAAATGAAATGTGACATTTATGAAAAAGGTGGTAAAGTTCATATTGAACTTGATGTTCCTGGATTTAACAAAGAAGATGTTAAAGTTGATCTTGATGATGGAATTCTAACAATCGCTGCTTCTAAACATGAAGATAAAGAAGAAAAAGAAAAGAATTACTATCGTAAAGAAAGAACTTTTGGTTCATTCAAGAGACAATTTAATGTTGGTAATGTTAAAGAAAATGATATTGATGCTAAGTTCTATAACGGAGTATTAAAAATCAGTTTCCCTAAGGAAGAACAAAAACAATCAAAGAAATTCATCGCTATAAAATAATTAAAGATAATACAAAGATACCTTAAAATAGGTATCTTTTTTTATGAAAAAAACAGGTTACTTTGACCTGTTTATCCAATTTATTAAAGTATTTATATTTATTTTATATAGTATACCTTTTGTATTTTCAAATCCAATATGTTTAAATACATTTTGAGATTTTATGTTTTTTGAACTTATAGTTCCATATACATCACTATATAATTTTTTATCGCTTTTATCTATTACTTGTTTTAACATTTTTCTTAATATATCATATTTTCCTTGATACTCTTTTTTTATTTGTACTTCTGAAAGCATTAAGCCAATATCAATATATGTATAACATATAAAACCTACAAGTTCTTCATTTTTAAAACACAAAAGCATATTATAATTTTGGGTATTTTCAATCATATTTAGCCATTCTGGAAATGAATTATCTACTGAATCATTTGTATCATTTATCATATTATAATTTTCAACTAATATCTTACACATATTTAAAAGTATTAAATTTTCTGGCATATTTTCATTAGAAAATATTTGATATTTAAATTTTTCTTCAAACTCTGATATAAGAAGATCACACAGTTCACAATATTCCTTAGGCGGTGTTTCATAACTACCAGTTTCCAGTTGAAACTTTCCTGGACAATATTTGCACAATTTCTTTTTATAACATTTTTTGCATTTTGAGTTATTACTAAAATGCAGTTTACATATTCCATTTCTAAACATATTTAATGCATCTATAATTTTATATTGTTCTATATTGTATTTTTCATTGACTACTAAACATGGCTTTATGTTTCCATAACAATCAATAAATATTTGTTCTTTTCCAACAGAACATTGAAAAACATTATCATTAATTTCTAAATTTTTATTTAAATTGTTAACCGCCGTTTTAAAGTATTCTGTATCATCTTTATTCATTTTAATTATTTTTAATATTTCATTTGGCAACAAAGATTCTTCATTTTTCTTAAATATTTCCTCTGTTACTTTTGGAAAAATATTGTAATCATATCTAAATTCCGAGCTATATTTGTTGCAATATTTTCTTATTTGTTCAAAGTTCATAACATTTTTCTTTGTTAATACTGTTTTTAACTTTAAATTTATATTGTTATTTATTAATGAAATTATATTGTTATTTATTATCTCAAAAGAGTTTTTATAATGTGTAAATTCTTCATATGTTTTATTATCATAACCGTAAATACTAATTTCTATTTGATGTGGTTTATATTTATTAAATAACTTAATAATATCTTCATTGATAAAATAGCCATTAGTGTTAATTCCTACTCTCATACCTTTTTGTTTAGCATACAAGTACATTTTTTTGAAATCTTTATTTAGTAGTGGTTCTCCACCAGTTATTGTTATTGTAAAACAATTAATTTCATACAATTCATCAATTATTTTTTTATATGTTTTAAAATTCATATCTTTTTTTTGACTTTTGTCTACATAGCAATGATTGCATCTAAATTGACATCTATTAGTTATCTCAACCATGCAACTTGTTATTTCTTTTGATTCTAGAAGGTTGTTTAAATCAGTGCCTGTTACTTTTTCTACTGATAAATCCAATTCTTCAAGAGTATTTAATTCTTGAAGAAAATCATCATAATCATTTTCTAATGTTTCTATTTCAACTCCATATTGCTGGTTCAACATTTTTATTACTTCATCTCTTGGTATATCTATATTATCTAAAATTATTTTTCCTACACCATCAAATTTATATATTTTATTTGAATCTGATTTACTAATTAGTAATGTATTATTAGCATTTTTTTTAATTAAATATTTACTTTTCAAATTCATTAACTCACCATTCCTTATAAAAAAGAACATATATTTAATATGTTCTCTTAACAGCCATCTCCATCATTTTCTGCATAGCTTTGTTTCCAACATCCCATATAAATTTTCTTCGTTGGTTTTAACACTTGGATTCTTTTAACACTTGGTTTTTCATATTCAGGTGTTTTCTCTGCACACTCTGATTTAAGTGCCAAACTGCCTTGTACATAAGCTAATGTTTCAACAATATTTTTCTCTCTAAGTAATGCTTCTTTTTTTGATTTAAAACTTGTAACACTCATTTTTTAACATTTCCTTTCGGTTAGATATTATCATAATTTAATTTTATTGTCAATTTTTATAATGGTGTTATTTTGTAACATTAAATCTAAATAAGCAGATATCACCATCTTGCATTAGATAATCTTTTCCTTCTAATCTTGCTCTTCCTGCTTCTTTAACTCTTTGTTCATTACCATACTTTATTAAATCATCATAGCTCATTACTTCTGCTTTGATAAATCCTCTTTCAAAATCTGTATGGATTAGTCCAGCACATTCTGGTGCCTTCATACCATCTTTAAAAGTCCAAGCCCTTACTTCATCTTTTCCTACTGTAAAGAAAGTTTTAAGCCCTAATAAATGATATGTGTTATGAATTAATTGATCTAAACCACTATTTTGAATTCCTAAATCTTTTAAAAATTCTTTTTTAGTTTCGTCATCTAATTCTGAAAGTTCACTTTCTATTTTTGCAGACATAAGAACAAGAGAAGACTTTTCACTAGCCGCATATTCTCTTACAGCGGTAACATATGGATTATCATTACCAACTAAATCTTCTTCGCTAACATTTGCCAGATAAATAAATGGCTTGTTAGTAATTAAATTATATGTTTTAATTAATTTTTCTTCTTTTTCATCAAACTCTTCAAGTCTTAACATTTTTCCTTCACTTAAAATATTTTTCAATTTTTTAAGTAAGGCAACTTCATATAATCCTTCTTTGTCATTTGATGTTGTTGCTTTCTTTTCTATTTTATTAAGTCTATTTTCAACTATTTCTAAATCACTTAATATAAGTTCATAGTTAACTATCTCAATATCTCTTTTTGGATTGATAGTTCCCTCTACATGAATTATATCTTTGTTTTCAAAACATCTTACAACTTGAACAATAGCATCAACTTCTCTTATATTGGCTAAGAATTTATTTCCTAAGCCTTCTCCGGTAGATGCTCCTTTTACTAATCCTGCTATATCAATAAATTCATATTGAGTTGGGATTAGTCTTTCTGGTTCATATAATTCGTTTAATGTTTCTAATCTTTGATCTGGTACAGTAACTACACCTACATTTGGATCAATTGTCGCAAATGGATAGTTTGCTGCTAAAATATTTTTCTTTGTAATGGCATTAAATAATGTACTTTTACCTACATTAGGTAACCCTATAATTCCTGCTTTAAGCGCCATAAATCACCCCTGGGAAAGACCCTATACCTATTGGTAATCCAACTAGGTACCATCCTATTAAAATTAATATCCAAATTATACTTATGTATACTGCATATGGAACCATATACTTTGTACTTCCAAATAGAGTTATCATTTCTCCATTGTTGTATTTTTCCATAAATGCTATATATACAGCGAAATATAAGAATAATGGAGTTATACCATTTGTTAATGATTCTGCTGCTACATAAGTAACTTGTGAAAACTCTGGACTTATACTTGCATTCATAAATAATGTTACAACTGTTGCCGATAATATTTGCCATTTACCAAGTGACCCTGGTAAGAATATATTACCAATCGCTATTAATAATACAGTTATTAATATTAATGGTGCACCAGTAAATTTAAGGCCACCTACTATTTTAGATATAGTTGCTACTATTACTGTTCCAATTTGACTTTCTTCAAATACATTAATAAATAATGATGCAAAGAAAAGTAATACTAGTATGCTACCTATACCATCTAATGAATATCCTAAACTTTCTGTAACATCTTTACTATTTTTAATTGATTTTGTCATAAGTCCATATCCAAAACCAACTATTACAAATAACATTGTAACTATAAATATAAATCCTTTATTAAATAAAGAATTTGCTCCAAAAAGCATATCTATATACTTTGAAGCTGAATTATCAAGTAATGCACCTGATAATGGTAGTCCTGGAATAACCATATATACTACTAATAATATATATAATATTCCAGCTCCTAATCCTATAATTAATCCTCTTAATTCTTTGTTAGTTATTTTTAATTCTTCTTCATTACTTTCATATCTTGGAAGTCTTGACATTATTTTCTTTTCAGTTATTCCAGTAAATACAAGTGATACTATTATTAATGCAAGTATCATTATAAATAATGAAAAAAATGTTCCGATTCCATATTTAGGATCTAATGTATGAGCTGCTGTTAAAGTTAATTCTAATAAAGAACTATCATTTGCAGATAAAAATACATTTATTCCTGCCCCAAATGAAAGAGATGCAAATGTTGCGATTATACCACCTAATGGATTTCTTCTACCATATTTAAATAGAAGTGCTCCAAGTGGTAACATAATTACAAATCCAATATCACCTAATAATGAAAATATTAAACATAAGAATACTAATATAAATGTAATTGTATTCTTTTTTGAATTTCTAGTTAATATTGTAAAAAATGATTTTAAGAATCCAGTTTTCTCTAAAACACCTATTCCTATTAAAACTATTATTAATGCTCCAAGTGGTCCAAAGTTAACAAATCCACTTACAGCTGTTGTAACAATATGTTTAATACCTGATGTACTAAATAAACTTCTTACTTCTACAACATTATTAACAAGTTCTCCTGTTACTTTATTAACTGATGTGTATTCTGATTGAATATTTAATAAATGTAGGAATCCACTTATTAATATTGTTGCAACTATTAGTACAATAAATGTTACTATTGGACTAAATTTCTTTTTGCTTTTGAACATTAATATTCCTCAACTTTCTTGAGTTTCTTATCAAACTCTATTCTATCCATCATTATGCTTCTACCACATTTGACACATTTTATTTTAATGTCCACTCCCACTCTTGTGATTTCCCATAGATTTGTTCCACATGGATGTGGTTTTCTCATAATAACTTTGCTTCCTATTTTATACTCTTTATTCATATTAATCAACATTCACTTCTACTTTTAATATTTCAAGTATTCTTTCTAAATCTTTTTCACTATTAAAAGGTATAACTATTTTTTTATTTTTAATTTTTACTCTATTACCTATTTTATCTGTAAAAGCTTCTTCTACATAATTATAAGTATTATCATTCTTTATTTTAACTATTGCATTTTTTCTTTTATAACCAGGATTTTGTACTATTTCTTCTAATTCTCTTACTGATAAATGATTTAATTTTATTTTTTCAGCTAATTCTGCAATTAATTCATCATTTTCAAGTTTACTTAGAATTTTAGCATGACCAGCAGATATTAATCCATGTAAAATATCATTTTTAACTGATTCTGGAAGATTCAAAAGTCCTACCATATTTGTTATATAGCTTCTACTTTTTCCTATCTTATTTGCTAATTCTTCTTGTGTCACATTTAAAACTTTTAAAAGATTTGAGTATGCTTCGGCTTCTTCTATTGCTGTTAAGTTTTCTCTTTGAATGTTTTCAAGAAGTGCAATTTGCATCATTTCACTATCAGTAAATTCTTTTATTATGGCAGGGATTGTTTCAAGACCAGCTAATTCTGATGCTTTCTTTCTTCTTTCACCGGCAACTATTTCATAACCTTTAATACTTTTAGTTACAATGATTGGTTCTAATACACCATATTCTTTAATAGAATTAGCTAATTCTACTAATTTTTCTTGATCAAATTTTTGTCTTGGCTGATATGGATTACTTCTAAGTTCTGATAATTTTATATCCACAATGTCTTCTTTTGGTGTATTTTCTACGATTTCTTCAATTGGATCAATTGGTCCACTATAAAGAGATTCATTACTAAATAATTGTTCTAATCCCTTTCCTAATGCTTTTCTCTTATTTGTTTCCATTTCTATCAATCACCTCTTTGGCTAAATTTAGATAAGCAAGTGCTCCTTTACTTTTTGGATCATATTCTATAATTGGTTTTCCATGTGATGGAGCTTCTACTAACTTTACTAATCTAGGAATAATTGTACTAAATACTTTTTCATTAAAGAATTTACGAACATCTTCTACAACTTCAAGTCCGAGTAATGTTCTACCATCTAGCATTGTTAGGAGTACTCCTTCTATATCTAATGCTGGATTAATCTTCTTTTGAATTTGAAGTATTGTATGTAATAATTGATTAACACCATCTAAACTATAAAATTCACATTGAATTGGTATTATTACTGAATCAGATGCAGCTAGTGCATTAACTGTTAATGTTCCTAAACTAGGTAAACAATCTATAATAATAAAATCATATCTATCTCTAATTGTATTTAGTTGTTGTTTTAATTGTTCTGTTATTATAAATTCTTTATCTTGAAATCCTATTTGAAACAATTCCATTTCTGCTCCTGCTAAATCTATTACAGATGGAACAATACTTAAATTTTTAAATGGAGTTTTATATATTGCATCTTTTATATCGCAATCTCCAACAATAACATTATATATACTTTTCTTTATTTTTGATCTATCTATACCTAATCCTGTTGTACTATTGCTTTGAGGATCTAGGTCTATTAATAAAACTTTTTTTCCTAGATGTCCTAGGGAACTGGATAAGTTAATACTTGTTGTTGTTTTGCCTACACCACCTTTTTGGTTTACTAATGATATTACTTTTCCCACGCTATTTACCTCTCTATCTATACAATATTTTAACATATAATATATATTTTTTAAACATAAAAATATTTAAATAAGAAAAAAACTATTTTTCATAGTTTTACATTCTTTTATTTGATTTATTTGGTTCATTTTCTAAAAAGTTTATAGAAGAAGCTATTTCTTCAGCTGATGGTTTTTCAGTTGATAATATAAAATTTAAACTTTCAAGATTTTCGTTATTATTTAACCTTCTACACATTTCTTCTAAGTTCTTAGTTGTTATTATTCCGTCTTTATAATTATGATAATTATGTATTGCTAAAGTTTCACAAAATAAATATATAAACTGTTTTGAAATGTCTTCAAAATCCCTTTCAGCTTTAATAGAATCTTCTTTTATATCTCTTAATTTAAATGACTTTTTTCTTGATATTTCAAAGTTTTCAAATGACTCTAATATTGTTCTTGATTTTTCTTCAATACTAAGTAATCTTGTAGCTATCGGAGCAAATCTATCCTCTTCAAATAATTCTTTTTCTTTTAAATAGTCATATAAAAGCATTTCATATGTTATTGATACATTTTCTGTTAGGATAATTCCATCTACTGAACATCCTCTATAACATGTCACATAATGCATAAATTCATGAACTATTGAAAACATATCTTCAATATTATGTTCCATTGGTATATTTATTGTTATTTTTCCTTTTGATATTTGAAAATAAGGTTCTTTTCCAAATTCTTTAACAGATTCTTTATCATCCAAATCATATATATTAATAACACCATTTCTTATTAATCCTTCTAGTAATCTTGGATATCTTGAATTTATACTTCCTAAAAAGCTTTTTACTATATCTAAAGTATCTTTATAAGAAATGTAATTTACCTTTTTTCTTCTATCTTCTGTTTCTTTATGGTTTTTATTTGTTTCTTTTATTATTGTTTCAGATATACTTTCAAAATAATCTTGTTCTTTCATTAATAATTTTATTATTTCTGAATCTCTATGAAACATTAAAATATTTGCAAGTGTATCTATTTCTACTTTTTCCATTTTATTTACTTTCTAGAATATCTCTTGCAGCTACTAAACCTGTTGCAGCAGCGGTAACTATATTGCCTGCTTTGCCTGCTCCATCTCCTACAAAATATATATCGTAATCGTCTAATTTAAATTTATTATTTGTATCTATTTCATTACTAAAGAATTTAATTTCAGGTCCATAAAGTAATGTTTCATCATTATTAACACCTGGTATTATTTTATCTAATTTTTCTAATCCTTCTAAAATATTAGTTATTATTCTATGAGGTAATATTAATGCAAGATCTCCAGCAACACAATCTTTAAGTGTTGGTTCAATAAAACCTTTATTTATTCTTTTCCATTCACTTCTTCTACCTTTTTTTAGGTCTCTTAAAGATTGTATTATAGGTTTTCCATCTCCTAAAACATTTGCTATTCTCGCTATACTTTCACCATATAGTCTTGTATTTGTTACTGGTTCTGTTAAACCAACTTTGCTTATAAATGCAAAATTAGAATTATTAGATTTTATATCTTTTAATGAATGTCCATTAACACAAATAAATCCATAATAATTTTCTTTAGCTACAAAACCACCTGGATTTGTACAAAATGTTCTTATTTCATCACTATATGTATCTGTTTTAATAAATATAGTTGGATCATATATTACATTTGTTATATCTTCTAATATTTCTTTTCTTACTTCAACTCTTACACCAATCTCAATACTTTGACTAGTATACGGAATATTATATTTATCTGCTAGTTCTTGTACCCATTTAGCACCAGTTCTTCCAGGAGCTATAATTACTTTTGAAGCTGTTATTTCTTCTTTGTTTTCAAATATTATTATATGTTCACTTTTACTTTTACTTTTAATATCTACAACATTAGCATTTTCATATAAATCTACACCTTTGTTTTCTAAATAGTCTGTAAAATCTTTTATATATGTTGGAAGTTTATCACTACCTAAATGTTTTTGTTTTATTAAAAGTAGTCTTGCTCCTGTTTTAGCAACTTCTTTTTTTATTTGTTCTGCTTCGGTCAAATTAGACGGATATATTTCACTATCCATTTTAAATTTATTAAAAATCTTTTCTGTATCATCAATTAGACTATAAGCTTCACTTTCACTCATGTATTTAAATAAATCACTTTTACCAAGTTTTGGAATAAAATTCAATTTTCCGTCAGAAAATGTTCCTGCTCCGCCATATCCCGATAAAATTTGACAAGTTTTACAATTAATGCATTTTCCACCATTAATTTTCATCGGACACATTCTTGTTTCGGCTCTATGTCCTTTATCAATTAGAGCTATTTTTAGTTTACTGTTTTTTTCTATTAATTCATAAGCGGAAAATAGTCCAGATGGACCAGCACCAACTATTGCTACATCATATTTTTTCATAATAACTCCTTTAGTTTTTTTCTTTTTCTAATTCTCTATAAGCTACTTTACCAACTAATGTTTTAGGAAGTGAATCTCTAAACTCATATACTGCTGGTAATGAATATTTTGCCAAGTTTTTTTCACAATGTTGTCTTATACTTTTTTCTACTTCTTTGCTAGGTTTAACTCCATCTTTAAGTACTATATATGCTTTTGCTACTTGTACTTTTTTAGGATGTGGAATTCCTATAACTGTACTTGTAAATACATCTGGATGACTATTTATTATTGTTTCAATATAACTTGGATATAAATTGTATCCATTTGAAATAATAATTCTTTTTACTCTTTGCTTGAAATATATAAATCCATCTTCATCCATTGATCCAACATCACCTGTATGTAACCAAGTTCTGCCATCGCTATGAAGTTGCAATGTTTGAATAGTTTCTTCTAAATTATTTAAGTATCCCATCATTACTGTTGGTCCACTTATACATATTTCACCATCTTCTCCGTAAGGTACTTCATCATGTGTACCTACTCTTACTATTTTTGTATATGTATCATTAAATGGAATACCTATTGAATTTTCTCTATATTCACCTGTTGGTGTTGCACATATTGCGGCTGATGCTTCTGTAAGACCATATCCTACTCTTATTTCAGCTGTGCTTCCGTGATCTTTAAAGTATTTATCTACTTTTTCTTTTAGATCTTTTGACATAAAGTCTCCACCACTAATCGCACATTTTAATTTTGATAAATCATTTTTACCCATGCTTGTTTTAGTAAGTGATTCAAATAATGATGGTACTCCACATACGATTGATATTTTATGTTTGTGTAATAATTTTCCAAAATCTTTTGGTGCGAAGTTAGGAATTAATACTACTCTCATACCACAGCATAAAGTTGTGTGTATACATACTCCTAAACCAAATCCGTGGAAAATTGGAAGAATTGCTAATATTGATTCTCCTTCCCCTGATTGTTCTATCATTTTGTGACAGCTTAAAGCTAGTGCATTAAAATTCATATTTGTAAGTAATATACCTTTTGGATCACCGCTTGTTCCACCACTATATAGTATAACAGCTGGATCATCTGAACCTTTTAAACAAGCAATTTCACCTTGATAATCATATCCATAGTTTAAAAATTCATTCCAAGTCATTATATCATCAGATAATTCTATCTTTGGAACATTTCCTCTATTTTTAAATTTAAATAAGAATTTTTTAATTGTTTTTAAACTGTCTCCAGCTGATGCAACTACAATTTTTTTAATACAAGTATTATCTACAATATTATGCACTTTATCATAAACTAAATCTAATGTTAAAAGAAATGTTGCTCCTGAACCATTTATATAATTTTGTATTTCTTTTTCTGCTGATAATGGGTGTATTAATGAAACTATTGCTCCTACCATATTTGCAGCATAAAACATAAGGATTGCTTGTGGTGTATTTGGCATACAAATAGCAATTGTATCTCCTTCTTTTACTTCTTGTTGTTTTAATGATTTAGCAGTATCTCTTATCATTTCATAGAATGTTCTATATGTATAAGTTCTTCCATAATATTCAATTGCAATATCTTCTGGAAATCTTGCTACTGCTTCTAAGAAAAAGCCAACCATTGTTCCCTTAGGATAATTTAAATGTGCTGGTACCCCTTCTTTATAATATTTTAACCAAGGTGTTTTTATATTATTTTTTTTATTTAATTTTTCTTCTCTTTTAACTTCTTTTTTAAATTTCTTTTCTTCTATCTTTTTTAATTTTTCTTGTTTTTTTAATTCTTTTTTTTCTTCCTTACTCATCAATTTCGATTCTTGCATCTGCTCTTTCCTCCAATAATTCAGGATTGTCTAATATATGTTCTAATACTTTCATTGATTTAGCAAAGTAATATCCATCTGCGATTCTTTCATCCATATTAACTCCAAAATCACAAACATCAATTATTTTTTCTTTTCCATCTTTATCTATTATTTTAGACTTATGTATTTGTCCCATTGTAGCTATTATTGAACTTGTACCAAAATTAACTATATTATGGTATATTGATCCTATTTTAAAGTTACCTAAATTTGATAATATTACAGTACTATAATATAAATTATCTTTTGTAATTGACTCTGGTAACCATCCATGTTTATCTAAGAATTTTAGTGCTCCAACAATTGGTATTCTTATTAATTTAGGCATTTTACCAATAACATCTACTACATTATTAGTATTTTCTTTTTTATCTCCTTTTTTACTATTTCTTATTTTATTAACTCTAGCAGTTATCTTATCTCTTAATGTATAGATAGTATCATCTTTATCTATTTTTATATTTATCATTACTTCTTCTGCTGATTCTTCGAAAGCGATTTTAGCAACAAAAGCTATTATAACATCATTTCTATCATAAAATGTTCTATTTGCAACAAATCTATTTAGTAATGGTTTGTTATAAACTGTCTTTGCAAATGCCATCGCAAAAGCATGAAAGTATGTTAACTTATTCTCAGGATTTTCTTTTTTATATTTTTCTACAAATTTTATTAATTTTGATACATCCATTTCTTTATTCATATAGACATCACTGTCACATCTTTCAGGCTTGATATCAATCATAATATTATGTAGTCCATCCATATTTCTTACTTTCTTGGCATCTCTTCTATCGCCTAATCTTCTTTTCATTAATACACCTCATCTTACATAATAATTATAAAGAAAAATATAAAATATTGCAAATAAAGTTAACTTTTGATGTAAATAATACTAACATTATTCATATAAATTGTTATTTTATTAATTTTTATTTTAAAAGTGAAAAAGTTAATTATTAATATATATTGTTATTCAATAATTTATTTTTATAATATTTCTTAGATATAATATGTTAAATTGTATCAGAAGTGCTTAGGTTAGGCATCATTTCTTACTTTTTATTTAAAAGTGGAGGTGATTAATTATAAATAAAAAAGATATTCTTATATTACTTTTAATCGTAATTATAATTTTATTGATCATATTTAGATAAATAAAAAATGCCTAACACTGTGAGTTAGGCAAATACCAAAAACATTGTGATGCCTAGCCATCAGGGGTTAAGCACTTCACTAATGATATAATATCATAATTGATTATATTTTGCAAACTAGAATATTAACATATAGCCATAATATAAGCAGAAGAATAGTATCATTATTATACCCTCTCTTCTTGATAACACTTTATCATTTCTAGCAAATAAATATAAAACTGATGCTGCTAATTGAACTGCAAGTATATCTATCAATGTAAATGATACTGATGAAAAACCTCCAAATATTAATAATGGTAGTCCGAGTACTATTCCAATATTAAATATGTTTGTTCCAATTATATTTCCTAATGCTATATCAAATTCACCTTTTTTTGAGGCTACTACTGTCATAGTCATTTCTGGAAGTGATGTACCAATTACTACTACTGTCATAGTTATAAACTTTGTACTAACATTTAATGCTTCTGCTAAAACTTTTGCATTATCAACAACTAAATCACTAGCAAGTATTATTCCAAATGTACATCCAACTGTCAATAATAAAGATGTCATTATATTAAATTGAGGTTTGCTATATTCAAAGAAACCTTGTTTTGATTTAACTACTGATACTATATAGAATATAAATAATAAGAAGAAAAATATAAATAATACTCCATCTGTTCTATTTAATATAAAATCATCAGGACTTCTTCCTATATAATGAGATACTATTGAAAGAGAAAACATTGTTGTAACAACTAAAAGTATTGGTAGCTCTTTTTTAGTAACATCATTTTTTACTTTTATTGGGCAAATTGTTGCTGCAAGACCAATTATTAACAAGATATTAACAACATTACTTCCAAGTACATTAGCAAGTGCTATGTCTCCACTTCCACCACTAATACTTTGAAATGATATTGCTAATTCAGGAGCACAAGTTCCAAAAGCAGCAACTGTTAATGCAATCATCATTTTAGACATCTTAAAATTAGTTGCGATTGAGCTTACCGCATCTACAAATATATCTGAACATTTTATTAACACAAAAAATCCTATTAACAATAATATTATTGATACTATAATCTCCATTTTATTCCTCTATTCTATAAATATTATAATATAGAAATTATTTTTTTACAATTTAAAACTAGATTATTCATCTAGTTCTTCCTCTTCTAAATTACTTTTTTTGAATAGTTTATCTATATTTTTAGTTGGTAACAACATATCGTTATCTTTATTAATTTTTATTTCAAATGTTTTACACTCATGTGTTAATTCATCGCCATCTATACACCATGAAGGTGGAACTTCATCAAATTCCAATTTTATATTATCTGTTTTATAATACTTAAATACTGGAATATCTTCTAACTTTCTATGAGTTAGATAATGTACCGCTCTTATAATATCCCACTTGTTTTTTATATCACAAAGTAACACTTCAAATTTATTATCATCTAATTTAACATCATCATATATATTATTTACTCCACCAACTCTATTTGAATTAGTTATAAATATAAATGAGAATCTATCTTCATGTGTTTCTCCATTAACAGTATATTTTATATTATAAAATTGCAATTTTTGTTTTAATTGTTTAATACCATAAATTGCATAAGCAAATTTACCATATTTTTCTTTTAGTTTTCTTGGAGTTCCATATGAAATGTCAACATATGCTCCGATACAAGCTACATATACAAAAGGACTACCATTAAGTAGGCATACATCAATATTCTTTCTGGCTCCATTTAATAACATAACTAAATTTTTTGTAGTACTTCCTGTTAATCCATACATATGAGCAACATCATTTACACTTCCAAGAGGTAGATGACCTAATAATAACGGTTTGTTTCTTTCAATATTTCCTGAAATTACTTCATTTAAAGTTCCATCTCCACCAGCACATATAAGTAAGTCTACATCTCTTAGTTTTTTGGTTATTTCTTTTGCATGACCTTTATATTCAGTATATATTATCTCTATATCATAACCATAATTTTCAAATATTTTGTATAACTTTTTAATATCATTTCTGTTTGTTAATTTACCACTATTAGGATTGTAAATTAAAACCGCTTTCATCATATTATCATTCCTTTGTATAATATTATTATATCACGGTTAAAAATATATGTAAATTAATGGAAAATAGTCTATGTAAAGAATAATAATAAAATTTTGGTTTATAATATTATTATGAAGAAAGTTAAAAATAAGAAAAAATATATAAATAAGAAAAAAATTAATATTGTTAATACTATCGCTATGGTATTAATTGTTTTAATATGTTCTGGTATCTTAATATTTGCTGGATTTTCTACTTATATTTATCTAAATGCTCCCGAATTTAATACTGATTTACTTTATAAAAAAGAGTCTTCTAATATTTATGATAACAAAGGTAATCTTATTACAAGTATAGGTAGTGAGAAAAGACAAATTGTTAAATATGATGAACTACCTAATGTGTTGATAGATGCAATAGTTGCGACAGAAGATTCTAGATTTTTTGAACACGATGGATTAGATGTTTATAGATTTGCTAAGGCAGGATATGGTTATTTAACTGGATCTAATGAAGGTGGTGCTTCTACTCTAACAATGCAAGTCTCTAAAAACACTTTCACTAGTACAGAAGCAGATGGTTTTAAAGGTTTAATAAGAAAATTTACTGATATTTATATGTCAATTTTTAATATTGAAAAAGATTATTCTAAAAATGAAATTATGGAATTTTATGTTAATGCTCCATATTTAGGTGCTGGTAGTTATGGAGTTGTTACTGCTGCTAAAACTTATTTTAATAAAGACATTGGTAATTTAAATTTAGTTGAAGCTGCTATGATTGCTGGAATGTTTCAAGCACCTGGAGAATATGATCCATATGTTAATCCAGATAAAACTAATGCAAGAAAAAATGAAGTTATTGATTTAATGTATAGACACGGATATATTAGAGAAAATGAAATGAATTCTGCTAAAAAGAAGGATATTAGTGAAATAATTGTTAAGAATAATAAAAATGTTAGTAAGTATCAAGGTTTTATTGACACAGTTGTTCAAGAAGTAATAGATAGAACTGGGGATAATCCTTATGAAGTTTCTATGGATATATATTCAACTATGGATGCTAGTAAACAAGATGTTATTAACAATTTTTATAAAAATCATAAATTTAAAGATAATAAAGTACAAGTAGGAATTGGAATTATTGATAATGAAACGGGAGCTATAATTGCTGTTGGTGCTGGTAGAAATAAGAATAGTGAAATGTCTTTAAACTATGCTACTCAAATTAAAAGACATCCAGGAAGTACAGCTAAACCATTATTTGATTACGGTCCTGGTATTGAATATAAGAATTGGTCAACTTATACACCATTTATTGACAAACCAGTCAGTTATACTAATGGTGGAGTTATTCACAATGTTGATAAAAGATATCAAGGTTTCTTAACACTTGAACAATGTTTAGTTAGATCAAGAAATACTTGTGCATTACAGGCATTTCAAAAATTAAATAATAAACAAATAAATTCTTTTGTTACTTCACTTGGTATAGTTCCCGAATATTTAGGTAACAATTATTATATTAACGAAGCACACTCAATTGGTGGTTTTACTGGGGTTAGTCCTGTACAAATAGCTTCTGCTTATTCAGCTTTTGGTAATGGTGGGAATTACACAGAAGCACACAGTATAAATAAAATTGTTTATAAAACTGGTGGACACGAAGATGTAAAAGAGTTTAATTTTGAATCTAAAAATGTTATGAGTGATACTACTGCATACATGATTTCCTATATGTTAAAAAAAGTAACAAGTTCATCAGTAAAAGTTAATGGAACAGATCTTTCAACTAAAACTGGTACAAGTAGTTATGATGAAAGTGCTTTAAAAAGATTAAAACTTTCTAGTAATGTTATACAAGATGCATGGACTGTAACATTTAGTCCAGATTATAGTGTAGCTATCTGGTATGGATATGATAATTTAACTAAAAAAACATATAATACTTCTAATCATGCTTGGGTTGAAAGAGTTAAAATACAAAAAGAAATTGTTAATAAGGTTATGGAAACTAACAGTAGATTTAAAAAACCAGCTGGTATAATTTCTTCAAGAGTTGTTATTGGCAGTAATCCTCCAATGCTTCCAAACTCTACTACTCCATCCTCTAAAATTGGAACATTTCTTTTTAAAAAAGGCACTCAACCAACAAAAGTGTATCCAGTTCAAACTGTAAAGCCAAAAGAAGAAAATGATAATGTAAAGATACCAGATGTTTTAAATCCATAATATTTATTTTCTTCTTTTTTTGTTATATAATTTTATTATGAAAGTTAAAAGAAAACTTAATAAAACTAATCTTATTTTATCAATATTGCTAGTTATTAGTGCTAGTCTTTTAATATATTCAATTGTTAATATCAAAAACTGGAAAAAAGATAATGATAGTACAGAAGAAGAAATCAAATCTATTTATAAAACAGTTTCAGTTGAAGAAGTAACCGATGGTGAAACTGTTAACTCTGAAAATCAAAAGAAAGAAAGTATTTATTGGAGTTATATTAAAATGAATATGATTAATGTTGATTTTACAGATTTAATTAAACAAAATAAAGATACTAAGGGTTGGATTCAAGTAAATGGCACTAATATTAATTATCCATTTGTTCAATCTAATGATAATGCTTATTATTTAAATCATTCTTTTAATAAAAAGAAAAATGAAGCTGGTTGGGTATTTTTAGATTATAGAAATGATATAAATAATTTAAGTAAAAATAATATAATTTATGCTCATTCTAGACTAGATAAAACTATGTTTGGTTCACTTAAAAATATTCTTAAAAGTAATTGGTATAATGATACTGATAATCATATCATTAAATTATCAACTGAAACTGAAAATACTTTATGGCAAGTGTTTAGTGTTTATCATATAAAGACTGAAAATTATTATATTACTACTAACTTCAAAAATGATGAAGAATTTCAAAAGTTTATTGATACGATTTCGTCTAGAAGTAAATTAAAATTCGATGCAACTGTTGATGTTAATGATACAATTCTAACATTATCAACTTGTTATAAAACTGATGAAAAGGTTGTACTACATGCTAAACTTATAAAAAAAGAAGTAAGAAATTAGTTTATAATTCTTACTTTTTATTCTACTATTTTACTATATTCATTTGGTATTTTTAAATCTATATGAATTAATTCTTTTGTAACTGGATGAATAAACTTTATTTCATTTGCTAGAAGCATCATTTTTCTATACCCATCTTTTTTACCATATTTTCTATCTCCTAGTATTGGAGTATTATTATCTTTCATATGTACTCTTATTTGATTTTTTCTTCCTGTTTTAATGTTTATTTTTAATAATGAATATTGTTTATTAGATTTAATTTTATGATAAATAGTTTCAGCATATTTTCCGCTTTTATCATTTGTACTATATGTATATAGTGTTTTGGTTTCTTTTAAATATGATTTAATAATTCCTTCTTCTTTTGTTATTCCGTGAACTACTGCTATATAATTTCTTTCAACATTATCCCAATTATTTTGTAATTTTTCTTTAACAGCTTCACTTTTAGCAAACACTACTATTCCACTAGTATCTTTATCAAGCCTATGGACCACAAATATCCTTTGATTCTTTTTGTGTAAATATTCATATACCTCACTATATAAATTATCTTTATAATTATCACTTTTAATAGTTGGCATATTTCCATTCTTATTTACTATTATTAAATGTTTATCTTCAAATAATATTTCTAATCTTCTCTTCTTCATATTTTTCTTTTTAATGGAATAGATAACCTACTAGTATTAATATAACACCAGTCATTATTCCAATTAATAATTCCTTCTTTTTAATATTTTCTTTTAGTTCACATAATAATTCAAAGAATGCTATATATATTAACATTCCAAGAGTTATACTAATTAATACACCTGAAATATATTCAGTGAGTGTAATTTTTAATAATTTTATAACAATTATACCTAGTATACTTGATAATGATAATAAACTAAGTAATATAATTTTCTCTTTTTTATTTTTTACTAATGATGATATTTGTATTCCAAGTGGAATATTATGAAATGATACTCCAAGAGATGTAAATATTCCTATACTAAGTGAAGTTAATGAAGCTGTATATATAGCTGTTCCTTCTATAATATTATGTATAAATAATGCTAATGCTGATATAAGACCTATGTGTTCCATATGATCTTTTCTTTTAGATTCTTCGTGTTCATGATCTGGAATAAATAAATCTAGTGCCTTTAATAAAAGTATACCTAAAAGTGTAAACCCAAATATTACCCATTTGTTTTCAATAGCTTCTATGCATTCTGGTAAAAGATCAAAAAATATAAGGCCTAATATTATAGTAAAAGAAAATCCTATTGAAAATATTATTAATTTTTTTTCATTTTTAATTAACTTTGTTATCAAATAACCTATAAAAAAAGAAAGTCCTGATAACAATGTTATACATATTGCTTGTATATTCATACTTCTTCACCAAGAAGATTATATCATACTTTCTTTTTATTTTAAATTATAAATCCTAGTGCTAATAATATTATCATTATTATTATGCTTATTTTAGATAATTCTATTCTTTTAGAATTTTTATCTATTTTTGATTTATCAAATTCTTTTGCTTCAACTAAGTTTATTCCTGGAACTTTTATATTACTTAAATCTTTTTCGCTTATTAGATAATATGCATCACATTCATTATATTCTGCAAATTTTATATCCTTTGGCATTTTTAATAATTGGAAAAAGGTTAATAAATCAAAATATGATCCTGCTATATTAGAAACTGATAAGAATGCTAAAAAAGGCATATTATATATATAACTAATTATTAATGTTAATACACCAATTATAGTGAATGGTGTTAATAATGAAACCATTACTGCTTTTTTACTTATTTCATTTGTACATCTACAATACATAATTCCTTTTTCAAGACACATACCTAAGCATAAGTCTTTACTTTTTACTGGCTTATTTATTAAATATCCTATATAATGTAATATTTCATGTAATATAAACCAAGAAATCATTATTAATAATTCTTTATATTCGAATTTAAAATAATAATTATCAAATGTAAAATACACTAACATAAGTAATGCAATTATTATTAATGATGCCATTATATTTCCAGCTTTAAGATTAAATTTATATTTATAACACTTTGTTGTTTCTTTCTTTTTCATATTAACCTACTATTCTTTTTAAAAGTCCATAAGATAAAATCATCATTATTATACTTGCCATTATTATACCAAGCATTATTGATATAAATGATTTCTTTTTATCCATATTTAATACTGATGCTGCTAAACATCCTGTCCATGCACCTGTTCCAGGAAGTGGAACTCCTACAAATAATGTTAAGCCAAGATAACCATATTTTTCGATTGAATCTTTATGTTTTCTTGCTTTCTTATCTAACCATTTAGCTACTTTATTCATCCATTTTATTTTAGAATTTTTCATCCATTCTAATATTTTATTTATAAATAATAATATAAATGGTACTGGTAATACATTTCCAATTATTGATACTATGTATCCAGTAAGTGGATTAACATCTAATAAAGATGCAGCTATAAGGCCACCTCTTAATTCTAAAATCGGTAATATTGAAATAATAAATACTATTAATTCCTTACCAAATTTTAATGCTGTTAAACCACTGAATAACTTTATTATTGAGTCTATTATACTTTCCATTTGACACCCTCTTTTAATTATATTCATCTGTTTTTAATTATAACATATTTTATAAGATAATATATAATTGTGATATAATATTTACAAGGAATGATGTTACATGAATAATAAAATTGGTATGTTTGACTCAGGTATTGGTGGTCTTACTATTTTAAAAGAAGTAAAAAAATTACTTCCAAATGAAGATTATATTTATTATGCAGATTCTAAAAATAATCCTTATGGTGAAAAAAGTGATGAAGGACTTATGAAAATAGTCACTAATATTGTTGATTTTCTAATAAGTAAAAATGTTAAAATAATTGTTATTGCTTGTAATACAGCAACTACAAGATGTATAAAAAGATTAAGATTAATGTATCCAAATATGCCATTTGTTGGTACTGAACCTGCTATTAAAGTTGCTTGTGATAATAATTATAAAAATACTTTAGTTATGGCTACTCCCGGTACTATAAAAGCTGAAAGAACTCATGAGTTAGTTGAAAATTATAAGAAAAAGGGTCAAAAAATAAAACTTTTACCTTGTAAAGGTTTAGCTGACACCATAGAATTTGGAACTGAAAAAGATATTGATAGAGTTTTACATAACTTACTTCATAGTTATTATGATAAAGATATAGATTCTATTGTACTTGGATGTACACATTATCCATATGCTAAAAAAAATATTAAAAAGCTTTTTCCAAATGCTAAGCTTATAGATGGAAATAAAGGTGTATCAAATCAAGTAAAAAGAGTACTTGAAAGTAAAAATTTATTAAATAAAAATAATACTAAAGGTAAAACAGAAATTATTTATAACAAATGAAAAGTTATATTATTTACTTAAATAAATATAACTTTCTAACCATTTTTTAAATTCAGATGTATCTTGATATTTATCAAGATCTTCTTTTTTATTGGCATCCAAATATGAAATAATTTTACTATCTTTAATAATTATAACTGATGGAGCAAATTTAACTTTCTTTATATATTTTGTTTTTTCAAATTCTTCATATCTTATGGAATACATACTTATATTGTTTTCTTCCATTACTTCTTTAAAGATATCATCACAAGGTATTTTTAAACTACAATAATCATTATAAGTGTATAATAGAAAACTTTCCTTTGAATCTATTAGTTCATTTAACTCTTCAGAATCAATCTTTATAAACTCTCCATTTGTATAATATTTATCTTCTATATAGAATTTCTCATATTTATTCATCATCAATATTGCTGGTACAACTATTATTATTGTTAAAATTATCGCACTTATTATTATTTTTTTACTCATACTTCTCTCCTCATTTTACATTATACAGAACTTTTTATAAAATTCTATAATTTGATAGTTTAGTTATCTAAACGATAAGTTGAGAAGAAAAAAGGATTAATTTTTTAATCCTTTCATACCTTTTAATCCTTTTGAACCATTAAATCCATCAAATATTGTACTGTTAAATGACATAGTTTTTTTATTTTTATGTTTGTATTCTTTTATTGCTATAGAAATCATTTCATCTAATAAATCACAATATTTTACTCCAGCTTCCTTCCATAAATAGAATGATAAACTTCCTGGACAAGTGTTTGGTTCATTAACATAGAATTTATTATCTTTTTTATCTATTAGGAAATCTATTCTACAAACACCACTTAAATTTAAAGTTTTGAATACCTCTTTTGCTGTTTCTCCTATTTCTTTTGTTAGTTTATCAGAGATTCTTGCTGGTACTATTCTATTTGTACTAGCCATACCTTTTGAAACTGTTCCTTTTGCTTTTGCATTTCCTAAATATTTATCAGCATATGATAATATTTCGTCTACACCCATAACTTCTTCTAATGGACTTACTTTTTGATATTCATAATTTCCAAGTACTGATGCATTAACTTCAGTTAGATCTTCGATTACTTTTTCAACAACAATCTTATTATCATATTCAATTGCTTCTTCTATTTTAGCTTCAATTTCTTTTGCAGAATGAGCTTTTCCTATTCCAATACTACTTCCAAGTGTAGCTGGTTTTACTATAACTGGATATCCAATTTTTTTAATATTATCTAAGATTTTTTCTTTATCATCTAAATATTCATTATCATAGAACCATGTATAGTCTACAATTGGTAATCCAACTGCTTGCATTACTTGTTTCATTACAACCTTATCTTGACCTAATGCTCCACCTAGAACATGAGATCCAACATAAGGAATACCTATTGAATCAAGTAATCCTGCAAGTGAACCATCTTCTACATTATTACCATGAACTACAGGTAATATTACATCTAAATCAGTAACATCTTTTCTAAATAAACCTGTAGTTCTTTGTAAGATAAATGTTTTTCCTTTTTTATATAGCATAACTTTAGTAGCATATCTTTTTTCCATATCGAAATCTTTATAAAATTCGATATCTCTTAACATATGTCCTGTATACCAAGTTCTATCTTTTGATATATATATTGGAACAATATCATACTTATCTTCATTTAAATTATTCATAGCTTGTAATGCAGAAATAACACTTACTTCATGCTCTACTGTTTCTCCACCATAAATAACACCTATTTTTATTTTCATACTTCTTCACTCCTATTCATTAAATATATCTGGTAAGTCATTTTCAAGTAATACAAAGGTTTCTTTTCCAGATAACTTTCTCATAAGTGGGAAAGCATCTTTTACATCATTTAATATATGTATATTTTTATCATTGTATTTTTCTTTTTTTAATCCATCATATATTGGTTTTGTTTGTTCTTTTCCAACTAATATAACTTCATCAGCTGCACCTGCTATTTGTCTTCCAAATTCGTAATTTAAATTGTATTGTTCAGCACCTAGTTCAATCATACCAGGGGTAACTACTATTTTTTTGCCATCCATCATTGCAAGTACATCTACTGCCATTTTAGAACCAACTGGATTTGAATTATAGGCATCATCAATTATATATATATTACCCATTTTCTTAAGTTCTAATCTATGTTCTATTGGTTTTATTCTTTTTACTCCAATTGCAATCTGTTCAAATGTAAGACCAAGTTCATAAGACATTGCAATTGCTTGTAAAACATTATAAACATTAGCATTTCCTAATAATTTAGTTTCAAATGTATATTTTTCTTTTGATTTTTTAAATATACAAGTAAACTTAGTACCTTTTCCAGATAATTTTATATCTTCTGCATATACATCTGCTTTCTTATTTTTTGTTGATACCCATATAACTTTACATTTACTTTTTATTTTATAACTAGTTTGGTATGGATCATCCATATTTAAAACAGCTACTCCATCATCTGGTAGTGAGTCTATAAGTTCAAATTTTGCTTTTTGGATATTTTCTCTACTTCCAAAGCTTTCTAAATGTGCTGTACCAACTGTTGTTAAAATTCCATATTTAGGTTTAATAAAATTTGCTTTTTGTTTAATTTCTCCTCTATAGAAAGCACCCATTTCAGCTACAAATACTTCACTAAACTTATCCATATAATTATTTATAGCATTAATAAGTCCATACATTGTATTAAAACTTTTTGGTGTTGCGAAAGAATTATATTTAACTGATAATATATCATTTAAGAAATTTTTAGTACTTGTTTTACCATAACTTCCTGTAATACCAATCTTCTTTAAATCTTTCATACCATATAATTTATTTTGGGCTTGTCTTTTATAATGTAAATAAACTAATTTTTCAACAGGTCTATTTATAATATTAGCTAACATTACTATAAATGGATTTAAATATGCTATCAAACCTATATAAGTATAATATCCATATAAACTATTTTCATTAAATAAGAAGAGCATTGGCATTATTCCTATTAAATAAAGAATTAACATAGTTACATATAATCTTTTTATTCTAGCTGTTATAACTAATGGTTTTTTTGATTGCTCTTTTTTTATTTTTGATTTGTATAAGAAATATACGATTACATAGAATATTGAAAATATTATTACACTTGCATTAAATGTTGTATATTTAAATAATGTAAAAAATACAAACAATAAATCAAATGTTATAAATACCTTTGTTAAATTATCAAGTATCCATTTAAAATATCTATTTCCATCATTATACCAATTTTGTTGTAACATATGCATTGATTTTCTTGCCTTATATATTACATACCAAAAATAAGGTATTAAAGATAATATAAAATATGTTTTCATTTTTTATCACTTCCTATAAAATTATCTAAAACTCTAACAGTTTGAACCAAGTTTTCTAAATATGCATAGTGTGTGCAACCTTCATATTTAACTAATCCACAATTTGGTATTATGTTTTCAAGTTCTTCACCATCTTCAATAGGTACTGCTGCATCATTTGTTCCCCATATTAATAATGTAGGACATTTTATTTTTTTAGCTTCCTCACTTAAATCTAAATTAACATGTTCAACTAATATTTTTCTCATTGTTTCACTAGCATTTCTATAATCTGTTGATCCAACATGCTTTTTAACAAAACTTTCTAGTCCTTTTAATCCAGGTATCTTTTTAACAGTTTTATATATTTTCATTTTAAATGTTGGTTCTGATATATTTTTCTTATATGGACTAGCTAGTAGAACTAATTTATTAGTCTTATACTTTATTGCATAAGCAAGAGAAACTTTTCCACCAAAAGAATGTCCAATTAAAATCGGATTTTTTATATTTAGTTCTTCAAACATTTCATTCATGAAATCTGCATAATCATAAATAGACCAAGTTTCTTTTGGTTCATCACTTTCTCCAAAACCTGGTAAATCAACTATTAGAACACTATATTTCTTTATAAATGGCTTTGCTATTGGCATCATCATTTTTATATTTTGACCCCAGCCATGTAAATAAACTAGTGTTATATCACTATCATTTCTATAAAACTCATAATTAATATTTATATTTCTTATAAACATTTGCATTTGTTTCACCTAATTAATTATAGCATAAAAAAGTGTATTTAGACTTAAATACACACTTTCTTTACGATATTTGTTATAAATTTATATTAATTTTTACGACTTCTAAGAATTAATGAGATGAAACTGTTATTTCTAGGTGTTCCAAAAATCATTTCATCAACATCATAAATACTTCTTTCTCTAGCTTCCATTTCTATTAATTTTCTCATATTTTCTAAATATAATTTCTTTTCTGTTTCATTTATAAAATCAGCTTTTAATAATTCCTTATAGTCAGACACCATATCTTCTAAAGGTAGAATCTGACCATATAGCACTTCATTTATATTATGAATTAATATTTCTAATCTTTCTGTTTCTTCTTCGTCAATAAATTCTAATCTTTTTTGAAACTCATTTCTCATTTTAAAAAGCTCAGCTGTTGATCTTCTCTTTATTTCTGGTGTAAATAATATATTCAAAATAGGATGTTTTTCAAAAATATTAACATCTTCACTCATAGCAGTTTCAAATATTTTTTCTATATTTCCATAAAATATTTTCTCTAATAGTAAATATCTATGATTAAATTTTCTATATTTTGTTTTATTTTTTTTGATGTCATCTAGATTATGAGCTCTAATTGTACCTACTTTTCCTAAAATATCAAGATATCTATCTGTGTCAATTCTTGATTTTACTCTCGCATCAAGTTCATATGATAAACAATCATAGTTTGAGTCATAATATTTTAATTCGAAAGTATGTGATAATAATAAGTCCATTAAAATTTCAATGTCACTATAATCTAATCTTTTAAATCCCACTGTTTTATTATCTTGATATAAATGTCTAAGTTCATGAAATACTGTTAATAGAATATCTTTATAATCTACTTTTCCATTTCTTAATATTCTTTTATAAGATTCTGGAGATATACAAATCACTTTATCTTCATAACTTCCTTGAGTTCTACTTGATTCCTTTAAAACTTTAAAGTAACAATGTGTATCATTAGTGTGAGCAAAGTTTTTTATTATACTATTTATTACTGATTTTAATGTTTCTCTACTCATTAATATATTTTTATCTACAGTTTCTCTAAAATATAAATCTATATATCTTTGAGGAACTGGATATACTGCAGAATTAATTATTTCTGTTAATCTATTATATTCTTCCTTTGGTAATTCTTCTTTTTCTAAATATTTATCAAATGTTTCAAGTTGTTGAAGCATTTTCTCTTTTAAATTAAGTTCACTAAAAAAATCATTTATTTGTTTTACTTGATTTAATAATATTTGTTCAGCTGCTTTTTCTTCTTTATCATTTTCGTCAAAACCAACTTCAACTTTTAAAAGAATTATTGCTTCTTTATATGCATTTAGTTCTTTAATTATTTCTTTTTCTTTATCTGTTCCTACTACATATTTTTTATATATTTTAATTATATTACTAATAAAATACTCTTCGTTAATCATTTTACTAGATCTAATTGCTCTTTTTAGTTCTTTAGATACAAATGAAAAAAAGCATGATAAAATTTCGTTAAGTTTTACACTTTTAAAATGACTTTTATTATTATCATAGTCTAATAATTTATTAGTTTCATTTTCTTTGATGCATATGTTATAAACATCTTTTTCACGAATTTTTATCATACTTACCCCTGAGTGCTACATATTATAACACTTATTTTGATTTTTTACTAATCTTTTTAAGTTTTTTTAAGTGCTTTTTATAATTTTTAACATATTCTTTTAAATCCATTGATGGTTTGATTGGAAAAATAAATGAATGTTTTTCTTTAATTGATTGTTGATGTTCTTTAATAGTTCTCTTAAATTCTTCGTATCTTAATACTGCTCCACTTTCTTTAGCATATGCTCTTACCTTAGATAATAATTTAGTTGAATAAACATAGTCAATTATAAATGTTGCTGTA
Organism: uncultured Bacilli bacterium; assembly: GCA_934086955.1. Classification (GTDB taxonomy): domain Bacteria; phylum Bacillota_I; class Bacilli_A; order RF39; family UBA660; genus CAG-1000. The sequence goes on along the minus strand of CAKOIN010000001.1, from coordinate 92,524 downwards.
AACATACCAAGAATATAGGAAAATATTAAATGATTATTAAACCATAATATTTTTTCTAATATAAATTCTGATAAGAAATAATAATATACTGCACTTATCATCGTCCATATAAATGAAAATAATGGACATATTATTCCTTTGTAATTACCCCAGTTATCACTATAATCCCATAACTTAACAGGTTTATTTACAAATGATAGTCCTCCTATAAATTCTATTAATGTCATCGCCGCACCCATTAACAATATAATTAATATGCTCGGTAAATTCATTTCATAAAAAGTTATATATATTACAGTTAAAGTACATAAACCAAAACCATAAATTGGTAAATAAGGCCCAACTAAAAAACCTGGGTTTACCCAATAACCGTGAGCTAATCTTCTATAAAATAATTCTAATATCCATCCAAAAGTACATCCAATAAAAAATAGAAATACAATATCTAAAAATATTATCATGTAGTCACCACTTTCTAATATTTATTATTATATCATACTTCTATATTTATTTATTAATTATTATTACATATACACTTTAATTTTTATGTATAATTATTTAGTTATTTTTGTTAACACTTTAAAATCTATATCATGATAAGCAACTTTATAAAAATCATAAGTTGTTTTATCTTTTGTAGTGTTTTTTACAGTAACTTTATTATTTCCTTTGTAATACCAGAATCCACCAACATTATAAATTTTATTTTCATCCCATCCAAGTGACACTAACAGGTTCTTAGTCATGCCTGCATAGCCTCCGCCACCACACATTAAGAAAATATTTTTATCTTTTGGAAATAAATATTCTAATATTTCAATTGATTCTTCATAGTTAGCTGTATACTTTCCATCTTTTTCAGTAAAAAGAGTTTCTCCTTCATAAGTTTTTCCTACTTCTTCTGGAAGACCAGTAACATTAACTAAATATGGATAAGGCACTACTTCAAATCCTTTTACAAATCCCGATAGATATGCATCTCCACCTATTGCTTCATAATTTCCTGGGTCTTTAAGCATACGCATATCTCTATAAACTGAATCATTTCTTTCTAAATAATTATCTATTGTATCCTCATATATATTTTTATCTATACCAAATTGAGTTCCTCTTACTCCTTCTGATAATTCTGGTTTTGGTAGACTATTGTTATCACATTTTGAATTAAATATAAAATAACTAATTAGGCCTCCTACTAAAAAACATACTACTAAAGATATTATTAATTTTGTATTCTTTTTCATTTTTACTCCTTTCGTAATTCAATAATATTATATATTTAATTTAATGTGTATAATCTCATGGTTGAATTACTAAAATGAGAGTTGAGTTTATTTTAATTCTTTAAATACTTTCGCTAAATCATCATTTATCACAAGAGTAGCTGAATTATCATATTGAGTTTTGTCATTATTAATTATAACTAAATTTTTTCCTTTAAAATAAGATACTAAGCTAGCAGCTGGTTCAACTATTAATGAGGTTCCCGCTACAATTAACAAATCACACTTACTTATATATTCTTCTGCTTTAATAAAATCATCAGGTAACATTTCTCCGTATAAAACAACTGCTGGTTTAATTAGTCCACCACATTCACATCTTGGTATATCCTTACTATTAAATACGAATTCCGCTGTATATTCTTTGTGACATTTTATACAATAATTTTTATAAATTGTTCCATGAAGTTCTAGTACATTTTTACTTCCTGCTTTTTGATGTAATCCATCTATATTTTGTGTAATTATTGCTTTTAGTTTTTTACTTTTCTCTAATTTAGTTAAGTATTTATGTATTACATTAGGTTTAACATTTAAAGCATTCATATTTTCTTTATAATATTTATAGAATTCTTTTGTAAAACTATAAAAGCATGATGAACTTAACATAAATTCTGGAGTAACATTTAATGCATTATTTTTATTACTGTATAAACCATCTTTACTCCTAAAATCTTTTAATCCGCTTGCAGTTGAAACACCTGCTCCTCCGAAAAATACAATATTATCTGATTCATTAATTAATTCTTGTAATTCTTCTATTTTCTTTTTCATTATAATCACTTCCATTTTATATTTACATATATCTCTTTTATTATTATATAATTTTATTTAAGTTTTTTAACAATTTATCAACAAAAAAGAGCATATTTTTTATGCTCTATACACTAAATCTCTTTATTTCTACAATATTCTAAGAAGTTTCCCGATGTTCCGCCTATATATCTGCCAGAATAAATATTGTATCTTTGACTATTTATTGATTCGTTGCAAAATTTATTTTTACCGGAGTATTTTATATATCTTATATTGTTATATGCAAACACATTGTAACTCATATACTTTAGTTTACTAGGTAATTCAACATAAGATAGTTGATTTCCTTCGAATGCATATGAATTAATAGTTAATAAATTAATTGGCAGTCTTACACTTATAATATTTTTATATCTAAATGCTCCACGATCTATATATAGTATATCTTTGCCATTATACTTGTCAGGTATATAAACTTTTGATGGACATGAGTCTGCATCTGGGGAGTCATCTTCTGTATCATAGTAATCCGTTATTCCATAACCATCAGTAGAACTATCATACTTAAATTCAAAACAACTTGCTGGTGTATCATCATATACATTTATTGTTCTTTTTAATATTTTTATTTCTTTATCTGTTTTTACAACATAGTTATATACAAACTCTCCTTCTTTTTCTCTAAGATTTGTATAACTATAAAAATCTCCCTCATTTGTTAACTTTTCTTCATTATTTTTAATTCCTGCATCGACATAATTTTTAACATCATTTATATGAATATCTACAGCACTACCGCCTATTAATTGTAAGCCATTTTTACTTGCTTCTCTTTCTATTGTTAGACCTTCATATTTTTCTCCATATATTGTTCCAATTACCAAGTATACTTTTTCAGGATTTTCTATAGTAAACTCATATCCTGGTTGTACAATACTTGGTCTATAATTTGTAGGGCCATCATCTTTACTATTATATAATTGTCTTAATTCAGATTCTGTTATCATCATGCCCATTTCAAAACCAGAATTTGTTACCTTGTATGTTCCTAACATTTTGTTAGTAAAATTAAGTTCAAATACCCAAATATTTTGTTTTGTTTCTTTTGTTTCTCCTTCAAATGTTAGTTTTATCAATTCTTTTTGCATTATTTTATTATCTTTAATAGTATAATTATTTTTCATTTGATCTATAACTGTTTTTACTAGTTCCATTTCCTGTTGTACTTTATCTTTATTTTCTTCCGGTACTTGATCAAAAAAATCATTTCCTACTATTGTTGTTACTCCATCAATAATCTCTTGTCCACTCATAACATGATAAAATGAATTTAAACCATTTTCTTTTATTAATGACTCATTTATTATATCTTGTTTTGGTATTTTTATTTCATTTAATTCACTAAGATCAATAATAGTTCCTGACTTTGGATCTTCAGTTACATCAACCGCTAAAAGATTACTATACTCGCCATCTCCTAGGGCACTTATTGATATACCGTCATCTAATGTTCCTGTGCAATCTTTATATTTTTGGTCATCTAAGTACTTATTACAGTCAAATGTAATACCTGTTTCATCTAGAACTTCTAAGTTTGAACTTTTTACCATTCCTCTAACTTGGGACATGAATGTCTCTCTTTGTGCATTTTTAAATATTTGCATTATTTTTGGAGCAATAATTATTATTAAAATTGTTATTATTGCTATTATTGCAAGTAACTCTACTAGTGTAAAACCTTTTTTACTCTTTTTCATAACATACCTCTGATACACACTCTATTTTTTTCAGTATAACATATATTTTTTAAAAATTGAAGATTAAAAGTGTTGATGAATTTTAATTTTTTTCTTAATGTTTTAATACTTCATAATACTTATTGCATAAATCTAATAAATAGTCTTTTCTTTTAATGTCTTTTAACCATTTATTATTTATTTCATTGTAGTAACTACCACTTAGTCCTCCGACTAATGCTCCAATAGTGTCTACATCATCACCTAAATTTATTGCTTCAATAATACTTTCATCATAACTGTTACTATTCATAAAACACCATATAACTGATTCTAAAGTATCTACTACATAACCAGAACTATTAATATTATCTATATCTAATAAACTAATATCGTTATCTAACACTTTACTATAATTATTTATAGTTTCTTTATTAAAATATTTATTGTAATTATACTCTCTTATACTTTTATAAATATCTTTCTTTTCTTTGCTATTTAATATTCCTATTACAAATAGTACATAGATATAACAACCTAATATACTAATACTATGTTTATGGGTCATTGAACTAATATCTTTAACTAATTTATAAATTTCTTCTTCTTTTAATTTCTTATAATAACAATAATATGCAATTGGTAATATTCTCATTAAACTTCCATTTCCATTGTCTTTTATATCATCTATACCACACATTAAAGGATTTTTATATATTTCAAATTCTTCTTTATAATAATAATTTCTAAGTGCTCTTAGTGTTGTTCTACCTATTCCAAATGTTTTATTATTAGATGTAAACTTTCCTTTTTCAACCCATAATATAAAATTATTCATTATGTTTTCATAATTTATATTGCCTTTATTATCTATAATCGATTCTATAGTTGCTACAACCATACTACTATCATCAGACCAACTACCTTTTGGCATATGATGAGTACCATATTCTAGCATATCGACTACTTTTTCTGTTCTTCTTTTTGTAAATTCTAATGGGACACCCATCGCATCCCCTATAATAAATCCTAGTATTCCATTCTTTAGTCTATTATAATCTGACATTTTATCACCTGATTATATTATATAATAAAATTAATATTATTTTGACTATTGAATCTATTTTTGAAGTATTTTAAAAAATAAAACATGGAAATGTTAATTCCATGTGATATATATGTTTGCTCTAACATAGAGCTAAATTACTTTTGGCAGGGGTAGAAGGACTCGAACCCTCCCCAACGGTTTTGGAGACCGGCATGCTACCACTGACACCATACCCCTAGATGCCTGCCTTGAATCAAAGCAATTTAATTATACAATATCATAGATAATAAATCAACTTTTTATTAACATTTTTATTTATTTGTATAAAATATAATAGGTGATTTTATGCTTGTAAAATATAATAATAAAGAACTTGATTTATGTGCAAGACTGATGAGAGCTGAAGCTCTTGCTGAGGGAGATCTTGCTATGCTTATGGTTGGAAATGTAATTGTTAATAGAGCTATTGCTAATTGTTTAGATTTTAAAAATATAAGAAGCATAAGTGATGTGGTCTATCAAAAACCTGGAGGATTTGTTGGCACAAATAGTCAACTATTTAATAGTGGTGGTGCTACTACTAAAGAAAAAGAACTTGCTAAGAGAGTTTTAAAAGGAGAATATTATTATCCGGCAACTAATGCCCTATGGTTTTATGGTCCTAAAAAAGGTGAAGAATGTAAAGGCACTTGGTTTGGTCAAAGAAATACAGGGAGATATAAAAGTCATTGCTTTTATGCTCCTGATCCAGGTGTATGTAATGAACTATATTAAAAAGCTTACAAATAAAAACATGTCTATGACATGCTTTTTTGTTGTTAAGTTGTTGGTAATAATAATTTTTGACCTACTTTTAACATTGTTGTATTTAAATTATTAATTGTTTTTAATTTGTTTACGGTTGTATTATACTTGTTAGCTATTTTCCAAAGTGAATCTCCTTCTTTAACTGTATATGTGTTGTAATTTGTTGAACCAGGTATTTTTAAAACTTGGCCAATTTGTATAGTATTTGTTGATAGATTGTTTAATTTTTTAATATCACTTACTGTTACATCATATTTATTAGCTATTGAGTTTAAATTATCACCTTTTTGTACAACATAGTTTATTTCTCCAGTTGAAGCTGATGGAATTTCTAATACTTGACCTATTTTTAAAATATTTGATGTTAAATTATTTTTTTCTTTTATTTCATTAATAGTTACATTAAACTTTTCAGCAATGTCGTATAAAGTGTCACCTTTCTTAACTGTATAAATATTATTGTTTTTTACACCTTCATCATCATTTTTAGGTATAAATAATTGTTGGTTTATTGTTAATTTATCTGATTTTAAATTATTTATTGATTTTAATGTATCAATTGTAGTGTTATATTTTTTTGCTAAATTCCATAAATTATCACCGTTTTTTACTTTGTAAATTAAATATTCATCTGGAGCTTTTTCATCATTTTTCGCTATTTTTAATATTTGACCTATTTTTAATGTATTTGATGTTAATTTATTTAATTCTTTCAATTCACTTACGGTCATTCCATATTTGTGAGCTATGTCCCATAGATTATCACCTTTTTTAACAGTGTAATATCCTTCACCAGCTGGTGCTTTGTATGGAATATTTTTATAATCTAATACTGCTCTTACAACGGCTTCAGCATATTTTTCATAGTTGTTTTTTATTTGATCAACATCATCTTTGGGGCTATCAATAAAGCCATACTCTACGGTTACTGTTTCATTGTTTGGTGTGTCTCTTTGCATAAAGTAATAATCTTTTATTGGGTTACTTGGAAGTCTTTGCTGATAGTATTTTCTTATGTTCTGACCTTCTTTTTCCAACTCGTTAAGTATTTTTTTAGAAAGTGTGCTGTTGTTGCGAAGGGCATAGATTACTTCAGCACCGTCGCCGCCTCCTGCATTCAAGTGATTAGAAATAACCACTACATCTTTTCCATCTCCAAAAAAACTCTTTACTTTATTCGTTCTTTCTCTAGGAGACAATGTAACATCTGTATCTCTAGTCATTTTTACAGGTATTCCAAGTTCTTTAAATCTATCATACATATATTTACTAATTAACAATGTATAATCTTTTTCTTTTAAATTATTAGAAACAGCTCCAGGATCAGTTCCTCCATGTCCTGGATCAATAACAATTCCTTTTAAAGCCATAAAATCACCTAATCTATTGTATGAGATTATTATGTTTTTGCTATTATTTTATTGCATTTTAAAACCTTCAATCACTTGAAGGTTTATTATATTTATTCAGTTAATCTACTTTTGTTTACAAGTCTTAATCTTGTTCCATCTAGCTCTTCTGTAAACTGTGGTGATATATATCTTACTGGTTCACCCTTTCCCATATCAGAATTTAATGTTATTTCAAATCCATCTTTAGGATTTTCAATATTTCCACCTATACATCCTGTAGTAGTATCAAGTATGCTATATGTTCCATCTTCTCTTTCAAATATTGGAAAGCAATGATGTTCTTTTTGGTCTCCTATAAATACACCTGATGTTATTATGAATGAATTAATTCCAGCAAAAGATAATAAACTACCTACAGCTGCATTCTTTTCAACACACATAGCATAATCTCCAATGTTTTTGAACATTTCTTGAGGTTGTAAATAATCATCTTCAAATTCAACATAATCAGGACTTGATAATACATAGTCAGTTCTTACAGATGAAATCATTGATCTCATTGGACGATATAATCCTCTTTGTTCCAATTTTTGTTCATATTCTCTTAACTTATTTTCTAGAGCTATATACTTTTCATCACTTGGGTCTGCTTTATAGTATTCTAAAATTGTTGAATAAACTAAGAAAGCTATAGTTGTATTATTACAAAAATCATTTCCTGCCTTTTTATATTCTCTCGCTTTTCTAATAAAAATCTTATAAAATTCTTTATCATCTGGTACATAAAATGGTCTTGGCAATGTTCCAGCTCCGAATGGTATTGGACAATTATTAACCATTCCAAAGTGCATTGTAATATATGAATTAGTACTACTAACATACATTTTTTCTTGCCATAAGCAATCCTTAAGTCTTGTGTAATATATTTCATCATCTGTTAAATCAGAATCTAATAATTCATCAAAACCTTTTACTCCATTTAATATATTATTCATTTTCTCCCCCTTTTGAAAATAAAATATTTTCCATCACTTTTTCGACTCATATTATATCATATTTGCTTTGAAATGTCTATCCTTTCTTACAATAACAAATAAAAAAATATATTTTTTAAATATATTTTTTATTATTCTAAAATAAATGTTTATTTAATTTTTCTTCCGCCCCACTCAACTATTGTATATCCTTTTCTTGTTACTTTTTCTAATTTTTGTTCTTTTACATTAATGTATTTATCAAGGGGTTTAAAGTCCATTATTACTCTTATTAAAGTATCTGGAGTTTCACTAACTTCAAGAGGCATATAACTATTTACTTCGTCTGTATTTCTAAATCTAATAAAATTACAATTATTATTTTCAAGTTTATCTATCCAATAAATAATAAATTCATTAATTTCTCTTTCATTTAGTCCAAGATATGCTAATTTTTCTTCTAAGAATTTAACTGTATCTTCTCCTTTTACAACAAACCCTTCGTTCATATTAATTTTTGTATTGTCTATAGCTTCCCAATATAGTGCATAATAATTCTTATTAGTCTTGTAATCGTATATATTTCCTGACTTATCAACTCTAATATTCCATTCATTATTATACTTTGGATAAGTATTTGTTAACAACTCAACATTTTTTAATTTAATAGTGATATCCATTTTCTTTTCTGGATAAATATAAATAATTGGTTTATATACAATATCTTGATTACATTCTTTAGTTTCTGTCACTCTATATAATACTTTTACGGAATCCATGTTTATATCATCTTTTGAAACTGGTATTGTTATAACTTTATTATATGGTGCACAAACTCCACATCCATAAGTCATATCAAAATATAAATTCAAGTTATTATTTGAATCATATTTTTGAGATTTATATTCTATTGATTCATGACAATCATCAAAATTATTTATTGTAAGTAATATATAATTTTTATCTTCAAAGTCTGATACTTTTAAATTTTTAATCATATGTTCTTCTTCAAAATTTAAATATTCATTATAATTTGTTATTAAATTAAGTTTATATTCTGAATCAAATATTTCATATTTATTAACTACTGGATTATCATTGTTATTATTTCTATTCATAAAATAAAATATAACTCCGACTAATGCTACTGCTATTATAATTATTACAATTATACTTATATTTTTATTCTCATCTTTATTAGTTTTATTTTTCATATCCTACCTCTTATCTAAATTTTATCATACTACAAATAAAAAGACACTAATTCTTATAAAAATTAATGTCAAATTTATTACTTTTATGCTATAACTCTTTTCTTTTTAGTAACTATATTGTTTATTATGATGAATAATATAGTAAATGCTAGTATTATAGCTGTATTTATAAATACTGTGTGAAGTGTACTTGTGTTAATAACTTCTATTGTTTTTATTATTTCATTACTACTTATAAAATAATATGTTGGTAAAATGTGAGCTATTTTTATTACTGAACTTGGTAACCATTCAAGAGGTATAAAAGCTCCACATAGAAATGCTGAACCTAATGCTACTACATTTACTATTCCACTTACTGCTACTTTACTACTTACTAATGAACTTATAAGTAATGATAATGTTAAACAACTCATTGTAAATACAAATTCATTTCCAATAAATAGTAAACCCCTTATTGAGAAAATCTCACTTCCCAATATTATAAATCCAAGTAATGTATATAAAACCCATACAACTATCGCATAAATGGAACTAGATAATAGCAAAAGTCTATTATGTTTTTTATAATTCATACTGCTTATTATTATTCTTTTGTTAACAGATTGTTCATGAAAACTTGTAATTACTAAACAAATAATATATATGGTAACTGCCATAATACTATAACTAGCGAAATTAAAATATCTAGTTATACTTGTTAATTTATCTGTATTTAATTTTGATACTATTTCAACATTAGTTTTATTCTTTAAACTTTCATTTATATTGTTAATAAGTTCATTTTCATTTATATTTGTTTTTAAATATATGTTTTGTGTCTCAATGTATCTACTAAGCATCATTTCTGTTAAAGCTGCATCATAAGTATCAACTTTTTTTATTTCAAGTTCTACAGTTTTACCATTTAATGTATCTGCCCTATAATTCTTAGGTATATAAATTATATAACTAATATCTCTATAAAATAATGCATCATCTCTTGCTGATTCATCATCTTTAATATCAATCACATTTGAATTATCAGTTAAATAATCTACTAAATTTTTAGTTATGCCTTCATACTTATCGTTATTCACTATTAATATGTCAGGTTTTGATGATGAAAATTCTATTCCTGTATCATTAGTTGTAGTATTTAGTCCTCCAAATACTATTAACATAACTGTATATAATATAATTGTTCCTTTATACTTTTTAATTATTTTCCAAAATGTATTAAATACTGTCATATTTTTGTCTCCTTAATCCACTATAAGAAATTAATATCATTAGTATAGAAAATATAACTAAGCTTGTTATATTAAAATAATATCTATTAAATGTATCATAGTAATATAATGAATAAAAACCATCTGTTATCATATTAGCTGGATTAATTATATTTAGTATTTTAACATTTTTATCTATAATATATTTCATAGTAATACCCATCATTCCTGACAAGAAACACATAATCATAGTTATTGCTACTAAAATACCTGTTTTAGCATTTTCGTTTGTTTTAATTATTGTTGATACAGAAACTCCCAGAGATAATCCTGCAAGTGAACCAGTTAGCATTAATAATATAACTTTTCCAATATGATTTCCATAATCTACTTTTAATACAAATATTGTATATAAGAATAATATAGCTATTCCAATTATTTGTACGATATAACTAGCAATTAAACTACTAGTTATTAAAGAACTTTTATGTACTCCTGATATTGATACTCTTTTACCTACTGAATTCATATTTGGTAAAATATAGTTAATTATATACATTGATAACATTGAACCATATAAACAAGCCATTGCAATAAGAGTATAATATTCAATCATTGTATAACTAAGATTACTTCTTGATTTATCAATGAATTTAGCTTTTGAATTATTCATAATACCATTTGCTAAGTTTACTATTTCTGTATAATCAACTTCATAATTATTGTTTTCTAATTCTTTTGTTATTATATTTGTTAATATAGTTTTCTTACTTTGTACTTCATCTATTACATATTTTGTAACTGTTTCATTAATACCATTTTTATTGATACTCATATCAATATTATTATCTTTAAATAAAATATAAGCAGTTATTTTTTCTTCTTCAAGTAATTTTTTAGATTCTTCTATTGTTGTATATTTTATATCAAACATATAGTTTTCACTATTTTTATCACTTAATTCTTTAAATGTATTTTTAAATACTATATCATTATTAAATTCTTCATTATTTATTACTGCTATATTGATAATATCTAATTTTTCACTATTTTCTATATCTGAAAAAGCCATTTTAAAGAAAGTTCCTAATATTATTGGAAAGGCAAAAGTCCAAAATATCAGTGCTTTACTTCTAAATAATGTTTTAAGTGAATATTTTAAATTATGTAAGAACATTAATCTCTTAAGTCCTTTCCAGTTAATTCTAAAAATACATCATTTAAAGTTGGTCTTTCAGAGTATATTTTATTATACTTTATTTTATTATCTTTTAGATAATCCATAAGATCACTAATATTATTTTTGCCTTTTTTATATGTAATAACTAAAATATTTCTATTATAAGATACAGTATCAACTGTTTTAAATTCTTTTATTTCATTTATATTCTTTTCACTTAATTCATCAACTTCAACTGTTATTTTTTCTTCAATTTTAGTCATTTCTTTAAGTTCTTCTTTTGTTCCTTCTGCGATAATTTTTCCTTTATCAAGTATTATAATTCTATCACATAAGATTTCAGCTTCTTCCATATAGTGAGTTGTATAAACAATAGTAGCTCCATTATCTCTTAATTTTTTTATACCATCTAGTATACTGTTTCTACTTTGAGGGTCAACAGCAACAGTTGGCTCATCTAAGAAAATAATTTTTGGTTTATGTGCTATTCCACAAGCTATATTAAGTCTTCTTAAAAGTCCTCCTGATAATTGTTTAGGATAAAACTTTTTATAATTTGCGAGTCCTACTAATTCAATAGCGGCTTCAACATATTTTTTTCTCTTAATTTTATCTGTTATATATAATCCACAAAAATAATCTATATTTTCATATACTGTTAGTTCATTAAATACTGCTACTTCTTGAAATATTACTCCTATATCTTTTTTAATATCATAAGAATCTGGTTTCATTTCTTTACCGAATATTTTTATACTACCTTTTTGATAATTAAGTAATGATAATATTGAATTTATTGTTGTTGATTTACCACTACCATTAGGTCCTAAAAGTCCTAATATTTCACCTTTGTAAACTGTAAATGATAAATTATCTACTGCTTTTAATGTTTTATATGATTTAGTTAAATTATTTACTTCAATTACTTTTTCCATAATATCCTTCCTATTTCTTCTTAGGTATAAATGATCCGATAGTTTCACCTATAAGCATATCAAACTTATTCCATAACCTAAATTAATATCCAACATAGTTGCAAATGATACTCCAAAACACATACCGACCATCATTCCCTCTTCAATACTATTATTTTTCTTTTTTGAATTTTTACATAATATAGCAATACAAATTCCTATAACTATAAATGGCAATACTGCTAAAATAAAATCTTTCATTATTTAATTTCAACTCCTCCAAAAATACAATTACAATTTACATATATTGTATATTTACTGTCTTCTTTTTTATTAACTTTTTTATTTTCAGAACCTCCGAAGATTGAAGTTGATTTAATTACTACTTTAATATCATCTGGTACGATAATATCAATACCACCAAATATTGCTGTTGAGTTAATAACTATATCATTTTTAATTTTAATGTTTCTTAAATCACAATCTATAGCTCCAAATATTGCTGTTAATGTTGTGCCTTTAAATTCATCTTTATCTGCTGTAACTTTTTGTCCACTAAATAATGCTAAATGATCATTTTCTTTATTTGTAACTACTTTATCAGTAATTTTCTTTTTAAATATTAATGAAAGTCCTATTATAATTAAAGTTATTGGTAATAATAATTGCCAAAATAATTTATAGCTTAAAATACCTCTTGAACATAATAACAATAGTACACCTACTGTTAATGAAACAAATGATCCAGCTTTATCTTCTTCTTTAATTATTCCAATTATACTTGGAACTATAATAAATAGTGTCCACCATCCTTTAAAGAACACATCAATGTTTGTGATCCCACTCAAATTTAATATTAATATTACTCCTACTAATAAAAGAGCAACTCCCCATATAATATCTGTTTTTTTATTATTCATTTATATTTCCTTCTTTCTTTTCTAATTCAATTAATGCTGTAAATTCTTCTGTTAATAAATCGTTAATTTGTTTTTGAGTAAGTATCATAACATTTGTTGCTATAAGTGATGCAAGTCCATGAGTAAATATCCACATTTTATAGTGAAATGGTTTAATTTCATTTTCTTTAACTTTACCACTTATTTTTATGTATTCTGATATCCTTTTGAAATTTTCATCATCATCCGGCATATATTTGTCATTTGTCATAAATAAAATTTTAAATAGTTCTTTTTCCTTGCAGGCAAATTCAATATAATTTATACCTGTTTTTTTATATTCAGGTATATTTTCATCTCTTTTTGTAAAAATGTAATCATAAAAATATTTCCATATTCTTTTAATAAGTTCATTATTCATTTCCTCTACATTTTTAAATTGATAGTATATTGGTCTTATAGAACAATTTAATCTTTTTGCTATTTCTCTATTGCTTACTTTATCAAGTCCAGATGTTCTAGCTATTTCAAATGCAGTGTCAAGAATCATATCTTTACTTATTTTTGTAACTGTTGGTATAGTTATCACTTCCTTCTATATCTTCTGATATTGTATCACATAGTACAATATTATTTCAATAAAAAAGCACTATTTCTAGTGCTAAATTTTTAATACGGTTTCATCTAATATTGAATAAAGATATGTGTTAACTTTTTTATTTGTTAAATTTTCTATATACTCTTTATAACCATTTAATTGTTTTTTATAATTTTCGTCTGTTATACCCTTTAATTTATAATCTATTATATCTATATGATCACTATATTCTATCATTAAATCTATAATACCATGATATTCATTGTTATCTTTTGTATATATAAATTCATATTCTTTATAAATATTAGCTTTTTCTATATTTTTAAGTAAATCATTCTTTAAGAATTTATTTATTTTAGATTTTATAAATTCATCATCAATAATACTTAAATCAATATTTTTAAAATCTAATAGTTCTAACATTTCATGTACCTTAGTACCAAACTTCATTAATTTATTTTCTTCTTTTGTTATTAATTTATTTGTTTCTTTTGAGAAATGTTTTTCCTCAACCACTTCATTTTCAATATTTATTTCTTCTACTACTATATTATCTTTTAAGTTATTTAGTGTTTCTTGTTTTATCTTTTTAGGATATAAATAATTCTTTGTTAGATTTAGTTTATCAATATTAATTTGTTCAAAATATTTTATTAAATAGTTTTTAACTGCATAAATAAAACTTGATAATTTATTAAATGATAATCTTCTTATTTCTTCAATAACACCATCTTCATTTTTTTCTAATGTTCTTGTTTCTTTATTTGGAATAACTATTATCATTTGTTCTCTTGCTCTTGTAAGGGCTACATAAAATAATCTTATTTTTTCACTTATTTCTTCTTTATTGAAATCATATTTATATAATTCTTTTAGTAAACTATTATCTATATCTTCTAAATTGGATGGTACGATTAATCCATATTTTTTATCCACAATAAATTTGTCTTTTAATTCACTAGTATTAAACTCGTGATCCAAATCTGCAAAATAACATATTGGATATTCAAGTCCTTTTGATTTATGTATTGTTAATATTTTTACTGAATTACCCTCTTTTGTATAAGTTGCATATTTTATATCTTCATCATTTTCAATAATATCTGATAGATAATCTCTGAAGTCCATTATTGAAAGTCCTAAATTTCCAAGTGAACTTGATAGAGAATTTATTGTTTTAAGTCTTACATTTACTTCTTCATAGTCTCCTACTTTATTTAATTTATTATAGAAATCTGTTATATCTAATATTTCATTAAATAATGAACTACTTGTATATGAATTTAGTTTATCTGATAATTTACTTAAATCACTATATATTGTTGTTTCTTTTATTTTATTATTTGTTACTACATCAAATATATATTCATCACTATATTCATATAAGAAACTTCTAGCAATACTAGTAAAATCATATTTAAAATCTATATCACAATTATCTTCTTTTATTTTGATTACAAAGTCTACTAGATTTTTTATCAATAATATATCTGTTGTAGAATTTAATTTACCATCTTTTAATATTGTTAATGGTATATCGAAATATTCAAATATTCTTTTAAAATCATCAAAGTATTTACTTCTATCAAGTATTATTACGAAGTCATTATATGTTGCGATTCTTAATTTACTCTCTTCTTTATCAAATACTTGAAAATTATTATCTATTTTTTCTTTTATATCTTTTGCTATGGTAAATATTTCTATTTCCATATTTTGAAATCCTGATTCTTTTGGTTTATTAGTATACTCTAATACTCTAAAATCATAATTAAATCCATTTACTTTTTCTGTATCGTATGCAGTATTACCGTAAACCATTTGATGTGATTGTGAATATTCTGCTGAACCTAAATTATAATCCATTATTAAACAAAATATTTTATTAATGTTATCTAATACTTCACTTCTAGATCTAAAATTCTTTATTAAATCTATTTTATGCCCGCCTATTTCTTTTGAATAATTACTATACTTTTCTTTAAATATTTCTGGATTAGAACCTCTAAAACGATATATTGATTGTTTTATATCGCCAACCATATAAACATTATTATTAGAAATCATTCCGATAAATGTTTCTTGTACATCATTAGTATCTTGATATTCATCTATCATAATTTCTTTGAAAGTGTTTTTTAGTTCTTTTCTTATACTTTCATTTTCTTTTAATATTTTAATTGATAATTTAGAAATATCATTAAATGTATATATATTATTATCTTTTTTATATTTTTCTACTTCTAATAAAAATTCCTTTATTACATCTAATATTGTAAGAACAGTATCTTTTGTACTAAATATATCATTTTTAATATTTTCTTTTGTTCCATAATCTCCATAAGATATAAGTTTATCACAAGCTTTTTTTAATAAATCTTTTGATTCTTTTGCTTCATCACTAGAGCCTCTTGGTACAGTAGGTAGTTTTACACTACTATAAAGGTGTATTTGATCTATATCTGCATTTAGTATATTTAATACTGATTCATTAACTTTTTCAATATAATCACTATCAAAATATAAACTCATATTATCTATTTCTAATCTTATTGTTTTCTTTAAATCATTTATTATATCTTCATAAGTTTTTAACAAGTTATCAACATTATTCTCATTAAAAAAGTTATTATATACTGTATCAATAAAACCAAATGGATCAATAAAGCCATCTATTTTAAGTGCTAATGATAATATATTTTCTTTTAATACTTTATCTGTTTTAATACAATATTTTTTTATTAATTCTTGAAAACTTTTATTTTGATATGATTTTTCAAATACTTTATCTAATATTTTTTTATTCTGTATTTTAACTATTGATTCATCTGTTATATTTATATCATCTGTTATATTAAGTAAATAATGATATTTTTTTACTACTGATAATGCAAATGAATCAAATGTTGTTATATATGATGAACTAAGAAGAGTTAATTCATTTTTTAATTCTTCTTTTCCTGATATTTTTTTCCTAATTCTATCTTTCATTTCGTCTGCCGCAGCTCTTGTAAATGTTAGAATTAATAATTCATTTACATGTATTCCATTTTCTATTTTGTGAAGTACTCTTTCAGATAATACTGCTGTTTTACCACTTCCTGCTCCTGCTGAAACAATTATATTTTTACCATCTGATACAATTGCTTCTTCTTGTTCCTTAGTCCATCTTGGCATTATCATTCACCTCACTAAATACATTTTCTATCTTTTTTAATTTAACTATATCTCTTGTAGTCATATAGCAAATATCTTTATATTTACAGAATTTACATCCAACATTTTTATCATCTATTTCTTTTGGATTTATGTCAAATTCAGTATTTAATATCTTATTACTTGCTTCTTTAACTTTAGCATCTACTATATTATATAATGCATCAATTTGTTCATCATTTATTATTTTAGAGTAGCTGTAAAAACCATTTTGTGTTGTTCTAAGACTTTTAATAACAGATGAGTTTTCATAAGAAGAGTCTACTTTCTCAAGTATAGATAAATCTTCATTTGAATATCCTTGTAATTTCAATGATTCTTTTCTTTTAGAAAGATTACTTGTATTACTTAATATTTTTTGTAAATAGAAGCCACCTATTCTTACTGCCTTAATTTCATTTTTAATTAAATAAATGTATACAGGTAACTGCATATCTAGACCATATAATGAATTATTAATATTAAGAGTTGGATTTCCAGTTTTATAATCTATTATTACTACAACCTTTTCACCATTAAATTCATCGTAAAGTATCTTGTCAACAAAACCTTTAAATGTAACTTTTGTATTACTAGAAATATCTATTTTTATCTCTTTTTCATACATAGCTTTCTTTAATGATGTGTATTTTAATTGGTCTTTTATTGTGTCAATAATAAGTAATAATTCATCTTTTAAGTTTTCTAAAAAGAATTTTTCACTTTCATTAAAAGGATATGTTGATTCTTTTATAAGTTTTTCATAGTTACCTAAAATATCATAACTTTCATTTTCAAAACATTCACTTAATATTTCATGAAATATACTACCTAAAACTGCATCAAATCTTTCTTCATATTTATTTATCTTTAAAATATTATCTAAATAATATCTAAATGAACATTGATAAAATGTATTCATACTACTATAAGATAAGGTTAAACCTTTACTTAAATAATTCGATAATTTATCATTTGGTATTTTTTTATACTTATTGTCGTATGTTAAATATGGTTCATTTTTATAATGACTAAGTAATGTTATTAAGTCACCACTAATAGTTCCATATTTATTATTATCATCTTTTTCACTTAGTAATTTTAATTTATTATATTTATTTGAATTATTAAAATTTAATGATACTTCTTCTTCATCTAAAATATCTTTATTATAAGCACTAGATACATATATTCTACTGTTTTGATTATATAATGAATAAGTCACTATTAAATTCTTAACTGACTTTATTGTTTCAATCACTTCATTCATACTTTTTTCATTTAATGTATAAGAAGTATCTAAATTTAGATTATTCTTTTCTGTGTCACTTAAATAATCTTCATCTTTATGATTAACTGGTATTATTCCTTCATTAAAATTAATTAAAAATATATAATCTTCATTACTTATTAAATCTTTTTTAAAATCAATAATGTTAACTGCATTTTTAAATTCATCATTTTTAATTTTAATATTATCTAAATCATCAAATAATATATCTTTTACATCCATATAAGAAGAATCACTATATTTATTTACTGTATTAATTATACTTTTATATACTTTCTCTTCATATTTATTAGTGACTAATTCACTTATTTTATCTATTACTGAATTTATATCATTATTATATAGTTCTTTAAACTTCTTAACCAATACTGTTGATTTAATAGTTTCATCACTTTTAATATTAACAGGTATATTAAATAATTTAAATGTCTTTCTTATTATAAAAGTATAATCATTTTTAACATTACATAGTTTTATATGATTAATATCTATACCTGATTTAATTAATTCACATATTTTAGAACATACAAATGATATTTCTTCTTCGTTATTACTACATCTATATAATTTCTTTATACTTGAATCTTGTTCATCATTATAAGTGATAATATTATTATTTAAAGATAGTTCATCAATAATATTTAAATAATATTTATCTACATATTTAAGATTATAAAGTACTATATCTTTATTCTTTAAAAAGTTTCTATATATATTATTTTTAATAAGTAAATTATTATCTTCTAAATCATTTTTTATTTTATTTAAAAACTCCACTTTTTCACTTTTATAGTTATTGTTTATATAATATGTATTCTCTATATATTTACGAGCTATACCGGGAATACAATTATATTTTTTAGATACAAAAAGTATACTTTTATAATCATAGTCATATATATAATTCTTTTTAAGTTCACTTAATGTTATTATTTTTATATTTAAAAGTTTATTTATTCTTTTTACTATTGTATCTTTTGTATAATCATTTACTATAAGTATTTTGTTATTTAAATCATCTATATTCATAATTACCTCTTTTTGTATTATATCATAATTTTATATATTTTATTGTTAAATAATATGCTATAATTTTATTGAAGGTAAGGTGTTAAAATGAATAAAGCTTATAGTATAGTTAAGCCAATAATGATAATAATTATTATATGTCTTGCTTTAATAGCAATACTTTCTATATATAATATGGGATATAAACAATTAATGGATAGTGATTATGCATTTTTATTTGATTATTCTAGTCATGAAGTTAATGAAGATAATATGACTCCTGATTATAAAAGAGGAGATCTTGCTATAATAAAGAAAGATTATATTTATAATGAAGGAGAAAATATTATATATAATTATAAGGGTAGTTATAGAATGGCTACTATAACAGAACATATTTCTGGTAAATATACTGTTGAAGATAAAACTGATACAGTTGATAAAGAATATGAAATAACTGATGAACTAATCATTGGAAAAGTTGTTGGTAAGATAAGTAAATTTGCTGGTATATATAAAGTTATAACAAGTGCTTATATGATGATTGCTATTATAATATTTATAGGTGGTTATTTCTTCTTAACTATGAATGAAAAACCTAAAACTTATATTTAAAAACATATTAAAAGAGTTTCAATTAAACCGAAACTCTTTTTTATTCAACTGATTTTAATGATTCAACCATTTTAATTTTCTTTAATGCAAAATATGTTGCAATATTAACAAGTATTGTAAATCCAAGTGTTATAAGTAATGAATAAATATAACTATATATAGATATTTTAGGACTAAACATTGTTATATCAAATTCACATGTTTTAATTAAATACATTGTAAGAACATATCCAATTAAACATCCAAAAGTCATCCCTATTACTGTAAGAATTGTATTTTCTCTTGATACATATTTATATACTTCACTATCATAAAAACCTAGTACTTTTATAGATGCAAGTTCTCTTTTTCTTTCACTAATATTTATATTTGATAAATTATATAATACTACGAATGCTAAAAGTCCTGCTGAAACTATTAATATTATAGTTATACTTCCAAGATTCTTCATCGCATCATCAAATATACTTCTACTAAGTGAATTATATGTTAATTTAGAAACTGAATCATATTCTTTTAACTTCTTTGATAATGCATTTCTACTTTCTTCAGTTAAATTATTTATTTTAACAAACATTGTATTAAATGAATCACTATTATATTCTTTTTTACTCATATATATATAATGCATAATATAGTTTTCTGTACTTCCACCTACTTTAGTCTTATATGTATTATCATTAAGTTTAATATCAAGTTCATCATCATTCTTAAGTTTTAATAATTTATATAATTTTTCACTAACAATAACTTTATCATTCAAGTCATAATATTCATTTGCTTTTCTATTTTTTATTTGAATAAAATCTTTATAATCTTCAAAAGGTATTATTATTTGAATAGTTTGATTTGTATCAATATTTGTTAGTTCTATTGATTCTTTATATGCTTTTAAAGTTTTATTAAATTCTTTAAATTTTGATATTTCTTCATAATCTTTATCTATATTTTTATTATCTTTATCAAATGTTATTTCTAAATCATAACTAAATATTTTTTCATATTGATTTGGTACCATATCAGTAATACAATCTTGTAATCCAAAACCTGCGATTATGAGTCCTGTACATCCGCCTATACCAAGTATTGTCATTAAGAATCTTTTCTTATATCTAAATACATTTCTTACTGTTACTTTTCTTGAAAAACTAAGTCTTTTCCATATAAATGTTATTCTTTCTAGTAACACTCTTTTACCTGCTTTTGGACTTTTTGGTCTTAATAATTCTGCCGGTACTTCTTTTAATGATTTTTTAACTGCTAAATATGTAGATAACATAATACATCCTATTGCTATTAATGTTCCAATAAGATAACTAACTAAATCTATTTTGCTTACAAATTCACCAAGAGTGTACATTAAACTATACATTCCATATATAATTTTCGGTATTGTTTTAGTACCTATTATTACTCCAATTATTGAACCAATTACACTAGCAAGTAATGCATATAACATATATTTAAATAATATTTGAGAATCTTCATATCCAAGTGACTTTAATGTTCCAAGTTCACTTCTTTCTTCTTCAACCATTCTTGTCATTGTTGTAAGACTTACTAATATTGCAACTATATAAAATAATACTGGGAATACTTTTGCTATTTTTGCAATTCTTTCAGAATCTTGTGAAAATTGATAATATCCTAAGTTAGAATCTAAATCAAGAACATACCATTCTGGTTTTTCAAGCGAATCTATATCCTTTTTAGCATCTTCTATTTTTTCATATGCATCTTTAAATTCTTTATCTGCTTTTTTTCTGTTTTCTTCTAATTCTTTTTTAGAATTTTCTAATTTCTTTTTAGCAGTTTCTATTTTATTTCTACCAGATTTAATCTCATTATAAGTTTTAGTTTCTTGTTTTAATAGAGTATTATATCCATTATTAATAGTTTTTAATGTTGACTCTAAGGCACTTAATTTAGCTTTTAACTCAGTAGTATCCATACCCATACTTTCCATATAAGCAATGTTTTTCTTTAAGTCAGTAATGCCACTTTCAACTTGTTTTTTATTATTATTTAATTCTTTCTTTTTATTAGCAAATTCTGTTTTAGCTTTCTTTTCATTATTATTTAATTTAGTTAAATTATTTTTAATATCTTTTTCAGCTTTATTAATTTTACTTTCAGCATCATCCAATTTCTTATATGCATCTGCTTTTTCTTTATTATATTTTTCTATATTATCATTTAATTCTTTTAAAGCATCATTTTTTTCTTTATTGAATCTATTATCTCTAAAATCATCTGCTATTTTTTCTAGCTTTTTTACAGTATCATCTCTTAAATTTAAATATTCATCACTAAATGTACTTTTATCGGTATTTAAATCTATATATGCTTCTGTGTATACATCACTATCAAAATTAGTAATTAATGAATACATATAAAAATTAACTTTACCATTTAGTAGTTTAGTACTTCCTCTTTCAAGTGATACATACAATGGACTTTTAACAAATCCTACTATTGTTAATTCTTTTTCTTTAAGAATATCATCATCTATACTTATTTTATCTCCAAGTTTATAATGTCCAACATCTTTGTTCTTTTCAATTACACATTCATTATTATTCTCTGGAAGTCTTCCTTCTGTAACAATTAAATTATTCATTTTAGCAGATGGATTATAAGAGTGTACTTTTGCTACATAATCATCATCGATATGAATTATCGCATCAAAACTATATGAACCTTCAACAGTATATCCTAGTTTTTTTAAGTCATTTATTTCATCATTTGTTATTCCCCAAGTACTCATAAGAGATATGTCATATACATTTTCTTTTTTGAAATATGTATCCAAACTATCTTTCATATTTGGAGATGTTTCTCTTATACCAGTGAAAAAACCTACTCCTAAAAGTACAATAACTAAGATTGATATAAATCTATTGAATGTTTGTTTGATACTTATAAAGCTTTGTTTAATAAGTGTTTTCACTACCATTCAATCCTTTCTATATCAACTGGTTTTTTATTTATTTTAATTTCTTCAACCTTTCCACTTTTAAATTTAATAACTTTGTCTGCCATTGGAGCTATTGCTGTATTGTGAGTTATTATAATTACTGTCATTTTTCTTTTTCTACAAGTATCTTGAAGTAATTTTAATATTTGTTTTCCAGTTACATAATCAAGGGCTCCTGTTGGTTCATCACATAATAGTACATTAGGATTTTTAGCAAGTGCTCTTGCTATTGATACTCTTTGTTGTTCTCCACCAGATAATTGTGCTGGAAAGTTATTTATTCTATCTTTAAGTCCTACATTGATTAATGTTTCTTTAGGTGATAATGCATTTTTACATATTTCAGTAGCAAGTTCTACATTTTCAAGAGCAGTAAGATTTTGAATCAAATTATAAAATTGAAATACAAATCCTATATTAGTTCTTCTATATTTAATTAAATCTCTCTTACCATATTTAGTAATATCTTTTCTAGCAACAATTATTTGTCCACTAGTTGCTTTATCCATACCACCTAGTATATTTAAAGCAGTTGTTTTACCAGCTCCACTATGTCCTAAAATACAAACTAATTCACCTTGCTCTATTTCAAAGTTTACATTATCAAGTGCTTTAACTTCTATTTCACCAGAGCTGTATATCTTACTAACATTTTTAAATTCTATGTATGCCATAATTTCACCTCAATTGTATATATATTTTATCATATTTATTATTATTTATATACAAGAAAAAAGTATTATATCAAATCATACTATTCATTCATTTCAGTTGTTTCTGGCTTTAACACTTCTACCTTTTTTGGGTCTACTTTAATTACAACCTCATCTTCCTTAGTGTTTTGTGATGTTATAAATAATGGATCTTTTGGTATATCCTTCTCTTCTATAACATTTGGTACTTCATGTGGTAGAGTGTATTCATATGAAGTTGGAGCTCCTACTTGTTCCTTTGTTTCTACCATTTCTACTTCAGGTATTTCAGTACCATTTCCTCTATCAATAAATCCACCCATCGCATCTATTTCAGCTGCAATACTTGGATCATAATCTGCATGTATAGGTTTTTCTTCAATTACTGTTTCAATCTTTTCTTTTTTCTTTTTATTAATCATTATTAATAATATAATTATGATAATTGCTAATAATAAAGATCCACCACCTACTAAATATATATTAGTCATATTTAATATTTCAAAACTACAATTAATATCATTAACTCCATCATTAGTAAGTGTCCATGTTAACTTTTTACCATCATTACTTTTTAATGTTTCATTAGATTCAACAGCTGAAACTGGAAGCATTATGGTGAAATTATATTCCATTTCACTTTCTAATTTCTTAATATGATCTTCATATTCTTTTAACATTTCTTCGTAGTCTGGAACTAACTGTATACAATTAGTTGTATCTTCACTTCCACTATTTGTAACTGCTGACATACAATTTGTGTATTCTACATTATCAGTAATTTCAAAAGGATTTACAATTTTATATGCATTTAATAAATCTTCTGTTTTATTTTTTTCAAAAGTAAACTCTATTTTATATTTATTCTTAAAAAATCCTTTTTCAACTTGTATAAGACTTTTATCATTAAATTCTTTTGTTAAATAACTACTCATTTCAATTTTATCTAATTTATCAGTTGATATATTTTTAAGTTCATATTCTTTTTTACCATGAACTCCTGTATATCCATTTTCTTTTTTAATATCAACTTTTAGACCATCTCTGCCATAATTATCAGATGAAGTAAATGTATTTAATATTTCTTCTCCAAATTCATCATTCATTAGGTTAGTCATTTCTATACTAACTTTATCATTTTTATCTATATTTAAAATTGTATCTGTTTTAACAAATCCACATGAAAATGTAAAAATTGTTAATGATACACATATACTTAATAATTTTTTCATTTACATCTTCCCTTTTATACTTATATACTTAAAGTATAACACATTAATTAAAATTTGATATATAAAAATAAACATTTATGTGTAAAATTACATAAATGTTTACTATAATTATCTAGCTGTAAAGTATCCAGGACTACTAGTACCTCCATCTATTCTTGCATATGTTTTATCTATATATGAACTATTATATTTAGTTCCTTTACCTCCTACCAGATTATCACAAGCCCAAAACATGCTATTACCTTCAACATCATCATTTATTTTAAATTTTTCGCTAGCATAAATAGTTTTAAGTTGTCTACAACTATTAAATATATTATCTGCTCTTATAACACTACTAGTATCAAAACTGCTTAAGTCAAGTTCAACAACAGAACTTCCATTAAACATATTAAACATATTTGTTACTTTACTCGTGTCAAATGATTCTAATCCGATAATTTTAGAAGCTTTGCTTCCTCTAAACATTCCTTCCATTTGAATTACATTAGATGTATCAAAATTACTAACATCAATTACATCTGTATTAGTATTCCAAAACATAACACTCATATTAGTAACATTACTTGTATTAAAACTCTTAATATTAATTGTTCTTGCTTTACTATTCCAAAACATACCATACATATTAGTTACATTAGAAGTATTAAAATTACTTAAGTTTAATTCATCTGCAAAACTACCGTTAAACATATTTTGCATATTAATAACTTTTGATGTATTAAAGTTACTTACATTTAATTTAATAGCTTTGCTTCCATTAAACATAGTATCCATATTAACAACTTTGCTTGTATCAAAATCATCTAATCCAATAATCACAGTAGCACTACTATCTCTAAACATATAACTCATGTTTATAACATTTCGTGTATCAAAATTATTTAAATCTAATTTAGTTGCCTGACTATTATTAAACATATAAGCCATTGTCGTAACATTTTTTGTATTAAATGTTTCTAAACCTTTTATTTCTGTTGCTTGACTGTTATAGAACATAGTTCCCATATCAACAATATTTTTAGTATTAAATGAAGTTAAATCTATACTTGTTGCTTTACTATTACTAAACATATGACTTGCTGAAATAACAGGTTTATTGTTAATGTAAGTACATAATTTACTAGTTACTGGTTCAGTGCTATCTTTATCAGTTAAAATAACACCCCACCCTTCTTTTATTAGACTATTCCATATTAATTCATTTGATGTATTATAACCTGCGGTTTGCATATACCTATAAGTATACTGCCCGTTAACATATTCTGCTCCCTGTACGAGTTCTCCATCATATGTACAATAAATAGGTTCTGGTGATGGATCAATATATTCTTCTAAATCTATTTTTCCATTAAATGATTTATTTAAATTTTCACTTTGATCATATGGCCTATTTAAAAATGTTATTGTTACATTATAAACTTGTGTTACTCCTACTTCTATTTCAATATCTCTTCTTATATCTTTTGAAATACTTGTTTCTGTAGTTGGTACAGCTTTATAAAATGAATCACATGTTCCATATTCTTCTTGATTGGATTTACCATAGTTTTTATAACTTTTACATTTCATGTCTAAATGTAAATCATAATTATTTATTGTATTTATTAAGTCTTTCCATACTATATTATAGCTTACTGTTTTAGTACCTATATTTTCAACTGTGAAAACTCTTTCAATCTTATCTCCTGGGATTGCATTATTTAGTGACATAGTAACATCATCAGTATATCTTAATTTTAATTCTGCAGTATTTAGAGTAATATACTTTCCTTCACCACTGACACCAGTATTAAAAAAAGCATACGAAAAACCTATAACACCTAATATTGTTAAAAGCATTACAGTTAAAATTGTTATCTTTGTTATATTATCTTTCATAATATTTATTTTATCATATTTATTATTACAATAAAATAGTGGAATTTAAAAAACATTTATATAAAATTACATAAATGCTTTTAATACTTCTATTTCTTTTTGTTGAAATTTTAATAAATTTTTAGCTAATTTAATTGTATTACTTGGAACAATATCTTTATAACTTTTTATTTTTGTTTCCATTTCTACTATTCCCATAGTAAATCCTTCTACTAACATACTAGCAATAGCAGCATCACTATTATCTTTCATTGTTTCCATCATTATTCCCATACTACTACTCATTTTTGTCATTATACTAGTAGTTGGTAACTCTAATTTTGCTTTTAATATTAATTTTTCACTTTTCTTTTTATACGATTCATATTTCTTTAATTCATCCTCTAATACTTTTTTAATTTTATTATCTTTATTTTTTAAATTTGTTAATAATTTGTTAGTACTATATTCTCCCATGTAAGCAGTATTATAAATATGCATTAATAATTCGTTTTTCTCTTTCATTTTATTCACCACTAATATTATTTACTATATTATTTATTTTATTCAATTAATTTGATAGAATATTTTAAAGAGGTAATTTATGATAAAAGAAAATAATCAAGGTATTTTAGTTGTTGTATCAGGGCCTTCTGGATGTGGTAAGAGTACAGTTGATCAACTACTTATTAAAACAAGAAAAAATATAACAATGTCAATTTCTGATACTACTAGAAAAATTAGAGGCGAAGAAAAAGATGGTGTTGACTATAATTTTATATCAAAAGAAGAATTCTTAGATAATATAGAAAATGATAAATATTTAGAATATGCTACTGTTCATTCTCATTATTATGGAACACCAAAGAAAAATATTGATAAACTTCTTAAAAATGGTATTGATGTTATATTAGAAATTGATATTGAAGGTGCTAGAAAAGTTAAAGAAAAATGTCCTAATGCTGTATTTATATTTATTATGCCACCATCAATGGAAATATTAAAAGAAAGACTTGTTAATAGAAAGACTGAATCAAAAGAACAACTTGTTGAAAGATTTAAAAATGCTTATAAAGAAATTAATGAAGTAACTAAATATAATTATGTTATAGTTAATGATGACTTAAATGAATCATTATTAAAATTGAATAGTATTCTTGAATGTGAAAGATGTAGAGTTGATAGAATCGAAGATGTATATTTAGGTAATCAAGAAGAAATGATTCACGAATTATTAGTTGATTTTGATAATAAAAACTAGTTATTTAAAATAACTAGTTTTATAATGTTTTGCTTTCTTCTAAATCATCATATATAGATTGACTTCTTGTTTGCCAACCACTATTTAATAAGACTTTGATATTTTCTTTTGATGTTTTCATTAATCCTAAATTAGGAGAATAAATATACCAAAGACCATCATCAACAAAATTAAATACTGTTGCTAACTGGATTCTATCTTCTCTTTGTTGAGTTAAATTATATTCTTTAAATCTTGATTTTAATACTTCAATAAAAAGTTTTTCTAAGTACATTTTACCTTCGCGTGAACCTCTAAATTTTGGTATTAATGAATTTAGTTCTCTTATCTTATATTCTAATATTTCTTCTTCTGTCATATTAGTATAATCTATATTATTTAATCTACTTTTTAAATCATTTATTTTTTTATCTGTATATTCTCCATTTTTTATAAGCCCAAACTTTTTATCAATAGATTCACATTCTACAAGTGGCATAATATCATAATTTCCATTTGGTGAAGTATATCCGAAGTGTTTAGTTTGGCATCCACTTTGTATTAAATATAAATCTAAAGTTAAGTCTAAAACATATTTTTCACCATTACTAAATTCTACTTCATTTGCTCTATGAGCTGCCCCATAGACACCTCTAAAATCTCCTGGACATTCAATAGTTCTTGACTTACAATCATTTCCTAAGCTATTTAATACAATATCCATTATTTGTGATATTTGAACACAAGTTTGAAATGAACCAACATAATTATCCTCAAATGTTAATTTTTTAGCTACTTCATCTGGAAATGATGCTACTCTATAATCATAACTAAAAAGTTCTCCTAGTTTAATGTAAAGCCATCTTGCTTTTTCAAGTGGAGTAACATTTTCAGGAATATTAAATAATATCAAATTAATATCTGATACTATATTACTATCATTAATATCTTTTATATTTACTTTTTCCATAATATTATTTTACAATACTAAATATATTTTTTCAATTATGATATAATTATATTATGAAAAAAAGATTGTTAATAATTTGTTTATTGTTTTTAATATGTGGATGCAATAAAAAAGATAAAGAGATTACTCCAAGTAATGAAATTACCGCAAAGGATAATCTCACTTTTGAATATGCTGAAAAAGTTAAATTATATGATTTAGTAAATAATGATAGAGGTATTATAAATAATAATGATTATATTGATACTTATAAACTTGGAAACAATGAAATAACTATTAATTATACTAATTCAAAGAATGAAAAAGATAAAGTTAAAGTATCATACAATATAGTAGATTCTACTAAACCAATAATATTATTGTCTTCATCAATAACTGCTTACAAAGGAAATAATATTAATCTTGTTAATAGTGGTATATGTGCTGATAATTATGATAAGAAACCTAATTGTTATATTGAAGGAGAATATGATATTAATAAAGTTGGGAAGTATGATTTAAAATATGTTGCTGTTGACTCTAATAACAATAAGAATGAAAAGAATTTTACTTTAAATGTAAAAGAAAAAAAGAAAACTACTACTAGTAATAATTCTTCTTCCAAGAAAAAATATTTAATTGAAGATTTAATAAAAGAACATAAGAATGATAAAACTATGATTGGAATAGATGTTTCTTCTTGGCAAAGCGATATTGATTTTAAAAAAGTTAAGGATTCAGGTGTAGAATTTGTAATTATTAGAATTGGATTTGGACATAAAAAAGGAGAAATTATTTATGATAGTAGATTCTCTGAATATTTGAAATCCGCTAAAGAAAACGGTTTAAAAGTTGGATTATATTTCTATTCTTATGCTAAAAATGTTAAAGAATCAAGTGAACAAGCTAAATGGATTATTGAAGCTCTTAATGGCGAAAGTTTAGATTTACCTATCGCATTTGATTGGGAAATATTTAGTGGATTTAACAATTATAATTTAAGTTTAACTGATTTAAATTTAATTGGTGAAGCTTTTATAAAAGAAATAAATTCTGCTGGCTATGAAGGTATGCTTTATAGTAGTAAATACTATTTAGAAAATATGTGGAATTTAGATGAATATAAAACTTGGTTAGCTCATTATATTGATAAAACTAATTATAAAGGTGAATATTATATATGGCAACTTTCTAATACTGGTAAAGTTAATGGTATTAAAGGTGATGTTGATTTAGATATCTTATATAAATAGAAATTAAAATACATTCATTTTTTAGTGAATGTATTTTTTATAGAATAATATTTTTATATAAATTAATTCTCAATGACTTTGTTTTTTACATTACATTGTGTTTTTTTAGAATTATTAATCGAATTTATACACTATTTTGTGTTTTACTGTGCGGTTTTATTAAAATCATCACAATATTTTGCATTTTATTGTATGTTTTTTATGATTTTTATGTTATTTTATACAATATATTATGATTACAATTGTTCTACAAATGTATCATATATTCTTATATATCTATATGTAACTCTATTAGCACCATTTTTCTTTTCTTTTATAATCATTTTTAATTTTATCATTTTGTTTAGTATTCTTAATATTGTATTAATATGAGCACCTAATTCTTTTGCTATTTCTTGTGGTGTAAAAACTATTTTTTTCATCATTAATGGATGCATTTTAAGCACTACACTACCCTTTATATTTTGTCTTATTGTTTCTTCATCTTCATCATAAACTTTATTTATCTTTTCAATTCTTCCAATATTTCTAGTGCATTGATCTACTACACATTGTAAAAAGAATCTTATAAAGCCGTCAACATTGCCATTTCTACATTCTGTTAGTGCATTATAATAGCTCGCTTTGTAAAGTTCTATAATTTCCGACAAAAATAATATTGGTTCGTCATTTTTGATTTTTGCAAGTTGTAATGTCATTAGTGCTCTACCCATTCTTCCATTTCCATCTTTGTATGGGTGTATAGACTCAAATTGTACATGAGATATTGCCACTTTTATAAATGCTTCATCATCATATATATCATTCATATATTCTAATAAGTTATCTAGTAACATTGGTACTTCATCTGGCACTGGCGGTACAAAAGTTGCACCTTCTTTTCCTAAACCTTTTAATCCTATATAATTTTGAATTGTTCTTATTTCACCAGGAGATTTATCTTTTCCTCTTACCCCTGAAAGAAGTATTTTATGCATAGAATTTATCATATGAATACTAAAATTATTTTTTTGTAATTTTTCAGTAGCATATTCCAGCATCTTTTTTAAGTTTATAACTTCTTGTATATTATCATTTTGCTCATAATAATTTATGTAATACATATCATCCTGAGATATTTGTGTTCCTTCAATTCTAGAAGATCTGACACTTTCTCCTAATATAAGTGAATCTAAGAAATATCTTTGATCAAATTTAAACATTTTTAATAATGACTTGTATTGACCATACTTATCATTAGCTTGTCCTAATAATTTAATAGTTTCCCTATCAAGTTTATATTGAATGGGTAACAGTTTGGCTTTATATGGTTCCATATTAATACTCCTTTCTATTATATTATATTGTTATTTTTTAAAAATATATACAATATTTTTCATTTCATTGTATATTTTACATTATTTTTATACATTTTTCAATGGTTTATTGTGTGTTTTTATTAAAATTATCACAATATTTTGCATTTTATTGTATGTTTTTTATGATTTTTATGTTATTTTATACAATCTATTGTTACTGCAAATAAAAAGAGTATTGTTACTCTTTTTCTATTGTATCCATTAAGTATGGAGCTATTTGCATTTTTCTTGATAAAATATCTTTTAATGCTACCCCTTCATATACTTCTTTTAAATCAAAACTATTTTTTATTATTTCTTTTGCTGCTGTATTATAAATACAATAAGACTGATTTTCAAATATATCTGTTATGAATAGTGTAACAACTCTCATATTTTCAGTTATTGAAACTTCATCTAAATATTTAACAATACTATTCATTTTCTTTTCTATTATATTTAAATCAGATGTTAATAATTGTCCTATTCCTATTACAGAATCTTTTACTTTATATGTTTTAAAGTCTTTATGAAGCATTGCATAATTAGTAAGACCTTTTATACTCATACCTTGTTTTAATAATTCTGTACCATATTTTTTATATTTTATCTTAGCTATTTTAGATAGTTCTGTTAATGCATCAATATCTCTTATAGTCGTTGTTGGAGAAGTAAGTAACAATGTATCTGATATTATAGCTGATGCCATAAGTCCAGCTATATCTCTTGGTACTTTTACATTATTCTCTTTATATAAATCGTAAATAATGGTATTTACACTACCTACTCCTGCATTTCTAAAATTAATTGGTCTTTTGGTATTAATATCACCAATATTATGATGATCTATTACTTCTAATATTTCAGCTTCTTCAAGTCCATCTACACTTTGAGATGAATTATTATGATCAATTAATATTACTTGTTTTTTATCTACATCATTAGTATCTGTTAATGTAAGAAGACCTTTACATTCATTTTTATTATTTAATATTGGATAATTTGTATGTTTAAGTTTTTTAGTAGCTTCCATAAAGTCACTTAAATAATCAAGTTCATTAAATGTTACAGATTCTTCTTTTCTTAAAATATCTTTTATATAATTTGAAAATGATATTGTTTTTCCAACTTCATAAGAAGATAATGGTGTTCTAATAATATTAACTTTATTTTTTCTAGCTTCCTTTAATAAATCTGGGCTAATATCTACTGATTGTATTAATATTATTAATTTTACTTTACTTCTAATAGCATACTCTAATATAGTTTTTCTATCTCCGACTACTACTATATATGTATCATCAAGATCTACCTTTTCTAAAAATGTTTCCTTTGCATAAGTTGCCACTAAAACATTTCCAGTTATTTCTTTATCAAATTTTAATATTTTCTCACCATCTAATGTATTTATTAAGTTTCCATATGATGTATTTATTTTATGGAAGTCTCCAGCAATTATTTCTCTCGCTACTTCTTTTAATGATACATAACCATAATATTTATTTTTACTTTCTACTACTGGAATACCCGTAAGAGAATATTTATTCATATAGTCAAATGCATCTTTAATTGGTACATTTTTATCTATAAAACAATTTTTATGATATGCTACATCTTTTATTTGAAGTTTAACATCATTAAGATGATATGGTTCTTTAACTTTAAAATATTCTAGAGCATATTTAGTTTCACTATTTAAGTTTCCAAGTGTCGATGGAACTGTATTCATTCCTAGTTTATTTTTTAAATAAGATAATGCTATTGCTCCACATATTGAATCTGTATCTGGGTTCTTATGTCCAAATACATAAGTTAATTTTCCATTCATATTAATTCTCCTAATCTATTTTTATAAGTTCGTATTTTCTTGTTCCTACTCCTATTTCTTCTGCTGTTTTTATCGTTAATAGACCATTTCTTGATTCAATTCTTTCAATAAAATGATCTTTTCCTGGGTCTTTACTATTATAAACTAAATCTATGCAAGCTTGATCAAGTGCTACTGGATCAGTTGATGCAAGAATTCCTATATCCTTCATACAAGGATCTTCTGCAACTGCACAGCAATCACAATCTACTGACATATTTGCCATAACATTTATGAATACCATATTACCTTTTTCATAATCTACAACTGTTTTCGCTGCTTCTGCCATTGATTCTAAGAATGAATCATGGTCAGCTGTCCACATTTCATCTGGCTTACCAGCACCATGTATATTAGCTTTTCCATGAGATGATGCAAGTCCTATTGATATATTTTTAAGTGCTCCTCCATATCCTCCCATTGGATGTCCTTTAAAATGTGATAAAACTAACATAGAATCATAATTTTCTATATTCTTACCAACATAATTTTCTTTTATATGCTTTGGATTATTAACAGGTAATGCTATTTCTTCCTTTTCATCTAATAAATCAACATTAAAATATTTAGTCCATTCATGATTTTCTAATAATTTTAAATGTTTTTCTGTTGTATTTCTTTCTCCTTCATAAGCAGTATTACACTCTACAACTGTTCCATTTACATAATCAATTAGTTCTTTATAAAATAAAGGTTTTAAATAATTTTGATTTCCTTTTTCTCCACTATGTACTTTAACAGCTACTTTGCCTTTTAAATCAACATTTAATTTTTTATAGATTTCTAATAAGCTTTCACTTGTAATCTTTTCTGTAAAATATACTTTCATAATCTCATTCCTTTCTAATTAATTATTCTTATATTATTATAACAATTTTTAATGTTTTATTGCTATTTTTATATAATGTTTACATGTATTTTTAATTTAATTACTATTTTTATATAATGTTTGTTATAATTGTTGTGTGAAATGCTTATGAAATATGATAAAGAATTTTTAAGTTATATAGATGAAATATTAAACAATAAAGAATTTTTAAAGAGAAAAAATTATAATCATCATGTTAATGAATCTGTTTATGATCACTCTTTAAAGGTTGCTTATTGTTCTTATTTGTATGCTAAAAAACATAATCTTAATAAGAGGGATATTTCTATTGGAGCAATTCTTCATGATTTTTATTATAAACCATGGCAAGATTTAAAAGAAAAAAGAGGTTTTTTTAAACAACATGGATTTGTTCATGCAAGAGAAGCATTAGAAAACTCTAGAAAACATTTTCCTCATCTTATGAATGATAGAGTTGAAAATATTATATTAAGACATATGTTTCCTCTTAACATTACACCACCTAAGTATAAAGAAGCTTGGGTCGTAACAATGATGGATAAGAAATGTTCTTTAAATGTTTTTAAACATCCAAAAGAATGGCCTAAATATGTAGGTATCAAAAGAAAGGCAAAATAATGACTGAATTTAAAATATATTTTCTATTGTTCATGACCTATTCATTTATTGGGTGGATTATTGAGATAATAGATAGATTTAAAGTGAATAAAAAAATTGTTAATAGAGGTTTTTTAATCGGGCCTTATATTCCAATATATGGTAGTTGTGCGATTGTCATGTTGTTATTACTACATTCTGTTAAAAGCCCTACTATATTGTTTTTATCATGTATTTTAATTGCTAGTATTGGTGAATACTTAACAAGCTATGTAATGGAAAAAGTATTTCATGCTAGATGGTGGGATTATTCAGATTATAAATTTAATTTAAATGGAAGAATATGTTTAATAAATTGTTTAGGTTTTGGAGTACTTGGTTTTATATTAATTAAATATTTAAATAATTTCTTATACAATATTTATTCTAATTTTAATATTATTACTATTAATATATTATTTTATACTTTAATAACTATATTTATTATAGATTTAATAGTTTCATTTAATGTTATATTTAAAATTAAAAATATGTCACTTAAATTTGTAAACTCTGATAATACAAATGAAATAACTAAAAAAGTAAGAGAACTTATTAAAAATAATTGGTTAGTTAAAAGATTATTTATGGCTTTTCCAAATGTAAAACCTATTATTAAAAAAGGAGCTCTTACAATTAAAAATACTACTAAAAAACTAATTATAAGAAAAAAGTAATTAGTTTTTTATTGTAAAGTAATTGTTAAATCTAATATTTTTATTAATATAAGTAGTATAATTATTATGGAGGCATGTAATATGTTTGAAAATAAAAAAATATTTATATTAGGTATGGCTAGAAGTGGTTATCATGCTGCTAGAATATTAGCTAAAAGAAATAATACTATCGTACTTAATGATATGAATGCAAATCAAGATAAGGATCATATTAAGGAGCTTGAAGACTTAGGTGTTAAAGTAATTCTTGGAAGTCATCCTGATGATATACTTGATGAATCATTTGATTATTTAATTAAGAATCCAGGAGTTAAATTCGATCATAAATACTTAAAATATGCAGGTGAACATAATATTAAAGTAATTAATGAAATAGAAATGGCTTATCATTTATTACCAAAAGGTGTTAAATTAATTGCTATAACAGGTACTAATGGCAAAACTACTACAACTTCACTTACTTATGAAATTGTTAGTAATGCTTTTCCTGGTAGAACTCACTTAGCTGGTAATATTGGTTTTCCTCTTTGTGAAGTACTTCCAAATATAAAAGAAAATGATTATTTGGTTATGGAAATTGGAGTTCCTCAATTACATGATTTTTATGATTTTAATCCAGATATTGCTGTGCTTACTAATATATATGAAGCACATTTAGATATGTTTGGTACAAGAGAATATTATAATGAAAATAAACTTAGGTTATTCCAAAATCATACTAGTAAAAATATAGCTATTATTAATAAAGGAAATGCTGATGCATTTAGAATTACTAAAGATATTAAAAGTACAAAGAAATATTTTACAAGTAAAGAAAAGATTGATGGATGCTATTTAGAAGATAATAAAATATATTATTATGGTGAAGAAATAATTGATACAAGAACTGTTAAATTACAAGGAAATCATAATTACGAAAATATTATGTGTGCAATTATGATTGCAAAAGAACTTGGAATTTCTAATGAAGTAATGGTTCCTGTTATTAAAGAATTTAGTGGAGTTGCTCATAGAATAGAATATGTTAGAACATTTAATGGTAAAGATTTCTATAATGATTCTAAGGCAACTAATATAACTTCTACTCAAATAGCATTATCAGCATTTAAAAAACCAACTGTTTTATTATTAGGTGGTTTAGAAAGAAGACAAAGTTTCTTTGAACTAAAAGATTATTTAGAGCATACTAAATTAGTTATTTGCTATGGAGAATGTAAGAATAGAATTAAAGAAGAGATGGATGAAATGAATATTAAATGTTTCGTTGTTGATACTTTAAAAGAAGCTGTCTTACTAGCAAATGAAAATAGTAGTTCAGGAGATGTAATATTATTAAGTCCAGCTGCTGCTTCTTGGGATCAATATGCTAAATTTGAAGATAGAGGAGACGAATTTAAAGAAATAGTAAGAGGTTTAGAATAACCTCTTTTTTTATAAATAAAAATAGATATTTCTATCTATTTTAAAGTAAAACTATCATTTATAAGTAATGTACTATATAGAAATAATACAGATTCTTTATTTAAAGGATATAGTTCTTCTATTATATAATCGTTATATAAATATAAGTTATTGTAATTATTTTTGGTAAATAAGTCTATATTTATTTTTATTTTACGAAAACTATCTCTACCAACAAATTGATCTGTCATATATTTATCTAATGTATTAAAATATGTACCATCTATTAAAGAATTGTATGTAATTTTTGGTAATTTTTCTAATTTTCTTCTTTCACTATACGATATATCATCATCTTTTTTCAAAATGTTTACAATCATAAAAGTAAATAAAAATGTAATAAATATTAATGATAAAACAATTTCTTTAACTTTATTATTCATTCTACCTTCTTAAAATTAAAGCACCTTTACGGTGCTTATGTTATGCTACTGGTCTTTGATCTGTTAAAAATTCATCACTCGTTTTTTCAAGTTCTTTACCAATATCATTATTTACATATTCTTTAAAATTGTCATATACTATTTTAGCCCAATCAGCATCTGTCATTATAAAGAATATTACATCTCCATTGTTAGTTATATATAATTTTTCAGCTGTTACACATATCCATTTTCTAGTGTTAACATTATCTAATATTTCTTGTTTAATTGTATCAACAGAAGCACCATCTTTTACTTTTATAGCTACTGTTGAGAATGCTTGTGATGACATCATTGGTTCAGATGCTACAATCCATTCAATATTTTCATTAGATTTTAATCCAGTAAATGAAACTACCTTATTTGTATCTGTTACATCTACTTCAAATGTTTCAGTATTTGGTAAATCATTACTATTTGTTATTTGTTTTAACATAGTTTTACCATCATTAATTGTCTTTATTGTGCTTTCACTATTCTTCTTATTTAATAATACAAATGCAAACACAACAATTAATAATACTGCTACTATGATTATTATTAATATCTTAGTTTTTTTTCATTTGCTCTTCTATATTTCATCTATATATTTTGGTTCACATGTTAAATTAATTTGTAAACTCTTAAGCGTTTTCTTATCACCATTAGTTACTATATATGTTGCATGTGCTTCACAATACTTTAATTTTTTCAAACTATTTAAAGCCTTTTCAAGAATTGGATTTGTTGCTGAACAAATACTAAGTGCTGTTAAAACCTCTGGCAATTGAAGTCTTATTTCATTATTATTAAGTTCTTTTTTCATTTTAAGCATTGGTTCTAAAACCTTAGGTGATAATAATAATATATCATCAGGTATTTTATTTAATTCTTTTATAGCATTTAATATTAAACTACTTGCTGGACTTAATATATCAGTTTGCTTTCCAGTAATTATTTTTTTCTTATTTATTTTTAATGATATAACTGGTTTATTTTCAAGTTCACTTTTCTTTATAGCGGGTGCTATTACATCTAAATAATTTTCATCAATATTAAGTTCATTCATAAGAAGTTTTACTTTCATATAAGAATCTTCATCCGTAAGACCTAGTTTATAGTTGTTCATTTCATTATAATATCTTCTTACTATTTCTTTCTTAGCTGCTTCTTCTACTATATCATTATCTTTAATACAGAAACCTATCATATTAACACCCATATCAGTTGGTGATTTATATATATCTGTATTTGATACTTTATTTAATATACTCCTTAATACCGGGAACATTTCAATATCTCTATTGTAATTTACAGCTGTTTCACCATAAGATTCTAAATGAAATGGATCTATCATATTAACATCTTTAAGATCTGCTGTTGCAGCTTCATATGCTAAGTTTACTGGATGCTTTAATGATAAATTCCATACAGGAAATGTTTCAAATTTAGCATATCCTGCATTTTTACCTCTTTTATGTTCATGATATATTTGTGATAAGCAAGTTGCTAGTTTACCACTTCCTGGTCCTGGGGCATTTACAAGTATCAATGGTTTAGTAGTTTCAATATATGGGTTTGCACCATATCCCTCATCACTTACAATAGTATCCACATCTGTTGGATAACCTTTTGTAAATGTATGAATATATGTTTTAATACCCATTCTATTTAATTTTTTTATAAATTTATCAACACTAATTTGATTCTTATAAAGAGTTATAACTACTGAATTTACTGAAAATCCCATCTTCTTAGAATTATTAATTAATTTCAATAATTCTGTATCATAAGTAATTCCATATTCTCCCCTAGTTTTATTTTTCTCAATATCGCCTGCATTAATGCAAAAAATTATTTCTAAATCGTTTTTTAATTCTTTAAACATACTTATTTTAGCATCATTTTTAAAGCCCGGTAATACCCTTGCTGCATGACTATCATCAAATAGTTTACCACCTATTTCTAAGTATAATTTGTCAAATAATTTGAACCTTTCTCTAATTTTAGCACTTTGAATTTTTACATATTTTTTGTTATCAAAACCTTCTTTCATTTATTTTTACCTCACTATTATAAGTATAACAAAAAATAAAAAAAAGAATAGTATATTTTATTCTTTTGATTCAAAAACTTTATAATATTCTTTTGCTTTTTCTATATCTTTTTCAATATTTAAAACTTTACATCCATTTTCATAATAATATTTAGCTAAATTATAATAAGCATATTTATATCTTTCATTAATTGGACATTCTATTGACTTACTATAATAAATAAATGCTCTTTTTAAATCACCTTTTTCTCTATAATATTCTCCTACTTTATTAAGAGCCCAGCTTTCATTTAAATCAGCACTTACAAGGTAATATTTTAGTGCTGTTTCTTCTTTACCTTCATTTTCATATATCTTACCCAAGTTATTAAATGCATATGCATAACCATGTTCACTAGCAATTAAAAAATATTTTTTAGCAAGTTCTATATCCTTTTTATTATCTTTGTTTATACCTTTTAAATAGCATATACCAAGAGTATTATATCCAGCAACACTTCCTAATTCAATTGATTTATTTAAGTATTTCCACATTGTATCAAAATTAAATTTAACTCTTTTTGTTAACATTAAGTTTGCTACCATCCAACAACCTTTTGGATGATTTTTATTTGCAGCTCTTAAATAATAATTATAAGACTTATCATAATCTTTTTTACCACTTATACTACCATCAAATTCTAGTGCTCCAAGTTCAGCATTAGCATACATATTATCTTTCCTAGAAAGTTCTATTAATGAATTAACATAACTTTCTCCAAAATATAGTTTTACTTTTAAATAATCATTTAATTCCTCTTTGTTTATCTTAATATTAATATCTTGTGTATAAACCGGTTGAGTATTTTCAAGAATAGCATAACTTAATAACTCAATAATCGAATTAAATGAATCCATATTTTTAATTTTTTTAATTCTTTCTTCATTAATGTGTTCATCTTTCTCTGCTATTAAAAGTAATTCATTAATTACTTCTTTTAATTTATTATTAGTGTTTATTATATTTATTGATTCATCATTTAATACATAAACTTTATCATCTAATATACTTATTAATTGTAATATTATTGGCAAATATAAGTCTTTATTGCCAGCTTTTAAATCCTTATATATTTTTTTATACTCTATTCCTATTG
The DNA here is from genome assembly GCA_934086955.1 of uncultured Bacilli bacterium. Taxonomy (GTDB): domain Bacteria; phylum Bacillota_I; class Bacilli_A; order RF39; family UBA660; genus CAG-1000. Next base: position 51,819 of record CAKOIN010000001.1, on the reverse strand, counting down.
GTCTATAACCTATACAATAATTATTAACTGTTGTTACAGTAACTGAATTAACTCCAAAAAGAGCAGAAAAAACTTCCACTTGCATTGCTGTTTTATTACTTGAAACTTTTTTTATTGTATTAATAATATTTCCAAGAGATAAATAATTATTATTATCATTCATTTTAATATAACTTTTTTTCATGCTTAAATTATATCATAATATGTAAAGTTTTACACATTTTATTTGTATTTAATAAAAAGTGTGATATTATGAAGATAAGGAGAAGATATGAAAAAATTTGTTAATGGAAAAGAAATCGATGTTGATGTTATTGGTGGATTTGAAATCGAAGAACTTGGAAAAAAGTATATAGTTTGTTCTTATGATGACGATCCTACTAGTGATGAACAATTAGTTATGATTTTTGAAATTGAAAACATTGATGGTGTTGAAAATCTTGTTTCAATTAATTCTGAAGAAAAAGAACTTGTTTTGAAATTCTATAATTCTTATAAACAAGCTTTATTAGGAGGTGAAAATAATGAGTGAGTTTCCAGATGCTATTGTAGTTACTGAAAAGAAAGAAAATGTTAAAACTATGAAAGAAAAAGCTCAAACAAGTAAGACTGTATTTGAGTGTATATATGAAGCCGGTGACGGTATTACTAAGGTTGGTAGTAAAGCACTAATTATTTCTTTACTTTCACCATTTGATTTTATTGATGGACCAGTTATTGAAATTGTAAGTGCTGTTGCTACAGGTATTGGCTTATTAACTAAAATTGTTGGTAAAACAGGAATTAAGATTTCAAATAAACTTTTAACTAATGGTAGTGATAAATTTGAAGAAATTCCTGATGTTATTACTAAAGAAGATGAAGCTAAAATTTCAAATTTAGTTGAAACTATTAAAGCTAAAAGAGAAGCTAAAAAAGCTGAAAGAGCTGCTGCTTTATAATAAAAAGAAGCTAACTAATAATTAGCTTCTTTTTGATTGCATTATTTTATTTCTTCTAAATATTCTTCTCTACTAATTCCATATTCTCTCATATCTTGAATACCACCATAATAATAGAAATATGATTTAGGTCTTGTTCCTTCATATTTAAGTCCTATATTTTCCATTACTTTCCATGTAGCTGTATTATCTTTAGCTCCACATGACTCTATTCTATTAAGTTCTAAAGTTTCAAAAGCAAATTTCATTATTCGTCTAGATACTTCTGTTGTATATCCTTTTCCCCATTCATCTTCCCTTATCCAATAATCAATACCTGCGGTTTTTGCTTTCTTATCATGCATAGTTAAATAAACAGTTCCAAGTAACTTATTATCTTCTTTTTTAACAATACTCCATCTATAATAATCTTTGTTTTCATAAGCGGATTCATCAAAATATTTTATACTCTTTTCTGGATTATTACCTAGCTTTGTAGGTCCTAAATATTTTCTTAATTTTGGATTTAGTTGTATAAAGAAAAACTCTTCAAAATCTTGTTTTGTAGTTTTTCTTAATAAAAGTCTATTCGTTTCAAGATCAATTGTCCCAGTATGATTTATTTCTTCATATGGATAACCTTTAATATCAATAGTATTATTATCTACATCATAATGTTCATTAATATAATTAACTTCACTATTTTCAATAACAATAAATGATTTATCAGGAAGTGCTGTTATTTTTTGTAATTTACTTACTTCAAATATTTCTTTTAAATAATCTATATTTTTAAAATCAAGATGTGGATAAATACATATATCAGTAAGTCCGATTCCTTTATATCTAATCATTGTTTTATTTTCATCTTCATCTCGATATATAACATCTTTTGCCATGTTTATACTTCCAGCAGAAACACCAATAGTTATACCATTTCTATCTAATAAAATCTTAGCAAGATCGTATTCATTTATATAGCTCATTTCTTTTTTAGGATCTCCTCCCATTAAAAAGACAATGTCACTATTTTTTACTATCTCTTTACTTTCTTCCTTATCAGTTCTACAGTCAATAATATTTATTTTGTTAAATCTTATACTAATATCTTTAAAAAATTTAATTAATTTATCAACCATTAAATCATTTTTTTCATTATCATAAAAATCAGATGTAATAAATGATATAGATAATCCTGTTTCTACTAATCTAGATAATTCCTTTGTTTGGCTTAATGTAAACCCTTCTTCTTTATTAATTCCACTAAACATTATAATTTTTTTCATATAAATTTCACCACTTTTATTATATCAAATTATGTTAAGATTTAACATTTTAGTTTTTATATGTTACAATTAATATACAACTTATACTATGAAAGGAAAATAAAATGGGAAAAGTTAATGATTATATTAATAAATTAATTAAATTTATAAAAAATGAAAAACCAGAGAATAAAGAAAAGCCTTGGCTTAAATATTATGGAGATGTTCCAGAAAGTTTAAATTATTTTAATGGTAGTATGTATGATTATTTAAAAGATACTGCTACTAAAAATGAAAAAAGATCTGCTTATTCTTATTATGGAAATGAGGTTACATTTAAATCTTTTATGAAAAAGATTGATAAGGTTGCTTCTGCATTAAAAGAATTTAATATTGTAGAAAATGAATGTGTTACTATATGCATGCCTAATACACCAGAAAGTTTTGCTTTGATTTATGCAATTAATAAGATTGGTGCTATTGCTAATATAATACATCCATTATCTTCTACTAAAGATATTGAAAGGGCTTTATCAGAAACTAATAGTTCAATTATATTTTGTTCTGATGTTGCTATGCCAAAAGCAAGATATATTAAAGTTAAACACTTTATTATGGTACCAACTAGTGAAAGTTTAGGTACAATACTTAAAACTTTATATAATTTAAAATCTTCTTTAAATATGCAACTTGAAGAAGGAATGCTTACTTGGAAAGAATTTTTAAATTATGCTACTAATGATGATAATTATGTTAAAAGAGAAGCTAATAGTCCTGCTGCTATAATATATAGTGGTGGTACTACTGGTAAACCAAAAGGAATAATAATTTCTAATGCTAATTTTAATGCTATGGCACTTCAAACAGCTTCTGTTTGTGAATATATTAGGCCAGGATATTCTGTACTATCTGCATTACCAATATTTCATGTATTTGGTCTTGCATTGTGTACACATACTTGTTTAGTTACTGGAATGAAATGTATTATTGTTCCACAACTTAATACTAAAAAAATCAATAAAGAACTTAAAAAATATAAACCAAGTGTTTATCCAGCAGTTCCATCACTTCTTAAAATGTCAATTAATGGAGGTGATCCTGGTTTTAATGCTTTTAAAGATATAAAAGTAGTTGTAGTTGGTGGGGATTATTTATCTCCAGCTTTAAAAAAAGAATTCGAAGAATATTTGAAAAGACATGGTAGTTCTGCAGTTGTTAAGGTTGGATATGGTCTTTCTGAAGCTTGTGGATTTTGTTGTTGTACAGCAGAAGTTGATGAGAAATATGTAAAAAATGGTACTCTTGGAATACCAAATCCAGATATGATTGTTAAAATATTTGAACCAAATAGTGATATTGAAAAATCATATGATGATGTTGGTGAAATATGTGTTACTGGGCCTACACTTATGATGGGATATATTAATGAAGATGAAGAAACTAAAAATACACTAGTTGAACATTCAGATGGTAAAGTATGGCTTCACACAGGTGATCTTGGATATATGACTAAAGAAGGTTTTGTTTATTACACCTCAAGAATGAAAAGAATGATTATTTCAAATGGATATAATATTTATCCTATTGAACTTGAAGAAATAATTGGTAAATGTGAACTTGTTGATGCTTGTACTGTTGTTGGAATTCCTCATAAAATCAAGTCACAAACACCAAAAGCAGTTATTGTTTTAAAAGACGGTGTTCCAGATAATATGCAAACAAGAGAAGAAATAAGAAAATACTGCTATAAAAATATAGCTAAATATGCTGTACCTTCTGAATATGAGTTTAGAACTTCTCTTCCAAAAACAGCAGTTGGTAAAGTAGCTTATAAAGATTTAGAAAAGAAAAACTAAATCTTTTTTTGTGGAATTATGTGGAATTAAAAAGTATACATTTTTACTAAAATTATATATACTTAAATAGGAGGAAAAATTATGAAGAAGTTTTTAAAAAATTACAAATCTACTTTAATACTTTTAGGTTCAATAATAATTGGTACGATTGTTGGACTTGTATTTAAAGAAAAAGCTAAAGTACTAGCACCTTTTGGAGATTTATTTTTAAATTTATTATTAGTAATTATAGTGCCATTAATATTTTTAACAATAACTACTTCAATTGGTAAAATGAAACAACCAAAGAGAATTGGTAGGATATTAGTTACAATACTTCTAGTATTTGTATTCACATCTCTTGTTAGTGTTGCAGTTGGAATTGTATCAACTAAAGCATTCAAACTTGTAGATGTAAAAGATACTGAAGCAATAAAAGAAGTATTAAAAGATACTACTGAGGTAACTGATGAAAAAGTAAACTTTTTAGAAAGAACTGTTGAAACTATTACTGTTAGTGATTTTACTAAATTACTTACAAGAGATAATATGATAGCCTTAATTATATTTTCAATTTTATTTGGTATTAGTATTAATATTTCAAAAGGAAAAGGAGATAAATTATTAGATGTACTTGAAAGTGCTAATGAAGTAGTACAATCATTTATTAAAATAATTATGTACTATGCTCCAATAGGTCTTGGATGTTATTTTGCGGCTCTTGTTGGTACATTTGGTGGTGAAATTGCTGCTGGTTATGGTAAAACATTTATAATTTATACTTTAGTATCTGTACTTTACTACTTTGCTGTTTATTCATTATATGCATTTATGGCTGGTGGTAAAAAAGGGTTTGTTAGTTATTGGAAAAATGTACTTCCTGTAACTCTTACTAGTCTTGCTACTTGTAGTAGTGCTGCATCAATTCCAGTAAATACTGCTTGTGCTAAAAATATTGGAGTACCAGAAGATGTAGCTGATACAACTATCCCACTTGGAACTAGTTTCCATAAAGATGGTTCAATCATCGGTAGTGTATTTAAAATAATGTTCTTAGTATATTTATTTAATGCTGATGTAAGTACAATTAAAGTATTAGGAGTTGCACTTTTAGCAACATTACTTGTTACTGCTGTACCAATTGGTGGTGGAACTATTTCTGAAATGTTAATTATAACAATGCTTGGTTTCCCAGTTACAGCTTTACCAATATTAACAATTATAGCTACAATCATTGATCCACCTGCTACTATGTTGAATGTTGTTGGTGATACTGCTTCAAGTATGATGGTTGCTAGAATTACAGATGGTAAAAAATGGTTAAAAGAAAAGAAGTTAATTTAAAATTAACCTCTTTTTTTATGCTATAAACTCATAAGTATTCTATAATAATCACTCTTAAATTCATCTTTTTCAATTCCTAGTGACTCATAGAATTTATCAATATATTCTTTTCCATAATTTCTTTCAATAGATATTTCACATATAACAAGATCAAAATAGATATCACCAAGTCCACATTCACTAACATCCAATAAACCGCTGAAATGGTTATTATCTGCAAATATATTAGGCAATGACATATCTCCATGTGTAAATCCTATTATTTGTTTAGGCTTATTACCTTTTAAATATTTCAATATATTTTCTTTTGTAATAAATCTTTTTAATACTTCCTCATTTATATCATCATTTTTTATCTTATTAAATCTTTCTTCTATTCTTTTTATTTTAGTATCAATTGTTTCATCTATTATACAATCACTATAATCAATACTATATAAATTATTAAATGCTTCAACTATTATATTTATTCCTTCAAGTGGATGATCACAATAATAATCACTGCATAACATTTCTCCTTTTAATGATTTTGTTAATATATATGATTTACCATTGTATTTCTCATAAAATACTTTTTCTGGAACTAATAATTTATCTTGTAAATAATCTAATCTTATTGATTCTTGTGATAAATGATCAGCTACTTTAAGAAAGAATACTTTACTTTTCTTTCTTATTTTATATACTTTTGTATTACTGCATCCAATAGTTACCTCTTCTATCTTTGAATCTTTTAAGAACTCATTTAATCTATTACTTCCTTTAATATTAATAACTTGATTAATAGGCTTGTTATTCATTTCTGATTTTGGTATCTCATTATCTTTAATGCTATCATAATTTCCATCATAACTTACTAATTTCTTATTTTCTATTCTAACTATTCTAGTAGCTATTTTATTAATGAAATATCTATCGTGTGATATGAATAATATTGTACCATCAAAATCTAATAATGATTCTTCTAATATTTCTCTTGTATCAATATCTATATGATTAGTTGGTTCGTCAAGAATTAAAAAATTTGATTTAAGTAATATTAATTCTAATAATTTAATTCTTACTTTTTCACCACCACTTATATTTTTAAGCTTTTTACCTATTTCTTCTGTTCCAAAATAGAATCTATTTAACTTACTTCTAAGCTCACTTTCACTTCCTACAAAAATCTTTCTCATATGTTCATAGATTGTCAACTCTTCATTGTCAAATCTTATTTCTTGTGGAATATATCCTATTTTAATATTTGCACCTAATATAATATTATTATGTGTATTATTTATGATGTTTTTAATAAGTGTTGTTTTACCAGTACCATTCTTACCCATAAGACAAACTCTATCTTGATAATAAATTTCCATATTCGAAGATATCAGCAGTTCTCTTGAACCAATATTTAAATTTAAATTCTTTATTGTAAGAACATTATTACCACTTCTACTATCAGTTGTAAAGTTTACTTTAAGTTCACTTTTTTCTACTGGTTTATCTATTATTTCCATTCTATCCAATCTTTTTTGCATAGCGGCTGCTCTTCTAAAAAACATTGGATTATCACTTTTAGTACCCCATTCTTTTAATCTAACTATTGCTTCTTTTATAGCGGCTATTTCTTTTTGTTGGTTTTTATAACTTTGAAACTGTAATAAAAATCTTTTTTCACTTTCTTTTAAATAGTAACTATAATTTCCATAATAAATTTCTTCCTTACAGTTTTTTATTTCAACTATTTTATTGATAACTCTATCTAAAAAATATCTATCATGACTTACTATTAAACAAGCACCCTTATAACTGTTTAAATATTCTTCAAACCATTCTAGTGTTTCTATATCTAAATGATTAGTAGGTTCATCAAGTAAAAGTACATCAACTTCGCTAAGCACAAGAGAAGCCAAATTAACGATTGTTTTCTCTCCTCCTGATAAATTATTATATTCTGTGTCTAATAACTCATCACTAAGCTTAAAACCATTCTTAATCTTATTTATTCTTTCATTTAATTGATATCCACCTTTTATTCTGAATTCTTCTTGTAATCTATCTAGTGCTTTAATAGATTTTTCACTTGAATCCATATTTTTAACAAACTCATTTATATTATTTTCAAGTTCTATTAATTCTTTTACACCTCTTAGATATACTTCTTTTGCTTTAACTGTATCATTTTCTTTATTAGGTATTTGTGATAAATATCCAATTCTTGAATCTTTTCTTATATTTATAGTTCCACTATCAACATCTTCACCCATAATAATTCTAAGTGTAGTTGTTTTACCACACCCATTAGGTCCGATTAATGCTATTCTTTCACCACTTTTAATTTCAAACGAAAAATCCTTTAATACTGGATTAAATCCATAACTTTTATTTATTTTATTTAAACTAATTTCTATCATTTTTATTTATTACTCCTTATTTTATTGCATGCTAAAAAAATCACACTTAACTATTCTGTAAGGAATAATTGAAGTGTGATATCACTACTATACATAATTTTAGTACCAATGTATTTCATAATATCACCTTTCAGTGGTATTATAGCACATTATAAATTAGTTATACAACATTAAAAGACAAGTATCATCACTTGTCTTCTTTTAAATAATTATTAACTACTTCGATTATTCTATTATATTCTTTTTCAAGTTCACTAAAATTCTCCTTTACAAACTTTTTATCTTCTTCTTTACTCTTAAGTTCATGTTCATATGAAATTCTAGCTAATTCAGTAAATCCAAAGTATTTAGAGTCACTTTTTAGTGAGTGAACATCTATACTGTAGTTTCTCATATCTTCTTTATTTTTATTAGAAACAATTCTATTCCATTTATCAGTTACTTCTAATAACCAGTCTTTCATCATTTCTTTATAAGTATTAATGTCACCAAAGTTTTCTAAACCAATATTATAATCTATTCCATTATCCTTTAGGTAATCTTCACTATTATTATTTGTTTCTTTTATATCTTTTGATTCCTCCAAATTTTCCAACTTTTCTTTAATGTCATTTTTGATTATCACTTCGTTGTCTAATGGTTCCATAGTTCCAAATTCATATTTAGGAGCATTTCTTAATTCTTCATCTAAACTATCAAATTTATTATCTATGTTTTTTTCTGATTTACTTTTTAATATATTATCAAGTTTAACTTTTATAATATCTTTACTAAATGGTTTAGCTACATAAGCAGTGAATCCTAGTGATTTATATTTGTCTTCACTTCCACTAATCGCATCAGCAGTTAAAGCTATAACTGGTGTGTTAAAGCCATCTATTTCTTTTAATTTTTTTAATGCAGTTTCTCCATCCATAACAGGCATCATTATATCCATTAAAATACAATCATATTTTTTACCACTATTTATCTTATCTAAACATTCTTGCCCATTATAACATGTATCTATTTCTTTAAAATTAAGGGGTTCTAAACTACGAAGAGCAACTTTAATATTTAGTTTATTATCATCTACTACTAATATTGTTTTATCCCCATAATTTACTTTAACCTTGCTTTTTTCATTTCTATTATTTTCACTTAATGGTTTAGAAAGTTTACTAATCTTTTGAGGAATTGTTACCATAAATATTGAGCCACTTTTGTAAATACTCTGAACATTTATTTTTCCTCCCATAGCATTAACAAGATGCTTAGTTATCGCAAGTCCTAATCCAGTTCCTTCTGTTGTAGTATTCTTTTCAACATCAAGTCTTTCAAACTTTGTGAATAACTTGTCAATATCTTCTTTTTTAATACCTCTTCCAGTATCTTGTACTGTTATAAATAATGTACAATTATCTTCTTTGTTAATACATCTAATATTTAAATTAATATTTCCTTTTTCTGTATACTTAATTGCATTAGTCAACAAATTATTAACAATTTGTTTCATATGTGTTTTATCGCCAACCAATTCATATGGAATATCTTCTGCCATATTAAGATGAAATTCAATTGGTTTTTCTCCTATTCTAGTACAACATATTCTAGTTAATGATTCTATTTCTTCTTTAAAATTATATGGAACTTCTACTATTTCCATTTTTTCACTTTCAATTTTATTTATATCTATTATATTACCAACTATTTCAAGTAATGTTTTTGATGCTGAAACAACATCATCAAGATCTTGTTTCATATCATCAGGACAATTATCTCTACTTTGCATATCCTCTGAAAGACCTACTATAGCATTAAGTGGTGTTCTTATTTCATGAGACATACTACTTAAGAAATCACTTTTAGCTCTGTTAGCTTTTTCTGCTTGATCTTTTGCAGAATTTAAGGCATCTATTGTTTTCAAATCTGGGTTTTCAATTGTGAAATACATAAGACAACATATTAAACTTTCCATAGCTGTTGTTATTACTAATTCAGGATGTTTCATCTGAATAAACATAGTTATCATACCTAAAATTAAATATGTCCAAATAGGAATAACTTTTTTATTTAATTTATCATTTTTTCTCTTTAAAATTAAAATTATAAAAATAATTACACTTAATGTAGTAGATAGACAATAAACAATTTGAACTGCTGTTCCATATGTATAATAAATTTTTTGACTGGCATCTCTATATAAACTATAAGGAAGTATAAAAATCAAGATACTCATTATCAAATCCATTATTAATGTAATAGTAGTAGCAATCTTCTTATATTTAAAAGATATTTCTATTAAATAAATAATTAATAAAGATATAAATATTATAAAATATACAAGGTACATTCTTAAAATAAAATCACTTATTATATGTGGAACAACATCATATTTATATGATACAAAATCACATAAGAATTGTAATACCAATCCAATTAAATTTGTAATAAGAAGATACTTATAAATCTTATTTTCTCCATTATTTATTCTTTCTTTTGAAAAATATAAAAATGATAAAACAATAATATATATAAAACTAAAAATAATTAACCAAGTTAAATTTGATATTGCCATATTCTTCACTCCTTACTATAATTTTACCACAATAGTTTCATATTTTCACAAAAAAAAGTTATCTAATTTAAGATAACTTTAGTTGCATATTTTTATCTATTCCTTTTTCTATTAATATAAATCCATCTTTTTCTTCTTTTATTTTTGAAACATCTCTTTTACCTGATTTAGCATATGGAAATGATTTTCTAATTTTAAATCTATGAGGAACCATTTTTTCATTATTTGTTCTTTCATAAATATATTGTTTAATTTCAAATAATTTTTCTTCTAAATATTCTGGGTTTTCTTCTATTTCCTTTTGTACTTTATCAGTAAAAATTATATGTGCTGCTAATTCTTTAGTTCCATTATTGTCAAATTCTAGTACATCGCACATTTTTATTTCATCTAATTCCATTAAAATATTTTCTATATCAAAATTATATATTTTTTCGTTATCAATTATTGAATAATCAGTTGCTCTTCCTTGAACAAATAAATTTCCTTTTTCGTCAATATATCCAATGTCTCCTGTACAATTCCATTTTATACCATTTTTATCTATATGGAAATATTCTTTTGTTGCTTCTTCATTTTTATAATAACCTAACATACTACAAGGTGTATTTGCTAAAATTTGTCCTCTTTCATAATATTTTAATTCGTTAAATTGTTCATCAAAAATTCCAATTGTAACTCCTGGTAATGGAATTCCTACTGAACCTCTTGTATTTTCAGCTTTTTGAGTTTGAGTAGTTATTGCTGCTCCACACTCACATTGACCATATGCAACTCTTAACTGAGCATTACTTCCATGTTCTTTAAATACTTTTTCTATTTTGCTTGCTACTTCGTTACTTAATGGTTCCCCGCCTTCAAACGGATAATTAAAAAATGATAAGTTTTTATTTCCTACTAGTTTTTCATCTAAAAATCCTTCATACATACTAGTAGGTGCAACACAGTAATTTGGTTTTGCTTTAATAATATTTTTTACAAAAATATCTCTTTCAAATCTTGGATCCATAAATACTGATGTACCATAAGATAAAGGTAAATGTATAGATGTACTTAAACCTGTTGAATACCAAGGTGGTATTATTTGATAAAATTTTTGTCCTCTTGAAATGTCAACTCCTGATGCTGGATATGATTGAATTGAATTTTGAAAACTATCATTTGATAACAGAATTCCTTTTGATGCACCAGTTGTTCCACTAGAATACACCATAGTAAGAGGTAAATCTTTTTCATATGAAATTGTTTCAGTTTCTTTTTGCTTTCTTCCATCTTTAATAAATTGATTCCAATATAACTCATTACTGAAACTATCTATTTTATAAGTTTTTGTGATAAATCTTAACATTGATGAATTTAATGTTGGTAAAATAATTATATTTTTTATTCTAGAACCCTTTATTGCTTCTTTTAATTCTGGATAAAACTCATCCATTATTATTAATGTATCACTTTCACAATCGCTTATTCTTGCAATTAAATCTTTTTTTTCAAAGTGTGGTGCTATCATATTGGCTACAGCACCTATCTTTGATAATGCATAAAATGAATATACAGTTTCAGGTATTCCTGCTGCACATATTGTTACAAAATCTCCCTTTTTTATACCATATTCTTTAAATGCTTTAGCAGTCATCTCAATATTTTTAAAAAAAGTTGAATAATTTATTTTACTTCCAAAAAACTCTAATGCTAAATCTTTTTGAAATTTTATATTATTATCATATACTTCTTGAAATACAGTCTTTTTTTGAATTTCTTTTTCTAATTCATTTTTATTATAGTTTACATACCAAGGTTTATCAATTGTTGGATACCCACTTCTTTTTTCATTTTTATTTAAATCATAATTTGTCATTTTATTAATGTCCCCTCTTATTTGCCTAGATTATACCACATTTCTTATTTTTATCAAAATTAAATGTAACATTTATGATACATTAATACAATATAAAAACACCATAAGGTGTTTTTAATTTATTCAGATACGATCATAATGAATTTTGTAGTTCCTTCTGTATTATTATTTTTAGAACTAAATGAGTTATATGAATTACCTAAATCTATTAATTTTTCTACTTTTTTAGAAGTTGTTTTTAATTTTCCATTAACAATATTTGTTATTTTTGAAATACCTTCTTTATTAAATTTATTTAATCCATCATTAAGTGAAGTTGCTCCTTCTAGTAATAATTTACTTGATGTATTAAATTCATTTGATACTGTATTTATATATTTAACACTAGTATTTAATTCTGAAACTCCTTCATTAAACTTTTCACTACTTGTTGCTAAATAATTTACTGATGGAGATAACTTATCTATTTCTTTACTTAATGGTTCACTTGCTACTGCTAATGCACTCATATTTTTATTTACACCACTAATTCCTTCATTTAATGATAATATTGTATTAGAAGCTGTACTTAAAGTCTTAACATCTATACTTTTTTGTAATGATATTATTTCTTCTTCTAACATCTTTTTAGTTTCTTCATCTGTTGTTGTTTCTTTTATTTTTGTTAATACTTCAATATGTTTTGTAATAGCTGTAATACTATCATTGATTGATGAAGTTAACTTTTCACTTGAGTTAGCAATTGCTGCTGTCTTATCACTTAATGTATTAATGCCCACTGCTAAATTCTTTATAGATGAAGTGTATTCACTCAAATTTTTTACATTTGTATTTAAGTTTTGAACTCCTGCATTAATTTTTGAATAACTTTCCATCATATATTCAGTTTTACTATTCAATGTTTTAAGTCCATTATTAAATTCATTGTATTTTTCACTATATTTAGCAAGATTATCTTTTAAATCTTTACTTCCGTTTACTAATTTATTTGTTGAATCACTCAACTTATTAACACTACTATAAATTTTATTTAACTCACTAAGCGAATTATTATCTTCATCAAATAAATTAGATGAAGCAGCCATATAAACTGATGCAAATTTATAAGATGTTGTTTTATATTCAATAGTTATTGTATCCATACCTTTTAATTCATCTATTTTTAAACTTTCATAAAGTCCTGGAACACTATAACCAGCTATCATATAATTAATACCATTATCAATGATTTTAGCATTTTCAACTTTTAAATAACTTACATTTTCTTTATCAAGTGTCATAAATGATGTTACCAAGAAAGGTGTATATAATGTTGTTTTTTTACCATTTATATATTCTTTACTTGAAGAATTATTTTTATATTTGATAACTATTTTAATATTACCACTTTTACCATTTAATTCTTTATTAGATATTTCTTTACCATTTAAATAATATTTTATTGTTGTTTCTATTGGTAAAGCTTTTTCACTTGTTCCTTTGTAAAAAATATCTTTTCCATCAGTATTCCATACTAAATTATTATTTGTTAAATTGTATTTTTCATCTCCATTAACATTAATTATATTTTTTAAATTTGTTTTATCATTATAATTACCTTTATTTAAATTTGATAGGTGATTACTTACTATTGTTTTTGAGACAGATCCATCACTTGATAATCTTGAATAAACTGTTTCATCTTTAGTAGCACCAAATACTGTTAATGGTAACATTGATGTTATAAGTAATCCTGCTAAAACTTTCTTTTTCATTTTTAATTCCTTCTTTCCTTTATAAGTCGTTTTCATAATTAATTTATCGAATATCATAAGTAATGATGGTAATATTAATATAACTACTAACATACTAATAATTGCACCTCTTGAAATTAATGTACATATTGAACCAATTAAATCTATATCTGTATATATACCTACTCCAAATGTTGCAGCAAAGAAGCACATACCACTTACGAATACTGAACTTACACAAGCATCTAATGTTTCTTTCATAGATTCATGCGAATCTTTTCCACTATTTCTAAGTTCTAAATATTTAGTTGTCATAAGAATTGCATAATCTATTGTTGCTCCTAATTGAATTGTTCCAATTACTATTGATGCAATAAATGGAAGTGTTACTCCTGTATAATATGAAATAGCTACATTTACAAATATTGCAAATTCTATTGCTGATATTAATAATACTGGCAATGATAATGATTTTAAAACAATAAACATTATTATGAATATAACACCTATTGAAACATAATTAACATTTTTAAAATCTTCATCACTTATCTTAATTAAGTCATTAGTAAGAGGCCCTTCACCTGCTATAATTGCATTTTTATCATATTTATGTACTAAGTTATTTACTACTTCTAATTGACTAGTTAATTCAGGAGATGCAACTTCATAACTTGAATTTATAAATAACATTTGATAATTATCATCTTCAAATATACTAGTTATTTCATCATCTAATATTTCAAGTGGAAAACCATATTTAGTTAATTCACTTTGACTTAATACTAAGTCTATACCTTTTGTATTTTTTAGCTCTTCTACTAATGATGATACTTCATTTATTTTTAAGTCTTTATTTAATAATACTATTTCTGGTGAAACTATATTAAATTCTTTTTTAAGTTCTTCATTAGCCATAACGCTTTCTAATGTTTTAGGAAGTGATTTATCTAAATTATAATAAACATTTACATTATGATTACCAATATATGCTGGAATAAGTAATATTAAGAATGCAATGAATATTGGTTTATAATAATTTAAACTAAATTTCTTTATATGCTCAAATTTAGGTAATAATGATTTATGTTTTGTATTTGATATGTATTTATCAAATACAAGTAACATTGCTGGGAACACTGTAACTACACAAATAAGTCCAAATATAACACCTTTTGCCATTACAAGTCCAATATCTTTTCCAAGTGTTAAGTTCATACTACAAAGTGCTAAGAAACCTGCAACTGTAGTAAATGCACTACCTAAAACTGATACTAATGTTTCTTCTATCGCTTTTGCCATTGCTTTGTTTCTATCACTCATTTTTTCTAAATTACTTTGATATTTATGATATAAGAATATTGAGAAATCTGTTGTAACTCCAAGTTGAAGTACAGCACTTATTGCTTTTGTTATGTATGATATTTCACCAAACATAATATTTGTTCCCATATTATATATAATTGCTATACCAATATTTCCTAGTAATATAAATGGTACTATATATGAATCTAATGAAACTGTTAAAACTAATAAACAAAGTATAACTGCAATTACTACATATATTGCAACTTCTTTATTAGATAAGTCCATTGTATCTTTTACAATAGCACTCATTCCGCCTACTTTTGCTTTATCTTTCATTATTTCTCTTATTTCTGTTATAGCATTTAAAGTTTTTTCATTTGATGTTGTTTCTTCAAATGTAACCATCATAAGAGTTTTATCACCACTTTTTACTTTTTCAAGTAACTCGTCCGGTAATATTTCAAGTGGTATAACTGTACCAGTAATATCGTTTATTGATATTACTTTATTTACTGATTCTATCTTTCTTATTTCTTTTTCACAATCTAGAATCTCTTTTTCTCTACTATTATCTACTGATATTATTGTGAAAGCTCCCATATTAAATTCATCTTTTAATATTTTTTGACCTTTCATTGTTTCAATATCTTCTGGTAGATATACTAATATATCATAATTAATTTTAGTATTCGCATAACCTATGAATGCTGGTATTAAAACTAAAAATGATATTATCAATATTGCTATTTTGTTTTTACAAATAAAATCTCCAAATTTCTTCATATAACCTCCATTATGACCAACGGTCAGTTAACAATATACCTCAAAAATGACCGTTAGTCAATACTTTTAATTAAATTTATTGACTTTTAGTCATTTTTATATTAATATTTATGTTAAGGAAGGCGATAATATGATTAATATTGAAAATACTCTTTCTAAAATTGAAGAGAAAAAACAAATAAAAAAAGAGAATTTACTCTCTTCTGCATATAATCTTTTTATAAAAAAAGGTATTAATGATACTTCTATTAGTGATATTGTAAATGAAGCTGGTGTTGCGAAAGGAACATTTTATTTATACTTTAAGGATAAATGGGAAATACACGAAGCTGTTATTATTGAAAAATCAAAAAAACTATTTAATGATGCGATTATATATACTAATAATAAAGATTTAAATAATTTTCCTGATAAAATAATCAGTATTATTGATTATATTATTGATGTTCTTAGTAATAATAAAGATTTAATAAAACTTATTAATAAAAATTTATCTCTTGGTCTTTATAATAAAAATATAATCAAGATTATAGATGAAGAATATAAAGATTTAAAAGATAAGTTTATTGATGAAATAACTAAATATTCTAAGAATATAAAGAACCCTAATGTTACTTTATTTATGATTATAGAACTTGTTGGTAGTACTTGTTATAATTCAATTTTGAATAATGAACCATTACCTATTAATGAATTTAAACCATATTTATATGAAGAAGTTAAAAAGATGATAAATTAAAACTACATCATTATAAATGGTGTAGTTTTTTATTATTTTAACTTGTTATATATAAGTTCATATTCCTCATTAGATAAATTTTCCATTAATTTATTTAATGTTTCTTTTGGAATATCATACTCTTCTATTATTTGTTTACTTTCTTTTTTAGTTAATTTTTGATCATGCATTTTAGAAAATTCTATTAATGATTCCATTAAATTATTTTTTAGTTTCTTTTCTCTATGAAAGAACATTTCTCTGAATATAAATCTTTTAAAACTGTATTTTAAATCTTCTTTTTTAATTGGAATTAATTTTATCATTGATGACATCACTCTTGGTGCTGGATCAAATGCTTCTGGTTCTATATCCATAATTTTAGTTACATTAAAGAATGAATTTGTAAGTAATGCTAACTTTGTTAATGATTTGTTTATAACTGCATCAGCATACTTTTTTCCAACAATTAAAGTACATTCTTTAAATTCACATCTTAATAGTTTTTCTATAAATGGTTCTGTAATTGAATAAGGTAATGCTGATATAATTTTATCACAAGGCGGAATATAAACTGTTAAAGCATTTCCATATATAACATCAACATTATTATGTTTATCTTTTAACACATTTATGAAATGTTCTAGATTTCTATCTATTTCAATGCATGTTAAATGATTTACTCTTCTTGCAATTGTATCACTTATTTCACATTTTCCAGGACCAATTTCTATAACATCTTCTGTTACTTTTAAATCAGCTGCATCAACAAAAGCATTTATAATACTTTTATCTACTAAAAAATGTTGATCTAAATAATTTGTATCATTATTAAATTCCAAATCCATATCATTCACCTATTATATTATATCAATTATTTTATTATTTTTTAATCTATTTTTTTAAGTTTACAATAATTTAAAAAGTTTAAGATTACTTAAACTTAATTTTTGATTTTATTATTTGATTATATTTTTTTATATTCCTTCTTCTACTAGCATCTGTAAAAAATATAGCATAAGCAACTTCCCATAAAGCAACCCAACCAAATACTGTAAATACTTCTACTAATATTTCTCCGAATATATGATTTAGAAAATATGCTGCTACTATAAATAACATACCTATTGTAAAAAGTATTACCTTTTTAACATTACTACTAGCCATTTCTAAAAGTAATTCATCTTTACTTTCTTTAAATTCTTTTATAATTATTTTCTTATATTTTTCTTCTTCATCTTTTGTAAGTTGAAATTTACAATCTATATCTAAATTAATTTTAGAATTAATATCATATCCAGCTATTTCATTTAATAAATATTTTTTTAAGTCTGGTGATAATGTATTATCATTGTATTCACTTACAAAATCATTTTTATTTCTTATATCTACCTCAATATTTAATTCTTTTTTCATATTCTCCTATCTAAATATATTAAATGGGTATCTATTTGGTAAATCTATTTCGAAAACTAAATTTTCTTTTGTTACAGGATGTATAAATTCTATTTTCTTAGCAAATAATGCTATTTGTTCACCAACAGAAGCCTTTTTATTATATTTTTGGTCACCAAAAAGAGGATATCCATAATTAGACATTTGTACTCTTATTTGATGGCTTCTTCCTGTTTCTAAATTTATTTCAACAAGTGACATATTATCTTTATAATTTAATTTTTTATAATAAAGTATTGCTAATTTTCCATTTTTATCTACTTTAACTATATTCTTTTTTTCATCTTTAAGTAAATAATCCTCTAATTTTCCACTTTGATTTATTTTACCTATTACTACTGCATTATAGGTCTTTTTAAATGTTTTATTTCTTATTTGTTCTGATAATCTACCAGCTGCTTTTGAGGTTTTGGCAAATACCATTATTCCACCTACCGGTCTATCAAGTCTATGAACTAATCCTAAATATACATTTCCTGGTTTATTATATTTTTCTTTTATATATTCTTTTAATATAGTTAATAAATCTTTGTCTTTTGTATTATCTTCTTGGACTATTATATTTATTGGTTTTTCAACTACTAAAAGATGATTATCTTCATAAATAATATTAATCATTGTCTGGTGTTGCTTCCACTTCAATTACTTTAAGACCATGATCCATTAAAGATTCAATTGTAACTTTTCCACTCTTTAAATCATCTATCATTTTAGTTTGTGATCCATCTGACCAACTTAATATTATTTTGTCACTTTTAGCACAACTAAAGCAGAAATCTCTTGAATGATTTTTATAAAAACATTCAACTACTTCAGGACACACACCTTCATAATCGATTATTTGATAGTCCTTAGCTATATCTTCAGGTTTTACTGTTTCTTTATCATTTAAGCTTGAAAATGCAATTATTGATAAAGCTACTAATAATAATCCTATTGCAGTAAACAAAATACTTTTTAACATTATTTTTAATTTCATATTTTTTCCCACCTTCCATATATTCCACATGGTAAAACCATGTTAGATTCTGTTATTTTAAGTCCTATTTCATCTGTACTAATTTTTCCGCCTATTAATTTATCTTTTGTACTTGTTTCTAAAATATTTTTTAAAATTTCTGGTGTTATTCCTTTTGTATATGAACTTATAAGTAGAAATAATGGATCATCGCTTAGAATATCTATACATGAATCTAATAGTTTATTTAAACTATCTTCAAATCTCCATAATTCTTTTGATGGGCCTCTTCCATATGTTGGCGGATCCAT
Source organism: uncultured Bacilli bacterium (assembly GCA_934086955.1). Taxonomy (GTDB): domain Bacteria; phylum Bacillota_I; class Bacilli_A; order RF39; family UBA660; genus CAG-1000. Next base: position 32,378 of record CAKOIN010000001.1, on the reverse strand, counting down.
TATAATAGCATCATACTTATTTCCTCTTCTTTTTTCTCTTTCAACGAACTTTAAGCAATCATCACAAATGTATCTAATCCTATTATTTTCAAGACCTGAAAGTTTTGCATTTTCTTTTGCCCATTCATTCATGCCAAGAGATGCATCTACATGTACTACTTCTACTGCTCCTGCACTTGATGCAGCCATTGTAGCTCCACCAGTGTATGCAAATAAATTAAGTACTTTAATTTTTCTATTTGAATTTTTAATTTTATTAATTATGAAATCCCAATTAGCTGCTTGTTCTGGAAAAAGGCCAGTATGTTTAAACCCTGTTGGACTTACTTTAAATTTTAAGTTCTTATAATTTATAGTCCAAAATTCTGGAAATTTCTTTATATTTTCCCAGTATCCTCCACCTTTATCACTTCTATGATAAACAGCATGATAATTATTCCATACATTAGAATCTTTATGTGTCCATAATGCCCAAGGATCAGGCCTTCTAAGTATTACAGAACCCCATCTTTCTAATTTTTCTCCATTACCAGCATCAATACACTCATAATCTTTCCATTCATTACTAACAAGCATATAGTCCTCCAATTCATAATTATTATATCATAGATTTTTATTTTTATATCTACTAGTTATTAAAAATGTTTCGTCAAGTAAACTATTATTACATTCGCTATTTTCACATATATTAAAATGAAGACTACTATCTATATCAAAAGGATAACTTTCAACATTAAAATCCTTATGATGATATATAATTCTTAAAAATGTTCTTATAAATTTTTCAGTTAAATTAGATTGAATATTTAAATGTTTTTCGCTTTCAAAATTAATAAATTCTTCTTTATTGAGTCCTCTTTTTTCTAAACTATTCCCTTTTTCGGTAATGTATTTTTCTTTTGCAAGCCATCTTTCTAATAGTATAGATGGTGCTTCTATTTCAGTAATTCCTTTGCTTGCTAAGAGTCCTAAAAACATATTTACTGCTACTACAAATGATGAGGTTACATCTTTTAAATTACCAATACCATATATTGTTTCATTATCAAGTTCACTATTAAAATTCTCTCCTACTTTAAATAATTTTCTGTTTATTTTCTTTTTAATATTTTCATCACTTTCTAATTCACTTTGTACTGCATATATATAACACTTATTCCCTGAAATTCCATATCTAATTCTTGGAAAATAATATCTTTCATTATTATTAGATATTGATATTTGAATACTATTTGGTGTTTCATTTAATATGCTTTCTTTTATATTTTCTATTTCGACTTCACCATCTAATATTTCACTATATCCAACTGTTTTTCTTTCGTTAAATTCATTTAATGTTTCATTATCTAAAAATTCTATTTGATTTTTCAAAAAACTAATCGGATCATTAAAGTCTTCATAAGTAGCATTAGACCATAATACAGTCATTATTAATTTATTTAAATAATAGTCTTGATTTTCTTCTATACCATTTATATATTTTGTTAAATCATAGTAAGTTCTTGCTTTATTTACATATTCAATTAATAATTTATTAAATAGTTCTTTGTTTGTTATATTTAATATTGGAACCATATCATCATTATTATGAGGTTCTAAATTATTAAAAAATCTTATGTTAAAAGTAAAATAGCAATCTACTTTGCCATCCATAGCTTCTTTTAAAATATCATTATAAAATATATTTAATATTTCCATAAGATTATTATATAATATAATTATGAAAAATAAAATTATAAAACCAAAAATTAGTTATACAGAATACTTCAATATAAGAGAAATTGATTATTCAATTGATAATAAAGAATTCGATCAAGATAATATAGGAATATGTGAGTTTGATTCAATCACAATAAATAGTTGTATCTTTAATAATATAGATTTTTCTAATATTAGATTTGATAACATTGAATTACTTGATTGCATATTTAATAATTGTGATTTATCAAATAAATCTTTTGACAAGAACGGTATAATTAGATGTGAATTTAATAACTGTAAATTACTCGGTGTTTCTTTCGGAAATTCTTCTCTTAAAAACATTAGTTTTAATGAATGTAATTTAAGATATTGTAATTTCTATGAAACTAAACTCGAAAATGTTTTATTTAATAATTCTGTTTTAGATGAAGGATATTTTCAAGAATTATCGTTAAAGAATATTATTTTTGACAAATGTAGTTTAAGAAAATTCTCTTTTTTAAATACTAAACATGATATTATTGATTTATGTAATTCAAATATAGAGGATATTAATTTTGATTTAATTTCTATTAAAAATATTGAAGTAGATATGATTGGTGCTGCTATGTTATCCAGGTATTTAGGTGTTATTGTTAAAAATTAAAAGCAAGTATTATTAAAATACTTGCATTTTTTATCCGTGTCTTCCACCACCACTACTATGACCACCACCAGATGAACCACTGCTTGATGAGAATCCTCCGCCTCCGCCTCCGCCTGATGATGATTCTGTTCTTCTATAGTGTGTAGTATGTGATGAAATTAAATTTTTAGTTCTCTTTGTATAACTAATACTTGAATTATTCAAATATCCAGTTGCTCTTGTATCTTTCTTTACCATTTTATTTTTATTAACCATAATAGTTAAAGTTATAATAGTTACAAATGTTGAAGCGATTAAAGCTATTAACCATGGAACATTATATTTCTTTTTTAAATATCCCATATCATCTATATAGTAATTTTTATACTCACTTGGTATTCCTTGTTCATAATAATTCTTATATATATCAACAAAACTTGAAAATCCATCCATATAATTTTTGTTTTTCAAATCTGGATATATTGCATCCAACATATTTTCGCTTCTTTCATATGAATAATATAATTGTGCATTACCAAACATATATACATTAAAATATGGATCAGTTTCATATGTATTTCTAAATAGAATAACTCCACTATAATTTTCAAAATCTATACCAAAATCATTATAATCATAAAAATCAACTGCATAATCTTCATTTTCACTGTCAAGTACATACGGAAGAGAATCAATAAGAATAACCATATCCATTTTTGTTTTAGTAATATAATCATCTATTAGACTTTTAAGTTCCACTTTTTCTTCTTCTGTTAACACATTAGAATAGTCATATATCTTTTCACTAGCATCAACATATTTTGTATTTTTAACATTATCTATATTACTATCAGTTATACTCCACTTTTTATTAACACCATAATTATTTGCTTCATTTCTTTCCTTTAATGTTACTTCCGCTTTTAAACTAAAAGGTAATATTAACAATATTGTTAAAATAATTATTTTGACTAACTTTTTCATTTATTACCTCCCAAGAAGAAGATTAAATAACTTATAATTATAACTATTACAAATGTAATTATGAATGTTATAATTGCATATTTAACTGCTTTCTTTTTATCTACTGGAATATTTCCTACAAATTCTCCTGTTTGACCATTCATTGCAAATATATAAAATTTATTATTATATTTAACATTTATCATCCATACAGGTAATAAAACATATTTTGTTAATAACTTGTTAGCAGAAAACTTATCTTTTATTACAGATTTAATTCCCATTCCCATATCATTTTTCATTTCATCTCTTGCGGAATTGATACTTCTGCTACTAGCAGTTTTAAAACTTTCAATTTCTTCAACATCATATTTTTCTGCAAGGAATCCAGAAAGATATGCATGATTATAATTTTCAAGTTCTTCATAATCAAATGGTTCAATCGTATTCATAATATCATCATCGAATCTTGTTGAACCATCTACTGGAATTTTATTAAATTCCATTGTTCCTTCTCTTTCAAGTTTATATGTATCTATTTTAGTATAAACTGTATCTCCTATTGTCCAAGAACTACTTTTTGTACTTGTAGCAGCTAACTCTCCAGCTACTTTAACATCAAATAACCAAAATGGAATATATACTCCTCTTATTTTTTCTATGTTTTTTGCATCATTGAAAAAATTTGGCATAAGAGGTCTACCTTTATTTAAACTCTTAAATGATTCAATAGCGAGTTCTTTTTCATTTTTAAATGGAATTATCATATCAGGAGCAAATTTACCAGATAATTTTTCTTTTAATATTGCTGTATTTCCACAATAAATACAGAATGTTGCTGCTGTTTGTTCATCTGCTATAATTTTAGCTCCACAATCTTTACAATTATATTCTACATACTTTGCCTTTTCATTCTCTGCTTTTAGTTTTTCTTGCGATAGAGTTTTTTCATTTGTATCTTCTTTTAAATTATTCTTTTCATTGCTTGCATTATTGTATTTTTTCATTTCTTCAAGAGTAAATTCGCTTTTACAATAATCACACTTCCATTTTTTTAAATTTGGTTTATATAAAATGGGAGCTCCACAAGCAGGACATTTATTATCCAATGCTCTATTTGCCATATTAATTCACCTGCTTTAATTATATCATTTATATTAACAAATTATTTAAAAAGTGTACTTGGTATACACTTAAACTTCAACAGTATTTAAATATTTTAGTAATACAGGTTTTAATTCATCTTTATTTTTATTTTCACAGTATGATGTCACTAACCAAAAACCAGTTTTACCTTTATATACAGCACTTATATAATAGAACTCTTTGCCACTTACAGATGCTGTATAATCAAAATAATAGTACTTTCCATTTTCACTTTTTTTACTATCATATTTTTCACCATTTGCATATTCTACTACTTTTAAATAATCTTCTAATGATGAATCTGAATTTATATTTACTTCTTCTAAACTTTCGAAATCCTCAAATGTAGCAACGATGCCAACATCTGTTGATTCATAGTAATATGTTGAACTTAAATTATCTTTCTTATAAAAATCATCTGTTAATGTTATTTTAAAATTATCCTCTGTAAAAGTTTCTTCTGTTGATAAATCACAAGCTGTTATAAAAACAAGTAATGATAATATAGCTAATATTTTAAATACTTTTTTCATATATCCTCCTGTTTTGATTATAACATTTATTGTTTATATTTTCACTTTATTTTCACGATTTTTTAAAATTATAAAAATAATTAATTTGATTATTTTATATTATGATTATTTGGAAAGAATTAAAAAATAAAATAGAAACTAGACTATCTTGTTTTTTATATGATAATATTATTGTAGAGGTGAAATATGACATTAGTAATTATGGCTGCTGGTATGGGCAGTAGATTTGGGGGACTTAAGCAAATTGAAGCAGTTGGTCCAAATGGAGAGTTTATAATAGATTATTCTATTTATGATGCTATTAAAGCAGGCTTTAAAAAAGTAGTATTTATTATAAAAGAAGAAAATTATGAGATTTTTAAAGAAACAATTGGTAAAAGAATAAGCGATCATATTAAAGTTGAATATGTTTTTCAAAACAATGATAATGTTCCTGTTAATATACCAAATGAAAGAATTAAACCACTTGGTACCGCACATGCTATATTATGTTGTAAAGATAAGGTTCATGAAAACTTTGCAATAATTAATGCAGATGATTTTTATGGTAGAGATTCTTATCTAAAAGTTAAAGATTTTATTTCTAATAGTAAGAATGATAAAGAATTTGCACTTATAGGATATAATGCAATTGACACTATAACAAATAATGGTTCTGTTAAAAGAGGAATTTGTAATGTAAAAGATAATTATTTAATTAATTTAAATGAAAGTGTAATAAACTTAGAAAATGGTAAATTAAATGCTAAAACATTAGTCGATAATAAAGATATAGAAGTACATAACAATACAACTGTATCTATGAATATGTTTGGCTTTACTCCAAAACTATTTGAACTACTTGAAAATGATTTTAAAGACTTCTTAGATAACAATGATTTAATGACAGCTGAATACCTAATACCTGAAGAAGTAAATAAGTATTTAAAGAATAATATAGTAAAGGTAAAAGTTATTAAAACAACTTCTAAATGGTATGGAATCACTTACAAAGAAGATTTACAATTAATAAAAGATGAAATTAAAAAACTAATAAATGATGGTATATATCCAGAAAATTTATGGAAATAAAAAGCTCTATTTAAAAAAATAGATCTTTTTTAATAATTATTTTTAATAAAATCAACTAAATCTTTTGCTGAATTATTATTTATATATTTTTCTTGATTTGATATTATTTCTTTTTGTTTATCTTTATTTTGAAGTAAATATTTACAATTATTTATTATTTCTTCTTTATTGTTGCATATTAAATTCATATTTCTTTTATTAAAAAACTTAGTATTATATGTTTCTATACCTGGTATTGGAAATATATGAAGTAATGGTTTTCTTATACTAGCAATTTCAGTTGATGATAGTCCTCCTGGTTTTGATAAAACTATATCGCTTGAATAAATTAAATCATTAATATTGGAAACAAATCCTAACACTATTAGATTTTCATTTTTAATGTTATTTAATCTATCATATAATTTTTTATTTGTTCCACATACCACAATAACTTTTGTATTTTCTTGTTTTAATAATTCTGTTATAACAGTATCAACACTACCAAATCCCATACTTCCAAGCATAATAAGTATTAAATTTTCGTTATTAATATTTAAATCTTTTCTTATATTTTTAGCTTGCTTAATAAATCTTGTTGATACTGGAATTCCTGTTGTTAATAACTTGTCAGTAGATATTTTCTTTTTATTAAACTTTTCTTCTAAATCTTTATTTGTAATAAAATAATCCGGTTTAACCTCTTCCATAAATGGACATGGTTCATAATCAGTAGCCACAAAAAGAAAATGAATATTATCATAATCTTTATCTTTATTTATTGATGTTAATGTTAAAGCTGGAAATAAATGTGTTGTTATAACTAAATCTATATTATTATTTTTTATATAGTTATATAGTTTTTTCTTATGTAATTTATTTACTAAATATACTGGACTTTTAATTCCTGTTTTGCTATATAACTCACCCATCTTATAGATATTTTTGAATATTTTACCTTCATTACCAAGAGATTTTAAATATATTTTCTCTGATAAACCTTTAGCTTTCTCGTTAACAATATCGTAAAAATCTTTAAATTCACAATCTATATTATTTAGTTTCAATTCTTCTTCTATGTATCTAGCACAAGAATTATGTCCACCACCTGTACTACAAGATAATAATAATATTTTCATAAACCTCCTATTTAATTAATTCAGTTACAGTACCTGTTCCTATCTCTCTTCCGTTTTCTCTTATACTAAATGTTGAATCTTTTTCCATAGCGACAGTTGTATCAAGTTCAATAGTTGCTGATTTTGTTTCTCCTGGATTTATCATTTCTTCATCATTATCTAGTATTATTGTTCCTTTATATGACTCTATTTTAAATACAAATGAAGATGAATAATTGTTATATATTGGCATATCATTTCCACCTTCTTTTAATGTATTTATATGAATATTTGCTTTAAATTTATTTGTTGCTGTTATAGAACTTGGACTAGCAATTGTTTGTCCTCTTAAAACTTGACTTTTATTAACATCTTTTAAAATTATTGATATATAGTCGCCTTTTGTCGCTGATGAAGTTTCTTTTTCTTGTTTCTCTATTTTGTGAATATTAGTTGATATTATTTTATTATCACCTAAAATTTCTACTTTATCACCTTCGTGTATGGTTCCTTGTGATATCGTACCAGTTACTGCTACACCTGTTGGAGTAGTAAAAATATCTTCTATTACCATACGAAATGCACTTGTATCTTCTACTTTTGCAGTTGTAGGTTGAGTTGTCTTTTCAATAACTTTCTGTGTTGTTTTTGTTGTTGTATTACTTTCATTTTCCTTCTTTTTCATATTTTTAGAACATATTAGCATTATTCCTATTCCAAAAACAATAATAACCATTACAGCTATACCTATTATTTGTGATTTTTTTTCATCTGTCATTTTATCACTCTCCATATATAGTATAACATGATTCGATTTTTTTGACTTCTGTTTATATATTTGATATGTAAAATTTTGTACAATACTTATAATATGTTTTTATATAAAAACTATAACAACTGTCATAGTTATTTTTCTTTTACAGACTTTATATTTTGTAACTCAAATCTATATTTTTGTTTAATCTCTGGATACTTATCATGATCTACTTCAGAAATAAACATATCATATGGCCTGATATACAGTTTAGCATCTCCATATAGTGCTCTATATACAACATATTTTTCTCCTGACTCACTGTGAATTGCAATATCCTCTACAAAATATAAATCTCCTTTAAAATGTTTATAAATTGCTTTAGTTTTAAACTTCCATACCTTTTCTCCTTTTTTATTTTATAAATCATAACAGTAATATCCTTTTAATATAGATTCTCTATTGGACATTGGATTTTGTGGATCATATATATCTAGTGGATTATTCCAATTTCCTGTGTATGTATGCCATTACATCTTTTTTGGTATTACAGCAATCGCCCCATATCTGCTTATTGATGCACATGTTGCACCTTGCATATCAAAATCAATAGATACAAAGTTATTAACTTTTACTTTATTTATATTTATCTTACTTGGACAGCCACCGTGTCTAACTTCAATAAATATAGTATTTTTATCAAGATCAAATTTTTTATAATCATCTGATGGAGTGCCTGTTAAAATTTCAAATGCTTTCAGTTCTTCTTCATTAGTAATTTTAAACTTACCCATGCAAAATCCAGTTCCATACTCTGTTCCATAATATACTTCATCTGTAACATTCCCACCAAATATATTATAAGCAGCAAATACCGCTACAATTAGAACTATAATTAAAGATATCTTTTTCTTTTTATTAGTTTCCTTAATCTTTTCTTTAATATTTTTCATATAATACTCCTAATATAAACCTATCATAATATTTTATTTTTTTAAAGATTAACTTTAAAATATCATTTTATTACTTTTTCATATATCTTTTTTCCAAATCTAACACAAATCGAAGTAAACTTTTTTCTTTTGTTTTTAATTCTAATATGTCAGTGCCCGTTTCATCAGCGGTTTCATAAGCAATCTTTTTTATTATTTATCATATCATTGAAATCTTTTTTATTTTCATTTGACATTATATCACCTACTTTATTATATCATCTACTATATAATTTCTAAAACAAATAAAAAGTGTTATCAAATTAACACTATTTTACATTTTCTTTTTTACTTTCATTTTCTTTTTTATTTTCATTTGATACATATAATGCTGATAAAACTATTCCTATTAAGTTTACCCCTATTGAAATGCCAAGTAATACTCCACTAGCAAAGTCTCCAAAAGAACTATTTCCACCTTTAGTGAAAAATGTATATGCTAAATATAAAACATTACCTAAAACAATTAATGATAATCCTGTTTTTAATTTACTCATACTTTACCTCCTATATCACATACGGATATATTTTAACATTTTTATAGTTTTATTAAAAGATAAATTTAATTATAATTTATTTATTCTTTTTATTTTTATTATTTGTACAACTTTATTTTCACATATAAAAATAGAATCATTATAAATATCAATTTTATGATATAATTATAAATAATAGATAGTATTGGGCGGTGTACTTATGACTGAAAAAATAACTTTAGAGCAATTCGAGCAAATTAAAAGTCAATTATTAGCTTTAGCAAAAGGTTATGAGGCTTCTTATGAAGAACATAAAAATGATGTTAATTATGATAGTGCTGCAGAAGAACAAAGAGTTGCTGGAGAATATCTTAGACTACAAGACCAATTATTAAGCTATGATTTAAGTAATATTCCTTTTGAGGCATGGGAGGGTTTTACAGTAGTATCTGATGCAGAACATAAAGCAGATTTTTCTAAAACAAAAGCTAATATAGATTTTAAGTTAATAGAATATTATGGAAATGGTAATTTTAAAGGATGTAACATCAGAAATCTAGATAATATTCAAACTTATATAAATTCTAATGATTTTGATGAAAAAACAATTCAAATGAATCCTTCATTGTTTTTAACTGATATTTTTAGTACTGAATTTAAAAATAAATATTATAACTGCTCATTAACCATTGATGATTTATCTAATTTATCTTCTCTACAACTAGAAGAAATAAAACAAAAAAATTTGAAATCACATGTTGTTACAACAAATAATTTTCAATTGATGTTAGATCTTTTAGGATTAGAAAAAAATATTGATTTTTATAAATTTTCTAAAGAAGATTTTTATATTTTCAGTAAAATGATGCCTATGTGTATGTCAGAGTTTTATAACGATAAACAAGGTATATCAACAGTCACAGAATTTGAACAAGAATTAAAAAATATGGATGTTTCGGAATTTAAAAATGCTTGCTTTAAAAGAATCAGACAACAAATCACTAATACAAATATGTTATTTTTAACAAAAAAATATCCAAAAGAGTTTATAAATGAAAACCCAGATCTCTTTTTAGTAAATGTTAATATTCCAGAGGAAGTTAAAAAAAGATTTTTCGATAGAAAATTAAAAATACAAGATTTACTTGAATATAAAGACATATTCAAAAATATTCCAGTTGATTACTTTATGGATCCCGCAATTTATATTGATCTATTCATTAGAAATAATTTTGGTTTAGGTAAACTCCAAGAATTAGTTTTTACATATCCAGATGTATTTGGACATATTGCACAAGCAAATAAGCTTTATAGTTTATCTAATCTCTTTGTTCCTGGAAAAGATTTAGATACTATGTTCAAGAATGCTATTAAAGAGTATATTTTGGAATATGAATCACCAGTGGTAATTATTAATAACAACAGTATTCGAAATACTTATAGTGTTCCTGAATGGGCTTCATCTTTGAATTTAAAGATTATTGATAAATTAAGTTCAACTGATGAGTTACTAAGTTATGATGATTCTGTATGTGTACTTGATAAAAAACAAAGAATAATACTTTCTGGTTTTGGTATTGATAATATTATAAAATTTGATCAAGAAACTGGATTCTTTTCTCATAAAGCATACGATTGGTCACCTGATTTAGAAATGCTTAAAGTACTTGGATCTTATTATAAAGATAGATATAGATTATTAAGTAATGAAGGAATTGACTTTAAAAACGGAAATTTGACTTATGAAGAATTTAAAGAACAGTTTGCTAAATTTTTGAATTCTGCTAGAATTTTTAATACATTTAAAAATAGTCCAAATTATGATTGGGTTACAGGTGAATTTAGAGATAACCATCCAGAACTTTTTGTGGACATGGATGCTCCAAAAGAACTAAAGGATGCATTTTATAAAAATTTGCTAAATCCAGATTTTTTGTGTCAACATAAAGATTGTGTTAAGTATTTAGTAGATAAAGATTTGCAAAGTATTATAAAGGCATCAATAACATTAAATCTCCCTGGTTTAGATGATGGTCATGGAATGATGTTACCTAACTCTGTTAATTTTATGGATGAATACATTTCACGATATGGTAATGAAAAATTCTTAGAGTTATGTTCTAAATATGGAGCTGCTCTTTCTAAAATAACTATTCAAAGTTTAAATGGCGAGATTAATGATGAAAAAGCTATAGAAAAAGCATTACGAGAATCAATTTATAATAGTATAGTTAGTGGCAATAGTAAACTAGATTATTCATATCTAGCTAATGTTCCAGAAATGATAGAAGAATATCCTAATATATTTATTAATTTAGATAATTTTAATACTATTACAGCAGAAGAAAAACAAAATTTAACTAATAGATTTTATACTGGACAATTAGACTTTGATGATATAAAAAAACACCCAGAACTTATTGAAGCACTAAAAGATAAAAATTTATTTATTGCATTTGGCGATAAAAATGGTATTAATTTTAATAATAGAATATTATTAGATACAGGTCGTAATCGTATTTCCAATAAAAGATATAGTGATTTAGAATTATTAAAAGTATATGGTAATGAAAATTTCTTAGAATTGTGTGCTAAATATGGAAGATACATGGATGGTATTGGTCAATATATAAGTAAAGACATTACTATAAGAAATGGAAAATATATTAATTTTGGTCAAGATAATATCGATTTTGAAAATGGTATAAGTGTTGATGAAATATCTAAAATGATTGAAAACATGATTACTAAAGAGAGTAAGCTTGGTAATATAGCTTATTATCCAGAAGATGCTCCTGAATTTTTAAAGATAAATAATCCTGAATTATTTTTAGATGATGATGCCCCAAAAGAATTAAAAAATGCTTTTTATAATTACAATTATGTATATACAAACCATATGTCATTTAAAACATTAAAAGAACATAAAGAATGGTTACCATATTTAAAAGGTAAATCAATAGCTACTCCATTACTAAGATGTAGTTATCAAAAAGAAGATTTAATAAAATATTTAGATGTATTCGGTGAAGAAAAAGGTATAAAATTAGGATTTAATAGAGCTGAAACAGTTGATGAAATGATAAAGTCACATCAAATAGAACTGATGAAAGATTGGTATGACAAAACTGGTGGAAAGTTTCTTCCTGATTTTGTAGTAATGCAAAACTTTGATATTAATGAAGCAGATAAATTTTTGACATCTGGTCAAAATTGGAGTAATTTAATGAAAATCAAGAGTTTCGCCACTAATGCTGAAGCAAGAGATGCTATGCTTAAACTTGCCTATTCTTTCGGTGCTTTTGATCAAGATCAAAGAGGATTTAAAAAACTTCAAGATTTATTAACTGATTTACCTAAAAAAATTGATGCTGAACAAGGATATATTTTTGAACAACTTGATAATCAAATAAGTAAATATGGTCAAAAAGAGGTTTATTATGGTGTAAAATCGATATCTTACATAGGTGATGATGGTAAAATTCATACCACTATTGAATCTTCCCCTACAATTAATGCAGAGGAAGCATATCAACGAATGATTAATCATGTAAGAAATGCTAATTTTGTTGATTTATTTGACAATAAAACTTTATTAAATCTTTTAGAATCACTAAAAAAAGAAAATGTTAATATTGACTTTTCTAAAGATATTTTTAGTCAACTTTATCGTAAAGATGATGATGGATCATATACACTAACTATTAATACTCAAAGTTATCCAAAATCTACCCAAGCTATTAGAGATATTTTTGAAAAATTTAGAGATTTACCAATGCTTACACCTAATAGAGCTCATCAATTATTTGGTGGCTTTGAATTAAAGTATGATCCTGACTTTAGAGAATTCTTACTTTCAAATATGGATAAAATTATGAATAATCCAGAATATGTAAGTATGGTTGCTAATATTCAAAAACAATTTTCTGATATTAAAACTGTAAATAGCAATAGAGCTTTAACTTGGGAGCTAGCTGTTAGTTATGTTCAAGAAAATAAATTTACTTCTGTTAATGTTGGTAATGAACGAGCAGCTGAAATATCAGCTATTGCCGGATATAGTCAGGAAGATTTTAATAAATTACAACAAATATATAACTATGGTAAACAAAGAACTTTCAGTAGTATTCCTAGAATTGAACAAAATGTTAAAAAAGTAAGTGGGAATTATACATATGAAACATTAAGACTTGATGATCCGTTAGCTATGGCGATTGGTACTTTAACTGATTGCTGTCAAGAATTAAATGATTGTGCTGAAGTATGCATGGAACATAGTATGGTTGATAAAAATGGTCGTGTATTTGTTATAAGAGATGATAAAGGAAATATAGTTGCTCAAAGTTGGGTATGGAGAAATAAAGATGTATTATGTTTTGATAATATAGAAATACCTGATAAAACATTTACTAGAATTTCTAGAGAACATCCTGAATTAGGAAGAACAGGATTTACAAGTGAAATATTCGATATATATAAACAAGCTGCACATGATTTAATTGAAGAAGACGAAAAAGTATATAGAAAAATGCTTGAAAGCGGTAAAATTTCTCAAGAACAATATGATGGTTTAAGACTAGGAAAAGTCACTGTTGGTCTTGGATATAATGATATTGCCGAATCATTAAAGCAAAAATCTATTGTTGATAAAGGGCATATTTCGAGACCTTTACCTTTTACAGAGCCTATAAAACTTAAAAGAGGTTTATATACAGCTGATTCTACAACACAATATATTTTAGAAGAAAGAGATAATAGAAAAACATTTAATGGTGAAACTATTACTCCACACAATGATACTTATATTGAATATGATGATCACAACTTTACAAATAAATCTTTAACTACATTAGAAAAATTGGAACTTGTAACTAAAGAAGATCCAAGGAGATTAGCAACTGCTATTGGTGATTATGCTGATAGTGAACATTTAGTAACAGAATTAGCTAGTAATTATGGTCTAAATCCAGAAACAACTAGAATAATTATGCACCCTAACTTTGCTATTATATATGATAAAAATAATGGTAGAACTAAAATTGGTGATTTATTATTTAATACTAGAATTGATAATGGAGATCAACAAATTGATATAGAAAATCAAGTCGTAATGCAAATTAGATTAGCTTTAGATCAATTGTCAGATGGTGAATATATCGATATATCAAATCTAAATGAAAAGCAAAAAGAAATGTATGCTAAAGCAATGGAATTAACTGATGAAATGGATATAGAAAGAGGTGTTAGCTATGGAAGATAATAATATTAATAAAATTATGTCAAATGCTTTAACTGTAAATAAAGATGCATTAAGTAAAAATATAAAAGATATTATAAATCAAATAAAAATTGCTATAGAAGCAAATAAAGATAATATTGAAAATGCAAGCAGTATAGATAAAAATAATGACAATGGTTTTATATTAAATTTTGATATTATTAATAATATATTTTCAAATATAGAAAATGAAAATACTTTATATGGGGATGTTACTCTTTCACAAAAAGATGATGATAAAAAAATAATCTATGGAACACAGATAATGGACTATGGAAATGTTGTTGTTATCAGCGATGGAAATCCTTATGTTATTATAGAAATAGCTTTAAGAAATATAATGGCTGGTAATACAACAATATTTACAAACGATAAATTTATGTTTGGAACCAATCAGTTATTAATTCAAATTATTCAAAATGTTTTAGAACAATTTAATATTTCTAAGTATTTAGTACAAATATATATTACAAATAATTTTGATGAAATATTATCTAATTTTGCAAATATAGATTTAGTTATATGTATAGGTAATCGTAATTTACAAAACATGATTTTAAATAAATCTAAAAATAAAACCATTATTAGCGGATATGAAAATTTCGATTTATATGTTGAAGATACAACTCATTTAGAATTTATAAATAAAATAATTAATTCAGGATTAAATATTCAGTTATATATAAATGAAAATACTAATTTAGATTATTCTAATTCTATAATAGTAAGTGATATTGATGAAGCCATTGCTCAAATAAATTATAATGGTAACAAGTATAATTCTGCTATATTTACTAGTTCAACAGAAAATGCTTCAAAATTTATTAAGCAAGTAAAATCAAAAATAGTAACTATTAATACAAGTCCTACTATTGAAAGAATAATAGATATTAAGCAATCTGATTTAACTATTGAAAAGACTATAATATATACAGTTAGTTTTAAATTTGATGGTAACAATGATACTATACAAATAACAGATGATGGTTTAAAGTAATAAGCCATCATCTTTTTTGTCTTGTTATTTAACATAGAAAAAGTATTATCTTTATGATAAACTAAAAATAGATAGTGTATATCCTTAGATTAAATAAATAATATAGTGTATTTATACTAAGGTGAAAGGCGGTAGAATTAATTGTGGATTTGAAAGAACTTTATGAAAAAACTATAGAAGAAGGAAAAACTTTTATATTAACAGAAGATATGATTGGTGTTGGAATTAAAAATATAGATAAACCTATCCAATCATTAGATGATTTGGTTATGGTTCACAAAACTAATTATTTTCCATATGGTGCAGTTAAGACACCATTTGAAACAAAAAAAACTGCTGATTGGACCATTAAATGTACTATTGATGGGGAGAAAAAGACATATATAATACCATTTAAGAGCTATAGAAATACTGCTCACTTTTGTTTGAATGGGGCCGTTAAATCTCATACCTATGGTGGATGGGATGAAACTAAATATGCTATTTTCATGCCCTTAGCAAAAAATAAAGATAAAATTATTGCTGGTACAGAATGTGATTTATTTAGTTGGGATAGTGTTCCAATTACCGATAATGGTTATATATTATGTCCTAAAAATGAACTGGATATGATGAGAGAAGCTAATCCTACTGCTCATATTGTTGGATATGAAGGTACTTCTGTCTCTCCTTATGTCAATGTTTTTTTAAGTAATATATTAGAATATAAATATAAACCACCAACTCAGGAATCAAGAGAATGGGATAGCGGAAACAGTGAAGACCATAGAACTGTAACCAAACTAATACAAGAAAATGGATGGAAGTACACTAGTCATAATGGTACATCATGGGATTATGATGATCTCACACAACAATATACGGATGTGTTAACTGGATGGTTGAAAACAATTGTTAATGAAAAGATATTATACTCTGCACACAATATAGATGAAATAAAGAAAACTATTATTGATATTTTTGATATTGTTAATCTTCTAAGCGGATTTGGCTATGCCGGAGCTTTTAATAATGAAAATAGATTTTCGATTATTTGTAAAATGGTTAAATCTGAAACTGGTATTGACTTAAGCCATTTTGCTGGAACAAAAGCACTAGAAGATTTCTATTTGATAAATCGAGATTTTGCTCAATCTACTGTTGCCGATTATATTATTAATGAATTACGAATAAGAGCCTTAAAAGAAAAAGTACAAACTGGAAAGATGACTGAAGAAGACATTTTTGAATTAAATTATTATAATGAATTCGGTACTTACTCAAATATTACACCTGAAAGAAGAGAAATATTTAGAAAATTAGAAGATATACACTCTAAGTCGCTCAAAAAATTATCAAAAGATGAAATAGAAATGGTATTAGAAGCAACAAACTTTAAATTACAAAATATAAATAAATTATCAAAAGTTAATCAATATAATTTCAAGTTAATGTACCTTGATGAAATAACTGAAGAACAGTCAAAAGATGCAGCTAAGGTTGGAATATATATTAAGCCAATAAAATCTGGGATTTATTTAATCGCTCAAATACCAAATTCTTGGGATATATATTCAAAGTTAAGTGGTGTAGACATTCGTTCGTTGGAAGACAAATTGAATTATGCAGATGATGCTGAGGCATATGTTATAGGAAAACAAATAGCCAACATTCCTAATTGTCATTTGATAGAGTTTAAAGGTCGTGGATTTGGTGATATTACTGATTTTGATTTAAGCAAGTGCGATACAGTTGAAGATCTTGAAATATCAATTATGAAATATGCTGAATGCTTTTCTAAATTTGTTTCAGGTCAAATCGTCGAGTTTAATTCACTTGGCAACGGTTTATCAAAACAAGAAAACGATAAAACTCAGGTAATAAATGATCGAACAATTAAGATAAGCGAAATAGTCTACAAATTCGCGGCTTTATCAGGAATTCAAGATAAACTAGTATGTGAAGATTTAATTTCTAAATTATCTAATTTGAATGTTAATGATTCAATTGATTCAATACTAGTTTCTTTAAAAAATATGTTAGGAAAAGATTTATTAACAGTTGAACAAATTATTTCCAATGCAGATTTAATAATTTCTTTAAATCCAGATAAATATAAATCATTTGATGATTTAATAAACAGACTTAAATGGATTGAAAGTATGAATATGGAACATCCACAAATGCCTTTAACCGAAAATCATAGACTTGTTGTAGAAGCATTCGATAATTTTAATAAGTTAATTGGTACACAATTTGATTGTTTTTATACAGGCGGTCTGATGGGATATTTAGCCACAAATCATGAGCTTGAAAGATACCATGGAGATTTGGATTTATTTATAAATGAAGAACAACTACCTTTGCTATATTCTTTAGTGCAACAAAGTAAAGACTTTGAATTTGTAAGTAATATGGATCATAAAGAACAGAGTGGACACGAATTTAAAATAAATTATAAAGGCACGGAAATGAGCATAGGACTATTCTTATTTAGTCGATTGTCAAATAATGAAGTTGTTTTAAAAGATTACTATTATCAAGATCAAGATAAAAGCAATGGATTAGTTGTTAATGAAAGTCATCTTTCAGAAAGTTATGCTTCAATGTTATTTTCAAACACTCCAAGAAAACATAATGGATTTTCTTATAAAATGCAGTCATTAGAAGGCATATACTATTCAAAGAAAGGATCAAGACCTAAAGATGAATATGATGCCAAAATAATTGAAAGCTATGTTGATATGGAAACAGTTAATAGATTAGATAATGAAAAGCAAAATAATTATACTGTTCAAAATAGAACTTATGACTCCAATATAGTTTCTCAGTTGGACGAGACAATTAGAAATCAAAGTGCTGATAAAAACATTAGTCAAGAAACTACTTATCAAAGGTTATAAAAACTTATTTATTAAAGAATAGAATCAAATAAGAGAAAGGATTGATAAAAATTCAGATTATAATTTGCTTGGTTGGAGTTTTAATTATAATATTTTCAATAGGTATGATTTCTAATCCAATATTTTTTACAAAATTAAAATTCCCACCATTAACAAAAAAAATACGAAAGTCAAATACTTTTTGTAACTTTATAAGTATATATGGTTATATTAGCCTTATTATAGGTATAAGTTTGATAATCATTTCTATTTTTATATAAAATAAAAACTTACGAAAATTAAATTCGTAAGTTATTTTTTATTTTGGAGCAAGTAATCGGAATCGAACCGACATCTTAGCCTTGGCAAGGCCACATTCTAACCGTTGAACTATACCTGCATTGCATAAAGTATTTTAGCAATTTTTTAATACTTTTGCAATAGTTTTTTTATAATTTATTCAAAATCTACTTTTATATTTTTAATAAAATCGTAATAATAATTATCTCTTTTTTCTATCATTTTATATTTTAATTTAGTAAGTAGATATGGTGTGTTATATATTTTAAATCTTTCTATATTTAGTTCTTTACATACCTTCTCTATTATTTTAATAATGAAATCTTTATTTGATTTAGGTACTATATTGTTATTATATTTTTTAATTATTTTTTTATACCATATTTTATCGAAAAGATTATCATAATACTTGTCACTATAATATTTAAAATAGTATTTCTTTCCATCCAGATTATCTAAGTATTTTAAAGTATCATAATAGCCTAAATTCATTCTGTATGTAGATACTTCTTTTGTAAAAACTAAAACAGAACCTAGGTCTTCTCTTGGCTTTATTTCATGTATTTTTATACCAGGTTTCTTTTTATATTTTAATTTATTTTGCCAAGCTTTTATTACGAATATTTCATCATACCCTGCATCAATTAATTCATTAACTGGACATCTATCATAAACTCCACCATCTATATAATATTTATTATCAATAATTTTCTCAAATTTAAATCCAGGTAGATATGCACTTGCCATTATGTATTCTTGTATTTTTCCTTTTGGTATATCATTTTTATGTACTATTACTGGTTTTAAATCATTTATACTAAATGTAACAAGTACAAAATCTATTTTTGTTTTTCTTAATCTATCTTCTTTTATATATTTATTTAATAATGCTCTTATATTTTTAGTGTCTATACCAAAATTTTTAATTACTGATTTTATACTTTCTTTATTCTTTTTTATTTCAGATTTTTTAAACTTTAAATGTGAAATATTATTTAGAAATTCTCCATCAATTCCAAATAGTTCACTACTATCTGTACTTTCCCATAATTTATAAAGACCCGTTAGATTTCTTTCGGCATAAAATGCTGCATTTATCGCACCTATTGATGTTCCACTAACACCATCAAAATATATTTTCTTTTTTTGAAGTGCTTTAATAGCTCCGGCTTCGTATGCTCCTTTTGCTCCTCCACCTTCTAAAACTAAACCTCTCATTTTAATTTTTCTCCAAAGTTTTTACTTATTATATTTAAACACATAAGAGTGCAAGGTATTGCTAAAAGAAGGCCTCCCATTACATCTGAAAAGAAATGTACTCCTAAATATATTCTTGAAAAGCCAACTAACACCGCTAATAAAATAAATGAAGTAAAAAACACTACTTTATTAAACTTATTTGTGTTTTTAGTAAGTAAATACCAAAGTACTATATAAAATACTATTGATGTTAATGTGTGTCCACTTGGAAAACTATAACTCTTAGGTATGTCTATTAATGCCACAAGAGGTCTTGGTCTTCTTACTAACAATTTAGTTGTTAATACAACAAATCCTGAAACTGCATAGCTTCCTGTTATTAATGTAAAACACCATTTATTTTTAATAAATAATAAAATACACACGATAATTATAGTTGGTATGTACCAATCACCAAAATTTGTTAAAAAATTAAAAACTGCTGTTAATCTTTTGTCAACATGATTACCTATAAATTCTATAACACTATAATCAATATCAACTATTTTATTATATAAACTAGTATTTTTTACAATTAAAAAAGTTATAATAAGAAGTATTATAATTATTAAATATAAATAATTTTCTTTTAATATTTTCTTTATCATAACTTAATTATAACATTTTATTTGTTTTTTTGTATAAGTTTTAATGTGTTTTACTTAGTTCCGTAAACTCTATCTCCTGCATCTCCTAAACCTGGTAATATATAACCATTTTCATTTAAACATTTATCTTTGCATGCACAATATATTTGTACATCATTGTGTGCATTTTTTAGTTTCTCTATACCTTCTGGAGAAGCTATTATACATAAAAATTTTATTTTTTTAACACCATCTTTTTTTAATCTATTTATTGTTGCTATTGCACTTCCTCCTGTTGCTAACATTGGATCTAAAACAAATACTTCTCTCTCATCTATTTTGTCAGGCATTTTATAATAATATTCCACTGGTTCAAGTGTTTTTTCATTTCTGTATAGTCCGATATGCCCTATTTTAGCATTTGGTATTACTTTAATAATGCCATCAACCATACTCATCCCAGCTCTTAATATAGGTACAAATGCGTATTTATCTTCATTTAACTTTTTAGTATCGTACTTTGTAAGTGGTGTTTCAATTGTTGTATCATCTAGTGTAGCATCTTTTGTTGCTTCATAACACAGTAATATTGCTATTTCACTTATTATTTCTCTAAATTCTTTTGTACCTGTATTTTTATCTCTTAATATTGATAATTTATGTGTAACAAGTGGATGATCTAATATAATTTCTTTCATTATTTACTCTCCTTTATAAATAGATTTAATAATATTCCAACTAGTGCTGCTAAACTCATTCCTGATATTGATACTGAAATATTTTTTGTAATTATTGATATTGCTGCTCCACCTAAACCAAGTACTAACATTGATGAAGCTACTATTACATTTTTTGTATTTTCAAAGTCTACTTTGTTTTGAATTAATATTTTTAATCCATTTACTGATATAAATCCATAAAGTAATATTGATACTCCCCCTAAAACTGGACTTGGTATTGATGAAATAATTGCTGTTAATTGTCCTAAGAATCCAAATATGATTGCTATTATTGCTGCTAATCCGATAACCCAAACTGATGCTACTTTTGTCATTCCAACAACGGATGTATTTTCTCCATATGTTGTGTTAGCAGGTCCTCCAATTAAACCTGCTGCAAATGTTGCTATTCCATCTCCCATAAGTGTATTATCAAGTCCTGGATCTGTTATTAAATCTTTATCAATTATTTCACTTAAGACCTTGTGATCACCTATATGTTCAGATATAGTAACAAGAGCTATTGGTACAATTGTTAATAATGCTGCAAAATTCAATTTATAGTGTACAAATGGTACATAAAAATCTGGTATAGCTATAAAACTTGTTTCAAATATATCTTTTAAGTTTACCATACCTAGTATTATTGAAGAAATGTATCCTGCTACCATACCAAGTAAGAATGGTATTACTTTTAAAAATCCTTTTCCTCTTACCGCAAGAATTCCTGTTGTTAAGAATGATATTAATGCAACTACTATATTTTTCCAAGGTACTTTCTCTAAGTTTAATCCTATTTCTTCTATTGCTGTTGGTGCGAGTGATAAACCTATTATCATAATCATAGGCCCAACTACTATTGGTGGCAATAATTTATTTATCCAGTTTTTACCTACCAGTTTAATTATTAAAGCTACTAATACATAAACTAATCCTACTGCCATTATTCCAGTAAATACACTTGCTTTTCCACATTTAGCAAATGCAACTATCATAGGTGTAATAAATGCAAATGAACTTCCAAGATAAACTGGTGATTTTCCTTTTGTACATACTATATAAATTAAAGTACCAATTCCTGAGCTTATTAGTGCTACTGGTATAGATAGCACATCACTTTCTGCTGCCTTATTAACTAAAATCGGAACGAGAATTGTTGCTCCAAACATTGCGAATACATGTTGCAATGATAATAATATCCATTTTAATAATGGTGGTTTATCATTAACTCCGAGTAACATTTTACTGTTTTTCATATTTTCCTCCTTTTTAAAACAATAAATTAGGTCAAAAAAAATCTCATTGAATAAATCAATGAGAATTTAAAAAAGAATTAAAATCAACAATATTAGTACATTTCTTTTTGAAAATAACTAATTTTCTTGACTTCAATTCTCTCATATTTTTAACCTCTAATAAATAGTAACATATAAGTTTTATAAATGCAACTATTTTTTATCTCTTAATATAAACTGGTGTGCCTACTTCTAACATACTATATAATTTTGCTGCTGCATCTGTTGGAACATTAACACATCCATGACTGCCATTTGTTTTATATATTGATCCCCCGAATTTGTTTCTCCAAGAAGCATCATGTATTCCATAACTGTTTCCTGAATA
Source organism: uncultured Bacilli bacterium (assembly GCA_934086955.1). Taxonomy (GTDB): domain Bacteria; phylum Bacillota_I; class Bacilli_A; order RF39; family UBA660; genus CAG-1000. The sequence continues at coordinate 9,416 of CAKOIN010000001.1, read as the reverse complement.
AGCCATCCAGTATTTAACAAATGATTTATAGTCTTTACCTGTAAGGTATGTATTTCTTACTTTATTTCTTATTTTAAAGTTACCTGTTTTAGTAGCATTATTTTTACCAGTTGTAACATCTGTTACTAATACTGGTTTATTTTTAACATAGTAAGTTAATTTTTGTTTTGAAATTGATATATTTACATATGTATGTTCAAATTTATCTTTAACATTTATTTTAACTATTTCTTCTGCTTCATTCCCACTACTATCTTTTATTTTATATTTAGCTTCATATGTGCCTTTTTTACTCATATCAACATTATTTTCTATAACTACTTTATCAGTAATATTGCCATCGTAATTATCACTAGCTTCATATTTTGGTAATTCACAATCATTTAAATTAACAGTACAATATATTTCCTTATCTCCATTTATTTTTATTATAGGTTTAACATTATCAACAACTTTTACTGTTCTTGTCAAACTCTTTTTATGATTTTTAACTGTTAAATAATAATTTATAGTATATTCTCCAAGTTTTTTTTCATCAACATTATTTTCTACTATAACTTTACTATGGTAATCCACATCATTAACTATTGCTACATATCCAAGTTCATCATATTTATTGCCATATTCTATCTTCATTTCAGTATCGCCTAATAAGTAAAAACCTTCATTCAAAGACTCTGCATTTAACTTATGCATTATCCCTGCAAATAGTAACATAATTACTCCTAATAGTAATATAAATATAATTGTTAGTCCTATTTTATTCTTCATAATAAAATGATAACATATTTAGCTAAAATATTAAATATGTTATCACTATTTTTTATACATTTCTTTTACTATGAAATAAATATTGTATTGCTATACCTGAATATTCTTTGTATGTATTTTCTGCAAACTTTTCTATTGTTTTTTGATCGTTTTTAATATTGTAAATTTCTGATATACTTTTCTTAACCCAAGTATCAATCGGATAAGTGTCTAACCTTTTATAACCAAATAACAATATACAAGAAGCAACCTTTAAACCTATTCCTTTTACTTTCATTAATTCAGCTGTTGCTTCTTTAGTATTTAAACTGTTTATATCTTTTAAACTTTCATATTTATCTAAAAAATCTCTTATATATTCTGCTCTAAAACCAACTTTAAAACTTCTTAATTCTTCTAACGATATATTTTTAATAGATTCATATGTTGGAAATAAATGATATTCTTTGTTATTAAATATTACAGTTTTTCCATACTTATTACTTATATCTAATATAGCTTTGCTTATTCTTTTAACATTATTATTTTGACTTATTATATAACTTATACACATTTCAAATGAATCTTGATTTATTATTTTATATCCTTTACATTTAGATACTATTTCTATCATTTTATCATCATTGTTAATAAGTTGTTGATTAATCACATTATAATCTCTATTTAAATCAAAATATTCTTTAATAACTGACTCTAAATTATCATTATTTGAAGATGTAACTACTAATTCATCTTTATTTTGTTTTATATTTATAACTCTATCTTTTAATATATTAGTGAAACTTCCATCTACTTCTTCTATTACTCTAAAACAAGAACCACTAAGTATTGTACTTTTTAAATCAAAATCTTTTACTACTATTTTCATTATTTTATACCTAGTTTCTTATAATAATTATTATCTAGTATTAATGATGACATACTAAATTTTTGGTTAACTTTTATATTTATTTCATCAATATATTCTTGGCTTACATCTTCGCCATTACTTTTAAATTCTTTTGTTACTGAATTATATCTTCCTTTATCAGTTATCCAACTTCTATCAGAAAGTATAACTATATGTTCATTATCACTAAATATATCTCTTCCCATTAATAATCTTGAATCGAATGTAAGACCATACAGATTATATATTGTAGGCAAGATATCTAAACTACTTATTACTTTATTTACTTCTGTTTTTTCAATTGTTGGATTATACATTATAAGTGTCGTATGGAATTTTTCAAATTTATCACTTCTATCAAATTCACTTATTTCGTTCATTTGTTTTGTTGTTAATCCATAAGGATAATGATCTGGTGCGATTACTATTAAAGTATCATTTAATTTACCAGCTTTTTCAAGTTCACTTAATAATTTTTCCATTGCTTTATCAAGTTCTATTTGTGTTGCAATATAAGCTTTAACAGCTGTACTATATTTTAAATCCTTGACTTTACTTTTATTTCTATAAGCCATATTATTACCGTTAAAATTATAATTTAAATGACCGCTTACTGTCATATAATAAATCATAAATGGACTATTACTATTAATATAATAATTAGTTGTTCCATCTATCATTTCTTTATCACTATTAGGCCAATGTTTACAATTCATTTTCTTTTCAAGACCATTTCCACATCCATAGTATGTTAGACCTATATTTTTATGTGATTTTTGTCTATTGTAATAATTATAATTATGGTTATGAAAGCCATAAGTAATATATCCTTCTTTTTTAAACATATTACCTATTCCATATGGCATACTAATATTACTCGATTTTGAGAAACTCCATACTCCTTCTTTTGGTATTAAACTCGTAACATTCATATACTCACCATCTGATGTAGATACTGGATATAATGGTTGATAATAATTATTAAAAATAAAACTATTATTAGCCATTTTATATAATGTTGGTGTTAATTCTTCATTTATACCAACTGTATCAAAAGCTTCTGCTGTTATAAATATAAGATTTTTACCTTTAAAAAGACCTGTATAATCATTTTTATTTGATGAATCCACTGTTTTAAAGTATTCATGCATACTTTTAATTTTACTATTAGTTTCTTCTTCAGTTTTAGTATCAAAATCTATATCAGTTACATTATATTCTATTATTTTTTCTTCTTCCTTAGGTTCATCATTATCTTTATTTGTTGGTTCTACATATACTTCTTCTGTAAATCCTAAGAAATATCTTTCAATATCAATTGCTTCCATAGTAAGTAATCCTGTTTTATCAATTGTTAACATCGGAGCATGTGTTTTAAATATCAATCTTTTTAAAGAATAAAATCCACTGTTACTTTTATTAACTACTATCACTATTCCGATGAATGAAAACACTAATATTATAAAATAGCCTATAAAATATTTAATATTATTTCTTCTAAAATCAAATATTTTATTTTTAAATATCAAGAATAGTACATATGGAACTATAATTATTACAAATATGTACCATATTCTAAGTATTACTGATATTATCATTTCATAAAACTGCATTACTTGACCAGTACCAGTTGTTAAAGATAAGAATGAAAACATTGAATTATAAAAGTTATAATATACTATTTGTGCTAATGTTATAAGAGTTATTCCAAATGATAAAATAATTGTTAATATCTTGTTAACTTTTTCACTAAATATAGATGTTATTATAGTTAACAATATTATCCATGGAATACTAAATAATATTACTGATAGTGTATTAATTGTAAATAAATTTTTTATAATAAAAAACTTATATATTACTTCTAAATATATAATCCATATTGTCCACCATAGTTCTAATTTAAATTTATTTTTCATAAACCCCTCATTTTTTTGATTTTTTAATTATTGTTAAGCATATAATTGTTAGAACTATAAATAACATTACAATGAAAAGTAATGCTAATTGTGCTTGAAAATTAGTTTCTAATAATAATGCATTTTTAATAAATTCACTCATAATTTCACCAATTTAATTATACTACAAGTATGTAAGTTTATTCAATATTTCATCTTTATTTATATTGATAAAAATGTTACAATTAATATGAGAATAAAGGAGCAAGTTTATGAAAGATAATTATGATGTTATTGTTATTGGTGCTGGTAATGCAGGACTTATGTCTGCTCTCCAAATCGCTAGTAAAGGTAAAAGTGTTTTAGTTCTTGAAGCTAACTCTGTTCCAGGTGGACTTGCTACTAGTTTTGTTAAAGGTAGATTTGAATTTGAAAATACACTTAGAGCGGTACATAATTTAGGTAGTGAAACTAATAAAGGTAGACTCAGAAAATTATTTGACGAGTTTAATTTAAATGACGAAATTGAATGGTTAGAAATACCTTCATCATATAAAATAATTAAAACAGATAATCCAAGAGAAGAATATGATTTAGTCTTTGGATTAGATGAATTTATTAAAAAAGCACAAGATTATGAACCAGAATCAAAAGATAAATTAAGTGAATTTTTTGATTTAGCAAAAGAAATTCACGATGGTTTTCTTTATATGATTAGTAACGATAATATAGGTTATGATTTTATAAAAGAAAAATATCCTAATTTTATTAATACTGCTGCCTATTCTGTTGAAGAAGTATTTAAAAAACTAAAACTTCCTAAAAAGATAGAAGATATTATTAAATCTTATTGGATTTACTTTGGTGTATCCACTCTTAATATGAACTTTGCTCACTATATGTATATATTCTATGAATTAATAAGTAATAAGGCTTATATTCCTAAAAATAGAAGTATGGAAATATCTCTTGCTATTGAAAAGAAAATAAGAGATTATGGTGGAAAAGTATGGTTTAATGATAGAGTTAATAAAATATTAGTTGAAAATAATTCTGTAGTTGGTGTTACTACTGAAAGTGGTAAAACTTATAAAACAAATCATATAATATGTAATACTTCATTATTAAACATATATGAAGACCTAATAGATAAAGATAAACTTGATAAAAAGGTACTTAGATTACTTAATAGTAGAAGACTTGGGGCAAAAGCATTAACAGTGTATTTAGGATTAAATAAGAGCCCAGATGAACTTGGTATTAATAATTATTCATATTTTATATATAATTCACTTGATAGTAATACAGAAATTGAAAAAATGAAGAATTTAGATTCAAATACGATAGTTGTTACTTGTTTAAACAAAGCAAACCTAGAAGCTTCTGAAAAAGATACCACTATTTTAAATATAACTGCATTTTATTATACAGATTGTTTTGGAAACATTATAAATGAAGAAAATTATTATAAAGTAAAAGAAAAAATAGCTAGTAAACTAATAGAAAGATTTGAAACAGTTTGTGGAATAAATATTAAAGATTTTATTGAAGAAATTGAAATATCAACACCTTATACTTATTCATTATACGATAGTTCATACGATGGTACTGTATATGGTTGGTCTTTAATTAATTCTGATTCTGTTTTATCTAGAATAACTAATAAAGATGAAGATGTTATTGTTAATGGTTTAAGGTTATGTGGGGCTTATTCATATTACGGACATGGGTATGACAGTACTTATATTAATGGTTATGAAATTGCTAATAAAACACTTAGCGATATAGAAAAAGGAGATGTTAAAAATGAAAGCAATTAAAATTTCATCATTTCCTCCTGGAAAAGATATTAAAAAATTTAAAAACTTAGGTGAAACAAGAAATAAAATTATAAACAAGACAGACCCTGATTTAATACCAGTAGAATTTAATATTAAAAACCTTACTACTAAATTACATCCAGGTACTCAAAAATTAATAATTAAAAATATAGTTGAAATGAGTTCTGATCTTAAAATATTTTATTTTGCTTCTGCTGATAAAGAATCACTTGCGACTTTTAGACCAGGACAATATATAACATTGCTTTTTAATATAAATGATAATGCTGTATCAAGAACTTATTCACTTTCAAGTAGTCCTAAGGAAGCTCTTGATAATGTTTATAGAATCTCAGTAAAAAGACATACTAATGGTTTAGTTTCTAATTATATTTTAGATAATTTAAATATTGGAGATATGGTTTTATCACTAGCACCATCTGGTGACTTTTATCCTTCTACTATTAGGGATATGAAAAGCATTGTTGGTATTACACATGATGAATTTATATCACCTTTTGTTTCTATGGCAAAAGCTATAAATGATGGATATTTAAATAAAGATATTACTATATTTTATTTATCACATACAAATGAATTTGTATATAAGTATGAACTTGAAGAACTAGCTAAAAACAATTCTAACATCAAAGTTATATTTATAAATTCCGATGATGAAGAAGTTAATAATATAACTGCTAGTTTAATTAAAAGCCAAGTTACAGCTAAATTTACAGCATTTTGTTTTGGAAATTATGAATTTTATGATTATATCAATAATGAATTATCAGTTTTGAATTTAGGACTTAAAGATTTAAGATTTGAAAGTTATCCTATATATCAAAAAAACATCAATGATTCTGTTGCTCCTGCTGATGTTGTCGAAATACAAGAAGAACTTCCTAAAAAAAGAGGAAGAAAGAAAAAAGAAAGTGAAGAAGAAAATGCTGAGACAGAAGAAGCTATAGTACAACCTACTGAAGTACAAGAATCTGTAGAAATACCACTTCCTAAAGTATATAAAATTAAAGTTTTCTCACAAGATGAAGAATATAATATAATTTGTGTTGAAAATCAAACAATATTATCAGCTCTTGAAAGTAACAATATACCAGCAAGAAGTAGATGTAAAAATGGAAAATGTGGATATTGTAGATCATTATTACTTTGGGGAACAGTTAGAATTGAAGAAGGATTAGATAAGAGAAGAAAAGCCGATATAAAATTCAATTATATTCATCCTTGCTGTACTTATCCAACTAGCGATATAACAATTAAAATAGACATTTAAAAATGTCTATTTTTTATCGAAAAATATACTAGAAATATTTTCTTTATCAGGATATTCAGTACTTAATATAATTTTATCAAATTCTTTTCTATCAAACTCTAACTCAACTTTATTAATTCCTAATTCATCTATAATATAATAAAATGTTTTATTACCTTTTACACAACCACTACTACCTATTCCATAAAACCATTTATTTTTATACTCATCTATTCTACCTTGATGAAAATGTCCATAGAAACAATAATCATAACCTATACTTTCAAACACTTTTTTATATTCATCTGTTTTAAATATACTTATATGTTTAAATGGATAAATTGCATCTTCTAAAAAGAAATGAATAAATAAATATTTTTTATTGTTAATAGTTAGTGAATATTTTAAAGGTTGTTCTAAAATGTATTTTAAATGTTCATCTTTTAAATTTTTTAATACCCATAAATTATGTTCAATTTCTTGTTCACTCATATCATCATCATAGTATTTTTTATCTAATAGATATAATTCATGATTTCCATTTATGAATGTTATATTTTCTTTCATTAGTCTATCTATACATTTATAAGGAGATGGCCCAAGTGAAACTGAATCTCCTAAGAATATTATTTCATCAACATTTTGTTTTTTTATATCATTTAAAATTGCATTTAATGCTTGATAATTTCCATGTATATCTGAAAACACCGCTACTTTCATTTTAATCACCAATATAATTATAACATCACAAATAAAAAAACACTAATTTTCATTAGTATGGTTTACAATTTAGAATTTATAAAAAGACATTTACAACTTTATTATTAATGTATATATATTTTAACATAAAACTCATTAAAAATCTAGACTTGTATTTATCCTTATATTCGAATAAAATGTATTTATTATTTTTAAGGAGTTGGTTTAGTGAATAAGAAAGATAATATGCATAATAAGAATTTCAAGCTGAATTTAAAAAGAACATGGAAATATATTAAAGAATCAAAAATGAACTTACTTGGTTACGGAATGGTTAGTATTTTAGAAGCTATAATTAGTGCCGTAATACCATTGTTATCCGCTAAGGTAATTCTAAATATTACAAGTGGTGTAATAAATCAATTAGTTTTATCTGCTATTGTTGTATTTTTTATCGAAATCATATTGTATATGATGTTTTATTTTAAAGGTTTTTTCTATCAAAAGATTTATCAAAAAACATTAATCTCTATTCAAAAATCCTTAGCAAAAGAAATCTTGAATTTAGAAGTAGAAGAAATAGATAAAAACTCATCAGGTTTATTTATTGATCGTTTAAATAAAGATACTCAAGATATTGCTGGTTTGTTTATGGAATATGCATATTGGGTTTCTTATATAATATCAAATGTCGGAGTTTTAGTAACTATATTTATTTTAAATAAATATTTATTTATATATGCAATAATTACTTCAGTATTGGTTTACCTTATTAATAGAAAAAGTTTAGAAAAGCAATATGAAGTTCAAAAGAAACTTAAAATAATGCAAGAAAATAAGACAGGTTTAATAAGTGAATTAGTCAGAGGAATTAGAGATATTAAAGTTTTAAATGCTAATGAAACTATATTAAATCAAATATCTGATAAAATAGAACAAACTACTAAAGAACAAGTTCATATAATGAATATAAGAAGACTTTTTAATTATTTAGAAAATAATATAAGAGCATTATCAGATTTAGGATTAATAATTTTTGGCTGCTATTTATATAATAATTCTCTATTAACCATTCCAACATTTGTAATTATATATAATTATCAAAATAAAATTAAAAATTTGTTAACTGGAATAGTTCAATTAACAGAATACAATAAAAAATTTAATGTTGCAGCAGATAGAATATATGAAGTTATTGAAAATGATATATTTAAAAAAGAAAAATTTGGTAATAAAAAAATTAAAAAATTAAATGGAACAATAAAATTTGAAAATGTAGTTTTTGGATATAATAAAACAAAAATACTAAAAAACATGAATTTTGAAATTAATCCAAATGAAAGAATTGCTTTTGTTGGTAAAAGTGGTGCAGGAAAAACAACAATATTTAATTTAATAACAAGATTATATCATGCGACTAAAGGTAAAATATTACTGGATAATATTGATATAAATGAATTAAGTTGTTCAACTATAAGAGATAATATGTCAATAATTACACAAAATCCTTATATTTTTAATTTTTCTATTAAAGATAATTTATTATTAGCTAAAGCAAATGCATCTATGAAGGAAATTCGTAATGCATGTAAAATGGCATGTATTGATGACTACATTATGACACTTCCTGATAAATATGACACTATGGTTGGAGAAAATGGTGTAATATTATCTGGTGGTCAAAAGCAAAGATTAGCTATAGCTAGGGCATTACTTATGAAAACCGAAATAATTTTATTTGATGAAGCTACAAGTGCATTAGATAACGAAACTCAATCAAAAATTCAAGAAGCAATTAATAATTTAAAAGGCGAATATACTATTTTAATAGTTGCACATAGATTATCAACTGTAATAGATTCTGACAAGATTTTTGTTGTAGATAACGGTAAAATTATAGATAGTGGTTCTCATAAAGAATTGTTAAAAAATTGTGAGTATTATAGAAATTTATATAATAAAGATTTAGAAAAATAAAAGAAGAGCTAAAACTGAACTAGTCAACAAAAAGTAGACAATTAAATAGAATTTATTTGAACCCTAGTTGAGTTCTATACTCAACTGGGGTT